>NZ_AP019740.1:0-1200000 GCF_006757745.1 Acinetobacter radioresistens DSM 6976 = NBRC 102413 = CIP 103788 | reverse complement strand
CTATAATAAATTCCTTTCTCGCCACTTAGCTGAATTCCGAAACCTTGAGGTCGAATTCCATTCTGTTTGCGGGAAATCCAGATGACTTTGCCAGTCAAGGGTACTTTCTGAGCTTGTCCAGGCAAAGTAGCTAGCACAAAAACCTCTTCACCCATTTTTACTGGCTGTTGTGATGGAATAAACAGACCACCACCCTGAACAAAACCCATATAACTGGCCTGCAAGGTTGCCCGGTCAGGTATATTCACCTGAATAATACCACCCATACGTGGTTGCATCGACTTTCCCCTTAAGTCTTAAACATTCATCAGCCTGATGAACAGTTGATCCAGAACCAAGTTAACCTGTACATTCTGCTCAGTAAGCTGCTTGGATTTTTGCAAATCTGAATAGATTTCGAATAAAACATCAAGCGAATAATGTTCAGCAACTGGCTTCAGGTTAAGATCAACATTCTTCAGGTTTTGATTTAGCTTGACACAAATCAGATCACACAACAAGTATTCAAACATAGTGATAAATTCAGGAAATGTCAGCTCTTTATGCCATTTTGATGCAAAGAATACCGGCATATTTTTTTGAGCTACCAGTTTTTCCCAATCTTCAAGAAATTCCTGGCGCTTCGGCAACCATGCAGAATCAGCCAACTCTAATGCCTGTAAAGGCATATCACTGGACAGATTCATTAAAAGCTGCAAATTTTGCTGGTTCAGGTCAGATAAGTTGGGACGGATATACTGTTCTGCCTGTTCAGTACTGATTCGATCTAGTGCATAGTGCTGCAGTCGACTGCGAATAGTTGCCGGTAACTTTAAATAATGATCAGCCAGTAAAATAATGACAATGCGCTCCCCCGGTTCTTCCAAAGTTTTAAGCAATGCATTTGCCGCAGCAATATTGAGTGCTTCAGCTGGCTCAATCATTATAACACGCCAGCCCTCACCGGTTTGCTGTACGAAAGGCTGTAAATCGCGTATTTTTTCAATGCGAATTTTAGCATTCTGTTTTTTATTTTCTTCATCGGTCGAAATATGTACATAGTTGGGATGTGTATCTGATTTTAACCACTGGCAACTACTACATTCCCCACACGGTCCTTGAGCTTGTTTATTCTGGCAAAGTATCCAGGCGAGAAAATGCCGGCTAAAAGCTTCTTTACCACAGCCGGATTTACCGTAAAACAGTAGCCCATGACCGATGTCAGGAAAACGCCGCGTCAGTGTATCCCATACAGGCTGCTGCCAAGGATAAATCTGGGATTGCTCAAGAACATTTTCCATATTACTTGTTCCAGCAGTTATTCAAAATAGGAAATATCCAATGCATTTAGCCGGTCAAGATCAGCTTGAGTATCTACACCCGGCGGCAAGTTAGCCATGGCAACAGCAATTGCAATACGATGGCCATTTTCTAGTACACGCAGTTGCTCTAGACTTTCCAGTTTTTCAAGCAATCCCATATCCCAACCTACATAAGCCTGCAGCAGGCTCACACGATACGCATAAAGCCCCAGATGACGAAAAGCCTGTGTATGTAACTGCGGTATAGTCTGCCGGGCAGCATCACGGTCATAAGGAATAGTGGCTCGACTAAAATACAAAGCCTCTCCATGAAGGCTTTTTACCACTTTAACTATACTGTCACGCTGAAACTCATCAAGCTCATGAATCGGCTCACATAAAGTCGACATTGAACATTGGGGCTGATCTATTAATAGCTGTGCAACCTGTTGTACCAGTTGAGCTGGCAATAAAGGTTCATCACCCTGAATATTAACAATAATATCATCACTTCCCCAACCCTTAATCCGTGCAACTTCACTCAAGCGGTCCGTACCTGATGGATGATCTGCACGGGTTAACACCACATCCACATTTTCGTCCCGACACACCTCTGCAATACGCTCATCATCAGTTGCCACACACAAATCATCGAACCCCTGAACTTTACGGGCCTGATCTACCACACGTAAAATCATTGGACGTCCATGAATTTCCAGAAGCGGTTTACCTGGCAGACGTGAACTTGCATAACGTGCAGGGATGACGATGTGTTTCATAAAAAGACCTTAAGAAATCTGTATATCATATTGACCAAGCTGTTGTTCCAGCAGTGCATAACAAGCAGAAGATAATATCGCATCGACCGGCACGACCCAAATCTGCCTTTTAAATTCTGGAACACTCTTTAGAAGTTGGCGGATTTTTACTGCATCTTTTTCAGTAGTAATCAGCGGTTTCAAGTCACCAAATTCCAGATCTTTAAGCTGGTAATCATGATGATCTGCGTAGGCATGATGATAAATCCGATTAATGCCCAGTGAAGCGAGCGTCTGATAAAAGCGCTCAGGAAAACCGATACCTACAACTGCATGAAATTCCAGAGTGGCATCAAATCTCTGCTCTTTTCCTGCATCAGGATTAAGCAAATAAGGCTGCCCAGGCTCAAGATGCATATTAAATACAGACTGAGGATGCTGAGCATGTTCAATTACAGTAGCTTTCTGCAGACGACTCTTCGGTTCGCGTAAGTAGCCTTCTGGCAGGAGTTTTTCATTGCCCAGGCCACGGTTATTATCCAGTACAATCCACTCAATTTGCCGGCCCAATGCCCAATGCTGCAGCCCGTCATCACTAATGATCAGATCAAGCGAATGATGTTGCAATAACAGTTCAATATTAGCTTGCCGGTTGCTGCCTACTGCCATTGGTATACCGGTCGACTGTACAATCAGGCAAGGTTCATCACCAACCTGCTCAGGTGTGGAGTGAACAGAAACCTGTGCTGGAAATGGTCCTTTGCCTCCATATCCGCGGCTGATCACCCCCACTCGCACCTGCTTACTCTGCAAATATTTAACCAGATGAATCAGCAGTGGTGTCTTTCCACTACCGCCCACGGTAATATTGCCAATAACCATAACCGGCACAGGTGAGTGATAGACTTTCTTTAAACCTGCCTGATAGAACCAGCGGTTTATCAAAAATCCTCCACGATACAAGCATGCCAATGGTCTTAAAATAATCAGCCAAGCAGCCTGCTTATTCCACGCATCTTGAATCAACCGGGCCATTGACATGGATCAGTTTTCCTCAAAATTACGCTGATGCAACTGATAATACGCGCCATGCTTTTGCATCAGTTCCTGATGGTTACCCTGCTCGACAATACGGCCTTTATCCATAACCACAATCCGGTCTGCATTCTCAATAGTAGATAAACGGTGTGCAATAACAATAGTGGTCCGTTCCTGCATAGCCTTATCAAAGGCTTTTTGAATGAAATGCTCAGACTCATTGTCGAGTGCACTGGTAGCCTCATCCAGAATCAGAATTGGGGCATTTTTCAAAATAGCACGGGCAATTGCAATACGTTGACGCTGACCACCTGAAAGATTAAGTCCCTGTGCACCTAGAATGGTGTCATAACCTTGCGGCAAACTCATAATAAAATCATGGGCATAGGCTGCTTTTGCAGCTGCAATGATCTCAGCCTCACTTGCCCCTTGTAGCTGACCGTAAGCGATGTTGTCTCGCACGCTACGATTAAATAGTACGACCTGCTGGTTTACCATTGCGATTTGAGAACGCAAGGCTGTCAGTTCGATTTTTTGAATATCGAAGCCATCTAGTAAAATTTTTCCGGAACTGATTTCCTGAAAACGTACCAGCAAATTCACCAGAGAACTTTTACCTGCACCAGAACGTCCAACCAATGCTACTGTCTCACCAGCTTTTACATTAAGACTAAAATCATAAATAGCCTGTGAGCCATCACTATAAGTCAGGTTTACCTGATTAAATTCAATATTGCCTTTTAGTACAGGTTTTAAATCACCTGTATTTTTTTCTTCAGGCATATCCAGTAATTCAAATACTGAATAGGCAGCAGCCATCCCCCGCTGCAACTTTTCATTAATATCTGTTAGAGACTTGATCGGCTTAGCCAGTAATCCGGCAGCTGTAATATAAGCGACAAACTCGCCTGCTGAAGTATTACCCAGAACCTGTGGGCGCAAAGCAATCCAGATGATAATACTCATTGCAATTGCCATGATCAGCTGAACAATTGGGCTATTCATCTGCTGTACAATGACCATTTTCAGGCCACGTTTCAGGTTTTCATTAGAATGATGATAAAAACGCTCCTGCTCAAAGGTCTCTCCACCAAACCCTTTTACGACTGCATTGCCATTTACACTTTCCTGTACAACATGGTTAATATCACCCATAGTATTTTGCACCTGCACGGAAAGCTTGCGCATCCGTTTAGCCGCTTTGCGGATCAATAGTCCAATCAGCGGTGCGAAAATCAAGATACAGATAGTTAAACGCCAGTTGGTATATAATAGATAACCAATTAGGCCTAATGTAATAAAACCGTACTGAACCAGTGTTTTTAAAGATTCAGAAGAAGCAGCTGTAAGTTGCTCCACGTTATACATGATTTTGGCAGTAATCTGGCCACTGTTATTGTCCAGATAATACTGGGCAGGTAAACGCAATAGTTTGGCAAACACCTCTTGCCGGATCTGAAAAATCAGACTACGTGAGATGACGGCTGTATAGTAGCCGCCAATAAATAGCCCCAATCCACGGAAAAAAATCAAGATAATAACCAGAAATGGAAACCAGTTTAAATTCTGCTGGTTTTGGTGCTGAATGGCATTAATGATATATTCAAGCAGCTTGGCAACTGATACCTCTGTAGAAGCATTAATACCAAAACCGACGAGTACAAGTAAAGCTGCCCCCCAGTAAGGCTTTAAATAAGACAGGAGACGCGCATAAACTTTAAAATCTTGCTTCACTAATAACCTCGGGTAGGGAGCTTGGTACTAATATTGACATTTACAAAGCCCAGCTGTCCGGCCGTATCCATCACACGGATTACATCCTGATGGGTGGCCTTGGCATCAGCCGCAATAATAAACATCAAATCACGCCGGTCTTCAGCAACCTGCTTGATTGCTGCGCTTAAATCAGCCACTTCTTTACTGGACAAAGCTTGTCCATTGACTGCGTAATGGCCGGAAGAGTCTACCATAACCTCGATTTTTTGATCGTATTGTTTTGGTGGAACACCCTGTGCATCTGGCAGGGTCAGGTTAAGACGGCTTTGCTGATTAAATGTCGTAGACAAAAGCAGAAATACCAGAATAAATAGTAGGCAGTCGATCATGGGAGTCAGGTTAATCTGGATATCTTCCACTTGAGAGCGCTTGAATTTCATGACATTTGACCTGTTTAGCCGACTTTTCGCAGCTCTGAACCAGCCGTACTACTATAGAACAATGCTGCATGAAATAATGTTGACTGCTGCTCAAGCTCAGCCACATATTCCTGTACCAGTCTTTGAAAGAAACGATAAGCAAATAATGCAGGAATAGCAATCAGCATACCCGCAGCAGTGGTAATCAGGGCTTTAGAAATACCCGGTATCATAAGACCCGGGTTACTGGTCGTACCTAGGTCAATCACCAGAAAAGATTCAATAATACCCAGCACCGTACCCAGCAGCCCAAGTAATGGGGCTACTGCGCTCAAGGTACCCAAAAAATTAATATTCTTTTCCAAATACCCAATTTCCTGAGAGGCTTTCGCTTCCATCTGGGCACGTGCAAACTGCTCACTTTCTTGCCGACTCGCATAGCCTGCCAGCAGAATCTGCCCCAAAGTGCTAGCCTGCAGGTTTGGGGCATGGCTTAACCTGTCGATTACTGGAGCAATATCTTGGGGATGACGTAAAATCAGCTCTACAGGAATCACTTGAGAGCGCTTTAAACGGATAAAGCGCTCCAATGTAATAGCTATGGTAAAAATAGAACATACGACGAGCGGCAGCATTAGCCAGCCGCCAGCTTTAACAAGTTCCCACATGCTGTATACCCCAAATCAAACTATCTTTTTATATTTTTAAACTGTTAATCAGCCAGACAGATATTCAAGATACCATCAAGCTCATCAAGCGAATGATAATGGATCACCAGTTTTCCTTTACCTTGCTTGTTGTAATCAATTTTGACATCTGCACTGAAACGTTCAGAAAGCCGCTGGGTGAGCTGCTCAAGATCAGCTGACATTGACGTTTTATTTTTTTCCTGTTTTGGTGTGTTCCACTCACGCACCAGTTGCTCGGTCTGACGGACTGAAAGACTTTTTTCAATAACGGTATCAGCAGCTTTTAGCTGATCTTTAGATTTTAAGGTCAGGATTGCACGCGCATGTCCCATATCCAGCAAACCTTGTTGCATAAAGTCTTTTACTGGCTCAGCCAGGCTCAGCAAACGCAACAGGTTACTTACGGTAGTACGGGCCTTGCCTACTGTTTCGGCTATTTCCTGATGGCTTAAACCGAATTCATCATGAAAACGCTGTAATGCTATTGCTTGGTCAATTGGATTCAGATCCTGGCGCTGAATATTTTCAATCAAGGCAAGCGCAATTGCTACCTGGTCATTTAAGTCACGAACAATTGCCGGTACTTCAGTCAGCCCCGCCAGCTGCGCTGCACGCCAGCGGCGTTCTCCTGCAATAATTTCATAGGGACGCTTTTCATCATCAACTGGGCGTATAACAATCGGCTGCATCACCCCATGCTTCTCAATTGAAGCGGCCAGCTCCTGCAGATCTTTTTCCTCAATAAAACGGCGCGGCTGGTATTCACCCCGCTTAAGCAGATGCACATCAATCTGTTTAAGCTGTCCGTGATCCAGTGATTGAGCTTCTAGCTGCAACTTCTCTTTTTGAATCGAACCCAGTAAGGCATCTAAACCACGGCCTTTGGCCAATCCGCGCTTTTTGGTGGTCATGCATTACTTCCTTTTTTTAGCTTGGTCTTTTTAAGAATTTCGGCTGCAAGATTCAAATAAGCTACTGCACCTTTAGAACTTTTCTCAAAATAAATGATAGGCAAACCATGCGCTGGTGCTTCAGCCAGTCGAACATTACGTGGAATAACCGTCTCGTAGAGTTTTTTGCCAAAATACTGTTCCAGTTCAGCCGAAACATCACGGGTCAGGGCATTTCGGGCATCATACATGGTACGCAATACACCCACAATTTGCAGGTCAGGATTAAGCGCCTGCTGAATACGGTCAATTGTCTGCGTGAGATCTGCCAGTCCCTCAAGCGCGTAATACTCACACTGCATCGGAATGACTACACCCTGCACTGCAGCAAGCGCATTAACGGTGATCAAGCTCAGACTAGGTGCACAATCAACAATGATATAATCATAAGACTTTTCAATATCTTTTAAAGCTTCCCGCAAAATATATTCACGGCCTGGCTGTTCAGCGATCGCCAGCTCTACCCCAGCAAGGTCACGATTGGCCCCAAGAACTTTATAACCTACTTCTGCTTTGGTAATTGCCGTTTCAATGGGTACTTCACCCAGCAGTACATCTGTAACTGAATAAAGCAGATCATTTTTCTGCACGCCAGAACCCATCGTCGCATTGCCCTGTGAATCCATGTCTATCAGCAATACACGTTTTTTTAATACTGCAAGAGAAGCTGCCAGGTTGACGGCAGTTGTGGTTTTTCCTACGCCACCTTTCTGGTTTGCAATCGCAATAATCTGAGCCATGCTAACCCCAATCCTAAAAATCTTTTAAATACGTTTTAATAAAAGCAGATGCCGCTGTTCATCCAGACGTGGAACTTGCAGTTCAATAATCTGGCAAGAAAAGTTTTCTGCAAGAGTAGCGACTTCCTCATGTGGAACTAACCCTTTCATAGAGGCAATCACACTTCCGCCATGCATATAAGGTTCTGAAGCCAACACAAAATCTGTCAGTGACGCAAATGCACGGCTGGTGATCACATCAAACTGGCCAAGCTCATGAATACTTTCTTCATTTTCTACACGGGTTTGTACTGCAATCACATTTTTTAGTTTCAGGTCAGCAATAAACTGTTTGAGAAAACGGATTTTTTTGCCATTTGAATCCAGCAATACACATTCACGTTCTGGCTGACACAAGGCAATAATCATGCCTGGCATGCCACCTCCGGTACCAATATCCAGCAGACGTCCAGACGGCAGATCTTTCAAGATGCTTAAACTGTCCAGTAAATGTTTTACCAGCATTTCTTTCGGGTCACGGATTGCTGTCAGATTATAGGCTTTATTCCAGAGTACCAGTGCATCCTGATACTGCAACAACAGACCTAAAGTCTCATCATTCAAGCTTAGCCCCAAGGCCTGACTGCCCTGTTTTAACTCTTGGAAAAACGGATGCATAAACAAGCAACATCTCAAAAAAATTAAGTGAAGTATACCGATTTCTAGTTCATGACACAGTATCTAATGACTAGTGATTATGCATTTGGTCATACAAGCCCTGCTGAATTTGCTGATCTAGAGCATTCAAACGCTCTGGTGTACCCACATCGACCCAGACTCCCTGCATTTTTTCAGCACTCACCTGTTGCTGTTGCATAGCTTCTTTTAATAGCGGGGCAAGTGGACGCTTTCCAGGTTCCAGCCCAACAAACAGCTCTGGCGAAAGAACAGCAATACCACTATAAGTCAGTGCCTCACCAGATTTCGCCTGTGCAAAGGTATAGGCATGTCCCTGAGATAATATAAAATCACCCTGAGGATGCTGAGGCGGATTGTCAACCAGTACCAAATGTGCAAGATGTCCAGTTAACTCAGTCTGCAGCAAAGGCGCAAAATCCATCGTAGTCCAGACATCACCATTGACCAGAATAAATGGCTCACGACCCAGCAGAGGTAAAGCATTGATAATTCCACCAGCCGTTTCCAGTCCTTCATCCTCATGTGACCAGAGGATATTGACTCCAAAGGCTGAACCGTCACCTAGAGCATCAACGAGCTTTTCGCCCAGCCATGCCGTATTGATGACAATATCACGAACACCGATACGCTGTAATTTCTCAAGATGCCAGACTATAAGTGGCTTCCCACCAACTTCCAGTAAAGGCTTGGGCGTGGTCAGTGTGAGTGGCCGCATCCGGTTACCCAGTCCCGCTGCCAGAATCATTGCTTTCATCAGGCAGCCACCTCATATATTCCGTATTTTTGGGTAAAAGCAGGCATCACACGCTGACGTATAAATTCCGCAAACGCTTCAAGTTCAGTATAGCCCTGACTTTCTTCTAACAGATACCACATCACACGAGGGAGATCTTTTAAGTAACCCGCCTTACCATCACGCTCAAACAGACGCACAAAAATACCTAGTATTTTAATGTGCCGTTGAATTGCCATGAAGTCAGCATCACGCTTAAAGTCTTCAAAGGTACGGTTCAGTTTTGTGCTGGCCGGCAAAAGCTCATAAAATGTCTTGAACCATTGATATACACGCTCTGGTTGCCACTGTACATAAGCATCACGGGTAATGGAGACCAGGTCATAAGTATCTGCACCAATTACCGCATCCTGAAAGTCGATAATCCCTAGCTCTTGCCCATCTTCAAGTTTCATCAAGTTACGGCTATGAAAATCACGATGTACGATCACCTGTGGCTGACTTAAAGCAGCTTTAGATAAAAATTTAAATGTCTGATCAATAATTTTCTGTTCTTGCGGAGAGGGTACAATACTTAAGGCAGGCAGCATCCAGTCTGTCAGCAACTGCATTTCAGACAGTAATTTCTCCTGAGAATAAAGCGAAAACTGGCCTTTTCCGTCAATTGATTGCAGCTGTACCAGTTGCTTGAAACTCTGCAAATAATATTGATCTACAGTCTCTTCATTTAGCAGGGTAGAAAGCAGTACATCACCAAAATCTTCCAGCAGTAAAAATCCCTGTTCCAGATTTTTTGCCATAATCTGCGGCACCCGCACTCCATGAGCAGCAAAAAATTCATCTATATGAACAAATGGAGCACAGTCTTCTTTTTCTGGCGGCGCATCCATGAGCATATAACTTTTATTCTGATATTTTATACGTGCATAGCGGCGAAAGCTGGCATCACCTGCTAAAAAATTAAGCTCAAACTCATCCGAGTTCAGTACAGTTGTAATCCATGTTTGTATCAATTGTTCACGTTGTGTATTCATTTGCAATAAAATCTAAAACAGGCTGAGTTTTTTAAAGGATTAAGTGTAGCTAGTTCTGCACTTTTTCTCTATGATGCCACAATAATTAATTGCGAAAAGCATACTTGGTTAATGAGACAAATGAAGCATAAGTTTAAATTTAATCCTTTAGCGACTGCTATTTTGACCCTTTTATGTGGTAGCTCCATATCAAGTTATGCAGAGCAGTCAGAACCCTTTTCAACAGTAAGCAATAACCAGCTCAAAGAAAGCATTAATGAAGCTTACCCAGGGCAACAGTTTTTTGAACAATATTATGTTGACAAAAGTGCACCTGAGGCACAACTAAGAAATACTCAGGCCTTAAGTTCTGCATTTTGTCAGGGCACATGGATTACACCAGTTAGTCCGGACAATAACGCACCTGATCCAGACAAGGTCACCTCTGTGATTACTGCTGATTATGGCTATTACAATCCGCAAGGTGATTCGACACTTGAAGGTAATGTGGTAATTGATCAAGAGGGGCGCAGCATCCGTGCAGACAAAGTCACTCTTGACCAGACACGAACCTATGCGAATGCACAAGGTCGGGTACAACTGGCTCAAGGTGGGCTGCTAGCACAAAGTGACCAGATTAACTATAACCTCAAAACACAGACGGGCGACCTGAACAATAGTTTTTATATTGCAGAGCAACAGCATGCTCATGGTCATGCAGAGAAAATTGAACGAACCTCCCCTACAGTTGCAATACTCAGTAATGCCAGTTATACCACCTGCCCACCAGGTGAAGCACCAGCCTGGAGGCTGCAGGCTGACCGGATCGAGCTTAATCAGGAGACCGGGCGCGGGGTAACAACCGGAACAAAATTATATGTAAAAAATACACCTGTGCTGGCTGTGCCCTACTTCAATTTCCCAATTGATGACCGGCGTACAACTGGTATTTTAAACCCGCAGTTCGGTTTTTCAAATGACGGTGGACTAGAGCTCTCTGTCCCGGTATATCTCAATCTTGCACCAAATTATGATGCGACCATTACACCACGTTATCTTGCTGATCGTGGCCCTATGGCTGAGGGAGAGTTCCGCTATTTAACTGAAAACTTTGGTGAGGGGCGTGTTTGGGGAGGTTATCTTCCTTCTGACAAAGAATATAACGATGAAGATCGTAAAGAATTTCATTTTTTACATGACTGGGTCATTAACCCGTATTGGTCAACCAATCTTGAATATAATTATGTCTCTGATAAAGACTATTTCGCCGACCTGGATTCAAGTCCAAACAGCAAAACAGATCTGAACCAGCGCCGCGCCTGGGTAATTAACTATCGTAATCAGATTCCAGGCTTGAAAGCTCAACTTAAGGTCGAAGACTTTCAGACACTGGATAAAGACATTAAGGATGAAGATCGGCCGTACGCTCGACTTCCTCAATTCCTGCTGAATTACGTCGGGGGAAATCCTCAGGGCCTACAGTATGAATTCAACAATGATACCGGCTATTTTAAAAAATCAATTAATGATGATTCAGATGTTCTGGAAAGTAGTGGTACCCGTATCTATAATCAATTTGCGGTTCGTTACAACTACCGCAATCCATGGTCTTTTGTAATTCCGGAAGTATCTTTCCGCTCTATTAACACTTTCTATGATCGCGACTCTCGTGAAGACCGGGGTATTGAAGCAGATTCTCTGACAAAAAGTGTAGCAGTACCGCAATTTACACTTGATACCGGCCTATTGTTTGAAAAAGAAGGAACTTTCCTGCAAAGTATTTCTCCGCGCCTTTTCTATGCTTATGCGCCGTATAAAGATCAGAATGATTATCCAAACTTTGATACGACTACAGCCTCTATCAGTTATGACCAGTTGTTCAATCCTTACCGCTTTTATGGACATGACCGCTTAGAAGACAATAATTTTCTTTCTCTGGGCGTAACATACAGCCTGATGGATCAGATAGGTTTGGAAAGACTGCGTGCCAGTGTAGGACAAAGCTACTTCTTTGAAGACCGCAGAGTAACTTTATATAATGAAGATGAGCTGGACCAAGAAAAACGTACAGGTCCCGTACTCAGCCTGAGTAGCCAACTGAACCAGAATTTCACAATTAGCGCCAATTCAGCCTGGATGTCTAATGGTGAAAACTCGCAGCGAGATTTTCAGGTTTACTACACCGGTAATCAGGGCAATCTTTACAATCTTGGCTATTTTTACCGCAAAGATATTCCAAACCGCCAAGACAGCTATGACCAGGTGGTTGCATCGTTTATACAACCTGTTTATAACAATTGGCGTATTATGGGACATGTGCAATATGACATTGATCAGGATGTAGCACGCGAATATCTGCTCGGTGTAAATTATGAATCCTGCTGTTGGGGCGTGTCAGTATATGGCCGCTCTTATTATAATGATCTAGATGACATCAATGAGCCGGGCGTTAAACCGAAACGCGCTGTTATGGCCGAGTTCACCCTCAAGGGATTAGGGGGGCTAAATAATAAACTGGCCTCTTTACTTGAAAGTCGCGTTTTAGGTTTTAGTAAAATTAATCAATCTTGGACACAACGTTAATGAAGACAAAGTATTTTAAACAATTCTTTAAAGCCACTGCGCTTGCCTTAGTCATTTCTTCATCAATGCAAAGCTTTGCACAACCTGTAGATGAGGTTGTTGCGATTGTGGACAATGGTGTCATCTTAAAAAGTGATTTGATACAAGGCGTAGCTGAACTTAAACATCAGCTGGAAACCCAGAAACGTGAAGTTCCTCCACAGGCGTTTCTGGAAAAACAGGCTTTGGACCAGCTGATTTTGCGTCAGGCCCAGCTTGAACAGGTGCGACGCTATAACGTTAAACCTGATGAAAAGAGTTTAAATGAAGCAGTGATGAAGGTTGCCAGTCAGTCCGGCACAAAAACCCTAGAAGCCTTTCAGCAAAAGCTTGATGCTATGGCTCCAGGAACATATGAATCATTACGTAACCGTATTGCTGAAGATTTAGCAATTAATCGTCTTCGCCAGCAACAGGTTATGTCCCGCATCAAAATCAGCGACCAAGATGTAGAGAATTTCCTGAAATCTCCACAAGGTCAGGCGGCACTGGGTAGTCAGGTCCATGTCATTCATGCCCGGATTACTCCCAAAGACAAACAGACTGCTAATGTTGAAAGTATTGCGCAGCAAGTAAAAAATGCATTAAACACAAGCAATGATATTCAGGCTATCAGTAAGCAATATTCAGATGCTAAGGTTCAGGTAGAAGGTGTAGACATGGGCTTTCGCAGCCTAGCAGACATACCTGCCGAACTTGCAGCTCGCGTAAGTGCCTTACCTGTCGGCCAAACTACCGAGCTGATTCCGGCACGTGATGGTGTGCATGTTCTAAAAGTATTAGAACGTAAGACAAGTGAACAAAAAGCATTAGTCCCTCAGTATCAGACCCGTCATATTTTGATTCAGCCATCTGAAGTGGTCAGTCCAGAAAATGCTAAACACATGATTGATAATATTTATAATCGTCTTAAAGCTGGTGAGGATTTCACAGTATTAGCTTCTACTTTTTCAACAGATACTGGATCAGCACGTGACGGTGGTAGTTTGGGCTGGGTAAGCCCTGGTGTAATGGTGCCTGAGTTTGAAGAAAAAATGAAAAGCACTCCTGTCGGCCAGGTTAGTGCTCCTTTCCAGACCCAGTTTGGATGGCATATTTTACAGGTGACAGATACTCGTCAGCAGGATATGACAGAAGAATACCAAGAACGTATGGCTCGCCAAATTCTGGGTGAGCGGCAGTTTGAAACCGAGCTTGATAGCTGGCTACGTGAACTGCGTGCCAATGCTTATGTTGAAATCAAACAACCTAATCTGGACAGTAACTCCTAGTTAAGCTGAAAAAAAGACACTGGTAACAGTGTCTTTTTTAATAACTAAACTTAAAAGTTTTAAGTCAATGTTTGATTAATAAAAAAAGCTCCTTTTTTAAGGAGCTTTTTTTATTACTTATAAATTAACGATTATTGGTATCGTCATCTTGGCTATCTTCAAATTTCGAGTCATTATCGAAGCCTGAAGTCGATTGACCGCCGCCAAAACCGCCTTGACCGCCACCAAAGCCACCTTGAGCGCCGCCAAAGCTACCTTGATGGCCTCCACCAAAGCCGCCTTGTCCACCAAAGCCACCGCCTTGACCGCCAAAGCCACCTTGTCCACCAAAGCCGCCGCCTTGACCGCCGCCAAAGCCACCGCCCTGACCGCCACCAAAGCCACCACCTTGACCGCCACCAAAGCCACTGCCTTGACCGCCACCAAAGCCGCCAGCTCCTTGAGCCCCTGCAGGTGCACCTGCAGGACGAGGATTACGCGCTGGAACTACTGTAGAAATCGCATGCTTATAAACCATCTGGCTTACAGTATTCTTCAATAAAACAACATACTGGTCAAAAGATTCAATATGACCTTGTAGCTTAATACCGTTAACAAGGAAGATAGAAACAGGAATACGTTCTTTACGGAGAGAATTCAAGAACGGATCTTGTAAAGTTTGACCTTTAGACATTTTATAACTCCAAAAAAATTAAAATCAGCGCAAAAAACTATCTTTATTTTTCAATTAAAAATTATAAAAAAGACAGTAGTTAAATTTTGCTTTATCTATAACAGTTTCGCAAGTCTTGTTGAGCCTGCTTAAGCGTCTCGTAAGTTTTAAATTGGTGTAATTCTTGCAAAGAGCGTAACCAAGTGTATTGACGTTTTGCCAGTTGTCGTGTTGCAAATAAGGTTTTATCCTCCATTTCATGTTTACTTTTAATAGTTTTATCACTTTTTAATAGAAAATCGATTACTTGGCGGTATCCTACACTACGCATTGAGGGCAAGTTTTCATTTAAATCGTATTTTTTAATCAATATCTCTACTTCATTTAAAAATCCGATTTCCCACATTTTTTTTAATCTTTTCTCAATGCGCTCATGCAATTCTAATCGATTAGGTAGTAGGGCATGATTATGAAATGTGTAACGATATGGTAAATTTTTTGGCTGTTCGGCCTGTAGTTTTGTAATAGGCTGGCCAGTGATATAAAAAACTTCCAGTGCACGAGTTATACGCTGTCTATCACTTACTCTAAATTTTTGTCCCGCTAAAGGATCTACTTCACATAGTTCAGCATAGACTGCTTCCCAGCCTTCGTATTCAGCCTTTTGCTCAATAGTTTTACGGATAGCCTGATCTGCATTTGGTAGATTAGTTGAAAGACCTTCAAGTAAAGCTTTAAAGTAGAGCATAGTTCCACCTACCAGTATAGGTGTTTTTTCTCTGGCGTGTATATCATCAATGAGCGGACAGACGTCTTCCACAAACTGTGCAGCTGAATATACTTCTAGTGGGCTAATAATATCGATCAGATGATGCGGATAAAGAACCTGCTCTTCCTTGGTAGGTTTGGCTGTACCAATATCCATATCTTTATAAATTAGTGCCGAGTCAACAGATATCAGTTCAAATCCGCCCTGTTCATACAGCTCACATGCCAGCGCCGTCTTACCGCTTGCCGTTGGGCCCATTAAATTGATGACGGGTAGTACGCTAGACATGTACAACTACTCTCCTCGAGCAAATAATTTATCTAATTGAGTTAAAGGAAACGCACGCCAAGTTGGACGGCCATGATTACACTGGCTGGCAAATTCAGTTTGTTCCATTTGACGAAGTAATGCATTCATTTCAGAGAGACTAAGTTGCCGATGTGCACGTACTGCTCCATGGCACGCCATACCAGCCAGAATCTGGTCACGTTTTTGCGTAAGACCGCGCGCTTCATCACTTGGGTCAAGATCATTTAAAAGTTCAGGTATTAGTGTAGTGAAGTCGGCTTTTTGTAAAATAGCAGGAACACCTCTTACTATCACCTGCTCATCTCCATACTGGTCTATATCCAGCCCCAAACGTTCCAGTTGTGGTTTCAACTCTTCAATACGTGCTGCCTGCATACGCGTAATTGAAACAACTTTAGGAATGAGTAATTGCTGTGCTATCCAGAACTCAGATTTATCCCAGGCAGACTTCATTTGCTGTAGCAAAATCCGCTCATGGGCTGCATGCATATCAACAATAATCAAACCTTCAGTATTTTGCGCCAAAATATAAATACCATGCAGTTGAGCAATTGCAATTCCTAATGGAAACTCATCTACATGAGTCGATACTACCGATGCAGCCGGAATAACAGGCGCTTGAGTACTCTCTTCCCTTAATGGTGACAGATAACTCCTTAAGGCGTTATTTAACTGCTGAGAGCCGGCATAAGGCCGCTGGGGTGCATATTGTACAGTACGCGGTGCACTCGCCTTAAATTCGGTCAGTAATTCGGTAGATACTTCAGTTTGGGGAGTTGCTATGCCCAGAGCTGAAGCCTTGGGCTGTGTCGGACGATGTAACTGAAACTGTTCCTGGTGACGCGGCTGCGGGTTAAAAGAACCAGTCGTGGTATGTATAACTGATTCAGCTTTCATTGCCTGGGCAAGGTCAGCAGTTGCAGTTTGGAACTGTGATAAGGTTTCTTTTGCATAGTGCCGCACAAATTCGTGAACTTCACGTTGATTTAGAAAACGGATTTCATGTTTTGTAGGATGAACATTCACGTCGACATTTTCTGGGTCGACTTCCAGAAACAATAAGTATCCTGCATGCTGATGGCCATGCAAAATACCATCATACGCCATACGTAATGCATGTGAGATGGTTTTATCTTTTACAATTCTTCCGTTTACATAGACATACTGCAAGTCTGCCTGAGGACGCGCATCAGATGGATGACCAAGCCAACCCGAAAGATGCATGTTAATACTTTGCGCATCAATCCAATAAGCATTTTCAGTAAATGAGCGACCCAGCAACTGCTGGACACGTTGAGAGCGCAGCTCTCCACTATCAGCAATTGGCAGGTTTAAACGGATACTGTCATTATGTTCAAGAACGAAACGCACATCAAAATGCGTAAGCGCCATGCGACGGACGATTTCCTCAATATGCCCGAACTCGGTGGTCGGTTTTTTCAAAAACTTCCGACGGGCAGGCACATTAAAAAACAAGTCCTGTACACGAATGTGCGTCCCTTTTTGTGCTGCGACTGCCTGAATCTCCTGGTGATCAAAAGCAGTACCATTAACTTCAACCTGATAGCCAATACCTGAGTCATCTTGACTACTGCATAAACTCAAGCGTGATACCGCAGCAATTGAAGCCAAGGCTTCACCCCGAAACCCCAAGCTGGCTATTGCATATAAGTCTTCAGCAGACTGGATTTTACTGGTTGCATGTCGCATCACTGCCAGTGCAAGATCTTCAGGATGTATTCCACGTCCGTTGTCAATAATTTCAATTAGAGTACTGCCACCTTGGGCGACCCGGATAATCAGCTCGGTAGCACCAGCATCAATCGAGTTTTCTAGTAACTCCTTAACCACAGAAGCAGGCCGCTCAATTACCTCACCTGCAGCAATCTGGTTTGCAAGAGCAGCATCAAGCGTATGAATACGGCGCAAACCGCTTTCATCATGCGACATTCATTTTTTCCCGTAATTTATTAAACAGCTCAGCCGATTCAGTTGAAATACTTACCTGACGTTGCAGGTCATCGTCTGATTTTAAAATATCAATAATGAGGTCAGCTTGCGGAATTTCACTTCCACCTTTGGAAGGCCATTCAAATAAAAACAGCGCATCCGGAATTTCCAGATAATCACGGATCCCCATCAGTTCCAGCTCGTAAGGGTCATGCAGACGATATAAATCAAAATGAAAAACATCACGACCTTGTATCGTATAAGGCTCGACCAAAGTATAGGTAGGACTTTTTACAGCACCCTGATGGCCCAATGCTGTCAAAAAATAACGGCTGAGTGTTGTCTTGCCGGCACCCAAATCTCCGACCAGATATACAACACCTGAATTAAAATGCTGAGCCAGTACCTGAGCCAGCTTTTGTGTATCATCTTCACTATTTAAAGTCAGGCTAAAAGTATACTGCATAAGGCTCACATCATGTTCCAATCTTGCAATTATGATAGCATTGCCCCGCCTTAAAGCCTATGCTGCCCTATACTATATTCATTAATTTTAATCTTGACCGGTCTTTATAAAGATCAGTTCTTATTGTCTATATATTATTGCTCTCATGAATAAACCTTTTAGTACAGTTTTTATACCTCCTATGATCGATGGTGTTAGCGCCAGTAAAGTATTTCTGCCACTAAAATCTCAGGCAAATACCATCTATGAACATTTAACCCAGCAGTTTCCGCATATTAATGCGAATGAATGGATGCAGCGTTTCGAGGACGGGCTGGTTTATACGACACATGGGCAGAAATTAAGGATTGATAGTATTTATGAGGGAAATCAGCATATTTATTACTATCGTTTTCTTTCCAAGGAAACACCTGTGCCATTTGAGCATCACATCTTGCATGAAACAGATGAATTTTTGGTGGTCGATAAACCGCATTTCCTTACGATGAGCCCAACCGGGCAGTATGTACAAGAAACATTATTGGTTCGTTTGAAAAAACAAACCGGAATAGAGACTCTCACCCCTATTCATCGACTCGACCGTGAAACTGCAGGTGTAGTACTTTTTTCAAAACGTCCTGAAACACGTGGTTTATATCAGAAGCTCTTTGCTGAACGTAAGGTAGAAAAGACTTACCATGCCGTGGCGCCTTTTAAGCCCGAGCTTAATTTCCCGATAAACCTAACACTACGTCTCGACAAAGGTGAACCTTTTTATACTATGCAGATAGTGGAGGGAGAGTCTAATACAGAAACATTGATTGATCTTTTAGATGTTCGAGCTCACTGGGCAAAATATCAGTTGAAGCCACGCACAGGCAAACAACATCAGTTACGGGTTCATCTAAATCATCTGGGAATACCTATTCAAAATGACAGTTTTTATCCTATCGTTCAGCACAAATCAGATAACGATTTTACAGCGCCCTTGCAGCTACTAGCTAAAGAAATAACATTTATTGATCCTGTAGATTTAGTTAAAAAAACCTATCAGTCAGGATTTGACCTGCTATTGTAATTTACCTGTAATGACAAAAAAATTATTTACTTGATATAAAGCGTTGAAAATACATTTTGTAGCGTTAAAATACAGCTAAAATTCTTTCTCCTAACTTGGTTATTATTCATGCGGAAAACGGAAGTTTATCAAGTCCGACTTGACTCACAAGAAAAAAAACAGGCTTTTGCAGTTTTTAAGCAATTGGGAATTACACCAGCACAGGCAGTCCGCCTTTTTTTCAAGCAAGTCGTACTGACCAAATCTATTCCTTTCGCAATTGAAAATCCCAGTATTAATATGGAACAGCTGACCAAATTGCGTAAGATGAAAAGTGAGCACGCAACTGCTCCCCTTTCTCCAGCCTATCAACCAGATGATGAGAATGATGCTGACTTATTTGAAGAGCTCAATGCTCTTTTAGGGGAAAGTGACAAAGTCTGATTGTTTTTTCATGCCAAACCTATATACATAAAACCTAGATTCAGCTTTTGGATAGACTTTACTATGGCACCATACGCGACTTTGCCAGTTCAATCTGTGTCTGGTCCAGATAAGTCCATTCTCCTTCGGCAAGCATAGGTAATTCAAGTTCTCCGATTTTACTACGGTGCAATTTTTCGACTTTATTACCTACCGCAGCTAGCATACGTTTTACCTGATGGTAGACACCTTGATGAATCGCCAGACTCAACTGATTAGAACTGGTTTGCTTTATATTGCTTGCTTTAAATATACCATCATTACGAAGCTCTACGCCCTGTTCCAGCAATCGAATCTGTTCTGGCGTAATAGGGTTGGCCGTTATCAACTCATATACTTTTGCCACATGTTTACGTGGATGTGTCAGAGCCTGTAGAAATTGACCATCATCTGTCAACAACAGCAACCCGGTTGTATCCTGATCGAGCCGGCCTACACACTGGATTCCACGATTAAGGAGAGTGGGATCAAATAAATCAAATACACTAAAATGGTATTGGGCCTGATGAGAACATTCATAACCTTGTGGCTTATTTAATGCGATATATACTTTTTCCCGATATTCAAACTCTTCACCATGTACCTTAAAAGTAAAATTTTTCAGGTCAAATTTTGCTTTAGTATCTACACAAATTTCGTGATTTATACTAATTGCTCCACTTTTAATCAGTTGCTGGCAATATTTTCGTGAACCAAAACCTTGAGATTGCAATATTTTTTCCAGCAACATGAGATATTCTCCAAAATAATCGGTTTATTTTAGCTAAGTTCCACCAAGAATGCGCTGATGATTGTTATCTGCTCTCTTGTGGTAAATAAAATAAATAACTTATTATTTTCTTTTTTGATACCTCAAACAATATGAAAAGTAGCAGATCGTAACTATTGGAGAGTGAAGCATATAAGTTAAAATTTTTTATTGAAAATATTGAAATTTAGGCAGAGCTTCCTCTATTTTTAAAATATTTATAGCCTTTTAAACCCGAATCCTGCTTAAGCCGATGATTCCTTAATTTGAATTGTTGGCTTATTTTGATGAGTGAGTTGATATGCACATAGTGAGGCGTAAATTCCACTCAGAAATCCATGAAGACTACGTGCTTTACTCGTCACTAAATTGTATTGCCCCTTCAATAAACTGAATAATGTTTCTATCTTATTGCGTTGTCTTAGGTGATATTCATCTGATGCACAAAGTTGAATAGCCTGCATATTCTTTCGATGATAATTAATTAAATCAATACCTTGATATTTCAATCTAATTTTTAATTCTTGGCTGATGTAACCTCGATCCCCGTAAAGTTTTGCTTCTATACCAGCAACCAATTGCTCAACCATTTTTATGTCAGCAACATGTCCATTCGATAAAGCAGAACAGGCAATTTCACCAAATTGATTCATCGCAATATGTAATTTACAGCCATAAAACCAGCCCATTGAGCTTCTACCACGTGATGCAATTTGGACTAATGATTTATGATGCTGAATACGTTGAGTTTTACAAACTGGCAGAGTTGTTGAATCAATCCATAAATATTGTGTACCTTGGCCTTTCATCAGTGCCACATGTAAAGCGTGTAGGGCTAATTCATGCATATTGATCAGATGAATCATCCTTTGATAGCAAGGCAAGTACTTAAATAAATGGCTTTTATCTTCTTTTAACCAGGTGAAAAAGGCTTTGAAATTATTGAAATGAGAGCATTTGTACCAAATGGCAATAAAGCAGATTTCTGAAATTGTAAGTTGAGCAGTTCTGATTCTTAAGGAACCACGGTTTTGTTTGAGAAACTCCCAATAAGTTGCTTCAAATTTAAGAAAAAAATCATCAATTATGCAGAATAATTCGGTACTATCGAACATCAGGACTAGAGTTGTGAGTTTGGTGTGGTAACTTAACTGATGGCTCTAGTCCTCTTATTTTTCAAGTCAATTTCTTATCCGCGATTCGGGTTTTTAAAGTATTTAGTTAAATACAGCATAGTTGATATTAGCGATCTGTCTTAGTTACTTGCGTTTCTCAAGCATTAACCTGCCCTAGCGCCTTTAAGGAAAGAGAGTACAATGGCAGTCCGTTTCTCCCAACGTTTGACTTGCTTATGATGTCCCAACTTGATGTAAACCTGATGGTTCTTTTGGTTTTGTTGGCTTGTGGTATTTTTAGTCATAATACTGCTGTCACTATTGCAGCCGGGATACTGATTGTTTTCAAAATGACGCCACTAGAGCAGTTTTTCCCCTATCTTCAGCAACATGGTTTAAATATTGGTATTATTATTTTAACTATTGGTGTGCTTACGCCGATCGCTAGCGGTAAAATTCCAGGCGAAAGTATTTTAAAATCTTTTCTAAGTTTGAAATCATTACTGGCAATTGGAATCGGGTTACTGGTAGCGTGGCTCGGTGGACGCGGTGTAAAACTGATGTCTAACCAGCCAGATGTCGTGGCTGGTCTGTTAATTGGAACAGTTGCCGGTGTAGCGGTATTACGTGGCGTACCGGTCGGCCCACTAATTGCAGCAGGCCTGTTATCTATTATTATTGGTACATCTTAAACATGAAGTTAACTTACATATAATAATGTGTACGCTGATGAGAGAATTTCTGCAACTGTTTTAAAAAGCCTGCAAAATAGTCCTTTTCCTTCTCTTCAGTACGATAACCCGCATATAAAGTCCGTCTCAGGCCTTTCTCTCCCGCACATTCCAGACGACGGCTGATGACCCAGCCTTTCTGTTCATATTCATTGACCACCCAGTCTGGTAAAGCTGCTATACCGCGTCCGCTGGCAACCAGCTGAATCAGCATCTGGGTCAGATCGGTAGTACGGATGTGTTTGGGCTGAATATTGGCAGGAATAAA
This sequence comes from Acinetobacter radioresistens DSM 6976 = NBRC 102413 = CIP 103788, assembly GCF_006757745.1. Classification (NCBI taxonomy): domain Bacteria; kingdom Pseudomonadati; phylum Pseudomonadota; class Gammaproteobacteria; order Moraxellales; family Moraxellaceae; genus Acinetobacter; species Acinetobacter radioresistens. The sequence goes on along the minus strand of NZ_AP019740.1, from coordinate 1,177,566 downwards.
CAGTTTTGCCATAATATCCAGCCGATGTTTATCAACCGGATAAGTAATCAAGGTTTCCTCAGCCAGCTGCTGTATCGTAATTTGCTCAACACGGACCAGTGGATGGGTACTGGCAAGCACAAGACGAGATTCATACTCAAAAATTGGAAAATACTCCACCCCTTTTAGAGCAATCGGATCAGCTGTAATTAACAGATCAAACTCGGCAGTTTGCAAAAGTTCATGAGGGTTAGCTTCAAAGCCGGAAGCAAAATCCAGATCTACATCTGGGTACTGATGACGATACTGGTTGAGAAGTGGCATTAGCCAGTCGAAACAGCTATGACATTCTGAAGAAAATATAATACGCCCAGTTTGTCCATGAACAATACGAGTTATATCACTTTGTGCAAGTTGTATCTGTGGCAGAACATCATCTGCCAGTCGTAACAGGCGTTGCCCAACATTAGAAAAAGTTACAGGGCGGCTTCGGCGATTTACTACTTCAGTTCCATACCAGTGATCCAGTTCCTTTAACTGATGAGAAATTGCTGACGGCGTAAGGCATAAATCATTAGCAGCAGCCACCAGCGAACCATGTTCACGTAAAGCCAGTAAAGTTTTTAAGTGACGGATCTCAAGCATAAATTAAACTTAAAATGTTCAAATGAATTAAATTCAATATACCATGAATTTAATTAGTTTTACTCAATTATAACTTTTCTTTATTATTCTTAAATAAGTTAATTTTACCCATAAAAATTAGGATGAATATTTTATTAAGCCAATATTCTTGACTACTCGGGTACCAAGGCAAAATATGAATATTAATTTGCAGAAAAAGACTATGGACAAGGAAAAACTGACCAGAATAGATTTCTGGAAAAAACTCAGCCGGTTGAAGATAACAAGCAGAAAAATCAGATTGATGCCAGCTTTAGCCTGTTTACAATTGGCTATTTTATTTTTTATGAAGGTTTTTTAATTCAGACAGTATTACACTTATTTTTTTTATATTTTCAAGCTGTTAAGAAATTAAATAAGATAGAATATTTAACTTTCTCTCGCCCTTCCCATTATATTGAAATCTACTAATTTACCTAAGTTAATAGCTTATTTTATAAAGGTAAATAATCATTCCTATCTTTAAAGCAAGCCGATCATAATAGTTTAATGCTAACCCTATAATCTTTATATACCAGTTAAATGCCTATAAAAACCTATAAATTATTAAAAGAGATTTGATATCAACTGGCCTGTCAGTTGCTATATGCTTTTGGGTTTGAATTTATAGTCTGCGTATACTGAATATAAAAAATAGACCTTTAAATTAGGTCTATTTTTTAAATGAAAATTAGAAAAAAGATAATATGCCCTGAATTACCACTGCATTAATAATATCAACAAAAAATGCTCCACATAATGGTACTACTAGAAAAGCCTTGTGTGATGGGCCATAAGTATTGGTGACTGCCTGAATATTGGCAATGGCTGTAGGTGTAGCCCCCATACCGAAACCACAATGCCCTGCACTTAAAACCGCAGCATCATAATTTTTACCCATAAAGCGGTAAGTCACAAAAATAGTAAATAAGGCAAGCCCTGCTGTTTGCGCAATGAGTATTACAACCAGGGCGCCTGCCAGATCTGCCAGTAACCAGAGTTGAAGTGATAGCAAAGCAATTGCCAGAAAAACAGATAATGAAGCATTGCCAAATACATCAATAGCCCGATCAAAAATATTTACTTTAAAAACATTTTCCAGAATATTACGCAGCAATACTCCTGTGGCCAGCGCCCAAACAAAAGTAGGCAGTTCAAACCATTGTCCTGCACTGATATCAGTCATCCAGTTAGCAGCATAAATACAGAAGGCAAACATACCAAGCGTAGTCACTGCATTACTGGCAGTAATCAATCGGGTTTTACGTGGATACTCGAACGGCGCAACATCTGTTTCAAGCCCAGGAGGTGTTTCATCATCACGCTGGTTATAGGGAATTTCTTCTGCCAGTTGATGACGCCGGATTAGAAATTTAGCGACCGGACCACCCATCACTCCCCCAATAATAAGACCAAATGTCGCACTGGCCATACCGAGCACAATCGCTCCCTGAATGCCATATTCGGTTTCCAGAATCTCTCCCCAGGCACCTGCTGTTCCATGACCACCTGTTAAAGTAATTGATCCGGCAATCAAGCCGATGAGCGGGTCAAGTCCTAATAAAGTTGCCAGACTCATGCCAATTGCATTTTGTACAAGTACATAGAAAGCTACACAAACCAGAAATACCAGCAAGGCCCCGCCGCCCTTCTTCAGTTTGACTAAACTCGCGCTCAAACCGATTGACGAGAAAAACATGAGCATAAAAATATTCTGTACATTACTGTCAAAATTTACACTCATATTAAGAAAATTATGGAGCAGGTAAGCAATAAGCGCAGCAATCAAGCCGCCTACTACTGGTTCAGGAATATTATACTGTCTCAAGAAATTAATTCTTTGAATCAAAAACCGGCCCAATAACAGGACCAGTACAGCTAATACCAAGGTTCCAAAAGCATCGATTTGATAATTCATCTGGTTTCCTGATTTTCTTTATCATTTATTTCGTAAGTTCTAGCCTCAGTATGCGACTAGTTGAAAGTTCTTTATGTATCAGCTTGTTTAGTTTAAGTTTTTATAGAGTTTTATTTTGACTAATTAAAAATCAAATTTGGTTTAGCATGTTTCTCCAACTCGAACTAATTTGCTTATATTTCTGTTAGATACGTTAAATACTTAATAGTTCCCTACTCACTTGATCAAACTCATTAATAAACTCTCATATATAGATAAAATAGTACCTAAATATGAAGTGATTTTTTATTTTTTTATATTTTTTACCTATTTTTCCTTATAATTCGCGTTCTTGTTATTTTTTTAAGTAGTTATGCCTCTAATAGAAGACTCTCCTGTCGAAAAAAAATCTTATTCGCTCTTTCTTGCCATTTTCGCTTTAGCACTTGGCGGATTTTGTATTGGTAAGACTGAGTTTGTTGCTATGGGCCTGATTCAGGAAATTGCAGCAGATCTCAACATTTCTGTTCCAGCTGCCGGGCATTTTATTAGTGCTTATGCGCTAGGCGTAACCATTGGTGCGCCGGTAATCGCGATTTTAGGCGCCCGAATACCACGTAAAATATTATTAATAGGTTTAATGCTATTTTATGGGATAGCGAATGGATTAACTGCTTTAGCGCATAGTACTGAAACTGTCATGCTGTCACGTTTTATTGCCGGATTACCGCATGGGGCTTATTTTGGTGTAGGTGCTCTGGTCGCAGCAGAGCTGGCCGGTCCTTCGCGTCGTGCTTCGGCAGTTGCACAAATGATGTTAGGGCTTACTCTGGCAACAGTGGTTGGCGTACCCTTGGCCACCTGGCTAGGTCAGCAGTTTGGCTGGCGAACCGGTTTTGAATTCTCTGCCTTGATTGCTTTTTTAACTGTAGCAGTGGTCATACTCTATATTCCAAAAATTCAGGTTCAGGCTACAGCGAGTATCAAGACAGAACTGGCCGGACTTAAAAATGTTCAGATGTGGTTAACACTAGGCGTCGGTGCAATCGGTTTCGGGGGGATGTTCTCGGTTTATAGTTATGTTTCACCCATTCTGACTGAATATACTGGCGCAAATATTGAAGTGGTGCCTGTAGCATTAGCAATATGGGGAGCAGGAATGGTCATTAGCGGTCTGGTTGCAGGCTGGCTGGCAGACCGGTATTTAAATAAAACTATTGTTGGTATTCTGGTTAGTTCAGCTTTAGCTTTCGTGTTAGCCAGTTTTATGCTTTCTGATCTATATACTGCGTTTCTAGCTCTATTTCTCATCGGCCTGACTGTTATGGGCTTAGGTGGAACTTTACAAACCCGTCTAATGGACGTTGCTGGTGAAGCACAAGCCGTTGCGGCATCCCTGAACCATTCTGCTTTTAATCTGGCAAATGCTTTGGGCGCCTTTTTAGGAGGTTGGGTACTGAGTCATGGTATGGGCTGGCTAGCACCTGTCTGGGTTGGATTCGTGCTCAGTCTTGGCGGTTTAATTATTTTATTATTTGCTTTCGCTGTTGAAAAGAAACAAAAGCTCTTACAGACCAGTTAAAAATGACTTGCTTAAATATCGGTCAATTTTTCGCCTCTATAAGATAGAGCTTGTATGCAGCTGTTCCTTTTAATTCAAAAGTCATTTTGCAACGATTTCAAAATAATTTTTAGCTGAAAATTCTCGCTAGCCAACTTAAATTATGTTTTAATGCAGGCAGTTTGAGATGAGCCTCATACAGTATATAGCACGATCTATATACGACTAAGCCCCGCACTGCGGGGCTTTTTTATCACTTAACTTTTTAAAAATAACTTGTGAAGATGACTTGACTGGCACTCTTGCTTTAAATTTAGACAGCTTAGTTTAAGGCAGTTTCGACCTCTTTCAGCATATCTTTCATACCGCCCAGTCCACCATTCATTAAATACCAGTTGCTTGAATCCAGATATACAATGTGACCATTTTTAGCAGCTTTGGTCTGGTTCACAATATTATTGTACAGAATATGTTTTGCACCATCCTTCTTGTCGGTAATAGCTGCGCCGCGGTCAATCACGAATAGATAATCCGGATTTTTCTGTGCAATGAATTCATGTGAAATTGCCATGCCATGTAACCCTACTTTAATAGATGGATCAGCTGGAGTGAAACCGTACAGATCATGGATATTACCAAAACGTGAACCCGGGCCATAGGCAGCAATTTTATTATTATTAACCAGCACGATCAGAGCAGTCTTGCCTTTAGTCTTTTGCTTAATTTCAGCAATATCCTGTTCTAGCTCGGCCAGTTCCTTTTCAGCCTCCGCTGTTTTACCTACCATTTGAGCAATATTCAGTGTTTGCTGTTTAAAAGAGTTAAATTGGTCTTTATAGTCAATATCAATAAAATAGGTAGGTGCAATCTGTTTGATCTGATCAACCAGATTTTCCATTCGGCCACTCATCAGGATCAGTTGTGGCTGGCTGGCTGCAATTCGTTCCAGGTTCGGTTCTTTTACTGTACCGACATCTGCATATTTTTGGTCATTAAACTTGTTTAATACTGCTGGTAAAGGTGTACCTTTAGGTAAAGCTACCACCTTCTCATCTGCTCCTAGTTCATGAATGGTATTTAATGCATTGGTATCTAATACTGCAATTCTTGAAAGATTAGCCGGTACATCAATATTACCTGCCTTGCTACTAAAGCTTAAGGTATCTGCACTCTGCGCTTGTGTTGTACCTTCAGAAGGTATATTAGAATTGCTGCATGCAGTAACCACAGCGGCCAAGGCAATGGCGAGTACCTTCTTGTTAAAAAACATATCTATCTCCTAGCTAATAAAGTACAGACCAAGTTTGTGTTGCTGAACTTGCTGAATTGGAATCGCAAAATCAAAAATATGCTGCAGTACATTTTCCTGCATAATCTGTTCGGGTGTGCCCTGATAAAGTAACTGTCCATCTTTCATGGCAATAATCTGGTCGGCATAGACCGAGGCAAAATTAATATCGTGTATTACCACAATAATTGACTTGCCATGATTCACCGCCAAGTCTTTCAGTACCCGCATAATTTGTGCAGAGTGCTTCATGTCCAGATTGTTTAAAGGTTCATCCAGCAGGATATAATCTGTATCCTGTGCCAGAACCATAGAAATATAAGCTCGCTGGCGCTGGCCACCTGAAAGTTCACTCAGCTGTTTATGCCGTAACGGTTCTAGTTCCATGTAGGCGATTGCCTGATCAATAATCTTTTGGTCTTCAGCTTTTAAGCGGCCCTGTGAATAGGGAAAACGTCCAAAAGCCACTAAATCTTCAATACTTAAACGTAATTCCGTATGATTGGACTGTTTAAGAATTGCCAGCTTTTTAGCAATCTCGGTACTTCTCATCTGCTGTATATTCTGGCTATCGAGCAGAACGTCGCCGGTATCAACCTGAGTCAAACGGCTAATCATTGACAGCAAAGTACTTTTGCCTGCCCCATTTGGCCCGATAAAAGCAGTAAACTGTCCTTTGGCAATAGTAAGCGACACATCATTTACCACCTTCTGCCCGTGATAGCTTTTGCTTAAATTTTTCAGCTCAATTGCCATTTTTTATTTTCCTTCAACAAAATCCAGAAGAAATAAATTCCACCGACAAAATTAATAATGACACTCAGCGTCGTTTTAAAATTCAGCACATGCAGGACAATAAACTGCCCAATGACCAGAGACAGGACACTGACCAGAATGATGCCAGGCAGCAGAATATAATGCTGATGGGTTTTAAAAAGTTCTAAGGTAATATTGAGTACCAACAGACCCAGAAACATCATAGGTCCAGCCAGCGCAGTTGCTGAGGCCAGCGCCAGAACTACCAAAATCAGCAAAATACGGCTGGTTTTATCGTAATCCAGCCCCAGATTAAGAGCATGGTCACGGCCCAGTGCCATAACGTTCAGACGGTGATGGTGTTTAAAGCTATAAAGTAAAATTGGTAAAATAGTGAGTAAAGCTAACCCTACGGTTTCCATTTTCACTATGTTAAAACTGGCAAAACCGGCATAAGCAGCTATCTGGAACTCATCCGGATCGAGCAATACCTGAAAAAAGGTGGTCATATTGTCAAACAATGTTGAACAGATCAGGCCAACCAAAAGTAGAAAGTAGATATTCTGTTGCGCGACTTTCTGAAAAATAAAACGGTAAAGCAAGAGCGCAAAACTGACCATTAATAGCAGGCTAATCAGGTAATCAGTCACAAAATTTATTGACAGTAAGGTACTTGCACCAAAGAAATAAATGATCATGGTTTTAGACAGCTCATATAGCTTGTCTAAACCTAATGCCTGAGGAGTCACTACGCGGTTATTTACAATAGTATGAAACACTAAAGTAGATACCCCAACCGCTATGCCAGCAACAATAATTGCCATGATAGTCTTTAAACGGAGCTTCACAGCAAACTGCCAGCCTGTGCCCAGATTCCAGCCGAGATACAAGGTAACCATAATGATTACAGCAAAGCCCAAAACCATCAGTTTGGTACGGTTATGCATAACGGTACCTCCGTAGCAAGAGCCACAAGAAAAGCACACTGCCCAGTACACCCATAATCAGACTTACTGAAACTTCGTACGGATAAATCACTATACGTCCAAACAGATCACAGACCAGTACCAATAAAGCCCCTAAAATTGCAGTATGCGATAAAGTCTTGCGGATATTATCTCCGAGATACAGACTTACAATATTGGGAACAATCAAACCTAAGAATGGGATAGCTCCAACTGTGACGATGACTACACCAGTAATGACAGATACCAGAACTAGTCCTAAAAATAAGATCTGTTTATAATTGAGGCCTAAATTAGTTGCAAAGTCTTCTCCGATACCTGCCAGCACAAAGCGATTGGCCAGAAAATAACTCACTATTAAAATGGGTACACTTAAATAGATCAGCTCATATTGACCATTTAGAACGGTTGAAAAGTCTCCCTGTAACCATCCCGCCAGATTTTGTAACAAGTCCATTTGCAAAGCGATAAAAGTCGTAAATGCAGAAATAATACTGCCAAAGATCATACCAACCAGAGGAACAAAAACGGTATCCCGATGCTTGAGTGTGGCTAGAATACTCATAAAAACCAATGCACCGGCCAATGTAACTAAAATTGCAAAACCGGTTTTAATAAAAATAGAAGCGGCTGGCAACAGGATAATCGAGATGAGAACACCTAACCGGGCACAATCATAAAGACCGGCTGTAGTTGGGGAAACAAAACGGTTCCGGCTGAGTGACTGCATAATCAGCCCACAAACACTCAGCCCTGCACCTGCAACTAAAATGGCCATTAAGCGTGGTAAACGGCTGGTCCAGAATAATTGCCATTCATGAATATTGCCTGTCAGTAATCCGGTAATATTCATTTCGCCCACACCTGTAAATAACGAAATAACAGCAAGAGGAACAAGCAAAAGAAACAGGTAACGGCGTTTAATCATGGCAGGGAAATAACATGCGAAGTTAAAGCAAAAAGAGCGAAGTAATTAAGAAAATATCACAAATGAGAATAATTATCTTTAATATTAATATTTTAAATTTTAAGAATGACTACTTATATTAAAAAATTTTATTTTTATCAAAAACTTAAATTAAATTAAACTCGAAGACAGTTTTGTTTAAGTTTGTAATTATTAATTTTATTAAATTATATTTTAAGTTTTTAATTTTATAAAATCAGTTAGAGAAACTCATAGCCCTTTTAAATCACCCTTATTTAAAAGAGCTATAAGTTTAATCAAAGCCTTTACCCAATTGACTCTGATTTTATGACAATAGTGTATCGTTAAATTTTACAAAATATCTCCCGAATTTCCTGTTAATTTTGCTTATATACAGTACAAAAATGAAGTATATTAAGTATTAACAGAATAATTTTCTATAGTTTGAATTTTGAACAGCACAGATTACACACTAGATAAAATAGACCGAAAAATTTTATCGGCTTTAAGACAGGACGGCCGTTTAACTATCGCTCAGCTAGCTGAACAAGTTGGACTTTCTTCTTCACCTTGCTGGACTCGGCTTAAACGCCTTGAATCTTTAAAAATTATTGAAGGCTATACTGCCAATATTAATCCTAAAGCCATTGGTATTAATGAGCTGTTCTTTATCGAAATTACACTTGAACGGCATGATGATGAAATTCTGGACCAGTTTAGTGAGGCCTTAGCGAATATGCCTGAAGTCGTTGAAGCACATCTGGTAACTGGCGATTATGATTATCTGGTCAAAGTAGCAGTTAAAAACTCAGAACACTATGAGCGTTTCTTACGTAAAAATTTATATTCTATGAAGGGGGTTCGTCATACCCGTTCAATTTTTGCTTTACGTCCTCTAAAACTGGCGAATAATGCAGATTTACTCATGATTGAATAAGTTAAAGGCTAAAAAGCTATCCCGTATATTTAAGCTATGTATATTTTGCTATTTTTAATAACAAAGAAGTACCTTGTATAAGCAGCTTCTCATTATAGGGCTTTTTAATCTCTAAAATTTCAGCTCAGCTTTCAATGTCGTAGACCCAGTTTCTGGCCTTTTGGTTTGTAGTAGCTTCACAGATGTAATAGTCATAATTCCAAGCGTCTTGATGGAAAATTTCCTTCTTATGATAAGTCACTTGTCTGCCATTTTCGACACAGATAAAGCTGTCACCTTGGTCTTTAACTTGGGTTCCATTGAGGAACCCACCAATACAGAGGAAGCGGGATTGTTTAGACATTCTCTTTTAAACTAGCATATTTAAGGAAATTTAATAACTTATTGCCTATATTTTAAAGATTATTTAAATATAGAAAATATTAATTAACTTTAAATTTTATAGTGTGAACCCTTTTTTAAAAAATATGCTTAAAATTTAACTCTAAAAAATCAGTAAATTTCCGAGTGGCTCTCTTTTTTAAGCCTAATATCTATATAGTCATATAGTTTATTCACTTGATTGTTATAAATTATTCACCTGCGAGGAATTTCATCATATTTAAACTTATGAAGTTTCTATCTTAAGGTCCGCTGAATATTCCACATATATATGTATAAGTATTATCAATTAGATTAATACTTGACATATATATGGAATACTAATAATTTGATTTTGATAATACTAAAAAATTCTTATTTTTATAGCTTTAAAATAATATCCATTTCCTGCAACCTATCCTTAATGAAATTATCTAGAAAATTATTATCTTTAACAGCCAATAATTTAAATGCATCACCAGAAAAATTTCTTAGATTTTCTATACCTTTGCTAATTAGACCCTCAGGGATTTTTTTCCATTGTTTAGCTTGTCCCCATGTTGGTAGTAGATGTTCTAGATCATTCAAATTAAGATGACACTCTTCTGATAATGTGATCCCATAATGTAAATTATCTTTAGCTGCTACAAACAAAAAAGTAACATGAAGATTTTTTTTGCTTCTTAATACACAACCAATAACATTCCTTTTACTTTCTGGATTAATATTACTAAGCTGCTTAAACCATTGTTGGCAATTTTTAAATGTGTAATGTATATCTTGGAATTCAGGAGATATTTCATAATTTCCTGTTTCAATAAATTTATGTTCAAAATATGCAAATAATTTAAAAAGTAAGTCTCCTCTATAATTACTACTGTTAAATTGATTAGAGATTTGCTTAATCGCCTGAAGTTCGTTCGGTGTCATTTCTAATAACATATTTTTTAATTCTTTATTTACAGTTACCAGCTCATTAGTCAACATTCTGAGTAATTTAATATACTGATTAAGAGCTGACTGAAGATTTGTTAGATGATTAAATTGAGACTTAATATCCTCAAGCCATGAAATAATATCTATCTTATAGCTTAAACATCTTAAATTTATATTAATTAACTCATTATTAGTTTGAATTAAATACTTATTATCAACTTTTTTAATATTACCTAATGAAGAAAAACTTGGCTCATTTCCAAATAGCGTTAAATAAATCAATAATGGTTGCTTTTTAGCATAATTTTTACAAAAGTTAAAATATCTTTGTAATTGTTTAGATTGATCGACAGCATAAATTTTATTTTCCAGAATAATTATCTGCTCTTCATTTTCAATCATTAAATCAATCTGGCCATAATCATTAAACCTTTGCTCCTTTTTTGTTTTAATATTACCTCTAATCTTAAAATCTAATTTAAAAAACTCTACAAAACTTTTTAAGAATAAATCTTTTTGCCCATGTGTTCCCTCAGGATCTAATAACTCTTTCAAAATTGGAGTATGGGTGAATACTTCACTATTTGATACTCCACAGATTTTCAATAGATTGAAGTTATTACCATGACTATTGTTTTCTTCTAGAATATTTAGAGTGGACTGAATGATCTGACTAATTTTACTGTTCATTTATCTACTCGAAAAATAAGGGCTGATTACTCAGCCCTTATTTTTAACTCATCTTATCTTAATTTTCAAAGAAAATCAGAGCATTGCTTTTACACTTGGGAAACGCCTTTCGGCTTTTTCCCTCTCGCTTATTAAGTTAATTGAGCAGCAGAGATCTTTTTAGTGTCAACCTTGCTTGCTTCAGATGTATAGTCAGACATCTGGTCAAAGTTCAGATACTTATAAATATCTGCTGCCATGCTATCAATTTGAGAAGCATACTGCTGATATTCTTCCGGTGTAGGAAGTTTACCCAGTACAGCAGCCACAGACGCCAGCTCAGCAGAAGCCAAGTAAACATTTGCACCCTGACCCAGTCGGTTCGGGAAGTTACGGGTAGATGTTGAAACAACAGTAGTATTTGGTGCTACACGTGCCTGGTTACCCATACACAGTGAACAGCCTGGCATTTCAGTACGTGCGCCAGCTTTACCATAAGTGTTGTAGAACCCTTCTTCCATTAACTGACGTTCATCCATACGAGTTGGAGGAGCCAGCCACAGACGAGTAGATAAAGAACCACCAGGTACTTTGTCTAGAAGTTTACCCGCTGCACGGAAGTGACCGATATTGGTCATACAAGAACCGATGAATACTTCATCAATCTTGTCACCTTGTACCTGAGAAAGCAGTTTTGCATCATCTGGATCGTTCGGACAGCAAAGAATAGGTTCTTTGATATCAGCCAGGTCAATTTCATATACTTTAGTATATTCAGCATCAGCATCAGCTTTAAGCAAGCTTGGGTTAGCAAGCCATTTTTCCATGTTTTCAACACGGCGTGCCATAGTACGAGCATCGCCATAACCTTCAGAAATCATCCATTTTAACATGGTGATATTTGAACGAAGGTATTCAGCAACTTTCTCTTCAGAAAGCGTGATCGCACAGCCAGCAGCAGAACGCTCAGCAGAAGCATCGGAAAGTTCAAATGCCTGTTCAACAGTCAGGTCATTTTCCATTTCTGACAGGTCGATCTCAAGAATACGACCAGAAAAAATATTTTTCTTACCTTTCTTCTCGACAGTCAGGTCACCTGCCTGAATTGCATAGTAAGGAATTGCATGTACCAGATCACGCAGGGTGATACCAGGCTGCATTTTGCCTTTAAATTTCACCAGTACAGACTCTGGCATGTCAAGAGGCATTACACCAGTTGCAGCAGCAAATGCTACCAGACCTGAACCCGCCGGGAATGAAATACCGATTGGAAAACGGGTATGTGAGTCACCGCCAGTACCTACAGTATCTGGAAGAAGCATACGGTTTAGCCAAGAGTGGATAATACCGTCACCTGGACGCAGAGAAACACCGCCACGGTTCATGATGAAGTCCGGAAGCGTATGCTGCATCTGTACGTCTACTGGTTTTGGATACGCAGCTGTGTGACAGAAAGACTGCATGACCAGGTCCGCAGAGAAACCTAAACAAGCCAAGTCTTTTAACTCGTCACGAGTCATAGGGCCAGTTGTATCCTGAGAACCTACAGTCGTCATTTTCGGTTCACAGTAAGTACCCGGACGAACACCTTCACCTTCTGGAAGACCACAAGCGCGACCTACCATCTTCTGGGCCAGTGTAAAGCCTTTACCAGTATCTGCTGGCTGTACAGGTGTACGGAACAGTGTAGAAGGACCAAGGCCCAATGCTTCACGTGCTTTCGCTGTCAGGCCACGGCCAATAATCAGGTTGATACGGCCGCCTGCACGTACTTCATCTAGAAGTACTGGAGTTTTCAGTTCAGATTCAGCGATTTGTTCGCCGTTTTTGAACGCAGTAACTTTAGCTTCGTCTTTATTGACTTTAAGAACGATTTCATCGCCCATGTTCATTTCAGAAACATCGATCTCAACTGGTAATGCACCAGCATCTTCCATCGTGTTAAAGAAAATAGGAGCAATTTTACCACCTAAGCACACGCCACCATCTTTTTTGTTTGGAATGTGCGGAATTTCTTCACCAAAGAACCAAAGCACAGAGTTGGTTGCAGACTTACGGCTTGAACCTGTACCAACTACGTCACCTACATACGCAACCTGGTTGCCTTTAGCGATCAGGTCTTTAATCTGGCTTAATGGACCAACTTCACCCTGTTTTTCAGGATTGATACCGTCACGTTCATTCTTCAGCATTGCATTTGCATGTAATGGAATGTCTGGACGGCTCCAGGCATCCTGTGCTGGAGACAGGTCATCAGTGTTGGTTTCACCTGTTACTTTAAATACAGTAATTTTGATTTCTTCAGGAACATCTTTACGGCTAGTAAACCATTCAGCATCTGCCCAAGATTGTAAAACTGCTTTTGCATTTGCATTTCCAGCTTTAGCTTTATCTGCCACGTCATGGAATGCATCAAATACAAGAAGAGTTTTTTTCAGTGCTTCGGCAGCCAGTTCAGCCAGTTCAGCATCATCAAGTAATTCAACTAAAGGGGCTACGTTATAACCGCCGAGCATTGTACCTAACAGGTAAACTGCACGCTCTTTAGAAATTAATGGAGAGGTCGCTTCACCTTTTGCCACGGCAGCCAAGAAAGCAGCTTTTACATAAGCTGCTTGATCAACACCTGCGGGAACTCGGTTTTCAATCAAGTCAACCAGGTATGCTTCTTCACCAGCAGGTGGATTTTTTAACAATTCAACCAGCTCAGCTGTTTGAGTATCGTCAAGTGGCTTCGGTGGGATTCCGAGTGCGGCACGTTCTTCAACGTGTTGGCGGTAAGCTTCTAGCACGGTGTAATTCCTCTTTTTTAAAAAATTACTTGTGAATTCCAGCTTCTTCAAAGCTTCACAAATAATATGGACTGTAAAATTTTACTAAAATTCCCGATAAAAGTTAATGCAAGTAAAGTGTTTCTTTGTGATGCCCATTATTTTATAACTAAATGTTATTCATATAATCTCTCAAGTGTCTTGGATCTTGAGCCTCTGTCTCTACTAAAATTTTGACCGTCGTCAGATGACAGTATAGAAGGTTAAAGTGAAGAAAAATTCTTTTCTCCAATTATCTTTAGTCGGGTTGGCAATTTCTGAAAATTAACTGTGCATTTTGCTTTCAATAAATACATTTAAAGCTAGTTTTATTTTCAAGATTTAATCTAAGCACTACCAAGGAGCCCAAGCATCTTACTTAAAATACTTAGGCTATTTTATAAAGTTAGATATAAGTTATAGTTTTTTATATTGTGGCATCCGGTCATGTGGTGTACTCAGGCACTGTTCATAGGCCTGCTGTTTAAATTTTTCTTGTACATCAAGTTTTGCCTGCTTACCCTCAACTCTTGGCTGAAGATAAGCCTGATCCAGAATTTTAAGAATCATTTCTTTGATTAGTGGATCTTCCACACGGTTAGCATGCTCCAGTGCCCGAGCTTTATCAATCCCAGACTGGCGGTCTAGCATGATTGAACGTGCAGCATTACCTAGACTGGTACAAAAGCCTTGCCACTGCTGCTCAGGCGTTAAAGGGGGTTTCTCGCTACAGGCAGCCAAAAGTAAAGCAGTACCTATTACAATAATTTTCTTCATCTGCACTCTCCTCTTGGCCCGTATCATACCCAACTTCAATGCTATATAGCGAGCATTTAGCCCTCAAAAGCCGAAGCCCTGATCATTTAGAGTTAATCACCATAACTTAAGTACCGGGCATTATAAGGTTGCCAGTACTGTGCTTTCGTTTTGATTAATATATAGATACCAATAGCCGTACCGATGGGAAAACTAAAAAGTAAAATAATACCAAGTAAGCGAGACAGGCGCCGACCATAATCTGTGCCATATTTGACTTCAATTGCGGCTCGGACATGAGCCAGTGCCAGCATAACCAGCAACACTATAAAAGCCAGATTAATATATTTCTTTTCAGGCACCTGCGGAAAATACAGTACAAAAAATAGTAGGATGAAAATAGCTGCGACATACAAAATGGCTACAGCACGATGCATGCGATACACCCCGGGATTTCGTATCACGAGCATACTCATTCTCCTGATTATTCTATTATGGTTTCATTATTGTTCTCATATTAAGTATATAACTTATTTAATGAGTTATTGTACGAAATAGTGGATAAAAATATTTGAAATTTCATTTACTTTTACCGTTTAGAATTTGCAAAAAAACAGGACATTTTCGAAAGAATGTCCTGTTTGTCTATATTTGAAAACAGATTAAAAACGCCAGTTATAAAATAGATCTATAGCACGTTCTAGCGACTGGCTCGCCTCCAGATATAAGCGACGGTTCACCTGGTAACGAACGGTAAGTGTATTAACCGGTGTAAATACCCCAACTCCATAACGGATATAAAGGTCAGGCGTAATATAACCGGTCAGGCTCACTTGAGTATCATCTCCGGTGCCCTGTGCATCTAGCGCCAGACCACTTAAACCAAAAGTACGCCCAATCTGATTGGTAAAGGCACGTGTACCACCCAGCCCCAGACTGATACCCGCTGCTGCAATTGTATTATTTACATCGGATCTAAAGCCTTCTGCATTATTCAGACCAGTTGTACCTTCATTAATTCGCCCGGTAAGTATCGCATTTAATGCTTCCTGCTCAGAAAGTCCAGCATCATTATAAATCTGGATATTTGGACTGGATGCTGTACCCGTCACACGTACCCCGACAGTACTGCCCTGAACATTTTTACTGGCTTCAACATCAAGTGACGGGTTAGATAGAGGACCATTAAAACGTGCAATTGCCCGATTCAAGTCCAGACGCTGGCCATACGCTTCAATTTTTACTTGACGACTCACCCCGATGGCACCATTAGCATTCATTGCAGTCTCCAGACCGCGCTGGGTCAGATAAACCCGGCCCAACAGTGGAATACGACTGTCAAAGCCTTGAAAGATCACCTGATCACCCAGATTGACCTGCACATCGGCACGGATATCCCACGGTCGGGCTGAACGCAGGATTGAAAGCTGATCCTGGCCTTCCTGTACTACACGAACATCTGAAGATACATTTACTACTGGCGCACTGGATTCCGGCATAGAAATAAGCGCGCGTGGCACATCAATCTTACCTTTAAGTGTCAAACGCTTACTCATTGGCAATACGTCTAAAGATACTTCCGGAGTCACTACAGCAGTTACCAGAGGAGCCTGACGGATGAGCAGATTCTCACCCTTCAAACTGAGTTGAATTCTCGGATCATTACGCCAGTCCACACTACCCGTTAAAGAGCCTACTCCACGGCCACTGTTGAAAGCACCATTAATGGTGGCCTGATCTTGACGGATAGCTGAATAAACTTGGATATTGGTCAGATTTACTGGCAGTGAAATCATGCTGATAGCGCCGTCTTTTAAGCGTAGATCTCCATTAAATTCTGGCTGGGTTAAGTAACCACCAATTTTTCCGGCAAGTGATAAAGTACCACTAAGTGAACGCACATCCTGAATAAATGGCTTAAGTACACTGAGCTGAATCCGGTCAAAAGCGACTTCACCACGCATTGGCATCGGGGTCTGATAAGGATTAATAACCACGTTTGCATAACCTGTACCAATTGCTGGGGTGGTTACATCAAGACGTAATTGCAATCCTTCACTGATACTCTTGGCAATTACACTCAGTTCATCATAACGTACAGCCGTCGATACTTCCTGCGGATCTTCCGCAGCCATACCGATTTCACCATTTCGGGTAACCAGCCGCGCATCAATTTTCGGTTTACTTCCTTGCGCCCATGATGCTCTTGCATACCCATTCAGTTTCCCGGTAACTGCCAGACCTTCCGGCATAAATGCAGCAAAATCATTCAAATCAAGATTAGTTGTTACCAGTGAGGCACTGCCTCTGGTTTTACTCACACGCAAAGGTTGATCCAGACATAATCGACTTTGCTGACTGGCCCAGCAATGCTGCCCAACATAAAGTTCAGTACGCGCAGCCGAATAAATTACCGGAGCATTTTGCTGCTGAACCAGATGTGTACGTGTCGAGTTGAAATCCCCTTGCTGTATCTGGCCTAACCAGTCATTTTGTGTATTAAAACCACCTGCCAAACGTACAAAAAAACGAGTATGGCGGTTATTTGCCTCAGCTGTCATCACATGGGCTTTACGGGTACCCGCAATCCGAATCACTCCTTCACGAATTTCTCGGTCACCACGGCGCAGGTTTTCAAGACGTCCAGTCAAAACTGTAGGTGCTGTATCTGAAGATGGCAACTCACCTCGAACCGAGAGCTTGCGTATACTGAACAGATTGTTCAGTGCCAGATTATCCACTACCAGATTTGTAGTCAGTCTTAAGCGGGGTTGAGCCTGTAAATTAACATAGCCATAAGCACGACCACGTAAGCCGCTGTATAGCTCATATAATGCAGGCGCATTAATTTTGATTCTCAGGTTCTGGGCATTACCTGTTGCCTGTACCTGATTTTTACCATATGCCAGAAACAAGTTATTAGCTTCAAACTGCTGAGGCAAAAGACCTTGCTCTCTGGAGTCAATGACTACCGCCAGATTGCCCCGTCCTCGTACAGGCCGGTTATTAATAAATCCTGCAAGATTTAGTTTCTGAAGGTTAATACGTTTTAAAGTATCTGACCAAACCCCTTGTGTCTTGATATTTCCAGACAACTCACCCTTAACGCTAGAAACAAAATAGTGCGGTTTAAACCGGATTAATGAAGCATTCAGGTCCCAGCTTATTCCATTTTTCAAATTAAGCAGACCATTAGCCTGTATTTGTCCGGCTATTCCCTTGTGTTGCAGCTCTTTAATTCGTATAAGTTCTGGTGTACCTGACATGCGTAATTTCAACAAGCCCTTACCTTGGTTAAAGGCATTAAGCGAACCATCGTAATTTACACCAAAACCGCGTAGCCCTCCGCCAGACTTCTCATCCCGGAATAGCAAGGCAATATTACTGTTACCACTGAGCTGCACAGTTTCCTGCTGATTTTGGGCCAGTCGACCAGACAGATTGATATTCTTAAGTTGAATAATCTGCTGGTTTGGCCGTGCATAGCCGCTACCGCTGACTGAACCATTTAATAAATTGACAGGTGCACTGGCAACAACAGTTTGCGGATTAAAGTTCTGGGCTTTTATAAAAGCATTCCAGCTTAACCGACGCTTCTCATGCGGAAGTAAAACTTTGGCATGCCCACTCAGACCACCTTGAGCTGCCTTATAGCTGAACGCAGGTACATTGAGAATATTATTTTTCAGATTGAGTTGAGCATTATATTGACCCGGTGGCAACATACCTTCTTCATTACGGCGGACTACTGTTGCCACATGGATATTCTGCTGACCTTCGACCAAGGCTAGATTAACGCGGCCGGATTCACTGCTTAACCAGCCCACATAAGGTACGGCACGATCAATATTATTCCAGCGCACATCCAGCAACATAGGTTGTGGACGCCCTGTCTCCCCAGCCTTTTGGTCCAGTTTCAAATTCCAGGTTTCATAACGGTCAAAGTCTATAAGACCAGTAGCATGCAACCCGTTTTCCAGTGTACCGCTAGAAGCAAGATTTGCATCTAAAGAGGGTGGCAAGAAATCTCGTACGGCTTGAGGCAAAATTTTATTATCTGGATTAAGGCGGTCTGCACGGCCTTTTAAATCCCAAGTTACCTGTTCGTCCCAACCGACTCTGCCTGCCAGATTAATTGAACCGCCCATTAGCTGGCCATTTAAATTGGTAATATTAAGCTGATTGACTAAGTCAGTATTCATCAAGGCATTATATTGACCTTTAGGAATATCTTTACCGCTCAGATCGGTATTTATATCTAGATCAAGCTGTTTAATATCTCCATTAAACTTTGCTACGCCTTTTTCACTGAACAGTTTCTGCTCGGTCATTAAAGGCCAGTGATAATTATTCAACTGTAGCTCACCAAACATAGGCACATGTTCACGTACCGGATGCAAGACTACCCAGCCAGTAAGCAAATCTGGAGTATTAGTGGCCACACCCGCCTGAATACTATCCAGACTGCCCTTAGCTACTATTTTAATATCATGAATATTAAGGTTATTTCTTAAAGCGGGAATATTCAAATCGCCAATGGCATTTAATGGATAATTACCTGAAAAGATAATCCGGCCTGTTGCATTGCGCAGACTTAAATAGCCCATATCCATACGTGAACGCTCGAAGTTCAGCTCAGTACCTGACCAAAGAGCATCATTTAATTCAATATTATAAAAATCCACTGCAGAGGTGGTGGTTTTAATCAGTAAATGGTCAACTGTTCCATTATCTACCCGAAGTACAAAAGGAAGTTTAATATCTTTAAATTCAAATGGTTTACCATCAGAAGGTTTATTATTAATCACCTGTAAATTACGCACGTCGGCATAATTCAAATGCAGTTCTTTTTGCAGTATTGCCCGCCATCCCAAAGTAATCTCGGCGCGGTCAATTTTTACATCGACCTGTTTCACCTTAACCAGAATATTACGCAGTGTAATGCCGCGCAGTAAGTTCCCACCTTCATATTCATATACAATAAAGGTCTGTCGCTCCAGCACCCGGTCCAGTAAAAATTTACTGCCGCGGTCTGTAGAAAACATAATCCCCAATGCGGATGCCAAAAGCAGTATCACAATCAATAAAGCAAAAAGTGCACTACGAATTACACGTTTACGATGATTTTTTTTAGGTGCTGGAGCGGGTGAATTTACCCGCTGTTCTGCATCAGCCATAATATTCCCGAGAAAATTTTATATATTTATTAAAGTTGTGGGCCAATAAAAAAATGTAACCGGATAGGTATATTATCATCTGAAAGCCCTGCGGCGACATCCAGACGTATCGGTCCTACCGGTGAACTCCAGCGGATACCCAAACCGGCGCTATAAGCGGTCGGTGTATTAAAATCTTTATCATAAGCATTGCCAGCATCAGCAAATACTGCTGCTCTCCAGCCATCTTTAAATTGATAATTATATTCTAGCGATGTCGTTGCTAAAGCCTGGCCACCTACTTTATAACCAAACACTTCTGGTGACAGGCTCTTGTAATCAAAGCCCCGAATGCTCTGGTCACCGCCGGTAAAGTACCGAATATTATAGGGAACCTGATCAAAATCTTCTGTAAAAATATAACCAACATCAGCACGCCCCACGAACTGATGATCATTATTTTCACCTAGCGAATAAATAAAGCGCCAGCCAGCATTAACCAGTGCCATATCAGCATCAGAAAGTAAGGTTTTACTACCCAGTTCCACTTTATAGGTTTGTCTAAAACCACGAGTTGGATTTACCCGTGCATCGCTGTCAAGACGTGAGGTTTCATAGCCAAATAGTAAAGACTGCTGTTCAGGATTTGAACCGGGGATCTGGAATGCATCTGGTATGCTGTCTGATACGATATTTCCACGCTGGTTCAGCCGGTCTAAACGGTAACGGGCCCCAAAAGTATGTTGCCACTGGCCTCGCGGATTTTTGATAATCCGGTCTATGCCTGCAACTGCTGACTCAATATCCAGATTAAGGCCTTTACCGACATCTTCCCGCTCTTCACGCTCATATCCACCAACCAGGTTAATATAATCGTCAGTTGGATGGTTATATGGAATCGTATAACGGCCATCAAGCGCCTGACGGATTTTAGATACTTCCAGATTACTGTCAAAAGCATGACCACGCCGATTCACGATGGCACGACGATACTGGGTACGCAGGCGCGCGCCTGTGTCACTACCATAACCAATACCAGTTTCAACACTATTTAAACTATCGGCATTTAAAGTAATGAGAACCGGAATGCTTCTTTCTGCACGGGCCTGCTCACGTAACTGTTCCTGCTGTGCTTCCCGCTCATCCTGGACCTGCTGTTGCTCGCGGGCCAGTGAGACTTGTTGTATATCTGGCTGTGTGCCGGCAAACTGTTTTTCATCGACTACGTTCTGGGTAACTTCCTGCGCAGAAGTACTTTTATTACGTTGCTGATCCTGTGTTAATGTCTGTTCAGAAATTTGCTGCTGGTCAAGCAGGGTCTGTATATCTGGCGGAAGTTCGAGCGGTTTTTCTATCGGATCCGGCTTTACTGCATCGACCAAGGTATAGTTAAAATAGCGCGCATTGGTGAGGTTGTTTGCCAGCGTGTTAATACGCCAAGAAGTATAGTCATCACCTTCTTTCCAGGGAACCATACTCTGTAAGATATCATCATCCAGCGGAAAGGGTTTGGAAGGATCACTCATCTGGAATACAGGTTTCTTCAGGCTATATCGGTCACCAGTTTCATAACGCAAATTGATTTCTGCCGTATTCTGCGGCTGACTGATTTTGACATCATGCAGGCGCCAGTAAGCATCGAAATAACCGTTATTGCTAGCTGCATCAGTGATACGGCGTTTGGTCTCTTCATAAAGTCCATGATGAAAAATATCACCAACGTCCTGATCGGGAATAAGCTCGATAACCTGAAATTGTGGCTGTTCACTACCTTCCCCAGAAATTTCAATATCCTGCTCGGTAATACGTACCGGCTCATTCGGCTGGACATATACCCGTACCCGGCTATCACTTACTTTTTCAAAGCGAAAGGTCGAGTTATAGTAACCCACCGCCTGCGCAGCCTGATTTGAGAGACTGCGTAATTGTGGTAAAGCACTATTAAAGTCCTCAAATGACTCTTGGGTAAAACTGGAAAGTTTTCCTCGTATATTGGCAGCCAGCTCTGGAGGAGCACCCTCAACAGTCGCGGTAATCCGTGGCACTGTTTCTGCTGTACTCATATCTCGTGGCGGACGAATCCGGTACAAGGCTCGTTTGAAGATATTCGGTTTTTCAGCATCTTTAGGCGTAGTTTTTCCGGTATCCAGTGCAGATAATGTACGACCTGATTCGTTGATTTCTGCTACAATTGCACGATCTGACTGAATTTGCTGCATTAACTGGTCAACATTTACAGGTGCCTGGTTAATGGCCGTCAGCTCCTGCTGGCTTGCCTCAGGAATAGCCGTTTCCGGAGCACGGTTTAAACCTGCACGAAATGCTTGAGCCTCTGATTTTGCCTCTTCTGCGACACGGTAAATTTCATTGGCCATACTCTGGTCAATCTGCTCGACCGGATACTCTTCAAGATCTTCAAACTCTATGGGTTTAAAGGCTGATTTAGTATCCTGATCTGTCTGCTGCTCCAGCAATCTTAAGCTGTCCTGATTTACGCTCCGATCCTGCGTTATTTCTTCTTTCTTTTCTTCAACTACTTTTTGTAATTCTTGTTCTGTCATGGAAGGTGCAGCGGCTATCTCATCCTGATCATCTTCAGGCTGGCCTTTTGCCTCACTACGACTGGTTAATACTGGCTTGGATTCTGGCCGGTAAGTCGGGATAGGTTCCTCTTGTGCATAGACAGAGGCAGTAAATATACTTAAAAATACATTTGTATAGACCAGTTTATTGATATGATTTATTTTCAGTATACGGTGTATTGACCGGGTCAGAGCTGACTGTTTAAAGTTAATTTTTGCAGGCATGTAAAACTCTAAATTTATTTTAGTGGAAAAATTTCCTAATAAATAAACCGGAAATCAGGCAAAACAGTTCGTTTTTCATGGCTCAACGGTTAAAAATATCATACATGAAATTACTTAGAGTTTTACTATTTACACACATTTCTTAATAAAACTAATGAAGTTTATTGCCCATGGAAAAACCAGAACATCTTCTTCACTCGCGCCGCTTTCTGCCGATGTTTTTAACTCAATTTTTCGGGGCCCTTAATGATAATATTTATAAACAGGGATTATTATTAGTTATTACTTATGGGTGGATTCACCAGCAAGGTGTGCCGGTCAGTACCCTAAATAATTTAGCTGCCCTGTTATTTATTTTGCCTTACTTTATTTTTTCAGCAACTGCCGGACAAATTGCAGATCGTTATGAACGCTCACGCCTGGTTCGTATGATTAAAATTCTCGAGATTATGATCATGCTAATTGGCAGTGCAGGCTTTCTGATGGGTAACCTATGGTTATTGTTGCTTGCACTATTTATGATGGGCACTCACTCGACCTTTTTTGGTCCAATTAAGTACGCGATTCTGCCTGAAATCTTAAAACCACAAGAGTTAATGTCTGGTAATGCCCTGTTTCAATCCGGTACCTCTATCGCGATTTTAATGGGCATGATTTTAGGCGGCGCCGTAATCTCAATTTCTCAAGGCAATCTATTTTGGATCAGCCTGACAGTAGTAGTTATTGCTTGCTTAGGCTATTTAACCAGCCGTTTTATTTTACCTCAAAAAGTATCTGCCCCTGATCTCCAGATTGACTGGAATTTTTTTAGAACCAGTTTCCAAACAATTCAATATGCTAAAAGTCTGCCATTAATTTTTACTATTTTGCTTGGCAACTCATGGTACTGGTTTTATGGTGCTACTTACCTGACCCAAATTCCTCAGCTTACCCAGCAAAATCTGCACGCTTCTGAAAATGTGGTCAGCCTGTTATTAACCTTTTTCTCTGTAGGCATTGGAGTCGGTTCGTTACTGTGCCGCAAGATTGGTGGTGGTGAGGTCAATATCAAAATGGTGCCTGTGGGCGCAGTAGGTCTGACTATATTTGCACTTTATCTTGCTGGCAGCTTGATGTTTGTACCCGAACGTACTGGTGAAATGCTGAGTTTGAGTGATTTTTTCCATCAGGGCTGGGTTTATTATCATGTCATGCTGGCAGTCACTTTACTGGGTATCAGTGGCGGTTTTTATATTGTTCCACTGTATGCCATGATGCAGGCTTATTCACCTCGCTCACACCGGGCACGGGTGGTCGCAGCAAATAACATATTAAATGCTGTTTTTATGGTAAGTTCCGCCATCTTTTCTATTTTAATCTTAAGCATACTTAAAATTGATATTAAAATACTTTTTGTCATCACTGCGGTACTGAGTGCTATTTTTACCATTTGGCTGTTGATCAGGCTAAAACCGATGCTTGAAAATACTCAAAACTCCCTGGAGGATTAACCATGCGTCATTACACCGGTATGGACCGTCTTATTCAATCTTTTGATCAGGCCCTAAGAAGTCTGGTTCCGGGCGCAACTACAGCCCAACGTGATAATCCCGCCCATAGTTCTGATACCCATCTGACTGTAAGTGATGCCCGCCATGTAGCTGGTCTAATGCGTGTGAATCACAGTGGTGAGGTATGTGCCCAAGCGCTTTATCATGGTCAGGCACTGACTGCCAAGCTGCCAAATGTGCGCCGGGAAATGGAACAGGCGGCCATTGAGGAACAGGATCATCTTGCTTGGTGTGAAGACCGTTTAAAGGAACTTGATAGCCACACCAGCCTGCTTAATCCGGTCTGGTACAGCCTTTCATTTGGTATGGGCGCACTTGCCGGTATTGCAGGTGATAAATATAGTCTGGGCTTTGTTGCCGAAACTGAACGTCAGGTCAGTCTACATCTGGAAGATCATCTTCGCCAGTTACCGGCCCAAGATGACCGTTCACGAAAAATTCTGGAACAGATGAACGAAGATGAATTGCATCACCGGGATACTGCATTGAATGCCGGAGGGGTTGATCTGCCTTATCCAGTCCGGATGACCATGACAGCAATTTCTAAACTGATGACTAAAACCAGTTACTACATTTAATGCTTTGTCCTTTAGTTTTAAATCACAGGAATATTTAGTCTTCTGATATATAAAACTACTTTAATCCAGCATATCGATATTCCAGCAGGGATACGGATGCTGGATTTTTTGTGGCTGTAATTTTACCCCGACATCCTGCAGTGGAATTCTGACATCCAGCGGCAGAGGCATCTTTCTAGAATTAAAGTTTAACTGTTGCAAGTTATTCCCCCATGCAATTACATCCACATCGAGAGTAATACAATGAGAAGGCCGGATACGCCCAGCCTGCTGTTCCAGTTCTTTGCTCCATTGCTGCATCTGCTTTGCACTTAACTGACTTTCAAGCAGACAGGCAGCATTCCAGTAATCTGCACCAATACTATCCCGACAGGGAATCAGATAAACTTTAGACCAGTGAACCCGTCCTAACTGTGCCAGTGCGGAACGTGCAAACTGGAAATATTGATGAGGCTGTTGATTACTGGCCAGAGCCAGTAGATAGCATGTTACGGTGGCGTTCAAGACGAATTCCTACAGAATTTGCTTGCGCGATAATGGCAGGCTTGCGGACCGTAATAATAATAGATTCAATACTAAAAAAGGTAGTAAAAAGTTTTTCAATTACTAACTGCGCCGCATGTTCAATCAGTTTTGGTTGTGCCTGCTTGATGACCTGTGTAGTCAGCTCACAGATTTCAGCATAATTAAGTGTATCTTGCAGCTCATCACTGGCTGCTGAACGGCTCAGGTCATTGTGGATCGTGAGATCCACCAGTAAAGGCTGGGTAATCTGGCGCTCCCAGTTAAAGCAACCGATGACGCTTTCGACCTTTAATCCCTCAATGATAATTGCATCCATAATGACCTGACTTATTTAATTAATGTTTAAGCAATAAATTCGGATCCATATTCTGCACCATTTGCAGACGTTGGTCCGCATAAATATCAGTATATGGCGCCAGAACACGCATAAAACGGTCGAAATATAGCATCTGCTTGAATAGTAGTGCAAAATCACGCGGGAACCGAATACCGTGCCGCTCACCAACAGCCACCATATCCATCATGATGTCATTTAAGTCTGCCGGGTTAGAAGACAGTATTTCTTGTGGGTCTGCCAGTAAGACCCCGCTAAATAAACGCTCTAGATCCGCTGCTAAAACCTGTACATCAATTTGCTGGTCAGTCATGCCCATATTTAGCATATTCTCTGCCATTGCCTGATAATTGGTATGCTGCAACGCATCCATAAAAGCAATACAGGCTGTCCAGACTTCAGGTTTTAACTGTCCGACTATACCAAAATCAATAAAACCTACCCGGCCATCTTCTAGCAGCATCAGATTACCTGCATGCAAGTCAGCATGGAAACTCTTACAGAGCATCAAACTGCCAAACCAGGTATTCATAGCTGTAATCAGCACTTGTGACGGGTCTTTAGCATACTTTTTCACCACCTCAAAATCAGTCAGAGGTACGCCATACAGACGCTGCATAGTCAATACACGGCGGGTAGAATACTGATGATAAACCTTTGGTGCTGTAGCAGCCTGATTTTGGCTGATTTTCAAATACTCAATAAAATCATCGAGGTTTTGTGCTTCTTCAATAAAGTCAACTTCACGTACCATACGTGTCTTGATCTCATCAACAATATCAGCCAGTGAAGCAAACTTGACCTTGGGTACGACTTTTTCCAAAAGTTTGGTGGCCCAGTGTAAAACATTCAGATCAGTATACAAAATGGTTTCCACACCGGGCTTTTGTACTTTGATCACCACATCTTCACCACTTTTAAGTTTGGCGGCATGAACCTGTGCTATAGACGCAGATGCCAGTGGTGTCTCATCAATTGAAGCAAAAATTTCAGACAAGTCACGATCTGCAAATTCTGAAGCCAGAACCTGTTGAATATAAGAAAAAGGCAAAGTAGGGGTCTGATCCAGACAACCCTGAAATTCTTCAACAAATTCACGTGGAAAAAGTGAAGGTGTACTGGCAATAAACTGGCCAAGTTTAATATAGGTAGAACCCAAGGATTCAAAAGTTTCACGCATCATTTTAGCATTATTGGGCTTTTCAGCCGCGGTGGCATATTTAATGCCTGTCTTGGCTGCGATTACTGCAGTTTCACCTATACGGGCTACAGACCGCATGCTTTCAAACCATATATTTTTTTTCATAGCTTATAAATACAAGAATAATGAGAGAGATTTTAACAAATACACCCTAGTTTAAAGGGCTTTTTGCTCGACAGGCTGAACAATTTGTATCGTTTTCAAATTTAAGTATACGTTGTTTCATACTCAAACCATCCCAGAGTAAAAGTTTTTCTCGTAATGGTAAAAGATTTAAACCTAAATATAATAAAGCATGATGCGCTTGTAATGACGCCATCATTACCGGTGTAGTGGCCAAGACTCCCGAATCAGCACAGCGCAAACTTTCATCCGTATGCTGGCCTTTAGGAAAAATACATTCATAACAGGCAGAGTTACCTTCTACCATAAAAAGCTGGCCTTGAAAGCCAATGGCTGAAGCACTCAATAAAGGAACCTGTTGTATATAACACACTTGGTTTACCAGATAGCGAGTAGAGAAATTATCGCATCCGTCCAGAACCAAGTCCTGTCTGGCAATTAAATCAACTATATTTTCTGCATCAAGCCGTTGATTAACATGTTCTACCAGAATATAGGGATTGATCTCTTTTAAACGTTTCGCCAGTATTTCAGCCTTATAAAAACCGACATCTTGTGGCAAAAAAGCAGTCTGTCGCTGCAAATTACTGATTTCCACGGTGTCAGCATCAATTACGGTAATTTTACCTACGCCTGCCCGTGCCAGCAACTCGGCAGAGGTGCAACCGATCCCGCCTGCCCCAACAATCAGGACATTTGCCAGCTTGAGTTTTTCCTGCGCGTCAATATCCCAGCCATCGAGTAAAATCTGGCGGCTGTACAAGTGCATTTCATTATCACTCAGTTCCTGACAGTTATCTTGTTTTATCACCTTACATTTCCCTGACTGCTCTGCGGCGTGTGTAATTCTATCCTGAATCTTTCATAGTTTTAACTGCTGATTTTATAGTAAAGCTATAACAGCTCCCAGAATATAGATCGTTATGTTAACCATAATTTCCCCATCTAAAAGCTTCTCAGACTCTAGTTATGTACTTTCTGTTTATTGATGAGTTCTTTCATTGTTGAAATGTATAAGTTAAGTGAGACAACGACTTATTTTCCTAAAAATCGTTTTAATCTGAACAGGTTCTCAAGATTAAATCATTTAAATTAAAGAAAACCTTAACATTAGGAGAATCGTTATGACAGAACATGAAAATCGTGAAAAATTATGGGAACTTATTAAAGATGTACGTTTTGCAATGATCAGTCATCAGACTGAAACTCATGAAATTCATGCTCAGCCAATGACTATGCTGAACTCAGAACGTATGGATGAAGACCAGAATGTGTATTTTATTTTAAAAGATACCAATGATATTGTGCAGGCGGTTGAGGCAGGCCGTAATCAACTTGGATTGGCTTTTTCCAAACCCTCTGACGATATTTATGTATCCATCAGTGCACATGGAGAAATCAGTACAGATCGCGCTTTAATTGATAAGTTATGGAACCCATGGGCAGAAAACTGGTTTGATGGCAAGGATGACCCAAGTGTGCGTGTACTTGTTGCCAAGGCAGTTAGTGCAGAATACTGGAATGTCACTGACAATAAGGTTACACATCTTTTAAAAGTCTTAAAAGGTAACATTACCGGTAAGACAGAGGAGCCTGACTCTGAGCATAAGCGTCTTGACCTGTAACTATGTAGAGTATTGAGGATACAAAATTTAATCAGCCTCAATGTATAAAAAGCACCTGAATAGGTGCTTTTTTAATATCTTATGCCTTAACCCACTTTTCTCTTTTCCATTTGAGAAATTTCTTGTTGTTTTAACAGGTTGCGCTGTATTTTACCACTCGATGTTTTTGGTAGCTGACTTACAAATTCGATTTCTTTAGGATAAGCGTGTTTAGATAAACGCGAACGCACATAGGTTTGTAATTTATCTTTAAGTAGCTCAGAAGCCATATACTGATCTTTAAGTACCACGAACGCTTTGACAATTTCAGTGCGTTCAGGATCAGGTTTACCCACGACCGCAGATTCGAGTACCTCTTCGCACTCAAGCAGGGTACTTTCTACATCAAACGGACCTACCCGATAACCTGATGTAGTAATTACATCGTCAGCACGTCCAATAAAATCGATTCCACCCAATTCATTTAGCTTGACTGTATCGCCTGTCAAATAATATTTTCCGGCAAAGGCTTTACGGTTATGCCCGTCATACCCCTTAAACCAGAATAAGGGAGACTGCTCGCAGTCAAGTCCCAAAATTCCAATACCGCCCTCACCCAGTTCCTGATGTTGCGAGTCCAATACTACAAAACGGTGCCCGGGTATGGCATAACCAGCAGAACCCACCTTTTTAGGATGCTCCAGGGCATGATGATTGGCAATTACCATGCCCAGTTCAGTTTGGCCGTATTGATCGTAAATATTGACCCCCAAACTATCTTTAAACCAGTGAATGACTTCTGGTGTTAAAGGCTCACCAGCACTGCTAACTACACGTAGATGCTCACTGATTTTCTCGTCAAATTTGTGTTTGAATCCAAAAAACATGCGAAATGCAGTAGGCGATCCAGTCAGGTTACTGACCCGATACTTGCGAATGACTTCCAATGCATGATCTACCGTAAAACCTCGCTCATCCATAATAATACTATGACCTAGGCTTAATGGACCTGTAACACCATAATACAGTCCATAGGCCCAGCCCGGATCAGCAAGATTCCAGAATGAATCCTGTTCTTGCAAATCGACGGCATGCTGCATATAACCTTTGAACGCTACCATTGCTTTTAGCGGAACCGGCACAGACTTGGCCAGACCGGTCGTACCTGAGGTAAACATCATCAGGAAATCATCTTCAAAGCTGCGCATAGTCGCTGGACAGTTTTCAGGATACTGCTTGAGTATTTGCCAAAAATCTCTTTCATTCTCCAGATGAGGCACAGAGTATTCTTCAAGATTGACTGTAAGAATTGATGGAATACTAATTCCATTTAGTTTGGTTCGCTGTTCGTGATGAGTCACTACCAGACGGGTATTGGCTGTGGTTAATCTGTGCTCAATTGCTTTAGATTCAAATGCAGTAAATAGTGGCTGATAGACTGCCCCAATACGCCATGTGGCTAAAATTGTAATCAGTAATTCCACTGTTCTTGGCATTAGCCCTGCAACACAGTCTCCCGGCTGAATATTTAATGATTTGAAATAATTTGCCAATTGGCCTGACGCCTGAGCCAGCTGATCAAAACTGTACTCGGCCTGTTGGCCGTCTTTACCTTGCCAGTACAAGGCAATACGGTTAGAACCCGTATGACGCTCACAACACTCTATATAGGCGTTGACAGCTTCAGGCGTACCCAGAAGTTGTTGCTGAATTACCTGTTGCAGATCAAAATCCTGATATGCCTGTTCTAGTGTCTTCATCCCGATGACCTCTTGTTCCTGTAAGGCCACAGATCACTTGTGATCCGCCATAGCCCTATTTTTATTGTTATGTCACTGCTTCAGTTTTTGAGACTTCAGCTTCTATATAAATTTGATTTACTTAAAATAAAGCTTGTAGGTTTTGGTGACAATTTCCAAAACTGTCAAATAAGCTGCCATATTCAGCCTATGACTCAAATTATCCAGGCTGATCATGATAGTTTTCAATCTAAAAAGAGGTGGAGTTTCAGATTTTCGTGACTTCGCGTGCAATCACCAGTCTCTGAATATCTGATGCACCTTCATAAATCTGGCTAACCCGAACATCCCGATAGATACGCTCGACCGGAAAATCAGTTACATAGCCATAGCCCCCATGAATTTGTATAGAATCTGAACAGACCCGCTCTGCCATGGTAGAAGCAAACAGTTTTGCCATTGAGGCTTCTTTCAAACAAGGCAGACCAGCATCTTTCAGACTAGCTGCATGAAAAACCAGCTGCCGGGCTGCTTCAATTTGTGTAGCCATATCTGCTAGACGAAAAGCCACTGCCTGATGCTGCACAATTTCTACACCAAAAGCCTTACGTTCATTCGCATACTGTACAGCAGCGTCTAAAGCAGCACGCGCCATTCCTACAGATTGCGCTGCAATTCCTATACGGCCTGCTTCCAGATTTGAAAGTGCAATCTTGTAACCTTCTCCTTCCTTACCCAGCAAATTTTCCGCAGGAATCCTGCAGTTTTCAAAAATAATTGTGGCCGTATCTGAGGCATGCTGTCCCATTTTATCTTCAATATTTGCGACCACATAACCAGGTGTATGAGTCGGTACTAAAAAGCACGAGATACCTTTTTTGCCTGCGGTTTTATCTGTAACTGCAAAAACCAGCGCAACCTGTGCATGTTTACCTGAGGTAATAAACTGCTTGGTGCCATTAATGACCCATTCATCACCGTCACGTTCAGCACGGCAACTGATAGCACTTGCATCTGAACCAACATGCGGTTCAGTCAGACAAAAGCAGCCCAGCCATTCACCTGAGGCAAAGCGGGTCAGATACTCCTGCTTTTGTGCCTCAGTGCTATATGCATAGGTAATACCACAAGGCAATGAATTCTGTACGCTAATGATGGTTGAAATTGCACCATCACCTGCCGCTATTTCCTCTAGAGCAAGCACCAGTGAAATATAGTCAAGTCCAGCTCCACCCCATTCAACTGGTATCGCCATACCAAAAGCACCCAGCTCAGCCAGCTCTTTAAGTTCCTGAGCAGGAAATTCATGCGTTTTATCACGGTGGGCAGCAGTGGGTTTCAGTTTTTGCTGTGAATAATCACGAAGCATGTCCTGAACCATACGTTGCTCGGCAGTTAAAATCATCAGCTTACTTCCTTGTATTATTTGGCAGCCATACGGATTGCACCGTCCAGACGAATTACTTCCCCATTCAAATAGGTATTTTCAACAATATGAGCAACCAGTTTGGCAAACTCTGCGGGTTTAGCTAATCGTGGTGGAAACGGTACCATTTGTCCTAATGCTTCCTGCACTTTCTCTGGCAGGCCTTGTAGCATTGGAGTCTCCATGATACCTGGCGCAATAGTCATGACCCGAATAGCGTGTTGTGCCAATTCACGGGCCAGCGGCAAGGTCATAGCCACCACAGCACCTTTAGAGGCCGAATATGCAGCCTGCCCGATCTGTCCTTCAAATGCCGCTACAGATGCCGTATTAATGATAATACCGCGCTCTTCCTCCCCTTCTTCAATAGAGTTTCTGGACATTAACTCAGCTGCAAAGCGCAGCATGTTAAAACTACCAGTTACATTGATGTCCAGAGCACGTTGAAATAGAGCGAGCTCATGTAGCCCATTTTTCCCCAGTATTTTGGCTGAAGGTGCAATCCCGGCACAGTTGATTAAGCCGTGCAATGCACCAAACTGTTGTGAGATATTGATAAAAAGCTGCTGGACAGCGATTTCATCTGTAACATCAAGTTTTACAAACTGGGCTTTTGGTCCCAGCTCCTGAACCATCTGCTCACCAGCATCCTGATTCATGTCGACCAGAATTACTTGCGCACCCTGTCCGGTCAATTGTCGTGCTGAGGCAGCGCCCAAGCCTGAAGCACCACCCGTAATAACAAATACTTTTCCCTGAGTTTTCATATTTTTCGATCCGGCTGTCGATATTTTTCAAATAAAACGTTTAGTTAAATGCAGGGTAATGGCTCTCTATTTACAGTACAATTTCCAAATTGTGCAATTGCGATGCCAGTTTTGGGCAATCTGGCCAACTGCTCTACAAACAATTATTCATGATGGGATCAAGTGAAAATATAATGGACCGGACAGATTTAGAAGAAAGCAAAGGAACAATATCCGTCAGTCTGGTTCATGAAGCCTTGATGGTGGCCTATAGCCGTGGACTTGATACCCGGCTCATTCTGCAAAAAGCAGAAATAGCACCTGAAATTCTGCACTCAGCCAAAGCACGTATTCCGGTTTCAGCATATGCCTGTCTCTGGACTGAACTGGCTGATCACATGAATGATGAGTTCTTCGGGATGGATAGCCATCCCATGCGTCGTGGTAGTTACCAGTTACTCAGTAAAATGCTGCTACAGGCAGAGACACTTGAAAAAGCAGTTCAGGATATGCTGAAGTTTCTGAACTTTATACTGGATGATTTACAGGCTGAGCTTCAGCTTGAACAAGATAAAGCTTTTCTGGTGCTGCATGATCAAGGTCCAGTCAAACGGATGTTCAGTTACGCGACTTATCTGATGCTGGTACATGGCTTAATATGCTGGTTGAGTGGCCAGCGTGTGATATTGGATAAAATTGAACTGCGGTGCATGCAGCCTCTAGATGATCAGGATTATCGGGTTCGGTTCTGTGAAAAAATCTACTATGGCGCTTCTCAAAACCGGATTGAGTTTAGCCGGCATTATCTTGAAATAAAAATTAAGAAAGATAAAAATGCCTGGTACGATTTTTTAAAGCATACTCCCCAGAATCTTCTGGTTCGTTATAAAAATCCTGATTCCTTAAGCTTTAGTATTCGTAAATACTTAAGTAAGCTTATACCAGCAGAGTGGCCGGAACTTACCGACATTGCTGCTCGCTTTAATCTGTCAGAAACCACTATGCATCGACGTTTAAAATATGAAGGTGTAAGCTATCAGCAGCTAAAAAATGATATCCGTCGTGATATAGCCATTGAATATCTGACCCATACTGATCTTTCATTACAAGATATTAGTGAACAACTCGACTTTCATGATGCCAGTGCTTTTCACCGTGCCTTCAAGAAGTGGACAGGGGTCAGTCCGGGTACTTATCGGCAGAATCGGAGCAAGCTCTAACTTGCACTTTAAAGAGAATGACCATAAAAACAGTCTGTGGTCAGCGAAGAAATTTCTTTTATAGCTAGCGGGATAACTTTAATTATCTATTAATTATATAAATCTCTTTTAGTTTCTGTCATCTACTTAAAACAGCTTTAAATAGTTAAAATAGAATGGCAATACTTTTTATCGGCTGAGAGATGGCGTTAAATATTGTTTCCCGCTACTGTAATTTTCGTAATTATC
This sequence comes from Acinetobacter radioresistens DSM 6976 = NBRC 102413 = CIP 103788, assembly GCF_006757745.1. NCBI lineage: Bacteria > Pseudomonadati > Pseudomonadota > Gammaproteobacteria > Moraxellales > Moraxellaceae > Acinetobacter > Acinetobacter radioresistens. Next base: position 1,143,824 of record NZ_AP019740.1, on the reverse strand, counting down.
CTGCTCAGGATACCGGAAAAACAACAGGCCACTTGATGAAATTTATAGAAAGCTAAGGCTTAGGTTAGCAAAATTATGACCAGTAAATAAAAGGCTCCTAATGAAGCCCCGATATAAATAAGTTTCGATCAGATTAGCTGACCCAATGTAACTCGATCATTGCCACTATAGTCTTTTACAGTACGAACCGACTCAAACCCTTTATTCTCAAAGAAAGAGCGTACGGCTTTTGCTTGTTCATACCCATGCTCCAGTACAATCCAGCCTTCTGGTCTTAACCAGCTTTTACCCTGCTCAATAATCGTCTCCAAATCAGCCAGACCTTGCTTAAGCGCAACGAGAGCCCGTACCGGCTCTGTGGCCAGATCTTTCATATGCCGATCTTCTGCATCGATATAGGGTGGGTTGGATACGATTAAATCAAATATAGGCTCAGGTAACTGGTTCAATGCTGCAAACCAGGCTCCACAAGCAAACTCTACCTGCTGTAAACCATGTTTGTCTGCATTTTCACGGGCAACTGTAAGGGTGGGCATATAAACATCAGTAGCCAGAACCGACCAGTGAGGTTTTTCTGAGGCTAGCGCCAGAGCGATGGCACCTGTACCTGTGCCTAAATCCACCATCTTGGTTTCTTCAGGCAAGTCCAGCGTCAAAACAGTTTCGACCAGTACTTCAGTATCTGGCCGTGGTACCAGTGTATCTCGGGTCACTTTCAGATCAAGTGTCCAGAATGGCTGTGAACCAAGAATATATGCGAGAGGTTCGCCGGCTTCCAGTCGAGCCAATGCAGCCAGATAAGCATGCTGCTGCTCGGCCGTCAGCTCTTTATCCTGACGGAACCTGAACTCAAACATTTTTATATTTAGAATATGTTCAAGTAGCCAGATATTTTCCTGACGTTCATAGCTGTCTGGTATGCCCCGAATTGTCAAGGCCTCACTAAGTTTCATTAGCCGCCATTTTCCTGTGCCAGCATTGCCAGCTGATCAGCCTGATATTCACGATGCAAGCTATCTAAAAGCTCATTTAGATCACCTTCCATAATGGCATCTAGCTTATACAATGTGAGATTAATACGATGATCAGTCATCCGTCCCTGCGGATAGTTATAGGTACGAATACGTTCAGAGCGGTCGCCCGAACCCACCAGATCACGGCGCATTTCAGAAGTGGCAGATTCTTGTGCAGCACGTTTAGCATTCTCTAAACGTGAAACCAGAAGTGACATCGCTTTGGCTTTATTCTTGTGCTGCGAACGCTCTTCCTGACATTCAACTACTGTGCCGGTAGGAATATGGGTAATACGTACAGCTGAGTCCGTTTTATTAATGTGCTGACCGCCGGCACCTGATGCACGATAAGTATCAATACGTAAATCAGCCGGATTGATGTCTACTGTGGTATCCACATCTACTTCAGGAAGTATCGCTACAGTACATGCTGAAGTGTGTACCCGCCCCTGGGATTCTGTGGCTGGTACACGCTGTACTCGATGTGCACCGCTTTCAAATTTCATGCGGCCATAAACACCATCACCATCGACACGACAGATTATTTCTTTATAACCGCCATGTTCGCCTTCATTCTCAGAGAGAATTTCGAGCCGCCATCCACATGATTCCGCATATTTACTATACATACGGAACAGATCACCAGAGAAAATTGCCGCCTCATCACCGCCTGTTCCAGCACGAATTTCCAGATATGCGGCATTGGCATCATTTGGGTCTTTTGGAATCATCAGAATATTAAGCTGACTTTCAAGTGACTCTATCAGGGCCCGGTTCTCTCTAATTTCTTCCTGAGCCATTTCTTTAAAGTCAGGGTCAGAAAGCATGGCTTCAGCTGTTTCAATATCTGCTTCAGCTTGACGATATTTGGCCCAAACTTCGGTAATTTCAGTTAGATCACTATGTTCCCGGGACAGCTTGCGAAAGCGTTTATTATCAGAAATAACTTCAGCATCTGCCAGCAGTGCGGTCAGCTCTTCATAACGGTCAGATAACTGATCAAGGCGTAAACGTAGCGATTCTTTCATCTTTTAATATGTCTCAAGTCAAACAGCATTCGACTGTTAAAAGCGATCAAACAGTCTGCCATATCAGAAAATTGCGCATAGTGTACCGATTCTGACTTTTAAAAGACATCATTATTGGCAGGTAACACTTTGCCTCTATAAATTTTTTAGAGATATGGAGGCTAATCTTCAGAATTCATCCATATTTGCTTTAAAAATCTAGTTATTTGCCGTGATTTTAGACGTTTTTAATAGAAAGCATACAAAGCTGAAACCAAACACTATAAATACAGAGACAGCTCTCCATATTTAGTACGAATCGTTTTGTTACATTTCTCACAACGAAAGCATAAGCCTCAAAAGTTCTGAGCACATGGAGAACAAAATGAAATTAAATACAGTTTTATTAAGTGCAGCCTTAGCAACTACATCAATGATGACTGTAAATGCATATGCAGACAACACCACTCGTGTTGCAGCAGCAAGTGCGCTCGGAAGTGTAGCAGGCACAGCATTAGGTAGAAATATGGGTGGTAACACTGGTGCAATGATTGGTTCGGCACTAGGTGGTGCAGGTGGTGCAGCTGTAGCGAGTAATAAACGTAACCGTACTGAATCTGCGATTGGTGGTGGTGTAGGTGGTGTAGGTGGTTATGCCCTGGGTAAACAGATGGGTGGTTCAACTGGTGGCCTGATCGGTTCCGCACTGGGAGCAGCCGGAGGCGCAGCTTTAGGCAATAAAATCGCTAAAGATAAAGACGATGACCGCCGTTATTATAACTCTCGTCAATGGAATAAAAAATACCGTCGTCACCGTTAATAATAGCAGTCAAGATTCAAGCACCTTCGGGTGCTTTTTTAATGCATAAGACGGGTATGCACAATTACGGATAAATTAAGGATAAGCAAAATACAATTTCATAACGTTATCTTCATGCTGAGTCAGGTTTGCACTATTAATTTTGATCTATAGAAATCAGATTCAGATATATTTACAGGTGTACTCATGAACTATAAAATTCTAATGATCGCTGTTGTAGCAACCTCAGCCATGGGTATGACAGCAGGTAATGCAGGTAATGCAACCAATACTGCAATTACATCCGCTTTAGGCGGTGTAGTAGGTGCCGCAATTGGGCAGCACATGGGTGGACAAACAGGAGCAATGATTGGCTCAGCTGTAGGTGGCGGTGCAGGTGCTGCGGTTTCCAGCAATAAGCGCGACCGTAATGGCGCAATTATTGGAGGTGCCCTAGGTGCCGGAGCAGGTTATAGCGTTGGGAAGAATATGGGCGGTACAAATGGTGGTTATATTGGTGCGGCGCTAGGTTCTGCCGGCGGCTCAGTATTAGGCCAGCGTGTAAGTGAAGACCGTCGTTATGATGACCGGGATGAGCGTCGTTATAGCTCAAATCGTTATCGTTACAATGATTACCGCTACAACAACAACCGCTATACTGATAATGGCCGCCATTTAGGTCATTATAAAAATGGTAAACGTTATTAATTAATTTCCCAGTTATCTCTTTAAGCATCTTCGGATGCTTTTTTTATTTTTGTATTTATATCGTTTTTTATCGATATACAAAACCTGTTTAAAGTCGTATGCTTTTCAGTAATTGTCTTAATCTGGAATCATAATGCCTAATCTTGCCAACACTCGATTTTCTATTCTGGAATTGGTTCCTGTCCGTGATGACAAGACCGTTCGCTTCTCCCTCGAACATTCTCTTGAATTAGCCCAACATGCTGAAAAGCTAGGCTATGAGCGTTTATGGTTGGCTGAACATCATAATATGGACGGGATTGCCAGTTCGGCAACTGCTGTTCTGCTCGGATATCTCTTGGCCAATACAGAGCATTTACGCGTCGGTTCAGGTGGAATTATGTTGCCTAACCATGCACCACTGGTCGTTGCTGAACAGTTTGGTACTCTAGCGACCTTATATCCGGATCGGGTTGAATTGGGTCTGGGCCGTGCTCCAGGCACAGATCAGGTAACTATGCGTGCTCTACGTCGTGGTCGGCAGGAAACTGAAGACCAGTTTCCACAGGATGTACAGGAAATCCTGCACTACTTTAAAGAACCTCAACCCGGACAAAGAATTGTAGCAACACCAGGACAGGGAACGCATGTACCTGTGTGGCTATTAGGTTCTAGCCTGTTCAGTGCACAGCTGGCAGCAAGGCTCGGGCTCCCCTACTCTTTTGCTTCTCATTTTGCACCGCGTATGCTTGGTCAGGCCATTCAGCTTTATAGAGAAAATTTTGAACCCTCCGAGTATCTTGAAAAACCTTATGTTTCTATGGGCGTACCGGTCGTCGTTGCACCTACAGATGAAGAAGCAAACTATCTGGCTACCAGTGCCTATCAGCGTGTTCTAGGGCTTATTCGTGGTCAGAGCCTAAAACTTAAACCACCTGTAGAAAGTATGGATGGCTTGTGGACACCAGCTGAACAGCTCTCTGTACGTAACTTTTATGCAATGGGCCAGATTGGCTCCCCTGCTACTGTTAAAGCCGGCTTAGAACAGTTGCTGCATGATTATGAAGTTGATGAGTTTATTTTTACCTGTGATATTTATGACACTCAAAAACGACTTGAAACGTTTAGCTTACTGATGGATCTTAAGCATTCTGCCTAATGAGATTCTATTTAAAGATAAGGCTTGTCCTAAAATGACAAGCCTTTCTTTTATTATCAATAATTTAGCTAAAAAATTATTCAACAATCAATACTTTACTTCATTGACTTTTTTGTCCATCAAGTTTAAGCATTTCTGCCTATTCTTTTAGTGCTACAGCTTCCTACACTATTAAAAAATAGAAAATACAGGAAGACAGCTATGGCAACTATCGATCTGGAAAAAATGCTGCAAAAGGTCAAAAGTACTCAGTGGTGTTTATCCGATATTGACTGGAATGCGCCAGGTCGGGAAAAAATTACCGCAGAATAATGGCCAAAACTAAAAGACTTTATGGCTGATCTGATGTGGATCGAACATGTGGGTGCACGGGCATTTTCAGCCATGTCAAAAAAAGCACCTAATGCAACCCTACGCGAAATGTATGCCATTTTCCATGCTGAAGAACAACGCCATGCGAATGCAGAAATGGCACTGATGAAACGCTGGGGAATGCTTGAGAGCGATATCCCCAAACCCAACAAGAATTTGCGCCTGATTATTGAATGGCTCGATACCTATGCCGATGATATGCCCTTTTATATTCTTGGTGCAGTTATCCCAATGCTTGAAGTCGCTCTGGATGGTGCATTGTGTAAATTTTTACTTGATACGGTAGATGACCCGGTCTGTCATCAGGCATTTGAGCTGATCAATGCGGATGAAGCACGGCATCTAGGTGTAGGTTTCAGTGTCATGGAGCAGCAGGGAATGCATAAAAATCTGATTCAGCTAGGCCAGATGGCAGCTCGCATTGTTGATCCGCGTTTAGTACTGGGTATTTTAGCCTACTTACCCCTGATCAATAAAATGCGCGACAATATTGTTAAACTGGGCTTACCTGAAGATAACCTGTATCAAGCAATGAATAAATTCACTCGAATCGGCGGACGTACACAACAAGGACGACGTAATCCATGGTTCCAAATTATTAACTGGCATGCTAAAAATGTCATTAACCGAGACAGGAAATTTTTTCATATTCCCGTTGATGCAATGGTGAGTATGACTGACAAGCTTCCAGAAAAGGCTTTACCTCGGATTCCTTCTTGGATATATGAATTAACTTCAGAATCAAAAGCTGCATCCTAACAATAAAAATTGAGGCATAAAATGAATACTAAATCCAAAGACCCGCATAAACCGGTTATTTTTCAGAATATTGCCCGGGACTTTGAGAGTTTCCGTGGCCAGCTTATTTCATCAGAGCATATTGACCAGTATGATTTAAGCGATTTGAAAGTTGCAATTATTGGTGCCGATCAGGCTACTGTTAGTAAGCTGGAAAGTATCTGTCAAAAAGCACAGTTTGTTAAAGTTTTCCAGATTACTCCCCATTTTATCTTGCCTAAGACCCAGAGTCATATTCACAAACTGATTTCTCATCCGTTAATTATCAAAAATCGCCGCTTATTTAATAATCGTATTAAAAGTCTGCTGGCTATCCGCCATCTTGAGGCCCAAGTTAAAGAAACGTGGTTAAGACGCCAATTGACACCAAATACAGGTGCAGAAAATAAAAAGTTTTTTAAATCGGATAATTACTACATAGCCCTGCAACGCGATAACTGTAAACTGATCACCTGGCCTGTGGTCAGAATTAATGCCGATTCCATACAGAGTATGGAAGGTGTCGAACATCTAATAGACGTAATTATTACCACTTATGTTTAAAATTAAAATAAATAAAAAAGAGGCAATTAAGGCCTCTTTTTTTACCCAAAAGATTTTTACTGCACCGTACCCTGATAATGGTAAGCCGTTGCGGCCTTAACATAGCGCAAATATTGTGAAGTCAATTTCCCGGATGCCTGAATGACACGGATATCAATATACTTCAGGTCTTTTGATACCCGAATAAATTGCTGCGGTAGCTGTTGGTAATCTTCAAATGCTGGCTGATTTTCAGGGAAATTCGCACGATCATACTCGACGGCAATCTCACTTAACTTTTTAGTTTTTGTCTCAAAGATCTGTACAGGACGAAGTTTTTGCCGAGAAAGTTGCAACGCCTGAATACTATAAGCACCTTCACGACTGCTTCCAATGACGATGTCGCGCACTAAATAGACAGTCATATTTTTAAAGTTTGTTTGATAGACATTCTGAACCAGGCTGGCAGTTGGTACTTGCTGGGTCATAATACGCTTTCCTGAATTGATCTGTACCCAAGTCTCAAATTCACGCATGGTGCCACCCGATGAAATATCAAAACTATAAAATTTTAATTTTTTGTCAGGACTATAATTAATAGACAATTTACCTGCATCAACCAGCTGTTTGAACGAATAATTAAAGCTTGCAGGATTGCTGAGCAACTGTTTTTGTATAGCCTCAGCTATTTGCTGATTATACTGATCTGCATCTATACGGCTATTTATCTCAGTTTGCTGATACTGCTTGAGCAATCCACTTTCAAATTGACTCAGAGTTTGTGCGTAACTTGAAAAAGAAAAGCTCAGTAAACTTGCGAGTAAAATTTTCTTTAACATTGCTGCTCACTTTAATGATTTACATTTTAACAAGCTAAAAGTCTTTATACAAAATAGCAGTATGAGTTCTGTCATACTGCTGTGTAACACATTTATCCAATACGGCGTTTAAGTCCAGTCATCTGTAAAATACGGGTAGAAATTTCTTCAATCGACATTTCTGAGACATTCAGGTATTTAATTCCTTCAGAAATATAAATTCCCTCTACCGCACGTAATTCCATCTGGCACTGGCTAAAACTTGCATAGCGGCTATTGGCCTTACGTTCAGTACGAATGGCAACCAGCCGCTCTGCATCAATCATCAATCCAAATAATTTATGCTTATGTGCTTTAAGTACTGCTGGTAAGCGGTTATCGTCCAGATCCTCTTCAGTCAATGGATAGTTTGCTACCCTGATACCAAACTGGAGCGACAGGTAAATTGAAGTAGGTGTTTTCCCTGAACGGGAAACTCCAATTAAAATAAGATCAGCTTTATCATAATGACGGGTACGTGCTCCATCATCATTATCTAAGGCAAAATGTACTGCATCAATACGCGCTTTATAAGATTCAGAATCTGTTACAGCGTGCGTTTGCCCGACCAAAGTCGTTGGAGGTGTGCCAAGTACATCGGAAAGCTTACTGATAAGGCCCTCAAATACGTCCAGATTTACTGCATTAGCCGTATTGATAATATCACGCACGTTAGGGTCAACCAGCGTATCAAATACCAAAGGCTGCTCGCCTTCTTGATCTGCACGGGTATTAATTTCTTCGACGACTTTGGTTGCAGCTTCTTCAGTAGTGATATAAGGGATGATGTGTATATCAAAATCAACATGAGGAAACTGGGCTAATAAGGAGTGACCTAAGGTTTCAGCGGTGATCGCAGTGCCATCAGAAATAAAAAACACACTCCGCTTAATTTGTTTACCTTCTGTCATTAAAATTCTCCTCAAACATTTGTCTTAGTACTATATAATCTTTATAGTAAACCGATCTTACATGACTGTCGCTTAGTAAAATCAAAAACCTAAGCGCTTTAAGATAATTTCATGCCAAGATAGTGATTAATACAGCAAAAGTGGAGTAACAACTTTGGAAGCGCGCGTAATCGGTCTGGAAAAACTAGGGAAACACGACGTTGAACTCGTGGGTGGGAAAAACTCATCTTTGGGTGAAATGATCAGCCATTTATCCAATGCTGGTGTATCGGTACCTGGTGGTTTTGCTACAACTGCTGCTGCCTATCGTGAATTTCTCGAACAGAGCGGCCTGAACGCTAAGATTCAAGCTGAACTTGCTCAATTAAATGTTGATGATGTTAATGCGCTGGCCGAAACCGGAGCTAAAATTCGTCAATGGATTGTTGACACTCCACTTACTGCAGAATTAGAAAAAGAAGTTCGTGAAGCTTTTGCAGCTCTCTCAAACGGCAACCCTGATATCGCGGTTGCCGTTCGTTCTTCTGCGACTGCTGAAGATTTACCAGATGCATCATTTGCAGGCCAGCAGGAAACCTTCCTGAATATTCGTGGTATTGACAATGTGCTGATTGCTATCAAGGAAGTTTTCGCTTCTCTCTTTAATGATCGCGCCATTGCTTATCGTGTGCACCAAGGTTTTGAACACAGCTTAGTTGCGCTCTCTGCTGGTATTCAACGTATGGTTCGCTCAGAGACAGGTGCTGCAGGTGTAATGTTTACACTTGATACCGAATCTGGTTTCCGTGATATTGTATTTATCACTGCTTCTTATGGATTAGGCGAAATGGTTGTTCAGGGTGCAGTAAACCCTGATGAATTTTATCTGTCTAAACCTTTATTGACAGGCGGCAAGCATGCAGTCTTACGTCGTAACCTTGGCTCCAAGCACCAGAAAATGATTTATGGTGATGAAGGTTCTGCTGGTAAGTCAGTGGTTGTGGTTGATGTTGAAAAACAGGAACGCCAGCAGTTTGCACTGAATGATCATGAATTACATGAACTGGCTAAACAGGCCCTTATCATTGAAGAGCATTATGGCTCACCAATGGATATTGAATGGGCAAAAGATGGCGATGATGGCCAGCTTTATATTGTTCAGGCACGTCCTGAAACCGTAAAAAGTCGTCAAGATGTGGGCACAATGGAACGTTATCTGCTAAAACAGCGTGGTAGCGTGATCTGTGAAGGCCGCTCTATTGGCCAGCGTATCGGTTCAGGTAAAGTTCGTATTGTAACTTCCATAAAAGAAATGGACAAAGTGCAAGAAGGCGATGTTCTGGTATCAGATATGACCGATCCTGACTGGGAACCAGTCATGAAACGTGCTGCTGCCATTATTACCAACCGTGGTGGGCGTACCTGTCACGCAGCAATTATTGCACGTGAACTTGGTGTTCCTGCCATTGTAGGTTGCGGTAATGCGACTGAAGTACTGGCAGATGGTCAGGAAGTTACCGTCTCATGTGCTGAAGGTGATACTGGCTTCATCTATGAAGGTGCACTCGACTTTGAAGTCCAGCGTAACTCAATCGAATCTATGCCGAAGCTTCCATTCAAGATTATGATGAATGTGGGTAACCCAGACCGTGCCTTTGATTTTGCACAAATGCCAAATGAAGGAATTGGTCTTGCTCGCCTAGAGTTTATCATTAACCGCATGATTGGTGTGCACCCTAAAGCCCTGCTTAATATCGACAGCCTGCCACGTGAAACCCGCGCAGCAGTTATGGCACGCACAGCAGGCTATTCTTCTCCAGTTGAATTCTATATAGAAAAACTGGTCGAAGGAATTGCAACACTTGCAGCTGCATTTGCAGACAAGCCTGTTATTGTCCGTATGTCCGACTTCAAGTCAAATGAATATGCCAACCTGATTGGTGGCAAATTATATGAACCGGAAGAAGAAAACCCGATGCTGGGCTTCCGTGGTGCAAGCCGCTATGTTTCTGACAACTTCCGTGACTGTTTTGAGCTGGAATGCCGTGCACTTAAAAAAGCACGTAATGAAATGGGTCTGACTAACATCCAGATCATGATTCCATTCGTACGCACTGTTACTGAAGCAAAACGTGTTATTGAACTACTAGCTCAGAATGGACTTAAACGTGGCGAGAATGGCCTTAAAGTAATCATGATGTGTGAATTACCAACCAATGCACTTTTGGCTGAGCAGTTCCTTGAACATTTTGATGGCTTCTCTATCGGTTCTAATGATTTAACACAGCTTACTCTTGGTCTAGACCGTGACTCTGGTATTGTTTCCCACCTGTTTGATGAACGTGACCCAGCAGTTAAAGCCCTATTGTCTATGGCTATTCATGCTTGTCGTAAAGCAGGCAAATATGTAGGGATTTGTGGTCAGGGCCCTTCCGACCATCCAGATCTGGCGAAATGGTTAATGGAACAGGGTATCGAGTCGGTTTCACTTAATCCGGACTCTGTTTTGGATACCTGGTTCTTTCTTGCTGAAGAAAAAATTAAACAGTCTTAATTAAATATATGTAATAAAAAAGGCCCAACAGGGCCTTTTTTATTACAATTAACACCAGTTTAAGCAGTCTTATTAAAAGTAAATAAATAATTTAGATAGGTAGAAATTGCTTACTTTTTCTGGACGCAACTTTATAGAGACAGACAATCAAACTGTGATGATATTTTAAAATTACTTTAATGAAAGTTATGAATTTCTACAATTATTTATAATTTTTAATCTAATAGCTTAACGTCACAAGAAGCCCGATGATGATGAAAAAAGCCCGAGACTGTAAATAAAACTGTGTAAACGCTTAAACTATCCCTCAACGCTGTTGGGGGCAACACAGGTGTTTACCATGAAAGATGAAGCAATGCTGGCATTGGCAAAAGAATTTGCTAAGAACTTAAAAACAGAAGCTGACCTGAATAATTTCAGTAAAGCTTTAAAGAAACTCACCGTTGAAACTGCACTCAATGCTGAACTGACTGAACATTTAGGCTATGAGAAGAATAGCCCTCGTATAGGCAAAAATACACGTAATGGCTATACAACTAAACGGCTATTTACTGATGATGGTGAATTTGAACTAGACACGCCTAGAGATCGTGATGGCACTTTTGAGCCCCAGTTGATCAAGAAGAGTCAAACCCGTATCACACAAATGGATAGCCAAATCCTATCCCTATACGCCAAAGGCATGACGACACGAGATATTGTTGCCACATTCAAGGAAATGTACGATGCGGACGTCTCCCCAACGCTTATTTCCAAAGTGACGGATGCAGTTAAAGAACAAGTAATAGAATGGCAAAATAGACCATTGGATGCCCTTTATCCTATTGTCTATATGGATTGTATCGTCGTGAAAGTGCGTCAAGATAGTACGATTATTAACAAAGCGGTATATCTGGCATTAGGTGTCAATACAGACGGACAGAAAGACCTATTAGGTATGTGGATGTCAGAAAACGAGGGTTCTAAATTTTGGCTCTCAGTGCTTACAGAACTGAAAAATCGTGGTTTAAAGGATATTCTGATTGCCTGCGTAGATGGATTGAAAGGGTTTCCTGATGCGATTAATACAATTTACCCTGATACGCATATTCAGTTGTGTATCATTCACATGGTACGCAACAATCTTAAATATGTGAGTTGGAAAGACTACAAAGCTGTCACAGCCGATTTAAAAAAGATATATCAAGCTGTTACAGAAGACGCAGCCTTACAGGCTTTAGATGAATTTGGACAAAAATGGGATGAGAAGTATCCTCAAATCAGCAAGTCATGGCTTGCCAACTGGTCGAATCTAAACACGTTTTTCGCTTACTCTATGGATATTCGCAAAGCGATTTACACGACCAATGCGATTGAATCATTGAACAGCGTTATCCGCCATGCAACCAAGAAAAGAAAAATCTTCCCAACTGATGATTCCGTGAAAAAGGTGGTATATTTAGCAATTATGGCAGCAAGCAAAAAATGGACGATGCCTATTCAGAATTGGAAAGCTGCCATGAATCGCTTTAGTATCATGTTTGAAGAGCGTGTAACCAAGTATTTTTAAAACTGTATTTACACAGAATTATTTACACCCTCAAAAGCCCAGATTAAAATGATCATTTTCTTTTGGAACTTTACTACTTCATTCTCTTCAGCTTTAAGTTCGTCCTCGAATTTTTTAGATTTTTCATACAGTTCATTGAGCGAAAAACCTTCTTGGCTACCCGGCAGGATGTTCAAATTAGTCTTAGTTACGCCCTTATAAGACTCTGTCAGGTAAAGGCTTAGTGACTGTTCTGTATGAATTCTTTCCATAATTTTCACTATATTAAAAGTTTAGATCAAATAAAAATGACTACTTAATCATGTTCTTTCTTTAAAAATTAAAATTTAAACCCACTCATTCAACTTTCAAAAAAAATACCCATACATTGAGTATGGGCAATAAACTTAAAAGTTCTTTAACTGTGACGAAGTTTACATTTACACCTCTAAAACAACAAGTAATTTATATAACAACTCATCACAAAAGCTCACATTTTAACCAAAAATTTTATTTATATCCGGAAAATAGTCATTCTTACAAGATTCAATAGGATACTAGAAAGTTAATTTTCAATCTAATTTACATCAAGATTTCTAGTTTGGCTTCTTCCCTTTAAAAATAGAAAACTTTGATTAACTGTAATGTAATAATATTTCAAAATATTACATTCGTGTTATTTATAAGATAATTGTGTTATTTATACTGCCGTCTTAAGTTATCTTATGTTCTAAATGCTTTACGATTATTCTCTTTCTGATACGTCTTATTTACATTCTACGCCTCAGCCACAGGTTATTGTAGAGTCTTCTACTCCCCACTCAGGTCCATTCGGTGGTGTCCGAGGTATGGTTTCAGATTATTTTGACCTTGATACTTTCACCAATAAATTAAAGAGTATTACTCGTCAATCCAGTACCAGTAAATGCGCTAAAAGTATTCGAGTTGCATTGCAATCTGCTGGTGCCAAAATACAGTCTCATCCTGTTGCAGCTTCAGACTGGGGAAATACTTTGCTTTCTCTGGGTTATCGTGAAATTAAACCCTCTTTTGACCATCCTAAAGAAGGTGATATTTATATAATTCATCGTACCCAAAAACATCAATATGGTCATATAGCTGGCTATAGCGGTAACAGTTGGGTTTCTGACTTTAAACAAAAAAGTTATGATGTCTATAAAGATAAAAATGTCAGCTATTCTTATTTCAGACTAGCAAACTAGGCTGCATAATTAATCACAATCAGATTAAATCGGGATTATTAGATAATTATAATCCCGGTTTATTTTGCAATTAGACTTTTTGGTTTCTAAGCTGCCGTTGGTGTTCACATACGGAAATTAAAATATTTTTATCGTTTACTGCCAGAAACACTAGCCTGCCTTGTTATAGACTCCATCCTCTTTAACTTATCCATTTGATAAAATATGGCTTTTTAAAATATTTTGTATAAGCTTTAAGATGTTTAGCTGCACTTATATAAAATACTAATATATTCTTAAAAGTCATTATTCCTGATCCATCAGGCTTAATTTTTTTAGTTATAATCTGTTTTGCCTCACTCTACTTTAAGCTGCTTCCGCTTAGTCAAATTTAAGCTTTCAGCTATCTCATATTTAAGATTTCCAAGTTCCTCCAATGTGGTTTAATATAAAAAGATTACAGCTACTTCACTTTTAAAATCTGCGTATTCCCCTGTTTACAGACAAATTTGACTAGTTATTTAGAGCAATATGTTATAAAGCAGATGAATTAAAGATATTTAATGATGTCTTTAAATATATGCAGAAAAGTTTGAGTGTATATTTTTCTTTTTTGTTTCATTTATTTCAGGTATTCGAGATTCAAAATTTATGCAGATTTATTTGGCTAGAAATAATCAACAGGCAGGCCCGTATACTCTAGAACAAGTCAATCAGATGCTTGCCAGTCAGCAGGTTTTGTTGACTGACTTAGCTTGGCATGAAGGTATGACCGAATGGAAAGCATTAGGTGAACTTACACAGGGAAAACTGAGTTATGAGCCGGCAGGCTACCAGTCTTCTCCAGCCCAGCCTGTTTTTAATAATCCTGTGATCCAGAAAACTCATGTACAAAATAAACCTAAGGTCGCAGAGAAGCAGGCTTCAATCGGCTCAAGAATACTGGCAAAAGTAATTGATCTCATGTTATGGCTACCTATAGCAGCCATACCTTCTTTTTTCCTTACCCCTACCCAGATGTCTGAGCTCACACGCATTCAGACACAAATGCAGTCTGCAGATAGCACAACGAAGGCTATAGACCTTCAAAACCAGTTTCTTGCACTTATTCCAGCTGAAGCATGGCAGGCAATGCTGGTGTATATGTTTATTATGCTTGTGATCCAGGCTGTGTTACTGGCCCGGACAGGCCAAAGTATTGGTAAAAAGTTGGCTAATATCCAGATTGTAGACGCTAATACTTCTGGTAAAGTAAATTTAACCCGTGTTTTTTTATTGAGAAGTGTCCTGGTAATCTTGCTTACACTGACAGTAGTGCCCTTTATTGCAATTATTGATGCTTTATTTGCTTTAGGACAAAAAAGACAAACCTTACATGATATGATCGCCAAAACCAAGGTTATTAAACGTACTAAGTAGTCATTCACAGGGGTAAATGGATTTACCCTTTTAATTTTTCACCACTTTGAAAATATTGATTTTTTAATACGAAAAAACCAATCCCGACCAAAAAAATCAGTTTTCTTTACAGTAATTTAAAGCCACTTTATGTGTAGCTTAGTTTGTTGATATAAGGCATAATGCCCTACAACGTAGCGGTGCCCGGTAAAAAATGATTTCTTCAATCCAGAAGCTGTTGTTTAACTGATGCGGCACTTTAATCGCTATCCCATATTTATTTAGTAATGGGACTCTTCACCGAGGTTGTAAAATGAGACAAACAATTTTAGCTGTATTGTCTTTATCAACGCTTGCCGTACTCCTAACCGGGTGTGGTGGTGATCTAGTACTTCTAAACTCTAAAGGTCCAGTTGCTGCAGGTCAAAGTAACCTGATGATGACAGCAATCTATCTGATGTTGCTTGTGGTGATTCCATCAATCATCATGGCTTTATGGTTTGGTTGGAAATATCACGCGTCAAATAAAGATGCAGACTATAAACCTACATGGGCGCACTCTACTACGATTGAAGTTGTAGTTTGGGGTATCCCTGTTATTATTATTGGTATTCTAGCTTGGTTGACTTGGGTGGGTTCACACAAGTATGACCCATACCGTCCTATAGAATCTGAGCAAGCGCCATTGAACGTGCAAGTGATTGCAGAACAGTTCAAATGGGTGTTCATTTATCCAGAGCAGAATATTGCAACAGTAAATGAATTACGCTTTCCAGTAGATACACCAGTAAGCTTCCGCCTGACGTCTAACTTTACAATGAACTCATTCTTCATTCCGCAGTTAGCAGGTCAGATCTATGCAATGGCGGGAATGCAGACTCATCTGAATGTATTAGCTGAAGAAACTGGTGTATACCGCGGTTTCTCTGCCAACTACTCAGGTTACGGTTTCTCGCAAATGCGTTTCTTGGCATACAGTGTCACTCGACCAGAGTTTGATCAGTGGGTTGCCGCGGTTAAAGCAGGTAATGGTACTTCTGTAAATCCAGAAGCAATTCAAAAAGGTATTCTAGACCAAGCTGAATTTGCAACCTTACGTGATGGTAATCGGGCAAAACATCAAATTGAATCGATTGTTGCACGTGCTGTAACTCCAGAAGAGAAAGCGGAAGCGGCAAAACTTGAAGCTGAGGGTACTTACCCGACTAAGCCACATCCTGTGACTTACTATTCTTCAGTTGAGCCTAAATTGTTCGAATCAGTGATTAACAAATACATGAGCAACTACCACGGTGCAGACCACTCAGCGCAAGCGGGTGCCGAGCATACTGGTGCATCTCATGCAAATGTTGAACATGCGACTGCTTCTGTAGAGGAATAAGACATGTTTGGTAAGCTTGGTTTTGATGCAATTCCGCACGATCCAATCGTGTTGGTTACAGTTGCATTGATGGTACTAGGTGGTCTGGCGCTTGTCGTAGGACTAACCTATTTCAAAAAATGGGGCTACCTGTGGAACGAATGGTTCACATCAGTAGACCATAAAAAAATTGGTATCATGTATATCATCGTGTCTGTTGTCATGCTGCTGCGTGGCTTTGCCGATGCAATCATGATGCGTCTTCAGCAGTTCCTCGCTAGAGGTGGTGGTGAAGGTTATTTGCATCCGGAGCACTACGACCAGATTTTCACCGCGCATGGCGTGATCATGATCTTCTTCGTAGCGATGGGTCTAGTTGTAGGCTTGATGAATATCTCCGTACCTCTACAAATTGGTGCACGAGACGTTGCTTTCCCACTGCTTAACTCTTTAAGCTTCTGGCTCTTCGCGGGCGCAGCTGGCTTGATGATGGCTTCGCTGGCAATTGGTGAATTCGCCGCTACAGGCTGGATGGCTTATCCTCCGCTGTCAGGTATCGAATACTCGCCTGGCGTAGGTGTAGATTACTATATCTGGGCACTCCAGATTTCTGGTTTAGGTACGCTTCTTACTGGTGTTAACTTCTTTGTTACTATTATTAAGATGCGTGCACCTGGCATGAAACTGATGGATATGCCGATCTTTACCTGGACTGCACTATGTACTTCTGTACTGATTATTGCTGCTTTCCCTGTACTGACTGCAACCATTGCAATGCTGTCTCTGGACCGTTACTTCGGTTTCCATTTCTTCACTAATGACATGGGTGGTAGCCCAATGTTATATGTGAACCTGATCTGGACTTGGGGTCACCCAGAAGTATACATCTTGGTACTGCCAGCATTTGGTATTTACTCGGAAGTTGTTGCAACATTCTGCCGCAAAGCACTATTCGGCTATAAATCGATGGTGTATGCAACTGTAGCAATTACCGTACTGTCTTTTGTTGTATGGGTTCACCACTTCTTTACCATGGGTGCAGGTGCCAACGTTAACGCGTTCTTCGGTATCATGACCATGATTATTGCGATCCCGACTGGTGTGAAAATCTTCTCTTGGTTGTTCACCATGTACAAGGGCCGCATTACCTATACAACGCCAATGCTATGGACTCTAGGCTTCCTGGTTACCTTTGGTATTGGTGGTATGACAGGTGTACTGATGGCAGTTCCACCAGCAGACTTCCTGGTTCACAATTCACTGTTCTTGATCGCTCACTTCCATAACGTAATTATTGGTGGTGTTGTATTTGCAATGTTCGCAGGTATCATTTATTACTGGCCAAAAATGTTTGGCTGGAAACTTAATGAAACTTGGGGTAAAGCTGCATTCTGGTTCTGGTTCTTTGGTTTCTACTTTGCGTTCATGCCACTTTATATCCTAGGTTTCATGGGTATGACTCGTCGTCTGAACACATATGACAATCCAGACTGGGATCCGTATGTAACTATTGCAATGTTCGGTGCTGTCATGATTGCTATCGGTATCGCTTGCTTCCTGATGCAAATTATCGTTGGTTTCTTACAGCGTAATGACAATCTGGACTTGACTGGCGACCCTTGGGATGCCCGTACACTTGAATGGTCTACATCTTCTCCTGCTCCATTTTATAACTTTGCTCACCTGCCAGAAGGTAACGGTATTGACCGTTTCTGGACAGACAAAGAGAATGGTGTGGCATATGCTCGTCCAACGAGTTATGAAGATGTCCATATGCCAACTAACCGTGCTGCCGGCTTTGTAATTGCAATGTTTATTACAGTTATGGGCTTTGCATTGATCTGGCATATCTGGTGGTTAGTATTCATTACCTTCGCTGCTGCTATTATTAGCTTCATCGTGAGTTCATTTACTAAGAAAGTGGACTACTATGTACCTGCAGCTGAAGTTAAGCGTATCGAAGATGAACGTTATGCTTTACTTGAAAAACACTTGAAGAAGGACTAAGGATATGGCTGAAGTACTTCATCACGACAACCATGGACATGATGAACATCATCATCACGATGATACTGATATCACTGTCTTTGGTTTCTGGACCTACTTGATGAGTGACTTGATTTTATTCGGTACACTCTTCATCGCGTTCGCTGTATTAAGCAGTCATGTTCCACCGGGTACTCCAAGTGCAGGAGATCTGTTTGGCGATTCTCTTGGTTTTGTTTTAACTGAAACCTTCGCCCTTCTGATCTCTTCAGTAACCTTTGGTTTTGCTGTACTTGCTTCATACAAGAAAAATGTGGGTCAGGTTATTGCCTGGCTTGCAGTTACATGGCTTTTTGGTGCGTCGTTCATCGGTATGGAACTATATGAATTCAATCATCTAGTTCATGAAGGTTACGGCCCAACCACCAGTGCTTTCCTTTCCTCGTTCTTTACGCTGGTCGGTACGCACGGTATCCACGTAACTTCAGGTCTGGTATGGATGATCATTTTGATGATTCAAATCAAGAAAAATGGTTTGACTCTTCCAAATATGCGTCGTCTGGCTTGCCTAAGCTTGTTCTGGCACTTCCTTGACATCGTTTGGATCTGTGTATTCAGCGTAGTTTACTTAATGGGAGTTCTCTAATGAGTCACGATCATAACTCTGCTGGTGCAGCGCACGGTAATTTCAAGCAATACACGATCGGCTTTATCCTATCCGTAATTCTGACCATCATCCCATTCGGGATGGTGATGAGTGGTGGATTTGAACGTGGCTTACTGGTTACTGTAATTGCCATTACTGCTGCTGCACAGGTGCTTGTTCAGCTGGTATTCTTCTTACATATGAATGCCTCTTCAGAACAGCGCTGGAACGTAATTGCTTTTATCTATACTGTCTTATGTATTGCAATTTTACTTGTAGGCTCGGTATGGATTATGAATTACCTTCACTTCAACATGATGATCTAAACTGGTCGTCATGCTGAAAAAGTATCTATTCCTGACCAAACCAGGAATTCTCTTCGGTAATTTCATTACCACCTTGGGCGGCTTTTTATTAGCCGCCCAAGGCTCTGTAGATTTCCTTTTGCTTTTTTTAACCCTTATCGGTACAACGCTTGTTGTTGCCTCAGGTTGTGTCGTCAATAATATCATTGACCAAGACATCGACCAGAAAATGCAACGCACTCAAAATCGTGCTCTTGTAAAAAAAACTGTTTCTGTACCTGTTGCCATGTTATATGCACTGGTTTTGGGAGTAATCGGTTTTAGCATACTATGGTTTTGGGTGAACACTTATGCCTTTGCATTTGCTGTGGTTGGTTTCGTGGTGTATGTAGGCTTCTATAGTCTCTGGACCAAACGTACCAGTATCCATCAGACACTGATTGGCAGTATCTCTGGAGCAAGTCCTCCGGTAATTGGTTATACAGCAGTAACCAATGAATTTGACTTGGCCGCCCTACTCATCTTCGCGGGTTATGCATTCTGGCAAATGCCTCATTCCTGGGGAATTGCAATCTACCGTTTTGATGATTATAAAAATGCAGGTATTCCTATTTTACCTGTAGCACGTTCTATTCTACGCACCAAGATTGAATCCCTGATTTATATCGTCCTATTCAGTATTGCCATGAATGCCCTATTCATCTATGGCTATACCAACTGGCTGTATTTGGTTATCTTAAACCTTCTGTGCATTTACTGGTTTTACATTGGTCTGATTGGCCTGAAGGCTGAAAATGACCAGCTCTGGGCAAAGCGTTTCTTCTTATTTTCAGTTACTCTGATTACGATTGTCAGCCTGAGCTTCAGTTTTACTTCAGTGTCCTCTGCTCCTCATTTCCCTATCTTTTAGTCAATACAGAGTGGTTGTCTGTAAGCCACTCTCGTAGATGATATGTACTTGGTTTCCCACTTTCTGGCGCTATTCTTGAAAAGCATTTGTCTTTGGTTTGGTTTTTCCCTATAATTGCCGCTTCGCAATTTATGCGGCTCGACTAGAAATCGAGACTCCTTGCTTCTGATACCATAATTCAGGGGCTGTTTAAACCGTAAGGAGCTGACAATGCGTCACTACGAAATCGTACTTCTGGTACACCCAGACCAAAGCGATCAAGTTGTGGGTATGGTAGAACGTTACCTGACTCACATCAAAGAAGCTGATGGTCAAATTCACCGTTTAGAAGATTGGGGCCGCCGCCAACTGGCTTACCCGATTAACAAGATTCACAAAGCGCACTACATTTTAATGAATGTTGAATGTGGTCAAACGACTCTTGATGAATTAGAAGAATTATTCCGTTATAACGACGCAATTATTCGTAATGTTATCATCCGTCGTGAAAACGCAATCACTGAAGAGTCTTTATTGGCTAAAAGTGCTGAAGAAAAACGTGCGCGTAAAGCTCAACGTGAAGAAGCACAACACAATCAAGATTCTGTTGAAGCTTAAGGAGAACATCAATGGCACGTTTTTACCGTCGTCGCAAGTTCTGCCGCTTTACAGCTGAGAACGTTGCGTACATCGACTACAAAGATATCGATACTTTAAAACAGTACATCACTGAAAACGGCAAGATTGTTCCTAGCCGTATCACTGGTACTAAGGCTCGTTATCAACGTCAATTAGCGCTTGCTATTAAACAAGCTCGTTATTTGGCTTTGATCCCTTACACTGACAACCATAAGTGAGGTGATCTGTGGACGTTATCTTATTACAACGCATTAAAAACCTAGGTAAGCTAGGCGATAAAGTTTCTGTAAAAGCAGGTTATGGCCGTAACTTCCTTATCCCTCAGGGTAAAGCTGTTGCTGCAACTGAAGCTAACACTTCTGCTTTTGAAGCTCGTCGTGCTGAACTTGAGAAACAAGAAGCTGATATTTTAGCTGCTGCTCAAGCACGCGCTGACCAACTGAATGAAGTTAATATTGTAATTACTGCGAAAGCTGGTGATGAAGGTAAACTGTTCGGTTCTATTGGTACTCGTGATATCGCTGATGCACTGACTAATGCTGGTCTTGAAGTTGACCGTGCTGAAGTTCGCCTTCCAAACGGCGCACTTCGCAACACTGGTGAATTCAACATCGCTATTCAGTTGCACCATGACGTAACTGCTGAAGTTCTGGTTACTATCGTATCCGAGTAATTCTCTGCAGTAAAAAGAGCATGCTTTGGCATGCTTTTTTTATTCTTAAATTTTTTATTGATTCTACAGTTTTATTTTTTTAATTGAATTTTCGATTTGAGCGTTTTTTTCTGCTGTTTTGCATTAAGATAAGTAACCTGAATTGAAAGTCATCTCTTCATTTTTTGTTTTATAAAAATCAGGACTTTATATGTCACAGGCAAGTGCCAAGGCCATCCTTAATCCCACACTACTGGAAAATAAAGCCACTGAAACAGCTCAGCTTAAAGAATTTCGTACGCCTCCGCATAATTTAGCGATTGAACAGGCTGTACTTGCGGCGCTGATGACTGTTGCTGAATCTTTTGAACAGGTTGGTGATGTTTTAAAAGAAAATGATTTTTATGCTACTCGCCATAAATATATTTTTAGGGCTATTGAAAAGCTTGCTCAGGAAAATTCGCCTTATGATGCAGTACTGGTCAATGACTGGCTGCTAAAACAAAATCTGATTGATGCTGTAGGCGGTGAAGAGTATTTAATGCAATTAATGGCAGATTCGCCATCTAGTTTTTATAACCTAGAAACTTACGCTGCTAAAATCAAAGAATTTGCGACTCTACGCAACATGATTAAAATCAGCACTGAAATTCTGCAAAATGCCTATGACACTAAAGGTCGCAGTGTCAGTGAGATTCTGGATCTAGCAGAAACCAATATATTTTCTATTGCCGAGCAGCATAACAACAATAAAAAAGACTCTGGACCTAAGTCGATTAGTACGGTTACGGCTGAAGTAATTACCAAGCTTGATGAACTTTCTAAACTTGAAGGAAGCCTGACAGGTTTATCTACCGGGTTCATTGAGCTTGATAATAAGACTTACGGCATGCAGTCTGGTGACCTGATTATTGTTGCAGCTCGTCCTTCAATGGGTAAAACTACTTTTGCCATGAATCTGGTCGAAAGTGTCTTGTTTAACTGTAATTTGCCTGCACTGGTTTTTTCTATGGAAATGCCCGCAGACTCAATTGCTATGCGTCTGATTTCATCATACGGCAAGGTGCATCAGGGTCATTTACGTTCGGGTAAGCTCGATGGGGATGAATGGTCTAAAGTCACCGGTACTATTTTACAGTTACAAGAAAAGCATTTGTATATAGATGACTCCTCTGCCCTGCCTCCAACGGAATTACGGGCACGAGCACGCCGAATTGCTAAACAGCATGGTGGTAAACTTGGCTGTATCATGGTCGATTATTTACAACTGATGAAAGTTCCAGGCATGGGAGATAACCGTGTCGGCGAGATTTCCGAAATTTCGCGAAGCTTAAAAGCTTTAGCTAAAGAAATGCAGTGCCCGGTTATTGCCCTGTCACAGCTTAACCGTTCTTTGGAAAACCGACCTAATAAACGTCCGGTAATGTCAGACTTACGCGAATCCGGTGCAATTGAACAAGATGCCGATTTGATTATGTTTATTTATCGCGATGAAGTATATAACAAAGAATCCAAAGAAGCGGGCACGGCTGAAATTATTATTGGCAAGCAACGTAACGGTCCAATTGGCAGTGTACGTCTAGCTTTTGAAGGCCAATATACCCGTTTTAGTAATCTTTCTCCTGAATATTATAATCAGTTTGATGATGAGGAATAGATACTTAAAAATCCTTAATTTCTGTATAAGTTAAGGATTCAGCTTCACTTGTTATGCTAAACCCTAGTCCTAGTGCAGCTTTCAATTTTTGTGCAATTTTAATGAGTTTAGGCATTTTCTGTTTGATAAACCTATTTAATTCTTCTTATAAATTCACAACCTATTCAAATATTTGCTGAGCTTATTATAATTAACTGTAAAATTTTTTAGACGCTGCTCTATAGGCTACTATTTACTTATACTCACCTAGCCAATCTTTCTGACTTAAAATCATTATCAGGCTTACCACAATCAGCTTTTACTTTAACTCAGCATTTAATCATTTCCCCTACTGTGCACATAATAGATTAACCTGTTATTTTATAAAATAAATCCATACTCACTATAAACTAATATCTTTATTACACATTATATTATGACTATAAGCTGATGTGAGTAGATTTTTACCCAAGTAATCTCTTAATATTATGTAAATTAGCACTAAATAAGTAACACTTCTGTGATTAGCCTTTAATAAATTAATTAGTATTTATGTCTATTTTTAAATGATAGGAATACAATAATAACCAATACGATCAGCTATTGATTATCTTTAAACAGATGTCTTTAAGTATATCTATAACTCACTAATACAGCACTCACTGTATTAGCTCAGCATTTGTAATCCCTCAAGGAGTAACCAGGGTGCGTCAAGCAACAGTTTATATTGACAGTCAGGCTCTGCAATATAATTTAAACCGTGTTAAACAACTTGCCCCAACTGCTAAAATCGTTAGTATGGTTAAAGCCAATGCTTACGGACATGGAATCAAAGACTGTCTTGCAGCCTTAAATTCAACGGATAACTTTGGTGTTGCTTGTCTAGAAGAGGCGCTGGAAATACGTAAATTAGGTTATCAGCAACCAATTACCTTAATTGAAGGGATATTTTCTGAAGAGGAAATGGATAGCGTTATTCAGTACGGTCTTGAATGCGTTATACATCAATCAGCACAACTAGATTGGTTAAAAGCCCGTAAAGAAGAGTATATTACAAAAAATCTGAAAGTCTGGGTAAAACTGAATAGTGGTATGAACCGCTTAGGTTTTAAAGTTCCTGAGATTATCGAGATTATTAACTCCTTAAAGGCTGAAGGCTTTAGCTGTGTGCTAGCCATGCATTTTGCAAATGCTGATGCTGATCATCCCCTGAATGAACAACAAAAAACTCAATTCTTGCAGGTTAAAGAGGCTTGTGATCCTGTACTTGCCTCCTGTTGTAATTCTGCTGCGATTTTCAAATGGCCAGAGCTAAATTTTGATTATGTGCGTCCCGGTATTATGCTTTATGGTGCTTCACCTTTTGCTGATAAGTCTGCTCATGAGCTTGACTTGAAGCCGGTGATGACATTTGATGCAGCAATCATTGCATTAAATCATATCCAAACAGGTGAGGCGGTAGGTTATGGCTCTACTTTTGTGGCCTCTCAAGATATGCAAATTGCTATCGTATCTATTGGTTATGGTGACGGTTATCCACGTGCTTTTATAAAACCAAATTATGTCATGATTAACAATAAGCCAGCGCCAGTCATCGGAAGAGTTTCTATGGACATGATTGCGGTGGATGTAAGCGGTTTGACTGTGACTTTAGGCACACAGGTAGAGCTCTGGGGCAAACAGCGTCTGGTCGATGAAGTAGCCGAAGCTAATGGGACTATTGGCTATGAACTGCTTTGCCGGCTAAGTAACAGACCAAAGCGCATACTTAAGTAAACTAAAAACCCAAGCTCAGGCTTGGGTTTCTTGTCTTGCTTTAGTCAATATATGCAGAAAATCATTTAAATTCTGCTGGTTAAGTTTAGTCGGACTAAAATGTAAATGGCCGAGTTTTTGAAAAAACTCGCTTACTTCACTATTACGACGTACAAATTTCATTGCCCATCCATCAAAATTCTGCTCGCTGATTGGATGTACACCAAACTCTATAATTTCCTGATGGCGCTGATCTTCTTTAATTCTTTCAAACAGATCAAGCACCTGCTCACGCTCGCCTTCCAAGCACTGGAAAAAGTACTGATCTGCATAGAAAAGCACACCGTTAATACTATTAAGAGCATTAAATGATTGGGCTTCTGAAAGAATTTCTCTTAAATCCATAAGTAAATAATCAGAAGGCGAAGTGGTCTTGCTGGCATAACATAACTGTATCACTTTGTAGTCTTTATATTTATGAATTGAAATATATTATGCCACTATTTTTAAATTTTATAACCAGTAGTCATCTGTCGGTTTAGGTAAGTTTTGTAAACCTCGGCGTAAAGCATCTGACCATTGCTTGCTGATATGTTCGAAATACGGATCTTCACTATAAATACGTTTACCTAATGGTATATGTAAGCTGTCTTTACGGTAAACGAGTGAGTCTAGTGGCATTCCCACAGAGACATTTGAACGTAAGGTAGAATCAAAAGAAATCAGACTGCAACGAAATGCTTCATCCAGCGGCATATCATAAGATAATGCGCGGTCCAGAATTGGTTTACCATATTTACTTTCCCCTATCTGAAAGTAAGGAGTATCGCTTGTAGCGCAAATGAAATTTCCCTGAGGATAAATATGGTAAAGCTGCATTGCCGAACCTTTAATCTGTCCACCGACCAGTAGATTACAATAGTAGTTGCTCTCTTCATCAGGGTCAGTAGTCACATCTGCAATTACCCGTTTTAAGGTGTGTCCTATTAGCTCTGCCACTTCGAACATAGTATTGACACTATAAAGATGGGGTTTCTGGTCCAGAGCCAGATGATTTTTTAAGTGACCAATCACTGCTTGAGTAGTAGCCAGATTTCCAGAAGTCTGTATCACAATGAAACGTTCACCTTCTACACCGAAGCTGAATAATTTTTTGAATACAGAAATATGATCTACTCCTGCATTGGTTCGCGTGTCACTTATAAACACCAGCCCATCTTTTAATCGAAGTCCACAACAATAGGTCATTTCAAAAAATCCTTTCTGCTTTCAACATGAAATAGCTGATTATGAAAACAATGATTTGATCGTTATCCATTACAGTTAAGCTGATATATTTTTGCCTGTATCATTTAATACACGACACCTTTACTGTATAAAAGCTTCTTCCAAAACGATAGCATTTATTGATTAAAAAAACCTATTGTCATGTATAGCTCTCTATTTGAATTGTATAGTGAAACATTCAATACATTAAATAAAGTAACCAAATCGGACATTCTTATTTTTTTCAGATAGATTTTCTCAGACTAATTAATTGACCTCTTTAATTTATTAACTCAATTCAAACATATATTGCAATTGGTCATTGAATGCATAAAAAGCAATCAGTGTCGGATGTTCTTTTAATTCTTGCCAAGCCAGCTCTACCGCTTCCCAGCCCAAACTATGTAGCATCATTACGATGGTATCAAGATCATTAAGAGTACCTTGAATACTCTGCTTGAAACGCAGTTGTGTATCAAGGATTTCAATTTTTTGTCCTAACATAAAGAATAGGAATACATCCTGTTCTTCAGATTCAAAAATTTCGGTACAGTCTGTCACAACATCACATAAATAACTGGCATTTGAACTTGCCTGACGAATCAGCTGATTTAATTCAGCATATGCCTTGGCACTCAACAAGCCTCTTAATTCCTGAATATTATCTTTAGCAGTTTTAAATTGCTGGCTAAATGAATAGGGTTGTTCAGGGTCAAAAACCAATTCATTAAGTGAACAAGCATCATAGGCAGGTAAACAAAAAGCATGAGCAAACTCAACGGCTTCTTGATCATTTTTAAATGGTACACGACCACATAGATATTGAGTTCGTGCCAGATAGCGACCTAACCAGTAAATATTATAAGCATTCGAACTTAACAGTATCATTTAACTTTTCCTCTATCGATTCGATTGTTCAGGAGTGCAATGTGTCTACCACCCAAGTATCTTTAATACCTCCACCCTGTGAGGAATTTACTACTAAAGACCCTTTTTGCATTGCTACTCGAGTTAGCCCACCCGGTACAATTTCAGTACGTTGCGGTGAACTAAGAATAAATGGCCGAAGATCAATATGACGTTCCGCAAGCCCTTCTTCCACCAAGGTTGGTGAAACAGAAAGATCTAAAGTAGGCTGGGCAATATATAAATGAGGCTGTATACGGACTTTCTCTCGAAACTCCCTAAGTTCCTTGGCTGAAGCTTGGGGACCTATCAGCATTCCATACCCGCCTGAACCTTGAGCTTCCTTAATAACCAGTTTTGACATATTATCCATGACATATTCAAAATCCTGTAAATAACGGCACTGATAGGTAGGCACATTATTTAATATAGCTTTTTCACCCAAATAGTATTCAATCATTTGAGTAACGTATGGGTAGACAGATTTATCATCTGCTACTCCTGTACCTGGAGCATTAGCCAGTACAACGTTTTGGCTTAAATATGCAGACATCAGGCCCGACACCCCCAAAGCGCTGTCAGGACGGAACGTCGTCGGATCCAGAAAGGCATCATCAAGCCGCCGGTAGATCACATCAATTCTCTTACGACCCCGAATAGTTTTCATATAGACTTTATTATTTTCAACATATAGATCCCTGTTTGTAACCAGCGGTACACCCATCTCTCGCGCCAGAAATGCATGTTCATAGTAGGCGCTATTGAAACGGCCAGGTGTCATAATCACAATTTGCGGATTATCTACATCAGCGCTTTCTTCTAAAATGCTTTTAAGTAAAAGTGGATAGTGACTGATCTCATAAAGCTGTTTACTGCGACATAGATCAGGCATCAGTTTTTTACTGATTTTTCGGCTTTCCAGCATATAGGATACGCCCGAAGGTGTACGCAGATTATCTTCAAGCACAAAAAAGCTTCCACTGCTATCACGTACGATATCAATACCGCTGACCTGCGAATAGACTTGGCCTTTTAAGGAGCAGTTCATCATCTGTGGTAAGAAAGCTTCATGCTGCAAGATCTGCTCTGCAGGTATCAAACCCTCTTTTAAAATATGCTGATGATGGTAAATATCATCTAAAAATAAATTAAGAGCCTTTGCACGCTGTACACAGCCTTGAGCAATTTTATCCCATTGCTGTCTGGCAATAACCCGAGGAATCAAATCAAAAGGAATTGTCCGTTCTGTCCCTTCTGCATCTCCATAAACGGTAAAGGTAATTCCCTCGTAGAGAAAATATTCTTTTGCCTGTTGTTGTAGACTTAGAAGTTCAGGCAGACTGCGCATGCATAACCATTCTTCAATTTTTTTAGATGCTTCACCGCTAATATTTTGGTCATCCAGCATTTCATTAAAAAATTTTGATTTGAGCTGGTCAAATAAATAAGCTGTTGGAGGCATGTTATGACTACATTGTTGTTTGAATTTGTCTTCGCTATTAGCTACTACAATCTTTTTATTTTTATTAAAATGTTCGATACATGTGTCGTTATAACTTTCGATCATTAAACTCGTTTCACATTCATCTTTTAACATTGGATGATCCCTTTAAGTTATATCTAGCAAATTGGATGCCAGTTTTTGTCATCTTGGAGCTTATTTATTGCTGAAACCTTGTTATTTCTCAATGGTATTAATGCAGCAACTTGTTTCGAGATATGTGTACGTATTTTTTCTGTTAAGCTATTGCTAATACTTGCAACTTTTTTTATTGTGATACTGCCAAGTATTCTTTAATTCTTTTAACTCATTCAACTTTTCCAGCTTTATAGTGATTATGACCTCACAAGAAAAAGAAACCTCTAATAGTCTGTATCGTCAGTGGCAAATCCTTTCCCGCCTGTCTACGGGCAAATGGATGGGCACGCGAGAACTTCAAGAGATTCTTGAGCGTGAAGGTATTGATATCAGCTTGAGAACGATCCAGCGGGACTTGAACCAGATTTCGCAACGCTTCCCGATTGAAAGTAATAAAACCGTGCCTCAGGGCTGGCGTTGGCGCTCAGATGCGCCTATTCAGAGCTTGCCGCATATGACCAGCTCTCAGGCTGTAACTTTTATGATGGTAGAAGAACACCTTAAACATCTGTTGCCACCCAGTTTAATTGAAGAAATGAACCCATGGTTTGATCTGGCCCGGCGCAGCCTTTCTACCCAAAACAATGTGCGGCAATGGATTAACCGGGTCCGGATTGTTCCTGCGACCCAGCCGCTTATTCCACCTGTAGTAGACCGGCAGGCACAACAGGCAATTTATGAAGGGTTATTGCAAGATAAACAGATAGAATGTGTTTATCGAGCACGTGGGCATCATTCGGAAGAAAAAACCTATATTTTAAATCCATTAGGGCTGGTACAAAAAGGTGCCATCATTTATCTGATCTGTACCCGTCATGATAAAAATGAAGTACAGACCTTTGCTCTTCATCGTTTTAAATCTGCCATAGTACTCAACTCAAGATCATTACATCCCGTAGATTTTGATATTGATGTCTATATCGAGTCAGGCGCTTTAGGCTTTCGTGTAGATTATAACAAGCCCACTGAAACAGTTGAGCTGAAACTGGTAATGTCAGAAAGTACCGCTCAAAGTTTTTACGAAAGTCAGCTCAGTAAAGATCAGACCATTAGTATACTTGAGGAGCATGTGGTTGAAATTAGTGCTCATGTGCCCTTTACATCACAATTGGTTTGGTGGTTAAGAAGTTTTGGTAAAAAGCTATTACGTATAGAACCTGCACAGGTCGCTGCTGCGGTGTATGAAACCGAAGAATAAAAAAAGAGAGCTATTTGTAGCTCTCTGAGACTTTTTATTATCATTTTAAATAACAGAAAAAATATTATTCTTTTAAACCAGATTAAGGCCAGTTTTACATACGCTATAGCCATATAAACTTGAAAACCCGTTTTTTATACTATCTAAATCAGCTATTAACATCGGCAAGCCAGCATGTCAGTATTAAAGCGTATACGGCGTATTGTCATAAAATAACTCTCCTCTATTTGGGTGTAAGAGTACTTTAACAATTCAATATAGGAACTGTGAAATAAATAGATTAGCTAAGTTTTCTAAATTTTTATCTTAATATTTATTTTGAAAATATTTACGGAAATACATATATAAAGAAGCCTGCATTAAGCAGGCTTTTTTTCAGTTAAGCTGTCTTTTTTATCTGGGCATTTTTACGGATCGTAATCATAATCAGTTGTACTGCTGCCGGTGTTACACCAGGAATACGGCTGGCTTGTGCCAAGGTTTCAGGCAATACAGTTTTTAATTTCTGGGTAATTTCACGCGAAAGACCAGACACTACATCATAATTAAAATCAGCCGGAATCCGGGTTTCTTCCAGACGTTTCATCTGTGCAACATCTTCATGCTGGCGATTGATATAGCCCGCGTATTTTACAGCAATCTCAATCTGATCACCCACCTGCTGAGTAACCTCAGAGTCTGTAAGTTCAGCAATTTGCTCAAAAGTTACATTCGGACGTTTTAACAGGTCAATTGCACTAGATTCCTTACTTAAATCCTGCCCTGTCATCTCAACGAATTTTTTACCCATCGGATTATTAGGCGCCGCCCACAAGTGCTGCAAACGGGACGTTTCACGCTCAACAGCTTCCATTTTTTCACAGTATGCCGCCCAACGCACGTCATCGACGAGACCCATTTCACGACCTACTGGGGTCAGACGCTGGTCAGCATTATCTTCACGCAACATCAGACGATATTCCGCCCGTGAGGTAAACATACGGTATGGCTCTTTAGTTCCTAAAGTAATGAGATCATCCACCAAGACTCCCATATACGCCTGATCACGTTTAGGCGTCCACTCTTCCTGCTCCCAGGCACGACGTGCAGCATTCAGACCTGCAAGCAAACCTTGTGCACCTGCTTCTTCATAGCCAGTCGTACCATTAATCTGTCCGGCAAAATACAGGTTACTAATAGCTTTGGTTTCTAAAGTAAATTTTAAGGCTTGCGGATTAAAATAATCATATTCAATGGCGTAGCCCGGACGCAGAATGTGGGCATTTTCCATACCGCGAATTGAACGGACCAGCTCAAATTGCACATCAAATGGTAAAGAGGTTGAAATTCCATTAGGATACAGCTCATGAGTATCCAAGCCCTCTGGCTCCAGAAACACCTGATGCGAATCTTTATCGGCAAAACGGTGTATCTTGTCTTCAATAGACGGACAATAACGCGGTCCTACCCCTTCAATCACACCAGTATACATTGGTGAACGGTCAAGTCCGCCACGAATGATCTCATGAGTCTTCTCGTTAGTATGGGTAATATAACAGTTTACCTGTTCAGGATGCATGGATGCATCACCCATGAAAGACATGGTTGGAGAAGGAAAATCACCCGGCTGTGGTGTCATGACAGAAAAATCAACCGAACGCGCATCAATACGTGGCGGTGTACCTGTTTTCAGACGACCTACTGGCAATTTTAATTCACGTAAACGATGTGCTAGAGAAATTGACGGTGGATCACCTGCCCGACCACCACTTGATTTTTCCAGACCAACATGAATGACACCACCCAAAAAAGTACCTGTTGTTAACACGACTGTCTTGGTATCAAAGCGGATACCCATTTGCGTTACGACACCTTTAACAGTATCGCCTTCTACAATCAGGTCATCAGCAGCCTGTTGGAAGATATCCAGATTTGCCTGATTCTCTAGAACATTACGGATAGCTGCTTTATAAAGAATCCGGTCTGCCTGTGCACGGGTTGCTCGTACTGCAGCACCTTTACGCGAATTCAGAATACGGAACTGTATACCACCTTTATCCGCTGCCAGTGCCATTGCACCGCCCAAGGCATCAATCTCACGCACTAGATGTGACTTACCGATACCACCAATGGCTGGATTACAGCTCATTTGCCCCAAAGTCTCAATGTTATGAGTCAAGAGCAAGGTCTGTCGACCCATACGTGCAGCAGCAAGCGCCGCTTCCGTACCCGCGTGACCGCCACCGATAACAATGACATCGTATACTTTAGGATAATGCATAGTGGTAAATATAAGTCTAAAAAAGGAGACAGAATATTATAGCAGAAATTTTATTTTGACGTAGTGAGTAGAAGATTTTTCCTTAGTTCCTCTATTTCTATTCTACGTTCCTTATTTTTTTAAAAAATGTAATTAAGATTTGCATATTTACCTCAAAAGTACACAAGAATTTATGAAAACTTACCAGATCAAAATTGTTTTATTCTGATTATTTTTTATCCTTAAGTTTGATTATACTAAGAAGGAAACATGCCATGAAAACCAAAATATTGTTATCTAGTATCCTGTGCGGTTTATGTGTCAGCTCTTTTGCAAACGCAAATGATAAAGTTGACCGAGTCTATAATCCTCAAAAATATCAGCAAGTCTGTAAGGGCAAAAGCCAAGGCACTTGGGTAAGTTTTGCTTATCGTGGCATTATCTGGAATGGTACCTGTGAACCACGGT
The DNA here is from genome assembly GCF_006757745.1 of Acinetobacter radioresistens DSM 6976 = NBRC 102413 = CIP 103788. Lineage (NCBI taxonomy): Bacteria > Pseudomonadati > Pseudomonadota > Gammaproteobacteria > Moraxellales > Moraxellaceae > Acinetobacter > Acinetobacter radioresistens. Next base: position 1,111,454 of record NZ_AP019740.1, on the reverse strand, counting down.
TCTTCCCTACAGGCAATCCTAGTTCCCTCATAGGTGACGAACCAGAACTTTATAATGCTTGTACAACTGCAAGTGGTACAGCTACAGCAACTATTAATGGCAAACAAATGAGTGGTAAATGTGCTCTAGGCTTTACTCCGCCACATCCACGTTAATTTGGTCTATAAATTCAGCCTTTAGCATATTAAATGTAAAGGCTGTTTTTAGTTAAACGGTCAAAAGCTTTTGCTCATTGACCGTTTTTCATTTGTATTTCTCGTAAACTTCGCTAAACTGAATAAAAATTAGATTTATAACATTAACAATAAAAAAGGAATAACAATGGATTCAGGATTGATTACCATATTTTTGCCTATTGCTCTGGCAATTATCATGGCCGGGCTTGGTCTCGAACTCACCCCTAAAGATTTTGCCCGTATTAAAAAACACCCGAAAGCTGTAGTTTTAGCATTATTCTGTCAACTTTTCATTCTAGTAGGTATTGCATTTTTTATTTGCAAAATATTGGCATTATCGCCTGCATTGGCGGTAGGCTTGATGTTACTTGCGGCTTCCCCTGGCGGGCCAACAGCAAACTTGTTCAGCTACCTTTATAAGGGAGATATTGCCCTAAATATTACCTTGACTGCGATTAACTCAGTCGTTGCAGCATTTAGCTTACCCTTTATTGTAAATCTGGCTATTCAGCATTTTATGACTGATGGCCAACAAGTGGGTTTACAGTTTTCCAAAGTGGCTCAAGTTTTTTTAATTATTATTGTTCCGGTCTGTTTAGGCATGTTATTGAGACATTTTTCTCCTCGCATTGCCGAGAAACTTAATCGTCCAGTACGTATATTTGCAGTTATATTTCTTGTTCTGATTATTATTGTGGCCGTGTTTAAAGAGCGAAATAACATTCTTGACTATCTCATGCAAATTGGTGCAGCAACTGCCCTGTTCTGTTTTGCAAGTCTGTTAATTGGTTATTTTATACCGCGCTTCTTTGGGATTAACAGTGCGCAAGCTCGAGCCTGTGCTTTTGAAATTGGCATTCATAACAGTACGCTTGCCATGACCATCGCCTTAACAATTATGTCAAGTACAACTATTGCCATGCCAGCGGTTGTTTATTCACTGATTATGTATATTTTCGCTGCAATCTTTGGCACCTTACTTAATCGTTATTCACCTCAACCTCAATTACAAGAGGAGTTAGCCTGATCAGGTTACTATACATCCCAGACGCAGCTCAGCTTTTTTAACTTTTACCAGAGTTTAACTAGGCTTTAGTCATGAATCGGCTACAATAGTCTTTTAATAAACATAGATTGGGTTATTTCTTGTGAAGTGGTTACAAATTCATATTACTGTTAATCAGGACCAGGTTGATTTGACTGAAACATTGCTGATGTCATTAGGGGCAGTCAGCGTGACCTTAGATGATGCAGAAAACCAGGACCTGCTTGAGCCGCTTCCAGGCGAAACCCCGCTATGGAATAAAGTTATTGTCACAGGTATCTATCAGGATGATGAAAATGATCCGATTGATACAGAAAAGCTTGAAGCCTTTATTCATGGCCAGTTACCTGAAGCACCTATTCGTAGTGAAGAGCTTGAAGACCAAGTCTGGGAACGCTCATGGATGGATTATTATGAACCCATTCAGATTGGTGAAAAATTCTGGATCGTGCCTGAATGGTTAGAGCCGCCAGAAGCCGGTGCAGTCAATATTAAGCTTGATCCAGGCTTGGCTTTTGGTACAGGGAATCATGCAAGTACTTTCTTGTGTCTGCAATGGCTCGGTAAGACAGATCTTAAAGATAAAGTTGTGATCGACTATGGCTGTGGCTCCGGAATTTTAGGTGTCGCTGCCTTACTGTTAGGGGCGAAACAGGTTTACGCTACTGATATTGATCCACAAGCTGTACTGGCTACCCAGCAGAATGCCGAGCTAAATGGCGTACTAGAACGATTATATGTGGGATTACCCGAGGAATTTAATACTGTTTTTAAAGGTCAGCAAGCCGATATACTCGTTGCAAACATTCTTGCCGGTCCTCTTATGGCATTAGCTTCTGAGTTCTCAACATTGATCAAGTCCGAAGGTGAGTTTGCACTGGCAGGCGTGATTGAAGAACAGGTAAATGATGTATCTGGCGTTTATTCAGAATACTTCGATATTCTGGACGTAGAGAAACGTGAAGAAAACTGGTGCCGTATTTCAGGAAAACGTCACCAGTACTAATAATAGAGAGCACTTAATGATGAGTGACAAACAGACCCGCTGCCCCAAATGTACTACTATTTATAAGGTAACATTAACCCAGCTTACAATTGCTCAGGGTATGGTCTGTTGTCCTAAATGTTCTATCAATTTTAATGCGCTAACTCATCTGGTTCAGCCTGCTGTTTCTTCTGAAACACGGGGCTCTGCAACAAAGAAAAGTACTTTACCTACCCATATTGGAGAACGTAAAAAAATTGGTTTAGAGCCCAGTGCCAATATTCTTGATATTTTTGAACGCAAGATTGAGAACTCAAATATTGACCTGCTGACTTATCTGAACAATCTGAATTACTTTCATAATGAAAGCACGTTATCACTTCCAGCCCTGCATCTTTCAGGGGGCAATGCACTTAAAGAAGCTCCCCACCCTAGAAGTACAAGATTTTATTATCTGCTCTGGGGCAGTATCAATGTATTGTTGGCTATGGTGCTTATATTACAGGTACTCTGGTTTAACCCTAAAATAATCAATGATAGTCCATTCTTTAACCTGTTATTTAAACAGGTGTGTACCGTACTGACTTGTGAAAAACTGGAAGATTATTACTCTCAGGTTAAAATTGATAAAGTTAAAGTTAATCGTGCCGGTAAAGGACAAACAGTTTTTTCTGGTGTAATAATGAATGAATATGAAAATAGTCTTCAAATACCAAGTATCAAGCTTAGCCTTAATAAGCATAATGCAGAGATTTTTAATACAGTAATACTCCCTGAACAGTATCTCACGAATGATTTATATAAAGTTCGCCGTATACCAACGCATAGTCCATTTAAGTTCAAATTTACAGTTCCAGTGGACCGCAAAGACTTTGATGACTACCATTTAGAAATAATCCGTCCATAATTGTAAAAAAATTAAAAAAAATTGCAGTTAATTTGCTCACTTTTTCTTAGACAATGGTATCATACGCGCCACGAAAGCTTAGCCTTACATACTTCTCGCTTTTATTCACAACAAATACAGTTAAGCAATATGTGCTTTATATAAATTTAGCGCATGGAGCCGATTTTTTGTTTTGAAAAATAACTGTAACAAAACTTCAACTATTGTTACGCTTATTTTTTGCTCAATTTTGAGAAGTTGTGGCAAGCTAGTTGTTTCCAGTTTTAGAGCTCCGTTTTTAGGATCTAAGACGGAGCTTCATTTTTCTAGACCATATTTATCGCTTTACCCAAGTGATATTTGATTTTCGGATTAACTCGCATGAATAGCAAATCTCCTATTTTTACTGCACAATCTGATGTTGCACTTCGCATCCATGTAGATCGCGCGGTTCGCCATTACTTTGCGTCTTTGCAAGGTGAGCAACCATCTCAGGTATATGACATGGTGCTGGCAGAAATGGAGAAACCTCTTTTATCTGTAGTTCTAGAATATACTCGCGGTAACCAGACACGGGCCGCCGAGATTCTTGGACTGAACCGTGGTACTTTACGTAAAAAGTTGAAAGCTCACGGTTTGATGAGTGAATAAATGATAAAATGCTCACGCTTCGTGGGCATTTTTTATGCCTATTTGTTTTAATCTGTAGACTTAAAAATCATGACTATTAAACGCGCTTTAATCTCTGTTTCTGATAAGACGGGCATCGTAGATTTTGCTCAAAACCTTGTTGCATTAGGAGTGGAGATCCTTTCAACTGGTGGTACTTACAAACTACTTAAAGACAATAATATTGCTGTGGTTGAAGTATCAGAGCATACCGGTTTTCCAGAAATGATGGATGGCCGTGTTAAAACCCTGCATCCAAAAATTCATGGGGGTATTCTTGCACGTCGTGGTCTAGACGAAGCTGTTATGCAAGAACACAATATTGCTCCGATTGATCTGGTCGTTGTTAACCTGTACCCATTTGCTGCTACTGTTGCAAAACCTGACTGTTCACTGGCAGATGCAATTGAGAATATCGACATCGGTGGCCCTACCATGGTTCGTGCTGCGGCAAAAAATCATGCCTCTGTAGGTATTGTGGTAAATGCTTCTGATTATGCAGCCGTGGTTGCTGAGCTTAAAGCTGAAGGGTCCTTATCTTACGCAACCCGTTTTGACCTGGCAGTGAAAGCATTTGAACATACTGCGCAATATGATGGGATGATTGCATCTTACTTAGGCGCTCGTGTCGGTAAAGAAGAAGGCCAAGCAGATAAATTCCCACGTACGTTCAATACTCAGTTAAATAAAGCTCAAGATTTACGTTACGGTGAAAACCCGCATCAATCTGCTGCATTCTATATAGATCCAGCAGCAACCGAAGCTTCTGTTGCCACTGCAAAACAGTTACAAGGCAAAGAATTATCTTATAATAATATTGCTGATACTGATGCAGCACTTGAATGCGTGAAATCATTTGCTAAACCTGCTTGCGTGATCGTAAAACACGCGAATCCATGTGGCGTTGCAGTTTCTCTAGACGGTATCAAAGCAGCGTATGACCTTGCATACGCAACGGATCCAGAATCTGCATTCGGTGGCATCATTGCATTCAACCGTCAATTAGACGTCGAAACTGCACAGGCGATTGTTGACCGTCAATTCGTTGAAGTGATCATTGCACCAAGTATTGCTGAAGGCGTGCTTGAAGTCACTGGTGCGAAGAAAAATGTACGTGTACTGGTTTGTGGCGAGCTTCCTGCGATTGATGAACGTGCTCCACAGCTTGACTATAAACGTGTAAATGGCGGTTTGCTGGTTCAAGATCAAGACTTGGGCATGATCACTAAAGATGATCTTAAAGTTGTGACGAAACGTGCACCAACTGAACAGGAAATCGATGATCTGATTTTTGCCTGGAAAGTGGCGAAATACGTAAAATCTAACGCGATTGTGTATGCTAAAAACCGCCAAACGATTGGTGTGGGCGCAGGTCAAATGAGCCGTGTTAACTCAGCTCGTATTGCTGCAATCAAAGCGGAACATGCAGGACTTATAGTTGAAGGTGCAGTCATGGCATCAGATGCATTTTTCCCGTTCCGCGATGGTATCGACAATGCTGCCAAAGCAGGTATCAAATGCATTATTCAGCCAGGCGGTTCAATGCGTGATGAAGAAACGATTGCTGCTGCGGATGAACATGGAATTGCCATGGTCTTTACTGGCATGCGTCATTTCCGCCACTAATTTTTAAGTATAAATTCCAGACCCTTCTTTTCACAAGGAGGGTTTGCTACATCAGTAGATTATTTAATATCTTGCTATAAGATATTAAATAATTTTGAACCTCATTGGGTTTGTGGAATTTCATTTTCGAGGGAATTTTCTAAAGATGAACATTTTAGTTTTGGGTAGTGGCGGCCGTGAACATGCATTGGCGTGGAAAATCGCACAAGATGATCAAGTTGCAAAAGTTTTTGTAGCGCCAGGTAATGCAGGTACTGCAACTGAAAATAAATGTGAAAATGTCGCTTTAGACATTCTCGACAACCCTACCATTATTGATTTTGCCAAAAACAATGCGGTTGAATTGATTGTTGTCGGTCCTGAAGCACCACTTGTAAACGGCGTAGTCGATGCTTGCCGCGCTGCAGGTATCAAAATTTGGGGTCCAACGAAATTTGCAGCACAACTAGAAGGCTCTAAAGCATTCGCAAAACACTTCCTTAAACGCCACAACATCCCTACTGCTTTCTATGACGTGTTCACTGAAGTAGATGCTGCCAAAGCATTTGTTGAGAAAAATGGCGCGCCAATTGTGATCAAGGCTGACGGCCTTGCTGCAGGTAAAGGCGTAATCGTTGCGATGACCAATGAAGAAGCATTTGCTGCGATTGACGACATGCTTGCTGGTAACAAATTTGGTGATGCGGGTTCTCGTGTTGTGATCGAAGAATTCCTTTCGGGTGAAGAAGCATCTTTCATTTGTATGATCGATGGTGACAACATCTTGCCAATGGCCACTTCACAGGATCACAAACGCATTTTTGAAGGAGACCAAGGTCCTAACACTGGTGGTATGGGTGCTTACTCTCCTGCGCCTGTGGTGACTGCTGACGTATTTGAAAAAACTATGAATGAAGTGATGCGTCCTACCGTTGAAGGTATGAAAAAAGACGGTCATGTTTATACAGGTTTCTTATATGCAGGCTTAATGATTGATGAACAAGGTCAACCGAAAGTAATCGAGTTTAACTGTCGTTTTGGCGACCCTGAAACGCAACCAATTATGATGCGTTTAAAATCATCTTTGGTAGATTTAGTTCAAGCAGGTATTGAAGGTAATTTGCCTTCAGAAGCTGAATGGGATGAGCGTAAAACGGTTGGTATCGTTTTAGCGTCTAAAGGCTACCCAGAGACCTCAAGCAGTGGTGATGTGATTTCTGGTCTAAACACTGAAATGACGGATGCCAAAGTATTCCATGCAGGAACCAAAGCCAATGAAAATGGCGAGATTGTGACGGCGGGTGGTCGTGTACTCTGTGTGACTGCCCTTGGCAATACTATTGGTGAAGCGCAAGCGAAAGCATTAGAGTTTTGTGAAAAAGTAACGTTTGATGGCGTTCAATACCGTAAAGATATTGGGTATCGTGCAATTGCACGCGAACAGAGCTAATTTTTTATCAATAAATTAAGCTCGCTAATGGCGGGCTTTTTTCTTTCTGGTCGAAAAATATAAGCACATAATTCTTTCTGGAGATTGGTTATACTAATAAAAAGATCTGAGTGTTTAGGAAAAACATGACATATAAAGTGCATTGCATTGATGTTAAAAACCAGCTTCAGAATTATATCTGGATACTTGAAGATAGTTCAACTAAGGAAGCAGTTGTAATTGATCCTACTGAGGCTCAACTCGTACAAGACTTCTGTCAAACCCATAACCTCATATTATCACAGATTTGGCTCACTCATTGGCACAAGGATCACATTGGTGGTGTGCCTGAACTGATTACTGAGCGGAATATTCCAGTCTATGGGCCACGAGAAGAACTTAGCCATATTCCCTTTATTTCTCATCCCTTACAGCATGAGAATCACTTTAAATTTAACCATTTAAAAGTAGATATTTTAGCTGTACCGGGACACACCTTGGGCCATATTGTTTATTTTATTGATGAGCTAGACATTGTATTTTGTGGTGATACTTTATTTGCCATGGGGTGTGGGCGAGTATTTGAAGGGACATATGCACAGATGTATCACTCACTTAACCGGTTAGCCGCTTTACCTCCAAGGACACAAGTATATTGTACCCATGAATATACACTCTCCAATGCTGAATTTGCGCTGACAGTTGAACCAGATAATCTGGCACTACATAGCCGTGTGGAGCAGGTGAGAAAAATGCGTGACTCCCATCAGTGCACGCTTCCAACTACGATTGCACTGGAACTTGAAACCAATCCTTTTTTAAGGGCGGAGAGCGAAGAAGAGTTTTCGCGTATTCGCATACTAAAAGATAATTTCTAAGTGGTTCATAATTTTGAACTGGGTTTATCCTTGCTAAGGATAAGCCTTTCATCAAGCTGTCTTGAGGTTGATTTATACATAGCTTTTAATAGGCTAGATAATTAATTTTTCTTAAATTAGACATTATTTTTTACAATTACCTGATTAAAGCTTTTTCTACAGGCCTATTTAATTTAAAATTAATCTATTCAATAAGTTAAATAAAATATTTTCTGTGAAATTTAATTATTTTTTTAACTCTATATTAATTAAAATAATATTATCTCACCAAAAGATATATATCTGCCCTTTAAATTATAAAGAAATAGCCTTATTAATTTACTTATATGTCAAGCAGGAGATCTCTGATGAAAAGAGTTGTCAAAGCAAAAAATTTAATAGCTTTCAAAATTTGGTTAGAAAAATTGGGATACTCAGTTAAAAGTCTGGCCGATGGCCGTGGGTTTACATTCAGTTTTAAAAAACAATATGGCTTAGTCACTTGTGAACTTTCAGGTAATTCTCTGGCTGTGCAACTTGGGGAAGAATTCGAAGATCATCTAAAAGCTTAAGTGAATCATTTTATTTATATTTTTTGCATTAATATTTAAAAGGCCAGCTTATATAATTTTAAATAGCTGGTACTTTTTCAAGTTTTCAATAATTTCTCCCATAAGAAAAAGACCAGTATTAAATATACTGGTCTTTTTGAATCTGGTGGGGATGAGGAGACTCGAACTCCTACACCTCGCGGCGCTAGCACCTGAAGCTAGTGCGTCTACCAATTTCGCCACATCCCCGTTATCTATCATCATTGGTGGGGGCGAAGAGACTCGAACTCTTACACCTCGCGGCGCTGGAACCTAAATCCAGTGCGTCTACCAATTTCGCCACGCCCCCGATGATATAAAATTATCTCAAAAGATAATTGGCAGAGGATCAAGGATTCGAACCTTGACGAACGGTTTTGGAGACCGTCATGCTACCATTACACCAATCCTCTATTTGAAGCGTATTCAGGATTTTCACCTAAATAAATTTTAAAGAAAATAATTCTCTTTAAAATGGTGGGGGCGAAGAGACTCGAACTCTTACACCTCGCGGCGCTGGAACCTAAATCCAGTGCGTCTACCAATTTCGCCACGCCCCCGATGGCTGTGTATATTATAGAGAAGACAGAATCATGACAAGCCTTTTTTATGAAAAAACCTAGCGTTTGCTTAAATAAAAAACAAATCAAAAACTTATGTTTATTTTTGAAACATTTCTAATATTTCAAATGATAGAGCGCTTCATTTACCTGTTGAAAACGCTGATCTTTATATTTGCTTAGCAAGCCATTTAATAGCGGAAAAAATGGCATAAATGCGTCTGGTAATCTTATTTTTAACGTCTGACAGTGTAGCACTGCCCAATCCTGATAATTTCTGGCACTTAGACGTTGGCCAGTTAACCACTCATATAAAATAACTCCAAGTGCATATAAATCAGTTCTAACCGTTTTTATTTCTCCATGAAACAGCTCTGGCGCCATATAGCGTGGTGTAGCATTCAATGCGGTGACCTTATGAACTTGTGTAACCGACTGACTCTGCTCAAAATCAATTAAAGTGAGCTGATTATGGCAATATAAAAAATGCTGTGGCTTTAAGTCACCATGAACCCAGCCAGTTTGATGTAAAATTTGCAAACAGCCTATCATTGCAAAAATTTTCTGCTGTACTTGTTCAAAAGATAGTTGCTGTGCAGGCTGACCCAACCAGTAATCACCGTGAGGCAGAATTAATCCCTCCCCTTTTAAGTGGCTAAATTCCGCTATCTGATTTAACTCAATGATACGTGCAGGCAGAAGAATACTTGGCTCTAATTTTCCCAGCCTTCGATAAATTTGCAATTCATGTAAAAATCCTTTTTCATATTCGAGCTGCACTTTGGGCAGTTGAAACTTAAGCCAATAGGGTGTTCCATTTTGGCTCAAATGATACAGACGGCGGCCAAACCTCTGGCTTGACAGGCTATTTCGCAGAATCAGGTTTTCAAATGAATTCTCAAGATCAGGCATCTGCATGATCTTGACTTTTCTCTTGCTGAGTTTCTTGATAATGTAGAAGCTCCAGACAATGCTGAATTGTTTTTCCGATACGGGCATGAATTTCAATCATGGAGATTTTAGGCCAGGTTGCCTGCTCTCCTTCACGCTGTAATAGCTTAAACAGATGTGGTCGCGGATTTTTCAGCATATAGCTATAATGACGTAAATTATATTTGGCGATAATATTTACATCGCCGTAATAACGTTGTCCAATAATGCCATAGCCGTGATCAAGCAAACGGCGTACAGGCTGGATTGCACCTAAGCGTTCACGAGTAAAATCCATCATTCCCATAGCGATCACTTTACCTTGACGTCGTACAATCCGTTCGGGCCAGCTCAGAACATCTTTACGATAGCGGTTTTCATCACTTTGCATAAATGGCACAACATGCGGATTCACCTGACTGGCGATACTATAATTCAGGTTATACAGACGGGCCATTTTTTCTTGTGGGAAATCACTGCGTACACTGCCATCTACCCATTTAGTATTGCCCATATACTGGGTATATTGACCATCATAGCGTTTGCTGGTCAGGCGTACCGGTGGGAACAGAACTGGAACCGCACAGGAAGCCAATACAGCGCTCCAGACCAGCAAATTAGGTGCAGTATAGGCATTCATAATCCGGGCATTTTGTGTTGCATCATATGGCGCCACAGCAACGTTAATGTGTAGTCCGGATTTTTCATAGGCTTCAGCAAAAGTCAGGTCTCCAAGATTTTCCATCAGAAACTGCTTGAGATAGCGCACATCGGCCAGACCGCCATTACCTTTGAGTACATCAGTCAGTTTACGAAAATGGAAAGCTTCGGTAAAAAAACTCTCTCCACTCATAATACTTTCCAGTTCATTAGGCGAAGAAACCCCTAGCATGGCAGTCATAATGGCGCCTGCACTCGAACCTGACAGCACTTTGGGCATCAAATCTTGTTCAATCAGGGTTTTACAGACCCCTGTATGAAATAACCCTAAAGTAGCGCCGCCTGAAAACATGAGTACGGGCTGTCCATAAGCAATCTGGCAGTTTTCAAAAAAGTCTATTTTTTCTTTCAGGCTAAAGCTATGACATTCATTAGAGGCAATATAAGCCAAGCTTGCACTCATTTCCTCAATGTAATCTTCAATTATTTTTTTAGTACCAATATACGTTGCGGTAAACAACATTGGATGGCCAATGTTTGCAATATCATAACTTAAGCCTTCACGTAAAATAGCGACCAGGTCTAAAGTACGCTGCTGCAGGCGATATTTTTTAAGCAGGTTCAAACGATGTGAAATAATCTCTGCATCAAAATAAGGAGAGCTATTGTCGAGTTTCCATTCTTGAGCACCGGTTTCTTCATCAAGTTTTAATGCAACAGATTTCCACTCTTCATAGGATTCGGCCCCTTCCAGCTGATGTTTTAATTTCTTAACCCGATATGCCTGATGCGGATTAATAGTTTGAGTTAATTCTTTTAACATTATGTGCCTATCCTTTGATATTTGTGCTCAAAGTTTTTATTGAGAAAATCTGATCTTTTTCGCCACTAATCAATTGCAAAAAACTATAATTCATTGGCCTTTTTGATATTGTAGTACTATTTACGGTATTGCTAGTGCTACTATTTAGCTATTTCGATAACACCTGAAAAATTATGACAAACCTCACTCTACCAGAGAATATACTTCAAACTCTCTCTACCGTATTACAGCAGGTCCAGCAATTTTTACCTGAGCTTAAACAGCAGACAGACTTCTCTGCTCCGGCTTACAAATGGCAGGATAAACAACTTAAACCCATTTTCGAACCGAAACAAATCTATTTAGATGACCTGAAAGGAATCGAAAGACAAAAAGAAAAAATTATTCAAAATACACGACAATTTTTGCAGAATCTGCCCGCCAATGATGTTCTCCTTACCGGTTCACGCGGGACAGGAAAATCTTCAATTGTCCGTGCCCTTTTAACCGAGTATAAAGATCAAGGATTACGTTTAATTGAAATTGAACGTGATGATCTGTCTGATCTTCCTGAAATCCAGAAGCTCATCCAGAAGCGTCCGGAAAAGTTCATTGTCTACTGCGATGATCTAGCCTTTAATGCTGAAGATGAAAACTATCGCAGCTTAAAAAGTGTACTTGATGGCTCATTACAGTCAGGTTCAAGTAATTTTATTATTTATGCAACCAGCAACCGTCGACATCTGTTACCAGAGTTTATGCATGAGAATACGCCAGTGACTCGTGTAGATGTACCGCAATATACCGAGTTGCATCCACAAGAAGCCATTGAGGAAAAAATTTCACTCTCGGATCGTTTTGGAATGTGGCTTTCATTCTATCCAATGGATCAAAACCTGTATTTAACCATTGTGGAACACTATCTTGCTAAAGCAGATATGCCAATGAATGACGAAGCCCGTGCTGAAGCCCTACGCTGGTGTCAGGCACGTGGTCAACGGTCAGGACGTGCCGCCTATCAGTTCTCTAAACACTGGATTGGATCACAACAACTAAAAGCACTGTAAAATTTTAAACTAGAAAAATTAACAGGTTTCATTTTTAGACAGATTATAAAAGGCCCATTTATCTCAAGTGGGCTTTTTATAAAATTAGAGTTTCTGTCAAGCTCTTAAATAATATTCAGCTGTTTTAATGATTTCATCAATAATTCATTACGTATAGATGCAGGCATTTCTGACCGCATTTCCATATTTAATGCAAAAGCGACAATTTTTCCATCTGGCTGCTCAACCCAGCCGGTCAACCAGCCCACTTGTGGTTTTATATCCATTGCCCAACCAGTCTTTCCAAAAATCTTGTAGCCATTACTCTCTTCTAGAAGTAGCATATTTTTTACATTAGCCTGCACTTTTTCACTAAATGGAAGCTGTGTATGTGCCAATTGAGAAACAAACTCTACCTCTTGAATAGGCGTGACCTTTAATGGGCCTATCAACCAGAAATTGTCAACCTGCTGTCCAATTTCAGCATTACCGAAATCAATACGTTCTACTTCTTTTTGCATGAGATCAAGACCGATACGTCTTGCAAGTTCCTGATAGACTGGGACTGCAGAAAGCTTCATGGCTTCTCCTAGTGTCATGTCTTTTTCCCAAGCGGTAAATGACCTTTTCTCGCCCTTCCATTTAAATATTTCATTAATATCCGTTTTCTGGTTCTCCAATCCGATCAGGGCATTCAACATTTTAAATGTAGAGGCTGGCACATATTCTGTATTTGCGCGGCTTAGAGCATTACCATATAGATTAATTTTTTTATCTGTTTGAATAACCAGCACACCTGAGGTGTTTTTTTCATCAAAGTATTGATGAATCACCTGATTATGTCCTTGAACAATCTGACTCGGGGTTTCATTTATTAAATTATGCTGAACCGTACAACCAGAAAGAAAAAGAGAAGCAACCACATAGCAAGTAAAATATTTATTCATTTTAAACACCAGATCAATAGAAAATAAAAAAGAGGCAAAAGCCTCTTCCTTAATTAAACCAAATTATATTTCTGCCGGACGAGTCAGCTCTGTCATTGGCCAGCGCGGTGTAGTGGTTACAGATAAGTCATCCTGTTGTCCTGCTTTCAGACGCTGGTAACCAGCAAATGCAATCATGGCACCATTATCTGTACAGAGTGCAGGCTCAGCATAATAAACTGAAGCTTTAATTCTATTTAAGCTGCTTTCCAGCTGTTCACGTAAACGCTGGTTTGCACTTACACCACCTGCTATTACCAAACGGTTTAACCCGGTCTGTTTTAATGCCTTGACTGATTTTTTTACTAAAGTATCGACAATAGCTTCTTGAAAACTGGCAGCAATATCGGCTTCACGATTTTGGCCTTCAACTTTTTTAAGCTGGACCGAAACAGCAGTTTTTAAGCCACTAAATGAAAAGGTCAGACCCTGGTGTAACATCGGACGTGGAAAATCAAATGCAGTCGGATTACCCTGCTGGGCAAGCCTGGCAATATTGGGTCCTCCCGGATACGGCAGATTCATCATTTTCGCGACTTTATCAAAAGCCTCACCGGCGGCATCATCAATAGACTCACCCAGTAATTCATATTGTCCGATACCATAAGCTGCCATTAACTGGGAATGCCCACCTGAAACCAGAAGCGCGACAAATGGGAATTCAGGTGGAGTATCTGAAAGTAAAGGCGCCAGCATATGGCCTTCCATATGATGAACCCCAATTGCCGGTTTGTTCAAGGCAAATGCCAGAGTACGTCCGAAAAGTGCTCCGGTCATTAGCGCGCCCATTAAACCTGGCCCACGGGTATAGGCAACTGCATCAATTTCAGTCTTTTTAACACCGCTTTGTATCAGCAGCTCATCTAAAAGCGGAATCAGCTTGCGTACATGATCCCGTGAAGCCAGCTCCGGCACTACTCCACCATACTCTGCATGCAGCTTGATCTGGCTATAAAGTACTTGCCCACGCAAACCCTGCTCGCTGTCATAAAGAGCCAATCCGGTTTCATCACAAGAAGTTTCCAAGCCTAAAACAATCATTAAACTGCCTTTATCCAATGCGAAAAAATAATGCAGAAACTATTATAGACTTGTGGTATGAGAAGTAAATGAGTAAAATAATGGCCTTCACTTGTGTATGCGGGCAATCCTGCCTGTGTACTTATCCATAAACTTAGAGGATTCTTCATGCCACAAGTTAAGTTGAAAGAAGGCGAACCAGTAGACGTAGCTATCCGTCGTTTCAAACGTTCATGCGAAAAAGCAGGTGTTCTTGCTGACGTTCGTAAGCGTGAATTCTACGAAAAACCAACTCAAGAACGTAAGCGTAAAAAAGCTGCTGCAGTTAAGCGTTACCAGAAAAAACTGGCTCGTGAATCTGTACGTACTACTCGCCTTTACTAATTAATTTGTGACTGATTACTGCCTGGAAAATATTATGACTACTTTAAAAGAACAGATTACTGATGCATTGAAAACTGCAATGCGTGCCAAAGCTATGGCAACAGTGACTGTTTTTCGTGGTCTGCAGGCAGCCATCAAGCAAATCGAAATTGATGAACGCAAAGAGCTTGATGATTCTCAGGTTCTTGCGGTCATTGAGAAACAGATCAAGCAACGTAAAGAGTCAGTAAAAGCCTATCAGGGCGCTGGCCGCGAAGATTTAGCTAGTAAAGAACAAGCCGAGATTGAGATTATTTCCCAATTTCTACCAGCAGCTATGACTGAGGAAGAACTTGATTCTCTCATTGAGCAAACAATTGCTGCTCAAGGAGCGACTAGCATGAAAGATATGGGTAAGGTGATGAATTCTCTACGTCCGATCATAGCCGGACGTGCCGACCCTTCTGCTGTTTCAGGCAAAATCAAGGCCAAGCTTTCTTAACACCCTGGTTTCTATCATTTAGATTTTTAATTGGCGCTCCTGTTGCATCTGATTTAATCGCGCATCAATTCTGGCAGACATCGCATTATTATTTTTTGCCAGTCGCTGTGCATGCAACATCGACTTAATTGCCGCTTCTTCTTCTCCACTCCAGTATTCCACCTCAGCACGATAACGTAATACATTCACAGCTTTTAAGGCTGAAGCCGGCTCAAGTGCAGCTGCCTGTTGCATTAAATGCCATCCATATACATCTCTTGGATTATTATTAGTAAAGCGCTGTACCAGTTTAATTACTTGTTTTGGCTGCTGTTGCCGGATTAGTACTTCAGCCAGTTTATAAGCTAATGACCGATTTTCTGGCATGATGCGCTGTAACGGGCTAATTGTATTTAAAGCCAGATCTATCTTGTTTTGTCCAAGATAAATATCAATCTGTATAAGAGAAATCAGCGGATGTGGACGGTTTGCCATTTTTGCCTGATTTAATGCTGTTTGTGCCTGACCATAATCGCCCTGCTGTTCATAAAATGCAGCTAACGCCAACTGGCCTGCAAAGCTGCCCTGTTTTGCCAAAATAGACAGCTGATTTTCAGTTGCCTGATGAGCGACCACCGCAGTATAAAGCTTAACAATTTCAAAATCAGGGTCAGATAAACTACTTTTTACTTTAGGCAACTGGTTAGCCCGTAGTCTTGCTTCGCTCATGCGCTGTGAGGTTAAGGGATGAGTGAGCCAAAAGTCTGGCATAAAACTGACACGGCTAGTAGAACGGTTCATCAGCTCAAAAAAATCTGCCATGCCTTGTGGATTGTAGCCAGCCGAGTACATATATTGCATGCCTATACGGTCTGCTTCACGTTCCTGGTTGCGGCTGTAGGTTAGCTGTTTATCCATTAAGGCAGCTTGAGTACCGAGCATAACTGCTGTGCCTGCTTCTCCATCAGCCTGTGAAGCAATGGCTGCTCCCACCAAAACACCAGCCAGTGCAAGCAGCCCTTGGCCTTTAAATGCCTCTTTAGAACGGCTGTAATGGCGCTGGGTAACATGCGCAATCTCATGCGCCATCACCCCTGCCACCTCATCAATATTACGGGCGGAAGTTACCATCCCCGTATTAATTGCAAACAGCCCGCCCGGCACAGCGAAAGCATTAATTTGAGAATCTTTAATTAGTACTAGTCCAATTGGCTGCCCTGCTTGAGTCTGACTTAAAATACGGGTGAAAATAGAATATAACTGGTCTTCAAGCCAGGGGTTTTGCATGACCGGCATTTGTTTATGAACTTCACGATAAACTTTTTCACCAATGAAGCGTTCTTGCTGCTGATCAATTAACCCTACTCCTCCACCAATATCAGGTACTTCTACCTGACCAAATGAAGAAGGAGCGTCAAAAGTAAGTGCTGGACTGAAAGTGGTCAGACTGCTCAGTCCTGCTGCAAGCAAAAACTTTTTCAATCTTGATTCCATAGCTGAATTCATCTTTAGCTAATATAACACTCAATATTGAAGAAAAATGCAGTGAAGTGTTATGAAGCTTTAGTTAAAGCCAGGGTTAACCAGATACCGTGGAATTTGGCCTTCTAGAGCCTGTACCAAGTTCTGATAAGCCAGCTCGGCCATTTTTTTACGGGTTTCTCCAGTTGCAGAACCCACATGAGGCAGAGTAACAACATTCGACAGGTTAAAAAGTTCAGATTCTTGTAAAGGTTCTTTGCTATAAACATCCAGACCGGCAGCAAAAATCTTGTTCTGTTTTAGAGTATTGATCAGTGCTGCTTCATCTATAACTGAACCACGTGCAATATTGACGAATACAGCATGGGATTGCATCTGATCAAATTCTGCCTGGCCGATGAGAGCTTTAGATTCATGATTTAAGTCGACTGCCATGACTATAAAATCAGAGTGCTGAAGCAGTTCACTCATTGAACAATATTTTGCTGCAAGAGGCTGGGCAAGTTCAGGTTGCTCACGGCGGTTATGATACAGAATATCCATATTAAAACCATAATGTCCACGACGTGCGACTGCCGCACCAATATTCCCCAAACCAATAATACCTAAAGTTTTGCCAAAAATATCTTGACCAAACTGCTCAGTACCCGCCGTACGTTTCCACTGACCCTGCTTGGTCCATTGGTCCAGATAAGGTACTCTGCGTGCTGCACTCATCAATAAACTAAAAGCCAAATCAGCAGTAGTCTCTGTTAAGACATGCGGAGTATTTGAAAGCCAGATTTTTTTCTGGTTTAGATAATCCACATCATAATTATCATAACCAACACTTACAGTTGAAATAACCTTAAGCTGCTGTGCACTCGCCAGGTTAGATTTATTCAGCACTCGTCCCGAACCAATCATGCCATCAGCATTTGTTACTGCCTGACGGATTTGCTCATTAATATCACCTGATTTAGGATTTAATACCTGAACTTCATATTGCTGTTGCAAACGCTCAAGAATGGCCTGATCAATCTGGCTAAATACGACTACGCGCTTTTTATCCATTTTTGTATTCCTATTTCTCTGCTATTCCATCTTTTTATACATAAATTGCCACAGGCGTTTCTTCAGTAACGGTTTATCCAGCATTTCCTGCAAACTGGCTAAACGGATAACTTTTGAATGATTCAGATATGGAATATCACCTAGGCTTAACACTGATTTTTCATAGGCAATAGCATCAATAAAACCTTGTACATAGCAACCTACACCACGATTATCCTGAAAATTGGGCAATGGGAAAGGCCATTCCAGCAAACTATACTGTCCTGACAAGCTACGCTGAATATTTAACCATAGCTGTTGCTGCGGCTCAGTTAGACGGGTAGCATTTATTAAAATTGTACAGTGCGCCAAACTATAAGCCTGCACACTAAAAGCTTCAACTTCTACTATAGGATTGACAGCCTCTACAGCATTTGCATCCTTGGAAGCTGCTGACAGGTGCTCTTTTTCAGCTTGGGGTGGTAGTTTATCAACAGCTACCTGCTCAACAATATCCGTGATTTTTTTTTGCAGGTTTTCTGTAGCAGAATCAGGCTTAACATCTTTTACATGATCATGAAAATGTAACGGCTCAACCCGTGCTGTCTGATCACGCCAGATTGGTGTATTGCCAAGGCGTGCTGATACAGTACCTCGAGGAATCCAGACATCAATTCCTAAAGTTGCCAGTATTTTCCGCTCATGCCCAATCATGTTACTACCCTAATTTTCCTGAAAGCTATTCTAACGGGCTTTTATATGCTTTGCTGTAGTTTCTGGCCGGTTCAGATATTTTATTCATTCATCATGGTGCATATTCTGATTTAATAAAATCGTCACCAGTTTCAAATAATCATGACACTATTCTTCTTTTGCATCTGGTCAATAATTTCTCTGGTTTCAAAACCCAATCGCCAGTAGAGCAACTCTAGTACATCGAGCTCATCTTGGGTAATAATCCGGTCATGCCACAGGCAAAGCTCGGCAATTCCCAGCATACTTAACCGGTCACGCAGTAATAGCCCCGCAATATCATTTAAAATCTCTGCCAAATCGAGCGGCTCATCAGAAATTTCTTCATATAAAGACAGCTCATCCAGAGTAAGAACCTGCTGTAAAATTCTATATCGCACATCTAGCTGGTTTGGACTATTAATCTGCTGTACATGCAATAGTGCGTCGACCAGCCGTACAATCTGCGGTTTAGCGTCTTCTAAAGATACAGGCATGTGCAAAGGCATCAGATTTAGCTCATATTTAACTTTTTCGAGCAATAAAGCATCGAGTAGTCCAATTTCGCCATCTTCTTGAATAATTTTTGCCAGTCGGGTTAGAAATTGACGGGCAATAGATGCGGGCATATGACCAATATTTTTACAGGCCTCTAAAAAAATCTGGATATGTACACGACCGTCCAGATTCAGCAATGCATCCACAATTGCACGGCTAACTTCAGCTTCTTTAGGAATAAATTCCCGATATTGACGAATCATCAAGATCGCAACCATAACTTCTCTTGACCCAGTAGCAGTCAACATAGCACGCTGGATCAGCTCGGGGCGCTTCATGCCACGACGTATTTCAGGCTTGAGAGGTTTGATTGCATCATTAATAGCAAAGCTGATAGGAGACAAACGTAATAAAGGTAGCGGTTGTGGAGAAGTCCAAGGATTGTAGACTTCGCCATTAATTTCTTCTAGAGAACGAAACAGGCTAAAAAATGGTTGGCTACGCAGCTTTTTCAGGTTTTCAAGCTGCAAGTCTTGTAGTAAGGCAGGATTTAGTTCATAAATTCTTTCTTCAATATTGGGATGAATATTCATCCAGCTCTGCGGACTCAATGAGTTGGCAAAACACATATGGGCAATTGATTCTGAATATTCACTATGAATCTGTGAACCTGCATGATGCACATAAATTCGGAGTAAAGTCTGAATATTGGCATCGTTTTGAATGAGACGCTTGGTTTTAAAATCATTCCGGAAGGTACGTCCACCTAAAGTCAGATATTTGATCAGACGAGTCACCAACACGCCCAAACTGCCAACCAGCCAGATAATACCTCCTATTGCGACAAACGTTGTTTCAAATTGGTGACGTTTATTAATAGTAGTTTTTCGAAACCCCAATTTGGCAATTTTACTCCCCCATTGGCTAAAAGTAGTCAGGCTACTATAAACGATCTTAAGCCGGGTATTTTCAGCTGTTTCGCCAGAAAGTATCTGATTAAACTCATGACTGAGTAACCCGTAAAGTTCTAGCTCATCGAGGTTTTGCAATGCTCCCCATGTCAACACAATTACAATATCCTGGGGATGGAAGCCAGCGGTTAAAGCATTTACACCGATCTCATCCGGCAGCACATATAAAGTCGGAGGATTGATCATGAACTTTTGCGCCAAATGTTCATTTAAATGAATGGCTACACTTTCCTCAGGTGTGCTTTCAATCAGATTAAGACGCCGCGCTTTTAGCTGTTTAGCAAGCGTATGCCCTCCGGAACGAAATACATAGCGTTCATAGGCAACCGAACCACCCATTACCAGTAATAACAATAAGATCAGATAAGGGCTGAATACATGCCACATGACAGCTTGTTCAGGATCAAAAAAATGAACTATTAGACCCAACAGACTATTGAGAATAAATATACTTAAAATGATCGCAAGCAGGCAAATGCTCATAGACCACATCATATTTTTATTAGTAATTAAATAATGGCTGACGTCTTTCAATGTAAAATTTCCTGATTACATTGTTTTGCCTATCTTAAAGTAAAAAAGCGGGCAAAACCCGCTTTTTAACGTGTTCGCGCTTACTCTTCCCTGATTCCGGTCAAATCAACAGAAGCGGCATCAATATTGACATCGATATACGGGTCTTTACCCTTTTTGGCCATATCGTTTCTCAATTTTTCCAGATCTTCCAGATAAATTTCATCAATATTGCCTGTCACATATATACCATCAAATACAGAACAGTCAAACTCGGTCAGATGAGGAACTTTCTTGGTACGAACAGCATCTTTCAAATCTTCCAGATCCTGAAAAATCAACCGGTCAGCACCAATAATTTCACGCACTTCCTCAACACTCCGGCCTGACGCAATCAGTTCAAATTTGGCCGGCATGTCAATCCCGTAAACATTCGGATACATGACTTCTGGTGCAGCCGAAGCAAAAAAGACCTGTTTGGCTCCAGAATCACGCGCCATCTGAATGATTTCGTTACAGGTAGTACCGCGAACAATTGAGTCATCTACCAGCAAGACATTTTTGCCTTTGAACTCCAACTCAACCGGGTTTAATTTTTGGCGTACAGATTTCTTACGCTGCTGCTGCCCCGGCATGATGAAGGTTCGTCCGATATAACGGTTCTTCATAAAACCTTCGCGGAATTTCACCCCGAGAATATTAGCCAACTCCAATGCAGATGTACGGCTGGTATCTGGAATAGGAATCACCACGTCAATATCATGATTTTCGCCCCATTCACGCAAAATTTTTGCTGCAAGTGTTTCTCCCATGCGTAAACGGGATTTATACACCGAAATACCATCAATAATGGCATCAGGACGTGCGAAATAAACATATTCAAAGATACATGGGCGATAAGAAGGGTTCTTGGCACATTGCTGGGTAAATAGCTGACCTTGTGAATCAATAAAGATGGCCTCACCTGGTGCTACATCACGCTCGATTTTAAAACCCAGCGCAGTAATTGCCACAGATTCTGAAGCAATAATATATTCAGTACCTTCTTCTGTTTCACGGGATCCATAAATTAAAGGGCGAATCCCGTTAGGATCGCGAAACCCGACTACACCATGTCCGGTAATCATGGCTACTACACCGTAAGCTCCCTTACAGCGATCATGCACACGGCTTACAGCATGGAAAATATCTTCTGCACATGGCTCTAACTTGCCACTCTTCTGTAACTCATGGGCAAATACATTAAGCAGCACTTCTGAATCCGAATCAGTGTTCATATGACGCAAGTCAGTTTTGAACAGGTCTTCATGGATATCTTTTGCATTTACCAGATTACCGTTATGTGCCAAGGTAATCCCATAAGGTGAATTTACATAGAAGGGCTGTGCTTCGGCACTACTTGATGAACCCGCAGTAGGATAACGTACATGTCCGATGCCGTAATTACCCAGTAAGGCACGCATATGACGCGTATGGAATACATCGCGTACCATACCATTATCTTTTCTCAAGAAAAGACGTCCTTCATGGCAGGTTACAATCCCAGCTGCATCTTGTCCACGATGTTGCAACATCGTCAAAGCATCAAACAACATTTGGTTAACTGGCGCTTTACCGGCTATACCAACTACTCCACACATAACAACCTCGCAGACAGGCTAGGATTAATAAAAAGGATTATTTGTTGAATGGTTTGAACGCTCACTGGCAGCTGTATCATTGGACTCACGCCGAGAAGGAGAAGATGCAGGCTGTTGTTCAGACTTCATTTCATCTAATGCATGATTCGCCACATTTTTAGAAATTTCAGTTGCCATAGGCGCATAAGGTAATAAGGCTTGTATCAGTCTGGACTGCTTCCAGTGAGGAGAACTTTCCACCCAAGGGCCTAAGCCTTGCATAGTAATCAAGACTACCAGCAGGCCTTTAAGCGAACCAAAAGCTCCACCAGCCAAACGGTTTAATGGACCTAATTTAAATGTTTTCAGAATACCATTCAGAAATGCGGTGACAATCCAGGTCAGCACAACAATGATCAGGGCAATAAATGCAAAGGCGGCAATTTTCTGGACCACCGGATCATGACTGAGTACCACCATAGAAGGCGCGAGAATATTGGCATATTTTGCACCAATAATCAGTGCAAATACCCATCCTACCAAGTTCGCAAAGGCCTTTACAAATCCTTGTCGCAAACCGTTAAGCCCTCCAATGAGCAGGATAATCAGGATAACTATATCGATGGTATTCATAAATTAATTCATGGCATCAACACAGTCTTTGATCAAATTTGGTCCAGTATAGATAAGACCACTGTAAATCTGTACAAGCTGGGCACCATACTGTTGTTTTACAGCAGCCTGGTTTCCAGACACAATCCCACCCACACCCACCAGAGCGACCTGACCTTTTAGCCTTTTCGCAAATTCCTGCAAACACTGGTTACTTTTCTCAAATACTGGTGCACCAGACAATCCACCGCTCTCATCTGCACAGGCCAAACCCTCTACTCCTTCACGGGATAAAGTAGTGTTAGTCACAATCAGCCCATCAATTTTGAAGATAACCAGCTGGGAAGCAATAAATTCGATATCCTGCTGGCTCAGATCCGGCGCAACTTTTAAAACTAGAGGCACATAATGCTGATATTGCTCTGCGAGCTCAAGCTGTCGGTTTTTCAATGTTTTAAGCAACTCGGTCAAAGCATGACCACTTTGCAGATCGCGTAAATTTTTGGTATTTGGGGAAGAAATATTTACTGTCACATAAGAAGCATAATTATATACTTTTTCAAGACAGGTCAGATAGTCCGAAACTGCATTTTCTACAGGGGTATCAGCGTTTTTACCGATGTTAATTCCCAGAATGCCTTTATATTTCGCTGCTTTTACATTCTCAACCAGCCGATCAACACCATCATTATTAAAACCCATACGGTTAATGATGGCCTTTGCCTCAGGAATCCTAAATAAACGTGGCTGAGCATTACCGGTTTGGGGACGTGGAGTAACTGTTCCGATTTCAATAAAACCGAAACCCAATGCAGCTAAAGCATCAATATAAGCGCCATTTTTATCCAAACCTGCTGCTAGTCCGACCGGGTTGGGAAATTCGATTCCCATACAGGTCACAGGCTTATGGGCAACTGTCTGATGTCCAATTCCAAACTTATGGGCTGATTTTAGCAATGATAAGGTCAGTTCATGTGCACGCTCTGGTGCTAGCGAAAACAACATGGGGCGGGCCAGAGAATAGAACATATCAGCAAAAATCTACCGCTTTACAAGTTGCCATATTATAGGCACAGGTTACATAAAAGGCTATGCCTGAACTATGTTTATTTTTACAGCTTATTGCACGGTCACAACGAGCCTGATTTGCTGGTTTTGATTTATAAGCTCCATTTTTTCAATATTTAAACCCATCTGTGCCATTTGGGTTAGGAAGTTGGCTAATACAGCATAATTATCATGCTGCACTGAAATCTGAAGCTGCTTTCCGGTGGCCTGGATACTGGCTGATAACCCCTGCTGTTGAGAAATACGCTGCACCTTCTCTACCGGCGTCAGCTGCGACTCTCCCGCTGGTTTCATGGTTACTGCATTGGTCTGCATCCGGACCATAAGATCCTTGAGGTCATTTAAACGTTTTTGCTGGTCATCCGCAGCTTTATGCATGGTCCAGAGTGACCATCCAACGGCTGTGACCAGCACAAAGACTGTGGTAAAAATTACCATGATTCTTTCGCGCAGAGAAAGTCCGTCCAGATAGTCTTCTATACGCTCAGCTAGGTTTTTCCATGAATGGTCTATTTTCTCAAATATTTTCATTATTGTACTTTCACCAAACCGATTACTCCCGCCCCCTGGGTTTGTACATTACCAAGTTCAGCTTTAAAACCTTGCTGGTTTAACTGCTGGGTAAGTGCCTGCAACTGTTCAGATGAACTGGCTTTCAAATCAAGACTTAATATTGATGACTCATATCCTACCCGCTCTGCCAGAATCTGCTGCTGGGCCAAGATTGGGCCAACCCGGCTCAAAATTTGCAGTGCCTCAGTATTTGCACTACGGCTCATACGCAATTGGCTTTCAAACTGACTTTGTATATTTTCTTCAGTAATACGGCTATTGGGTCCAAACCAGTCTTGATACTGGTCAATTGCCTGTATCGCAGTCTGATCAGCCAGTTTTTTTAATTTTGACCAGCGTAATACATCATAACTCAACTGTACTATAAGAATGGCACAAAATACTGCTGCACAAGCTTTCCAATAACCAGAAAACTGTTCACTTTTTTGTGCTTTAGGCAAAATATTGAAGGGATGCTGTTTAGGCTTTTTAATAGGCTCGAACTGATAACTAAAGTACTGTCTCTGCTCTTGAGTAGTTACTGCATCTAGTACTATTTGCTGATCTGGACTCAGCCCGCTACAACGGAAACGGGTCTCCGGATGAATAAATTCCAGATAAACTCCAAGCTCATCTATTGAATTGCCACTAAACTCATTTTCACGTGCAAGTAACCGCTGATGAATATTTGCAAGTATAGTTTCACCGGGATCAGGCTGGGGTAAAACCAGGAAATCTGGCAAAAGTGCAGCAACTTTTAAAGGAAGTAAATTCAGTGAATGCAGTAATGTTTCTACTAAATTCAGTGCTACTCCCATGACTGTTAATCGTTCTTCAGCAGCCTGAAAATAGTGCAGTACTTTTAGCTGATCAATCGGCTGTATTACATACTCTTCCAGCAGATAGCGTACCCCTTCTGTACCAAGCTGCTTATATTGAGATTTACTCATCTGCTGCTGAAGCAGTTGTAGCCCGCGACTTGGGAAAAAAACAACTATTTCTTCACCTTGATATATTTTAATTTCCTGAATCAGCTGTTCAAGACTCGAGCTCTCACTCCAGGCATCCCCATTTGACCATTGCCAAACTCCATTGGCTTCTGGCATCCATAAATACAACATTAAGTCTGATCTACCATTTTTCTAATTTATTTTAATGTACTGGAATAAAGTTCTGCTGTTGGACTGCCAGGCCATTTGCAATTACGGGAAGTTCATAAATTCGCGCTTCAGCCAGTGCAAAAGGATGAAATGGCTCATGAATAAGCTGCTCGGCAATATGTGCAATAACATTCATATGACACACGACAGTAATCGACTGGTAAGGTAGTTGTGCTAGCCAGTCAATCGCATCTTTTGCCTGATCATCTGGTTTAATTTTATCACAGACCAGTACCGGAACATCAGGGAAATTCTTTTGAATATGGACCAAGGTTTCTTGTGCCCGTAATAACGGACTCACAACAAAAACCTCTGGCTGTATCAGATCTTTCAAATATTTTCCAGTTTCCTCAGCCTGTGTATGACCCCGCTCAGTCAAAGGTCGCTTGCTGTCGGTTACTTGCAGCGGATGGGCTGCCTCACCATGTCGAATCAGAACCAATTGCATATACTATCCCCATTACTTCAGACCTATCATAACGTTTTTTCATGACATTTATGATATGTCTTGATGATTAGACCTGATTATGTGGCAACACAAATTCTACATCACTGCGATGACCATTTTTCATCAAAGATAAGGCTATTGTTAGTGGCGGCGCATTTTCAAAAATAACTTCATACAAAGCATTAGTGATCGGCATATATACCTCAAGCTCTTGTGCTCGTGTACGTACCTGAACGATAGTATTGATCCCTTCCGCAGTTTGTCCTAATTCCTGCGTAGCCTGTTCTAAAGTTTTGCCTTTACCCAGAGCAAAACCCACTTGATAGTTACGGCTGAGTGGACTGTTACAGGTAGCAAACAGGTCACCAACACCAGATAAACCTAAAAATGTTAAAGGATTAGCACCCAATTTGACAGCAAAACGGCTCATTTCAGCCAAGGCACGTGTAATAATCATACTTTTGGTGTTTTCACCTACATTATAGGCCGCCGCCATTCCCATCGCGACTGCATAAATATTTTTTAAAGCACCGCCAAGCTCTACTCCATGTACGTCATCACTGCCAAAAACACGAAATAAAGCGCTATGTAAAGCCTGTTGCATCGCATAACGCACCAGTTCCGAGTGGCTGGCGATTACTGTACCCGCCGGCATACCTGCCATAATTTCTTTTGCCAGGTTCGGGCCTGAAAGCACTCCATAAGGAACTTCTGGCAACTCATCACGAATAATGTCACTCATAAAGCTAAAGGTTTTAGCTTCAATTCCTTTCGTAAGCGAAACCACTGCCTGCGCACTGATAAAAGGTTTAATTTTTTGTATAACATCCCGAAAAGAATGGCTTGGAATGGCTACCAGAATAATATCACGGTCGCGTACTGCCTCTTCAAGATCAGATACTGCCTGCAATTCTTTCTCTAAAGGATAATCTGGCAAGTAGCGCTGGTTGATATGTGTCCGGTTAATTTCCCGGGCAATTTCTTCATCGCGAATCCAGATCTTGGTATCACAACCATTGCGTACAGAAATATTAGCCATAGCTGTACCAAAACTTCCACCACCCAGTACAGTGATTCTTAATGCAGTTTTACGGTCAATTTCAACAGGTTCAACCAGATCGCTAAACTTCAACTCTGACATTATTTTTATCCTTCATGTTCCATACTATGGAAACAAAATCATTCAGACCAGTAACTTACAAAATTCTGTGTATCTATCTCTGTACGCGGTGCAATTGCTTTAGCTGCTGTACCAATATAGATAATGCCTGAAATTAAATCATGTTCACGCAAATTCAAAGCTTTTTTTAGCAAGCTGGACTCTACCACAGCACCTGAACGCCACATTGTTGAAAACCCTTGCGCTTGCAGGGAAAGCAAAAAGTTCTGGATAGCTGCTCCTGAACTTAATGTTTGTTCAAAATAAGGAACTTTTGGGTGATCTTGAAAACGGGTTAACGCCAAGACCAGTAACGGAGCACGCAAAGGATGATTCTTTACCCGTTCAATCTGTGCTGCTTCCATTGTACCCATATCAGCCACTGCCTGTGATAATAGTTCACCAAATGTTTCGCGCTGCTCAGATGCAATAACCACAAAATGAGTCGGTTTTAAGCGGTGATGGTCTGGTGCTGTTAATGCTGCCTGAAAGGCGAGTTCAAGCTGTTCTGCATTTGGAGCAGGTTCAACCAGATGTCCAATTGATTGCCGCTGATGAATATTGTGATGAATCAGCTCTACAGTATTGTCTGCCATTAATTTTTAAATATAAGATTCAAGATCAAACTAGATTAGCACAATCTTTTCATTTTATTGAGTTACAGACAATCTGCCAGTAGCGCTTTTAACAGCTTTCACAAATAATATCTATAAAACTTCAATTTCCATACAACCCATTCAATATGATTCAGAGTAAATATGCTCAAATAGTTCCAATCTTTTAATAATAGTTTTAGGGTGTATGATGAAAAAAATTCTAAGTTTGGGTTCCCTATTTGCAGCTTCGCTCATGCTGACCGCCTGTGCTACCACCCCAAAAAACAGTCTGGCAATTCAGAAGGAAAATAATCAGTATGAAGTGACTGGAATTGGTAAAACCAATATTATTTCTAAAAATAATGCTATTAGTGCAGCTAACAGCACTTGTGGCAGTAAAGCAACTGCTGTAGTTGTAGATGAGAAAACCAGTTATAACGGTGTACTCAAAGGCGTGGTGGATGAGCAGACTGGCCAAATGGTACAAGCTGCTGCTGGTGTGCTCGGTGCGATTACCGGTAACCGTACAGATATCTCCCGCGACGACGATTATCAGACTGTATTAACGTTTTACTGTCGCACTAATTCATAAATAAGCTTCATAGAAAATCCCGGCATATTGACCGGGATAATTCATTTAAACACTTTAATTAACAATAACCATCTAAACGAGTAAGTGGCAGTTTCTGTCCAATTGCTTTTTCAATGGCTGGCAGATAAAACGCATCGTCTTCTGATAAAAAGCTGATACTAACACCCTGTGCACCAGCACGACCAGTACGACCAATACGATGAACATAATCATCTGACTGTTCAGGTAAAGTAAAATTAATAACATGTGAAACATTATCAACATGAATACCGCGTCCGGCCACATCAGTAGCAATCATAATGTTATGCTTGCCATTTTTGAACTGATCCAGCATTTTCAGCCGTTTATCCTGAGCAATTTCACCTGAAAGCATAACGACTTTGTAACCATCCTTTTTCAAATGATCATAGAGACGGCGCACCTGGTCACGACGATTTGCAAAGATCATAACCTTTTCAATTGGTTCATCACGTAAAATTTCTTGTAGCAGCTTATATTTGTCCCGGTTCGCTACCATATACACACGTTGTTCAACGTCGGCATTGGTTTTCTTTTCAGGTTCAATTTCTACTGTAACAGGCTCGAATAACCATTGCTGAGCCAAGTTCAGTACATCATAACTGAATGTAGCCGAGAACATTAGAGTCTGACGTTGTTCTTTACGAGGTGAAAACCGTACAATCCTTTTCACTGAAGGAATGAATCCCATATCCAGCAGACGGTCAGCTTCATCAATCACTAAAAATTCGATCTGGTCCAGCCAAACCTCTTTTTGTTCTACAAAATCTATCAAACGTCCTGGAGTTGCCACAATAATGTCGACAAAATTCTGATCAAGCTGCTTTTTCTGCTTATCAAAATCTACACCACCCAGTAATGTAACCAGATGCAGATCTGTGAATTTGGTTAACTCTTTAGCATCACTTTCAATTTGCAGAGCCAGTTCACGTGTAGGAGCCAGGATTAGGGCTCTTGCCTCACCACGATAACGCTGTTCTTTAATCGGATTATTAAGCAGATCATTGATTACACTGATCAGGAAGGCTGCGGTTTTACCCGTACCAGTTTGCGCACGACCAATTGCATCGTGTCCAGCCAAGGTATAATTTAACACCTTCTGCTGGATAGGAGTCATTTCCTTGAACCCTAAAGCATCAATCGCTTTTTTCAGTTTCGGATGTAAATTCAAGGTTTCAAAACCAGATGCCATATACGTGCTCTAACTATTAATCACCCAAATTGGCGTTCATTATAAACAAAAACGCCCCAATACGAAAATTGGAGCGCCTCTCATCAATCAAAATTGATGAATTAGTCTAAAGGCTGCACTTCTTCAGCCTGAAAACCTTTTTGACCTTTTACTACGCTGAATTCAACGCGTTGACCGTCACGTAGTGAGCGATGGCCTTCACCCATAATCGCACGGAAATGAACAAATACGTCATCACCACCGTTACGCTGAATAAAACCAAAACCTTTAGTGTCGTTAAACCACTTTACTACGCCTTGTTCACGAGCTGTCATAAGTCAATCCTCAGTTGCTTCAATTAAAGGACCTTCCGGTGTTGCAAACAGCAGAGCAAACAAGATTTAAAAATAGTTATTATTTCTAAGCTTGTAATCATTCTGTAAAACTATTAACAAATTCCCGGTTACATCCATAAATATTTAAGTTTCACCACAATTTAGGTAGTGGTAATCCCTAAGTACGCAACGAGCTTAGCATGGGTTTATGACAATTAATAGTTTTTTTAATGAATTCTTCTTTACGTTCGTTTATGTTTTTGTATGATAATTGAACTGAATTCTATTTTTAAATATTTTACTATTGATTCCTAATGCAAATTCAGTCAGCTGATTTTATTTGCTAAAATACCTTTTATGAAAGCTAATTTTTTCTGAGTTCAGATTATGAACGAAACTTTTGGGGCAACCCCTGTAGAAATCGATGCATTGGGTCAGCCCTGCCCAATGCCACTACTAATGTTAAAACGGGCCTTAAAGCAAACCAAGGCGCCATTTATCTTTATTTTAAAAGCTTCCGATCCAAATAGCGAGATAGATATTGTACGTTACTGCCGGCTCCATCAGATTAAATGTACCCTGACTCAGAATCATGCTCAAGAATACCACTATTTAATTGAATCTTAATTATTTTCCTTTAAGATAATACAGTGTTAAAGGTATAAAACTTTACATTTTTCTACCCAATATTCCTTAATTATGGAAATCTTTCCGATTAAGATAAATGCATTGGTACGATTATCGTCCTACAAGGAGAACTCATGAGTGACAGCAGCAATCAATTGATGCCCCTGTCATTATCTGCGCCAGGGGTCAATCTCGGTGCATATATTAGCACCGTTAACCAGATCCCCATTTTAACAGCCGAGCAGGAAAAAGAACTTGCTGAACGTTATTATTATGATCAGGATCTAGATGCAGCGAAAATGCTGGTCATGTCGCACCTGCGTTTCGTTGTTCACATTGCACGCAGTTATGCAGGTTACGGCTTGCCTCAGGGTGACCTGATTCAAGAAGGTAATCTGGGACTAATGAAAGCAGTCAAACGCTTTGATCCAAGCATGGGTGTACGCTTGGTGTCTTTTGCAGTTCACTGGATTAAAGCCGAAATACATGAATACGTTATTCGTAACTGGCGTATTGTAAAAATTGCCACCACTAAAGCACAGCGTAAATTATTTTTTAATTTGCGTAGCTTGAAAAAGTCCAGTAAAAAGTTAACGCTCGAAGAAGCGCGCTCAATCGCAAATGATTTAAATGTAACACCAGAGCAGGTTCTGGAAATGGAAGGCCGTCTTACTGCCTATGATGCTGCTTTTGAGGCACAAGGTGATGACGATGATGATTCATCTAGTCATGTGGCGCCGGTACTTTATCTGGAAGACAGCCGCTATGATCCTGCCCGTCTGGTAGAAGACGAGGACTGGGAAGAACAGAGCAACTCGGCATTACATAATGCTATGGATCAGTTAGATGACCGTTCACGGAATATCCTGCAACGCCGCTGGCTCGATGATGACAAGTCAACCCTACATGAACTGGCAGCAGAATATAATGTTTCAGCAGAACGTATCCGTCAGTTAGAAAAAAATGCGATGGAAAAAATCAAGGTTGCCATGTCTGCAACCTGATTATTTTCTCAAAAGCCAAGGGCATTTATTGCCCTTTCTTATTTTTTAGTTTCTCATTTTTGTTATTTATTAGCCTTATTCTCTATATAAATCTATGTTAATGTTCATCTAGTTTTTCAGGTGGTTATGGCTTATGTGGATTGCAATCTCCGCACTCAACCTTGCCTTGGCGGTCATGGTAGGTGCTTTTGGTGCACACGGTTTAAAGACTCGTGCCAGTGAAGCTCAACTGGCTTGGTGGCACACAGCAACAGAATACTTTTTTTATCATGCTTTAGGCTTATTGATTTTAGGTGTGATAAGTAAGACTTTGCCTCAACTCCCAATTAAAGGCAGTTTCCTGCTCATCCAGTTTGGTATTTTTCTGTTTTGTGGCTCACTATATATTATGGCTCTAGGGCTTCCGCGTGGTCTTGGCGCGATTACACCTATTGGGGGGGCGCTGATGATTGGTGGATGGTTATTGCTGGCCTGGAATGCATTTAAATATTTAAGATAAGAATGGAAATAATGGTATGCAGATCTATTTAAATGGCGAACTTATGCATACGCCCTGCCAGAACCTTTTAGAATTGGTCCAGTCACTTGCACTAGAGGGTAAGCGTTTTGCAGTAGAAATGAATGAAATGATCATTCCTAAAAGCAAACTGGAACATACCCCTATTTCGGATCAAGATCGTATTGAAATTATTCACGCTGTCGGTGGCGGCTAATCTGGAGCTCTTCCATGCAAGATACCCCTTTAATTATTGGTTCCCGTCAATTCAGTTCACGTTTGCTGGTTGGCACCGGAAAATATAAAGACTTAAATGAAACTGATTTGGCTATTCAGGCAAGTGGTGCTGAAATAGTAACTGTTGCCATCCGGCGCGTGAATATTGGACAGCATCCAGATCAACCTAACCTGCTCTCTGTTATTCCTCCAGAAAAATATACGATCTTACCGAATACAGCAGGCTGCTTTGATGCTGATAGTGCCATTCGTACCTGTATGCTGGCACGTGAATTACTTGATGGCCATAATCTGGTCAAGCTTGAAGTACTAGGTGATGAAAAAACATTATATCCGAATGTTACAGCTACACTAAAAGCTGCACGTACCCTGATTGACGATGGTTTCGAGATTATGGTTTATACCTCGGATGACCCAATCGTAGCCCAAGAACTCGAAAGTATGGGCTGTGTAGCGATTATGCCACTTGGTAGCCTGATTGGCTCAGGTTTGGGAATTCTGAATCCTCATACTATTTCGATTATTAAAGAAAATGCCAAAGTCCCGGTACTGGTTGATGCAGGAGTAGGTACAGCAAGTGACGCTGCAATTGCTATGGAGCTTGGTTGTGATGGTGTACTCATGAACACTGCAATTGCTGCTGCACAGCAACCGGTAGTAATGGCCTCTGCTATGAAAAAAGCAGTTGAAGCTGGCCGTGAAGCATATCTGGCTGGTCGTATGCCACGTAAACGTATGGCAAATGCTAGCTCCCCAGAGACGGGCTACTTCTTTAAATAGTATTAATAAAAAAAGGACTCAATATGAGTCCTTTTTAAAGCAACCAGCTTAAGGAATCAAGCCTTCATCACGCATTGCAATCTGAACAGATTGACGTTCTGCAATTTTGTTGCGTAAAGCCACAATATTCTTATATGGGCTCAGGTCATGTTCAATATGATTTGACCAGTTGGTGAGTACAAATAGATAAGCATCAGCCGGACCAAAATTATCATCAACCAGATAATCGCATTCCCAGTTTTCTAGATAATTGTCAATATACGTTAGTAGTCGGTCAACCTCAGCATAGGCCTTTTCTTTTTCATCATCCCCCAGTTTACCTGTAAAAAATACAGCGTAAGCGTCATGCAGTTCAGAATTCAGATATCCCAGCCATTCAAGTACTTTGGCACGTCCCATGCCTGATGGCGGAATTAGATCCTGTTTTGGGTCATGCTGGGCAAGAAAAGGAAGAATGGCTACATTTTCAGTTAAAATTAGACCCGGATTGATCTCAAGCGCAGGCACATAACCCTTTGGATTGATTTCGTAATAATCAGTACCTTTTTCTGTTTTATGAGTTTTTAAATTCACTCGCTCTAAATCAAAATCAACATTAATTTCATTTAAAATAATATGCGCTGCGAGTGAACATGCACCTGGAGAATAATAAAGCTTCATATATGATCCTTGTTATTTAACTCATAATGTTTTAAAACGCTTCATAAAGACTTTCAAGTCAACAAAGTTATAAATTGCAAAAAAGCGTAAATATTGAAATAAAATTTACTTTATACAATATTGAGAATATTCAATAATTTTTCAAGTTTTAAAGTGCTATTTTTAGTACCTGCATGTTTTAAGCTTAAGTGAGTGCAAAAAATTTGACTTGCCCTTTTCAGTCTTTAAAATAGCGTTTTCAGATTTTAGTACTGCCAAGATTATGTCAACCGATCAGTTAGAAACGCAAATTACCGAACTGGACAATTTGCCTGAACATCGTGAAATTGTGACATTTATGCGTCGCTCCTCACCGCTAAATACTTCACAGCGCACAGCTCTGGAACAGTATCGTAATTTGATTTTAGAGTATCCAGTGGGTGACTTACGTCAACACTTTGAATACCCTGAACGCCCGCTGACTGTAGAAATTGGTTTTGGTATGGGCCGTTCGCTAGTGCTTATGGCCAAAGCCAATCCTGAGCGTAATTTTATAGGGATTGAAGTACATGTGCCCGGTATAGCACAATGTGTCTATGAAGCAGGTATGGCAGGACTAAAAAATCTGCGTTTACTGGATGCCGATGCTATTCAGGTACTGCGTGGAATGCCAGATAACAGTATCAACTGCATTCAGCTGTATTTCCCAGATCCCTGGCAGAAAAAACGCCACTTCAAACGCCGTTTTGTAGCTCATGAACGTATGGAACTGGTTGAACAAAAGCTTGAACTCGGTGGTACCTTCCACTCGGCTACTGACTGGGAACCTTATGCAGAATGGATGCTTGAGGTTCTAGACAATCGTCCTAGACTGGAAAACCTTGCAGGAAAAGGTCATAGTTATCCACGTCCGGACTGGCGTCCACAAACCAAATTTGAGCGCCGTGGCATTGAAGCGGGCCACAAAATTAATGACTTTATTTTTAAAAAGATTCAATGATTGAAAAAACAAGCTGGTGAATTAAAGTATTCGCCAGCTTAACGCTGTACAATAAACCCCTCATAACATAAAAGCTGGGTAAATCTTTTGACTTGGCTAAAGCCAGCCTGTTTTAAAAACTGGAAAGTCTCCTGTTCAGACAAAGCGAAAAAATCATCTTCTAAACGTTGAAGCATGGTTTCAGTCTGCTTTTCACTGAGACCGTTATTTTCACATATATACTTTAAGCTGAGTTTTTCCTGCAGTGATACTATTTTTACCAGATCAAAAGTTATAAACATTCCGCCTGGTTTTAAGGTCTCATAGATCTGTTTTAAAAATTTAGATTTCTCAGTATAACTAATAAAATGTGTGACTAATATAGATAAGGCTGCATCAAAATTCTGATCAGTATCTAGCTGACTCATATCACCCAGAATAAAATTTACTCGATTATTGCCATCAAACTGTTGAACATATTGTTTGGCCTTATCAAGCATGGTGTCAGATATATCAATTGCAGTAAATTTCCATTCTGGAAATTGCTGAAGCAGATAACCCAGCTCATAGCCAGTACCGCAACCTATAATTAATAGGTGTACTTTGTTACCGGCAATATAAGCTTTCAATAAAGCCTGAATTTGCTGATGTACCAACTCATAACCTGGAATCAGTTTACGGATGTGCTCATTATAAGTTTTCACAACTTTGGAGTTATTAAAATCCTTTGCCATACTTCGGTCCTGTTTTTTTACTGCTCCGAGTTTGAGCGAGTTCAATCTTTTTATTTAATACATTGATGTGATTTTAAAATACTTTGACTCATCACTTGGTATATTTCCCTTAAATCTTCACGCTCAGCGTGATTAAGTAGCTGCATATGCATATTAAGAATATTTTGGTCTCCACGCACTGCAGGACCAGTTTGCATTAAATGTGGATCATGTTGCAGTGCCTTCTGGGCAGTTTCACTGATCAAGGGATAAAGCAGCGAAAAATCCACCTGTTGCTGGTCTACTATCTGTTTGGCCAGATCATAACAATAGTTAGTAAAATTACAGGCAAATACGGCAGCGAGATGCAGGCTTAAACGTTGGGCTGAAGAATAATTATATATCCTTTGACTTAGGCTATTTGCCAAATATTTAAGAATTTCCAGATTCTTAGCTTCAGTTGCCTCAATAAATATTGGAGTAGCCTGCCAGTCAATCTCACGTTCAAAACTGAAAGTCTGCAACGGATATAGAACACCCGCATGAGAATAATGTTGCGATAGTATATTTAAAGCAGTACTTCCGGATGTATGTACGACGAGACTGCTTGATAAATACGGAGCTAACTGAACAATTGTTTCTGTAATTGCCTGATCACTTACTGCAATAATTATCAGGTCAATCTGTGAATTGATATCATGATAGTGGTCAATTGGTTCAGCATTGAATTGCTCTGCAAGTTGTCTGGCATGATCCAGATTACGGCTGAACACCTGAACAATTTGATGCTGTTTTGCAAGTCCCCGTGCCAGATGAGTCGCTACCTTGCCTGAACCGATAAAACTAATACGCATAGAAGACTGATAGTGAAAAATAATGCTCTAGCATGCCAATAAAAAAAGGGCGAATCAATCCGCCCTTTTTTTTTCAACAGTCATCCATTAAAACAGGTTATTGAGATAGACACTACGTTCAGCAGTTTTCTGATTAAAGCATTTGGTGTACTGCATATCCTGATTTTGCTGCTCCATGGCTTTATCCCAGTAATTTGACTGCTTTTGATAAACCTCGCGTTCTGCTTCAGGAATCTGATAAACACTTCTCTGCGAGATTACCTTACAATCTACATCACGTTTTTCAAACCAGTCAGACTGGTCTTGCTTTAACTGAGTACGCTGCTCTTCTGTCAGACTGTCCCAAATCTGGTTCAAACGTTCTACCTGCTTCTGTTTTTCAGCATCCAGTTCTTTTTTGCGGATATCCATTGCTTTTTGTGCAAGTTCAGTCTGGACAGTATTCTCATGAACAGATTCTTTGATAGAATTTTGAATTTCCTGATTTTCTTTGACGTAAGCTGCATATTGCACTGCTTTTACCGTCACAAAAACCACACCATCGATGACTGCGTTCTGATTAGGAATATCCAGACTCAAGCCTTCTTTGTCAGTCTTGCTAATGTCATAAGAAAATGTACCGCGCAACTGGTTATTATTTAGGGATAAACCTGATTCACCTTCTTCCAGATAGTCAGCTATAGTCGTTCCGCCCTCACATTCTTCACAGTTTTCCAAGTATTTCTGATAGGCATTTTCTGCACGTTGCAATAAGCCTTTTGGAAAATGTACAACCAGCTGACTTTCACAGTTTAACTGATTCGCATTCTTAGGATCTTCGGTCACAGTACGCACATTTTTAACCTCAAATCTTAAGCTCTGGTTGATCTTAGCCAGAAGCTCCCGGTCTGCTTCATAATAGTCAGACTGCCTGAGGTGCTTTTCAACTTCTTTTAAATATTCACTTTTAAGGTATTTTTGAATCTGGTTCAGATTATCCTGATTGGTACAGCTCCAGTCTGCCATATCCTGAACAGCTGCCTGATCCTGTTTATCTTTATTTTTAAAGCCATCACATCCCCCTAATACAGCAATACATGAAAGCATTGATAGGGCTAATAATTTTTTCATCTTTAATCCAGAGTGTATTGTAATTTTATGGGGCGTATTTTAATCAAGTTTTGAGGTAACTGACCAGATTTCTCATGCTTATTTTTATCTACAGTTCAAACTAATAAAATAATATAAACCTTTTTTATATTTTATTATTAAAGCGCTTTATAAAACACCAAGAATAAATCTGCTTTAATCTATCAATCGTTATTTTAAATTTTTATCTTCATTAAAATATGAAAATTCAAATGATATAGAAAGGCCAGTTTAACTGACCTTTTTAAAAATATTTGTTTTATCTAATATTAAAATCATGAAGCAGGTTTAACGCCTTGTTCATTTACTTCACGAACTACACCCGTATCCGTATTCAAAATTTCAAACTCAATCCGGCGATTCTGAAATTTGCCTTGACTGGTTGCATTATCAGTGACCGGCTGGTCCTGACCATATCCTAAAGCTTGCAGCTTACTTGGGCTCACCCCCCGGCTTACCAGATAATTCACTACAGCCTGGGCACGCTGTACAGACAGATTGTTATTAACAGCTTCACTGCCTTCAGCATCGGTGTGACCTTTTACAGTGACGACTACATTTGGCACACGTTGCAACAGGGCGGCCGCCTGATCAAGAATCGGTTTATTAACATCCGGTACTTGTGCAGAACCGCTGGCAAAATGAATTACTTCAAGATTCAGTGCGGTAGCTATATCTAGTGGTTTAATATTATCAGGATTAATTTGTGATAAGGTACGTTCAGCATCTGTAACTCCAGCATGGGTTGGCTGAGGATTGCTGGCAACGAGTTGTTGGGTGGTGATAGTCATATCTGGTACGAGCAAGCGAATCTGACTAACCAGACTCTGTGCATCACTATTACGGGAAGACTGGATATTAATTTCTTTACCTGTCCAGGTAATTGAAGAATTTGGTACACCCTGTACGATTTTCAATACGCTTGGTAAAGCATCCTGATTCATAAAACTTGCATGATAGATAGACTGGGTATCTACACCACAACCAGAAGGATGACTAAAAGTATACTTAACCTCGCCTTGTAAAATATCTACATATTTTAAATCACTGATTCTTATCTGGCAGGTAATCAACTCACCTTCATCTCCAGTGGTTAACTGAAAGTATGCTGGCTGGGTTCCATTGACTACAGCCTGCTGATCAGTCTCTTGATCATCATCACACGCCCTGAGCATCAATGCTGCCAGAATTGCTAAAACAACAATACCAATCAATGGCCATAAAACATTGGTTCTTCGATCCTCTATAATGACCGGATCTGGTTCCCGTGGCGCCTGATAAAGAGTTTCCCCTGCGGCAGGATTAATACCTAGACCGGCTAATAGCGCCATTGCCCAGTGTGGTAATACTGCCAGAATAATATCCTGATGAGTATAAAGCAGATGTCTGATCGCTTCCGGGTCTGGACTACCCGCCTCTTCGATTAAAACAGCCATTGTCGGTGTAATAGACTGGTTTAATATGCGCTCGGTTTCGAGATGAGGAATACTACCACTTACCTGATTTAAAAATTGTTCTTTAAGAGCGATATGATGTCCGAATAATTCATTTAGAGTCGGATTTAACTGGTTTTCTAAAGAAGGTATCAGCTCAGGCCGAGCTTTTAAAATGGCCAGTAAAACTGGATAAAATTGTGCCAGTGCATCAGACTTTTCTACCAGATAAGTGGTCTCACCTTCTAGAACAATAGCTGAAACCTTTTGCCTCAATAATTCAATAAAATTTATACTCATCATCATTCTCTCTTTTATTGGCATTATTATTGGAATTAATGCATTTAAAATAAGCTGTTTTTTATACTATGCTGAATATTAATACGGTTACTAGCGAAACTCTTTAGAAATAACAAAATGTTATAGAAATTTTAATAAATCACTGAAAAACTCAATAAGAAAGCCAGCTTATGCTGGCTTTTCTATTTCTTCCATATCATTCTGTTTAAGGCAGGAATATTTCTACAACCTTACCTTGCACCTTTTGCTGAATCAGTGGTGTATTTTTACCTTTAGACAGCATATTTTCCTTACTGACTGTCCATTCCAGATCAGGATCAACCAGTACCCAGCCTGATTCTGACTGCCAGCGTTTTACCATATTGGCTACTCGTGCCGGCTCCAGCGTTACTTTTTCTACCCATTCTAACGGGCTGAACAGGCCTTCTTTAACCAGCTGGATACCAAACGGAATATAAGTATCAAATGCACTGATTCCCGGCAAGGTTTCTGCAAACGGCGCCATTTTAGCAGAACCGGATAAGGGTTCATGATGCGTACAAATGGCATCAATTATTCCCGATTTCAAGCCTTGGCGTAATAGTTCCTTATCCTGTGCTGAGCGTAGAGGAGGACGTACATGCGCCAGTGAATTGAATCCATCTGTTAACTGGTCAGTTAAATGCAACTGGTGCATGGCAACATCAGCAGTTACAGGTAAGCCTTTGGCCTTAGCAATCTGGATCAGTTCAACAGATGCGCCACAAGACAGCAGACCAAAATGGGCACGTACTCCGGTTGCCTCTATCATAAGCAGATATTTAGCAATAGCGACGGTCTCTGCCATAACCGGAATCATAGGCAAGCCTTGGCGTGAAGCGACAAAACCTTCATGGGCACAGCCATCTTTGGCAATTTGTGGCTCTTCAGCATAAAACACAACGGTCATATCCAGACCCGCTGCATATTCCAAGGTACGGATAACTACATCATCATTCTCAAAAGGTGCATGAGCATTAGAAACTGCAGTACATCCACCTTTTTTCAGACCCGCCATATTAGCAGGCTGCTTACCATTTAGACCTTGAGTCTGTGCACCGATAATATGCAGATAAATACCACCATCTAACATAGCTTTCTCTTGTAAGCCATGGATCAGCGAGCCATTATCCTGAACAATCGGCTTGGAGTCTGGCGGTGTAATCACATGCAAAATACCATTATGACGTGCAGCCCGGCCTTCAGATTTTAATGTCCCATGCTGCTGCTGACCCGGTTCGCGCAAACGTGCACACAGGTCAACCATAGTTGGCATAAGCCATTTACCTTGTCCATTAATAGTTCTTTCGACATCATCACTGGCATCGACACGCGTACCATTTTGCAAAAAGATTGTTTCAATCCTGTCAGTTTTGGCGATCGGGTCAAGAACGCGTACATTTTCAATTTTGACAATACTCATTTCTTTACCCTTATATCGCCAACGCTTCAATCAAACCTTTCTCTTCTAACTGCCCTTGCATTGTTAGTGCCAGCACAGCCATACGTACTGCTATACCGTTGGTCACCTGACGCAAGATTACTGACTGCGGACCATCAGCGATGCTGGAGTCGATTTCTACGCCACGGTTCATTGGGCCTGGATGCATGACAATACAATCCGGTTTTGCTAATGCCAGCCGGTCTTCATTCAGTCCATACATTTTATAAAATTCAGACTGTGAAGAAAGTGCAGGTGAATCAATACGTTCATTTTGGATGCGAAGTGCAATAATGACATCGCAATCTTTTACGCCTTCATCCATGTTATTAAAAAGTCGGACTTCCGGACCAAATTCCTTAAAGCCAAAAGGTAATAAGGTATTCGGCGCAATGACGCGGATATCTTTACAGCCTAAGGTCTGTAGCGCGGCTACATCCGAACGTGCTACCCGTGAATGTTTGATATCACCAATAATGGCAACACTTAACTCTTCAAATGGCCGGGCAGTTTCACGACGGATCGTAAGCATATCCAGCATAGCCTGGGTGGGATGGGCGTGACGTCCATCTCCCGCGTTAATGATCCCGATATTCGGGCACACATCTTTCGCAATAAAATGTGCAGCACCTGAAGATGAATGGCGTACAACAAAAAGATCGGCCGCCATTGCTTCAAGATTCCACAGCGTATCACGCAGGGTTTCACCTTTAGATGTACTGGAACGGGCGATATCAATATTTAGCACATTGGCTGATAAACGTTTAGCAGCAGCTTCAAAAGTTGTGCGGGTGCGGGTTGAGTTCTCGAAAAATAGGTTCATGACCGTACGGCCTTCGAGTAAAGGTGAGGTTATGAGTTGATTTTGATCACTAAAAAAGGAAGAAGCAGTATCGAGAATTTTTATGAGGGTTTGCTGGGAAAGGCCTTCAATGGTCAGAAAATGTTTAAGATGACCGTATTGATTGAGCTGAATCTGACTCGGCGTATGCAGTGCAGCCAAATGCATGAGAGATTCCTTAGACGTTAAGTTAATGCATTATATAGATTCTCCCTCAGTTTGGGCAGCCAGATTTTTCAAAATTTTTAGTAGAATTATTTATTTTATGAACTATTAACCAGCTATTTCAAAAAGATAAATTAAATCAGTTCTTCATATTAAGAAATTATTTTTCTTTATTTAAATTAAAATCCAGATTAAGTCTTAAAACTTCCCTGTTTAGAGCATTATTATCTGAGTGCACCAATATAATGATGAGCTACCTGCGCCTGATAATCTGGCTCTTTCGTCACCTCTCTATCAAACAACTCAGTGCTCTCTTCATTATTTTGTGCTTCCACCTCTGCCATGATTGGCGGACAAACTAGAGCAGAGAGACGTGTTACCAAACGGATGAGTTCTGCATCCTGCGTTTTCTTGGCCAACTCCATGACATACTGAGTGTAGCTTTCACTTTCCACCATATACATCACATCAATTACGCGTCCAGATACACGGCGTAAGCGTGTATAAATTAAAGTTGCGATAGAAAAAATATCACTGTGATTTGAAGATAAAATATTCATAAAATCCCCTTATTTTATTTTAAAAAATATTAAGTCAGTTTTGTACATGGTTAGTACATCTGCTTGTATGGCAAATAAACACTAATATGCTCAAGAATTTAGCAAGATACATACCAGAAATTTAAAATATGAAAGGAATTAAGTTTAAACCTGTTTAGCTTCATCAAGAGAAATCATTCTCTTTAATAATGCGTGGGATAATGAAGATAAACAATTTCTGAAATAACTTCTTAAGATCATCCGCCTAAAACAACGAAAATACGTTAAAATTGTCGTTTGCTTGTCTGGTTTGGAAATTTGCATGAATGCATCGCAACGTTTATCTACTTATTGGGTCACCTGTGCTGATGGTTTGGAGCTCTTGCTTGAAGAGGAAATCGCACAACTCGGTGCGTCAAATGTAGAACGTAAACCAGGCCGGTTAGTTTTTCAAGGTTCTCTGGAGACTGCTTACCGTATCTGTATGTGGTCACGTCTGGCCTCACGCGTATTGTTACCCATTCATACCCAGGAAATCGAGTTTAGTCATGATGCCCGCGATGTGGCTGAAGAACTGTATGATGGTGCGCTTAGCTTTGACTGGTCACTTATTTTTGCACCTCAAAGTACTTTTGCTATCCGTCTGCACGTAGAGCGTGATATTAAGGTCAATACCCAGTTTGCCACCTTACGTGTTAAGGATGGTGTAGTCGATGCCTTTATGGAAGCAGTAGGCCGCCGTCCTAGTATTGATACTAAGCAACCGGAAATTACCTTATACGTATTGGCTGGTAAAACTGAACATACTTATTGTCTGGATTTATCCGGAGATTCCCTGCATAAACGCGGCTATCGTCGCTATATGACCGATGCACCGATTAAAGAGAATCTGGCAGCAGCAATATTACACAAGGCTGGTATTGAAAAAAGAAAGCCGGATATTATTTTAGATCCAATGTGCGGTTCAGGTACGTTTATTATTGAGTCTCTCATGATTCTGACTGACCGGGCTCCGGGCCTGGTACGCCGTTTTGGCTTTAATGGCTGGCATGGTCATGACCGTGAATTATGGATGTCACTTAAAGCCGAAGCAGTAGAACGCCACGAGCAGGCACTTGAACAGCCTTTACCTAAATTTTATGCTTTTGATGCGGACTGGGAAGCGGTTAAAGCTACCCGCCAGAATATTGCTGCCGCCGGATTCGAGAAACAGCTGGAACAGATTCAGGTAGAAGAACGTACACTTGCTGACTGGCCTGAATTCGATGCAGCTGAAAAAACTGCATTTATTGTCACCAATCCCCCATATGGCGAACGTTTAGGCGAGAAAGCTTCTAACCGGGCACTTTATCTCGGTTTATCTGGCCAGTTACAGAAACACTTTCCTAACCAGTATGCAGCAGTAATTGCAGCACAAGTAGAACAGGCAGATGTTCTGGCATTTGAGCATCCTGAAACTCTACGCCTGATGAATGGTAAGCTGCCAATTTATATTCGTTTTGGAACGATCAAACCTGCATCCGATAACGTACCTTTCTTAGAAAAATGGCAGCCTCAAAATGTAGAAATTGAAGGTGCTCAAGATTTTGCTAATCGATTGCAAAAAAATATGCAAACCTTGAAAAAATGGGCAACCAAGGATCGTGTGTTCTGCCTGCGTCTTTATGATGCAGATCTGCCTGATTTTAACGTTGCAGTTGACTTGTACGGTGACCGTTTGCATGTGCAGGAATATGCTCCACCAAAAACGATTGATCCGGAAAAAGCCAAGAAACGTTTTAATTTGGCACTTGCCGCTATCCGGACAGTGACGGGCCTGGGGCGTGATGCGATATTTATTAAAACCCGTGCCCGTCAAGCAGGTAAAGCACAGTATGAAAAGCAGAGTACGGCGTCCAAACGGTTTATTGTTCAGGAAGGACAAGCCAGAATTTTAGTGAACCTGACAGATTATCTAGATACCGGACTGTTTCTCGACCACCGTCAAATGCGCCTACGTATTGCACGTGAGGCTAAAGGTAAACACTTCCTGAATCTGTACAGTTATACTTCTACAGCCAGCCTGCATGCTGCACTCGGCGGGGCAGCCAGTACAACCAGTGTAGACCTGTCAAATACCTACTTAAACTGGTCTAAAGAAAATTTTGTTTTAAACGGCTTAACTGTTGACCATCCTGACCAGCAGCACCAGTTCTTTGCCAGTGACTGTTTTGAGTGGCTTAAAGAAGGCCATGAACAGTATGATATGATTTTTATTG
Organism: Acinetobacter radioresistens DSM 6976 = NBRC 102413 = CIP 103788; assembly: GCF_006757745.1. NCBI lineage: Bacteria > Pseudomonadati > Pseudomonadota > Gammaproteobacteria > Moraxellales > Moraxellaceae > Acinetobacter > Acinetobacter radioresistens. The sequence goes on along the minus strand of NZ_AP019740.1, from coordinate 1,067,354 downwards.
ATCCGCCCACTTTCTCAAACTCGAAAAAGTTCTACGGAACCTTTGATGTACAACGTGACCATGTTTCATTACTTAAACGTGCCATGAACCGTCTCACAACCGAAGGTACGCTTTATTTTTCAAATAATTACCGCGGTTTCGAGATGGATGAAGAAATTGAAGCCATGTTTGATATTGAAGAAATCACTCAGGAGACTATCGGGCCGGATTTCAAACGCAATCAGAAAATCCACCGTGCCTGGAAAATCCAGCATTATCCAGTAAATTAAATTTTATCTAGATAAAGTTATGTATAAAATAAAAAAGCCCACATTTAATGTGGGCTTTTTTATACAAATTTAGTTAAGTTTGAGCTTATCAAACTCAAGATGACCATGTTCCCCTTTGATCAAAATATTATCTCCAGCCTGGAATTCACCAGAGAGAATTTTTTGTGCCAAAGTATTTTCTACCTGTGACTGGATAGCACGTTTCAATGGACGCGCGCCATACACCGGGTCGAAACCTGCATCAATTAACAGATCAAAGGCTGTATCATCTATTGTCAAGCTCATATCGCGTTCAGCTAAACGTGAACGTAGACGTTCCAGTTGAATGTCAGCAATACCACGAATCTGTGATTTTTTCAGTGAATGGAAAATCACCAGCTCATCGATCCGGTTAATAAACTCCGGACGGAAATGATGGCTTACTGCATTCATAACCACAGAACGCATTTCTTCATCACTGGCGCCTTCACCCAGTTCCCGAACATCTTGTGAGCCCAGATTCGAAGTCATTACAATGACAGTATTTTTAAAGTCAATCACTCGTCCTTGCGAGTCAGTCAGTCGGCCATCGTCCAGTACCTGTAATAAAATATTAAAGACATCTGGATGAGCCTTCTCGACTTCATCAAACAGAATAACACTATAAGGCTTACGGCGTACTGCTTCAGTCAATACCCCCCCTTCTTCATAACCTACGTAACCTGGAGGTGCGCCTACCAAGCGGCTGACTGAATGTTTTTCCATAAACTCAGACATATCAATCCGGATCATGGCATCGTCACTATCAAACAAGAAATTCGCTAAAGCTTTAGTTAATTCTGTTTTACCTACACCCGTTGGGCCAAGGAACAGGAATGATCCGCTTGGACGGTTTGGATCTGACAATCCGGCACGTGAGCGACGAACAGCATTAGATACCGCAACTACAGCTTCATCCTGCCCAACTACGCGATTATGCAAAAATTCTTCCATATGCAGCAGTTTTTCACGCTCACCTTGCAGCATTTTCGCGACAGGAATACCTGTAGCAGCACTGACGACTTCTGCAATCTCATTATCAGTCACTTTATTACGCAGCAATTTAGGCTCTTCGTGGTCTTCAATCACTTCGTCCTGCTCAAGCTGTTTTTGCAATTCCGGAATAACACCATATTGTAAACGGCTGGCTTCAGCCCAGTCTCCTTCACGTTGGGCTTTTTCTAAAGCAACCCGAGCCTGATCCAGCTCCACCTGTGCTTTTTTGGTTCCCTCTACCAGCGTTTTTTCAGCCTTCCATACTTCTTCAAGATCGTTATATTCTTTCTGAACTTCTTCAATCTGTTTTTCCAGATAGTTGACTTCGGACTTACTTCCAGCATCTTCATCTTTCTTAACGGCTTCAAGCTGCATTTTCAGTTGAATCAGGCGACGGTCCAGCTTATCCAAAGCTTCAGGCTTAGAGTCCAGCTCCATTTTAATTCGTGAAGCTGCCTCATCAATCAGGTCAATGGCTTTATCCGGCAGCTGCCGGTCAGTAATATAACGATGCGACATTTTCGCTGCAGCAATAATCGCCGAGTCTAAAATTTTGACACCGTGATGCACTTCATAACGTTCTTTTAAACCACGCAAAATTGCGATGGTATCTTCTACACTTGGTTCATCTACAAGAACTTTCTGAAAGCGACGTTCAAGTGCCGCATCTTTCTCAATATACTGACGGTATTCATCGAGTGTAGTAGCACCCACACAACGCAGCTCACCACGAGCTAGAGCAGGTTTGAGCATATTACCTGCATCCATGGCGCCATCGGTTTTACCTGCACCTACCAGTGTATGTAACTCGTCAATAAACAGGATCACCCGACCCTCTTGTTTAGCCAGGTCATTTAAAACCGCTTTCAGGCGCTCTTCAAATTCACCACGATATTTTGCACCAGCCAGAAGTGAACCCAAGTCTAAAGACAGTACCTGTTTATCTTTCAAGCTTTCTGGGACTTCACCGTTTACAATACGCTGAGCCAAGCCCTCTACAATGGCTGTCTTACCTACTCCGGGTTCACCGATCAGTACCGGGTTATTTTTGGTACGTCGTGACAAGACCTGAATCGTACGACGAATCTCATCATCACGGCCAATAACCGGATCAAGTTTTCCGGCCAGTGCACGTTCAGTGAGGTTAATGGTATATTTATTTAATGAGTCGCGTTGTTCTTCATGATTATTACTCATGACTTTCTCACTACCTCGAATTTTTTCAATTACAGGGCGTAGCGTCTCTGCAGTTACGCCCACGCCGTTTAAAATAGTTTTACTATTTCCTGACTCTGCTAGTGCCAGCATGACCCAATCGGTAGATATAAATTCATCTCCTGCCTTTTGTGCATAACGGTCAGCCAGATTTAATATTTTTACAGCATCAGGATTTAAATTAATATCTCCAGTAGGGTTAGATAACACTGGCGCATCATTGAAGGCTTTTTCAAGCCGTTGCTGTAGTTCACGAAGATTGGCACCTGCCTGTTGTAGCAAACTTAAGTTGGAAGGTTCCTCAATTAAAGTTGCCAAAATATGGATACTGTCAATTGCAGTATGATCTTTACCCATTGCTAGAGACTGGGCATCAGATAGAGCCTGTTGTAACCGGTTAGTAAATTTTTCGAATCGCATTCTTGTTATTCCTCACAACAATTCTGTACTTGAGTAATAGATGGGAACACTTTTGTAAAATTCAAACAGAATTATATATATTTTTCAAAAGCTTATTAAAACAAAAACATTAGATTTCAGTTATAATATGAGCTCACATCATGAAGGTTTCAAGTATAGGGAGTTCTTTTTCATAAAAATAAACAATAAAAAAATGCCGGTAAAAACCGGCATGCTGATTCAGGCAGTCTAGACTGCTTAAACCGTTTCAATAATTTCATAATCGTGAGTAATTTCTACGCCGCCGTCGGAAAGCATTTTACTGGCAGAACAGTATTTTTCAGCAGAAAGCTCAACTGCCTTGGCAACCTGTTTTTCTTTTATATCTTTACCTGTCACAACAAAGTGCAGATGAATTTTGGTAAACACAGCAGGAATGGTATCAGCACGTTCAGCTTTAAGCTGGCACACCACGTCCTGAATATCTTGGCGAGATTTTTTCAGAATCGTCACAATATCAAATGAAGCACATCCACCCAATCCCATCAGGATAAGTTCCATCGGGCGCGGTCCACGGTTCTCTCCACCATATTCCGCTGACCCATCCATGACGACACTATGACCACTTTCAGATTTAGCTTCGAAAGCAACATTCTCTAGCCAATGAACACTTGTTTGCATTGCAACTACCTAAAAAAAGCTATAAATTTACCAAGTACCTGTACACTAACATAAAACGAGTTGATAAGGAATTTCATCTCTGCTGTGTGACAAGTTCATCTTAGGTCTTGTGCGATCTTCTTATTATCCCCTTCGGAACTCTAGGCATGAATTCTAATTTTTCACAACTCAGTACTGACGCCCTTTCTCCAGGTCAACTACCTGAATCAGTGAAAGCACTACTAAAACGAGCAAAAATTAACAGATTTCCAAAACGTACTACCATTATTGATGCCGGTACAGAATCCAAATCTTTATATCTCATCCTTAAAGGTTCTGTTTCTATTGTACTGCGCGAAGATGATGACCGTGAAATTGTGGTAGCCTATTTAAATCCAGGTGACTTTTTCGGAGAAATGGGGCTTTTTGAAGCCAATCCACAACGTACAGCTGAAGTTCGTACCCGGGAGATGTGTGAAATTGCAGAAATTAGTTATGAGAATTTTCATGAACTGAGTAAACAATTTCCCGATTTAAGCTATGCAGTATTTGCCCAGCTCGTGCGTCGCCTGAAAAACACTACACGTAAAGTAACTGATCTGGCTTTTATTGATGTGTCTGGACGAATTGCGCGCTGCCTGATTGATCTGGCATCTCAGCCTGAGGCCATGATTTTACCTAATGGCCGCCAGATCCGTATTACCCGTCAGGAAATCGGCCGTATTGTAGGCTGCTCACGTGAAATGGTTGGCCGTGTCCTCAAAACTCTTGAGGAGCAAGGTATGATTGAAACAGAAGGTAAAGCGATACTGATCTTTGATAGTTCACTTGAACAGAATAATGAATCATCTGCCTCAGATTTTGATACTGAAGATGAAGAATAAACTCTAGTTTTTATCTATTGAATTAAAGGCAAATCTTCGGGTTTGCCTTTTTCTTGGTAAATATTCTATGAACTATTCTCATACTATCGACCAGTTAGTTATCTATTTCTCATTATTGTGTCGAGTACTATTTTTTCATCCAGAATTTATAGATCAGGCAACGCTTAACTAACCTTAAGACCAAGTTGGCTATCTCTATACCCTGTATTATGCTAATAACAGACTTTTAAAGGGATCATTATGAAATTTCATCCACTTGCCCAGACAGGGATTAAATTACCAGAAATCTGCCTAGGTACCATGACTTTTGGTGAGCAGAATACCCAGTCCGAAGCTTTCCAACAGTTGGCATATGCTTTAGAACAAGGTCTGTACTTCTGGGATACTGCAGAAATGTATCCGGTTCCGCCTAAACCAGAAACCCAAGGTGCCACTGAACGTATTATTGGTAACTGGATTTCCCAACATGGTGGCCGTGATAAATTATTCTTGGCTTCTAAAATTGCAGGCCCCTCTCAAGGCGGTAGCCATATTCGTGATGGTAATACCCGTTTTATTGCTTCAGACATTTCTACTGCACTAGACCAATCCCTACAAAGATTACAAACTGATTATATCGATCTGTACCAATTACACTGGCCACAGCGTCCGACCAATTTTTTTGGTCAACTTGGTTATGGTAACCAGCATGTAGAACTATCTAACCAGGTTACTCCACTAGAAGAGACACTTACTGCCTTAAATGATGAAATTAAGAAAGGTCGTATCCGCTATATTGGCCTTTCCAATGAAACCCCATGGGGGACCATGAAATTTTTACAATTAGCGGAAAAAATGGGACTAGAAAAATTTGTAAGTGTTCAAAATCCCTATAATTTATTAAATCGCACTTATGAAATTGGCATGGCAGAGATTGCCCAATATGAAGGTGTCGGCTTACTGGCTTACTCTCCCCTGGCATTCGGTTATCTGACTGGCAAATTCCGCAATGGCGCACGACCTGCAAATGCACGGGTAACACTCTACTCGCGTTTTTCACGCTACTCTAACCTGCAATCCGAGTGGGCCACCGAACAGTATGCTTTGCTTGCAGAAAAGCATGGGTTAACATTAACCCAGCTAGCACTGGCATTTATTAAGCAGCAGTTCTTTGTCACCTCAACAATTATTGGCGCAACCAATCTAGATCAGCTTAAAGAAAATGTAGATGCCTTTAAAATAGATTTGAGTCCAGAAATTCTGAAAGGTATAGAAGAAATTCATAAGCAGCAACCTAATCCGGCACCTTAACGCAGCCCAATAAAAAAAGGATGCCGTGGCATCCTTTTTATAAAATCAATTTTATTTACGCTGATTATAAATTGCCTGTGCTGCTGGCAGATTCTTACGCATTGCAGCAATACGCTCACCATTTGATGGGTGCGTCGATAACCATGAAGAGCCACCTGCCCCTTCCAGCTTGTTCATTTTTTCCCATAAGGTAATTGCAGCTTGCGGATTATAACCAGCACGTGCCATTAATATTAAACCACCCTGATCGGCACGGCTTTCCAGACTACGTGAATAGGGTAAACCCACGCCTACCTGAGCACCCAAGTCAAGCGCTGCAGAACCTAGGCTTCCAATAGCATCACCCGCATAAGCCTTGCCTACATTTAATGCCAAACCAGTTAAAGCCTGTGCACCAATCTTGCTTTTAGCATGCTCTTCAAGGGCATGGACCATTTCATGCCCCATAACTGCAGCAATTTCTGCATCAGTCAGGTTAAGCTTGTTGACAATACCGGTATAGACCACCACCTTACCGCCTGGTGCAACATAGGCATTAATCTGGTCAGATTTCAAAACAGTTAGCTGCCAATCAAATTTCACACCAGTCTGGTTCATCTGGTCAGCATACGGACGCAAACGGTTAAATACAGTATTTACACGACGGTAGGTACTTGAAGACGTATCTAGCTGATTCTTAGCACGTGCTTCCTGCACCATTTGGTTATAGCTTTGTGCGGCTGTTGCATTTAGGGTCGCAGTATCTGCGCCGGCAAAATCAGCAAGTGTGCTACATCCTGATAATGTCACTGCACCAGCAGCAAAAAAGCTGAGTAGAATTTTGTTGTTCATTATAATGCTCTCCACATGGATGACACGGTCATCCTCAATATAAACAGATGCATTATATTGAAAGCGTCATCACCTTAAAATATATAAACACTTCATAATCATAGGATTTATGTAATTAGTATTTTTTGATTATAAAGGTATTCTTTAGAGCCAATGACTAAGCGCATCAGTGTTTAAACTGCTTAAGGCATGATGTTTTCGTTAATATCACTCATGTCTTGGTTTACAAAATGAGCTTATTGCTTGTTTTCCATTATTTCCTATTATTCTCAAGATCTATCTCAAATAAACCAGTTCATCTTAACCGGATAGAATTATTAGAGAAAACTGATAAGAATCCATGATACTAAACACACCAGATCCAGTACAAAATAAAAGTGGGCAATTGGCTCAATCTTGTCCTCAATATCAACTTTTTTTCGTTTCCATAATATGTAAAAATTCTGAATCAGGATGAGAGGCGCAATGATCGCAGCCAATACAAAAGATAAAGCCAGTAAAGTTGTCCAGTGTTGTTCAAGAGCACCATTAGTCTGTATGTAAATCATCCACATCGCTAATGTGGGTGCGCCTCCAATGGCAAAAAGCAATGAGTAAAACATGGTTTTAGACGTGTTACTTTGCATTTTCTTTCCTGAACATATTCAACTAAAAATTTTAAAAGGCAGATTAATTAGCCTTTACATTTTTTACAGCACGACTTTAGTCGGTGAGTAGCTTGGTGTGCATAAAAAAGCCCCGCTGAAGCGAGGCTTTTAACCGTTTATTATTTAGGCATCAAACGGATGGCGCAATACAATAGTTTCTGCACGGTCCGGACCAGTTGAAATGATGTCGATTGGACATTCAATCAATTGCTCAAGACGTTTTACATAGTTCAATGCAGCTTGTGGCAACTGATCCAGTGATTTCGCACCAAAAGTTGACTCAGACCAGCCTGGCATAGTTTCGTAAATCGGTTTTAAAGTTTCGAATGCAAGCGCATCAGAAGAACCAACACAACCAGAATCTGCAGCTTCATAGCCTACACAGATTTTCACTTCTTCCAAACCGTCAAGAACGTCAAGTTTAGTCAGGCAAATACCAGAAAGTGAGTTTACATCAACTGAACGGCGCAGAATTTCAGCATCGAACCAGCCACAACGACGTTGACGACCAGTAGAGGCACCAAATTCATTACCAATCGTACCTAGGTGTTTACCAATTGCATCACCTGTGTCATTTGCAGCGTCATACACCAGCTCAGTTGGGAATGGGCCTGCACCTACACGCGTTGTGTACGCTTTGGTAATACCCAGTACATAATCAAGATGCAATGGACCTAGACCTGAACCAGAGCTTACACCACCAGCAGTTGTATTCGAAGAAGTTACATACGGGTATGTACCGTGATCAACGTCAAGAAGTGAACCTTGCGCGCCTTCGAACATGATGTTGTCACCGTTTTTACGGTAGTTATGCAATTCAGTAGTTACGTCCACAACCAGTGGAGCAACAACCTTACGCCATTCATCACACAGTGCCAGCACATCTTCCAGTTTAACTGCTTCAACACCGTAGTATTGAGTCAACTGGAAGTTATGGTAGTCCAGAAGTTCAGTCAGCTGAGCTGTAAGATGTTCACCACCACGTACTAGGTCAGCAACGCGGATGGCACGACGTGCAACCTTGTCTTCATACGCAGGTCCAATACCGCGACCAGTCGTGCCAATTTTAGCATTACCGCGTTTTTTCTCACGTGCCTGGTCAAGTGCAATATGGTTAGGCAAAATAAGTGGGCAGTTAGGAGAAATACGCAGGCGCTCTTTTACCGGTACACCTTCTTTTTCCAGAATACTCATTTCTTCAATTAGTGCTGCTGGAGAAAGCACAACACCATTGCCAATCAGGCACAGAACATTTTCACGCAAGATTCCTGATGGAATGAGGTGTAAAACAGTCTTTTTACCACCGACCACTAGTGTATGGCCCGCATTGTGTCCACCCTGATAGCGAACAACTGCAGCCGCCTGATCAGTGAGCAGATCGACGATTTTACCTTTACCTTCGTCGCCCCATTGGGTACCAAGTACCACAACATTCTTGCCCATAATAGCCTCATTACATCATGCTGTTAAAATTGAAAACCAGTTCGAATGACATGAACATTCAAACAGGCGATTAAATTTTTTCGAGATTCCAGTGACCTGCAACTTGCACTAACTGGTGTGTTGCATTCGGTACAGAACTCAAGTCATCTTGTCCAAGCAGCTGAACTACACTTAGCCCTTCAGTACGTAACCGCTCAATCATCTTTAACAAGTCGGTATCGGTACCTTTAGGGGCAACAACAATACTTAACTCATTAAACTGGCCTGCACTTAAAGCATATAAGTCACAGCTAAAACCAGTTGCAGGGCGCGCCCGTCCGAAATGCTCACCAATACCATCATAACGGCCACCCTGTGCCAGTGGTGCTGCACGATTTGGCGCATACACGGCATACATCAGACCAGTATGATAATGGTAAGAACGCAGTTCGACTACGTCGATACCGATATGCAGGTTCGGCCAGCGTGCCTGAATTTCAGACTGCGTCGTTTTCACTGCATCAAATGCCTGTTTAAAGGCTGCATTCTTTAAAATTTCAGCACTTAAATTTGCTTCTAAAGCACCCAGATCACTGGCATAGCGTCCAAGTACATAGAAATCTGAACCAAAATGAAGTGTTTGGGTAAATTCTGCCAGCTCTGGTAGAGCTTTACGCTGGTATAAATCCGAAAGTTGGTGTTCAGTAGCTTTATTTAAGCCTGCCTGTTTTACCAGACTACGGAACAGTCCTACATGGCCCAGATCCAGGTGAATACCATCAGTCAGGTCAGCTTTCTGAATCAGGCTGATCATCAGGTCAACCATTTCAACATCAGCATCTATACTTTCTGAACCAAAAAGCTCGGCACCCAGTTGCAGCGGTGCACGGGTGGCACTAAAACCCTGAGGTTTAGTATGCAAGACAGTACCTGCGTAGCAATAACGAGCCACACCTTCTACCGGACGCACATGTGCATCAATACGAGCCACTTGCGGAGTCATGTCTGCACGTATACCCAGTAACCGGCCTGTTAACTGGTCAATTACCTTAAAAGTGGCAAGGTCCAGGTCTTGATTTGCTTCTGAAAGAGAAGATAGAGATTCGATATATTCTATAAAAGGTGTATAGACTAACTGATAACCTCGTGAGACGAGGAAATCTAAAGCTTTACGGCGCAGTTTTTCAATTATTTGCGCTTGTTCTGGCAATACATCAGCTACACCATCAGGTAATAACCATGTCTCTGAAATGGGCATGCGGTAAACCTAAATTCTTGTCAGCGCGGAAATGATCCGCATAAAAAAATCGGGAACACACCCGATTTCTCCTATCTTAGCACGATCATTTCAGTCATGCACCAGAGTTTTTCAGTTTTATAAAAGCTTTCTAAGCTTGGCCTAATTTTTATGTTTAATGAAATAAAACAGAGACTTTTACCGAGCTTTTACTCTACTGCCTAAACTTTTCATACAGAAAGCAGCTACACTTTATATTTTGTATCAGACTTCAAAGCACAAAATGAATTTTTGAAAATTCAAAATTATAAAGTCTGTTTTAAATATAAATTATCAATTTTACTCTTTTATTTTAGTTCAGTCTTTCCAAGCAAAGCCTGGTATTTTTTAAGCAAAATCACCAACTCTGCATTTTGTTGTTCGAGCGCATTTAGTTTAGTTACGGTCTGGCTAAGAATTTCACGATCAGCATGTACACTTTTAACCAGTTCCTGCATGATTTCTAGCGTACGTTTCAGATTCCCTTCCAGAAGAACAATTTTTTCTTCCAAATGGTGTTGCTGATCCAAGTCCGTTTCCATATTCTGTTCTTTGCGAAAGTTTAGCCAGAACAGAAAAATGACCGCAATTATTAATACAGCAATAAAAGCCCACATCAGTAAAAACATCGTATTATCCCCAAGAAAAAGTTAAAGGCCGTGTTGTAAATATTTTGCGGGTAGTCCTTCTTAATTCATCCTATATATCTGTTATTCAAAAGACTGGCATAAATCCAGCAAACGGTTGGCATATCCCCACTCGTTATCATACCAGGCAAATACTTTGGCCTGGTGCCCGACCACCAGAGTCTGTGATAGATCGACAATTAATGAATAAGGTGAATGGTTAAAATCACTTGACACCAGAGGCTCATCGGTCACCGCCATAATCTGGGCATAATCATATTGCGCGGATTTGATTAATACTTCATTAATTTTATGTACTGTAATAGGCGTATGCGAAATAAAGGTCAGATCAATAGCCGCGACATTAATTGTAGGTACACGAATCGAATAACCTTCAATCCGGTTTTCCATTTTGGGCATAACCCGTTTTAAGGCCCCCAATGCACTAGATGTAGTAGGAATAATATTCTGACCTGATGCCCGGGCACGACGCAGATCGCGATGAGCTTTATCCAGTACGGTCTGGTCTGCAGTGACGGCATGAATCTCGGTCATCATGGCCGTATCTATGCCAAATGCGTCATCAATAATCTTGACGAGTGGTACTAAAGCCTGCGTGGTACAAGACACGCTAGAGATAATCTGGTCACTGGCTTTAATTTCGTGGTGATTCACCCCATATACAATTGCAGCATCCACCGTGTCAAAAGGTGCAGCACCTATAATAACGCGTTTCGCACCAGCCTTAATATGTCGGGTAGCCGCCTCACGTGAACGGAATAGTCCGGTACATTCCAGTACAACATCAACATTAAGCTGCTGCCATGGAAGCGCTGCCGGTTCCGCGATATTTAATACGCGCACATTGAGTGTTTTTGTACCGGCAGAAATATTTAGCACAATCTGTTCATTTTTCTGTGATATTTCTACATTCCCAGCAAAACGGCCGTGAGTAGTATCATACCTGAACAGATGAACCAGAGTTTCTACATCAGCAATATCGTTAATGGCTACAATATCAAAATTAAAGGCTTTCGGGTTTTCAAACCAGGCACGCAGTACATTTCGACCGATACGTCCAAAACCATTGATGGCCACTCGCTGCATGACAGATCCTTGTTTTACCCAGTAAAAGAACGATGCCTATGTTAAAACATCCAGCTTGTACTTGGACACAGCATTTTTGAATAATCCTGGTTTTATCGCTATTTTGATGGTAAAAACGTTGGTGCCCCTTATATTTTCCGGTATAATTTGGCGTTTTTTTAAAGTTTTACCTTTACATCAATCACTAAGCTGTCACCTTTTGACCTTAGAATTAGATGTACCTAACCAAATTAAGACTAAGGAGTGACTTGGTTGTGAGTACTCGTTTTATGACATCAGCTGAAATTCGTGAAGCATTTTTGCGTTACTTTGAATCGCAAGGGCATACACGTGTCGCGTCAAGTTCACTAGTACCCGCCAATGATCCTACCCTGCTTTTCACCAACGCAGGCATGAACCAGTTTAAAGACTGCTTTTTAGGTGCAGAAAAACGCGATTATGTACGAGCAGTCTCTAGCCAGAAATGTGTACGTGCTGGCGGCAAACATAATGACCTCGACAATGTAGGCTACACAGCCCGCCACCATACTTTCTTTGAAATGCTGGGTAACTTTTCTTTTGGTGATTATTTTAAGCGTGATGCCATCAAGTTTGCCTGGGAATTCTTAACCAGCGAGCAATGGCTGGCACTTCCTAAAGACCGTTTATATGCGACGGTTTATCATACTGATGATGAAGCTTTTGATATCTGGAACAAGGAAATTGGTCTGGATGCCGAGCGCATTATCCGTATTGGTGATAACAAAGGTGAAAAATACGCTTCGGATAATTTCTGGGCAATGGGTGATACAGGTCCATGTGGTCCATGTTCTGAAATTTTCTATGACCACGGTGACCATATTTGGGGCGGACTGCCAGGCACTCCTGAAGAAGATGGTGATCGCTTTATTGAAATATGGAACAACGTTTTCATGCAGTTTAACCGTACTGCTGACGGAGTTTTACATGCACTTCCGGCACCTTCTGTGGATACCGGTATGGGACTCGAACGTATTTCCGCAGTTTTACAGCATGTTAATTCAAACTATGAAATTGACCTGTTTCAGCACTTACTTAAAGCTGCTGCCGAAATTATTGGTGTAGATACCGCTTCACTTGAAGCCGAAGCTAAAGAAAAAAATACGCCTGTTCAGTACCCGGCTTCTTTAAAAGTAGTTGCAGATCATGCCCGCTCTTGCTGTTTCCTGATTGCTGACGGTGTTAACCCGTCTAATGAAGGCCGTGGTTATGTTCTTCGCCGTATTATCCGTCGTGCTGTACGTCATGGAAACAAACTCGGCGCAACAGGTACATTCTTCTATAAAATGCTACAGCCGCTAATTGAAGTAATGGGTACAGCTTATCCGGAACTTGAAGCCAATAAAGCACGTATCGAAGCTGCACTGATCAAAGAAGAAGAGCAATTTGCAAAAACACTCGAGCAAGGTTTAAAACTTCTTGAAGGTGAATTGACTCAGCTAAAAGGCTCAATAATTCCAGGCGAAATTGTATTTAAACTTTACGATACTTATGGCTTCCCGGTTGACTTGACAGCGGATATCGCACGTGAACGTGACTTGAGTATTGATGAGGCAGGTTTTGAAAAAGAAATGGCTGCCCAGCGTCAACGTGCGCGTGAAGCAGGCAAGTTTGCAGTGGACTATAACAGCATTGTTAAAGTTGAAGATGAAACCGAGTTCAGTGGCTATGATGCCACTGAAGGTCAGGGCCAGATTATTGCCATCTATAAAGATGGGACTCTAGTCGATGAAGTTACTGAAGGGGACGAAGCTTTAATCGTATTAAACCAGACGCCATTTTATGCAGAAAGTGGCGGCCAGATTGGTGATACAGGTATCTTCAAAAATGAAACAGGTATTTTTGAAGTTCAGGACACTAAAAAATCTGGCAATGCTTTTGTTCACCAGGGCATCGTGACGATGGGTAACCTAAAAGTTACTCAAAATGTAGAAGCAACCGTGAAAGCAGAACTTCGTGCAGCAACTGCGCGTAATCACTCAGCAACACATTTGTTGCATGCTGCGCTTCGCCAAATTCTGGGTTCGCATGTACAGCAAAAAGGCTCTCTGGTTGCTTCCGACATTTTGCGTTTTGATTTTGCCAATGACCAGCCTGTCACTTTCGAGCAGCTTCAACAAATCGAACGTCTTGTTAATGCTGAGGTTATTGCAAATACTGCTGTGACTACCGAACTGCTGGATATTGAAACTGCCAAAACCAAAGGTGCAATGATGCTGTTTGGCGAGAAATATGGCAGCGAAGTGCGTGTGTTATCTATGGGTTCGGTTATTGAAGAGAAAAACTTCTCGGTTGAGCTCTGTGGTGGTATTCATGTTAAACGTACAGGTGATATTGGTCTATTTAAAATCACTTCTGAAAGTGGTGTGGCCGCAGGTATTCGACGTATTGAAGCAGTGACAGGTACGAAAGCGCTTGAGCTGGTTCAAAAGGCAGATTCTGATATTCATCAGATTAACAGCTTGTTAAAAGCACAAAAAGATCAAACTGTAGAGCGTGTTCAAACTGCGGTTGAAAATGTATCCGCATTACAGAAGCAGATTGAACAGCTCAACCAAAAGTTGGCAAACTTCCAGGCAGCTGAACTTTTAAGCCAAGTTCAGACTGTGGCAGGTCGTTCTACACTGATCACCACTGTTCAGGGTATGGATGCGAAATCTCTTCGTAACCTGCACGACAGTACCAAGTCTAAACTAGACCATGCAGTGATTGTACTTGCAGGTGTAGACGGCGACAAAGTCAGCCTGATTGCATCTGTAGCAAAAGACTTCACTTCATCTATCAAGGCAGGTGACATCATTAAACATCTTGCAACGGAACTCGGTGGCAAAGGTGGAGGTAAACCTGACTTGGCACAAGGTGGCGCGCCACTTAACGAGAAGTTTGAACAGGTCATGGCAGATTTAACTGCTTGGCTTGAAGCAAAATAAACTTCACTTTTTGTGTAACTGACCCTGATCGGTGAAATCGGGGTCATGGCTTATATGGAACAACTATGGCATTAATCGTTCAAAAATATGGCGGTACTTCTATGGGTACCCCCGAGCGCATTTTAAATGTTGCTCGTCGTGTGAAGCGCTGGCATGAGCACGGCCACAAGGTAGTGGTAGTAGTGTCAGCAATGAGTGGTGAAACCAACCGCTTACTTGCTCTCGCGAAAGCCATTACCGAAAATCCTGACCCACGCGAACTTGACCAGATGGTTTCTACGGGTGAACAGGTAACGATTTCCATGTTAGCAATGGCGCTGAACTCTATTGGCGTTGACGCTAAATCATTGACCGGACGCCAGGTTGGCATTAAAACCGATAGCGCATTCACCAAGGCACGTATCGAATCAATTGACACTGACGTTATGACCCAACACCTCGATGCAGGTCGTGTGATCGTGGTTGCCGGCTTTCAGGGTGTAGACGAATTGGGCAATACCACAACGCTTGGTCGTGGCGGCTCAGATACAACTGGTGTTGCACTTGCTGCAGCACTAAAAGCAGATGAATGCCAGATTTACACCGATGTTGATGGTGTCTATACCACTGATCCCCGTGTTGCTCCAAAAGCTAAAAAAATTGACCGTATTTCTTTTGAAGAAATGCTGGAAATGGCCTCTCTTGGTTCAAAAGTACTGCAAATCCGCTCTGTAGAATTTGCAGGTAAATATCAGGTTCCTTTGCGCGTATTATCAAGTTTTGACAATGACGAAGATGGCGCATTTGACGAAGAATTCAAAAAGAACGTGGGCACACTCATCACTACAGAAGCGGAAGATAACATGGAACAGCCAATCATCTCAGGTATCGCGTTTAACCGTGACGAAGCAAAACTGACTATTCTAGGGGTTCCTGACGAGCCAGGTATTGCATCTAAAATTCTGTCTCCGATTGGTGCAGCCAATATCGAAGTCGACATGATTATCCAGAATGTTGAAGAAGATGGAACTACGGATTTCACCTTCACTGTTAACCGTGGTGAGCTGGCTAAAGCAAAAGCTATTCTTGAAGAAACAGCTAAAGCGATTGGTGCGCGTGAAGTTGCTACTCGTGATGATATCGTCAAAGTTTCTATTGTCGGTGTTGGCATGCGTTCCCATGCAGGCGTGGCAAGCAAAATGTTTACTGGCCTGGCTGAAGAAGGCATCAATATTCTGATGATTTCTACATCTGAAATTAAGATCTCTGTCATCATTGAAGAGAACTATCTGGAGCTGGCTGTACGCTCTTTACACACTACGTTTGGTCTAGACCGCGAGCATGGTGAATCCAGCGTTCGCGCTTAAGTGCCTTTTCTGAAAGAACAATAGTTATACTGTTCTTTCAGAGAATAAGAATAAAAAATCAAAGCCACTATAGTTTTTTCTATAGTGGCTCTGTTATATTACCGAGGCTTTGTTGCATAAACATTCAAAAGCTGAGTTCTCCCCAATCCATTCAAATTTAAGACACAACTTGGGTGCGAGGTCTACCTAATTCCGTAAATCTATTCAGAACTGCCACACGCGCATGAATTTCATTGACCTGACTTTGAAAATGTCTTGCCGTCAGCCTATCACCTAATAATTTGATGCAATGCATCTTGGTTTCCACCAAACTACGACGGTGATAACCCGACCATTTTTTCCATAGGGTTCTACCTAAATGTTTAACCGTTTGAAGTAACTCATTTCGTTCTATTGAACTTATTTTAGAATCTTTCCAGGGCTTGGCATTCTTTCTGGGTGGAATTACTGCATGTGCTTGACGATCTGAAATCACTTTTCTGCAGCACTTCGTGTCGTACGCGCCATCGGTATAGACAGAATCTATTCGCTCATCTAGTGGAATTTGATCCAGTAAATCACCTAGTACTTGTGAATCACTGACATTATTTGTAGTAAGCTGAACGGCACGTATTTGCAGTGTTTCAGCATCTATACCAATATGCAGTTTACGCCATTGCCGACGGTATTCAGGCTGATGTTTTTTACGCTTCCATTCGCCTTCACCTAAAAACTTTAAACCCGTAGAGTCGACAAGTAGGTGTAACCCATCATGACTTTTCTGATAGCTTATCGCAATATCAATATGCTTTTGTCGTCTACAAAGGGTGGAGTAATCTGGTGCTGTCCAATTCAAGCCACAGAGTTTAATCAGGCTTTGAACAAAGCCAGTAACCATACGTAAAGAAAGACGGAATAGAGATTTGATCATTAAACAGCATTGAATCGCTGTATCGGAATAAGTTTGATTTCGTCCTTGCTTGCCTTGTGGTTGTGCATACCATTGCGTCTTAGGATCAAACCAGATTGAAATATTTCCTCGCTTGATTAAAGCTTGGTTATACGAGGACCAATTGGTTGTACGATAGATTTTAGGTGTAGGCTTCTTCATCTGGAAATTATATTACTGAAGAAGCCTTCAAGAATAGCTTTGTGCAACAAAGCCTATTACCGATTAAGGTTATTGGAAAATTTTAGTAGAATTTATTCAGCTACCTAATTTGTCATATAATCCTGTTAAAATTTTCTCTGATACCAAGGTTGTGACTTTTCGCTTTTTTGATTAGAGCTTTTGCAGGTTTAGCGTTTAGCAAGGAGATAAACATGCTGATTCTGACCCGTCGCGTCGGAGAAACATTAATGATTGGGGACCAAGTCAGTGTTACTGTACTTGGAGTAAAGGGCAACCAGGTCCGTATTGGTGTCAATGCTCCAAAAGAAGTATCTGTTCACCGGGAAGAGATTTACCAACGTATTCAGCATGAACGTGCGATGCATGAACATCTTCAACACCTCGACCAAGACTATCAGCCTTCTTTCGAAGATGAGAATTATTCACAAAATGATTTTAATCGATAGCAGATGGCCATTCTTGATTAGTAAAGCGGCTTTATTGGCCGCTTTAATATTTTAAGGTGATTGAGAAATTAGATAAAATTATTACTCATTTAACAAAGCCAAGACCTTCTTAACCGGCGCATAGCTACGCCGATGCTCATCAATTACACCATGTATACCAATTGCCTCAAAATGAGCTTTGGTCGGATAACCTTTATGTTTGGCAAAACCGTAATGTGGGTAACGTTGATCTAGTAAGACCATTTGCCGGTCACGTGCTACTTTAGCCAGAATACTTGCGGCCGAAATTTCCTGGTATAAAGCATCCCCTCCTACTACAGCTTCACAGCTCATCTTTAGGCCAGCAGGTTCTTTATTACCATCGACCAGCACTTTATCCGGTTGAATTGATAAACCTTCCACAGCACGACGCATTGCCAGTAATGAAGCCTGCAAGATATTTATTTCATCAATTTCAGCAGCGCTTGCTTCTGCAATGCACCAAGCCAAAGCTTTTTCCTGAATCTCGACAAAAAGCTTTTCACGTTTTTTTTCTGTCAGTTTTTTGGAATCATTCAAACCTTCGATTGGACGAGCTGGATCGAGAATGACTGCAGCTGCCACGACAGCACCTACCAATGGTCCACGCCCTGCTTCATCTACACCTGCAATTTTCATCAAACTATTTACTCATAAAAAAGCAGGCTGATTGTATCATCCTGCTCAATACTGAAAAAACTTAATTTAAAACTTCTGCTACACATGCATTAATTGTTTTAGTGACTGCATTGGTTATGATGGCGGTACGTGCAGCCGGATCAATCGCTGCTGTAGCCAGATCCACAGTTGTTATATTTTGTGGAGCCTTATCACTCACACAACCACAAATATCTGCCTGAACTGCCTGTTTCTGCTCAGCTGTCATTACCTTAGTTATATTTTGCCAAGCGGGCTGGTTGTTTAGTTCAGTATTACATTTTGCATTTACTGCCACTTTAATGGCAGCTGCTCCTAATTGCTGTGTAGTTGTGGTGGTATTAGCCGATTGCTCTATTCCTGAAGTTGTACACGCCGATAAAATTAAGGCTAATGGTGCCAGTACATATATAGATTTCTTCATGTTTATCCTTTATCAGTGTATATATAAATTTTGGACCAATTTTAAAGATTATGAAGTATCTGAACACTGTTAAATGTAAATAACTGCCTAAAGAATCTTCAAATCACATATTATCGAGCGCTACTGCCTGTTTAATATCCTTATAAATACTTGGACAAGCTGAATGTACGCGGTTCCAGCTTGGAATAAACGACTGCTGATTTGGAAAATTCATAAACTGCTCTCCCGCCTCAACAATACTCTGAGCAAAAAGTTCAACCGTATTTTCTTCACTATGCCGGTCATAATGTAAACCATTGGTTATTGCATCATAATAATAGTGATCAATCATATCTAAAGCATTTCGATAATAAGTTGCACGAATAATCCGGATATTATCTAGGCTAACTGGAACGCCCAGCGTGGCAAGTTTACGAAAAAGTGCTAGAGCAATATCACGGCTCATACGCTTCAAGCCACCCTCTCCATTTGAATTCACTACATTTTGATGCTTATGTTCATAGCGGTCAGCAATATCTACCTGACAGATCCGTTTGGTAGAATAATTACGATAGATTTCAGAAAGAACTCCAATTTCCAGCCCCCAGTCACCTGAAACTTTTAAATCACGTAATGCATCCAGATGAATTGCCATTTCGCCTGAAAGTGGATAACGGAAGGCTGAAAGATAAAGCAGATAATCCAGTGGACCAAAGACTTTCTTGAGTGCAAGTAAGAGTGGAGAAACCAGCAGACGGGATACCCTGCCATTCATTTTATGCTCAGCTACGCGGGCATAATATCCGTTAGAGAACTGGAAATTAAACTGTGGATGAACCATGGGGTAAATCAACCGCACTAGCATATCACGCTGATATGTACTGATATCACAGTCATGGAGTGCCACGACCTTACTGTTACTTTCAGCTAGCGCATAGCCGGCACAATACCAGACGTTACGGCCCTTTCCACGTTGTGAAGGTGCAACTTTTAATTCTTCAAGATGCTGATGGATTTTCTGTAAACGCGGTCCGTCGTTCCATAAAATGGTATGCGGCTGAGGTAGCTCGGAAAAAAACTCCTTGGCATGCTTAAATTGTTCAGGATTAGCTTGATCCAGTCCGATGATAATCTGCTGGATATAATCAGCTTCTTTCAATTCCTGCACAATTTTAGTAAGTGCAGGCCTTTCCAGCTCAGAATAAAGTGAAGGTAAAACTAAGGTAACCGGTCTATATTTAGTAAATTCACGCAATTCATTTTCATAATCTTCCAGCTGGCGCTGCTTTAGATCATGAATCGTCGTAATCATACCTTCTTGTGCAAAATCGACCATTATTTTCTCTCCATTTATTGTTGTAAAAAGTATTCAAGACCTTCTTTCCACCCTGCTGGAGCCATTTTCTGAGTGTAGTAGACAGAATTATGCGCAAATTGAAGGACTGGTTTATAAGGACGCTTTACAACCACAGCATGCTCACAGGCTTTTAGCATATCAATATCATTCTCACTGTCTCCCAAGCCAATCCGGACAGCTTCAGCTGGATAAAATTGCTGTAGCCAGCGTACTGCTATAGATTTATCACATGCTGTACTCAATACATGACTGAAGCGCCCGCCATGTACTATATGCAAGTTTTTGGCCAAGTGCCGGGCAATAATTTGCTGTTCATATTGTGGATTGCTACCCCAGATAATCACTTCACTATAAAGCCGTTGTAGGGCTTGACATGATTCAGCTAAGCTTAATCCGGTTAACTCAGCAATCTGCTGGGATGTATATTCACTAAAAAGCTGAAAATTCAAATGGTACTGTATACGGAGTTGTTGTAATGCTTCAGTAATGGCTGCCTGCCTGACCGGACTCTGAAACTGATAGAAAGAATTAAAAAATATATATGCCCCGTTTTCTGCAACAAACGGCATATCTACTAGACCTAATTTTTTTTGTAAATTTTTAATTTCTAATGCGGTTTTACTGCTGCATAAAATAATAGGGTAACGTCTTTTAAGCTGTCTGATTAGCTCCAGATTTTCCGTATAAGTATAAGTATCGTGGCCTAATAGTGTTCCATCTAAATCTGTAAAAATAAGATAATCAGGCATAATAAATAATATTGATCAGTTAAATTGCACATTTGTTTCCTGATCATATAAGGCTTTTATCACTATTTTTTTCAGCTTACTTTTTATAACAATAAATCAACAGGCCTACATAGAGTAAACCTATTGATTTCATTTTATTTGATTACAGAGCCTGAATTTTCTTAATCCATGATTGCTTTTCAATATTGTCTATGAAAGCCGCCTCAAAAGAATTAATCGCTAACTGCTTAAGTTCAGCTTTAGACAAATTCAGTGCTTTTTGAATAGCAAAGAAATTATCATTCATATAACCACCAAAATAAGATGGATCATCTGAATTTACTGTTACTTTAACGCCCTGCTGTAACAGACGGTGAATATTATGCTGCTGCATATCATCCACTACACAAAGTTTCAGATTACTCAGCGGACAAACTGTAAGAGGCATTTTTTCCTGAATCAGCCGCTGCATGAGAACCGGATCTTCCTCAGAACGCACACCATGATCAATCCGGTTAACCTTTAACAGGTCTAAAGCCTCCCAAACATATTCTGGTGGACCTTCTTCACCCGCATGTGCGACCACCAGAAAGCCTGCTTCGCGGGCTTTGGCAAAAACCCGGGTAAATTTGGCTGGTGGATGGCCGACTTCACTTGAATCCAGACCTACTGCAATAATCTGATTCTTATAAGGAAGTGCCTGCTCCAGAGTTTTCAATGCTGCTTCTTCACTTAAATGGCGTAAAAAACACATAATAAGGTATGAGCTGATACCTAATTTTGCTTTTGCATCATTACAGGCTCGTTGCAAACCATTCAGAACTGTTTCAAATGCTATACCACGATCTGTATGAGTTTGCGGGTCAAAGAATATTTCAGTGTGTACTACATGATCTTCAGCACATTTTTTAAAATATGCCCAAGCCAGGTCATAGAAATCCTGTTCATGAATGAGTACATTTGCCCCTGCATAATAAATATCAAGAAATGACTGCAGGTTATGGAAATTATATGCCTGTCTTACCTCTTCTACAGACTTATAAGGAATATCAATCTGATTACGCTGTGCAATTTCAAACATGAGTTCAGGCTCAAACGTCCCTTCAATATGTACATGCAGTTCAGCTTTAGGTAAAGCACGAATGAGTTCAGTATGACTCATGGTCTCTCCTTGGAATTCGCAATAAATAAAAAGGGTGCAAACTTCCGTTTACACTCTGAATGATGTATAAAAATTAGCCACCAAAAGCAACAAATTTGATTACCCATAACACGGCAATGATCCATACCATGTAAGGAACCGTACTTGCTTTGCCTGTAAAAAGCTTCACCAGTGCATAGCTGATAAAGCCCATAGCAATACCATCAGCAATTGAATAGGTAAAAGGCATGAAAACGATAGTCAGGAAAGCAGGAACCGCTTCAGTAATATCATCCCATTCAATATGGGTAATACCCTGGATCATTAATACCCCGACAAACAATAAAGCCGGCGCTGTCGCGAAACCCGGTACAGACTGGGCTAACGGTGCCAGGAACAAGCACGCCAGAAACATAAAACCGACGACAACAGCAGTTAATCCAGTACGGCCGCCTGCAGCCACACCCGATGCAGATTCAATATAGGGCGTAGTGGATGAGGTGCCTAGTGCGGCCCCAGCTACAATGGCAGTAGAGTCAGCAAATAATGCTTTCTTCAAGCGTGGTAACTTGCCATCTTTAAGCAGGCCAGCACGATGAGAAACCCCTACAAGAGTACCGGTAGAATCAAACAGGTCAACCAGGAAGAATACAAAAATCACCCCTACCAGACTGGCCGTAAACAGGCCCTCAAAGTCCATTTGTAACAATGTTGGAGCCAATGATGGCACTGCGCCTACTATACCTTTAAATTCATTCAGGCCTAAAGCAGTTGCAATTGCAGTTACGACCAGAATACTGAGAATGATTGCACCACGGACCTTAAAATGGTGCATGATCACAATAAGAAAGAAACCTAACAGGGCCAGTAAAACTGTTGGCTGTTTGATATCGCCCAGTCCCACCAAAGTAGCCGGATTATCTACAATAATGCCGGCATTCTTAAGCGCGACCAAGGCTAAAAACAGCCCAATACCGCCGCCAATCGCCAGTTTTAATGACATGGGAATGGCATTGACGATTGCCTCACGGATTTTGAACATACTGATAGCAATAAATACCAGACCTGAAACAAATACCGCAGCTAGTGCCGTTTGCCAAGGCACCCCCATCCCTAAACACACTGAATAAGTAAAATAGGCATTTAGTCCCATACCTGGTGCAAGGGCAATTGGATAATTGGCCACAATTCCCATAACCAGACAGCCAATTGCGGCTGCAAGACAGGTTGCGACAAAGACAGCTCCATGATCCATTCCGGTTTCGGATAAAATCATTGGATTAACAATAATGATGTAACACATTGTCAAGAATGTGGTTACACCTGCTAGAACTTCTGTTCTAAAACTGGTTTTATTTTCGCTGAGCTTGAACAAGCGCTCAAGCATACCGGCTGAGGTATTGGGAGTTGTCATTACATCGCCCCTGAGAATTAAGATCTTTGCGATTGAATCCTCGGCCTGAAAAGCCTCAAATCACCACACTGCTATAAAATTTAAATGCATCAAAATCAGATATTGTGCAAGTAATTCTGGATAAAACAGCAAGACCTATGCCATCCTAATTACTTCCCATCTTCAAGCTGCACCTGAGCCCAAACTTACTAAACACTTGATGAGTGCCACTAATAGGCGAGGCAAACAAAAAAGCTGCATCATCTTATGCAGCTTTTTCATCTAACCTGTAGAAAAAAGTGCGAACTTAAATCTACCCGCTAAATTTTTTCGGCCAGATTATAACACACTGATTTTATTTTTGATTATCAGGTTTAATCTTCTTAGATTAATTTGGAACACTTACTGTTTTTAAAATATTTAAAATCAGGCGCTTAATTTTAAATAAACTTGCAAGTTTTTTATTTTCTTTCCCGTTAACCCCAAAAACGTATAAAAATCTCTACATTTTTTCAGTCTGAACGGATTTCCCTGCAGTATCAAACGCCGGGAAAGTACTCCGTTCGAGATGATGCGGGTTGTGCTGAGCCTGCTCTAAAGAGCTCTGTGCTTCCTGGATGACCTGCTTGATCTCCTGCTGACGCTTTTGCTGAATAGTATGATAGGTTATATAGCCTACCGAGACGACTGTAACTGCTGCGATTACCGTTATAACTGTTTTCATATCTCTTATCTTTAGTTGTTATCGAAAAATCTTGATGTAATTTTATCAAGAGCGTAATGCTTCATGCATTTTAAAACTGAATTTCTTTTAACACTATGGCCGATAAGATCAGCACCAATTTTCTAAGAACTTGAAACGTGTTATTCTCGGTGCCCTATAATCTAAACCTTCTTACTATTTTCTATGTTTCTTACGCCACCTTGATTACTCATTTCCTAGAAGTAATTTCTCATTGCTATATTAAAGGTTAGTGGTGTGGCGTAATTATGTCTTTTTCACAATATTGTCACCTCACTCGCCTGTTCCAATAAAAATCGGGCTTTCTTTATGTTGTCTTCTTTCCGTGAACAGTGGTTTTCAAACATTCGTGCTGATGTGCTGGCTGGACTGGTAGTAGGTCTGGCACTTATTCCCGAGGCAATTGCCTTTTCAATTATTGCCGGAGTCGATCCGCAAGTCGGTTTATATGCTTCATTTTCTATGGCAGTAGTAATTGCCATTGTAGGGGGCAGACCTGCCATGATTTCAGCTGCAACTGGAGCTATGGCTTTAGTTATGGTTAATCTGGTTAAAGAGCATGGATTACAGTATCTACTTGCGGCTACCATACTGACTGGCATCATCCAGATACTGGCTGGTTACCTTAAACTGGCCAAGCTGATGCGTTTTGTATCTAAATCTGTGGTGATTGGATTTGTAAATGCCCTCGCCATTTTAATTTTTATGGCTCAATTACCTGAACTCATCAATGTCAGCTGGCAGGTTTATCTATTTGTTGCTTTAGGCCTCAGTATTATCTATCTATTTCCTTATGTTCCAAGACTTGGCAGCTGGTTACCTTCCCCGTTGGTGTGTATTGTGGTGATTAGCCTGCTTTCAATCTGGTTAAACAGTGATATACGTACTGTAGGCGATATGGGTACTTTACCTGATAGTCTGGCTGTATTTCTTATACCAGACATTCCGCTTAACCTTGAAACGCTCAGAATTATTCTGCCTTATTCTATTGCTCTGGCTGCAGTAGGCCTTTTAGAGTCAATGATGACTGCCAGTATTGTGGATGAAATGACTGATACTTCAAGTGATAAGCATCAAGAATGTAAAGGACAAGGTATTGCAAATATTGTTACCGGCTTTATGGGGGGTATGGCTGGCTGTGCCATGATTGGACAGTCAATGATTAATGTGAAATCTGGCGGTCGACAACGTTTATCGACTTTTTGTGCAGGGATATTTCTTTTAATTCTGGTGGTATTTATCAGTGATTGGCTTAAGTTGATACCAATGGCAGCTTTAGTGGCAGTCATGATTATGGTTTCAATTAGCACATTTAACTGGCAATCAGTCATACAGTTTCATAAAAACCCGAAGAGTAGCAACAGTGTAATGATCGCAACTGTGGTGGTCGTAGTTGCCACTCATAACCTGGCTTTGGGCGTATTGACTGGTGTATTGCTTTCTGCACTGTTTTTAGCCAACAAACTGGAAAATGATATTCGAGTTGAATCTACTTTAAAGGAAGGTGTCCGAAGTTACAGCTTGGTGGGGCAGATTTTTTTCAGTTCATCCGAACGTTTTTACCAGAGTTTTAATTTTAATGAACAGGTGGAAAAAGTAATTATTGATCTTACCCATTCCCATATTTGGGATGTAACCTCTGTAGCCATGCTGGATTCCGTCATCAAAAAATTTACTGAACGCGGTACTTCCTGTGAAGTAATTGGCTTAAATGAAGCAAGTTCGATCATGATCGATAAATATGGAACTCACGCCAAGATCTGACACCCTCATCCGATTCATACCAAATTATATATCAGAAGTACGAAGAAAGGGTGGCTCCAAGCAACCCTTTCCTTTTAAAAAATTATCTAAAGACTTCTTAATAAAATTAAAGTCCTTGATAATTATCTATCATTTTTGTGGCTTTGTGAGCCTGCTTCACGAGCTTCCTCTGAGGTAAACTCATGTGCATTACCACTTTCATGGGCTGCTTTACCGCCTTTACTAGCGATTTCGCGCTGTTTATCTGCATCCATACTAGCAAAGCCGCGTCCTGAGCTGTTATTACCACTTTGTTGACTTTGCTGACGACTATTTTGGCCGCCACCACCTTGCTGTTTCTGATTATTACTGCCACTTTGCTGTTGCTGATTATTGCTGCCCTGTTGCTGGCGCTGGTTATTGTCGCGTTTATTATCTTGATTAGCCATTTCACACCTCATAACAAATATTGAGTTGGTTTCAGGTTGGTCGTTATCAAACGAACATCTTCACTATAAGGGAGTCAGCAATAAGTTTTGTTATAACTAAGGATGAGTTTTATTTAAAGCATTTGAGTTAGGTATTCATAGGTGTGACTTCAATATACTTATATAATCATTTTTCTAGGATATAAATTTAGACATACTTATAACTACTTTAATATCAATGCTTCATTTATTTTAATGTAAATTTTACCTACTTTTAATTATTATAAGTTTACATTTAAATAATTTTTTACCTTATTTTAAACATCATATGAAATTATAAATCCAGAATATTTTTTATAAAAAAAGGCCTGTTTTCTGGGGTTGAAAACAGGCCTATAGAGTAGCTTTATTCTTTTGTACAATTGTTAATATAGTGGAAATAATTTTAACCAAAATTAAACTCAAATAGAGTTACATCTTTAAGAATAAATGTTAATACATGTTATAGTTAGTATAATTTAATTAATATTCGCATATAAATTAAGCAATTAGCCCAATAGTAAAAATTAAAAAAAACTGAATTTGCTTAAATGGTTAATTTTTCAAATAAAGTCTAAATCTAATTTTAAATTTATCTTATCAATTTAATTAATCTACTCTCTATGCTTTTTCTTCTAGTAACTAAATTTTTCTACTTTTAAGTTCTTTACATTAATTCTTATTATTCCTCTTCTAAAAATTTATAATTTATTGAAATTATCACTTCTTAGCAAATAAAAAAGCCCACTAAAGTGAGCTTAATATTTATAACCGGTACATCTGATTAGGCGCAACATAAAAGCTTTGGCCATCTAGATTAAAATTAATCTCTCTTCCGGAATCAAGTAGAACTTTTTCACCTACTTTTACCCATTTAAAGCCACCAGAAATATTTTGTTTTCTTTCTGAAGCTATAATCTGAACATGAATAATATCACCGTCGATAGATTTCGCGGTACGAAAATTTGGATATTTCAATATATACACCAATACAATAAACTTTAGTAAACTCTTTAGAGCAGTTTTCGAACAATTATTTGATTAAAATAAAATTGTTTTAATTTTAATAACTACAAAATCTCAAGAAAATCTTGAAAAATGGGAGTGGCATCGTATGAGGTTTGCCTTCATTAAGTTTTATATCTTAGCACAGCTTTCCAAAATAACAAGCTTATTAGAAATAATTATAGGTTTTTATGATCAAAAAATTTTTTTAATTTGGTAATAAAGAATATAATAACTATATAATTTATATTCATAGATAAATAATTTTTCCATTTTTTAATTAGAATTTAATTTTAATATTTTTAAAGAAAATCTTATTATTTATCTTTTAATTTTTTAAAATTATAAATCTTTCAAATTTAATAATATAATTTTATTAACTTCTTATATAAAAAATATTATCTATGTTATTTTTATTAATAAAGTATTGATAAAAAGTAATTTACCTCTGTACTTAGTTAAATTTGTTCTATGCTGTAGTAGTTAATCTAAGAATATAATTTAAAGTTTTATAGGAGAAAAAATTGATAAAACAACTTTTTATAGCCTCTAGCATTGCATCCACTTTAGCTTTTGCCGGTTGTGCTACTATGAACAACCCATCTACTGACCGCAACTTGGCTTTATTACAAAACAAGACATGGATAGTAACTCAGATCAATGATGTAAAATATAAGGCTGATCCTCAGCAATCTGATGTTCCAAGTTTAATTTTTGATAATACTCAACTTAGCGGAACTGATGGCTGTAACCGTCTTATGGGAGGCTATGCAGTGAAAGGTACACAAATTACTTTCTCAGAAATAGCCAAAACACGAAGAGCTTGTTTAAGCCCTACAAATTTACCAGATAAATTTACTAATGCTTTGAATCAGGTTACTCAATATAAGGTGAGTGAAACTGAGCTAAAACTGATGGACAGCAACAAGAATACAGTGCTTGAATTTAAAACTCAGCGTTAATATAAAAAGTCCTCACTATGAGGACTTTTTTACGTTCTATATCTATGACAGCGCATATAAAATTAAAAACATTTTATTTTATGAATGCCAGATATTAAAAAAGGCTTCAAGTACTTGTATTTCCTTGAAACCTTTACACCATAAGGTGTCATATTTGGTAGGCATATCCAGACTCGAACTGGAGACCTCTACGATGTCAACGTAGCGCTCTAACCAACTGAGCTATACGCCTAAGTGTTTTGCATCATATGCATTTTTTATTTTTCTGACAAGTTTTTTTTATTCAGCTTTAAAGCAAATGCACAGTCTTTAAGCAATTTCTTAAACATTTTAAGATTCTCTGGCGTGTCCTGTTGCATGAACCGAATTTTCTGGTCAAGTTGAGCTAGTTCATAAAAAGAACTTGTGTCATTACTGTATTGAGCCAATCTTATCATCCACTGTTGAAAAGTCTCATAAGAGTACTTATGCAGTTCAACGGGAAGATTTTTAGTAAATTTTCTTATAGAACGTTCATAAGGGGTCATTTTTTGTAGATTTTGACGATACTGTATCAACAAGTAGATTAGAACCAGCATCACAATACTAATAAATAAAATCAGAATATAGCTATAAATAGATTTTAAACCTAAACGTGCAAGCCAGTTTTTTTGTTTATCAGTATCATATCCTACGACCTTGCTTTGCCATTGATAGGAAGCATAATCACTCCATACCCGAATATTTTTAAGCAAGGCAAACTGTTGATATTGCAAGCCAGAACGGTGATTATTGCCTAGTGTAGAAGGCTCCTGTTCCAGATAGTCCTGCATGCCCGACCCTACCCGTTCTGGTGCTACCGCAGCTGTTGCATCAACCCGATGCCACTGGCCATTTAAATAGACTTCCGACCACGCATGAGCATCCATCTGTCGCACCTCCCAGCTTTGTCCATCTGGAGCCGGTTGTCCTCCCTGATACCCGACTACTACCCGAGCAGGAATACCGGCATAGCGCATCAACATTGTAAAACTACCTGCATAATGCTCACAGAAACCCTGCCGGGACTTAAACAGGAATTCATCTATTCTGTCTTGCCCGAGACGGCCTGGACTTAAAGTATAGACAAAGCCATTGCGACGATACCAGTTCAATACATTCTCTACATACCGGGCAGGTTGCTGATTACTCTGTTTAAATAAATTGCTGGCTAACTGCCGGGTCCGGGGATCAGTGCTACTCGGTACTTTCAGGTTTATAGCCTGAACTGTATCCGAATACTGGGGTGCTACCGTCTGAGCTGACTGTCCCAACCATTGCAGTCGAATGGGCTGTGCACCCTGATTTGGACGGGTTGGAGTAATACTCCAGTCTTGATGTAACTGGAAGTTCGCCTGTAAAGGAATAGACTTTTCAAGCGATATTACCCATTGCTGTTGTGAGTCAGCAGGCAGATACTGGTAATCTAGCCCGTCAGTTATATGAAGAGATGGCAATGTCTTAGGTTGCTGATTAATAAAATGGCTAGTCCAAGTCCGTCCATCAAATTCATCCAGCACCATCGCGCGCCAGTACAGCTGCTCACGCTCAGGTAGTTTCTGTATATTGCCTAAAATCCGGAATGCCAGCGCACTGGATTGAGAAATCTGGGCGATATCTCCTGGTGACATCCGGTCACTTATGCCGGTGGTGGCAAGATCGGTCTGTAATGGTACTGACCAGAGTGGAGGCAACCGTGGGAAAAAAATAAATAGTACTATAAAAAATGGTATGGCATACAGAATCAGCTTAGTTACATGCTGAAAGTCCTTTCTTAAACGGCCTTTAACCTGCTCTTGTTGAAAATCACTTATCTGAATCCGGTACAGCCCGATCAAGCAGCTGATGAGTGAACATAAGATCAGGATAGCCATCCCGATGTTTTGGCTGTAAAGGAACAGGCTGGCGCTTACAAATAGTGCAAAGTTAAAAATAATTAGATAATCACGCCGAGTTCGAGTCTCTAAAGCTTTACCATACAGGCCAACTGCTAATAGTGTTACCCCTGCTTCTACACCGATGAAACTCCGATACTGCCAGTAAATCGCAGCAAAGCTGAATAGAACAAAAATGACCTGAAAAATTTTAGATTGTTTTTTATGGAGATTTTTATGATATTGCCATGCCAAGCTTATTATTACACAAGCAAATAGAAGGCTGTTCATTATAGGAGTGAAAGCCAGTTGTGCCAGCCAGATCAGCCCGAGAGCCAGCAGCATGGCGCCATGAACAGGTCGATTTAACATGGTTAAGCCTGCGCCAGTAATTTTTGTGCTTTCTGAAATTGAGCCTCACCTGATCCGGTGGCCAGCTCGTCCTGTGGTAAAACCAAACGATAAGGGCATTGTTGCTGTTCGCATTGATCTACCAGCCCCATCATTAAACTCAGTTTTTCCTCATGCTCTGAACTTGGCATATGCTCATAGCAAATTTCTATCTTATTCTGCTCGGGATAGCTTTCAAATACCTTGATATAGAGGCCCTGACCTCGAGCAGCCTGCTTCCATGACACCGCATGGTAAGAGTTACCCGTTTTAAAATCACGTAGTTCTTGAAATTCATCCATATCCTGTGCCTGTTTTAATGCATTTTGTGCAGCATTCTCAGCTTTAAAATCTAAAGCCTGGGGAGCAATCCAGCTCATTTGCTCCAGATAAAGATAGGTCCAGGCACGAACCAATCCGAAAGGATAAGTAGAATATATCTGTAGGCGCTGTAAATGTAATGGTCCGCGTTCTTCTGGCCACACCAGTAAATGAAAACGCTGCTGTTTATGCTGTACTAGAACTGGAATGATTTGCTTTGCATAATACAGGTTTAAATAACGTACAATCTCTCGCTCCTGATAAAAAATAATCTCTATTTGCATGGCTTGGCCTACCCGGCCGACTTCAGGCACGATCACTTCTATTTTGAGTTGATGCAACTGTTTAAAAGCAAGATAAAAACTGATACAAAGTACAGCACTGATTAAAAAGCAGAAACCCAGTATCAGGTTATTGGCATAGTTAACGCCGGCAATAAAAGTAATCAGTATGAGAACCAAATACAGGTAACCCTGCTGATACATAAAGACCAGTATATCCCGCTGCTTGAGGGTTCTTTGCCCATCAATCCGGAAACGCTTGGCAAGCCAGCCTTGGATATGTTTCTGCAAATGGTGTGCTCCTAACTAACCGCCACACTTTGCAGAAGCTTATAGCTTTCTGCATCAGTTGTTCCGAGACGATGAGAAACCACAGCATTAAATACGGCCTGTACATCATCTGTAGTCGCATAACTGCGCTTTTCTAATAGAGCATAGGCCTGCGTAGCTTTTTTTAAGGCCAATATTCCGCGGGTAGATAACCCATGTCGGCCTTTACGGGTCATTTCAGCCAAATCCAGAATATAATCCAGCACTACATCACTTAAATAAATATTACGTGCCAGTTGTTGAAGATTCAGAATATCCTGCTGGCTAAAGACATGCTCAATTGTTGATATTAATGCCTGACGCGAGTCCTGTTGTAACAGAATCCTTTCTGCCTGGCGCGATGGATAGCCCAAGGATAATCGCATTAAAAAACGGTCCAGCTGGGACTCTGGCAAGGCATAAGTTCCACTCTGGAATAAAGGGTTTTGTGTAGCAATCACCCAAAATGGCTGAGGTAAAGCATGTCGGACACCGTCTACCGTGACACAACCTTCCTCCATAGCCTCCAGCAAGGCACTCTGTGTTTTCGGACTACAACGGTTAATCTCATCAGCCAGTAAAATCTGGGTAAAAACCGGGCCTGGTTTAAACTCAAAAATATGTTCAGCCTGATTAAATATATTAATTCCAATTACATCACTGGCCAACATGTCATTGGTAAACTGTATACGCTGAAATCTTAAACCGGCAATATGCGCTAATGCACTCGATAAAGTAGTTTTACCTAATCCGGGCAAGTCTTCAAACAGGACATGCCCACCTGCTAGCAAACAACTTAAGGCCAATTTGGTTTGCTGCGGTTTATCCAGAATAATGGTATTGATCTGCTGTAAAAAGCTGTCTATTTGTGAGGCATACTCTCCTATCTGCCTGGCTAGTTTTTTATTCTGTTGATCTTTTTCATTCTTTTGAAGCCTGTTGGTTCCCCACATCCCCTTCCTTCCTGAATAAAAAAACGGTGTATATTTAACATACACCGTTTTTATGTTTTTCTAAGTTACTAAATTATTACTAACATGGACATTTTTTTAAATCTCCACCTGCCGATGGATAACGTGAATCTACACAGTGGCGATAAAATGTTTTAGCGTCCATTGCTTCAAGATCTGGATGGTGCTGTTTCATGTGTTCTAAATAAGTCTGATAATCAGGCACCCCTACCATCAGGCGAAAACTTTGTTGCAAACGTTGCCATAAAGTCGCGATACGTGACCAGTTCTTTGGAGAGAAAATCAGATGCTTTTGCGACAAAAGTGTAAACTTGATTATCTTTGCCAGAACAGTCGTACTATTTTTTGCAAGCTTCAATTTCATTAAGACTCTCCTCTGATCGAAGTTACAGGCGCTGTCTCATCACGATATACCGCGGGTGCTTCATTTACTGTCGGTGTTGGGCTAGCCAAAGCACGACGTACTACACGGATAGATGCAATGACCATCACAATTGCCACAATCATAAAGAAACCGCAGAGGACGGCATTAATCTGATTCGACATGACAATCATCTGCATCTCAGCAATACTTTTTGCCGGAGCCAGTATCTCATTACGAGCAATTGCATCAGAGAAGCGATTAGCCTGCGCCAAGAAACCAATTTTCGGATTTTCATGGAAGATTTTTTGCCAGCCTGCTGTCATTGCAGTGATGAAAAGGAAAATAGTAGGCAAAATCGTGACCCAAACATATTTTTCTTTCTTCATTTTGAAAAGGATGACTGTACCTAAGATTAGTGCCATTGCTGCCAGAATCTGGTTACCAATACCAAATAATGGCCACAAGCTGTTAATACCGCCTAGCGGATCGACAACGCCCTGATATACAAAGAACCCCCAACCGGCTACAGCTACCGCAGTCCCCAGCAGGTTTCCAAAGAAATTATGAGACTGTTTTACAGCCGGAATTACAATACCTACTGTATCCTGTACCATAAAACGGCAGGCACGTGTACCGGCATCGACTGCTGTCAGGATGAATAAAGCCTCAAACAGAATAGCGAAATGATACCAGAATGACATCATGGCACGGCTGTTAAAGATTTCGGAAATAATATGAGCCATACCAATTGCAAATGTTGGCGCTCCCCCTGTACGGGACAAAATCGTAGTTTCTCCTACCTCTTTTGCGAGCAGTGCTAATGCTTCGGGTGTCACAACAAAGCCCAGATTACGTACAGCTTCTGCTGCACTTTCAACTGTTGTGCCCAAAACAGCAGCAGGAGCATTAATTGCAAAATATACTCCTGGTTCCAGTACCGTTGCACAGATCATTGCCATAATTGCAACAAAAGATTCCATCAACATACCGCCATAACCAATCATGCGGATATGAACTTCATTTTCAACCAGCTTTGGTGTGGTACCTGAAGAAACGAGCGCGTGAAAACCTGAAATTGCACCACAGGCAATAGTAATAAACAGAAATGGAAAGAGCGAACCGGCAAATACAGGCCCAGTACCATCAATAAAGTGTGTTACAGCTGGCATTTTTAGTTCTGGCAAGGCAAAAATAATACCAATAGCCAGCCCGACAATTACCCCAATTTTCAAGAAGGTCGATAGATAGTCACGTGGTGCAAGCAACAGCCATACTGGGAGTACTGAAGCCACAAAACCATAAATAATCAGACACCAGGTCAACTGTGTACCTGAAAGTGTAAAAAATGGCCCCCAGTATGGATGTGCAGCAATATTTCCTCCATACACAATGGCTAGCATCATCAGAATGAAACCAATCACTGAGACTTCTGCAATCTTGCCCGGGCGTATATAGCGCATGTAAATGCCCATGAAAATTGCAATAGGAATAGTAGCTGCAATACTGAATACCCCCCAAGGGCTATTCGTTAAAGCCTTGACTACGACCAGTGCCAGTACTGCCAAAATGATAATCATCACCCCAAGTGCACCCAGCATCACAATCACACCGGCAAAAGATCCAAGCTCCTGTTTTGCCATTTCCCCCAGTGAGCGTCCATCACGCCGGGTAGAAATAAACAGGACCAGAAAATCCTGTACAGCACCGGCCAGTACTACACCAGCCAGCAACCAGATCGTTCCGGGCAAGTACCCCATCTGGGCTGCCAGAATCGGTCCTACCAAAGGTCCCGCACCGGCAATTGCAGCAAAATGATGGCCAAAAAGTACATATTTATTGGTTGGGACATAATCCAGGCCATCGGTCATCCGATAAGCTGGAGTGAGCCGTCTGGCATTAAGCTCAAACACCTTGTTGGCTATAAACAGGCTATAAAAACGGTAAGCAATACTATAGACACAGGCAGCAGCAAGCACTAACCAGACTGCATTAACATGTTCACCACGACTGACAGCAAGTATCCCGAAAGATATTGCCCCGATAATTGCTACAATCACCCAGATCAATTTTGAAAAGGGGGATGACTTAGTTTGAATTGATTCCATCTTGACCTCGTATTTCAATTATTTAAGCAGGTTAGTTATTGTTATTCATCGTGCTACTTTCCCTTTGCAAATTTCCTTTTTTGACTCTACTCCTCATCTTTTTGTTTTCATCTAATACTTTGGCATTAAAAAAGGGATGATCATGATCATCCCTTTTGATAATAGTCTATTTTTAAACCATTATGCACGTTCTAAGTATTCACCAGTACGGGTATCTACACGAACACTTTCTTCTTGCTGTACAAATAATGGAACACGTACTACTGCACCAGTTTCCAGTTTTGCCGGCTTACCGCCACCACCAGAGGTATCACCACGTACACCCGGATCAGTTTCAATAATCTTTAAGGTTACGAAGTTTGGTGCACTTACGTTTAAAGGTACACCATTAAACAGCATAATTGTACAGGTTTCATTTGAATCATCTTTTAACCATTTTGCTGCATCGCCCATAGCGTTTTTATCAGCAGCAATCTGTTCAAAAGATTCAGGGTCCATGAAATGCCACATTTCACCATCGTTGTACAAGTAGTTCATTTCTACTTCTACAATATCGGCGCCTTCGAGTGAATCACCTGACTTGAATGTTTTTTCTAATACTTTGCCCGTTTTCAGGTTACGCAGTTTAACGCGGTTAAACGCCTGCCCCTTACCCGGTTTTACGTATTCGTTTTCCATGATTGAACATGGGTTGCCATCAAGCATAACCTTGAGGCCTGATTTGAAATCATTTGTAGAATAATTGGCCATGACTGGCACGCTCCAAACTTACTAACTTAAATCTATTAATGCTAGACTAGCATTATTTTTAACGTGTGGCATGATAAACTATTTATATCAAGAGCAAAACTGGCAATCACAACTCAGTGACCTAATTACTGACCCGCTAGAATTGTTACACGCGCTTCAGCTTTCACCCGAACAGTTATTATCAGGGGCAGTTCTGGCTTCTGAAAAGTTTAAATTACGCGTACCGCGCGCATTTGTTGCAAAAATGTGCATTGGTGACCCTCTTGATCCTCTTTTGCTGCAAGTCTTGCCACATCATCTTGAACTAGAGGATTTTCCAGGATTTGTTACTGATCCTTTAGGTGAAGAGGCAGCCAATCTCTTACCTGGTGTTTTGCATAAATATAAAACACGTTTCCTGCTTACTTTAACAGGTGCCTGTGCAGTTCATTGCCGCTACTGCTTTCGACGTCACTTCCCCTATCAGGAAAATTTACCTAAAAATGAAGACTGGCCAGCAATTAAAAATTATATTTTAAGTCAACCTGAGGTTCATGAAATTATTTTAAGTGGTGGTGATCCACTGACTTTATCCAACCGTAAACTCGGCTTATGGCTGGAAAGGCTTGAGTCTATTCCCCAGATTGATACGCTTAGAATACATTCACGTGTGCCGATTGTGATTCCAGACCGTATTGATCATGAGTTAATTTCTCTTTTGGAAAACAGTAGGCTACGTATTATACTGGTGGTACACTCTAACCATGCTTCAGAACTCGATGACTTCACCTGTTCAAAATTGCATGAACTGGCACGTCGTCAGGTCACTGTGCTCAATCAGGCCGTTTTACTTAAGGGTATTAATGATTCAGCGGAAGTATTAATCAATTTAAGTTATAGACTGTTCGAGGCACGGGTTATGCCTTATTATTTACATGTGCTGGATAAAGTTAAGGGGGCCCATCACTTTGACTTGCCCTCTTCAAAGATTGATGAAGTTTATAAAGAGGTCCTAGCAAGTCTGCCAGGTTATTTAGTACCTAAACTGGTTAGGGAGATTGCAGGTGAGAAGAATAAAACACCGCTGTTTGGGACTATAACAATTTGAGTTTCTATAATAAGTATGATGAATAGTACATTTTCAGAAATATTTCATTCCCCCAATGTTCTTGATAGGGAAAAACTTAGCTTTGCACCTGCTACAGTGAAAGATCTGGAAATGTGGGCAGGTAATCTGTCTTTCATGCAGCTTGGTGACACCTCTAAGTCGCTGTTTCATGCCGTACTCGAAATCTCTCGCTTAAAATGTAGTGAAACACTCAGATTTGACCTGATTCATAGTTTGCATCCTACCATCGATAAAGTACTGGCCAGCTTAGAAAAACATTTTTTTAATCAGGGTCCTATCAGTACTGACCGTAATGAGCATATTATTGAACTGGCTATGCTACTACGCTGTCACTTTGCAGGAGTTTATATTAATATTGCGCGTTCTGCGCACGAGCAGCTCGCTCATCAAAAATTTTCTCTTTTTGCTTTTAATCAGAAAAAAAACTTATCTATAGCTCGAACATTGGCAATTTATTATGCCCTGCAACAACTTGTCAGCCTACTGTATCAACAGCAAATACTTTATAGTCACTATTTTACCGGTCAATGGCTCATTGCTCATCAGCTGTATGATATTGCTTTAAAAAATGATTTTCATATGAACAGTATTAACCAGATACAGGGCACTCAAAATATTTTAGCCAATATTAATCAGACCTATGCCCAGCTGATCTTACTGGACATTTTTAATGCCCATCAAATTCGGCCCTCTGAAATTCAGTCACTTTATGAATGCAGTTTTGACTGGGCCAAGCTGATCCAAATTTTACCTAGAGCAACGACTCTCACCAAATATGTTGTAGATTGCAATAAAGACTACCCACCAATTCACCAGAAAAAACAGAATCCGGATTTTGAACCCAGTTTTTTTATTACTACTCAGGAATTGCTGGAACACATCAATGCGACTTTTGGAAGAACGCCAGAATTTTTATCAAAACATGAACAGAAAAATTTAAGTTTGGCACTCAAATTCCATGTACAAACCATTTTAGGCAGCACGACAGAACGCCGTCATGACCGCTATCAATATTCTGCACAGCTAGATATCTGTTTTAGTTTATTGTCCGCACATTTCTATCTTTCAAAAGCCAAGACTTTTAATGAAACATTAATGCTGGAAAATAATTATGGCTTTCAAAGTGAATCAAAATTATTATTAAACTGGGATAAAGATACGCCTGATACTCTTCCCCAAGTCAATTCTAGCCGGCTATTGGATCGGGAAGCCAAACAACTTTATCAGACCAGCGTGCTTGATGTCAGCTTAAATGGTTACCGAATTAAATGGAAAGGTGAAACCCCAAAAAATTTACGCACAGGCGAATTTATACTGGTTAAGGAAGAAACCCAAGAGAAATGGCGAGGTGGAGTCATTCGCTGGATTAAGCAGTCTACTAATAAAAGCCTGGAACTTGGACTGGAAATTTTGGCACAAGAGATGTATCCGTGCGCAGTTCGAATGCAGATTGATCTTCATACAATTAATTATCATCCTGCTTTACTTATTCAAAAAGCCGTCTTTCAGCAGCAGGTCACCCTTATTTTACCAGGTTCACAAACCTTTAAAGAACACCAAACTATTTACTTGCGCTTGGGCCAGGAAGAAATCAAAATTTGTCTTACCAAGGCATTGTTGATTACCCAAAGCTTTATCCAGTTCAATTTTGAGTTGATTAACGAGCAGCAACAGGGGTTACTCGATCAGTTTATGGATAAACAGGCGCAAGAATTAAATAAACAAGATTTATGGGAAGCATTGAAGTGAGAAACCCGCTACTCTCCAAAAAATTCAAACGTACTGAAACGCGTCTACTCATTATTGATGATAATCAGATCCGTTATAACCAGATTATAGAGATTTTTGCTCAGCAAGATCACCTGGTACAGGCAGTGCTGTTGGATGACTTAAAAAGTTTTGAAAAGCAGCTTCATCTGGATTGGGATCTGATTATTTTCGGCCGGGCCTATGATCTTAAAGTTGAACAGGCTCTTTCAATCGTACAGGCATCAACCCAGCCAAGTTTGCCGGTGCTCCTTATAAAACCTGATCAATATGAACCGGCACAATATAATCACTATATATATAAAGGTATCTATGATGTCATCAACTTGGATTTTCCAGAACGTTTTTATATAGGGCTGGTACGGGCACTTTCATATTACCGACTGGTACAGGCTCAACAGCGTTTAAGTATTGAACTTGAGATGGCCCAGAATCAGGCGCAGACCCTGGTTCAGGAAAGTCATAAAGCTGTTGCTATTATTCAGGAAGGAATTCATATTCAGGCAAATAATGAATACCTGAATTTATTCGGCTTGGAAAAAGAAGATGAAGTTATTGGATTACCTCTTTTAGATATATTACAGCCTGAAGATCTGAATGATTTTAAACAGCGTTTTAAAAAAATCAGTCAGGGGCAGTTTGATCAGGGGCATTTCGAAATACGCACTCTAAACAGTCAGGTTGCCTGTTCATCCGCACTTGAACTTGAATTTGTATCTGCTGCTGAGGAAGACGCTCTACAAATTAGAATTAATTGTGACTCAAGTAATTCTAATACCTTGCTCTCTAATAATAGCTCACCCCAGATATCAGAGAAAAACTCAAATTCAGTTAACCCTTTTCAGCTGGTCAACCGTTATTTAATTAGCCAGCCTGCAAAATTTAATGCTCTGGTGGTATTTAGTCTGGCCACCTGCTCTGATCAGATTTTCAAGAGTGACTGGAATACTTTAAAAACTTACTTTTTGAATATTGAAGACTTTATTAGAGAGCAAACTCATACGCTGGTCTTTAAAGTTCATACCATATTATATGGTGCCCTGTTTCAAGCAGAATCTGAAGAAATATTAGAATCTCAGTTAATGAGTCTGCGCGCCCTCGAAAAAGCCCAGCTTCTGACAGTTAATGATGTGAATTTCTCTTTGCAACTACAAATTGGTTATACACTCATTCCAGATGAAATTCGGGACAATGATCATTTCGAAGAGCTTCTGGAGTATGCATTTAACCATCACCTGCCTGAGCTGGAACATGAGCCTGAACTAGAATTAACTGCTCCGCTTGAAGTTGAGCCGGCTCCGGTACCTGAAGTTCCAGAAACCGCTCTGAGCGCAGCCACCTCTACCCCTTCACTGGTACAAGTATTGGCCCAGAAACTCCAGCAGGCAGATATTCATTTAAGATATCAACAGCTTTATGATAAGCAGGATATCAATCTTTATACTTATGAAGTTACCAGCGGTATTATTTATGAAAATCGCTGGCAAGAATTTTCTGGTTTAGCTGACCTACAAGGAAACAATGAGCTTTCAATCAAACTTGATCGCTGGGTACTGGTAGAAGCCTGTAAACAATTACATAATTTTATTCGCCAGTATCCTGACGCCAGACTGATTGTTAACTTGAATCAGCATATTTTATTTAATGACTCACAGCTTCCTGAATTGGTGGCTAAACTTATTACCATTATTGGTAGTAAACAGTCCCATCCACTTATTTTGCAATTTGCTGAGGAAGAAATTCTTTACAATTTACCGGCAGCACAAAAGCAGATTGCGCTATTACGTCAATATGGTGCAGAGATCTCAATCCGGAATTTTGGAAATTCTATTTATAGTGAATCATTACTAAATCAGATAGAGCTACAGTATGTCACCTTAGATCAACAGTTAACACAATTGATTTCTAATGATAAAGAACTAGGCAACCTGCAAGAAAAAATTATCAATTTCCTGGCAATTAAGCCTGTTGAAATTATTTTGCGTGAACTTGATGACATGAACCTGTTTGCCAATGCATGGAATATTGAAGCACGTTATTTGGAAGGTAATTATTTCCAGAAAAAACTAGAATTCTTAACTGATGTACAGGATCAGTAATTCAGGCTGCTGTTTTGAAGCGTAAAAAAAACGGGCTTACTGCCCGTTTTTTTTTCTAGTATTAACGTTTGATAGAACGTGACATACCAGCGAAACGTTGTTTGAACTTGTCAATACGACCGCCAGTGTCAACATTCTTCTGCTTACCAGTATAGAATGGGTGACAAGCTGAGCAAACGTCCAGATAAAGAGTTTCTTTACCTAAAGCAGAACGAGTTTCGATTACGTTACCACAAGAACAGGTAGCAACAAGTTTTTCATATTTTGGGTGAATATCGGCGCGCATCGTCGATTACTCCTAAGTAAAGAAAGGTTTTGCTATCATCGCAATTGACCACTCTCAAATCATTTGAGGAAGGCCGGGCTTAATAAAAACCACAGCAGATCAACACCACAACAGACCATTCTCTTGGCCCACCGAGACGGTTTCCGTCAGGGCTAAGCACAACAAGTGGCCAGTATTATAAATTAAAAATTAATTTATAGCGAATTATTCTGCCGCCTCTTCACCTATATATTCCTCAGTGTCCTGTTTAGACCAATAATTAGCAATTACGCCGCAGACCATAAGTTGAATCTGATGAAAGATCATAATCGGTAGAACAATCATGCCAAGTGGCTGCCCTGCAAACAGAATCTGTGCCATAGGTACACCACTAGCCAAGGTCTTCTTTGAACCGCAAAAAAATACTGCAATCTGGTCTGGTCTGTTGAATCCCAGCCATTTAGGAATATACCAAGCCAACAACATAATCACTGTCAGAAACACTGAACATATTAAAGTCAGGTTAAATAGAGTCAGCCAGCTTACCTGTTGCCAGAGACCTGTTACAACAGCACCACTAAATGCGCCATAGACCACCATTAAAATAGTGCCCTGATCAAAAGTTTTTACAATGCTTGGCGCTTTTTGCATAAGGGGAAAAACATAAGGCCTTAATAACTGTCCCGCAATAAATGGAACAAGGAGTAATAAAGTAATTTCTATAATGGATGAAGTCGGATCATAATCATGTTTGGATTGTCCAAAAATAAAAAGACTGACAAGAACCGGAGTAATAAACATACCCACTAGATTTGAAAATGAAGCACTACATACTGCCGCCGCAACATTGCCTTTGGCAACTGAAGTAAAAGCAATTGAAGATTGAACTGTAGATGGCAAAAAGCACATAAACAGAAAACCCAAGTATAGTTGCTCACCAAGCATCGGAAGTAGCACAGGTTTGGCTAATAGGCCAATGATAGGAAATACAGCAAACGTAAAAGCAAAAACCACTACATGCAACTTCCAGTGCAATATACCTTCAACAATTGCCTGGCGTGATAATTTTGCTCCATGCAGAAAAAATAAAATGGCAATTGCTATATTGGTAATAACCCCGAAGACTTTAGCTGGCTCACCACTTACTGGTAAAAAAGTTGCCAGTACAACCATTACAATCAGCAATATAGTAAAGCGGTCCAATGCCAGTAATTTTAATATATTCATAATCAACATCCTGTTTTTTTATAGGCTGAAAATTAATAATAGAAAAGCCCAGTCAGACGATTTTACCTTTAGGTAAAGTTTCATCTTACTGAGCGTAATTATTTAAGCTAGTGTTTAGCTAAAATGTTCGGTATTTTCTTTGAACACTTAGTCTTTTACTTAATTGTTCCTGGCATTGTCATCCTGTTGAATTAGCTCAATCTTATAACCATTTGGGTCTTCAACAAAGGCAATTACGGTAACTCCGCCTTTCATCGGTCCAGCTTCACGAACCACATTACCACCACGTGCTTTAATTTCCTCACATGCCTTGTAGGCATCTTCTACTGCAATGGCGATATGACCGTAAGCATTGCCCAATTCATAACTTTCTGTATCCCAATTGTGGGTTAACTCAAGTACTGTATGGTTTGCTTCATCACCATATCCTACAAATGCCAGAGTAAAGCGGCCCTCTTCATAATCACGTTTACGAAGTAAAGTCATACCGAGCACTTCAGTATAGAACTTGAGAGACTGTTCTAAATTGCCTACTCGTAACATGGTATGCAGCATGCGCATGATTAATCACCTTTATGTTCAGATTCTAGAGATTGATGTTCTCGCAGTAATTTTGCTACCCATACGACTAATACCAAAATCGGAATACCGATTAGTGTAGTCATAAGGAAAAACTTCGGATAACCGATATTGGAAACAATAGTACCTGAATACCCTCCTAAAATCTTAGGAGTTAATGTCATAAGTGAACTAAAAATAGCATATTGAACAGCGGTAAAAGAAACGCTGGTCAAGCTAGATAAAAAGGCAATAAATGCCGCACCTGCCAGACCGGACGCCAGATTATCAACAATAATGGCAAAATATAACCAGAGCGAGCTATAAGGTTTAATGACTTTACCACTTACAACTGTTGTGTCTTTTTGGGGGTCAACAACAGAAAGTGGCTGAATATCGATATCAAGCTGTTTGGCTGTTTTTAAATTATTCACTTTATAAGAGTGTGTGGTTTGTAATTTTACCTGCTTGTTTTCTATCAACTCCGCAACAACTGTTTTACTTGGAGAATTGACTAGCAGATGAGCATCTATTGCTGCGCTAAATATACCGTTGTCATCAAGTTTGGCATCGAAATTATGACCATCCAGATGTAAAACTATTTTTTGCTCTGGATTAAAAGCAGGGCCAGCATACTGTCCTCTTACCACCAGGCTATTTTTCTGCTCCTGCTGATCTAGCTGGTTATCACTGGTAATGGGTAGCAACAGCAGTTGAGAACGGTTATGATCCTGAGTTAAATAAGGTATATAGGCATTAACCTGCTCAGGACTATCTGTATACTGAGTTTTTACTGAAATCTGGCTTTGCTGTGCAAGCTGGTTGTTGGGTATTGCTACACTCCAAGTTCCTACTTCATCCGTAGTAGTCTGATAAGTTTGATGACCCACTGAAATTTCAATATCACCTAATGGCTGACCAGATTTAACCAAGCCAATAAAGATTAAGTTGGTAGAACTGGCCAATACTGCTCCTACAAACATTAATTTCATAATGTTAATGCGCTGCGCCAGCAAACCGCCCAAGAAACCACCGATTAGGCTAAAAATTACGCCATACACTTTAACCGCTTCGGCAATCTGTTCTTTACTAAAATTGAGATCCTGATAAAACACATTAGATATAACACCAGCAATAATATCGGAAATTCGGTAAAAACCAATTAACAGCAATAATACCAGAGCTAGTTTTAATCCATAGCGTTTAAAAAAATCTAATATTGGATTTACCCAGGTTTCAAAAGCCATCTGCCGGTTTACAGCGCCCAGTTTTACCAGCGTAGCACCCACCAGTATTGATACTGCGCCTGAGCCTAAAAAGCGCAAAGCTTCAAACAGGAACAAAAG
Organism: Acinetobacter radioresistens DSM 6976 = NBRC 102413 = CIP 103788; assembly: GCF_006757745.1. Taxonomy (NCBI): domain Bacteria; kingdom Pseudomonadati; phylum Pseudomonadota; class Gammaproteobacteria; order Moraxellales; family Moraxellaceae; genus Acinetobacter; species Acinetobacter radioresistens. The sequence goes on along the minus strand of NZ_AP019740.1, from coordinate 1,023,494 downwards.
AAAACTATCTTCAATACCCATATTATGAACAAGTGCTTCAACGGCAGTACCTGAGTAAATATAGGCAGTAACGAAGCTGATGACCGCAACAAAAAATACTGCCACCAGCCGGTAGTAATCACTACGTTTATATTCTTTATAGATACGGTTTACTTGTGGCTCGCGAATAATAAGTGTAGTCAATACACCAACTAACATGACGGCTGCCATAACCAGATAAGTAGTCTGCCATGCAGTATAGATGTAATTACCTTTAGCAGTTCCTAAATATGCTGCCAGGAATAAAGCACCTGCACCGGCGACAATCATACCAATCCGGTAACCGGCATTATAAGTAGATGCAAGGACGGTCTGCATTTCTGTTTCAGCAAGCTCGATTCGGTAGGCATCAATTACAATATCTTGTGTTGCTGCCGAGAAACCTAGTAATACGGCACCTGCTGCCATCTGGATCAGATGACTCTGCCCGAGCGCCGGATCAGAAAAAGCCATAATACAAATTGCAGTAATGATCAAACACTGTGCAATGAGCAACCAGGCTCGGCGACGCCCTAGAGTTCTGGTCAGATATGGGACAGGCAGCTCATCAATTAAAGGTGCCCATACAAACTTAAAAGAATAGCCCAATGCTGCCCAGCTAAAAAAAGTCACTGCACTTTTATCTATCCCTGCCTCGCCCAGCCACAGTGACAGGCTTGAAAAAATCAATAAAATAGGGATACCGGCAGAAAAACCCAAAAACAGCATAATAAGGGCTCGGCGGTCAAGAAAGGCTAAGAAAGCAGCTTTCCATCCTGAACTTTGTGTGGACATTGAATAATTATTTTCCAGTGAATCTTAAATTTTGCTATTCAAACGTTTAATTGATCAGGTTTCAATGCTTTTTATGAAATCCGCTGTCTTTTATAATGAAAGCTGATTCGCCTGCTTGATATTTTCCCTTAAACCTGTATACCTTTAAAACTCTAGCGAATATTAAGTTTTGGATTTTACAGTGACCCAAAGACTCGATCAAATGACATCTTCTTTATCTACCACTACTACAATTAATCTTGAGAAACAACTTGATCATGCCTATCCATCAGCATTGGACCGGACTGAAATTCAAAATACTTTAAACTTAACTGCGCTCAAGCCAGAACAGCTTACTCATATTCCTGATCTGGAGAAAATTCCTTCCTCAACAAAACGGATCAAGCCTCTTAATAATTTTTTAGGTCAAGACCGGGCCAAAGCCTCTGTCGAGGCCGGAATTACGCTACCTTATTCAGGCTATAATATCTTTGCTGTAGGTACAGCAGGTCTAGGTAAACGTACTATGATCCGGCGCCTGTTACAGCAGCATGCCAAAGCCATGCCTACGCCAGACGACTGGGTGTATGTCAATAATTTTGAAAATGCCCGCCAGCCCATACTACTACGTTTTCCGGCCGGACATGGACCCAAGTTTCAAAAAGCCCTGCATCAAACCTGGCAGGTTGCACTCAAACAGTTAGAACGGCGCTTTAGTGCCGAGACCTATCACAACCAGATCGAGTTAATTCGTCAGCAAACCGGCAATGAACAACAGCAGGCACTGGTAGAATTAACCAAAGAGGGCGAAGGCCTTGACCTTAAACTGGTCTCCCATCAAGAACAGCATTGCTTTGTTCCTGTACAGATTAAAGATGGCAAACTTGAAGAACTGAGCCAGACCGAAATTAATGCACTGAGCAGCAAAGAACGTGCTGAAATCGCATCCAATATGCGTTATATGGATAAAAAACTGGAGCGATTGGGCTTACATTTGGGTGATCTTGAAGATGAAGCCAGAGATCAGGTATCAGACCTGAACCGCGAAATTGCTAAACAGGTGGTAATGCCGCGAATTGAGAGTATTCTCAATAAATACGCTGAAGTTGCCGGCTTAGAGAAATACCTGAAGCAATATGCAGAAAACATTATTGAAAATGTCGAGATGATTCTGGATCAGGAAGAAGACGAATTCTCGCCTGCTTTATTCAGTCGTGTCCCTTCCCGCTATCAGGTCAATACTATAGTCAGTAATAAGCCAAACAGCGGCGCCCCTGTTATTTTTGAAGATTTCCCAACCCACTACAATCTTTTAGGCCATGTTGAGCAGCTAACTCAAAATGGTACGATCAGTACAGATTTTAGTCTGATCCGCCCTGGTGCACTGCATAAAGCCAACGGCGGATTCTTAATTTTAGAAGCAGAACAGCTTTTAGAACAGCCTTATGCATGGCAGGGTTTAAAACGTGCCTTAAAGTCTGGGCAGCTTAAATTATCATCGCTTGAACATATGCTAACTTTGACTGGCAGTATTTCAATCGAACCTGCACCCGTACCTTTAAACTTAAAGGTGGTTCTACTAGCTGAACCTGAAATTTATTATGAGATTCTGGAGGTTGAACCAGAACTCGACAGTATTTTTAAAATCCGTGCAGATTTTACTGATACATTACAACGTAATGACACTAACGAACAGGCTTACATGCAGCTCATTGCAGATTATGTACAGGCAGACAAGTTATTACCCGGCAGAGTAAAACTTGAAGTGCGACATAAACCACCTAATTAATTTAAAGGGTTTATGGAGTATATAAAATTGTCATACCATCATCTTAACTTTGAAGATCGTACTGCATTAATGCTTGAGTCAAGAAAAGAAGGCTTTTCAGCCAGAAAATTTGCTGAACTCATTAAAAGACATCCTAGTACGATCTATCGTGAGCTTAAAAGAAATAGCATCAATGACGTTTATCAAGCTCGATATGCTTCTGATAACACCTTCGCTAGACGTAGACGTGGTCACAGAAAACTCAAAATCGATTCAATCCTCTGGAAATTTATTGTTGAAGCGATCCGTTGTTTATGGTCTCCTCAGCAAATAGCAAAGCGTTTAAAGACATTTCCTGATTTGGATCAAACAATGAATGTAAGCCATACAACGATTTATTCAACGATACGAGCATTACCAAAGGGTGAGTTGAAAAAAGACTTATTATCCTGTCTGCGTCATGAAAATAAAAAGCGAAAAGCTAACGGTGAACCTAAAAAAGATTCTATATTACAGGATATTAAAACTATTCATGAGCGCCCAGCCGAAGTTCAAGAAAGAAAAATACCGGGTCATTGGGAAGCTGATTTAATTAAAGGTAAAGACAATAAAAGTTCGATAGCAACACTTATTGAACGAAATACACGGCTCTGTATCTTGGCAACATTACCTGATGCAAAGGCAGAATCAGTGCGCAAGGCTTTAACTGAAGCTCTGAAATATTTACCTGCAGAACTGCGTAAAACGTTGACCTATGACCGTGGACGCGAGATGGCAGAACATAAAATACTTGAAGAAGATTTAGGCATAGATGTATATTTCTGTGACCCACATTCACCCTGGCAAAAAGGCACATGCGAAAATATGAATGGTTTAATTAGGCAATATTTACCTAAAGGGATTGATTTAAATCAGGCAGATCAGCATTATTTAAATCAAGTTGCCATGTCACTGAATACTCGTCCTAGAAAAGCGTTAGATTGGCTTACACCATTAGAGAAATTTGCTCAGCTTGTTGATTATCATAAGACTTTTCAAACTGTCGCACCTCATGTTTGAATTCGCCCCCTTTGACCGCTCTGCACTTGCTGCGCTCCTGACAGACTCAAGCCGCCAAGCAGAAGATCAAAGTTCTCTGTCTTTACATGCACTGACTTTAGGTGACCTAATACGTGAAGCTCATCATCATGCCCATCAGGCGGGTGACAAGGTGGTTTCTGCCAAATACATCAATATGGCACTTGATCACCGTAAATATCGCTTAGGTTATTTAAGGGAGCTTTATTGGCAGGACCTGTCCCGCGGTACTCAGCTGATTGAAACGTCTGGGCACCGTCTGGGCCAGATTAATGCCTTATCTGTAATTCATTATGCAGATGTAGAGTTTGGTCTGCCTTCCCGCCTGACTGCATCGGTATACCAAGGCGGTGGAGATATTCTTGATATCGAACGCAGTGTTGAACTTGGTGGTTCTTTGCATGCTAAAGGCGTACTACTGATGTCCAGCTTTTTGAAAGCACATTTTGGCCGCGAGCAAATGCTTCATTTCTCGGCAGCATTGGCTTTTGAACAGAGTTATGGACAAGTAGATGGAGATAGCGCCACTGTTGCAGAGTTATCGGCCCTGCTCTCTGCTATTAGTCAGATTCCGATTGACCAGTCTTGGGCAATTACAGGCTCTATGAACCAGCTTGGACAGGTACAACCGGTGGGTGGCGTCAATGCCAAGATCGAAGGCTTCTTTGATGCATGTAAACTGCAAGGTCTAACTGGAAAGCAGGGCGTCATTATTCCACGCCAAAACATGCAGCACCTGATGCTACGCCAAGATGTGATTGATGCTGTCAATGCCGGCCATTTTCATGTCCATGCTATTAGCACGATTGATCAGGCGCTAGAGATTTTAATGGCCCAACCTGTAGGTATATTAGATAAAAAAGGCCGTTATAGTAAAGGTTCCATCTATGCGGCAGTTATGGAGCAGCTTGAATACTGGCAAGCACTTGAAGATGGTGAAGAAATGAGTGAGGATCCTAAGAAGAAGAAAAAAAAGAAGAAAAAAAAGAAGAAAAATGAAATAAAGATTGCCATTGAAGGGAATACAGTCGATCAAATACCAGCAGGTAATATATCTGCTGAACTTTCTGGTCAGCCCTGACCTCTTAATAAAAAAGCGCCTTTAACAAGGCGCTTTTTTATGGTTGGGCAGTTACTCAAGCTTCTGGAGCTGGGCTATACTGCTCGACCAATGGCTTGAGCTCACCATTTTGAAACATTTCCAGCATAATGTCACTTCCGCCTACCAGCTCACCATTTACCCAGAGTTGTGGGAAAGTTGGCCAGTTAGCAATTTTAGGCAGTGTTGCACGAATATCCTGATTTTCCAGAATATTTACATACGCAAATGGACGGCCAATTTGACTGAGTGCTTCTACAGCACGCGCTGAGAAACCACACTGCGGAAATTGTGGAGTGCCTTTCATATAAAGAAGTACAGCATGTTTAGCGATTTGATCGCGAATTAACGCTTCAGTATCACGTGCTTGTTCAGTCATAGATCAATCCTCAACTATTCTATCGGCCATTATACCTAAAACTGAGGAAAACTGGGTCCGTGTCAAAGATATTTCTATGTTAATTTGATTTTTGGCCTTTTATTCTGAGGCTGTTTTTGCTTATATAAACTTTTTAATCCACCTAACATCAAGAGTTAGCCATGAATAATATTACCCTCGCCCCTGTACAAGCTGATCAACCATCGCATCTGATGCCAGTCTTTGGCCGTCAATCGATCAGTTTTGTCCGAGGTCGAGGAGCGTATCTTTATACCGAAGATGGCACCGAGTATCTGGATGCACTTACCGGTATTGCCGTATGCGGTTTAGGCCACGCTCACCCAGTACTGGCCGAAGCAATTGCCGAACAGGCGATGACTCTCATTCATACCAGCAATCTGTTTGAAGTGCCTTGGCAAACAGCTGCTGCGCAGAAACTGGCTCAGGTCTCTGGTATGGAAGAGATTTTCTTTTCAAACAGTGGTGCTGAATCCAATGAAGGTGCTATCAAAATTGCACGTAAATACGGTTATCAGCAAGGTATAGCTACCCCTAAAATTATTGTAGCGGACAAGTCTTTTCATGGACGGACTTTGGCAACTTTATCTGCCACAGGTAATAAAAAGGTCCAGGAAGGCTTTGCTCCACTGGTAGAAGGCTTTATCCGTGTACCATTTGGCGACCTCGAAGCCATTGAAGAGGCTGCACTTCAGCATCCGGATATTGTCGCTATCCTGATTGAGCCTATTCAGGGTGAAGGTGGCGTGAATACTGCAGCACAAGGCTTCAGCTATCTGGAAGATGTACGTCGAATTTGCAACCAGCACAACTGGCTGATGATGCTGGATGAAGTACAAACCGGAAATGGACGTACTGGCAAATATTTTGCTTACCAGCATACCAATATTATTCCAGATGTACTGACAACTGCTAAAGGCCTAGGCAACGGTTTTCCAATTGGTGCGGTAATGACTCAAGGCCGTGGTGTAGGCGTACTTGCTGCTGGAAATCATGGATCAACCTATAGTGGTTCAGCACTGGGTTCACGTGTGGTTTATACCGTACTTGAACTTTTGGAAAAGGAAAATGCACTGGAGAACGCAGCTCAAATCGGTCAATATATTGTGGACCAGATTCGTGAACAGCTGAAAGAATATCAGGTTAAAGTCCGCGGTTTCGGAATGATGATTGGTATTGAATTACCGAAAGACTGTGGCGAACTGGTAAATATTGCACGCGACGAGTACAAACTGATTATTAATGTAACTGCTGGTTCTGTGGTCCGTTTATTGCCGCCACTTAACATGACACAAGAGCAAGCCGATGATCTGATTCAGCGTCTAATCCCGGCAATCAAGAATTTTCTTGAGGCTTAACAGATAAGAAAGTAATATAAAAAAGCCGCTCAGTGCGGCTTTTTTATACTCTTGTTTAAGATGCTTCCTGATAGACTCTGCCACCGGGAAGTTGACTAAAATACTGTTTCAGAGCATCCAGACAGCGATGAATTTTCATTGGCTGCTGTTCACGTCGAGAGATAATTGCATAAAGAGTAAAAGCAGGCAGTTTCCACTCAGGCAATACCTCAACCAAAGATCCATTAATCAGATCTTTCTGCACATCCAGATAAAGAATACGCGCCAAGCCATGTCCATGCTGACATAATGATTTCGCGACCAGCACATTGTTACTGTACAGACGGCAACGCATTTCCAGGTCAACAACTTCACTTGTCACACCATGCTGGAATGAAAACTGCTGATAATTATTCATGACATTAATTGGAATAAGATCATGATTTTTTAAATCTTCAGGACGTGATATTGGAGCAGACTGGTTCAGGTAACTTGGAGAAGCAACCAGAATCTGCTCAACCCGGGCCAGCGGCACGGCGGTCAGATTAGAATCCTCTATTTTTGAACTCATGCGTACAGCAATATCAATACGGCCTTCAATCAGGTCAATATATTTATTCTCAGCCTCAAAATGAACAGATAAACCGCGATGTGCAGATATCCAGTGAGACAGAGCAGGTACAAGATGCATGGCACCTATTTCTGGCGTGGTCGCAATGCGCAGGTCACCGACCAGTTCATCGCGCAGTTCATTAATTCGAACCTTTCCACGTTCAGCAGCAGCGAGCATTTCTCGACAGCTGTGGAAAAAAGCTTGTCCCGCTTCGGTCAGACTCAACTTCCGGGTAGAACGATGCAGAAGAATTACTTCCATTTCATTTTCTAATGAGCGGATTTGCTGACTGACGGCGCTTGTCGTAATACCAAGTTCACGAGCCGCACCGCTAAACGAGCTTTTTTCAACAACGCAAGCAAATACTCCCATTGCCCGGAGTTGATCTAACATAAAATTCCCTCTGAACTTTGAGCTGTCTTTATTATTCAATATTTGATAAAAACAACTCGTTGTATTATACGGGGATTTTCTAGTTTTGCATTAATTTATTAATTAATTGGTAAAATGCTTGCCGGATTGATCGGTTTACCATCCAGACGGATCTGGAATTCCAGCATAACCTGATTCGTACCACTAGAACCCATTTCAGCAATTTTTTGTCCTGCTGTTACATTATCACCGCTTTTTACCAGCATTTTACTATTATGTGCATAAGCACTAATATAACCATCTATATGCTTAATCAGGACCAGATTTCCATACTCTTTCAAGCCATCTGCCGCATAAACCACCTGTCCGTCTGCTGCTGCAAATACTGGATCGCCCAGATTTCCTGAAAAACGGGTTCCTTTAATATTACTTGCCGGATTATAAGCCTGAAGTACAGGCCCATTGGCCGGTTTCACCCATCGTAATGTCGTACTACGAACCGGTATGCTCGGTGTAGGGCTGGTTGGCTGGACAGTCGTACGAGTAGTTGTGGTTACAGGCGGCGGTGTTGGCAGAGCAACACGCTGACGCTGAATTGGGGCAGCCTGGGTAATCGGCTGGGTTTGACTACGGCGTGTACCTGAATTTTTCAGGCGCAGTGACTGGTTTACATAAATCCGGTAAGGGGCTGAAATATCATTCATTTCAGCAATACTTAAATAGCTCAGACCATAACGCGCTGCAATACCGCTTAAGGTGTCACCAGAGCGTACTGTATAGTAATCTGGTGCAGTTGCATAACGAGTCGGATTATTGATCTGAGGTTTAGAAGCACAACCTGTAAGAATCAGGGTAGAAACAACAGCAACCGACAACACTATTTTTTTCATGATTGTTGTAGTTGGAACAGGAAATAGGCGGTGTTGTGGAACCAATTGCATTGATCTCCCTCTCTTATATAGACTCAAAAAACAACTGCGCTAAGGGTATCAAAAAAGTCCGGTGAAAATCATTTCACCTTTCCTTTTTCACAAACTTATAACATAACTGGTTTGTCCGTGTTTAGCTGAGCTCAAGATCTGTTTGTAAACTCTCCAGTATTGCATAGTTGGTGGCGTCCATCTGAATTGGCGTAATACTCACATAACCATTGGCAATTGCAAAAAAATCTGATTGAATCTGGTGAATATTTTCTCGCGGTTCTGTTACTGCCTCACCAGCCAGACCAATCCAGTACACTTGGCGGCCACGTGGGTCTACATGGCTGGTAATCGGTTTAGATTGAGAACGCTGACCCTGATAAGTAATCTGGGCACCTTTAAGTTCCTGTAGGTCTGGAATATTAATATTCAAGATATGACGTGGCGGTAACTGGGGCAAACCACGAGCAATAAAATCATGAACCCAACGAGCAGCAACCTTGAACTCATCAGGATGTACATATGAGCGTACATTACCGCCAGCAAGTGAAACGGCAATAGCCGGCTGCTTCATGAGACGGCCTTCAAAAGCAGCACCTACTGTACCAGAGTACAGTACGTCATCGCCTAAATTAGCTCCACTATTGATACCACTGACGACCAGATCAAACTCGAAATCAAACAGGCCATTCATAGACAGGTAAACACAATCTGCAGGTGTGCCATTAACAGCCCAAACATCTTCAGCAATAGGTACCGGTCTTAAAGGACGGTCTAGGGTTAACGCACTCGAATAACCACTCCGCTCGGCTTCAGGAGCAACCACAACTACACGACCTAAAGGTTTCAAGGCCTGTGCAAGCGCCTGTAGGCCTGGAGCAAACACACCATCATCATTGGCAATTAGAATATTCACACAAAAATCTCGGTTAAAAAAATGACTGTAGAGGACATTAAATTGAATTATTCAATAAATTATATATATTTGACTCTCTACATCTACCTATAAATTTGTGAAAACAATGATTAAGTCATTTTTATTACGGGGACTAATGAGTCTGGGGTTTGTTGCAGTCATGTCTCAGGTGGCACTGGCCAATGAGGGCTTGACTCAGCAAGAGGCTGATACACTGGTCAAAGAAGATATTGCAGGCACTCAGGTACTGGCAGAGGTATGTCCAGCAATCTTGGGGAAAAATACTCGTCTGGACACTAATATCCAAAAGCTGATTAACAGCTATCTGGGAGAATACTCTGATTCCTCAATGACTTATGCCCGTTTGCAAAATGATATAGAGTATAAGCGTGTGCTTGCTGAAGCACGTTCAGCTGCAAAAGAAGCTGATCAGGAAGAACAGAAATCAGTATGTCAGGATGTTCTGGACTTTGAGTAAAACATCGACTTAAAAATATAACCTGTTTTAGAAATCCCGGCTTTTCCAAGCCGGGATTTTTATGGTGCATGTACAGGCTAGATACACTTTATCTATTTTCTTTCCATGATTTTTGATTAAGCTGTTTTGCTAATTGCTTGTATTATGAGACTAAAACTGTATGAAATTAAAACACTTCTCTAAAATGGGTTTAGGTTTGTTCACAGCTCTTATGTTAACTGCGCCTGGTACTTATGCGGCAGAAAACAACAAAGCTGGTTCTGAAAATATTGATGTAACACCACAGCAGCAGGTTACCCAAGAAGAGCTCGCCGCTATTTATGTGTTGTCTGAGATTTGTCCGGGACTGATTGGTAAAGACCAGAAATTTAATGAGGGATATAGCCGTCTGGCTCAGGCACATATGCCTGGCGAGAAAAATGCAGTTTCTGCCCTAGAAAAACGCAGTAAAGCAAAAAATTTCCAGAGTGTTCTGAAAGAAGCACGTCAGGATGCTAAAAATGCAGGCAAATCTAAAAACACCCAAGTTTGCCGTGACGTCGCTAGTTACGGTGCCTAATACCCGATAGTTACAATACTGTATGAAATAAGCTGGCTTCCTGGTAGAAGTCAGCTGTGCTTTGGCCTAAAATGCTAGCCTCTTTTTGTGCTCATATTAAGTATTGGAACCTCCTAGAATGACCCGAAAAAGTGCCATTGCTGCCCTACTCTTATTACCATCTTTCTCATATGCAGCAACAGTCCTCTCTTCTCCACCAGAATTGAATAATAAATCCTATGTTCTGATGGACTATGAGACCGGGCAAATCCTGGCTGCAAAAAATGAAAATGAAAAGCTGGCACCTGCCTCAATGACTAAAATGATGACCAGCTACATCATTGAGCAAAAATTATTAAAAGGTGAACTCACCGAAAACGAACAGGTTCGTATGAACGAGTCAGCCTGGTGCCGAGGAAGCAGTTCTGAATCATGTATGTACGTTCCTTTAAATGGAACAGCCTCTGTCCTAGAAATGCTGCGAGGTATCATCGTACAATCTGGTAATGACGCATCAAAGGCCGTGGCTGAACACGTAGCTGGGAATGAAGGTACCTTCGCCCATATGATGAATCAGGAAGCAAAACGTATTGGCATGGTAAATACCCATTTCGTTAACTCGACAGGTATGCCAGCTGAAGGTCATGTTTCTACGGCCAAAGATATGGCCATACTTGCACAGCACATCATTAAAGACAGCTCTAAATATTATCCGATCTATTCAGAAAAAGAATTTACCTTTAACGGTATCAAACAGGGTAACCGTAATGCCCTGCTTTATACTGACCCAAGTGTGGACGGCTTGAAAACAGGACACACTGATGAAGCTGGCTTCTGTCTGACTACTTCATCAAAACGTGGTCCAATGCGACTAATTTCAGTAATCTTTGGTGCGCCAACCATGCAGGAACGCGCAACTCAGACTCGTGATCTGCTGGGATGGGGTTATGCCAACTTTGAAACTGCCAATGTACAACCTGCAAAACAGGTTCTGGCTAAATCAAAAGTCTGGTTTGGTCAGGAAAATGAGGTTGAAGTAGGTCTTGCCGAGAACTTTAACGTGACTATGCCAAAAGGTCAGGCCGACAAAATTAAAACCCAGCTGGTGGTTCAGCCTAAACTAAATGCTCCCCTCCAAAAAGGCCAAGTAGTAGGTAAACTGGTGGCTAGCCTAGATGGTAAAGTTATTGCAGAAAAGCCATTAGTCGCATTAAAATCGGTAGAAGAAGCAGGTTTCTTTTCACGTATGATCGACCATATTAAACAGTTCTTTAGCAACTTGTTCTAATTACACTTTTTAAGCTTATGCTAAAGTTAGGGCATCTTTACTGCGGTATGGATGCTTTTTATTTTATACTGACCTGATTTTTGATTGGTTCCCCAGAAATGAATAACAATATTCGCTCCTACCTCGAACATACACCACAAGTTGATAACAGCTGCTACATCGATAGCATGGCAGTCGTTATTGGAGATGTGCATTTGGCTGAAAATGTTTCTGTCTGGCCTTTTGCAGTGGTACGTGGCGATGTAAACAGTATTCGTATTGGAAAGAACAGTAATGTACAAGACCATTGCATGCTGCATGTTAGCCATAAAAAAGCTGATAAACCTGAAGGTTCTCCACTGATTATTGGTGAAGATGTGACGATTGGACATCATGTAATATTACATGGCTGTACTATAGGAAACCGGGTACTGGTTGGCATCAAGACCGTTATTCTGGATGATGTCATCATTGAAGATGACGTAATGATTGGGGCAGGCAGTCTGGTACCGCCACGCAAGCGACTGGAGAGCGGTTATCTATATGTAGGGAGTCCTGTACAAAAAGTTCGACCACTTACAGACAAAGAAAAAGAATTTCTTCCATACTCAGCAAGACACTATGTGAAAGTCGCAAATAATTATCAGGAAAATTAATTTATAGCCTAATGATATCTCTTCTATCATTTAGGTTTAAAATTATCTTGTCCAAGAAAAAATCTATGAAATCTGCTCCAGATCAACACTAACCTAAACATAGTCAGCTATGAGAAAAGACTAAAAATGATATTAAAAAGTATAGCTTCGAAGGCATTTCAGTAAATGCTACGGACAGCTCTCTTTTATATAGTATTAGGCTTTTTAGACTTATCAGCGTTCCGAAAATTATATGATTGAGCTTGTCTGTCGTCAGTAGCATAATCAGCCCTGTAACTGAGCCGGTTGAGCAAGGTGAATTTTATAACTGGAAGAAAAGCTATAATCATTTTTTAAGGAAAGTCGATCCAATTTTTTATTGATCGATGAAAAAAGTTTAAAGACTATTTTGGTATAGCACTCAGCTACTATAACAGCGCTTTTATCCTGCACTTCATCAATCTGGACCATCTGTAAAAGCAGATTCGTTTGACAAGGTTAACTCTGATATAAAGTTTCTGTATGATCAGCCGCTACTTGACCGGAATAATACAGCTATCAATTTTTTAAATCTAAAAATTCAGTTATATCTATAGTTCAGAAGTAAATAAAATTTAAGGGATTAATATTACTAAAGATATAAGTATGGTGGCTTTGGAACACCGGATCTTGAAACATCTGACTGTAAATGACGTTTGTGACCTGTAATATGGATAGGTAGCCAAGTGAAAAAATTTCAATAATTGATCGATATTTTCCAGCACAGATAATAAGCAATAAAATATTATTCAATACTTAGTCTGGCATGAGCATAGCCATATCCACCTAAATTTTGTAGAATACGGCTTTTACCTTACGGTGCTTTTAAATGACTGCTTGGACACCACATGTGACTGTCGCAACCGTCGTAGAAAAAGATGGTAAATTTCTGTTTGTTGAAGAACAGGCTGAAGGCGTAACTCATACTGTATTTAACCAGCCTGCAGGCCATGTCGAAGCAGGTGAAACAGTCGTTCAGGCTGCTGTGCGTGAGACCATGGAAGAAACTGGTTATGAGGTAGAAATACACTCTTTGCTAGGCATCTATACTTATACCCCTCCCATGTTTCCTGATCGTACTTATTATCGTTTCTGCTTTCTTGCCAAGGCAGGCACTTACAATGCTGATGCACCACTAGACACTGGTATTGTCGGCGCAGTATGGATGACTCTAGACGAGCTGACCGAGACAGCCCGTGCACGCAGTCCACTGGTCATCAAAGCAGTTCAAGACGCACTGTCAGGGCAAAAATTTCCTTTATCGCTCATCTATGAGCACCAAAATTCTCCCCTTATTTCAAATCTGGATGCTTAATCCTATGCAACAACGTGTCATCGTCGGTATGTCTGGTGGTGTAGATTCTTCTGTTTCTGCAGCACTTCTTCTTCAACAGGGTTATCAGGTTGAAGGTCTCTTCATGAAGAACTGGGAAGAAGATGACGGCACGGAGTACTGTACTGCAATGAAAGATCTGGCTGATGCACAGGCTGTCTGTGACAGAATCGGCATCAAGCTGCATACCGCAAATTTTGCAATGGAATATTGGGATCGTGTATTCGAACATTTTCTGGCCGAATATGCTGCAGGCCGTACGCCTAATCCGGATATTCTTTGTAACAAGGAAATTAAATTCCGTGCATTTCTAGATCATGCCGTAAAACTGGGTGCAGATTTTATTGCTACTGGTCATTATGCTCGCCGTGGTGAAACTAAATATAATTCGCAAGGTGAAGCTTATGCAGAACTATTGCGTGGCGTAGATACGAATAAAGACCAGACCTACTTTCTGCATGCTGTTCATGGCCGTGAAATTAACAAGACTCTATTTCCAGTAGGAGAAATAGAAAAACCGCAGGTACGTAAAATCGCAGAAGAGCTTGGTCTGGCCACAGCAAAAAAGAAAGATTCAACCGGTATCTGCTTCATTGGTGAACGCCGCTTTAATGACTTTCTTAAACAGTATCTGCCAGCACAGCCGGGGAAAATCGTTCTCGATGATGGTAAAGAGGTTGGTGAGCATCACGGGTTAATGTACTATACACTCGGCCAGCGCGGCGGTATTGGAATTGGTGGCTTAAAAGGTGCGGCTGAAGGTGCGTGGTTTGTGCTGTATAAAGATATTGCGGGTAACCGTCTGGTAGTAGGCCAAGGCCATGAGCATCCTCTTATGCAGAGTACAATTCTTTGGAGTGAAGCGATTGACTGGGTTGCGGGTGAACAGGAAATTCCTGCATCCGGATTACGTTGTACAGCAAAAACTCGTTATCGCCAAGCTGACCAGGATTGTACGGTTTATAAAGATGATTCTAGTACGCAAGGGGTACGGGTTGAATTTGATGATCCCCAACGCGCAGTTACACCAGGACAAAGTGTAGTATTTTATAGTGGTGAAGTTTGCTTAGGTGGTGGCGTGATTCATCATACCAATGCACCTGTTCCCGATTTTATTTAGCAAGGAAGTGATCAGGCATGGTTGATTTCCCCTTTCAACAGCCTCAAACCCTGAGTGAGCGCCAAAACAGGGCTTTAGCCTTGGCAGCCGTATTCCAGGCTACTCAGCTTACTCATATGACCGCCATGTCCGGTCAAAAAAGTATGGGCGAAAGTGGCAATTTCTATTTCGAACAGCTGATTAAAGCCAGTTTGAATATTCGCCCAACTGTTAATCATTCTAGCCAGACACTCGATTTTTTTAATCACCTTGCCGATATATCTTTAGGTTTAAAAACGCTGGAAAGCAGTATAATCCAGCCTTTTTCAAGCACCCCCAAATCTCGTATTCCTAAAATCTCGGCAGCTAAACTGCCCATGTCGTATGCTATGGCCTTGCTGCAATTAGAAAAGAAGGTTTATCGGAATCCGGAATATGTCCAGATTATTGAAAAATCTCAGCAAAAAATATTAAAACAGCTTTCTTTTTTCGATAATAATTATTTGCACCCCAGTATTCTTGCCAATCTTGCCCAGACCTATGTCGATACAGCAGGACAGATTAATCCGCGTATTTTAGTTCGTGGTAACGCTGAAGCATTTAAAGACACACAACATACCAACCGGATTCGCGCCAGCCTGTTTACTGGTCTGCAAATGGCACATTTGTGGCGTCAGCTCGGTGGCAGCTCCTGGAATATGATTTTCAGGAAACGTAAATTACTACAGGATATTCAGGATCTCGCTCGTTTACAGTATCAGGCGGTTTAACTGATGCAAAATGGGCTTGCTGCTTAGCTTTAATTCCAGACTTCAAGGAATCACTATGAACGCTTTAACTGCACTTTCACCACTCGACGGGCGCTACGCAAGCAAATGCGATGCATTACGCCCTTATCTTTCTGAGTTTGGCCTGATCCATGCCCGTGTTACTGTTGAAGTGCGTTGGTTACAAGCGCTCGCAAAACATCCTGAAATTACTGAAGTTGCTGATTTTAGTGCTGCAACCAATGCTGCTCTTGACCAGATTGTTACAGAGTTTTCTGAAGCTGATGCTAACCGGATCAAGGAAATAGAGCGCACCACTAACCATGATGTCAAAGCAGTCGAATATTTCTTGAAAGAAAAAATTGCCGGTATTGATGAGCTAAAGAATGCAGGTGAATTTATTCACTTTGCCTGTACATCTGAAGATATAAATAATCTGTCTCATGCATTAATGCTGAAAAATGGCCGCGATGTGCTACTGAAAAGCATGCAACAGTTATTAAACTCAATTATTGCCCTGGCTGAAACGCACGCAGACCAGCCAATGTTGTCCCGTACTCATGGCCAGACAGCCAGTCCGACTACCTTGGGTAAAGAAATGGCAAATGTTGCCTATCGTCTGGCGCGTCAGATCAAGCAATTTGAAAATGTTGAACTGCTTGGGAAAATCAATGGTGCAGTAGGTAACTATAATGCCCACCTTTCAGCTTATCCAGATATCAACTGGCCAGCACACTCTCAGGCTTTTGTTGAGTCTCTAGGTCTCACCTTTAATCCGTATACAACTCAGATTGAACCGCATGACTACATGGCGGAACTCTTTGATGCCCTACGCCGCTTCAACACCATCCTGATCGATTTTAACCGGGATGTATGGGGTTACATTTCTCTAGGTTATTTCAAGCAAAAACTTAAAGAAGGTGAAGTTGGTTCATCCACCATGCCACACAAAGTTAACCCGATTGACTTTGAAAACTCTGAAGGTAACCTCGGTATCGCTAATGCAGTACTGGCTCACTTGGGTGAAAAATTACCTGTTTCTCGCTGGCAGCGTGACCTGACGGACTCTACCGTACTTCGTAATATGGGTGTAGGTTTTGCACAAAGCCTGATTGCGTTTGATGCATGTCTTAAAGGTGTAGGTAAGCTTGAGCTAAATGCTAACCGCCTGCTTGAAGATCTTGATCAGGCACAGGAAGTACTGGCAGAACCGATTCAAACAGTAATGCGTCGTTACAACGTAGAAAAACCTTATGAAAAGTTAAAAGCATTGACTCGTGGCCAGGCTATGACGCGAGAGATGATGGTAAACTTTGTAAATGGCAATGAGCTGGAAGCCGTGCCTGCTGCTGATCGTGCCCGTCTTGCTGAAATGACCCCCGCAACTTATACCGGCAATGCTGCTGAACAGGCAAAACAGCTTAAAGAGCTGATTGAAAAAATCTAATTGAAAAAATAAAAAAGCGGAGCTTTGGCTCCGCTTTTTTATTATGATGACTTTAACTTATATATTTAAACTTAAAGTTTTCTAAAATTAAAATGATTGATTACCATTTACATGCGAAACATTGGGGTGTCTTTATAATTTTAGCTTTGGCTGTGATGATTGCCAGCATTCATCCAATGGAGCTATCTTCTTATCTTCTCCATCAACTCGGCACCCTATTGATGTGGATTGCTCTGATTATTCTTATTAAGAAAATCGGACTCGGCTTTGGTAGCGTAACTTCTTATATTATCTTTCTGCTGATTCATGTATTAGGTGCCCATTATCTCTATTCTTATGTTCCTTATAATGAATGGTTCATTCAGTTATCAGGGATAGATTTGAATCAGATGATGGGCTGGCAACGTAACATGTATGACCGTCTGGTACACTTTGCTTATGGTTTACTACTCTATCCGGTATTTTTAAGGTTACATCAGGTTTGGCTACCAGATTTGAAACCTTGGATATGGTTTATCCTTGTGATTGAGTCTGTCATGAGTACCAGCCTGATTTACGAATGGATAGAATGGCTGATAGCAATTAACTTATCACCTGAAGCTGCAGAAAACTATAATGGCCAGCAAGGTGATATTTGGGATGCACATAAAGATATATTGCTTGCAACTCTCGGAGCAATAATGACAGGTATCATCGTTTTAATTAAGGAGAATTATAAAACTTTATTAAATAGATCTTGAAATATTATTAAATAATTTTTTTTAATATTTTTATAACATGTAGTTATCTAGATTTATGCTAATATCCTTTTAAACAAAAATTTATTTTACTTAGCTGAAATAAATATACACACATTAATATCCAAAATAAAAAATTAAGCTTGAAAAATTAAATTTATTGTTCATAAATAATTACAATCTACCCTTAATAAAGTTCTAATTTGTATATTACGAGCAATAATTATATTTTATTGAGATTATAACCCTTTTCTCTGTAATTATCATTTACTCTAAAAATACACTTAACTTTTTCTTTGATTATCTTTAATTTTATTAAAAATTATCACAACTTATATAATATCCATTATTAAAACTAACTTTATCAAAAATGTTTTATTAGAAGCTGAATACTATTCATTTTTATAAAAAATAAGAAACAAAATATTAGTATTAATTTTTAATAAAATTAAATATTATAAAAATCAAATTAATACAATATAATTTTTATTATATTCACAAAAGTTAACTATTTCTCTTATTTTAATATTGTATGAATATTATACACATTATAATCAATACAGGTGAAGAAATGGCACATAATATTATTTTAGTTACTTGGAATGAATCAGCACAAGCCTTTGAAAATTTTAGTAAATTTAAAGACTCCCCTATTAAGGATATTAATGAAGTTACGCTTTTAAAACGCCAAGAAAATGGTAGTTTTAAAATTGAAGAACAAATAGATCCCAAACAAAATAATGGGATTTTAAGTGGCAGCCTACTGGGTTCTTTAATTGGAATATTGGGTGGCCCACTTGGCTTACTTTTAGGTTTTACCACGGGTGCATTAATTGGTGGAACCTATGATATTAATCGTGAACAAGATGATTTAGCTGTACTGGCTAGAATTAGCCAAGCATTACCCCTCGGCACTGTGGGTATACTCATTGATATTCATGAAGCGTCTGAAGATTTTATTGATGCGCTTTTTGAAAAAACCGGAGCAACAATTTATCGCTGGGATTATGAAGATGTACAGGCAGAAATTGAAGCCAGTATTGAAACCTGGCAAGAAACTCAACGTATTGCAAACTTGACTTTGAAAGAACAGAAGAAAGCTGAGCATAAAGCAAGACGTCAAGCTAAATGGGAAGCTTTTAAATCCCATTTCCATCGTGAGCATGCTAAATAATTTCTCTGTATAATTGTCCTGTTTTTACATCAATATAATTTCCTATTAAAAAAGCTCACTTTAGTGAGCTTTTTTAATAGGACTTCACGATAATCTTAAAGTTCTGGATCACGCATCTGTACCAGATTGGAACTGGCTTTAGCCAAGGTATCCATTACTTTATTTAGTACTGCTGGCACCAGTGCATCTGCCATTTGCGCGGCCTGAAGACCCAGTTTTTCGCCTAAGGTTGGTTTACGGCGAGTTGAAATAACATACACATCATGCTGTGGTAGAGCACTCAGTAAATACTCATCTGAAGTTTTCAGCTCATCTACTAAATTTAAATCTAGAGCATCCTGACCATACCAATGCTCACCTGTTGCTACTTTCTCAACATTTAGTTTTGGGCGGTATTTTTCTACAAAATGCTTAAACAAAGCATGGGTCTGTTGCAGTTCCTGCTCAAATTTGGCTTTACCTTCTGGCGTATTTTCGCCGAACATAGTAACAGTACGCTTATATTCGCCTGCAGTATAAAGCTCAAAATCGACATTATGTTCTTTTAATAAACGGTTAAAATTTGGTACCTGAGCCACAACACCAATTGAACCAACAACAGCAAATGGTGCGGTAATAATTTCATTTGCAATACAGGCCATCATATAACCACCGCTGGCAGCAACCTTGTCTACACAGATAGTTAAGTGAAATCCTGCATCACGTAAACGCACCAGCTGTGCTGCTGCGAGTCCATAACCATGTACCATTCCACCCGGACTTTCCAGACGCACCACTACACGGTCTTTTCCTGCTTTAGCCGTTGCCAGAATCAAGGTGATTTCTTCACGCAGATTTTCAACAGCTGAAGCTTGTACGTCGCCTTTAAAATCGATGACATAAATTTTCTGGTTATTTTTTTTACGTGCCCGCCCTTCTTTTGCCAGTTGTTGAGCAAGTTGCAATAATTCGAGTTTAGACGCTGTTGTCTGCGCAATTTTTTTTCGTTGTTCATTGACACGCGCATTAAGATGGCTAATACGAATCTCTGCGGGTAACTTTGGCGTATGAAATAACATAAAAAATCTATTCTCAGTTTAATTCGGTTTGTATCTTTAGATTAGGTCACTACTGGCATTTTTCAATAGCTTTATTATGTTTGTTATTTGCTCGTTCTTGTCTGATCAATAAAGCATATTGATTCATGATTGCTTTGATGGCGAATAAACGGAAATATATCCAGAATAATCCTGAATATAATACACCTATAATGAAGGCATTTATTGGCCACCAAGTTTGAATCCAGAAGTTACCACGTCGACCATTTTCAAAAGGGGTAAGCAGTGAGTACATCAGAATAAATAAGGCCAGGAACAGAAGAATAAAGCAATATTCTTTAAAAGGGGTATGCATAAAAGGTTCTTTACCTTTAAGTTGAGCAATGCGATAACGATACATTTTAAAATCAGAATTTGCCTTAATATAAGCTCGCCATTTTTGGCCAACCTTAATATTACTTTTTTGTCGTTTTAATCAAAAATAAAGTACAAAGCCGATTAAACTCGATACAACCACAAAGATGTCATATAACCAGCGATGATAATTGGTCATTCCCGGACTTTGAGATGTTGCAAACAAGCCATGATGGGGTATTAAAGTTGCAAGAGCTATACTCAATCCTACCATCAGCATAGCAAAATATTGATCTATATATTTGGTGCCAAACAGAACCTGGAATAAGTCTTTTAAAGCATGTTTCGAAATTTTTGCGTATTCTCGTTCTTCCGGCGTCAATTGCATTATTTTTTTAGCATGAAATTTTTATATCTCGCATCATAACAAAAAAACAGAGTATCAAGACTCTGTTTTTTTTAATATCTCAGGTTAAATAATTAGCCGAAGCGTCCTGTAATATAAGCTTCAGTCAATTGATGATCAGGCTGTGTAAAAACCTTTTCCGTAGAGTTGACCTCAATCAGATCACCTAAATGGAAATAAGCTGTCCGGTCAGATACACGCGCTGCCTGCTGCATCGAGTGAGTTACAATCGCAATGGTATACTGATTCGAAAGCTCCGAAATCAGTTCCTCTACCTTTGCAGTCGCAATCGGGTCAAGTGCAGAACATGGCTCATCCATTAATATCACTTCTGGACTTACCGCAATAGTACGGGCAATACATAAGCGCTGCTGCTGTCCACCTGAAAGTCCTGTACCAGGCTGATTCAAACGGTCTTTGACCTCATCCCAAAGTCCAGCCTTACGCAGGCTGTTTTCGACAATTTCTTCAAGGTCGTATTTGTCACGTGCCAGACCGTGCAGTTTAGGCCCATAAGCAACATTATCAAAAATCGATTTTGGAAACGGATTCGGCTTCTGGAACACCATTCCGACCTGTGCACGCAGTAATACGACATCCAGATTTGGATCATATATATCTTGCTGATCCAGTGTTACTTTTCCTGTAACCCGGCAGCTGTCAATAGTATCGTTCATGCGGTTCAAAGTACGCAAAAATGTTGATTTACCACAGCCTGATGGTCCAATGAATGCAATCACTTCATTTTCATAAATTTCAAGGTCAATTCCTTTGATCGCTTCTGTTTCGCCATAATAAACATGGACATCATCAGTGCAGATTTTGACTTTGTGTGCTGTTTCTTTTTTAGACGCTGCAGATGTATCGAACTGGGATACAAACGAAGTTGCAGATGTCTTGCCTGATCCGGTGACAGGTATTTGGGTTGGTTCTGAATTCACGGACGGTTCCTGCTTGTAAGCATTCATAACATTAGTATTCATATCTTGTCCTCAATTACCAGCGTACTTCAAATTTCTTACGTAACCAGATGGCCAAGCTGTTTAGGCCAATCATGAGTGCCAGCAGTACAATAATGGCGGCTGCTGTACGCCCTTCAAAAAAGTTACGTAATTCATTGCCCTGCCACAGAAAAATCTGTACAGGTAAAGCCGTGGATTGATCTAATGGGGAGGTTGGCACACTGGCCACAAAGGCACTCATACCAATCAATAATAGAGGAGCTGTTTCACCTAGTGCCTGCGCTACCCCAATAATTGCACCGGTTAAAATTCCTGGTAATGCAAGAGGTAACACATGATGAAAAATAGTTTGTACACGGGATGCACCCAAACCTAATGCAGCTTGACGAATTGAGGGAGGTACAGCTTTTAACGAGGCCCGTGTTGTGATAATAACCGTAGGCAATGTCATCAAACTCAGTACCAGACCACCCACTAACGGTGCCGATAATGGCAGATGCATCCAGCCAATAAAGATCGCAGCACCTAGTAAACCAAATACAATTGAAGGTACAGCGGCCAGGTTATTGATATTTACTTCAATAATATCGGTAATATAATTTTTTGGCGCAAATTCTTCCAGATAAATCGCACTTGCCACACCGATTGGAATCGAGATAAAGATGACAATCAGCATCATAAACAGCGAACCCATAAAAGCGCCAGCCAGTCCTGACGTTGCAGGAGAACTACGCGAATCGGGATTCGTAAAGATTTGAGTATTAAATGAAGTGGTCAATACACCTTGTGCTTCCATTTCATCTGCAAGCTTGCGTACTTCTGGACTTAACTGCTGCTGCTCATCCGGAAGATCACGGTCAATCTGGCCATGCACCCAGACATCCACATTGGCATCAGCCAAAATCTTGATGTCTTGCGTTTTACCAATTAAAGTGGGATTTTCAAATACCATATCGCGTAATCGGTAAGATTCCGAGCTGGTATAAATCTCCCCTAGCTCATCACGCTGTGGCGCCAGTGCAGGTGCTTTAGAGATAATACCATTTACGATCAAGGCATCCCAATCTACCATACCCATCTTTGTTTGCCAGGCAATGTAACGCTCCTGGAACTGGGCTGGACTTTCGCCTGCTTTTTGAACTGGACGTGGTCCGGCGTCAATAATATTAGGGTCAAAATATACAGGTACCGACATACCAGCTTGCCAGAACGCGGGCAAACCTTTAATCAGAATACTGCCAAAAAGTAAAGCCACAAAGAATAGCCCGGCCATTACTGCACTAAAGCCAGCAATACGGAAGATTTTCTCTTTACGATGACGCTTACTGAGTGATTTGGCAATTCTGTCTTTACGTTTTGCGCGCAAATCGGCAGCAGCTTGAGCATCGAATATATCTTTTTGGCCCAGCGGAGAAGTATTGGATGTACTCATTCGTATTGCTCGCGGTATTTACGCACAATGTAAAGTGCAACAATGTTAAGACCCAAAGTAATTACAAACAGGGTTAAGCCCAAGGCAAACGCCACCAGTGCCTGTGGACTGGCGAAATCAGTGTCACCAGTAAGTTGGTTAACGATAGTAACTGTTACTGTAGAGACAGCTTCTAGTGGGTTACCGTGCAGGATTGGACTGTTACCCGCAGCCAGCACCACGATCATGGTCTCGCCAATGGCACGTGAAGCAGCTAGCAAAAAGGCACCAATAATTCCGGGTAAAGCTGCTGGAAGTACCACCTGCCTAATGGTTTCAGACTTGGTCGCTCCAAGTCCCAGTGAACCGTCCCGTAGTGAACGCGGCACCTGAGTAATAATGTCATCTGACAGTGAAGAAACAAAAGGAATAATCATAATTCCCATCACAAAACCGGCAGTCAGTGCACTGGTTGCATTGATATGCAGGCCAACCGTATCTCCCAGCATCTTAAAGAACGGGCCAATGACCATTAAAGCAAAGACACCATAAACAATCGTCGGAATACCCGCCAGAATCTCAATAGTGGGCTTCGCCCAGGAACGTAAACCTGGAGATGCATATTCAGCCAGATAAATCGCAATTAACAGTCCAATTGGGACAGCTACCAGCAAAGCGATAGCACTGACCATGAGTGTGCCCCAGATCAGTGGCAACAAACCATAACTGCCTTCTGCGCCACCTGATGTACTAAAGCCCGGATTCCACTCTGTTCCAAAAAAGAATTCCAGAGGACTGACGAACTGGAAAAAGCGCATTGCTTCACTAAACATCGAAAGTACAATGCCAATCGTGGTCAGAATAGCAACTCCTGAACATAAAATCAGGCCAATATTAATGGCTTTTTCGACCTGATTACGTGCTCGGTACTGCTGACTTACATGTTTTTTTGCCCAGACCAGACCACCTAGCGCTACAGCAATAACCACAGCCATTTTGGAAAAGTTACCAATCATCTGGAATTTGGCTAACTGTTCTGCCGCTGCAACCTCATAAGCTGCTGGTTGATCACTTACCCCAAAACCTGATGCAATTGCCCTGATTCGCTCAACGATAACATCCAGTCCAGCAGGGTCCAGTGCCGTTACAGTCGCTGCCGGTATATTATTAAGGATAATATGCTTTAGAATATTTGGCTCAACCAGATTCCACACAATTAAAATTATAAAAGCCGGTATACCACACCATAATGCAACCAGTGCGCCATAATAGCCCGGACGCGAATGCAGACTGGCAGAATTATTCTCTTTACCTGCCAGTTTACGGCTTTTGGTGAGCCCAACCTGATAAGCAATTGCAATCAGCGCCAGTAACACTCCAATGAGCAGCAGATTCATGTATTCTCCACAATTCTTTCACATGACCGCATGAAAAAATCTTATTTACGCGAAAGCTGATGGCAGGTCTTCCCTGCCATCAGTCTTGAATAAGTCCACCTTACTGAACAGTTTTACCTGCTTTAAAATTTGCCAGTACTTTGGCACGTTCTGAGTCAGACAGTGAAATCAAGCCAGCCTTTTCAAGTTTAGAACCTTTACCTGAAACCTTTTTATTCAGGAAGTATTCTACATACTGCTCAAGTCCTTTGATTGATTTCAGGTGCTCACCTTTTACATAGAAGAACAGTGGACGGGAAACAGGGTACTTACCAGAAAGGATAGTTGCTTCAGACGGTGTTACATTATTTACTGATGCTACACGCAGGCGGTCACGGTTCTGGTCATAAAAACCTAGACCAAATACACCAACTGCGCTCGGATTTGTTTTCAGACGGCTGAGTGTTTCAGTATAGTCACCTGAGATTTCAATGACACGACCATCTTTACGGAAAGTCGAACATACAGTTTTTTGAGTATCTTTATCTAGATTCTTGTTGTACTCATATGCCTTACAGCCCAGATCAACCATTTTTTCCTGGAACACTTCACGTGTACCATGGTTAGATGCAGGAATAACTAAAGTAATCGGTTCATTTGGCAAGGTCTTGTCAATCTGGTTCCAGCGAGTATACGGGTTAGCAACCAGTTTACCTTTAGAAGGCAGTTTTTCTGCCAGTGCCGCATATACATGGTAAGGCTTTAACTTGAATGCTGCCTTGTTGGCATTTGATGCAAATACAATACCGTCATAACCGATCTTGATTTCCTGAACTTTGTTTACACCAGCTTTTTTACAGCTAGCAAGTTCAGTATCTTTAATTTCACGTGATGCATTTGCAATATCAATTGTATTGTCGCCTACACCCTGACAGAACTGTTTTAGTCCGCCTGAAGTGCCACCAGAACCTACAACTGGTGTTTTAAATTGTGGAAAAGTATTACCAAACTCTTCAGCAACAATACTCACATATGGAAGGACGGTTGAAGAACCGGCAATCTGAATGGTATCGCGAGCCGCATTCGCGGTTGTTGCTGCAGCTGCCCCAGTAACTGCTAAAATGATGCCAACATGACGTGGATTTAAGCGCATTCTCTTCTCTCTTAATTTTGCAATTTTTCCGTACTCCACTTGTTTACAGTGTTAGTACATTTTGGATAAGTGCATTTTGAGTTTAAAATATGACAAATAAGTTACACCTTTATGACACTTTCATGATCTCATCTAGAGCACTTCATATATTAAATTAACTATATAATTATATTAGAATTTTTATTTTAAATTTTTTCAAATAACAAGATTAACATTTAAAATTATATTAAAGAGATTGGGTCAAACATTTAATCCCGACATCTTATAAACTAGAATTAATTCTGTATCACTTTTATTAAGGTAGTTTTTCACTGTAATAGATCTATACAGATTCTGAGTTATCTTAAAAAATTTCAGTATGACTAATCTATAAAAGTTAGAATTGAGCTTTCTATATTTATAAGATGTGATATAGCTCACTACATAAATAGTGTACTAGCTAACAGATATTTAAGCCTAATAAGAATTTCATCAATGAGTCCCCTGCTATGGGAGTGCGATCAAGCAGAGCATTTGTATACCTTCTCCAGACCTATAAATAGAAATTTATAGATTGAAGTATTCTAATAGGCTCAGTTAAAAAAATTTTAAAGGAAAGTGATTAATACCTGAAATCTAAAAACTGGACCATTGGTTTATAGATTTGTCTTAAAATATTTATTGTTCATTAATTTATAGTTTTAACATAAAAATATAAAATCCACTTTAAAATCAGGACTTACTCCAGTTTTCAAATCTCCTCTTGAATTGAAAAAAAGAGATCATTCGATCTCTCTTTATATAGAAAACAAAATACTTAAATAACTGTTTTTAAGGATTAGGCTGGATCCCCCCAGTCAATATAACATTTCTTTTGCGATAATAGACAAAATACATAATGGCCAGTGCACTGAGCCATACAGGTGCCAAAATAACGGCTGAGCGCATATCTGGTGTCAGGCTCATGATCGTTAAAATGAAAAACATAAAAGCAATCGTTAAATAATTTGTCCAAGGACTGGCAATAGCTTTAAATGCAGTCAGCCTGTGTTGCTGCTTCATCACTTTTACAAACTTCAAATGAGTGACTGAAATCATAAGCCAGTTAATTACTAATGCAGCAACCACCAGCATCATAAGAAAACCAAACGCTTTTTCTGGAATAATATAGTTAATGACTACGCAAAGTGCAGTAATCGAACCGGATACAGCCAAGGCTGCGACTGGAATTCCACGATGATTCACTTTTTTTAGAAACTGCGGTGCATTGCCCTGTTCTGCCAGTCCGTGCAGCATACGACTATTACAGTAAATACAACTGTTATAAACTGAAACTGCTGCGATCATTACGACCAGATTCAAGACATTGGCTACACCATGATTATTTAAAGACTGGAAAATTAGTACAAATGGGCTCCCCCCTTGTGCCACCTGATTCCAGGGATATAAACTCAACAGAATACCGATTGCGCCAATATAAAAAATCAAGATACGGTAAACAATCTGGTTCGTAGCTTTTGGAATATTTTTCTCAGGATTTCGTGTTTCTGCGGCTGCAATTCCAATTAGCTCTAGTCCGCCAAATGCAAACATAATAGCTGCCATAGCCATTACCAGGCCAGAAATACCATTTGGGAAAAATCCGCCGTGCTGCCATAAATTGGCTATTCCGGCTTCTGGCCCAGCGGCACCTGAAAACAATAAATAGGCACCAAAACCAATCATACTCAAGATGGCAATAATTTTAATGCAGGAAAATAAAAATTCTGTTTCTCCAAAAAAACGGACATTAATAAAGTTAATGCCATTAATCAGTATAAAAAACCCCATTGCAGTAATCCAAGTGGGTATTTCAGGCCACCAGAACTGTATAAATGTTCCAATAGCACTCAATTCAGCCATGCTTACCAGTACATATAAAACCCAGTAATTCCACCCAGACATGAAACCTGCCATACGGCCCCAATATTTATTAGCAAAATAGCTAAATGAACCGCTCACAGGTTCCTCTACCACCATTTCTCCCAGTTGACGCATAATGAGGAAAGCGATGATGCCTGCAATTGCATACCCCAGTAAAACTGAAGGGCCAGCAAGTTTAATGGTTTGTGAAATTCCCAGAAATAATCCGGTTCCAATAGCGCCTCCTAGTGCAATCAGCTGTATATGCCGGTTAGAGAGACCTTTCTTCAATGTATTTTGATTTGTGTCCACAGTTTTATCTCCATTGAAGGCGTAATATCCTTTACACCCTTTATCATTGTTTAGAGAAATTAAGTCAGGAGCACCGAGTAAAAACCAGTGCTCCTCAAGGTCGGATTAAAATAATTTATAAAAAAATAACCGATTGATTTTTAAAAAATTAGAAAGATATTGCATTTTTGCATTCTACATAGTGCTGTTGTGTTTTAAGTTTTTGGTAGCCGAAATTACCATAGTCATAACGCGCTACGACATCAGCAAATTTAAGCAGGCTCACCGGAGCATCCATTGCCGGTAATTTAAGTTCAATCAGGCTTAAACCATCATATGCCTCTACCTGATCTAACGCATTTTTTAGCTGGCCAGCGGTCTCGACCATACAGGTCTGATATTTTTCTTTACCATTGAACACCTGTACCAATTCAGTATATTTCCAGTTCTGAATATCGTTATAGCTGGCATTTTCACCCAGAATTAATCGTTCAATCGTATAACCCCCATTGTTGAGTACAAAAATAATGGGTTTGAGACCATAACGGATAATCGTAGAAAGCTCCTGCACTGTAAGTTGCAATGAACCATCGCCAATAAATAAAATTTGCCGACGTTTTGGTGCAGCGAGCAAACTGCCAAGTAATGCAGGCAAGGTATAACCGATTGAGCCCCATATAGGCTGGCAGATATACTTGGCAGTTACCGGTAAACGTAGCCCAGATAATGCTGTATTTGATGTTCCCACTTCACCCAGAATTACATCATCTGCTTTAAAGAAATTACCAATATATTTCCAAAGGATTTCATGCGACAGCTTCTGGTGTTCTGCTACCTGAATTCGCTCAGTGGCTGGCGTCTCAAGTGTAGGTTTAAGTGACTTTTTAGCTGTGACCCGTAGATTCAGTGCTGTCAGCAATTCGCCCATTTCAATTCCCGGGAAGTTTTTACGTGCAGTATTGACTTCATACCGTTTAATTTCAATATAGCTGTCTTTATTGATTTTATGTGAAAACATACCTGTACCAATATCGGTAAATCTGGCTCCGATTCCAATCAGGCAGTCTGTACATTCGATCAGGTTTCTTACAGATAGTTGACTGGCCGCACCAACATACACACCTGCATAATGTGGTGATGATTCATCCATAATATTTTTAGCTGTGGGAAGACAGGCATAAGAGATACCTGTTTTGGCAGAAAGTTCAGCTAATAATGTTGTGACATTAAAAATATCGGCTTCATTATCAATTAGTAGAGCAGGTTTTTTTGCTTGAGATAAGCATTTAAATAATTCGTCTACTGCCTGTTCAAGTATTTCAGGATCACTTACCGGACGTTCCAGACACAGCGGTTGATCATCTATCTGAATCTTCACATGGGTAATATCGGAAGGCAGCTGAATATGTACCGGACGGCGTTCTAGTGCGCACTGGCGCAGTACCCGGTCAATTTCTGAAGCAGCATTGGCAGGTGTCAGACGGGTCTGGGCTACCGTAAACTCACGCATGCAGTTCATGATATTGTCATAATTACCATCAACCAAGGTATGATGTATTAAAGCACCCTGAGTAACAGCATGCAGTGGTGGAATGCCTGAAATATGGATCAGGGGTACATTCTCTGTATAGGCCCCCGCAATTCCATTAATGGCGCTCAGGTCACCAACACCGTAAGTGGTGGCCAATGCAGAGAAACCATTAATACGCGCATAACCATCAGCAGCATATGCTGCGTTAAGTTCATTACAGTTACCAATGAATTCAATTTTCGAATCAGCTTCAATTTGTTCCAGATAAGATAGATTGAAATCACCTGGCACACCAAAAATATGCTTGATACCCAGTTCGCTTAACCGTTTATTTAAAAAATTACCGATTTCCATGAACATTTTTATCATCCTTCTCATCTATTTTTATTCCATAGAAAGATAATATTTCATCTAAAACTTATATTTCATGCATAATAGAAACGGATTTTAATAAAAATACATGATATGTGTATCATAAAGGAATAAGGTGCATATAATGGATAAATTTGACTGGCAAATCATTCAGGCGTTGCAGAGAAATGGCAGATTGACCAATCAGGAAATGGGTGAGCTTATTGGACTGTCAGCATCACAATGCTCGCGCAGACGGCAATTTCTAGAACAGAAAGGAATCATCATCGGGTATACCGCACGTATTCACCAGCAAGCCTTAGGCCTTGAAGTTACTGCAATGGTCCATGTAAATTTAAGAGTACATGAAGCCAAAAACCAGCTAGCATTTCAGGAGCTGATTGAAAGTGAAGAATGTATACAGGATGCTTTTTCTTTAAGTGGCGATGCAGATTTTATTTTAAAAGTAGTAGCAGAAAATCTGGAGCAGCTTTCGCACTTTGTGACAGAAAAATTATTATCTTGTGATTTTATTGGTCACATAAAATCTTACATTGTTTTGAAAAAATTTAAAGAACAGAATCACTTTATGCTCAAGAATAAAGTTCCCTCCTATACTTCCTAAATTATTCTATGTGAAAAAATCTATTACGAGAGAAACTCCAGGTTATTAATTCACCATGATAAAAAGCCGGTATCATAGACACCGGCTTTTTATAGGAACAATGTTTAGGCAATCGGCGGAGTATAACTACCCTGCTGAATTGATTCCTTGATTCGGTCAGCTTCGGCTAAAACCAGATCAAGTAAATTCTTTACATTTTCTAGTGTTGCTACCGGGCTCAAGGTCGTCATTTTCAGAGACTGTACCTGCCCCACTTTAGTTACGCCAATATTAGCTTCACCGCGGGCAAACAGCTCATCTGCTACATTCTGATTCAATGCATCTAAAAATTCAGCTGGATATCCTGCTGGAACAACACGGAACAATACTGATGCGAATTGTGGTTCAACCAGAAGTTCCAGACCATCAGTTGCTTTGATGTAGTCTGCTACTTCACGTGTCAATTTCACGCCATGATCAATCATTGAACCATAAAGCTCTTCACCCAGTGCTTCAACCGTCATCCATAATTTCAACGCATCGAAACGACGTGTTGTTTGTAAAGACTTAGACACCAGGTTCGGCACGCCATGCTCTTCATCATAAGCTGAGTTCAGGTATTCTGCTTCATAGTGCATGAAACGGTAGTTCGCTTCATCTTTAAGCAAAAACGCGCCACAAGAAATGGTTTGGAAATAATGTTTATGAAAATCGAGTGTCACAGAATCAGACAACTCGATACCATCTAGCATAGAGCGATAATCATTAGACAGAATCAGTGCACCACCCCATGCTGCATCAATATGCATCCACGCACCATATTTATTGGTAATTTCACGGATCTGTTTTAAAGGATCGATTGCACCGGCATCGGTTGTACCTGCGGTTGCCACTACACATGCCACAATCTTGCCTTCAGACTGAAGGTGAGCCATGGTTTTTTCCAGTGCATCGACATCCATCTGGGCATTTTCGTTCACAGGAACAGTGACTACTGACTGGAAACCCATCCCCATCATTGCCATGTTCTTCTGCACAGAGAAATGTGCATTTTCAGAACAGATGACTTTGACATTACGCATTGCTTCTGCAGGAATACCATCACGCTGAACAGACCACGGATTACCGTTTTCATCTTTCCAGTTTTTCGCGATACAGGCATCACGCGCAAGTAATACGCCCATCAAGTTTGATTGTGTACCACCTGAGGTAAATACACCTGCCTGACCTGAACCATAACCTACTTTTTGGCGTAACCAGTCAATCAGTTGCACTTCCATCAATGATCCGGCTGGGCTTTGATCCCATGAATCCATTGACTGGTTAGTTGCATTGATGAGTACTTCAGCAATCTGGCTTGCCACCATAGTTGGGCAATGCAGATGCGCCAGCGAATGTGGATGGTGTACTTTCAGACTTTTATTCAGAAAAAGCTCAACCATACGTTCAAGCGATTTCTGTACACCCAACCCTTCTTTAGAAGGATGAAAGGCGATTGCTTCACGGAGTTCCTTGATACTGCCGCCAGTATACATTTTATCGTTTTGCAACCATGCTGCTACGGCTTTAGTCGCCTGTTCCATTGCTGACTCATAGTCAGCAATGGATTGAGCATCATTGCAGAGTAACGCTTTACGGTGTTCTGCAAAATCTACCATGAATTATGCGCCTCGAACTGCAACAAGAGCTTCAGCAACTGCTTTCTTAAAGCGAGCAATTACTTCTACACATTCTTCCTGAGTAATGATCAGCGGACAAAGTAAACGAATTACTGTACCGTTACGACCACCTTTTTCAAGCAACAGTTTATGATTAAAACACGCTGCCTGAATTGCAGCAGCCAGTTGACCATCAGCAGGATAAGCACCAATATGATTTGGCTGCTGGCGCTCGTCAACGATTTCGATACCGATCATCAAGCCGCGACCACGTACATGGCCGATACATGGAAATTCAGCTGCCAGATTTTTCAGTTCAGACTGCAAGAACTCACCACGATCATGAGCATTCTGTGCAAGATTTTGCTCTTGAATGACCTGAAGTGACGCAAGACCTGTACCCATGGCCAATTGGTTACCACGGAATGTACCAGTATGGCCTGCTGGCTGCCATGCATCAAACTTGCGCTTAATACCTAAAACTGCAAGTGGCAAGCTACCGCCAACTGCTTTAGACATCACCACAACATCAGGTTCAATTCCAGCATGCTCAAAGGCAAACATCTTACCTGAACGCGCAAAGCCTGCCTGAACTTCGTCCAGAATCAACACGATATTGTGTTTTTCAGTCACTTCACGAATCTTTTGCAGCCATTTAGTTGGGGCAACAACTACGCCACCTTCACCCTGAATTGCTTCAAGGATAACAGCCGCCGGCTTGGTAACACCACTTTCAACATCTTCAATAAACTGTTCAAAGTAATAAGTTAAAGCGTCTACGCCCGCTTCACCACCTAGACCCAATGGGCAACGGTATTCATGCGGATACGGCATAAACTGTACACCCGGCATTAAACCATTGACTGCATTTTTAGCAGACAGGTTGCCTGTCATGGCAAGTGAACCATGTGTCATGCCATGATAGCCACCAGAAAAACTGATAACAGAGCTACGACCAGTATAGGTTTTTGCAAGTTTAATTGCTGCTTCAGTTGCATCGGCGCCTGATGGACCGCAGAACTGTAAACAGTAAGCCTCCTGACCACCTGGCAGAGATGCCAGTAGTGCTTCAGTAAAAGCATCTTTTAAAGGAGTCGTTAAATCCAGTGTATGTAATGGAAGACCACTTGCAAGTGTCTCCTGGATACTTTGAATCACCGCAGGATGATTATGACCTAAAGCCAATGTACCTGCCCCAGCTAAACAATCAAGGTATTTTGTACCTTCCACATCGGTAACCCAGCAACCATGTGCTTGTGCGATCGCTAACGGCAATTTGCGCGGATAACTACGTACATTCGATTCCATCTGACTTTGGCGAGTCAAATAATATTCGTTGGTGGAATTGGTGGCAGGGTTTACAGAAGTAACGCTCATATCGGATTACCATCTCTGATAAGGGTAAAAGAAAATAAGTCTGGTGACTTTTGGTCCTTTGACTCGGTGCTTGTTAAGAATCTAGTGAAGACACAAGGTTTTAATATCTTATTACTAGGAGCGCGATGATACCTAATTTTTAAAGAAAAAAAACATTTTTTGTGTACTTTCATAACCGCGTTTTATTGGAAAAAACGTAGAGGTTAAGCACTAAATAAAATTATCTATTGAGTATGTGACACGCTCAAGAATTTACCAAATCAACTATACATAATGGTCAACTCATGATTACAAGCTATTACTTTTATAAAATACTGATAATAAAAAATTTATCCTTAAATATTTTTTATAAAATGCTGACTTGGCTATTACAAAGCCACTACGATTTCTTCAAAAATTCAACATTTGTTATCATTAATATATTTATATAAAGCAATAAAACTTTCTAAAACGAACAAAAGGCTCTCTCATGCGTTATCTTGCTCTTGCCACCTTAGTTACCACTGCTGCTCTTAGTACTCATATTTTTGCTCAGGAAAATGAGAAACTGAATTATAACCTGGTCAATATTCAGGCCGAAGCGAGCCGTCAAATTTCAAATGATGAAATGCATGCTGTACTTTTCATAGAAAAAAGTAGTAAACAGCCTGCCGAGCTTTCCACACAGATTAATCAGTTAATGAACTGGGCCATGAATATTGCGCGTAAATATCCGCAGGTTAAGGTAGAAACAGGTTCACAAACAACCTATCCGGTATATGACAATGATAGTCGTAAACTCAAAGAGTGGCGTGGTCGTGCAGAAATTCAGCTGGAAGGTACAGATTTTCGTATGACCAGCCAACTCATTAGTGAACTGCAGCAACAATTCCAGACAGAATCAATTAATTTTACGGTATCCGATGCGCAGCGCAAAAAAGTTGAAAATGAGCTGATGGTAGAAGCTTCCAAAAACTTTCAGCAGCGTGCACAGCTGCTCTCGCAAGCATGGAATAAAGGCTCATATAATCTGGTTAGTTTAAACCTGAATACCAATAATTATTTCCCCCAGCCTTTAATGCGCAGCAGTATGGTAAAATTTGCTACAGCTGAGGCTGCTCCTGTACAGGATGTTGCCGCTGGTGAATCTAAAGTTACAGTTAATGCTAACGGTACCATTCAGTTCAGATAATCTATTTTTTGCTAACACTGCCTGAAAGTTAATTTCTTTCAGGCATTTTTTTATACACTAACACCGGTTTTTTCTTTCTAGATATTAAATTTTAAAAATTCTTTTTACATAGAGACCAAGAAAACTAAGGCTTATATAAATATCTGAAAATTCCTATATTAACTTTAAAAAATATAAATAAATTAGAAAGTTATTAAAGGTTAATTCTTCATACTTCTCAATCCTGAGTATATTCATCAGTATTTTCTATTTACAGAAAATAAAATTTGAGTTTTAGAGAATAAGAAAGGCTATCTTTAGATAGCCTTTGTGATAGTTAAGCAGACGCTTAAATTGGTTTTACAATATCTTGGTCTAACTGTTTTAACTTTATTTCTTAAAGGGAAAAGCATATTTAACAATACGCCCTACCACTTGACCAAACTGTTTGGCTAAACTGGCATTATTATAATTCAGACCAAACTTGTTACAGACTGCTTCAACCTTAGGCGCCATTTGACGGTAACGGCGTGCAGGTACGTCTGGAAACAAATGGTGTTCAATCTGATGGCTTAAATGGCCTGTTAAAATATGAAATGCTTCTGAGCCTTTAAGATTTGATGAGCCACGAATTTGACGCATATACCAATGGCCACGGCTCTCATCTTTCAGAACAGTTTTTGGAAAAACTTCCACATCCTTGGTAAAGTGTCCGCAAAAAATTACACTGAAGGTCCAGATGTTGCGCACACCATTCGCTACCAGATTACCTGTAAATACAGGTAATGCTGCTGGTCCGGCAATTAGCGGGAAAAATACATAATCTCGGAACAACTGTTTAGTAATTTTTTTCTGTAACGGTTTCCACTCTTCTTTAAACTCTTCTTTTGATTTGCGCTTCATCCAGACTTTACCAATCTCAAGATTCTGGATAGCGACACCCCACTGAAACAACAGGCAGAATGGAATACTATATAGGGGCTGTAATAAAAAGCCTGGTTTCCAGCGTTGTTCTGGAAATAAACGTAACAAGCCATATCCGATATCATCATCCATACCCTTAATATTGGTATAGGTGTGATGTTTATAGTTATGTGTCTGACGCCAGTTTTCAGAAGTCCCTACAATATCCCATTCATATTTCGGACCATTGAATTTCGGATCATTCATCCAGTCGTACTGACCGTGCATAACATTATGGCCAAGTTCCATATTTTCCAGAATTTTGGAAAGGCTTAACAAGCCAGTGCCCAGTACCCAAGCAGGTGGAAACCAGCCAGCAAACAATAGTGCACGTCCAGCTGCACCGGTATAGCGGATAGTTGAATAAATACGACGAATATATTTGGCATCTTTCTCGCCAATATCATCTAATACTTCCTGCTTGATGGCATCCAGCTCTTTGGCGAGCTGATTCATTTCATCTGCAGTTAACTCTCTATTTTTAGGATTTTTAAAAAACTGGTTTTTTATAGGTTTTGCTGTAGAAAAATTTACTGACATATTCATAATGCAAACTCACTCAAAGATCAATAACAAGGTCAGTCTGTGCGGAACTCACACAAAGTTTCAGCAGGTTTCCAGGCTCGGTACTTTCAGCACCATTCACAAGATTTCTAGTTGAACCTTGCACTTTGTTACATGCACATTTATTACAAATACCCATACGGCATCCATGTTTTGGTTTAAGGTTCATTTGTTCCAAACCTGCCAAAATAGACTGACCTTTTGGGATGGCGACTGTTTTCTCGCTTTGTAGCAAAGTAATATTTACGAAACCTGTATCAGAAGAATCAGCCTGACTTAAACTGAATGCCTCACCTTTGAATAGCACTGCCTGACTGAATAGCTCTTCAGCCAGAGAGACAAAACCTGATGGACCACATGCGTATACCGCGCTCTGTTCAGGCTGGCTTACCAAAGATAAATGTTCAGTATTTAAACGCTGATCTGTCTGCTGAGTATAAAAAATCTGGAAGCTGAAATTTTCATTTGTCTCAGCAACTTTTTTAAAGTTTGCTTCAAAAGCTGCATCTTCATAATCTTTAACCCAATACAGCAACTGAACTTTAGCTAGAGCATCAGGCTGCTTTGCCCACGTTTCAATCATGCTTAACATTGGTGTAATACCACTACCGGCTGCCAGCAGCACCAAATTTGAAGCTTCGGGTAATATCATATCGCCATAGGGTTGGCCGAATTCGACCAGATCGCCTACTTGAGCATGTTTAGCCAGCCAGTTACTCACTACGCCCTGTTCAACCTGTTTTGCAGTTAATAAGACATGCTGCTCATCTATACGATGCAGGCTATAACTACGTTCATAACGTCGCCCATCTATTTCTATAAATACGGGATGATGCTGACCCGCCTGCCCCATACGAAAATGTCGGTTACACTTTATTTTCAGACTGAATATGCCATTTGCCGCTTTTTCTTTATGCACAATCTGTCCTAATGACTGGTTAACTGACCATAAAGGATTTAGTTTCTTTAGCCAGAAATTTGCTGCATCCGTATCGAATACGGAACTAGTTAAAAAGGATAAAGGCGAATGTTGCTTTTTTAGAGCTTGCATAGTACATCTGAACTCTGTGGTTTTTAATTATTATACACATGTATATACATTTGTATATAAGTTTATCTGCTGTATTCGTTTCACAACGTTACGCTCTACCGCTATAATAGAATCACTCTTTCAATGTATTGAAATATATGAGCGCATCTTCAATTTCGGCCGAACTAGAGCTAGATACTCATGCAGAAACTGTTCTGCATGAAAAAATGCCTGTACGTACGGTCGGGAGAAAAGCAACCATTACCAAGGAAGAACTGTTTCAGGCGGCTTTAAATCTGATTGGTCCACAAAAAAGTATTTCTTCTTTAAGTCTGCGCGAAGTTGCGCGTGAAGCAGGAATTGCACCTAACAGTTTTTATCGGCATTTCAAGGATATTGATGAACTGGCAATTGCCCTGATTGAACGTTCGGGTATTGTATTACGTCAGATTCTACACCAGGCACGTCTTAAGGCTCTGAAACAGAGCAGTATTATTCGAAGTTCAGTGAACGTATTTATAGAGCAGTTAGATGCAGATGAAGGTAACCTCAGCCTGCTATTACGCGAAGGTTATACCGGTTCACAATCTTATAAGGCAGCAGTTGACCGACAGCTCAACTTTTTCCAGCAAGAACTCCAGGAAGATCTGGTGCGACTGGAACGCTTAAATCATAGCAATATGGCACATCCAGATATAGCAGCAAAAGCTATAACACAGCTGGTGTTTAATATGGGTGCACAGGTTATTAATTTGCCATCAAGTGACCGGCAGGAAATTGCCGAGCAAACTATGATCATGATCAGAATGATTCTTGAAGGTGCCCGTCATCTGGATGAATCAAAAATTCGATAATCTTTTTATAGAGCAGTGAAAATAGCGGCTAAATAGGCCGCTTTCTTCTTTCCGAAAATTCAGTTTAAGTCTGGTTATTTAAAATATTTACTGCATTTATTTACGCTTTCCTTGTAGTTGTTTGCGGTAAAAACAGCTATAAAAAATCCATCTGGTGAGTTTTAAAGGAGCTGAAATGCGCCTGATCAATACTTTCCCTAAACTTCGGCAGCAGTATATACAACTGGATTTATCTCAGCCTCAATCCTGTATTTTAGAAACTATCCATCAAAACTGTGAGAAATTTGACGCAGATATTATTGTTGCTTCTGAACAGGAGGCAGATTATGCCCTGTCCTATGCCTATATTAATCCTTTTATAGCTATAGCCATCAAACGGCCAGCATTAGAAGCAGTTAATTTAGCAACCCTTCCAGCCCGATCACATGTCTGGGTGTATGTAGATGCAGCTCATCCTGCCTATGCAGGTCTAAAGAACCGTTATCGCATGCTAAATAGTGAATATGAATTTGACCATGAAATAGAGCAGCTGGGGCGTTGCCTGTTTCAGTTACCTCAGACATAAATACAAAATACTTATACAAAGAAAGAGCCTCTACCAAGGAAGCTCTTTCTTTAAATATTTTTAAGGTTTAACTACAACCAGCACCTGAATTGCTTCTGGCGTAACCGATAGGCCATCAAGCAAGTTCAAGCCTTCTCTCTGCAGTTTTTGCAATCGTTCAATCTCATCCTGCCGGATACTAGGGTTAAACTGTTTCAGATAACTCAGACGGTCAATTTCATACTGCCATTTGCTACCATAAATTTCTTTTGCCTGCTGCTTAAGCTCAGGCAATGCAACTCTGGCAATATCCAGCGCCTGTTTATAACGTGCATCAATGACTTCACGGCGTGCCTTGACCACCTGACGGCAACTATTACCATCCAGATGATGTAGATAAGGTTTCAAAATCGAAGGATCAATCTTTTCAGATAAATCCTGGCCATTTTCACTCAGTAATACACGTACTAACTGTTTTGGCAGGCTTGACTGTAAATTTAATGCCTTTGGCGCTACTACATCGACCTTAAACCATATTTCAAGCAATACTGAGCCCTGCTTTAATGCATTCGACTTAAGTACTGCAACATTGGTACTCCCGAAAGACTGTGTACGGATCACTTCCATTACACTTTCAGTAAATGGATGCTCAAGTGTCAGATATTGAGCATCTTCACGGATCTGGGCCTGATCGCGATAGAAGGTTGCAGTCATGCCTTCTTCATCTAGAGTCAGACCTTGAACCTGCATCTGGTCAGTTGGTTTAATGATTACTGTACCATTACTTTGCTCATCAAAATCAATATTGGTTGAAGCCATAAAACGCTTCATAAACATTGGCAAAGTGGTATTGTCATCATAATCTTCAAGTGCCTGAACAATTTCCTGTGCAACAATTGGCCGACAAGAGTTATATTCCAGCAAGCGGTCACGACCAGCCTGCAGTTCACTCTCCAGTGCCTGACGTTGTACATTCACTTCTTCCAGTAAATCCTCAAAGGTTTGCCCCTGATCAGACAGTAAACAATCCTTCAGCTCAACAATAAAGTTTTCCTGCAGAGTCTGTGCAGCTGGTGAAATATTACTAAAAATATTCAATGCTTCATTGTACCAGCGGAACATACGCTCTTGAGCTGTACCCACCAGATAAGGTACATGAATCTGGATACGGTTCTGCTGACCTATCCGGTCCAAACGACCAATTCGCTGTTCCAGAACATCGGGATTCGCAGGCAAATCGAATAAAATCAGGTCAGATGCAAACTGGAAGTTCCGCCCTTCAGAACCAATCTCTGAACAGAGCAGAATCTGCGCACCATAGCTTTCTTCAGCAAAATATGCAGCAGCCTGGTCACGTTCCAGCAGGCTCATGCCTTCATGGAACATGGCTGTACGAATACCTGCATGTAGACGTAACGCATTTTCCAACGCTTCAACTACAGGTCCGCTGCGAGCAATGAGCAACACCTTATTATGTTTCAAATCTTTGCGCAGCATTTCCATTAACCATGCAACGCGCGGATCACTTTCCATCCATGCGCCATCGATTTGACCTTCTTCCGGCCACATCTGTTCGCGAAGTTTACCGTCCATTGACCAGGTTTCAGGTGCTGGCAATGGTGCCGGACGGCAGTCACGACCAGGAAAGCCCTGGATGGCCTCCCGCGTATTACGGAACAGAATACGGCCAGTGCCATGCCGGTCAAGTAACTCGTGAATGGCCCGGAAACGCTGTTCAGGCTGGTCTTCAATCTGGTGGCCCAACAGGTCTTGAACAGCATTTAAATGC
Organism: Acinetobacter radioresistens DSM 6976 = NBRC 102413 = CIP 103788; assembly: GCF_006757745.1. Classification (NCBI taxonomy): domain Bacteria; kingdom Pseudomonadati; phylum Pseudomonadota; class Gammaproteobacteria; order Moraxellales; family Moraxellaceae; genus Acinetobacter; species Acinetobacter radioresistens. Next base: position 983,403 of record NZ_AP019740.1, on the reverse strand, counting down.
TGTTCAGAAAGCGGCTCATCAGACATTAAGACTTCAGCAATCTGGGCTGTATGCTGGTACTGCGCTTCTTCATCCAGAAAACGTTCAAGTGAGCTGAAACGTTGAGGATCAAGCAGACGTAGGCGAGCAAAATGGCTCTCTACCCCTAACTGCTCAGGTGTTGCGGTTAATAGCAGCACGCCCGGGGTCTTTTCAGCCAGTTCCTCAATCAGGTCGTAACGGTCATTCCCGCCTTCTTCCTCGCTCCACATCAGGTGATGTGCCTCATCGACAACCAGTAAGTCGAAGCCGGCTTCTACCGCCTGTTCACGCAGGTCATCATGGTCAATCATCAGATCAATACTGGCAATGATGCATTGTTCGGTCAGAAACGGATTTAACTCAGGATCATGTTCCTTGATCGCGGCAGTACGGGTTAAGTCAAATAGCGAAAATTGCAGATTGAAACGGCGACGCATTTCAATCATCCACTGATATTGCAGTGAATCCGGTACTAGAATTAAAATACGTTCAGAACGACCAGTTTTAAGCTGCTGGTGAATAATCAGGCCAGCCTCAATTGTTTTACCCAATCCGACTTCATCGGCCAGTAAAACACGTGGTGCAAAGCGTTGTCCTACTTCATGGGCAATATAGAGTTGGTGAGGAATAAGCCCGACTCGGGGCCCAATCAGCCCTCGTAACGGACTGGTCTGCATTTGTGCCTGCATGATGAGTGCTTCAATACGCAGGTCATACCACTCTTTATAGTCAATCTGACTAGCCAGCAGTCGGTCTAAAGGCTTGGAAAGCTGAATCTGGGCACCTACACGGGTTTCATTCAGCGCTTTGCGTTCCTGTTCACCATTTTCCAAGGTACGGACAACATTATAACGAACTACCCCGTGGCGGTCTTCAAGCGACTCGACCAGCCATTTATGGCCTTCCTGATCCTGAATTTCATCATTAATATTGAAAATGATACGGGACAATGGTGCATTATTTCGCGCATAAACACGAGTTTCATCGCTTTTTGGGAATAAAATGCTGATCGATCGCTCATCAACATCAATAAGAACACCTAAACCGAGTTCTGTCTCTGTATCTGATAACCAACGTTGACCAATAGCGAACTGCTGCAATTTTTCCACCTTTATTTCAAGTTAGCACTACATTTTAAAACTCAAACCCGATAGTTTTTGAGTATGTTTATGTAGTCTTTAAGCAATGTATTTTGGCATAAAGCTCGCCCGAAGGAGAACTCTAATAAATCTCGAAAATATGTATTTTATTTAAAATGGGACCGGGCAATAGAAATTTAAAGCCTCACCGGTCTGCGGATGCGCAAATCCCAGCTGCTCGGCATGCAGGCATAAACGGGGCATCAACTGTTGCTGCTCCAGATCTGCATATAAGGTATCGCCAACAATAGCATGGCCAAGATACTGCATGTGTACACGAAGCTGATGCGAACGACCGGTAACTGGAACCAGTTTGACACGCGTCACCTGCTGACCGTTTATTTCGAATTGCTCAATTGCCTGCCAATGTGTCAATGCTGGCTTATTATGATGAGCATCTGCAATATGCAAAGGCGGATGAGCTGGATCATAAACGACAGGAACATCTATAGTTCCTTCACCTTGCAGATGCCCTGCTACCAGCGCCTGATAGGTTTTCGTTGTCTGGCGTTCCTGAAATTGTCTGGCAATTGAATTTTGTCCACGCCGGGATAAACCGAAAACCAGAATACCCGAGGTATCCCGATCCAGACGATGAATTAAAAGTGTTTTAGGTTCAATTGCGACCAGACGTGTCAGAACGCTGTCAGACAATGCTTCACCTTTACCGGGAACACTGAGTATGCCTGATGGTTTATGAATTACCATAAAGTCTTCATCACGATGAATCAGGTGTTCGGCTAGAAAATTACCCAATGCTTTATTCCGATCGCGAATTTAAAAACAAGCCGGCAATAATAGAAATCTTGGAGAATAATTACAATGCGCATTTAGGCAATTGGTGATGAAATTTCCGATTATGTTAAGAAAACTGCTCAATCAGGGCCAAAATTTTTGCTAACTGCAAAATATAATCGAGCAATTCACTTAGGAAACTATATAACTTGATGGAGCACTCAAATCCCAAAGCCGGGTTAAACTATAACTGTTCATATGGTGCAAACCTTCTTTCGAGATATTTTCTATCCATTGAATATGCTGTTCCTGATTAGCCAGCAAGATGGCATCATCCACAATACAGAGTTGATCCGTCACGCTTTGCAGATGCGGCAGAATCTGTTTGAGCATCGGTGTTACCTGTCCTGTGAAGACTAATTGGGGATGAGTGGAAGTATATTCACCAAGCTGCTGCATACCTTGTATCAGGTCATCGCCATACAGGTCGACCACAGGAATATTTAAAGTTACAGCCTTGTTATTGATTTGAACAAGATTACTCATAAGATCAGTTTTCTGAACCATAGCCTGCATTTTTAAATTATGTAATCCAACCAGTACCAAAACCGAGCCTGATGATGAAATTTGCCATTTGGCTTGAGATGGGGCAAGCTGGATTTTCTTGGGCATCGCGTACAGCATTAAGGACTCTTTAGAAGGATTAAGCACCCATTATAATAACTGATGGGCCGGATTAGAATTTGGAAGTTTTATATATCAGTTATTTAATAAATGTGAGGATTTTTTACGCTAGTATTATTCAGTTAGAGATCATTATTTTTATGATATAAATCTCTCAAGCAAACAGATTAATTTAAAAATATTATTATGGTCACGCTTTATATTGAAAATAAAAAGGATCCTCTTATAAATGATGAGGCGCAGGAATTAATATGCTTTGCTACTGTTCATGAAGTTAAATCCTGGCAAGCTCTCCTTGATCTATATTTCCAGCTTAAAAGACAAAATTCTGTCAAAAAAGTACTTTTTCTTTTAGAAGATATTGGACAATGTGAATACACTTCCATGCATGCGTCCATGGAAGATAGACTATATTTCGATACCACTGAACTTGTTAAAGATGATCTAGACAGTAGTTGGGATAATGTCAAATCCTTTGAGTTTCAATATCATATCCAGCAACTTTTAAAACCTGAACATCTAATAGAGATTAACAGGTTGTATAATAAGTTCAATTATAGTGAGCAGGATTTATCTCTTCTAATTAAAATCAACAAATATCCTGAACAGATTCTAGATGAAATTATTCAAGTAAAATTGGTGGATACTACCAATGAAACTTATAAATTTGCAGCACAACTTAATGGCTACTTTGCTGGTAATTTAAATCCTTTTGAGACCTTTAGCCTGATTCAGCACTTAGATCAAAATTTTGGCTTAGAGTATATAGGTCTAGGCGCAAGTTTATTATTTTTTATTAAAACCACAAGGTTTAATGAAAGCAAAATAGATGAACTTCTGAACGAACTAAAGAAAATTTATCAGTCTAGTCAAATAGGCTATATACAATTAAAACAGCATTTACTTGCTCATCAATATCTTATTTTACCCTACGTAGAGTCGCTAGAAATTTTTGATTTTCACGAATAGATTAAATAAAAAATCTATTATTTCTGCTTTACTGAGAACACACATGAGCAAATAGGTTGAAAAAACCCGACCAGGATCGGGTTGTTCCTGCATGACTTCAAAACTGTTAAGCTTTCATTTCTTCAAATGTTTCTTTTGCTGCCTGAATAGTAAAAGTTATATCTTCATCACTATGGGCTGCCGAGATAAATCCAGCTTCAAAAGCAGAAGGTGCAAGATTAACACCACGTTTTAACATACCGTGGAAAAACTTTTTAAAAGCTTCTACATCACAGGCCAGCATTGAATCAAAACTGGTGATATCTTCCTGATCAGTAAAGTACAGACCAAACATACCGCCGGCCTGCTGGGTTTTAAAAGGTATACCAATCTCATCTGCGGCTTGCTGTAAACCTGTTAACAGTTTCTCGAGTTTAACTGTAAGATTTTCATAAAAACCCGGTTGGCGTAAATTTTTAAACATTTCAATACCAGCACGCATGGCAAGCGGATTACCAGATAATGTACCAGCCTGATATACCCCACCCAAAGGCGCGATGCATTGCATAATTTCGCGCTTTCCGCCGAAAGCACCTACGGGTAACCCGGCCCCAATAATTTTACCCAGTGTAGTCAGGTCAGGCTTAACATCGTAAAAAGCCTGTGCACCACCTAGAGCAACCCGGAAACCTGTCATTACTTCATCAATGATAAAGACGGACTTGTATTCATCACAGACATCACGGATTGCTTGCAGGAAACCATCAATAGGCTTAACCAGATTCATATTCCCTGCAACCGGTTCTACAATGACACCAGCAATTTCATGGCCAAATTTTGCAAAACACTCTTTTAAAGCAGCAATATTGTTGTAAGGCAGAGTTAAGGTATGTTTGGCAAAATCTGCTGGTACACCTTTAGAGGTTGGCTCACCTTCCCCTTTGGTTAACAAACCTGAACCTGCTTTTACCAGTAATGAATCCGAATGGCCATGATAACAGCCTTCAAATTTAACAATCTTGTCTCGACCGGTATAACCACGAGCTAAACGGATCGCGGTCATGGTAGCTTCTGTACCTGAGTTGGTCATACGCACCATTTCAATAGATGGCATGATCTCACAGATAATATCTGCCAGTGTAGTTTCATGAACAGTAGGTGCACCAAAACTCAAACCATCCTGAGCGGCGTTTTGTACTGCCTGAATAATATCTGGATGTGCATGACCCAGGATCATTGGACCCCATGAGCCTACATAGTCAACATAACGCTTATCATCTTCGTCCCAAAGATAAGCACCTGCAGCTTTTTTAATAAAGACCGGCGTTCCCCCTACACCATTAAATGCACGCACCGGAGAGTTTACGCCACCCGGAATATGTTTACTGGCTTGCTTGAATAACTGCTCTTGCTTTGGAGATAAGCTCATGGAAGGTCTCAACTAATAATCACAATAAAATTAAAATATTCAGCTTATATAGCAGGCTGGGTCTCTGCAAATAAAATAGCCCAAGCCTGTACGCGGCCTGGAATTTCTTCGGCCGGCAATGCCAATATATCACTAATGACTGCACAAAGGTCTGCTCCAGCTTGAATCACAGGCTGAGCATTTTCAACCGTTAACCCCCCAATGGCACAAATAGGCAGACTAAACTTCTGGCGTGCCAGCTTTAAAGTTTCCAGCCCGATATTACCTGCTTCAGGTTTGCTGCAAGTCGCATAAATTGCACCAAATGCAATATAGGTTGCCCCATCTGCAATTGCCTGTTCAGCCAGTTCAATTGAGTTAGCGCAGGTCCGGCCAATGATCATATTTTCTGGTAACTGAGTTTTCGCCTCTATAATTTCACCATCGGTTTGCCCCAAGTGCACGCCTAGACCAAACTGTGCGGCCAGTCTAATATCATCATTAATCACCAAAGGAACCTTATAAAAATCGCATAGGGCTTTAATCCGTTCCACTTCATGCAATTGGTCAGCTTTTTCTACTTTTTTACGACGGTACTGCAATATTTCAATTTGATGAGTGGCTAGCGCAGCCTCCAATTTTTCCAGTAAGAGCTCAATTGGATCATCATTGGTAATGAGATATAGACCGCGCATAAAACCTCACTTTTAAATTTAAATAAAAATATCAATAAAGTATAACAAATTTCAGGCTTTTATCAGCTCTGCTTATGAGTCAATTTTATCGTAGCGGCGATCTTTTAGACTTAAATTACCACGCACGACATCGGCAAACATACGCCAGTCTGAAATAAAGCTGTATAAGGGCTGTTTGAAGCTGGCAGGTTTGTTTTTCTCAAACATAAAATGCCCTACCCAAGCACAAGCATAACCAGCCAGCAAAGCAAGTGGAAGATAACGTTTTTTAGATTTAACCAAACTTACACCGAGCAGTAATAAACCTGTACTGCTCCCAGCTACATGTAGACGTCGGCTCATAATATTACGGTGCTCTGTCAGATAGAACCTGTAAAATTCGTGATAATTACGTATTGGCAGCTGATATTTGATTTCTGTGCTCAGTTCATGGGTTGAATGTGTAGTTGTCATGGAATCATCCTGATACCGGTTATTTATTTTCTTTCACGTTACTGCATTTCTTGAGCAAAATAAAGCTGAGCATTTTGAATTGTAATCTTTATAGATTCAAGATAGCAAAAAGATACAATACGCTTATATATGAATAAAAATAAATTAATATAATCAAATAATTAATAATATTATTTTAAATCCGGAAATTTGGTGGTTTATTTTTTTTATGTCATAGTGAAAATTCATGTTTATAGCTGTTCAGCTGGTAGAGCTGATCTGATTAAAATTTTATATCACTATTTTTTTAGCGTGATTGAGAACTCGGAGACTGTTCAATGCTGGAAATCGAATTAAAATTTCAAATTCCTGAGGCTCAACAAAAATCACTCAAGCAGGCTTTGCAGCCAGATACTGCACAGTCTATTCACCTGCAAGCCAAATACTTTGATACACCAGAACGATTACTCTCTAAAAATGGGATGGCGCTGCGGCTACGCAAGGAAGGTGAAGACTGGGTTCAAACTTTTAAGGCAGCTGGCAAAAATCATCTGCATCGTATTGAAGCAGAAGTTGATCTTGGTATATGTAGTGAAGAGCCTGAACTTCCTGATCTGAATTTTTTTGCAGAACATCCTGAAGCTCAAACTCTTCTGGAAAATACACTGGGGAACCAGGTAACCGAGCTAGAATTACAGTTTGAAACTGATGTGCAGCGAATCTACCGGATTTTTAACTTTAATAATGCAGAAATTGAAGTATGTCTCGACCAGGGAGAAGTCCGTACCCAAAATGATATCGATGTTATTCACGAAGTTGAATTCGAACTTAAACAGGGCCCTGCTGAAAGCCTGATTCATTTTGCACAAGGCTGGGTCAAGAAATATCAACTCTGGCTCGATGTTAGAAGTAAAGCTGAACGGGGCACGCTACTGGCGCTCGGCCAAAAAGCCTCCAAAGCAGTACATGCCAAGTCTATTGAATTATCGAAAGAAGACAGTACTGATACTGTTTTAAGAAAAATCGTGGCCAATTGTCTCGATCAAATTTTACCGAACCTGGCAGCAGTTGCTGCAGAGGTTGCTGATGCCGAACATACTCATCAGGCGCGTGTAGGTATCCGCAGATTGCGTAGTGCCCTCAAGATTTTTAGTAACTGGTCTGATGCTGTAGACCCTGTCTGGGAAGAAAATCTGAGTAAGCTCTTCAGCCAGCTTGGTTCAGCACGTGACCGCGATGTAGTAGAAGCAGACATTCTGCCTCAGATTGTCCAGGAAGGTTTAATTACTATTGAATTACCGTCAGCATCTGATGATTCAGAACATCCTGCTGGATCAGTTGTACGTTCAGTCATGGTAATGAACACATTGCTCGACCTGATGGCTTTTGCATATACAGGCAGCTCTGCCAATGAAAACCAGCATAAGTCCACTAAAGTAAAGAAAAAAATTAAAAAACGTTTGGAGAAAATGCATCAGCAGATCGTGCATGATGCATCGCAATTTATGCAGCTCGAAGCTGAAGAACGGCATCGTACCCGCAAACGTGCTAAACGCTTACGTTATGGTATTGAATTTGTGAGCAGCTTATATTCTGAAAAAGAGGTCCAGCACTATCTAAAGCAGCTACGTCCGGTGCAGGAGGCTCTCGGGCATTATAATGATCTAATTATTGCAGAAGAGGTTTTCCGTGACGCAGCTGCACAACAACCTACTGCCTGGTATGCCGCTGGCTGGGTTAAGGCCAGACAAGAATCTGCTTTACGTGAGGCAGCTCAAGCTCTAGAAAAATTCTGCACTGCTCAAACCTTCTGGTCATAGTCTTGAGATAAATTTTTTATATCATAGTGATTTTAAATGCTGCTCAGGATTGGGCAGCATGTATTAACTAGCGATATTTTCCGTAGATTTTCCACACCCCGTTATCAGCCAGTGGATCACTATAGCTGTCACTGCGCTGTTTGCGTGGCTTGTCACGGGCATCTACCAGTTTAAAGTCAGGTTCTACACTCAGCACAATGCCATTTACATAAAACCGGGTACGGGTATATTCACTCTGGCCGTGCTGAAATACATAGGTACGCAGGTCAATAAACTCACGATGTGCTACCAGTGCAGCGGTATCATCACTTTCCAGCCACTCTTTCATAGCGAATACCTGTTCAGGTTCGAACTGGCCACATTTCTCTAGCAGACTGGCAACACCGCGAAACGTTTTAGACTCTTTGGCGCGGGTTTTATTAATACGGATCCGGTCTACATGAAAGAAAAAAAGCGGTAAATTTAAATGACTGGGCAGATGAATTGCATCTAAAATTTCATCTTCCATAAAAGGCTGGAACATTTCTTGAGCACGCTCAATTAAGCCTTGCCACTGCTGATAATATTCTGCCACTTCAGATTTTGAACCATAGTAAATAGGCAAACCTTCCACATGTTCCAGGTGATTAGGTGGCCATATATGCTGGCGTAATAAGGCTATGTCACTTTTCAGACTTTGTACAGCAATGGCATCTTGCATGAGTTTACCTCATTCTAGGCTTAGGCTATTTTTAGATTAAGACAAAGGTTCAGTTTCTGCAAGGCTTTGCCTATAATAGAACATTAAATTTTTGAGTTGGAAAATGTCATGTCTCAAAAGATTCAAGCAACGGATGTTACCGAAGAAGAAGTGTTAAATGCTGCTTTCTTTGAACGTGCCGATGAATTTATTAGACAGGCCAATGAATTTTGCCGTCCTCCCAAAGGTGAAAAAGCCAATCCTACAGAACTTCGTGGTCAGGTTAGTGCGGCCATGTTATTTGCTGCTGCCCGTTTTAACACATGGGTTGCAGCTAACAATTTTAAAGATGGCAACGAGATGCGTGAAGCGAAAGAACAGGTTATGTCCTATCTGATTCAGCAGTTTCAAATGATGCTGGAAGATAACTTTGATGAATATTGCGAACAGTTTGAAAACTATCTGCGTTTTCGTAAAAATGAGGAGTTCCATACTCATAAACATGATCACAAGCATGACCATTGAAATCATTGTTTAGGCCCTGCGGGGCTTTTTTTATGTTTACAGATTTATCTAGAATAAAAAGATGATTCATCATAATCTGTGCTCAGGATATTCAGAAATAAAAACAACATGGAATGATTATGCAAGATCTGGGTTTTAATTTTATTGATTCACATATTCACCAGTGGGATCCACTCAATACTCCACATAGTGCCCGTATGGCAGTTAAAGTTTTTGGTAGGTATCCGGCTGTACTCGACAAAGTTATACGCCTGGTTAAACCTAAAGAACTGATCGAGAGTTTAGGTCAAACTGTCTATGTAACTTCTCCTTACCTCCCCCAGAATTACCAGCAGGATCTTGGTCCCTATCAGTCTGAGCAGGTAGTACATATCGAAGCTCACTGGCATGATGACCGAGGTAAAGGAGTAGTCGGCGAAACCCGTTTTATTGAATCCTTGCCTTTTGATACAACCCGTACTCAACTGGGTGCCATTGTGGCAACAGCTGATCCGCGTCAGAGTAATTTTAAAAAGATTCTCAAACTCCATGCAAAGAATTCTTCACGGCTGCGCGGTATACGCCGAATGGGAGCTGTACATGAAGATAAAGGTATTCTGGCATGGGCAGATCAGCCCCATCTTTATACTGATAAAAAATTCTTAAAGGGATTTGAGCAATTGGCTCAACACCAGCTCAGTTTTGATGCCTGGGTCTACTCTACCCAGCTTCAAGACTTGATTCAGCTGGCACGCAAGTTTCCAGAAACTTCGATTGTTTTGGATCATCTTGGAACACCTGCGGGTATATTTGGAAAAGTCGGAAAAAATACCGGACTGACCCAAACCGGTCGTGACAATATTTTTTATCAATGGCAGGAAGATATTGCAGAACTTGCTACCTGCCCAAATGTTTATACCAAAATGTCCGGACTAATGATGCCGGTTTTAGGACATCAATTTCATAAAAATAAACGTCTGGCCACCAAACAGCAAATGATCGATCTGCTTAGTCCAATGATTCTACACGCACTCAAGAGTTTCGGGACCTACCGGGTAATGTTTGGCTCCAATTTTCCCATGGATAAAGTAAGCACCAGTCTGGTTAATCTGATCGATGCTTATAGTGATATTGTGGCAAGTTATAATGCTAGCGCTTTGAAAAATATTTTTTATGATAATGCACGGCAATTCTACCGTCTGTAAAAAACAGGCTGGCTTTTGATAGCCAACCTGCGTATACATTTATATTCTTTAAGATGAAATAAGCCATAACCGGCTTATTTCATATTTCATTTAGGAGCCTTTCTGAGGCTGACCATACTGGTCTGCCATCACTTCAACCAAGTGCTCCGGCTTGATGTATTTACGAATTACTGTATCAATATCAGCTTTATTCAAACCGGCAATAGCCATATCACGCTTTGCACGGCTTTCCATTCTTTTGCCGCGCTCCAGCTGGCTATTTAGCATGCCATGGATATTACGTTCATCTTCCAGTGCAGTAACGCGCTGTTTCATAATATCAGCTTTGGCTGCTTCAAGTTCCTGCTCGGTTACGCCCTGCTTCAGAAGATCATCCAGTACTTTATGTACCGACTGTGACACCTGTGCAGAACGGCCGGCTGTATAATTTGCTTCAATACTTAAACCTCCAACCGCTGCATCCGGATCAAGCTGTAAATCACTACCAAAACCATAGACCAGTGCATTCTTTTCACGTAGCTCTTGTGCCAAGCGTGATGATAACTGAGAATTGCCCAGAATATGGCTAAAGATGATCAGTGCAGGTGCATCAGGATGGTCCACCCCTACCGGAAAAGTCAGTATGCTCTGGTAGTTGCCAAATTCACGCTGCTCAGAAAGCACATGTACTTTTTGTGCTTGATATACCCTATGTTCAGAGGTCAGCTTTTTATAAGGCTGGCCCCCCTTCCAGTTACCCAGTTCACGCTGCAACAGTTTTTTAATCTGTTCAGGCTTAAATTCACCAGTAACTGCGACCTGAGCATGGTCCATAGCAAAGAACTGCTGATATAGCTGTTTGACCTGCTCTACTTTGGCGGTCTGTATTTTGGATTTCGCCAGTTCGGGTTCAAAATGATAGCGCAGGTCGCCCGGTTGATAAATTTCAATTAAACGTGCCATAGTTAAAGCAGCAACAGTATCAGGTTCAGTATAAGGCCTGTCCAGAGTAGCGAGAGTTTGTGATTTGATCAGATCAAACTGTGACTGCTCAAATTTGGGTTTCTTCAGCAACTCAATTACAAATCTGAAAAAATCATCAAATTTTTCTTTTTTTGCCTGTATCCGGATCACAATACCGTTTTCATCCGCACTGGCACTGGCCTGGCCTCCGGCTTCTATCGAACGGTCTGCAATGTCTTGTAAACTGTACTGATCTGTTCCTCTTAGTAGCAGATAAGCCATCAGTTCCAGAGTTTCTCCACGGTCAAAAAGCGTTTTCTCATCACCGAATTGCAGGGTAATAGTGGCGTAAGTTTTGTCATCACGAGTAGCGGTTGGAAACAGCGCATATTGCATGCCATTTTTGAGGGTTCCCCGCTGAATTTTCTTTTCAGCTTGGTCCAGAAGCTGTTTCGAGTTAGTCAGATACTGGGTAACCTGTTGCTTGTAAACACTGGCGTCAAGCAAGGGTTCAGCTGATACTGCCTGCTGATCAAGTGTTTTTGGCTGCTCGGCAGCCTGCTTTTGTTCCAGTGCCTTCTTCTGTTCTTCTGGTGTAGGCTTGATGTCACCTGAAATCCGGTGTTGCGGTACCAGAAAGCTTTTCAGGGTCTGGTTCAGCTCGGCAGTGTTTAAATTACGCACGGCCTGTAAATCATTGAAATACTGGTTCCAGTTACCCTGACTTGAAACAACATAATCACTGAGCCGTGAACCAATAGCAGTCGCATTGTTCATAATACTGTCTGCCTGATTCTGCATCAGACTTTGAACCCGTTTTAGCTCTGTATCATTGAAATTCTGGTTTTTCTCTACACTGGAAAGCAAAGTATTTTCAACTTTATTTTCATCATGACTTGGCGCATAAATAGCTCCCATAAAGACCAGATTAAAATCCTGATCTAACCAGGTAGTAGACTGGACAGCAGTACTTAATCCGGATTCGACCATACTCTGGTAAAGATGACCGCTTGGCTGCATGGTATACAAATATGGTGCCAATGCCAGTGCCGGCTGAATTTTGGTATTTTTTCCATCCATATAAATATGGAACTTGGCCAGATCGCTGCCTTTTCTGACAATAAAATTACGGTTCTTGATCTGGGTCGAGTCCAGTTTTGGCACTTTAACCTGCTCAGGCACTGAACGTGCTGGAATTGGACTAAACTGCTGATCAATCGTTTTTAATATGGCTGCCTTGTCAAATTTTCCGGCAATGACCATGACTGCATTGTTAGGCGCATACCAGGTACGGTAAAAGCGGTTAAGCTCATCCATTCGGATTGATTTAAGTTCTTCTAGATCTCCAATTGGTAATCGCCCAAGATACTGGTTGCCATAAGCAGATTTCCACATTTGGTCCATGAGCACAGCGAAGGGCTGGTCCAGACGGATTTCGCGCTCACGTTTTACAATCTCGATTTCAGAGGGAACAAACTTTTGCTGTAGTACCAGCTTATCCATTCGCTCTGCTTCAAGATACAAAACTTCATTCAGGGCTTTGCTGTCAGGTCGGACAATATTAAGGTAACGGGTAGAGTAATAGTCAGTACTGGCATTTGTCATTAATGTATATTGGTCCAGACGCCGCTGAAACTCCTCACCTTTTACATTTTGAGTACCTTTAAAAGCCAAATGTTCCAAAAGATGAGCCAGCCCTCCTTTTCCTTGCGGATCATTCAGGGAACCGGTCAAATAAATTGTGTTGATATAAACTTTATTTTCTTTATCATTCGGGGCAAGTACAACACGGAAGCCATTGTCCAGTTTGTATTCCTCGATTTTTTGCTGGGATTTAACCAGAATCGGCTGTGCAAATACTGCTGTATTTAAACCGAGAAGACATAATGAGAGAGTAAGAGTCTTAAACCGCGTTAACATAATTATTCCAATTATTTCAGCTCAGTGAAGCTATTTATTCATCATCATAGGTAATGATTGTTATATTTAACAGCCTATTCTAAAAAAATAGCCGCTTATTTCAACGGCTCAGTGTATAGAAAATATGCCTGTAAATATCTTGGTATAGCAATATTAATGATGTGCCAGTTCAATTTCTTCACGGCTATTTAAAATACTTTTATCGGTCTGGCCCATCAGTTGACTAGTAACAATACCGGCTGTCATTGAACCATTTACATTTAATGCAGTCCGGCCCATATCAATTAAAGGCTCGATAGAAATCAGGAGCGCCACCAAAGTTACTGGCAGGCCCATAGCCGGCAATACGATCAGCGCTGCAAAAGTTGCTCCGCCACCCACTCCGGCTACACCGATTGAACTTAAAGTCACAATTCCAACCAGTGATGCGATCCACATCGGATCTAGAGTATTGATTCCTAAAGTTGGTGCGACCATCACTGCCAGCATGGCTGGATATAAACCTGCACAGCCATTTTGACCAATCGTGGCTCCAAAGGAGGCTGAAAAACTGGCAATCGACTCTGGAACGCCCAACCGGCGAGTCTGCGCTTCAATATTCAAAGGAATACTGGCCGCACTTGATCGGCTGGTAAAGGCAAATGTCAGTACAGGTGCTACCTTTTTAAAGAATTTTACTGGAGAAATGCCAGTAAGAAGTAAAATAATAGCATGTACAGCAAACATGATGGCCAAGCCCACATATGAGGCTATCAGGAAGCCACCCAGATTTAAAATATCAGCAAGGTTAGAACTGGCTACTACTTTTGTCATTAAAGCAAAAACGCCATACGGTGTTAAAGTCATAACCAAACGTACCAGTTTCATTACCCAAGCTTGCAAAGTCTGAATAGCATTCAGAATTCGCTGGCCTTTTACCACATCATCCTTCATCAGGTTTAATGCAGCCATACCTAAGAATATGGCGAAAATCACCACACTGATAATTGAGGTCGGGTTAGCTCCGGTCAACTCGGCAAAAGGATTACCCGGAATAAACGATAAAATCAATTGTGGCACACTTAAATCGGTTAATTTTCCAACGTAATCAGACTGAATAGTATTTAAACGGGCCGTTTCGGCCGCTCCCTGTACCAGACCCTGAGCAGTCAAACCGAATAGATTGGTTACGAAAACCCCGACTAGGGCCGCAATTAAAGTGGTAAACAATAAGGTTCCAATTGAATAGAAACTGATTTTACCTAATGACGAAGCCTGATGTAGTTTTGCCACAGCTCCTAAGATAGAAACAAAGACCAGTGGCATCACGACCATTTGCAAAAACTTCACATAGCCATTGCCCACAATATTAAACCAACTGATAGATTCGGCTAGAACTGGGTGGTTTGCGCCATACACGGCGTGTAATCCGAGTCCAAATATAACTCCCAGAACAAGACCAGCAAGTACTTTTTTAGACAGGCTCCATGTGGTTTTGCGTGTTTGGGCAAGCAAAAATATCAACCCGATAAAAACCACAATATTAATGATTAGGGGTATATTCATTCCCAAACTCCATCTAGTTGCCGGTGCATTCTTTTAAGGTGGCATATTTGACTATAGTCTGTCTTAAACACCTAGCCTTTTTAACAATTTTATAGCATCAAAATTACTACCGATCTGTTTGTAATGCTTAATTATTTTTAAATATATAATTAGCAGTTTAAATGAAGACTAATTTGATGAAAGGATCAAACCGATATGCTTCTTTATCTTCCTGATAGTTTTAGTAAATTCTGATGTTAAGAATCTATTTAAAGCTCTAGCTGGCTATTTCGGTTTTTTAGATATTAGATTGGAATAAAAATTATAGACAAATGATTTTAATCACTATATTAATAACCAGGTCATTTTCATGCATTTATTATAGTGCCTATATTTACCCTTTATTTAATCTGTTCAGTCTGCGGTGTGAATAAAAGCATTTTTCAATTACTACAGTAAAAAGTATTAAACAAGCAAAATATAAAAATAAAAGGTTCTCGAGGCCGAGAACCTTGAATGATAATTTCCAGGTTGAAAAGTATATCTCTAGTCTAAAAAGATTTCTGCAACCATATATAGCTTCGCATAACCAGAAATTTCTATACGTTGATTATCTTTTAAATCACAGTACAGTAATCCGCCGCGAGCAGAAGCCTGATAGGCAACCAGTTGCCGTTTTGAAAGTTTATCGGCCCAGAGTGGAGCAAGACCAGTATGCATGGAACCTGTTACAGGGTCTTCATCAATCCCTTTATGCGGTGCAAAATAACGAGCAATGTAATCATAATGCTGTGCCTTGCTGGTAATGGAAATATCAAGGTCAGCGGCAGTAATTGCTGTGCTGCGCTGATAGGCTGCTGCCAATTCTTTAATTTTATTAAAATCTGGTTTTGCATCACGTACAGCCTGTTCAGATTCACAGACCAAAATAAAAGCTTGCTGGTTTACATAAACTTCATTAAAAGGGCAATCTACTACCTCATTTAACAAGGCAGGATAATCTGGCAAGGGCTCAGGTACACGTACTGGAAAATTCATGGTGATTTTGCCATCTTGTCCTTGTGTGACAATAAAGACTCCTAGGTCTTTTACATGAAAATGAATCGTTTTTGTGGTGGTAAAATCTTTAAAAAGAACAAAACTGCTGGCTAAGGTAGCATGACCACAGAAATCTACTTCAACACTTGGAGTAAACCAACGAATCTCATAATTTTCATCATTTATTATTTTGACGAAGGCAGTTTCTGAAAGGTTGTTCTCCAATGCAATGTTTTGCATAATCCTGTCATCTAACCACTCTTCACATACAAGCACAGCAGCCGGATTTCCCTTAAAAAGTTCTGTGCTAAAAGCATCAACCTGATACATTTTCATAAGATTTTTCCTACGTTCTTTGCTCTGTATCTTAAGGCTTTTTCTGCTAGGCTGGGCAAAATTGTTTTACTGAGAATGCAGATGTTAAATCCACACATTCAACATGTTCCCCTAGAGAAAGCTTATCGTCTGCTGACACACGGTCCTACTGTTTTAGTCTCGAGTAAAGACCATAAAGAGACAGATGTGATGGCTGCTGCATGGGCATGTGCACTTGAGTTCAATCCAGCCAAAGTGACTGTAGTGCTGGATAAAAGTACAAAAACCCGGCAGCTTATTGAGAATTCGGGTTATTTCGCCTTACAGATTCCCAATCTTAAACAACTGGAACTCGTATACAAACTCGGCACTACCAGCAAGATGACTGAACCTAATAAGCTGGAGATTTGTCAGGTTGAGCTGTTCCAGTTTGAAAACTCCGATCTTCCCGTGGTTGCAGACTGTTCAGCATGGCTACTGTGTGAATTAATTCCGGAACCCCATATCCAGCAGGCACATGATCTGTTTATTGGAAAGGTTATTGCAGCCTATGCAGATAATAGGGTTTTCAGTCAGGGCCGCTGGCACTTTGAAGATGCAGATGAAGAGTGGCGAACCATTCACCATGTAGCAGGAGGACACTTTTATAGTATCGGTAAAGCAGTCTCTGTAGAAGAAGCAAATCTGGAGTTATAGATTTCTAGTAAAAACCCGCGATTGTCGCGGGTTTTTATTGGGGAAAATAGAAATTACTCGCCCATATTTTCAATAATTGCCTGTCCGAATTCAGAACAGCGCAGAAGTGTTGCATTTGGCATTAGACGCTCAAAATCATAAGTCACAGTCTTGGCCGCAATAGCGCCAGCAATTCCTTTAATAATCAGATCAGCAGCTTCTATCCAGCCCATATCTCGCAGCATCATCTCAGCAGAAAGAATGATTGAACCCGGGTTGACTTTATCCTGTCCGGCATATTTAGGCGCAGTACCATGAGTCGCTTCATATACTTGAATTGCCCCACCGATATTTGCACCGGGCGCAATACCAATGCCTCCAACTTCTGCTGCAAGTGCATCAGAAATGTAGTCCCCATTCAGGTTCAGCGTAGCAATCACAGAATAATCTGCCGGACGCATTAAGATCTGTTGCAGGAATGCATCAGCGATGACATCTTTAATAATAATATCTTTACCAGTCTTAGGATTCTTAATTTTAACCCACGGACCACCATCTAGCAGTTCACCACCAAAGCGCTCAAGTGCAACTTCATAGCCCCACTCTTTAAATGCACCTTCAGTATATTTCATGATATTACCCTTGTGCACAAGCGTTACACTCGGTTTATCATTATCAATTGCAAACTGAATAGCCTTACGTACCAGACGCTGCGTACCTTCTTTAGAAACAGGCTTAATACCGATACCACAATTTTCTTCAAAACGGATCTTGGTTACACCCATTTCTTCTTTTAAAAACTTTATAACTTTTTTAGCTTCCGGAGAACCGGCTTTCCACTCGATTCCGGCATAGATATCTTCCGAGTTCTCACGGAAGATCACCATATCTGTTAATTCAGGATGCTGGACAGGTGAAGGTACTCCTTCGAACCAGCGTACTGGACGTACACAGACATACAGGTCCAGTTCCTGGCGTAATGCGACGTTTAGTGAGCGGATCCCGCCACCAACCGGCGTGGTTAAAGGACCTTTAATTGAGACAACAAATTCACGCAGGGCTTCGAATGTTTCTTCAGGCATATAAGTGCCGTAAATTTTATTGGCTTTTTCACCGCAATATACTTCCATCCACTCGATCGAACGTTTGCCACCATAAGCTTTTAAAACCGCAGCATCTACCACTGCTTTCATTGCTGGTGTAATATCCACACCAATACCGTCACCCTCAATGAAAGGAATGATCGGATGGTTTGGTACATTCAGTGACAGGTCTGCATTGACTGTAATTTTATTACCATCTGCAGGAACTACGATCTTCTGATAACCCATTGTGCAGGTTCTCCCTTATGTAGCTGACGAATAAAATGTATGCCATGCAGGCACACTCTTCAACTTTCCTTACATGATATACTTTAATCGATCTTAGGGCTTGGTTGAGATTTATACGAGAAATAACAACATTTCTCTATTAAATAAAACGTCGTTATTTTTTGTTGTATACACTGAAGTTGAAATTCCGTATGAAAATTATCATTTTTAATAAGCCTTATGATGTGCTTTCACAGTTTCGTGAAGACTCTAAGCATTTAACACTCTCCCATTTTATTCATGATCCTGAATTACGGCTGGCTGGTCGTTTAGACTTGGACTCAGAAGGTTTAATGTTTCTCACCGATCATGGCGGTTTGAATCAGTTCATTACTAATCCCAAGAATAAAAAGTTTAAAACCTATCTGGCACAAGTTGATGGCGATATTACAGAAGAAGCTCTCGAGCAGTTACGTCAAGGGGTCGAACTGGCAGATGGTATGACTTTACCGGCCAAAGCCCGTAAGGTTGAGCAGCCGGAATGGTTATGGGACCGCGATCCTCCTGTGCGCTTTCGTGCCAGCATTCCTACTAGCTGGGTTGAGCTGCAAATCTGTGAAGGCCGAAACCGGCAGGTGCGCCGTATGACAGCTGCAGTAGGCTTTCCGACTTTACGTCTGATTCGCACACAAATTGGCACTATTGACTTGGTAAAACTTGGTCTCCAACCAGGTGAGCAGTTTGAAATTGAGCCTCTGCTTTATCCGGACTTTAAAGATGTGCCTGCAGATAAGCCTTATACAGGCCGCAGTGCACCACGTAATGCAGCAAAAAAGCCCTTTGAACAGAAAGATGGCAAGTCCAAATTTAATAAAGAACAGCCTAAAGACAAAGGTGCAAACAAAGCAGGTAAAAAGTTACCATCCGGCGGAACAAAACGCGTATGGCAAACAGAAGAAGGTGAGGCGAAGCCACGTCGCAAGACTAATGGGACTACCCGTCCAGGAAAAATTCGTCGATCTAACCGCTTTGGGTAATTAGAGTTAAGAGCAGTTGAATAATCATATAATTCTCTGCTCTTTTTCAATTTTATAAATTATTTTAGAAACTGTATTTTTATAGCCCTACTCTATAGAAATTTCTTGTTGAAACATATCACTGCTATAGACATGGAGCATAATAATAAAGGCTGAGCTACATATATATGCAGTACTTACAAAAGGCTGAATTGTTGCAATCTAAAACTCTTAAAATTGTAATTTGAGATACAATAGTCTGTTAAATCTGACATTTATATAAATTTTTCCTGCATCTAGCTACCATTTTTTTGTTTATTCTGTGCTCAATAGATTAATCACAGGATAGAACGGATGATCAGAGAACTTTCGAGCCAATCCCAAATTTTGGTAGTGCATGATGGTCATACTGGTCATTTAAACCCCTCTCTTGCAATTGGAGAGATTCTTGAACAACAGTTTAGAAATTCTTATGAAACCTTAAAAGTTCCAGTAAATCTGGGCAACTCTATGGTCAGTCTATTAAAGCGCCTTTCTTGGTTTCCTAGATTATTTCGTGTAATGGCAAAGCTAATATTTGGTGCTGCCCCAGTGCATATTGCCCAGTATCGGTTGATTGTGTGTTCAGGTATGTCCAATCTGCTGTATTCAGCTTATCTGTCGCAAGAGTTCGATATCCCTTTAGCATTTTCAGGTGATATAGGTAGTTTTAATGAACACTTAATTCACTGGACTATTAGCGCATTGGCTCAACCTACTCAGGTTGAACAGATTATTTTACCTACACTTCCGGTCAGAAAAAAATTTATTGAACTCCGTGCCCAACCTCACTGTGGTGAGGCAAGTTTGCTATTGGGCGGCCCTACCCACGAATATCCCTTTACACAAGCAGACTATCTTAACATTATCCGTCATTTTGATTTTTTTGTGGAGGCTTATAATATCCAGGGTTATATTGTTTGCTCGAGGCGTACGCCTGCCTTTAATAGCCGAATTAAAAAATATCTCAAGACCTCAGGACTAAAATTTGTGTCTATAAACGACACTACACCAATTGAACATCTGGTTGCGAGAAGCAAATATATTTTTGTGACTGAAGATAGTAGTACTATGCTTTCTGAAGCAATTCAGAGCGGTCGGATTGTACGGTCAGTCTGCCTGAATCCCGAACACAACAACTTGTTGATTGAAAAGTATTTACATAATCATCTTATACAGCGCCAGCCAGCAAATCAGCCCTTTTATACAGATGAACGTTTTCCTTATATTGCCGATCTAGATCTGATCCGCCCACTGGGTAGTCATTTCCGCAATTATTTATTATTTGATGATCATTATGCGCCTTATGATCTGCGCAGGAAATTTGCTTAAAAACAATTTATAAACTCAAGCATTTAAGGAATAAAGATAGGAGTAATAATGTTTAGAGTTCTATCTTATAAATCTAATTAAAACATAAAAGTTAAAAATAACAGTGATATCCTTAGCATATAAAAAATTCATTCTATAAAAGTTTTTTTAGTATTTGATTAAAAAAGCCAGTGCATGTGCACTGGCTTTTATATTATCAGCAGGTTATCCGGCTTTATACAATGTTAAACAGCAACGCTCGAAATTACATTATTGAATGTGGTACTTGGACGCATTACCGCATTTACTTTTGCCTGATCAATAGCGTAATAGCCACCAATATCAGCTGGTTGACCCTGCACTTGTGCAAGCTCGGCAATAATTTTCTCTTCATTTTCAGCTAAGGCTTGGGCCAGTGGAGCAAATTTTGCTTTAAGTTCAGCATCTTCGTCCTGTGCAGCAAGTGCCTGAGCCCAATATAGTGATAAATAGAAGTGACTACCGCGGTTATCCAGTTCACCAGTACGACGTGATGGAGATTTATCGTTGTCGAGCAGTTTACCAGTAGCTTCATCAAGTGTTCTGGCTAACAGCTTGGCACGGTCATTACCTTCCTTAATTCCCATTTCTTCTAAAGAAACCGCCAGTGCCAAGAATTCACCTAAAGAATCCCAGCGTAAGTGGTTTTCTTCAACTAACTGCTGAACATGTTTTGGTGCAGAACCGCCAGCACCCGTTTCATACATGCCGCCACCAGCCATTAATGGCACGATAGACAGCATTTTCGCTGATGTACCCAGTTCCATAATCGGGAACAGGTCAGTCAGGTAGTCACGTAAAATATTACCTGTTACTGAAATAGTATCGAGACCGCGAGCTACGCGCTCAAGCGTATAACGCATTGCACGTACTTGAGACATGATCTGGATATCCAGACCAGTCGTATCATGATCTTTTAAGTATTTCTGTACTTTCTTGATCAGCTCATTTTCATGTGGACGGTATGGGTCAAGCCAGAAGATAGCCGGCATACCTGAGTTACGTGCACGATTTACAGCCAGTTTTACCCAGTCACGGATTGGCGCATCTTTCACTTGGCACATACGCCAGATATCACCTTTTTCCACATTCTGAGACATCAGCACTTCACCTGTTTCAAGATCAGTGATGTTCGCGATACCCGCTTCAGGAATCTCGAATGTCTTGTCGTGGGAACCGTATTCTTCAGCTTTTTGCGCCATCAGACCAACGTTAGGTACCGTACCCATCGTACGTGGATCGAAATTACCATTCCACTTACAGAAATTAATCATTTCCTGATAGATACGTGCAAAAGTCGATTCAGGCATTACTGCTTTACAGTCATAAGGTTTGCCATCAGCGCCCCACATTTTACCGCCACCGCGGATCATTGCCGGCATAGAAGCATCGACAATGACATCATTTGGTGAGTGGAAGTTAGTGATCCCTTTTGCAGAATCAACCATCGCAAGCGCTGGACGGTGCTCTTGACAAGCATGCAGGTCAGCAATAATTTCTTCACGTACAGAGGTTGGTAAAGTTTCAATTTTCTCGTAAAGACCGGCCATACCGTTGTTAACGTTAATGCCTAGCTCGTCAAACAGTTTACCGTGCTTTTCAAATGCATCTTTATAGTAAATACGCACACAGTGACCGAATACGATCGGGTGTGATACTTTCATCATGGTCGCTTTTACGTGTAAAGAGAACAGGATGCCAGCTTCTTTACAATCATCTAATTCTTTTTCATAGAAGTCACAAAGCGCTTTTTTGCTCATGAACATTGAGTCGATAATTTCGCCATCTTGAAGCGCTACTTTTGGCTTCAGAACAATGGTTTCACCAGACTTGGTGATCAATTCCATTTTTACATTACGCGCACGATCAAGTGTCATCGACTTTTCGCCGTGGTAGAAGTCCCCTTCCTGCATATGTGAAACATGGGTTTGTGACCAAGGCTTCCATTCACCCATAGAGTGCGGGTGTTTTTTCGCATAGTTTTTGACTGCAGCTGGTGCACGACGGTCAGAGTTACCTTCACGTAGTACAGGGTTTACTGCAGAACCCAAACATTTACTATAACGTACCTTAATTGCTTTTTCTTCTTCGGTTACCGGGTTTTCTGGATAATCCGGAATTGCATAACCTTTTGATTGAAGTTCTTTGATACACGAGATCAACTGCGCAACAGAGGCACTGATATTTGGAAGCTTGATAATATTAGTATCTGGATCTTGGGTAAGACGACCTAACTCTGCAAGATTGTCTACTACCTTCTGCTCTTCACTGAGGTAGTCCGAGAATTCAGCGAGCACGCGTGCAGCCACAGAAATGTCAGTTTTAACAACTTTAACACCGGCCGGCTTAGTAAAGGTCTCAATGATCGGCAGTAGCGAATAGGTCGCCAGCAGTGGCGCCTCGTCAGTCAGTGTGTAAATGATAGTTGACTTTCCACCAGCCATATATAGCCCCTTGCGTTGGATTGAGTGTTTAAGGATTGAGCTTTTGGCCCTGCCCCTTTAAACCGAAATGCTTAAATAAACCTTGAGAGTATCAGCCCTCATGACCTTTCAGTCAACGCAAGATCTTGTGATAACGACATTTCGATACGAAATAGTAGTGTATAGCTTAAAAGCTTTACTATGAAATATGGTTAGTTTAGGTAAAATATAATATTACTCTTCCAAATACTGAATACTTTTTATACAATTCATCAAAACTGTTATTTCGCCAAGAAATACTATTAAGTTAAGTTGCTTACAAGCTAGAGCAAATATATTACAGCTTGGTGTCTAAACTCTGTTTATAAAATGATGAGCTATTTCTTATAGTTTATATCAAGCAGATCCTATTTTAAGATTTGCTCTACTAAATAATAAGTTCACTCTATAAGATAAAACGAACTATATCTAATTTTAAAATTACAGAATATAAAAAACCGGTACATGAGTACCGGTTCAAGTGATATGTAGCACTTGTTAGACATTTAACCAAGTTTCAATCTTGGCTTGATTATCTACTTTTAGCTCTACAGTAGTTAGATCTGTAGAACCACCTTGCACTTCAAACTGCATCAGTTCATCACGACGGAAAGCAAGCAAGCTATAATTTCCTTGCTGTTTTGCATATTTTTCAATCAGTTTAGTGGTGGCTTTTAAACCATCAATTGCAATAATAATATCATGGGCAGAAAGTCCTGCTTTTGAACCGACTCCATCACGGCGTACAGTCTGCACAACCACCCCCTCGGCTTTATCTGCCAGTTTTAAACCAAATGGTAGAGACTTGTCATTTTTCAAACTGTAACTAAGACCAAACTCCGGCAAGAGCTGCTCAAGTGGCAATTCATCAGTCGTGTTAATCAGATAATTAATCTGTTCAATCCACTTATCACCAGTCAACTGCTCGCACAAATCATAAATAGTACGTTCATTTACCTGTATGCCGTTTTGAGTGTTTTCATACAGTTTACGCATTAAAGCGTCGAGGCTCGAACCACGTAAACGCAGGCCCAGATCCAAACATAGTGCTACCAGGCAGCCTTTGTTGTAATAGCTGGTGCCCGCATTGTTTGAATTTTCATCCTGACGATAAAATTTCACCCAGGCATCAAAACTTGACTCTGCTACGGTCTGCACAAAACGGCCCGGATTTTGTAAATAGCGATCTATCTGGGCTTTGAGTAATTCTAAATAGGATTCCTGCTTGATTACGCCGCTACGCAATAAAATGAGATCGTCATAATAAGAAGTGAAGCCTTCAAAAATCCATAACAGTGAAGTGTAACCTTCCTTGTTCAGATCATAGTCAGCAAAGTTTTCTGGACGTATAAATTTGACCAGCCATGAATGAAAATATTCATGGCTGCACAGTCCTAAAAAGCGCTGATAATCCTTGGAGGGTTCTTCAGGCTCATCAGCCTTAGGCAAATCATCACGTGGAGTAATCAAACTGGTACTGTTCGGATGTTCAAGACCACCATAACTGTTACCTGTAGCCATGGTCATAAAGGTATAATGTTCAAACGGCGCTGAGCCAAACATGGAAATTTCTGTCGCACAGATTTTTTCAATATCCTGCTGCATGCGCTCAACATTCAATGCATGTTTGCCGGATACCACAAACTCATGTGGAATACCTTGTGCTTTAAAGCTGAAACGGGTCTGCTCTGCCAGTTCAAATGGCGCATCAATAAGCTCCATATAATTCTTGGCTTTTAAGGTATAACGGCCTCGAACCAGTGTCTTAGAGCTTAAAGCGGTGGCAAGCTGAAAGTGTTTCAACTCTTCCGGTAAAAATACCTCAGCCTCAATGGCTGTGTCTTCTTGCCCCTCCAGCCCCAGACAAACACAGGCCGGATTTACGTAAAGACGGGTTTGGTCAACATAAGCTCCGCGAACTGAAAGATCATAGGCATACACATCATATTCAACCGTAATCAGCTCATGGTCTGTATTAAACAGGCGCCATTTATTTTTTTCAGTCTTACTGATGTTTAAAATCCGGCCTGCTTCATCATAGGCTTTCACTGCTTCGATATGCTTTGAGAACTCACGAATCAAATAACTGCCCGGAATCCAGGTCGGTAACCACAGGACCTGATTTGGATTGGCCAAGAAGCGTAAAGTTACGTGAATCAGGTGCTGGCGATAGTCATCGAACTCGATTTGATAATGCAACATAAGTCGTAATAAAAGATCAACAGAAAGAAATTAGCATTTAGCTTAGCATTTTTTTACAAAGTGATGCGGATAAGTCTTATTTGTCCTTAAAAGTCGCTAGCATTCAGAAAAAAAAAGGCATAGCATGCCTGTGTTTTTCGCATCATCTGCGATCAATCCGGCATATAAAGGTACTTCCCGTTGAGAATATTTGCTTACCTCTTTATTTTATTTAGCTTGTGCTGTGCCAGTCTGGCCAACGCCCGCCTGCTTCAGGTGGTCCCTGAATCAGTTGAAGCCGCAGCCTGGAGCATTCTGGACCCGCAGTCGGGACAGATAATTGCCGAATATAATAGTGAGGTACAGCGCTCACCTGCTTCACTTACCAAGATGATGGTGGCTTATATTGCCCTCAAGGAAATTGAGAACGGGAAACTGAATCGAAATGAAATTCTGACTGCGACCCCGGTGGTAAAAATGGTCATGTGGGATGAATCTCAGATGTATCTGAAGGAAGGCGAGCAGATTTCAGTTGATCAGCTTCTGGCTGGTCTTATTGTGATGTCAGCCAATGATGCTGCGGTGACTTTAGCAGAGCGAATTTCTGGAAACGTGCCTGCATTCATTGAACGCATGAATCAGGAAGCTCAAAAGCTTGGAATGAAAAATACTCATTTTACCAATCCGGCTGGCATTACTATGGATGGGCATTATTCAACTGCGCATGATCTGGCACTGCTGGGCCAGGCACTGGTAAATGACACACCGGATTATCTCAATTACTCCAAACAGCAGAGCTTTACCTATAACAATCATTTTCATCGTGCTACCAATTTGTTACTCAAGCAGGATGCAACAGTAGACGGACTAAAAACCGGTTTTACCAAAGCTGCGGGTTATAACCTTGCGCTTACAGCCAGTCGCCCTACCATGAATGCAGATTTACCTAACCGCCGCCTGATTGTGGTAGTTATGGGTACAACCAGTGCTGTAAAACGTGCCGAGGTAGCTTATAAGTTGCTAAATCTGGGCTATGCATATACGCGAGATGAAGTTGCGATCAAAGACAAACAACTACTCGGTGAACTGCCGGTAGTCAAGTCAACCTTAAAAATGTTTAAGGTAAAGTCAGCCCAACCGAAGATTATAACGACCTCTTTATATAACCAGCCTTATGCAATTGACCTACAGACTTTTGATAATGCAACCCAGCGTATTATGCTTAATACGGGTAATGGTATATTGCAAACCATCGAACCCTTGCAGACGACCAACACTCATATCAATATTGAACTGAATACCAAGCAGTTAACTGCCCCGTTAATGCAGGTCATGAAACTTGCAACTGTGCATGTCTATCAGAACAACCAGCTGATCAGCACATTTGATATTGAAAATGAAGTGCATATTGAAGAAGCTAATTTTTTTCAGAGAATCTTTTTATGGTTGGTCAGCTTATTTCCGTTTATGAGTAATGATGAGATGAAAACTGCACCAGAAGTATTTAATTCTTAACTGTTAAAATCTATAAACCCATATAAATATAACAAAGAATCAATCAGGAAGATGGCATAGTTTTGCCATCTTCTTTTTTATGTTTCCTTAGAAATAAAATATAAACAGGTACAAAATGGCTCAAGAATTACATCATATCGTCGTGGTCGGCGGTGGCGCAGGTGGCCTCGAACTGGTGACCCGGTTAGGCAATAGTCTGGGCAAGCAAGCTAAAGCAAAAATCACGCTAGTTGACCAGAACCTTACTCATATCTGGAAGCCTCTTCTTCATGAAATCGCTGCCGGTACGCTGGACCCATATAGCGAGGAAGTCAATTATTTTGCTCATGCCGCCAGACATCACTACCAGTTTGTATCAGGCAGTCTATGTAATGTATTACCCGAGAAAAAACAGATTCAGCTTTGCTCCGCCACAGGCAAAAACCTTAAAACGTTAAGCTATGACACGCTAGTACTTGCTGTAGGTTCGGTATCAAATGATTTCAATACCGAAGGAGCTAAAGAATATTGCTATTTCCTGGACAACCGTGCTCAGGCGGACCAGTTTCAGAAAGATTTATTGAACACTTATCTAGATGCACAGTATTCCCAACAGCCTAATCATCTTAATATTGCAATCATTGGTGCTGGTGCAACGGGTGTAGAGCTTGCAGCACAACTGGTCGAGGCTAAAGAAAATTTTTACCGTTATGGCCTGAATCATATACATCCTGATCTGGTTAAAATTACTTTAATTGAAGCAGCAGACCGAATTTTGCCTGCCCTTCCAGAAAAAGTGGCCGAAAATACATTACGACAAATCAAAACGCTAGGCATTGAAGTCCTGACTGGCTATAAAGTACAGCATGTCGCTAAAGACCATATATCTTTTCAGGATGGAAGTGCCTTGCAAACTGATTTGAATATCTGGGCAGCCGGTATCAAGGCACCGCAGGTCATTGAACAGCTAGAAGGTTTTGAAAAAGATCACTTAAACCGTATTAAAGTCTATGCCACCCTGCAGTCTTATAATTACCCGGATATTTTTGCTTTCGGTGATTGTGCACATTGTCAGCTTGAAGCAGACCAGCCACCGCTTGGGCCCCGTGCTCAGGTTGCCAGCCAGCAAGCAACTTTTCTGGTTAGAGCTTTAACAGCCCGTATTGCGGAGAGGCCAATACCCATGTTCCATTTTTCTGATAAGGGCTCACTGATTTCATTAAGCCAGAATAAGGCTGTGGGCCAACTCCTGGGCCAGGTAAATGTCCAGGGATCGGTCGCCAAAGGCTTATATATCTCACTATACCGCTTACATCAGGCTAATATATATGGCTACAGCCAGGCTGGTGCACTCACAGTGAGAGATTTTGTTACACGAAGAATTCGGCCGAAAATAAAATTGCATTGAAATTTCATCACACAACCCCATAATTGAATAAATTGGCTTCAAAAAGATCGAAATCACAGTTTTTTTAGGATTTTTCTTCTAAAAGCGCTGTGTTTCATCTTATGATGTACCCTTCAAAAAATTGACTGGATCAATAATATGACTGCTATTGCAAATAATCATGTGGTTTCATTCCACTATACACTGACCAATGCAGAGGGCGAGACTCTCGACCAATCTCAGGGTGAACCACTGGCTTATTTGCACGGTGCGGGTAACATTATTCCTGGTTTGGAAAATGCGTTGGCTGGTAAAACAATAGGCGAGAAATTTACTGTAAATGTACCTGCTGCTGAAGGTTACGGTGAATATAATCCTGACCTTGTACAGGAAGTTCCAGCTCAAATGTTCCAAGGTGTAGATAATATCCAGCCTGGTATGCAGTTCCAAGCACAAACTGATGACGGTGTTCAGATTGTGACTGTTAAAGCAGTTGAAGGCGAAAACGTACTGGTTGATGCGAACTTCCCGCTAGCTGGTCAAGACCTGACTTTTGAAGTTGAAATTGTTGATATCCGTGATGCAACTCAAGAAGAGCTTGATCATGGGCATGTTCATGGCGCGGGTGGTCACCACCACTAAGATCATCTGATCAAAAAAGGCAAAGCTCAGGCTTTGCTTTTTTATAGTTATTTTTCAGTATTAGAAATAGCTTCAGCTTGATTTTTTAACCATTTTTCTTAATGATAAACATAATGTTATTTTAATTACTGGCTTTTATGTCTGCATATCAACTGGTCTGGTTCCGTCAGGATTTACGTATTGTTGACCATTCTGCATTATGGCATGCCAGACAGACTGGTCCCTGCATTGCGCTTGTTACCCTTTCACCAGTTCAATGGCGGCAACATGATGATGCCGTGATCAAAATTGATCTTTATTTAAGACAGCTTAAAGTTTTAAAAGAACAGTTAAAACAGCTCAATATCCCTATCATTATACAAACTATTCCTCTCTGGAAGGAAGTTCCTGAGTTTTTGCTTGAATGCTGTCAAAGTTTAAGCGTTCAGCAAATACATGCCCATATTGAGGCAGGTATAAACGAGCAGCAACGTGATCAGGACTGTCAGCAACTGCTCGATACATCAGGTATTGCTTTGACTTTATACCAAGACCGCACTCTATTCCCTTTCGGTAGTATTACCAATCAAAATGGACAGCCTTATCAGGTCTTTGGTGCCTTTAAAAAAGCCTGTTATAGCCGTTTAGAAATAGCGCTACCAAAATGTTATACAGAAATTACAGCTCAAAATCCTATAACTCTCCCTGCTCTTGATCAGTTTCAGCAGACAGTGCCAGATATCAGGCAGCTTTGTGACATACCTGTTCCAGAATCCATTCAACAGCTCTGGCCTGCTTGCGAAAACCATGCTCATACATTACTTGAACAATTTCTTGAAAATCATATTCAGCATTATCATATTGAGCGAGACTTTCCTGCACACTCCGGAACCAGTCAGCTCTCTGCCTATTTGAATATTGGCGTACTTTCTATACGCCAATGTATACAGGCTTTATTCCGGCATCAAAGCGGGTACTTTGTGCCTGAACAGGAGGGCCAGAGCATCTGGCTAGATGAGCTGCTATGGCGTGAATTTTATCAGCATATTCTTTATCTGTTTCCAAATGTCTCAAAATATTTACCTTTCAAAGCCAATGCTCGGAATATTCCCTGGCAAGATGATAAAACTGCATTAACTGCCTGGCAGCAAGGCCAAACTGGTATTCCAATTGTAGATGCAGGAATGCGGCAGTTATTGGTCACTGGCTGGATGCATAACCGGGTCCGCATGATTACAGCCATGTTCTTGTGTAAGAATCTTCTGATTGACTGGCGCCAAGGTGAACAGTGGTTTATGCAGCATTTGATTGATGGTGACCTGGCGGCAAATAATGGGGGATGGCAATGGTGTGCTTCCACCGGCACGGATTCAGTGCCCTATTTCCGTATTTTCAACCCGGTCAGTCAGTCCAGAAAATTTGATCCTGAAGGTCAATATATCCGTACATGGATACCGGAACTGGCACATCTGGATGCTAAAACAATTCACGCACCCTATGAAAGTAAAACTGTCCAGCAACTGGACTATCCAAAACCCATAGTAGATTTAAAATACAGTCGTGCTCGGGCTATTGACCACTTTAAACAGTATTTGTAGAACTTCTACTCTTAAAAAGAGACTGGATATTATGCAGATATATGTATTTTGCAGAGATAATATTGATGCTTTTTGACAGCAGATTTCACGTCTGGACTTTAAAACCTGATATAAAAAATTGCATGTCGGGTATTCACTATTCAGATTAAAAATAATATTTATTTAAGTGCAAATTGTATCATGACTTTTAACTGGTAATAAGATTAAAAACTGTAATGCAATTTTTAAAACTACAACCAAAACAGGCAGACTTTTGACCAGTCAAAACCTTGGTATAAGGAAAATAAATAATATTGCATCTTATAACTTGGAACGTTTTTAGAATCCAAGTACAATACTGCGCTAGTCGAGGGATGCTGCGACGTTTTACAGGCACTAAATGTAAAATCGCCAGGCTCGACGATCGGTATGTCTGTTCAAGCTTACCAACAACGGCATCCGCGAACTGAATGATCCATACTATTTTTTCTAGGAGATCCTGATGAACGCGGTTACTGCTTCATTTACAGATTATAAAGTTGCCGATATTTCACTTGCTGATTACGGCCGTAAAGAAATTAAACTTGCTGAAGCTGAAATGCCTGCCCTAATGGGTCTGCGTAAGCGTTATTCAGCAGCAAAACCACTGGCAGGCGCGAAAATTCTCGGCTGTATCCATATGACTATTCAAACTGCAGTTTTAATTGAAACACTGGTTGAATTGGGCGCAGAAGTTCGCTGGACTTCATGTAACATCTTCTCGACTCAAGACCACGCTGCTGCTGCAATTGCTGCATCTGGTATTCCTGTTTTTGCCTGGAAAGGCGAAACTGAAGAAGAATACATGTGGTGTCTTGAACAGCAAATCAATGTAAACGGCAAACCTTGGGATGCCAACATGATTCTGGATGACGGCGGTGACCTAACGGCTGTTGTACATGAAAAGTATCCTGAACTGATTGCAAAAATTCATGGTATTACTGAAGAGACTACTACGGGTGTTGCACGTCTACTCGAAATGTGGAAAGACGGTTCACTGAAAGTTCCTGCCATCAATGTCAATGACTCCGTAACCAAGTCTAAAAATGATAACAAGTATGGCTGTCGTCACTCACTTAACGATGCCATCAAACGTGCAACAGACATGCTGCTTTCTGGCCGCCGTGCACTTGTTATCGGTTATGGAGATGTAGGTAAAGGTTCTGCACAATCACTTCGTCAAGAAGGCATGATTGTACGCGTAACTGAAGTTGACCCAATCTGTGCAATGCAGGCCTGCATGGATGGTTACGAAGTAGTATCTCCATATAAAAATGGTGTTCAGACCGGTAATAAAGAAGATATTAATGTAGATCTTCTCAAAAATACTGATCTGATTGTTACTACAACCGGTAACTATCACGTATGTGATGCTGCGATGCTGGATACACTAAAAGCAGGTGCAGTGGTTTGCAACATCGGGCACTTCGACACTGAAATCGATACAGCTTACCTGCGTGGATATAAATGGGTTGAAGTTAAACCTCAGGTACATCAGGTATATCGTTCAGAAAATGAAAACGATTATCTGATTCTTCTTTCTGAAGGTCGTTTAGTGAACCTGGGTAATGCTACAGGCCATCCATCTCGTGTGATGGATGGCTCTTTTGCCAACCAGGTTTTAGGCCAGATGCACCTGTTTGCCGAGAAATTTGCTGATCTTCCAGAAGATCAAAAACAAGCAAAAATCCGTGTAGAACTGCTACCGAAGAAACTGGATGAAGAAGTTGCTGCCGCAATGGTTGTAGGTTTTGGTGGAGTACTGACACAACTGACCACTGAGCAGGCAGCTTACCTTGGTGTACCGGTAGAAGGTCCGTTCAAGTCTGACGCTTATAAATATTAAGATATCTTAAGGGCAGATGTTTAGGCATCCTGCCCTTTTCTTTGTCTGGCATATTTATAAATTAAACAAAGGATTTGAAAAATGACTAAACGTGTTCCGATTTCTTTTGAGTTTTTTCCGCCAAAAACTGATGCTGGCGCAGAAAAGCTCAAACTGGTTCACCAGGATCTTCAACATTTGAATCCGGAATTCTTTTCGGTGACTTATGGTGCCGGAGGTTCCACCCGTGAACGTACCTTGGCTGCAATTGAAGAGTTTAATGGCAAGGGTACACCGGTAGCACCTCACCTTTCCTGTATCGGGGATGATAAGGCACGTATAGCAGAGCTGCTGGATCTGTATAAATCTCAAAACATTAAACGTATTGTTGCCCTGCGTGGTGATTTGCCATCCGGTCAGGTCGGTCTGGGCGAACTTCCATATGCACAGGATCTGGTACGTTTTATTCGTGAACATTCAGGTGATCACTTTCATATTGAAGTTGCAGCCTATCCGGAGATGCATCCTCAGGCAGAAAGCTTTGATGCTGATATTCGTCGCTTTATTGAAAAGGTTAATGCTGGCGCAAATGCGGGTATTACCCAGTTTTTCTTCAATCCGGATTCCTATTTTTATTTCTTGGATCGCCTTGCAAAGGAAGGGATTCATATTCCTATTGCACCAGGTATTATGCCCATCATTAACGCCAGCAACCTGATCCGCTTTGCTGATGGCACAGGTGCAGAAATTCCTCGCTGGATTCGTAAACAGCTCTCTGCTTATGGCGATGACAGTGTCGCAATTAAGGACTTTGGTCATGAAGTCGTGCTAAAGCTTTGCGAACGTCTGATTGCTGGTGGTGCACCAAGTCTGCATTTCTATTCAATGAACCAGACCGAACCCACCCGCCAGCTTGTACTTGACCTGGGTTTAGCCTGAGCTAAATTAATCATCTGCTTTTTTGAAGAGTAATACATTCATGCCACGTTTTTATATTGAAGCTGATTTAACTGTAGGAACAACAGTTGAGCTTACAGAAACAGTGTTTCATCATTGGGTGAAGGTATTACGTGCACAGATTGGTGACAGTGCCACCCTGTTCAATGGACGGGGTGGTGAATTTGAAGCGAATTTGACAGAAATCAGCAAGAAAACTGCATCTGTTGCAATCAGGTCGTCTAACCCGGCAGATCGTACTCCACCTTTTACAACAGTATTGGGTCAGGTCATGAGCAAAGGTGACCGAATGGATTATGTCATTCAGAAAGCCACAGAACTGGGTGTTACGACCATTCAGCTGTTAACATCAGAACGATGTGAAATGCGCTTAAAATACGATCGCGATCAAAAAAAGCTTGATCACTGGCAAGCTGTTGTAATTGCAGCCTGTGAGCAATGTGGCATGAACCGGATTCCAGAGATATTACCCCCTGTTCCACTCACAGACTGGCTACAGCAGAATTTATCAGCAACCCGGCTAGTGCTTGCTCCCAATAAGCGTCAGCAGAATGTTTTAACCGATGCTCAAACAGATCTGGCACTGTTAATCGGTCCGGAAGGCGGGTTGAGTGAAGCAGAAATAGACATGGCCAATCATGCTGGCTTTAAAAACTGGTGCATTGGAGAACGCATACTACGTACTGAAACAGCGCCTGTAGTCGCTTTGTCTATCTTAAATCACCATTTCTCAACATACTAGACTTATACCAATATACGAAGTTAAATTAAGTCATTATTCATCACTTTTAACTCAAGCTTGTAAATACGTGATTAACTAATGACTAGTTTCAGTTATATTCGTATTTAAAAAAACCCGTAATCATTTTGATATAAGCTCTTATATCCTCTGGGCATTGTGAGCTTTTATTTTCAGCTCGCTTTTTTCTTAAAATATTTTAACTATAAAGCCAGACATTATGACTATAACTTGAGTGAATGGAAAAAGCCTGGTTTTACGCTGGGATAAGCGCTCAAGTAATGGTATATTCGATAAAATTTAGCCAAAACCGACCAGCATGCTGCTGGGCCAACACATGTAACAATCGAGATTCAAATGGACGATCAATCATTAAAACAGCAAGCTTTGTACTATCATGAATTCCCAACACCAGGAAAAATTAGCGTCACTCCAAGCAAACAGCTTGTCAACCAGCGTGATCTGGCTTTAGCCTATTCTCCAGGTGTTGCAGCTCCGTGTCTTGAGATTGAACGTGACCCTTCAGCTGCCGCAAAATATACGGCACGGGGCAATCTGGTTGCTGTGGTCAGTAATGGTACTGCTGTTTTAGGACTGGGGAATATTGGTCCATTAGCCTCTAAACCGGTAATGGAAGGCAAAGGTGTACTCTTTAAAAAATTTGCCGGTGTCGATGTATTTGATATTGAAATTGCTGAAAATGATCCCGACAAGATTGTTGATATTGTGGCAGCACTTGAGCCTACATTCGGCGGTATCAACCTTGAAGACATTAAAGCACCAGAATGTTTTTATATTGAGCGCAAACTCCGTGAGCGCATGAATATTCCGGTATTTCATGATGACCAGCATGGTACCAGTATTATTGTAGGTTCTGCCCTGCTAAATGCCTTGCAACTGATCAATAAAAAAATTGATGAGATCAAGATTGTAGCCTCAGGCGCCGGTGCTGCTGCGTTATCTTGTCTTGATCTGCTGTGTGCGCTGGGCGTAAACAAAGACAATATTATTGTTGCTGACTCTCGAGGCCTGCTAACTACCTCACGTGATGGGCTAGATGAGTCTAAAAAACGCTATGTACAGGACATTCCGCAAACCCAGCTCCATGAAGTCATGGCCGGTGCAGATATGTTTCTGGGGCTTTCTGCCGCAGGTATCCTGACCAAAGAAATGGTCAAGCAAATGGCAGAGAACCCGATTATCTTCGCACTTGCCAATCCGGACCCTGAAATTCTGCCTGAACATGCTCATGAAGTTCGTCCTGATGTCATTATGGCAACTGGCCGTTCAGACTATCCGAATCAGGTCAATAACGCCCTGTGCTTCCCGTATATCTTCCGTGGCGCACTTGATGTGGGTGCAACTACAATTAATGAAGAAATGAAAATTGCCTGTGTACATGCGATTGCACGTATGGCACATATTGAAGCAGATGCAGCGACATATGGCGAAAAATCAGCTTCATTTGGCCGTGAATATTTAATTCCGCGTCCACTGGATCAACGCTTGATTCTGGAAATTGCTCCTGCTATCGCTCAGGCAGCGATGGATTCTGGTGTAGCTACCCGCCCGATTGAAGATTTCTCAGCTTATCGCCAGCGTTTGTCCGAGTTTGTTTATAACTCGGCATTTATCATGAAGCCAATTTTTGCACAGGCGAAGACTGATCCGAAACGCATTGCTTATGCTGAAGGTGAAGACCTTCGTGTATTACGTGCTGTTCAGATTGCAGTAGATGAAGGTCTGGCTAAGCCGATTCTGGTTGGACGTACTGCGGTTATTGAAGCTAATATCAAAAAACTAGGATTGCGTCTTGAACAGGGCGTAAATATTGAAATCGTAGATCAGGAAAAGAATCCTGACTATGAAAAGTTTGCGGACGATTATTATCAGCTAATGCAGCGTAAAGGTGTAACACCCGAATATGCACAGCGTGAGGCACGTCGCCGCTCCACTTTGATTGCAGGCATGCTGGTACGTCATGGCAAAGCAGACGGTATGCTGTGCGGTACATATTCAAGCTATGACATTCACCTAGATTTTGTTAAAAATGTCATTGGGTTACGTGAAGGTCGTAGTACGTTCTTTACTTTAAATGCATTAATGCTTGAAGACCGCACCCTGTTTATTGCAGATACCTATGTCAATACTAATCCGACTGCCGAACAGCTCGCTGAAATGACAATTCTGGCAGCTGAAGAAGTACGCCGTTTTGGGATCGCGCCCCGCATTGCTCTGCTATCACATTCAAGCTTCGGTTCTGACCAGACGGATGCAAGTGCACAAAAAATGCGTCAGGTATATGAAATTCTGTCACGCATTGCACCAGAGCTAGAAGTTGAAGGCGAAATGCACGGTGATGCAGCACTTGATGAGAATATTCGTCATTTTGCATTCCCGAATTCACGCTTCAAAGGTTCTGCCAACTTGCTGATTATGCCAAATCTGGATGCAGCCAATATTTCGTTTAACCTGCTTAAATCTACTTCAGGCAATAACGTAACAATTGGCCCGATTCTGCTGGGTGCTGCCAAACCGGTGCATATTTTAACCCCAACCGCCACCACCCGTCGTCTGGTTAATATGACTGCACTGACTGTTGCTGAAATTCAGCAAGCTGAGGTATAAGCTTTAACTGAATAAAAGCTAAAGTTCTTTACTTGAGAAAACCTCTATTCTGTTGCATGATTGCTTGAAGAATAGAGGTTTTTTCATGCAAGTTTATTTAGTAGGCGGTGCTGTCCGGGACCATTTGCTTGGCCATCCCTATCAAGAAAAAGATTATGTTGTGGTAGGAGCAACGCCTGAGCAGCTTCTCGCTCAGGGTTTTATGCCAGTTGGTAAGGATTTTCCAGTATTTCTGCATCCTGATACTAAGGATGAATATGCTTTAGCGCGTACTGAGCGTAAATCCGGTCAGGGCTATCACGGTTTTGAATTCCATACGGATAGCAGCGTGACTCTGGAAGAAGATTTAATCCGTCGCGATTTAACGATTAATGCTATGGCCATGGATGAACAAGGTCAGGTATATGATCCATATCAAGGCCGGCAAGATCTCAAAAATAAAGTTTTACGCCATGTTTCCGATGCCTTTATTGAAGATCCGCTTCGGGTATTACGTGTTGCCCGTTTTGCTGCTCGCTATGCTCCTTACGGTTTTAAGATTGCTGAAGAGACCATGAGCCTCATGCAGCAACTGGTCAATACGGGCGAATTGGATACTTTGACCCCAGAGCGGGTCTGGAAAGAAACCTCTCGTGCCTTAATGGAACAGCGCGCTGATGTCTATTTTGAAGTTTTACGTGAATGTGGCGCCTTAAATATCCTGTTACCCGAACTGAATGCCCTGTTTGGAGTTCCTCAACGGCCAGAATATCATCCTGAAATTGACTGTGGTATTCATACGCTGATGTCCTTACAGCAGGCATGTCAGGCGAATTATTCACTTGATGTACGTTTTGCGGTACTGGTTCATGACCTTGGCAAAGCTCTTACGCCAACAGATATTCTACCCCGCCATATCATGCATGAAGAACGTGGTGTAAAACCCGTAACTGCTGTATGCGATCGTTTAAAAGTTCCTGCTACTACCAAGCAACTGGCTCTGGCAGTCTGCAAAGAACACTTAAAATGCCATCAGGCTTTAACTCTAAAACCTGGAACCTTATGGCGCCTGCTGCAACGTTTAGACGTTTTACGCCGTCCGGAACGGGTCGAAGCTTTTGTACAGGCATGTGAATGTGACTCTAGAGGCCGCTTAGGTCTAGAAAACCGTCCTTATCCGCAAGCCAGCTACATGTATCAAGTCATCGAGATTGTCCGTTCAATCAAGGCACAAGACTTACCTCCGGAAATACAAGGGCCGGATATTGGAGAAATGTTGATTCAGCGCCGAATTGAAGCTATTGCCACATTTAAGGCTGAGTTTCTTTCTTCTCAATCCTCTAACCAGTTTTAGTTTTAAAATAAATATAAAAAAAGCCTCCATATAGAGGCTTTTTACTGGAAGATTAACGGCGAGGTAATGGAATAAACTGGGAGTCCTGATTCTGAACTTCACGCTCTCCTACATTTACGTTTAAGGTCTGCTGCTTACCTTCGCGCTCCACCAGAAGCTGGATAGTGCTGTTCGGTGCTTGCAGAGCGACATAATTGATTAAATGAGATGTTGAGGTAATCTGCTCATTATTCACTTTTAAAATGCGGTCCCCTACCTTTACACCGGCTTTGGCAGCTGGGCCATTACCCAGTACTCCCGCAACCACGACACCTGGCTCACGTGGTGCCAGTACATCAGTTTGTGCAGGTGGGACCAGACTGATACCTAGCCATCCTCTTACTACGCGGCCATCTTTCAAAATGGCATTTAACACCTGCTGACAGACTTTAGCCGGAATGGCAAAACCTATTCCAAGTGAGCCACCGGTCTGTGAGAAAATTGCCGTATTTACCCCAATCAGATTACCTGCAACATCGATTAATGCACCGCCTGAGTTACCCGGGTTAATTGCAGCGTCTGTCTGGATAAAGTCTTCATAGGTATTTATTCCCAAATCAGAACGACCAGTTGCAGAGATAATTCCCTGCGTTACCGTTTGCCCTACCCCAAACGGGTTACCAATTGCCAACACCACATCACCGACTTCATTACCACTGAGTTTAAAAGGTAAAACAGGTAATTTATCCAGTTCAATCTTGATAACGGCAAGGTCAGTATCAGGATCAGTACCAATAATTTTTGCTTCAGCACGGCGACCATCATTTAAAGCCACCACAATCTGTTCTGCTTGTGCCACTACATGGTTATTGGTCAGGATGTATCCATCAGGACGTACAATAACACCTGAGCCAAGACTGTTTTCATTCTGCTGGCTATTAAACTGGTCTGGTAGCTGGTCCCCAAAAAATTCACGAAATGCCGGATCATTTAATAAGGGATGATTCATCTGCCGAACTTTTTGCGTGGTAAAAATATTAACCACCGCAGGTGCAGCAACTTTTACTGCCGCATTATAAGAGACTACTCCTCCAGAACGGGAGGTATCAATTAAAGGTTCAACTTTTTCAGCAGGCATTTTTACGCCATCAGCAGCGACTGGCGCTTTGGGCTGATGGAATTTCTGCCAGCCAATAAAACTGATAATCACAATGACCAGCAGTACCCAAGGTAACCAGGCAAAGGTTCGGCGCACGTTATTATCCTCTAGATTCTTTTGATTTGTTAATGCGTAATAGATCTAGGTGATTGTAATACAAATACAAAATATACGCTTTAAAACACACTAAAGTTTTGTCTGGCTTTAGTTACAAGATAAAATATGTTTCTATATCCCATTGTCCAGTTTAATTATTAAGGTAAATCATGGCCAGGTTGACTGATATTCTTCAATGGTGTGATCAGACATTGAAAACTTCCGAATTTCGTGACTATGCGCCGAACGGTTTGCAAATTGAAGGCTCGCAGGAAGTAAATAAAATTTTGTGTGCAGTTACTGCATCACAAGAAGCTATTGATGCGGCGATTGCACAAAAAGCAGATCTGTTATTGGTTCATCATGGTTATTTCTGGAAAGGCGAACCCTATCCGATTACCGGTATGCGCGGCAAACGTATTAAAACTTTAATACAGAATAACATCTCTCTTGTCGCTTTTCATTTACCTTTAGATTCGCACCCAACATTGGGTAATAATGCTGCCATTTCTGATTTACTTGGCCTTGAGCATCTTGAAGCACTTGATCCATCTGAACGGCATCCGGTGGGTAACATTGGTTATTTACCAGAAGCATTAAGTCCGGAAGCATTTAGAAATTATCTGGCAGAACGTTTAAACACCCAGGTACTTCATCTACCTGCGGAAAAGTTATCTGTGCAAAAAATAGGTTTTTGTACTGGAGCTGCTCAGGATTTCATTACTAAAGCAGCTGTCCAGGGTTGTGATGCTTATATTTCCGGTGAGGTTAGTGAGCGAACTTATTATGAGGCTCAGGAACTAGATGTGCATTACTATGCCTGTGGGCACCATGCGACTGAACGTTATGGTGTACAACGCTTAGGTCAAGCACTGGCTGAACAGTTTGCCCTCGAATATCATTATCATGAACTGAACAATCCGGTTTAAACCTTATGTTACGATTGGAATTGTTTACAAGTTTATAAATTCGGCCTTTATTATGTATTGTTATTTAAAAAGCGTGGCCTACCATGCAGATAATCAATTACAATAGAGGCACTTAATTGTATAACCCAGCAAATGCAAGGAATTAGAACATGACAACCATTACTTTACCTCCTCTTCCTTATGACTACGATGCGCTTGAGCCGCACATTAGTAAAGAAACTTTAGAATTCCACCATGACAAACATCACAACACTTATGTGGTGAATCTGGTTAAAGCAATCGAAGGTACTGACCTCGAAGGTAAAGAGCTGGACGACATCATCAAAGCAACTGCGGGTGATGCATCTAAAGCAGGTATTTTTAACAATGCAGCCCAAGTATGGAATCATACATTCTACTGGAACTGTATGACTAAAAATGGTGGCGGTAAAGCTACTGGTCCTGTTGCTGAGAAAATTGATGCAGCTTTCGGTTCTTATGAAAAATTTGCTGAAGAATTCGCAACTGCGGCTACTACACAGTTTGGTTCAGGTTGGGCTTGGTTAGTGGCTGATGAAGTAAATGGCAACCTGTCAATCATGAAAACTTCAAATGCAGATACGCCATTGGCTCATGGTAAAGTAGCGATTCTGACCATTGATGTATGGGAGCATGCATATTATATCGACTACCGCAATGCACGTCCTAAGTACATCTCTACTTTCCTTGAAAGCCTGGTAAACTGGGAATATGTAAATGCAAAACTTGCAGGCCAGCCTGCTGGAGTTGAGAAATAATCTTTCTCTTGCCTTAAAAAGTCACCCTGCGGGGTGATTTTTTATTACATTATTTTATAAATGAATATTTATAGATCAATCAGTTTATTCTTATAAATTATTTAATTGACGCCTATATAATTGATCCGTAGAATGGCCCACAGATTCTCCCATAGCTCAGTCGGTAGAGCGACGGACTGTTAATCCGCAGGTCCCTGGTTCGAGCCCAGGTGGGAGAGCCAAGATTCTAAAAAGCCCGCTTATTTAAGTGGGCTTTTTTTATTACGCCAAGAATATATCCAAGTTATTCCTATTGATGGGTCTTATTGTTCGCCAAGATTCACTTACTGAATATTTTTAAAACAAACGCTTTAAATCTAATGATTTTTTAGCTGTTTCCACTTGACCATTTATCTCTTCCTCCATAGAATAGCCCACAGATTCTCCCATAGCTCAGTCGGTAGAGCGACGGACTGTTAATCCGCAGGTCCCTGGTTCGAGCCCAGGTGGGAGAGCCAAGATTCTAAAAAGCCCGCTTATTTAAGTGGGCTTTTTTTATTACGCCAAGAATATATCCAAGTTATTCCTATTGATGGGTCTTATTGTTCGCCAAGATTCACTTACTGAATATTTTTAAAACAAACGCTTTAAATCTAATGATTTTTTAGCTGTTTCCACTTGACCATTTATCTCTTCCTCCATAGAATAGCCCAAAGATTCTCCCATAGCTCAGTCGGTAGAGCGACGGACTGTTAATCCGCAGGTCCCTGGTTCGAGCCCAGGTGGGAGAGCCAAGATTCTAAAAAGCCCGCTTATTTAAGTGGGCTTTTTTCTTATAGAAAGATCTTACTGTGTCAGAATTTATTCATAATTCATTTCTAATTATTGGTATCTTGGCAAGTCTTGGACTCGTATATTTAAGTCTTCAGCAGTACCTTACTTCTAAAAAGCAGTTTTTGGCTAAACCGGTCATTACTGCCTTTGAGAAGCGCATGTTTATTCGCCTTAAAGAGGTTCTCCCACAGCAGCATATACTGGCTCAAGTGGCATTTAGTGCACTCATTACGAGCGATGACTATAAAATCCGTCAGAAATTTAATCGCAAAGTTACAGATTTTGTCGTTTTAAACACTCAGTTTGAAGTGATTGCCATAATTGAACTTGATGACCCTACACATCTTTATAAAGAAGAAGAAGACCGGCAACGGGATACGATGCTCAAAGAAGCGGGCTACAGGATTATACGATATACAGAAATTCCAACTATTCGACAGCTTCAAAAAGATATACTTTAAGCTTTTGAGAATATATTTAATAACTCTGCTTGAAATTTCATTCTTTCTTTAATTTTTCTGCTTCTTCACGTGCCTTGATTTTTGCCAGTTGTTCAGCTTGTTGCTGT
Organism: Acinetobacter radioresistens DSM 6976 = NBRC 102413 = CIP 103788; assembly: GCF_006757745.1. NCBI lineage: Bacteria > Pseudomonadati > Pseudomonadota > Gammaproteobacteria > Moraxellales > Moraxellaceae > Acinetobacter > Acinetobacter radioresistens. The sequence goes on along the minus strand of NZ_AP019740.1, from coordinate 941,441 downwards.
CGGTACTTTTCCTGATTCTTGGCATCACTGTTTACTGCAATATAAGCCATACTGACCAGAAAAATTGGAATCAATAAACCCAGTCCCATCAATACCCATAACTTAGCTTTCGATTGCACCGTTTCTTTATTCATAGAAATATTAAAGATAAATAATTTAAAACTGACCCAATATAACAAAAAAGGGCCTTCTTTAAGACCCTTTTAGTTTGATTATTTTAAATACAAGAAATTATTGAGCTACTCCAGTACATTCAACATTTTTACTTGCATCTATTACTGATGGATCAAGCACTATATTGGTTCTAGCTGGCATCTTAGATTGTACAAATTGATAAATTTCAGCATTTCTACATACAATCGCCTGAGTATGAGCGGCTCCGTTAACAGGGACAAATGTCACATCAGTTCCCATTTTTTTAAGTCCCTCTTGTAAGGTATTAGTAACAGGATATGGTACAGCCATATCAGCAGTTCCCTGAACAATCATAACAGGTGAATTAATTTTTTTAGTAGCAGGCTGATTATCAGCCAAGAATTTCTTCACCGTTGGATTCTCTTGGAAATTACCAGCGAGACCAGGATAGTCCATAACTGTTTTACCAGCATTAGTCGCAAGAAAATCACGGATATCATCTGCAAATTTGTTATGCAAATCAGTTAAACACATTCCATTTTCGCCCGTAGTGCCTTCTGCAAACTCGGCTATACTTTGAGAACGTTGCTGGAAGATTTCACGATAATTAAATTTAGGTTCATAAGCAGTAATACCCACTGTGGTATATGCAGCATATGCAAGTAGCTCGGCATATACTTCTACAGCTGTGCCAACAGGCGCAGTACCCGCCTGTTCTCTTCCAAGAATATCTTGAATTGCCTGTGGTGCAACTACAGAAATAATATAGCCAAGGCTGGAAGCTGGTGCTGCTGCAACCGCTCCTTTATAGTTACTGTCGTTATTAGCAAACTCAGCTGTTCCTAATGAGGCATGCCCACCTTGAGATTGCCCAATCGACATCCATGAACTATTCAACTGACTGCCGTACTGATCTTTAGCAGCTTTTACTGCTGCAATTGCAGATTTAGCTTCACTTCCCAAATTAAGGTATGGATGGATTCCTCGAGTACCTAAACCTTCATAGTCCGGAGCAATCACCACATAACCAGCTGCCAATAATGTATCAGCTAAAATTTTGAAGCGTGGATTAATAGTATTATTGCTTGGTGCACAGCTATCCCCTACGCCTACAGTACCGTGTTCCCAAACTACTACTCGATAACCATCCTTAGGTTGAGTAACTTTAGGGAACATCACTAGCGCAGTGGCTTCCGCTGTTTTTCCTTGTACATTGACCATATTATAGGACATGATTTTTATAGATGAAGCGCCACTCAAGCTATCTTTAGAATAAGACTTTTCAGAAATAAATGTCTGATCCGGATTTACCCCTCTATAATCGTCATTCTCATCATTACAGGCTGTAAGAAATAAAGCCGAAACTAAACTTGTTATAGTTAAAGCAATTCTTGAACGTCTCATAAAATATCCTTTTTATCAATTATTTATTCTGCATAAATTTATGCACAAATATTAAGACACAAAAAAAGTGTCCTGCATAGAACACTTTTCAACCTGAGTACTATTTTTACGATATAAAATTTAAAAATATTCCCAGAAAAATTATGAATCCAACCCAACGATTATGACGAAATGCCCAAAAACATATTTGGGGATTGCGGTCCTTGGTTTTAATTGTTTGATATATAAAATCGAATGCAACCACAACTAAAGCGATCATCGACCATGGAAATAAAATATTTTCTAAATACAGGGCTGTACCAATTAGAATAAGACTGCATAACTGTAAAAGTACGATAATTTGAATGTCATAACGACCAAAAAGGATGGCTGTAGATTTTACACCAATCTTTAAATCATATTCACGGTCAGTAATGGCATACTGCGTATCATAGGCAACAGTCCAGCACAGATTTCCAAAATAAAGCAGCCAGCAGATTAAATCTGGTGTCTGGCCCACTGCGGTATAGGCCATAGGAATAGACCAAGAAAAAGCTGCACCTAAAAAGACTTGTGGCAAATGAGTATAGCGCTTCATGAAAGGATATATGAATGCAAGCAATAAAGCGCCAAATGACCAGTAAAAAGCTTGAATAGGGAGGAAAAATAACAGACACGCGCTGGCAGCAACCAGAACCAGAAATACTAAAACCGCTTCTTTAGCACTAATTATACCAGTCGCCAAAGGCCGGGATTTGGTACGTTCTACATGTGCATCGACCTTCCGGTCAGCAAAGTCATTAATAGCACAACCGGCAGCACGCATAAAAATTACGCCTAAAGTCATAATAAAGAGAATTTTTAGGTCCGGTATACCTTTTGACGCTATCCAGAGTGCCCACATGGTTGGCCAGAAAACCAGTTCGGTGCCAATCGGTTTATCAAAACGGCATAAATAGTAATAAGCTTCCAGGCGCTCACGCCAAGTAATCTGATGCACAGTTGCCATGACTGTCCTTAACGAGGTTATTGCTGAATAAAATACTCAAAAGCTGGCAGGAATGTCTCCTGCACAATAAATTTGCAGCCATGCCAAGTATAGCAGCTCTGACGGGTCCAACCCTCTTCCAGATAAACTACACGCCGCTCACAGGCGGGCCGGGTACGCTGAAATAAAAAATGTCCAATTGGCTTTTGACCAATGTGTTGAAATAAACGTGCCCGTCCTTGCAGGCTTAGTATCGGAAAGATACTTTTCGCCTTGACCCACGGCTGTGTCTCACAGCCATATAGATAAGTATCACGTACCCAGGAAGTATGCTGAGCTGGCATTTTCATCCACTGGCTGTCAGCGAAGTTAGGGCGTTGAAAATATTCATTAAGCGTCTCGACCCTAAACTTTCCGCCAGCCAGATCGGTTAACTGTCGGGTTAAGGAACCTGATGCATATAACCAAATTTTTAGTGCTGCAGGAATCTGCTCAGCATGCTTGTTTTTATATTTTGAACTCACAACTTTCCCAACTTCACAATTAACCATTATCTGTTTTAGCAATGACTACATATGTCCCGCTCGGTAATTTCTTTAAGATCAAGCCCTCGGTAGTGAGATAAAAACTTTTTGGATAATCATAGTCCAGAGCGAATTCAGGATGTCGCAGTGCAACAAATTCTGCCTGTTTATAACCTTCAGGTGTACGTCCTATTTCTATATAAGTCACTTCAGAAAAATTCAGTTTAAAACCTTTATTGTGATCCTGAGGATCAATCCATGGAAAAAATCCAGTATTTTTTTTGCGTGGTGCCATAACATCATATCGTTTATCAATTACAGCATCATACAAAAAAACCCGCACAAAGGCGGGTCTTTTTACAGTGAAATTCAGAATAGATTTACAGGCTGTAGTACATATCAAACTCAACTGGGTGAGTAGTCGTATTAAGACGACGCACATCTTCAGTTTTAAGTTCGATATATGCATCTAACATATCTTTAGTAAACACGCCACCTTTTAGCAGGAATTCGTGATCTTCTTTCAGTGCTTCAAGAGCCATATCGAGGCTATGGGCAACTGTAGGAATTTTTGCTTCTTCTTCAGGAGGAAGATCATACAGGTTCTTGTCAGCCGCTTCACCCGGATGGATTTTATTCTGAATACCATCAAGGCCTGCCATCAACAATGCTGCAAAACCCAAGTACGGGTTCATCATTGGATCTGGGAAACGTGCTTCAATACGCTTGCCTTTAGGGCTAGACACGTAAGGAATACGGATAGAAGCAGAGCGGTTACGTGCTGAGTAAGCCAGCATAATTGGTGCTTCAAAGTGAGGCACTAAACGCTTGTACGAGTTTGTAGAAGGGTTAGTGATTGCATTCAGTGCACGAGCATGCTTGATTACACCACCAATGAAATACAATGCCATTTCTGAAAGGCCTGCATATTCATCACCAGCGAACAGGTTTTTGCCATCTTTGGAGATCGACATATGCACATGCATACCTGAACCGTTGTCGCCTACCATTGGTTTAGGCATAAAAGTAGCAGTTTTTGCATACTGATGTGCAACATTCCAAACTGCGTATTTGAACTGTTGAACTTCATCTGCTTTGCGCACCATGGTATTGAAGCTCACACCAATTTCTAACTGGCATGATGCAACTTCATGGTGATGTACTTCTACACGGCCTGGTCCCATGATATCTTCAATTTTTGCACACATATCTGCACGCATATCCTGTGAAGAATCTACTGGCGGAACTGGGAAGTAACCACCTTTTACACGTGGACGGTGGCCAGAGTTACCTGCTTCATAATCTTTACCTGTAGACCAGGCAGCTTCTTCAGCGATCAATGTATGGCGTGCACCAGACATATCGATGTCCCATTTTACTTCGTCAAATACAAAGAATTCTGGTTCAGGGCCAAAGAATGCAGTATCGCCGATACCGGTAGATTTTAAATATTCTTCTGCGCGACGAGCAATGGAGCGTGGATCACGTTCATAGCCTTGTCCAGTTGATGGTTCAATCACATCACAAGTTACTACAACTGTTGGCTCTGCAAAGAACGGGTCGATAAAGCCAGTTTCTGCATCTGGACGTAAAATCATGTCCGATGCTTCAATCCCTTTCCAGCCAGCGATTGAAGAACCATCAAACATTTTGCCATCTTCAAATGTATCTTCATCAATACTGTCTGCCGGGTAAGTAACATGCTGTTCCTTGCCTTTGGTATCAGTAAAGCGAAAATCGACCCATTTTGCGCCACTTTCTTCTATGAGTTGAAGGACCTTGTTCGCCATGCTCATTTTGCTCCGATGAAATTTTGTTGCACTTATCGAGTGCATGTTAGTAGTTGCTCAATATAAAGCAATTCCCATACCAACTTTAGAATACTAAGCTAATGCTTTGAATTTCTTAATAGTGTGAAGATTAAAAAAACCTTAGCTATGCGGGTATTATACTGTGTGCAGATTGAATTGCACTATCATCAATCATTCTTAAATTACTTTATTCAGAATAATAGAATTATTGAACCAAAATAGTGCATTTTTTTAGAAGTTAAGACTGTGTTTAGTTATTTTTGTATGATTTTATTTTTAAGGAGCTCTAATAGATATTCTAAATTTAATAAATTATTTATTTTTTAATTTCTATCGGGAATTTAGCTCAAAAATTTTGATGATAGTCAGCTTTTAACAGTTATTGTTTATTTTTGATTCATAATAGCTGTAGCTCAGTTACTCACTGTTTTTTTATTCTCCCTACGCATGATTTTTTTAAGTCTTAGGCCATCCTTAATTTTTGATTTAAGAGAATTTGCCAGATTTTTTAATATTAAGTATAAGCCTCAACACCATAATAGAAATAGTTCAGCAGCAATTCATGATTTTTTGCTATGATATTGTTCGCTCTAATTTTTCTTTTTGCATTTATTTCTAAATCTGGGTTTCCTGTTTTTAGTCAAATATTTTCTTAGAGTTCATCCGAATTAAAGACACATAGGTGTATACATTTCAAAAGGTTAAAAGCTCATGCTTCTAATGATCGACAATTACGACAGCTTTACTTATAACATCGTTCAGTATTTTGGCGAGTTAAATCAAGAAGTTAAAGTCGTTCGCAATGATAGTGTCACATTGGATGATATTGAGCGATGGCAACCCAAGTATCTTGTGATCGGTCCTGGTCCCTGTTCTCCAACAGAAGCTGGTATTTCTATTCCAGCCATCCAGCATTTTGCCGGTAAAATTCCCTTACTTGGTGTGTGTTTGGGGCATCAAAGTATTGGACAAGCATTTGGTGGAAAAATTATACGGGCAAAAACCGTCATGCATGGCCGTCTATCTGACATGTATCACAATGATACTGGAATTTTCAGTCATTTACCTTCACCCTTTTCGGCAACTCGTTATCACTCTCTGGTGATTGATCAAGCGAGTTTACCAGACTGCCTGGAAGTAAATTGCTGGACGAAGGAAGCAGATGGCTCGATGGAAGAGATCATGGGTGTAAAACATAAGACATTACCAGTAGAAGGTGTGCAGTTTCATCCTGAATCAATCTTGAGTCAGCATGGCCATAAAATTTTCCAGAACTTTTTAGAAATTTACGCTTAAGTGATTTATATGAACATTCAACAAGCTCTTAATCATATTACAAAAAATATTCATCTGACTCAGCCGCAAATGGAAGAAGTCATGCGTAGCATTATGCAAGGCAGTACAACAGAGGCCCAAATTGGTGCACTGATGATGGGTTTGCGCATGAAAGGTGAAAGTATTGATGAAATTACTGCTGCCGCACGAGTTATGCGTGAGTTTGCTATTAAGATTGATGTAAGTGATATCCCTTATCTGGTTGATATTGTGGGTACAGGTGGAGATGGTCAGAATCTGTTTAATGTATCTACAGCATCAGCATTTGTTATAGCAGCAGCGGGCGCTACAATCGCCAAGCATGGCAACCGCGGTGTATCAAGTAAGTCTGGTTCTTCCGACCTGCTTGAAAAAGCAGAGATCAATCTTGATCTGAACATGCAGCAAACTGAGCGCTGTATCCGTGAAATGGGAATAGGTTTCCTGTTTGCACCTAACCATCATAAAGCCATGAAATATGCAGTAGGCCCACGTAAAGAACTGGGTATTCGCAGTATTTTTAACTTGCTTGGCCCGCTTACGAATCCGGCCGGTGTCAAACGTTTTGTAATTGGGGTATTTTCTGATGAACTTTGCAGCCCAATTGCAGAAGTAATGAACCAATTAGGTGCCGAGCATGTCATGGTGGTACATTCCAAAGATGGCCTGGATGAAATCAGTCTTGCAGCACCAACTACAGTCGCTGAACTAAAGAATGGTGAAGTTACCGAATGGATACTGAATCCTGAAGATGTGGGGATAGAATCTCAGACATTGACTGGTCTTGTAGTAAATAGTTCTGATGAAAGTCTGGCGTTAATTAAAAACGCATTAGGCAAAAAGAAAACGCCGGTAGGTGAAAAAGCTGCCCAGATGATTGCTCTAAATGCAGGTGCCGGACTGTATGTTTCTGGGTTGAGTCAAAGTTATAAACAGGGTGTCGCTTTAGCGCATGACATTATTTATGGTGGACAGGCACTTGAAAAAATGAGCGTATTATCAGAATTTACTAAAACTTTGAAACAGTACGAAGTATAACGGTCAGGAATAAACAGTCATGGTAGATATTGCAAACACAATTCTTGGTAAAATTGTTGACCGTAAAACTGAAGAACTGGCTGCGCGTTTAAAACAGCGCAGTTTAAAAGATATAGAAGGACTGGCACAGGCCGCGACACCTGTGCGTAGTTTTGTGCAGGCACTGTCATGCAAGTATCCTGGTGTAATTGCAGAGATCAAGAAAGCTTCTCCGTCTAAAGGAATCATTCGTGAAAATTTTAATCCTGCAGAAATCGCCCGGCAGTATGAACAAGCAGGTGCAGCCTGCCTTTCAGTACTAACTGATGTCGACTTTTTCCAGGGTGCTGATGAAAACATCCAAATTGCGCGCACGCACTGCGGCCTGCCCGCATTACGTAAAGACTTTCTGATTGATCCCTACAATGTTATTGAAGCTCGTGCTCTTCATGCTGACTGTATTTTACTGATTGTTGCTTCATTATCTAACCAGCAACTTGAAGAAATGTCTCAAACCGCTTTTGAACAGGGAATGGATGTACTGGTAGAAGTACATGATGAATATGAACTGGAACGTGCTTTACAGCTTTCAAACCGTTGTTTGCTTGGCGTAAATAACCGTAACTTGAAAACCTTTGAGGTTGACCTCAATACATCATTACGTTTAAAGAAACTACTCGACCCTGCTCGACTGTTAGTCACAGAAAGCGGTATTGCCAGTCCGGATGATGTAAGGCTAATGCAGGAATATGATATTCATGCATTTCTGGTTGGGGAGAGTTTTATGAAGCAGCCATATCCTGATCAGGCTTTCACGGCCCTGTTCGGTCAGCCACAGAGAGTTAAAACCTTATCTTATGAGTAAAAAAGACTCTACACTTTCTAAAGACCAGCAAAACCTGCTGAAACAGTTTAGAAAGCAGATTTCTATTCCTCAGTCTTCACCTGAAGCGAAGCAGACTGAAGTTCAATCAGCCCGGGATGACAAAGACTCTGGTGAAGACTTGGATCTGTTTAAAAAAGCCTTGCAGGGTGTACAACCTCTGCAGGGTAGTAATATTGCTCAGGTGGAAAAAACACGAAAGTTTAAACCCAATGCCCAGATCTTGGCTAAACGTGCAGCTGCTGAGGGGCCGCGTGAAGTTGAGCTGGCTGAACTCTCAGATACCCAAGCTGTATTAAATCCGGTTGGAAGCCAGTCTAAACTGAGCTATCGTATCGCGACCTTGCAACATAAGGTATTTGAAGACTTAAAAGCGGGAAATTTACGCTGGTTTGAAGCGGTCGACCTCCATGGCTGCACGGTAGAAGAAGCACGTGAAGCAGTTTTGCAAATTATTCAGATGGCAAAAGATGAAAATCAGAATGTCATCAAAATAGTGCATGGTAAAGGTCCAGAAGCTGTGCTTAAAACCTATGTAAATGGCTGGTTGCGTCAGCACCGTGATGTACTGGCCTTTGTCAGTGCACCTGAAAATCAGGGCGGTACAGGCGCAGTGTTGGTACTACTTAAGCGTGCTGAAAAAAATCTGAAATTTAAACAGTAATTGGCATGCTTATTAACTCTCAGACTTTTGATAGTTTTCTGTTACAATGTCGCCCTTGTTCAACCAGTGTAAGTGAACACGCCTTATGTCTATGCAGCAATCCTACGCAAATATCCTAACCGCCGTTGGTGAAGACCTGAATCGTCCCGGTCTTAAAGATACGCCGATGCGTGCTGCCAAAGCGTTCTCATACCTCACGTCAGGTTATAGCAAGACACTGGAAGAAGTGACCAATAATGCGGTTTTCCCTTCGGATAACCGTGAAATGGTACTGGTTAAAAATATCGAATTTTATTCACTCTGTGAGCACCATCTTCTGCCATTTTATGGCCGTGTACATATTGCTTATTTGCCAGAAGGTAACGTTTTGGGTCTGTCCAAATTCGCCCGCATTACTGAAATGTTTGCCCGTCGTTTACAGATTCAGGAAAATTTGACCCAACAAATTGCTGAAGCAGTAGCAGAAGTGACTCAAGCACGAGGTGTTGCGGTCATGATTGACTCTGCACATATGTGTATGATGATGCGTGGCGTAGGTAAACAGGAATCTACTACACGCACAGTTTCTTTTATAGGTGACTTTAAAACAGATAAAGAAGCTCGCCGTGAATTCTTGAGTGCTGTGCCTGAAAGTTACTAAGCTTAAAATTAAAAAGCCTTGCAAACGCAGGGCTTTTTTTATCTCTTGCTGTATAGGTAATGCCGTTATTTATCCCATATATACATTGTTTCGACCATTGTTTTTAGCCGCATATAAAGCCGAATCTGCGGCATCTAAAAAGCGTTGGTAATCAGGATGCCCATCATATAATACGGCGCCTACACTGACTGTAAAATTAAAGCTGACACCCATAGTAGACCGTATAACGGTTTCTTCAATCCGCATACGGATATTTTCAGCAACGCTTTGAGCCCGGCTCAGGTCGCTATCGACCAATAACAGCAAAAACTCCTCACCCCCTATACGAAAAGCATAATCACTGCCTTTGGTACATTCGAGTAAAACTTCAGCCAGAAACTGTAAGGCCAGATCCCCTGCTGCATGACCAAACTTGTCATTAATGCCTTTAAAATGGTCAGCATCAATTGCCAGTAAAGTTAAGGGCGAACCATTTTTACGGGAAAAATTAATTTCCCGGTTAATAATCGTATTTAAATAACGACGATTAAGTAGCTGGGTTAAAGAATCATTACCCGAGCCGATCTACTCGGAAACCTGAAATAACTGATCAACCAGATGCTGTATTTCACGATTTTTTTCACGAATCTGCTGTATCAGGGCAATCGCATTGGCTTTATCCTGGCTCTTAAGTACCGCCAGATTAAGTTTATCTACCTCATATATGCGATCAATAATAATCTGTACCTGGTCTGTGCCAGAAAAAGCATAGGCTGCTTTATGAATAAACCAGAGACCAAATTCTGATTTGGACAATAGCAGATGATTAAAGCTAGCACTGTCTGAAAATACTTTAAACATCAGCTCATTTTCCCAGTCTAACAAGGAACTGCGCTGTTTATCCTTTTGAATCGATACATCCTGCATCGCAGAAAATAAACGGTAGGTATGTTTAATATCATTATTAATTTCAATATTTGCTTCGTAGGAACGGCACATAATTTCAGAGGCAAAACCAATGCTCTGTACAATATAGTTGGTTACAGTATAAATATTCTGCTGGGTTCTAGAAGCTTGCAGAGAAAAGACTTTTTTTTCGATTTCACGTATTCCTCGCATGATTAGCCAAGATGGAATACCAATACGCGCATGCACATTGCCAATCACCAGTTGACGTTGTACAACTTCTTCATAATTCTGTTTAAACGGCATATTAAAACAATCGAGTAACCACTGATTTAATGTAGTTTTCAGGCGGCTTTGTACAATCTCATCAGATAAAAAATAGGATGCCTCTTTCTCCTGCATCATATTTTTATAAAACTCATCGACCAGTAAAAACGAGTTATCCTGGATAAATTGGGCAGTATAGTTTAAATCAGTTGCAGAATATTGCCCGCATATATCCTTCCATTGCTCGGCAAGCATGGTAATACATTGTTCATTCATACAATTGATTCCAGAGGGCCTAAATTATCCTTTAACAGGCCCACCAATATAACAAATTATCGTATGATGCGCTTCAGGGTATTTTAGATGTAGTCTACTAAAACCTATCTTTTTAATTGGATTTAGAAATATCTGATATATCCTAAACTGGTTTTAGTCCAGTTTTTATGGTCCTGCTGTTGATATTCCCAACCCAAACGCAGAGCATTTTGTGGAGTAAAGGCATATTGCAACTGGGTGTTAAGTTTTAACTGCCATTGGTGAGCATCCTCCCAGTAGGGTAAGGCCACCTGCACCAAGCTGTTCACTCGTTCTGTCCAGATATTCTGACATCCTAACGTTGGTCCGGCGCCAATGCGCCATCCTTTATCTAGAGCCTTCCCAGCTTGTAAATATGTCTGAGCTTGTACATAACATAAATGTTCACGGGCCTGATCAGCATAGCTATACCCGCCCTGAACATTAAAGTTTAATACACCGTGTTGACGGTCTTCACTAAACTGTCCATCGTGTTCCACACTTTCTTGTTGCCAACCAAAATTGAATCCCCATGATAAAGGAGTTTTAAAAGGGGTAATCGGGTTATATGAATTTACTGATAAAAAATCAAAATGCTCCAATTTTAACTGGTCATTCCGATACTGTATTGAACCATCCCAGAAATTTAACTGCGTGCCGGTGCGAAATCCGCCCTGTGGATCAATAAGATCATGATAAGCCTGACGGTGACCAAGTTCTATAAAAGACTGGCCCTGCACCTCACCGGTTTTAACTGAAATATTACGTGCTTTATGACTCTGAGTAGGATCAATTTTCGGTCGTTCAGGTTCCTGACGCTGTTTATCCAGATTAATCTGGCTTCTTAGGCCCAACAGCTGACGAAAACGTGGCTGGGCAAAACTTTCATCAACCTTGCGTCTTAAAAATTGTAGATAGAGGTCATCATAAGCCATTTCCAGGATTTTAGCCTGATCATTCGCTGGATAGTCCCCTACAAGACTAGGCATTTCTTCAGTTTCGGAAAAAGCAACCTGATGAGCAGTTTTAGCTAGAGTTTTACCATGTTGCCGTGCCTGTGCCAGTAATTGGGTTTCTAAAGCCGGACGATATATTTTGTTTTTAACGAGCTCCTGCTCATCCATTGCTTTTAAGGTTTCTACCGGTATCGCAGCATAATCGAACTGTTCCTGTAAATTAGCTTCTGGACGTACCAGATCAATTAAGCCTAATAAACGGTAAGCACAGTTGTCACTAACAAAATAATAGGGGAATGTCACTTTCTGCATTTCCCAGATATGTTCAACCATAAACCGGGTTTCTTCTGGATTTAAATCCAGTTCATATTCCCATAGATCACGGCTTTCAAAATCTCCATACTCTTTTACCTTACGGTAATACGGCATGAGGGAATATTCACCAGGATACCGGCCAGTTAAGCCTTTCCAGGCAAAAGACCAGTTATCTGTACCGTTTACTGTAGCTGCATAGTTGACTGCATAAGAGACCAGATTTAACTGTTTCTGGTCTTTAGGGTCCAACCGCAATAAAGTGTGCCCAAACATGGAGCTTGGGTTGCCCATAAAGTCTGTAGCATAAATAAGGGTAGCCTTATAAGGCTTAACCTGCTCGATCCAGCTTTCAAATTCAGGACAGCTGGCTTGAGGCAACTGGTATTCGGAAATTTGTAGTTGCTGCATTAACCAGCGGCTACGGGCGGGAAATTTGCATCGGACAGATTGATTCGGTTCAGCGACCTGAAATAGGGCTTGAATATCCTGCTGCATTTCCTGTTGCAGATTTCTCTTTCCATCTGGCGCAAGAAAATATCCTTTATAGCTCACCTCACTGTGGCCGGCAGTATTGGCATACATTAAGCGCTGCCAAGTGATATCTTGGGCCAGCTTTTTCTGTTGAGCAAGATTTAAATAGTAGGATACATCTGGTGTCGTATCTGCTGCATGGCTCAGGCCAGCTACCGTCAGGGCAAGGATCAAAAAAACAGGTTTCATGCAGTAATCTTTTTCTCTTTATATAAGAAAAACCCTGTCTTTAAGACAGGGTTTTTTGAATATCTAATTAGACATAAGCTTTAAGAACTTCATCTTTTGCCATTACGGTTTGAAGGGAAGCCAGTACCTGTAAAGTATTCTGGTTATCAGCCGAATAAATTTCAGAGAAATTCTGTTTAGATACCGCAAAGAAACGTGCTTTATCTTCCTGTTTAATATTCATTAGTTCAGCCAGCACATTCAGGCTTTCACCTTGGCCTACAGACATATCACGAGCTAGCGTCTCGGCATTTTCATTAGTAAAAGTCACGACCTGAGCAGTTACTGTACCGCCTTGGCTACAACCTAATGTACCGAAAGTAATCCCGAGCCATTGGTTGGTAAAAATCACGTTTGTGGTACCAGCGAACAGTTTAGGAATAATCCCACTCTGACCTTGCCAAACCTGACTACCTACACCACAACCAACATCATTGTCAGCCATTGCTACACTTGAACCTGCCGCTAATACAGCAGCCAACATCAGTTTTTTTAACATACTTATTCTCCAGTTATTCTCATGCAGTGTTGTTATCGCTATACATGTGTAAATTTTATTACACAGTAGTGAGATTATCCGGAAGTGAAGCGCTTCGCAATTAAAAAAATGCACTGTTAAACAGAAAGATAACAATTCATTTATCTGCTGTTTTTTTTAATTGCCATCGGCCTCGACGATCTCTGTTGCCCAGTATTTTTAATACCAGTACCAAACTCAACAGTAGCAGTAAATACCAAGAACCCAGCTTGCCCCACCCTACCATATGCCATGCATCGACTTGGCTCGGATATAACCAGATTTTATAAAATGTACTAATATTTTCGGCAATCCAGATAATAAAAGCCAAAATCAGAAGAACTGGCAACATCGGTAGTTCAAAACGGCTATAGCTCAACTGGAAATACACCCGGGTTTTCCAGAATAAGGCTATACTCCAGAAAAACAGAAGATAACGAATATCTGGAATGAAAAACTTGCTCATAAAATTAATATAAGACAAGAGAGCCAAAACCAGCATAGGTAAAAAGCCTGGCAGATGTGTAAAGACGACTTGATATAATCGTAACGATCTTGCAAAGAAGCTGCCTACGGCAGAATACATAAACCCGGCAAATAGTGGAACAGTCAATATTTTAAAAACAGCTGGCTGTGGATACTGCCAAGAAGCAATCGCAGGATGGGTAAGAAAAATTTCCATCAGCATTGCCATGACATGAAATAAGGCTATTACTTTAGCTTCTGCCCAAGATTCAAGCTTTAAATACAGCAGACAAAATTGAATGATCAGAGCATATAACAGCAGATAGTCATACCGGAACAAACCATAGAAAGCCTCACTCCCCATATTTGCCGTCAACATAAAAGCCAATAGCAATAAAATTCCAAATAAGGCAGCCGAAGCTGCCTTATAAAGAAATTCAAATATGTTTTTAAGAAGCAGAATCATCCGTACATATTATCCCAGATATTTAGCACTGTACTCGTGTACAGTATCAATAAATACTTTCGGATGTGCTGGGTCTACCCACTGGGTAATTCCATGTCCAAGATTTGCAATATAACCCGTCTTTTCACCATTCAGATAGGCATCATCCAGCATAGCTTTGGTGGCTTTCTCAATTGTAGCTGCTGAACCGTATAGAGTCGCCGGATCAAGATTTCCCTGTAGCGCAGCCCGGCCATTTACAGTCTGACGTGCTACATGAAGTGGCGTGGTCCAGTCCAGTCCAAATGCATCTGCGCCAGTCGCAACCATCTGTTCAAGCCATTGTCCGCCGCCTTTGGTAAACAAGATCACCGGAACATGTCGGCCATCTTTTTCACGTTGCAAGCCAGTGATAATTTTCTGCATATAATTTAGCGAGAATTCAAGATATTCACGATGTGCTAAAGCCCCGCCCCAGCTATCGAAAATTTGAACCGCCTGTGCCCCGGCGTCGATCTGGGCATTTAGATATTCAGTGACTGCTACTGCCAGACGATCCAGCAAAGCATGTAATACCTCTGGCTGCGCATACATCATCTGTTTGGTAAAACGAAAATCCTTACTTGAGCCGCCCTCTACCATGTAAGTTGCTAACGTCCATGGGCTTCCCGAGAAACCAATTAAAGGCACTTGGCCGCCTAGAGCAGAACGGATAGTACTGACTGCGTTCATGACATAGTCTAAATCCGATTTGGCATTAAATGCGGGCAGATTTGCCACATCCTGTTCTGTACGTACTGTCTTTTTAAATTTTGGCCCTTCACCTGCCTCAAAATACAGACCTAGTCCCAGAGCATCAGGAACAGTTAAAATATCGGAAAATAAAATCGCTGCGTCAAGTTCATAACGGCGTAAAGGCTGTAGAGTTACCTCACAGGCAAACTCGGTATTTTTACATAAAGACAGAAAATCACCAGCCTTGGCCCGGGTCTCACGATATTCAGGTAAATAGCGACCTGCCTGACGCATCATCCATACTGGCGTAGAATCTACAGGCTCACGTAACAGGGCACGGAGAAAACGATCATTTTTCAGGGTCGTCATTTACTTTCCTAACATGGTCTTGGTCTTGTTGCCATCATAGCAAAAAGGCCGCATTTTGAATAACTTCTTCCCATGTTTATACAGTTTCATAAAATCACTTAAAAACAGTTTTAAAAGTATGAATTACACAAAACAAATACTGCATCTCCGTAATTTTTCTGCAATACTTAACTAAATTTACACCCAGCATATGAATAATTCTTAAGGTTGATTTCCATGTTTGTTCGCTCATTACTCGCTATGAGTTTAAGCTGTATTATTACTGGTACAGCCCTGGCTGCTCCAACTGCTGAACAGCCGCTCAATCCTAAAGTTGCCGCAACAAATACGGTCGAAGATCCAATCGACCCTCTAGAAGTCGGTGAAGATACACCAGCGAATAAAACAGAAACTGCAACGACCGATTCCCGTATTACTGCTCAAGAAGAGCGTGATCTGGACCGCGCTTCAACCACCTTGCAAAATCTGGCCCGTACTGAAGATAAAAAGGCGGATGTTGGTACCGCTCCTTCTGCTGCAAGCAAGACCACCAATACTCCGGCTAACGTAAATCAAGCCGCTAAAACTGCTTCATGGACTTTGGAAGGACTGAATAATGCCGAGTGGTATGATGCAATTGGCAAGGGCCAATTTCCAGTCTATGCCCGTGCCCATGTCATGTTAAATAATGCACATGCTTCACCTGGTGCAATCGATGGTATGAGTGGTAAAAATACATTAAAAGCAATTGCCTCTTTTCAGCAAATGAATGGTTTAAAACCTACAGGTGTTTTAACCAAAGAAACCTGGGACGCATTAGTTGCTAAAACTGCCGGTAAACCAGCTTTTGTTGAATATACAATTACGGAAGATGACCTAAAAGGGCCATACGCCAGCTCAATACCTTCAGACTACGCGCTACAGGCCAAAATGAAAGGTTTATATTATGTACGTGTTTCTGAAATGCTGGGCGAAAAGTTTCACATGGATGAAGATTTTTTAAAGAAACTTAATCCGAAAGCGACTTTTAAAAAAGCTGGTGAGAAAATTATTGTAGCAAATGTACGTAATGACTTGCCTGAAGATATTCACTTAATCGTTGCCCATAAAGGTGCAAAACAGCTGTATCTGTTTAATAGCCGTAATCAGATGATTGCTTCTTTCCCGGCAACTATTGGTAGTACGGATACTCCTTCTCCAGCAGGTACCTATAAAGTTACAGGTGTAGCACCGAATCCATGGTATAGCTATTCACCAAGCAACTTCGTTCAGGGTAATAACAAAAAGCCTTTATCATTGCCGCCTGGTCCGAACGGCCCTGTAGGTAATATCTGGATTGGCTTGAGCAAAAAGTCCTTTGGTATTCATGGTACCCCGAATCCATCACTCATTTCTAAAACAGCTTCACACGGCTGTATTCGTTTGACCAACTGGGACGCTAATGATTTAGGTAAAAAAGTACGCTCTGGCGTTACTGTCAAATTCCTTGAGTAATCGCTATCAGTTAAAAAACCACCTTCGGGTGGTTTTTTGTTTAAAGAACATAGCTATAGATACCAGATGTATTCTCTTACAAAACTGCTATCAACTTTCACGTTTTTAGACAACTTGGCAATTTCTTTAAAATGCTTTGATGCTAGATTAGACCTAAACCTATAGTAATTAGAATACTGTACCTGATGCTTAATATTTCATAATGACTCTTGATTAACCAGTTATCAAAATGGTTATTCAAGCAGTAGAAATGACTCATCCTAGATATAGAAGAGGTCAGCCATGAGAAATGTATATGAAAAATTTAAAGAATTTATTGGTCATCAACCTGATCACCTGGATATGACAGCTAAAGCTGAAATTAGTGAAGATAACGAAGATTATTATCTGATTACCCAAGGTATGCCTTATTCCTTCCACCGTGATGGTGAAACCACTTATATCACCTTTAATGGTGAAACCGAGAATATTGGAATGGATACTTTCCAGCAGCACAAAGATCAGATTCTGGCATATCTACAGCAAGTCACCAGACAAATTTAGAATCAACTTAAAAGTTCAGTTTTAGATAGAAAAACTCTCCTGCATAAGCTGCTTAGCTAGAGCCTTATATGCAGGAGAGTTTTTAATATTATTTCTTTCATCAAGCTGCCTGTACAGTTTGCTGACCAGATAGTCTGTCTTGTGTATCACCAAATTGTGTAAAGAAATCTGCGATTAAGCGATGAGCCCAAGAGCTGGCTTTCCAGCCTTCATAATAGGCACAGTGACTTCCTTTTGGTGTAGTGACCAGCATGATATTATCTTTTTCGCAAATTTTATCCAGATAGGCTTGAGCATTTTCCAGGCGGCAGACCGGATCATCTCCTGAATTGAGCATCATCAGTGGGCTGGTTACCTGATCAAAAACATAAATTGGGTTTGCTGCTTTCTCATAAACTTCATAGCTTTCAAACCCTGCCAGCTCATAAACCGCAAGTTGAAATTCATGCAAATCTCTGGCGGATATTAGCGCCTGATAAGTTGAAAGCTGAGAGGTTTGATCCTGATGAGCTAAAACAAATGTTTTAATAAGCTGATGCGTCATATATTGACTGTAAGCTTTATGTGCAACTTTAAATACTTCATTTAAGTTATAACCGGGACAATAGGCGAAGGCAGCTTTAAAGGCAGATTTCTTGCCCATTTCTCCTAAATACCGGACCAGCAGACCTGTTCCTGCCGACACGCCAACACAATAAAGTGAGGACGTTTTAAAACGTTCCCGCACAACAGATATTTGCTCACGCAAGTCATCGGTAGAGCCGACAATACTTAAACGTGGAGTAGTCAATTTTAAGTCAGCATGTCCTCGCCGTAAACATAGTACTACCCTCCATCCTGTCATCAAACGCAGATCACGTACCAGTTCTCGCATACTTTGTGGCGTTCCCATTATAGTGTGCAGTACAAAAACCGTAGGTACATCATCCGGTAAATCATAACCCGACCAGTAAAGCGCGGTTGTACCTCCATCTTGCATGGTAAGAAGTTCTTCATGATCATATTCTAGTTGGGTAGTTTTTTTGCGGATCATATCAAAGTAGAAGAGCTGTAGATGAGTATTAAATAGCCAAGGTGTAGGTATATAGGGCTGATTCAGGAGAGCAATCTGCTCGGCCCATCTCTTGGCCTGTCCTGTAGGGTTATAGTATAAAGTGGGTTGTGCAGCTCCACTAAAATTTTCAAAAAGCTGGGTTACCGTGTTTAATTTTTCATACAGAGACTGAGTATTTAATTGTAGGTGTAACATAGCAGGCTCCTTATCTCTTTTTTATTAGTAAGAACGCTATTACTTTGTCACCCGCCGCTTATAACGGGCCGACTTTGAGTCTTTCCTAGACTTAGGATGATTATTAACGATAAAGACACGGTCCAGTTTGATCTAATTGTAATTTTCTGGGCTTATTATGTGAATCTTGCCACAGTTATTTATTTTTATTCTTTTACTCTTTAGGCAGTTTTAGGTTTAATTTGTAGCACTTTAATTTTCTCCTATTACGCTATTCTGTTTTGGCAATAGTTTACATCCGCATGCCAATACATCATTTGCACGTGCTACAGCTTTGCCCATGACTTGCATGTGCGAGTCACCTGATATAATTGTAGTAACGGTTTTATGTTTTGGACAAGTTGCTTTATCTCCTACACACGCTACTGGAATACCTTCCACCAGAAAAGTATTATTTCCGCTGATAACTTTTCCACCACCTGTGGTCGGACAACCAATTACAATATAAGGAATTGCCATTTTAGTTTTCCTTTATTTTTTAAGAGGTACTAAAGTACCTCAAACTCAATACGACGATTTTTCTTGCGGCCCTCTGCAGTTGTATTATCAGCAACCGGTTTGCTTGAACCCATACCTTCCGTACTCAGATTTTCTGCTTTAATATTTTTAGCAATAAGATAATTGCGTACAGCCATCGCACGTTCCTGGCTTAGTAAAAAGTTTTTATTGCCATCCCCCGAACTGTCTGTATGACCAATGATTTTAACTTTTTTTCCGCCTACCTTATGTAAGGCTACTGCCATTTCTTCCAGAATCTGACGTCCAGCCGCTGTCAACACCGCACTGCCTGATTCAAATTCAACAATCCGGTTTTTTAAAGCATCATCAATAATTTTCTGCTCGGCCTGATTTACAGATAATTGGGCATTAAAGCGATATGGTTGCTGTATAAGCATTTGAAAATTTGCAGTAGTAGGTTGAATATCATTCGGATGACTAACCTTACCATTAAGCTCGATTTGTGTACCTCGTACGCGCAGCTGTCCCTGTCTGACTTTTTTAAGTTCTGGCGTAATTACACGAGCCACAGAATCACTCCAGCCATTTGGGGCTGCTACAGGCCGCACCTGAATTTTGTCAATCACTTGGTTTGCACCATATACAGACTGCATTCTCATCAGAATCGCCTGTTTACTGGCTTCATTTGGTACCACTCCCTCTACAACTACAGGTTCTGCCCAGACTAGCGAACCTCCTCCCAAGCCAATAACACAGACTACAGCATATTTTAATTTTTTATAAGATCGCATATTTATTCATCTAAAAAAGTTTGGCGAAAGAGTTTTAAGCCTTGATTTAAACTTAATTGCCGCTGGCATAAAGCCTGTTCTAGAGTAGCTAAACCAGCATTCTGCTCCAGATATGGATCAATCCATTGGGCCTGAACTAATGATACCCAGTGTTCACTCTGCATATTGTTAACAAAAATATCACTGAGGGCCAATATGTCAGCACCTTGAAAGCCAAATAATAGGACTGGCTTTTCTTGATGCAAAATACCAATGAGAACTTCAGTTTGGGCTTTTTTTAAAAAATGCCCGATCATACTTACCCATAGGGTCGCCACTTCATAACAATATATATGGCTATTAATTGGAAGAATCAGTATCTTATTTAATCGACTGGTTCCATTTTTCAAAATGGGCTGTAATAACAGACCTAAACCAATCATACTTTGTACCAGTTCATATACACTAATTTTCATTAACTGAGCAAATGTATGCATCGTATGATTTTCATAAAATGCCTGTGCTTCAGCTATGGTAAATGACTGAATCTGGTCAGGGAGATTTGCCAATTTATTCAGCATGATATCGCTATTATGAATTGTTCTTAGTACCCTGTTTCTCTGGAATAGGTCAACTAAAACCGGTTTATAACAATAAGGTGCTAGGAGTAGATTCTGATAGGGTTGTTCAACTTCCAGTAAGTGACTTAATACCATAGGAAAAGGCCGGCCCGAGCTATCTTCACTGGTGATGAGATTAGCCACCAAAAACATTTTTTCGTGAGGGTTAGCGATAAAAAAATCTAGAGATGGTAAAGCTGCATAGTGCTGCTTAAAGCCAGTATTCTGCATGGCCTGTTCCAAAGCTTCTGTAATCCACTGATCAATAACCTGTATCAGTGCATACTGCCCCTTTGATTTCAGGAAGTCGCCGCGTGCAGGGGTTTTTCCATAATATAAAGGCGTACTTTTTAAATACTGCATTGTTTCGTTCCTTGAATATCCTTATTCTCTTGCATCAGGAAGTACCTCCTGTCTGCGGTACGACAGCAGATCCAGCTGGTTTTAGTCCAACTGTAGATACTGCCGGTGCAGGCTGTGCAGAAACAACTCGTACTGCCTTGTCAGTTGTGACTTTATCGACCAGCTGCAAACCTGAGTATCCACGGCTTGAACCGATTCCTCCTGAACTGCTACCACTAATCAGGCGGAAATTCACTTTTACAAATACCGATGGATCAGTTTTACTGCGCCATACCATTTCAAAGCTGCCATTTTGCTCCTTACGCTGAGCAGAATCGATCAGGCGATTAATGCCATATTCACCTGGCTCATCAAAAATTGTATGGGTTTGCCCTTGCAGGTCTACAGCAGTAATACGCGCTCCAGGAATTGCACTACGGTTCGGCCAGACAAAGTTTACCCACTGCTGAATCCCATTTTCATAGAGCATACGTTGACCATCAATATCGATGGTATAGGACAGAAGCTGTGGATTCTGTAATGGATAGAACTGGAAATTCGACTGGTTCGCTGCGGGCGTAGCAGTCGGCTGGTCAAGTGTACCTGTTGCCATACCATTGATTGGAGCAACATAACGCTGAAAGTTTAGGACAAATTGTGGATTCAGGCTAATACCCAAATCTTTCCAGGTTTTGGACGTTAAAGTATAACCACGGCGAATGACCAAGGGGTCTAATATTTCTTTTACAAAACGGGCAATACTACCGGTATCGCCAAAAATTTGCCCGATTTCATTACTGGTAGCTTGTAATGAGACAGAGGAATTAAATGGATATTTTTGGCTTAAGTTCGCTTGAAATGGCTGATATGCCTGAATTATCCAAAGCTTATTAATCTCTTCTTGTGCAGGTGTAATCAGGCTGGCAAAAGACTGGGTCAAAGGACTCACTAAAAGTTTCTGTATCATCTGCTGATCAATATCGTTCAGTCCTACCAGCATTCTCTCATCAATATGCTTTTGTGCAGTATTAAAAACTGAGTTCTGATCACTGATAGTCTGTTTAACCAGTGCCATAGCACTCGGACCAATTTCACCAGCATTCTTCAGGTCATTAAATTTACTTCGCACCTGGGCAAGATTCTGCATGTATTCATCAAGCAAGGATTTATTCTGCTGATCGTCACGTTTACGTACCAGTTGATAGAACATCTGATATTCCTGTGAGATTGGTCCTTGAGCTTTATTTGATACCTGTTGTGACATTTGCGCATCACTGCGGTTTAACACTTTACGTTTAAACCAGGCAATAAAACCTTTTTGTGGCACAGCCAGTTCAGCCTGTACTACCGGGTTATCCCAATTTGTTTCAATAGCAATACGCTCAAATAGAATACGGATTGGTGAGTTCTGTGGTTCACCCAGTATGTCAATATTTTTAGACTGCTGACTAAACTGGGGAGCTTTTGCATAATAAATACCATTCAGGAATTTTTTCCACTCTGCAATATATTCCTGCTTGTAGAGAGCAACTAGCTGCTTACGGATCTGCTCTGGACTGCCAGAGAACGTCAGGTCATCTGACTGACGGCTGTTGAGTACCCAGTCTTTACTATCTGTCGGTTTATTGGCTGCTTCATCAATTGCACTACTAACATATTCATCCCATGCCTTTTGGGTAAAAACGCCTGGAAGAGCATAACTGCCGAGCACAGCACCTTTATTATTTTCGCCAACAATCTGGCCCGCTGTTAAGGCAGGAAAGCGTACAGCCGCACGCATCTTGATTTCATTATAGACACGGTCACGTGCAGGCATACCGCGAATGACAGACAATAAGACCTGACGGGTCTGATCTACCAGCTGAGTATCTGCATCAAGTACCGGAAACTGCTGATCACCAGTTAATGTCATAGCATAAGAGAGTACCTGTTCAGCCTGCTGGATCATATCTCCCCGAGACATTTGACCACGGTTAGCATCCACCCATGACCGCCAGAAACGCGTAACCTGATCACTTAAATGCCCTGCATCCATATATTGCGGGTTGCTCATCATCAGATAAGCTTTCAAAGCATTATAAGCATCTTGTGGATTGGTATCTAAAGGTTCCAGATATTGCCCAGTCTTAGCCACCTGCTTGACTTCAACATTGATATGATTAGCTTTAAGTGTTTCTTCATTATTTTTAACCCGCTGCAAATATTGCGCAATATTTTGCTGGGTGGGCTGCAACACAATCTGACGAATACCTTTTAAATACTCAGCCTTTAAAGTCTCACGGAGTTGGTTTCCCTGATACAGGCCAAAGCGGAACTTTAAAGGGCGATGTTCATCAAACTCATCGAGCTGCTGTAAACGCTCCTGCAAGATGAGTAGAGCCTCAAGCTGCGTAGAAAGCTGCTGGCCAGAAGCCTTTTCTAAATGTACCACTTTATCTAAATCAGCCTGCACATCTGCAATCAGCTGCTGGTTGTTACGATATGACCATACCCATAAACCGAGAATAATAGATACACCAAGCAGAGCTCCTATAAATGCCAGATAGCGCTGACGTTTTCTGCTTGGATTAATATGCTGTTTTACCAGATTTTTATCTTTTAAAATAATATTAGAAAATAGTCCCTTCAGAAAATATCCATGATTCTGTAGAGCAATGTTATGATCACTAGGTTCAGCTTGGGTAATTTGAGAAAGATGAAATTCCTGTGCAATCTGCTTTGTCATCGGACTTTCAATTATACCTTCTTGCAAGGCACTGGTGAAATAAAACCCCCGGAATACGGGCTGAAACTGATAAGGATTATCTTCAAACAATGTGCTGATAAAGCTTTTTAATGCCGGTTTTAAAGTTTTAAACTCGAGCGGGAATGTCATTACACTTGGTGAAATATTCTGTGAATGACGACGACTCAGATGCGTCGTACTGACCCCCTTTAATCCATTGTAAAGTAAATTGTAATGGTGTTCGAAAAGCTCAACCGCATTTTGTGATGAATTCTGTTCATACGGCAGAGTTGCACCCCAAGCCTGGTTATATTCTTGTGCTTCATAACAATCAAAAAACTCAGTGAAACCTGCGATCAGATCCATTTTTGAAAAGACCAGATATACTGGCACCACTACTTCCAAACGCTCGGTTAAATCCTGAATTCGGGCGCGCAAGTTTTTTGCCAGTTTAAGTGAATTTTCTGGGCTCTGACCAATCAATTCAGCAATACTGACAATAACAATGAGCCCATTTACTGGTGCCTTAGAGCGATTCTTTTTGAGAATATTAAGAAAACCCAGCCATTCAGAATGATCTTCTGCATAGACAGAATAACGTCCAGCAGTATCCAGTAAAACGCCTTCTGTAGAGAAGAACCAGTCACAGTTCCGTGTGCCGCTTAAACCTGCTGAAATCATTTTCTGGTGCGTCTCCTCAAATGGAAACTTTAACCCCGAATTGTAAATTGCTGAACTCTTGCCTGCTGCCGGATTACCAATAACCATATACCAAGGTAATTCATAAAGTGCGGCATTACCTTTTTTATCTCCCAGCTTTGACTTGCGAATTAACTGGATAGAATCTTTCATCTGCTGGTTAATCAGTTGAAGTTCTTCTTTATTTTTTTGCTGGCCATACTCGGCTTTTGTATCCTGCTGAATTGCATTAGCAAGTTCTTCCCCTTGCACCGTATGACGTCTGCGCTGTACCAGCCAGTAAATACCATAGCAAATAAGTCCCAGCATGTAGCTGGCTGCCAGTGCCCAGAAAATGTGTCGTGGTAAAACAGAGTAAGATGATACCAGAGCAACAAACAATGATAAGGCAATAATAGCCCTAGGATTGGTAATGTACTGCCACAAGTAACCTAAAATGATATACATTGAGTTCTCGTATTTCTAAAAATAATTAATCAGCTATCAGTTATTGCTTCCCGAGGTCCTATCTCCTCAGGAATATCTTGGATAATTGCCTGTATATCCTGTCCAAATACCACAGCGACCTGTTCCGGCGGCAGTAACATACCAAGCATCATTCCATAAATTTTTTCCAGATTTTGTGTATGACCTAAACTTGCTCTACAGTATAAATAGTGGTGTGGCTCAATCGGACTCTGCTCAAAATATTGCTCTATTCTCTTTAATGTCTTGATCTGTGTAATATCATCAAGTACCACCACAAAAGGTTCTTCATTTTTATACTGTGGTAGTTCATCAATATTCAGTTCTTTCAGAATATGTCTGACCTGATTCTGGTTTATAGCCAGCACTAACCTTTTTAAAGGTAAGAGCTGTTCAAAATTGACCTTTGTAGATGCTATACAACAGCTGCTCGAAAATTCTGCTGGCAGATAATGGTCAGAGATCCAGATGCGCTCATCAATTATCTCCTGATCAATTTCAGAATCAGCACTAATGATCAGAGAAATTTCCTGGGTCTGATCCTGCTGCTGTTTCAATAAAATTAAAAAATCATGTACTACTGTTTCTGCGCCAAGAAAATGATATGCCAGATGTATTTTTTGCGGAATAATGCCAAGGTTACTGAAAAACTCCTGTAACCGGTTTT
This sequence comes from Acinetobacter radioresistens DSM 6976 = NBRC 102413 = CIP 103788, assembly GCF_006757745.1. NCBI lineage: Bacteria > Pseudomonadati > Pseudomonadota > Gammaproteobacteria > Moraxellales > Moraxellaceae > Acinetobacter > Acinetobacter radioresistens. Next base: position 916,024 of record NZ_AP019740.1, on the reverse strand, counting down.
GGTGAGCCGTTTCATTCCAGACGTGCTGTAAATCTTCAGATAAAAGAATATGCAGATTAAGACGATCGAGTCTTTCCACCTGTTTAAGTTCTGGTACAGCAACTTCATCTGGATCATATTCTGCGCCTGGGTCTATCCAAGCAGGATGCATACGGTAGTCATGAATTTGTTGAGTTTCATAGAACAGACTGGAGTATTTTAGATGTTCAGCAACCTGACGAAGTACCTCAACATTTTTTTCAAGCTGATGCTCTACTAAAGCCATAATACGTTGTTGGCGTACCGAAAATGTGGTAAGCCCATCTGCATCTTGCTCCGGTCCAAGTTCTTCATCCAGCTTTTCAATACGGTAAGAGAGAATTGGCAGCCCATTGCTATTTTGTAATTTCAGGTCCAGTTCAGGACTTGTATATTCTTTTAACTGCTCAAGAATGGCTCCATCTTCACCTAAAGCACTGTAAACATGCGCAGCATAAATGTTCAGCTTTAGCCACTCAATCTGTTGCGTCACCTGAGTACTTGGTGCTTCTTGTGCTTTCTGTTGTGCCAATTCAGCCTGATTTTTTTTACTCTGATAGGCCTGATAAGCTAGATAAATCAACCATGGCGAGAGTAAAAGACATGTTATAGCAAGAGGTAAGAGCCCGAAATAGATCAGGAAATCCTGACGTTCTGGTTCATATTGAACATCTCTCCAGTACAGAATGATCAAACTACTTAGCGTTAAAAATACACCAATAAAAGTCGCCAGGATTTTTTTCAACATGAAACCGCTCCTATCAGACTATAGCAGGTTTCATAGTTATGCTGGGGTTGCTCCGGTGGCATCAGAAAACTACCTTGTCCCAGACCAGCAGACTGTTGATGCTCCAGATGCGTGGCCTCAATTTCACTCCGGTCCAAGATTAATCGCACATCAATAAATAATGTTGGACTACACCAAGACTGCACCAGACGTTTAAGTTTTATGTAAAGCGGCTGCTGTGGTAAAAATTCCAGATACTGTGCCCGTTTCATAGGGCCTATCTGTATTTCAATTTTTCCATCAACCTGCTGAACGGTATCGCCACAAAATGTATTTAGTCCCAAAAGGCTGGGTTTGTGACTATTGAGACGGGTTTTTTGTTCATCGGCTAATTTAAAGGTTTCCCTGATGAATTCCCGTATATGTATGTTCTGCTTAAAGATACAGCTCAGCATGGTTTTCAGCGCATGAGGAGTATTATTCTGTCCCTGCATCAGGCCCGCGAATTCCGCAAAATACTCGTCCAGCTCAGTTTGCTGATGCTGGGTACGAATATAACCATTTAATGCATGCAAGATATCCAGATAGCGGTTTTCCTGTTCAACTTCATAACGTATAGGTAAATTATAGCTAATACTCGAATCTACGTACTGTGCGGCCAGTTTATGATTAAATAAGCCCAAAAACTCTTTCACTTCCAGGCGTTGCTGCCGGGTACCCTGTTTAACCTTACAGGTATAAGCATAAGGTAAAGCACCCTGAACACCAGTAAGTCCTACTACCAGATTAGTCAAATGCAGGTGCTGCTCTTTAAATTCCAATTGCTCCACTTCTGATGCAGGGAAACTTAGATTAAAAGCAGGTTCAAACTTAAAAGTATCTGCCCACGCAGAATTGCCGCGTAAATACGGAACATGTCTCAACAGACGTGTTGTCTGAATAAACTCAAAAGTACCTGCTTTATTAAATAACTGGTCAATTACAGAAGAGTTTTGCCACCAACGTTCTGCACGCATTGGTATAACTCCTGCTGACTTAAACTGTCTGTGATTACCACATCAACGAAGCTGTTGATCTGGACCTTCAAATTAAAGATATGACTAAGTAAATAACTGAATATATATAAACTATGGCCCCTGAAGACACTGCTATTTATACTTAACTCTGCTTTAACACCCCGAATAAACATGGGAAAAGGTTTTGCATCAACCAGTTTATGGGTTAATGAAAACTCTAATTGATCAATTGCATTAATAATTAAGTGATTTTCTTTAGAAGACGGCAGATTATATAATGCAAGCAATTCCTTAACATGGCTTAGGCTGTCGCCTTTCATTAAAGCTAGCGTATTCAGTGAAAGATGAGAAATAATACGCCACTGTTCAGTTTTATTCTGATCAAAACTATAAGGTACCGTTGGACGTTTAAGTATTAATGCCCGGCGTGCCAGACTGCTATCATTCAGATTTAAAATATTATTAGACTGGCTTAATGCCTCATGAGCTAAATCACGGTTCGAACATAATAAACGGATACTGATAAAATCAGATTTAATCTCAAGGGGTTTTAAATGTTTAGAGATGATTGAGTAGCGCATCTCGACAAAATTGGTTTGTATTGGCTGATAATCCAGCGCATAAAAAAACTGTACCTGTTCATTTTTATAGTGGCTGATAGCAAAAAATGGTAAAACACTAGTATAGACCTGCTCCTGATTGGTTTTCTCACGCACCATATTCATTTCAAGAATTGAATATACTTGATAAGATTCAGGATGATGTGTATCCGTAATTAATGGATAATATAGCTGGGTATGAGTGATTTTCTGTGGTTCAGCTTGCTTTTCAAACAGGTTGATGGCTGGTGAAGTAAACAGCTTAAAATTTGCAACATTCAGTTCAGAATAATTACGAATCATTGATTGGTCATTCAGATTCAGCTTAAAATAAATTAGAACCTCAAAACTCTCATACTGCTGAATACGGCCTTTTAAAATACCAAGATCAAGATTTAAATAATTAAATTTTTCGGGAAAACAAAAATATTCCATCAGTAGACGATAGGCATGATGGGTATGCTGATCTACTGGTAACAGGCATTCTTCTTCTGCAAAACCTATGATACTAAAAGGGTTATCTATTTTTAAGATCTGTTGACCAATTCGCAAGGCAAATCCAGTCTCAGGCCTAAAAATACTGTCTAAAACCTGTAAAGGGAAATTTGAGATTGCATCCAGGTAGATAGATAATCTTTCCTGTATCAGAACAGCTTGTGCATTATTAAAAATGTCAAATTTTAAGCTCAAGCTTGCATTCTGGCTTAAATGTATATGTGCACTTGGTGATGTTTTAAATTCAAGTTGACTTAAGGCAACAGGAAGCAATATTACCTGTTGACTGGTATTAAACTCACACTGTACCCCTCTAAAACTGCGCGACTTCAGGGTTGTCTTTTTAGGAATAATATGTCGGCCAGTCAACTGTCTGATTTTATTTTCGTCTTCAAAACTTACTATCGTACAGGCTGGAAAATGCCGCAAATACTGCGGAAACATTACTTCAAATAATGCCCGAGTAAATACGTCATAACTATCTTCAAGCTTTTTATCAATCCGAGCTGCAATTAAAGAAAAAGCCTGAATTAACCGTTCAATATGCGGATCATCAATCTGTTCTTGATTTAATGATAAACGCTGGGCAATTTTAGGATACTTCTGTGCAAACTCTCGTGATTGCTGACTGAATTCTTGTAATTGCTTTTCATAATACGGTAAGAGTTGTTCTATCACAGGAGGCCCACATTAAGTTCTTGCAGAGATAACGTATTGTTGTGTTGTTGGTTTTAATAAAGCATCAAAAAGTACAGGTTCATATAGAGGATAAATATTTAAATAAGCCTGAATGCTCAAGCAAAGTGACCCCATATTATGCCCATCAAGTAACATTTCTACTTTGACCTGCTTAAGACGTGGCTCATGTGCTTCAATAGACTGCTCGATAGAATGACAAATTGTCTCCCGATCCAGTGGATTAGCTGTAGAAAGTCCCACAAAGTCAATAATCCCAAACTGTAAAACAGATTTACGGGCCAGTGGATAAGCTGCCATCTCTTGATCAAATTTTGCCACACGGCTGTTTAATAAATCTTCTAGATCATGAGCAACAGATTCCCGTAACTGCTGGATTGAAAGTCCCTGTAAATAGCGGTCTTGCTCTGGAATCAGGCGATCAAACAATGTCGAACGGAATCCATAAGGGTATAAATGGTCTAGATTCATTTTTTAGTTATAAATAAAAGCTTAATAGAAATAGAGGTTAACCAGGTGTTAACCTCTATTCAGGGTAATCACTTGACTATTATGCAGCGTAAGATGCTGTATTATTAGAAAGTGACCATTTCTTAGTAACTGCGCCTTTTGCTGTACCATTAATATCCTGTTGGTTATAAGTCCACTCAACAGCGGCATATTTCAGACCAAACGCTTCTGTTGGCACACCCTCTTCATTTACAGTGGGTGTTACGCTTGAAACAAGTACATGCTTTAACTTGATTTGCAGATATTTAATACGTTTATCGCCATTGGCCCGATAAAAGTCAATCTGTACTTCATCAAAGGTATAGCCCGCAGAACATGCTTCCCATAATTTAGGGCTGGTTGCATCCAGATCTTTTACAAATATCATGTCTGAATGCTCAACACGTTCAGCCGTATGCCCCCCTACACTACTTGAAGTTGCAGATTTAGGCTGACGAATATTATGAGACCAAGAGTTAACCTCAAGCCATCCCTTATGCTCACTGTCACGTGACTCACCATCTACTTTATATTTACCTCTAAATTCGATATAAATATCTTTCATTTAATAAACTTCCTCTTTTAATTTAAAGTTATTATGTGGTTAGGTTCTTTTTAGTTGGAAGACTGGGGTAATTCAGTCACGAGTCGCAAAGAAACAGACAACTCATCCAGCTGGAAATGCGGTCTTAAAAAGACCACCGACTTGTAGTGTCCCGGTTGCGCCGGATCTTCTACAACTTTTACTGATGCTTCACGAAGCGGATACTGTGCCTTGGCTTCTTGTGATGCACCATCATCAAGTAATACGTACTGCGATAGCCATTCATTTAGAAATGCCTCTACATTACCTGCTGAAGCAAAGCTGCCGACCTTGTCACGCATCATTGCTTTTAGATAGTGAGCAATACGTGATACGGCCATGATGTATTGGATCTGGCTAGACAGTGCAGAATTTGCATTAGCTGTATCGTTGTCATATTTTTTTGGTTTCTGAGCTGACTGGGCACCAAAGAAAGCTGCATAATCTGTATTTTTGCAGTGAACCAGCGGGATAAAACCAAGGTCGCTTAACTCTTTTTCACGTCGGTCAGTAATGGCTATTTCTGTTGGGCACTTGAGTAACACTTCGCCATCTGGGGTCTTAAAAGTGTGCACAGGCAGTCCTTCTACCAGGCCACCGCCTTCTACACCGCGAATTGCTGCACACCAGCCATATAAATCAAAAGCATTTGTCAGACGCGTACCGAATGCATAGGCTGCATTCATCCATAAATATTCGTCATGATGCTGACCAGATACTTCCTCAGCGAAATTAAAACCCTCTGTTGCAGTACCCTCTTTAGGATGATAAGGCAAACGTCCCAATACGCGTGGCATAGTTAGAGCAACATAGCGCGCATCTTCACTATCCCGAAAGGAACGCCATTGTACATATTCAGCAGTTTCAAAAATTTTGGAGACATCTCTTGGACGGTCAATATCAGTAAATGACTCAAGACCCAGAATACTTGGACTGGCTGCGGAAATAAAAGGTGCATGTGCTGCAGCAGCGATATGAGAGATCTGCTCAAGCAGATACATGTCTGAAGGAGTACGGTCAAATTCAAAATCACCGATCAGGGCTGCATATGGAGCACCACCGAAGGAGCCATATTCCTCTTCATAAATCTTTTTAAACAATGTGCTCTGGTCAAAATCAGTTGCACCCTGAAAATCTTTTACCAGTTCCTTCTTAGTAGTATTCAGCATCCGGATTTTGATCATCGGATTAGAAGGTGTTTCTTGGCAAAAATAATATAACCCGCGCCAAGTCGACTCGATCTTCTGAAATTGTTCATTGTGCATGATCTGGCTAAGCTGGCCGGAAATCAGTGCATCAATTTCTGCAATACGCTTGTCAATTGAAAGCGTCATATTTTCAGATACTGTAATGGTTCCTGCCATTACTTCTTTTGCCAGCTCGCCAATCAGGCTTTTAGCACGGTCATGTTCTTCTTCATTTCGCGCAATGCGGCTTTGTTCAACAATAGAGTCCAGCAGATTGACCGGTTCATTTTCCAGAGCAAATGCAGTAGCTGCCTGAGTATTATTCATGTTCAGCCTCCGCGCTCAGTTTACGTATCTGGTCAGTACTTTTAAGTACTTCATCCAGTAAGTCTTCAAGCTTTTCACTATTGGATATCTTGTTACGCAAATCTGTCAAACGTTCACGCGCTTCCACAAGTTTGCGCAAAGGTCCTACCTGCTGAGCCACCTGCTCCGGCCGAAAATCCTTCATAGACTTAAATATCAATTCTACAGACATGCGGCCGCCCTCCTCAGTCAGAGTGTTATTTACCTGAAAAGCAGCACGTGGAGCAAGTGACTCCATGACTTCATCAATGTTATCCAGATCAACATTAATGAATTTCTTATCTTTTAATTTAGTCTTTTCCAGTTCAGAAGCAGCAGAAAAATCCCCTACTACTCCAACTACAAAAGGTAATTCTTTGGCTTCTTTACCATCACCAATTTCAACGTCGTAAGTGAGCTGAACACGTGGTGGACGAATCCGCTGAAGCTTTTTCTGTACGCTTTCTCTTTTCGCCATAATGTTGTATTCCGAATAATTTATTTAAGTGATTCAAATGGATTCGTGCCAGTTTTACTTATACTTGCTGAATTTGGCTGTTTAGTTGCTGTACTTTGGCGGGCTTTCACCGGCGCTGTACGAATGTTGCTATTACGGGAAGGCTTTGCTGTGGTGGTACGTTTGGTTGACTTTACTACTGAACGCGCTTCGCGAGTTTTTATCGTCTCATCAGTAATAGCTTTGGTATTTATCGTCTCAGGTACGGGCATAGCCATACGGATCGTATCACTTAACTCTTTGGCAGGTGGGTAAGTCAAGTCATTACTCAAGAACCGCATTTCATTAGTACGCATATCCTGTAAGGCCTGTTTGGCAATTCCTATTCCTGCAAGAAAGGTAACATCTGTTAAACCTGCACCTCGAACATTTTGCTGTTTGAGTTGTTGTGCAAGCGCTAGTGCATTTACGGGCTGATTCAACTCGTACATACGCAAGGCAGCCTGAACAAGCAGGTCATTTTTACGCGCAGCATTATTTTTATCACAAACTTGTTGATAAATTGATAATAACTCAGGATCTGTTTGCCCTGCAGCCAGTGGATTCTGCTTAACACATTTGCTTTTTAATTTGATGGAGTTCACATTATCTGCTGCATAAGCCAGATTAATTCCACTTGGTAAATTTATACCTGTAAATAGGAGCGCTATTAAAATACCTTTCTTCAAAACATGCCTCATTTTTTATTTAAGTTTTTAATTGATAGGCTAAAAATTATTTTTAAAAAATACTTATCTATCAATCTTTATACATTAACAAAATAGATTTGCCGAATTTAACAAAAAAACTACGATTAATGTCAAGTTGAGTTACGTTTATTAAACAATCTCCATATTTCCTCTAGAAAACTGCCCACAAGCTATTTTATGTAATATACATGTATATTTTTTTACACAAACTTCACATTTTTATTGTAGAATAATAAGAGAATTCAGTCATGGCATACAAGTTATTGAAATATATAATTTTATCCATTTAAAATATTAAAAGAATATCAAATTAATATTATTTTCTAGATTTTGATATTCAAAAAATTTGCGAGTTATAAATGAGTAATTTAAAAATTCTAATTACAAAATTATCTTTTCCTGCCCGTACAGCCTTAGAAAAATCAGCAAATTTTTGTATTAAGTTACAGAACTATGAAATTGAAATTGAACATTTATTTATAGAATTATTAAATCAGGAAGTGCCCAATGATATACAGTTATTATTAGAAAAATATAACATTTCTAATGATAATCTAATCAATGATTTAAAGGAAACTATTTGTTCTTTACCGAAAGGAAATACTCGTACTCCTATTTTTGCCAAGTCAATTATCCGATTATTTGAACAGGCATGGTTAATCGCTTCAGCTGACCAAATTCCAGTTATTCGTAGTGGACACTTACTGGTAGCTCTATTAACGGCGCCTGATCTTTATCAGATTGCAACTCGAGCTTCAAGTCTGTTTGATTTACTGCCAATCGACAGTATGAAACACAAATTTCTGGAAGTATGTACATTAAGTACAGAACATAAAGTTGAGCGGTCTTGCTCTACAGAGCAGAACCATCTCCATACTCAACAAGAGACCATACCCTCTATATCACCTGCTATTAAAACGCCAGCACTCGATCAGTACACTATTAATCTGTCTGTAAAAGCCGAGACCGGTAAAATTGATCCTGTGATTGGGCGTGAACATGAAATCCGTTTAATGCTGGATATCCTATTGCGTCGTCGCCAGAATAATCCCATTCTAACTGGTGAACCGGGAGTTGGAAAAACTGCTGTAGTGGAAGGTCTGGCACTAAAAATTTCTCAAGGACTGGTTCCAGAGGCGCTACGTAATGTACAGCTTCATGTTCTTGATATGGGGTTATTGCAAGCAGGAGCAAGTGTTAAGGGAGAATTTGAAAACCGGTTAAAACAGGTTATTCAGGAAGTACGAGCCTCACCCCATCCTATTATTTTATTTATTGATGAAGCACATACCCTTATCGGTGCAGGTGGCCAAGCTGGGCAAAATGATGCAGCGAACCTCTTAAAACCGGCTTTAGCCCGAGGAGAGTTACGTACAATTGCAGCTACGACCTGGGCCGAATATAAACAGTATTTTGAAAAGGACGCAGCACTAAGCCGCCGTTTTCAGGTCGTAAAGGTAGAAGAGCCCAGTGAAGAAGTAGCAATTGATATGCTGCGCGCCATGATTCCCGTTATGCAGGCTCACTTTAACCTGCAAATTGATGATCAGGCAATTATTACTGCGGTACAGGCATCTCATCGTTATATTAGTGGTCGGCAGCTCCCTGATAAAGCTATTAGTGTGCTAGATACTGCTGCGGCACGGGTGGCTCTTACACATAATGCTCAGCCAGTGAAACTAGATCAGCTAAAGGCTCAACTGCACAATTTGACACTGGAACAACAGATTCTGCAAAATGAACATCGCCAGATCCCTATACACCGTGAACGCCTAGATGAGCTTGAACAGTGTTTGGTAAGACTGCAACAGGAAATTCAGGAGACAGAAGACCAGTGGCAAGCAGAGCTGAAACTGGTCAAAAATATTCAAAGGCTTAAACAACAGGATACTGATGAACAGGCTGCTGTTCAAAATGAGATTACCAGATTACGTGCAGATTTAAACGCATTGCAGGGACAACAGCCTCTGGTCTTTGAACGTGTTAACGCCCAGATAATTAATGAAATTATTTCTGACTGGACCGGTATACCAGTTGGCAATATGATCAATGACGAAATCAAGCAGATTTTGACCTTAGAAAACAAACTTGCGCAGCGTGTTATGGGGCAAAGTTGTGCACTTGAGCAGCTGGTACAAGGAATTAAAACTTCAAAAGCTAAACTTGAAGATCCCAATAAACCTCAGGGTGTATTTCTGCTTATCGGTCCAAGTGGTGTAGGAAAAACTGAAACTGCCTTAGCTCTTGCTCACGAACTCTATGGTGGTGAACAGCATCTAATTACTATTAATATGTCAGAATATCAAGAAGCCCACACCGTCTCTTCTCTCAAAGGTGCTCCTCCGGGATATGTCGGATATGGTCAGGGTGGAGTTCTAACTGAAGCAGTGCGTCGTAATCCTTATAGTGTGATCCTACTTGATGAAATTGAAAAAGCGCATAGTGATGTGCAGGAATTGTTTTATCAGGTCTTCGACAAAGGCACACTAGAAGATGGTGAAGGCCGTGTAATCGATTTTAAAAATACTATTATTTTACTGACTTCAAATATAGGATCTAGTGCCATTATGCAGGCCTGTCTGAGTCAGGAAGTCCAGCAATGGCCAAGTACCGAAGAGCTGGTCGAATATTTAAAACCAAGCCTGTATAAACAGTTTAAGCCTGCATTTATTGGACGTATGCGCATCGTGCCCTATTTCCCACTGCATGATGATTTACTGGTTCAGATCATTGAACACAAGCTGAATAAAGTTACTGCCCGCATCGAGAAACAGTATGCAACTGTGGTGCAATATTCAAATGATCTGATTGAGTTACTGCTTAGCCGGTGCACCGAAGTCGATAGTGGAGCGCGTAATGTAGATAACATTTTGAATTCTAGCATATTACCGGCTCTGGCTACCCATTTATTAATAGCGTTAGCGGAGCATCAACTTCCTAAAAAAATTACAATCGATGTTGAAAATGATGAAATTATTTATCGATTTGATCCGATTGAGAAAGTAAAAAAGAAACGTACAGTAAAGAAAACCAAGATAGAAGCTTAAAAAATTAAGAGTCACGTATTATATGAGTATCAATATCTCAAATTTTCTTGAGCCCATTAGTGAAGATAAATCTTGTGGAGAGGATTTTTCCTTTTCTAATGATTTTCACGAAATCAAGAAGGCAAAAACTCAAGATGACTTTTTGCTGGATCAGGGTGACTGGATTACCGAACGCAAGCAAGCAGACTGGGACTTTGTATCCAATAAATGTAGTGATCTTTTACAAAGCAAAAGTAAGGATATTCGTCTATTAACTTGGATTAATGAAGCTTGGGCGTATCTTTTTGGTTTCGAAGGTATTTCGAAAGGGCTGGAATTAAGCCACCGCATGCTTGAGCAATATTGGCAGTCCATACATCCTGAAATTGAAGATAATGATCTGGACCAGCGTATCGGTTTATTACAGGGTCTTCTTAACCAGTTAATACCTTTAATTAAAAAAGTTCCGCTGGTCAATACTGCACCATTTTACACTCTGCTGGACTATGAAAATTTTTTATATCATCAGAATATTCGTCGCAAGCAGGTAGATGAAGATTACTCTACAGAGCATGCTGCTGAACTGGAACAGTTCGAACAGGCACTTTTTAATACCTCCAAAAGCTTTCAATACCAGAATTATCAGCATTTTAGTGAGATTTTACTGCAATGGAACATAATCAAACAGGTATTAGATAATTTGATGGGGCTAGATGCTCCAAGTTTTGCTGCAATTGACTCAAGTTTGGCTGATATTCATGCAACATTAAGAAAAATCTATAAAGCAGAAGCTTTCGGTAGCATCATGACCCATTCTGTACCAGATACAGTCACTGAATCTGTCCCCTTGACTCCTCATATGATTATATCTGAGGAGCCAGCTGTGTTGCAGAACTCACTGGCCTTTCAGCCTCAGATTCAATCTCACATAGCAAACCGTGAGCAGGCTATGCGGGTTTTACAGGATATTGCTGATTATTTTCAAGCTAATGAACCGCACAGTCCTGTCAGCTATATGCTGCAAAAAACAATTAAATGGAGCCAGATGCCATTACATGAGTGGCTGGCACAAGTGATTAAAGATGACCAGCCGTTACAGATGGTAAAGGACATACTGGGTGTACAACCAAAGAATGAATATGAATAAGATTGGTAATTAATTATGTTTAAAGCAGAAAAAGTTCTTTGGGGCGAGGGTCTATTTTTACGCCCTCAGCATTTCCAGCTACAGGACTCTTATCATGAGCAACGTTTAAACCATACGATTCGTGCCACTATTCCTTTTGCGTATGGCATACAAAAATTGCAGTTTGATGAAGTTCAGCTCAGCACACATGTGCTGGCTTTAGAAAATATTGAAATGATCTGGCAAGATGGCGAGATTTACCAAGCACCAGCTCAGGATCTGTTACCTGCTCCTGTACTACTCGACGAATTAAGTCTACGTGGAGAGATGACAATTTATCTGGCTTTACCTATCTTACAGGCAAACAAGAAGAATGTTTCAGATGAACAGGCGTCACAGTCCAGCCGTTATCATGACTATTTGGTAGAAACACATGATTTGTTTACTACCGCTATGCCAGCAGATATTACTTTGTTACGGCGTCGTGCAGAATTTAAACTGCTTGAGACACATGTTCATCCGAATCAAGAATTAGAAGGTTTTTTATATTTGCCTGTTGGAAAATTAAAACGACAAAGTTCCGGTATATTTGAGTTGGACCGAAAATTTATTCCTCCAATTCTACAGGTTGAGGCCTCAGAAACCTTAAATTCTAATTTAAGACGAACTCTAAATATAATTAAAGCCAAGATTAAAACCATTCAGAACAATAATCGTGAAAACGAGCAGAAACTCATTGAATTCCGTTCGGGTGATATTATTTCATTCTGGCTGGTAAATGCACTAAATACTGCACATGCAGGATTAAACCACTTATTGCAGAACCCACAGGTTCATCCTGAGCGGCTCTTTTTTGAATTATTACGGCTGACAGGCTCATTGCTGACTTTTTCTACTGCTTATGAAGTTGAACATTTACCACAATATAAACACCATCAGCTACAGGAAAGTTTCCAGCAGCTCGATGTTATTTTAAGAGATTTACTCGATACCATTATTTCTAATCGTTACATTAGTATTGCCCTCAAGGAAATTCGCCCATCTTATTGGCTGGGTAGCCTAGAATCAGACAAAATTAATCGTGACACACGACTCTATATTGCTGTATCAAGCAGCATGATGCAGACACATGAGTTGATTCAAATTGTTCCTTTACGATTTAAAGTAGGTAGTACTGTTGATGTAGAACAGCGCGTGGTTGCAGCCTTACCGGCTATTCCACTGCATCATCTTGTACAGGTCCCGACTGCAATTCCAGTACGCTCAGGGGTAAGTTATTTTGAAATTGAAGCTCATCATGAATTATATCAGCGCATGATTGAGTCTGAAGCAATCTGTATTTATGTTCCTGCTGGCTTTCAAGACATCAGTATTGAACTGATTGCTGTTGTAAACGCTTAGAGAGGCTGGCTATGACACAACATCCTATGGGGGCACCTTCACTTTTTGATGATGGTAAAATTGGCACAGGTATACCAAGTTCCAGTCAGCCACAGAGTAAAGTCCAGACTATTAACCTGATTGATTTAATGCATGACGGTTTTTACATTGTATTTCTAATTCGAAATCAATACTTACCTGGGGATCCGGCTGAGTTCCGTCAGAAAATTCTGGACCTGCTTAACCGCTTTGAACAGCAGGCCAAAAAACTGCATTTTTCTGCTGATGACATTCAAGATGCGAAATATGCTTTTTGCGCACTGATTGATGAAACTATTGTAACCCAGCAGGATCCTGCGTATTTTAATCTGCAAAATGCATGGTTAATTAGCCCCTTACAGCTGAGCTTATTTGGTTCTCAGCTAGCTGGTTACCGTTTTTTTGAAATACTGGAAGAACTGCACAGACGTGGTAAAGACCGCCTTGCGGCTCTGGAAGTTTTTCATTATTGCCTATTACTGGGGTTTCAGGGTAAATACCGGATTGAATCCATTGAGAGTCTCAATCATCTGGTAGCCAGGGTGGGTGACGAAATCGATTATCTCAAAGGAAAAAAGGCAGCTTTTTCACCTTTCTCGGCTATTCCAGACCAGATCAGGCATATTATTCACCGCGAACTCCCATTTTTCTGGATTCTGTTTTTTCTGCTGCTTTTTGCACTGTTAACCTTTGCCGGTTTACGTTTTATGCTGTCCAAACAAAATCAGCAGGCTTTGTTGCCCTATCAGAATGTGATTTCAGCACCTGCAGAAGAAGCTCATATTACTATCCATTTACCTTAGTAGATTAAAATGATTCAAGAGAAACCGACCTCCTTACGAATCTTGCAGCCATCCAAGAAAAATTCTCTATCACCTGCTCTATATATTCTGATCGGATTTATTTTAGGTATTTTATTCAGTGGTATAGCCATGCTCTTTTTATTTAGAGACTCTTCTGCACCCGCAGTAGTGGAATCTTCTGAAAAGGCTTTTACCCAGAGTAACTCTTCTTTAGCAGCGCATACTGCCCATGCAGAATCCGCGCCAACTTTGTTAGTTACACAAGAGCAGATTCAGGCTACTGAAGAAGAACTAGCCTCAGCTAATGATAATGATAATGATAATGATAATGATTTTATACAGCCTAAAGAGAGTGAACTCAGCAAGCTATTTACTCCCCCTCCGGTTACTCCAACTGCTACTCCACCGCGAGTTTCACCTTTTGAACATAAAGCTGCTGAGGTGAAAAATCTTCATACAATTCCTAAAACCGCACCTCATCTGGAAACTAAAAAAAGAGAAACTGCTCCTGCTAATGCAAAAATTGAAGCTAAATCGGAAATCATACCTGTTAAGGAAAATGAACCTGAGCTACCTAAAGCGTCGTTACAAATTAAAGTAACTCAAAAACCATTTTCCTTAGATGAATCCTAACTAGTATGATTTTTCTAATTTTCTTCTGTTTTATTTGCCTAGCAGTCGGACTGGGCTTTTTAATGTCTTATGAACTACGGGCACAAGGTTCACAGTTTATTAAAATGCTTTTACCGCAAGGCAGAAAAAAACTTTTAAACGTTCAACAGTTCGCCCATCATATGCACCATGCTGCTGCACCAGACAAATTACAGTCACACTGGTACTTGCAACAATGGTGGATACTTTTTGCAGGTTTTTTACTTTTTTCCAGTATTTTAATTTTTGCCTTTACCCGACCTGTCAGTTCGACACGGATAGAAGCGGATTATTTAAAAGAAGTTGATCCACAGATTTATGCTTTGCTCAATGGTGAAATACTGAGTTCTCCCCCTGAAGTTGATGAAACATTAATTCAGGAAGCTATTATAGAAGCCTCTCAACTAGAACAAGCCTATATGGCACAGAACATTAACTCTGTCAGTGCTGCTAATATAGAAAATCCAGCTGATCATCATCATGGATTATTGGATACCACGATGGTTAATCGTAAATGGGAGAAAATGAATCCGCGTTATAAGCAGCGCTTGCTGATGGTTTTTAAAATCATGAAAGAGCAGCACAATTATGAATTGGTTCTGCTGGAAGGTTACCGTAGCCCATCAAGACAGAATTTACTTGCTGGAAATCCGAACACAACACGCGCTAAAGGCTACCAAAGCTATCATCAGTTTGGTCTAGCCGCAGATGTAGCGTTCAAACGTAATGGTAAAGTAGTTATTTCCGAACGTGACCCCTGGGCAATGCGAGGTTATCAGATTTATGGAGAGGTTGCGGAATCTGTAGGGCTTACCTGGGGAGGTCGCTGGAAGTCCATTCAGGATTATGGCCATACAGAATACCGGATGCCAGGGCTGAAGAAAACACGTGAGATGGCTGAGAAATTAATTGCTGAAGCCCAAGTTAATATCAGTACAGACGGTTAATGATTTTATAAATAAGAAGAGGAAAAAATATATCATCCTCTTCTATAAATCTGTCTTATCTATACAGAATACTGTTTTGGTGTTTTTTGTAAAGTTACCCAGTGAACCGGAGTAAACTCTTCAATTACCTACTGGTCATTAAAGCGTCCCTATCCTGAATTTTTTCTCCACCAAATGGTGCAATGGTCTGATCATCTACTGAAGTATCATTGATATGAGTCATACCTGCTTCTATACCTAAAGCAAACTTCCAGCCTAGCTCATAATCTTGAGTGCATACAGCACTCGATAACCCATTTTCTGTATAATTTGCCAGAAACAGTGCATGAGTTTCGTCTTGAGCTTTGAGTACTGGAAGTATCGGACCAAAGCTTTCTTCCTTGGCAAGTACAGACTCAGGATCAGTTTCAGTAAAAATATACGGAGATATAATATTACCCTGAATCTCCCCTTTTAAAGCCAGTTTTGCACCTTGGGATATACCATTATCCATCAGGTGCTTGATATTTTTAACCTGTTTACCGTTGATGATTGGCCCAATTAAGGTGCTCTCTTGAGCAGGATTACCATAGGGTAAGGATTGTACTTTTTATCAGTTTTTCTAGGAATTCGTTGTGACTTTTTTAATCCACAATTATCCGTAACCATACTAGTTTTTACCCTTATTTAAATTCATTATTCCATGTAATTTTCAAATTTAAGATAAATTAAAGCTTGTATTCCTGCTGACCAATATGATGATAACAGCGATTGAAATATATCAAGCCATGACAACTCTCTTTATTCTCATTCATTTTAATGGCCTCAACCTCACAGTAAAAAATTGTATGTGTCCCAACATCATTCATTTGTCTGATCCGGCAGTCGAAACTGACCAGCGCATCTGAAAGAACTGGGGACCCAGTCAGCAGTGTAGTCCATTCTCCATGGGTAAAGCGTTCGTCCATAGGTATTCTGGAAGCAAAAGCTTGAGAAATCTGCTGATGATGTGCGCCCAGCACATTGACCGATAAAATTCCATTATTCTTAAAATGACAGTGAGAACTTGATGAACGATTCATGCAGACCAAAAGTGTGGGAGGCGTGTCAGTTACGCTACACACAGCCGATGCGGTAAAGCCGAACCGTCCTGTTTCCCCTGCTGTGGTAATTACATTGACTGCGCCCGTCAGCAATGACATGCCATTACGAAAATCTGTTGTTTCTACCATGACTGTCTCCTTTGTCATCAGATATCCAGTACCAGGCGAGCCGACTTAGAACGCGAGCAGCACACCAGAATCTGTTCATTACTTGCCTTTTCTTCATCGGTAAAATAAACATCCCGATGATCCGGCTCTCCTTCAATTACATCACACATACAGGTACCGCATACACCCTGCTCACAGGACATTTCTATTTCAATACCTTCTCTGGCTAAGGCCTGTAAAATGGTTTCTTCGGCATTGACCAGAACAATTTTACCACTACGCTGAGCCATAACTTCAAACGCTTCGCCGCTGGTGTCAGTATCAACCTGAAAATATTCTTTATGGATCTGCTGCTCTGGGAAATTCTGGGTTTGTGCCAGATTAATCAACCAGTCCATAAACCCGGACGGACCACAGGTATAAATATGGCTCTGTCGATCAAGATCCTTTATAGCTGACTGAAAAAATTCGCGGTGACTGGCACCTTCAGATTTGAAATGAAACCGGGTAAATGCAGCCAGTTCACCATTTCGAATTTCATTCACGAAAGCACAGTGTTCGGGGCTGCTGCCACAGTAATGCAGTTCAAACGATGCGCCTTGATGCAGCAATTCATAAGCCATGGTAATAAGAGGCGTAATGCCAATTCCCCCACCAATCAGCACAGTATGTTTAGCCTGAACCAACGGAAATAAATTACGTGGTTCACTGACCTGAATCTGCATGCCGTTTTGAATATCGTCAAATGCCGAGACCGAGCCACCACGTGATGCCGGATCTTTCAATATACCCAAGCGAAAAACACCCTGCTTTGCCGGGTCCTGACACAGTGAATATTGACGGACCATCCCATTAGGCAGGTGTACATCAATATGTGCGCCTGCTTCCACTTTAGGTAAAGGCTGGGCGGTTGCCGATTCAAATTCCATGACTGCAATATCACCGCCTTCGATATGCCGATGTTTCACGACTACATCATAAAGTGCTGTCATTCCAAACTCCTTTTACTTCATCAGCCGCAGGGCTATCGCATAAATAATCCACCATTAATGTCCCAGGTAGCACCTGTGACAAAATGGGCATTCGGGCTGGCCAGCAAGGCACAGGTTTCAGCAATGAACTCCATACTGCCGAGTGCCTTGACCGGAATATTCTGGATGAACTGCTCTATCTTTTCATCCGGCACTACGCTATGCACAATGGGTGATTCCATCGGTCCAGGCGCTACCGCATTTACGGTCACGCCTTTGGCCGCGAACTCCTTGGCGAAAATTTTAGTCAGCGTCACGATTGCCCCCTTACTTGCTGCATAATGTGCGCCTGTAGCCGTCCCCCCATTTTGACCCGCCAGTGAAGCTATATTGATAATCCGGCCATAGCCCTGTTCAGCCATGTATTTGCCAATAATTTGACAAGCCTGGAAAGTCCCGCGCTGGTTTACCTGGGTGATCCAGTCAAAATCCGCAGCAGAAATCTCCAGTACAGGAGTAGCTTTGGTTACAGTGGCATTATTAATCAAGACATCAAGCTGGTTAAATTGCTGTCTGATGCACTCAACTGCTTTATGAAAATCTGTTTCTACAGAGATATCCAGTTTCAGGGGAAAGATATTTTCCAGAAAGCGGCTATTTTTTTTTGCATTTTCAGCTTTTTCCAGTGTGCTGGCAGAAAGAATAACCTGATGGCCCTGCCCGGCAAAATGCTCCGCAATTACATTGCCAAGGCCGGAAGCAGCACCTGTCACTAAAACCACTTGTTTCATCTATATGCTCCTACAGGATATAGCTAATACCAGCCAAGGTATCAGTTGAGTTGACCAAGCTGATAATCTTTCGATGGATACGAAAGCTGTTGTCCTGATCGCGCATCAGATGATAGGTTACATCTGCCGTATAGTGACGCAGGTTTTCTTTACGGAACTCACGCAGATTTTGGGCACAGCGCAGGACAATCTGGTCATCCTGCTCGTCAATAATCCGTATCCGTGAGATACTGCGCACCGTATTGGCTTTAGGTGAAGTTGAAATGGCTTCACCATTAATCAGACGCTGAACACGTAATGTACGCATATGATGATCGTCATAGGCATAGTTCAGGTTATTTTCATAATCAGTCAATGCCGGATCAATCGGGATAATATATCTACCATCTTCATTCCAGAGAGCAAGCCATTGCTGGTATTCAGCATGATCCAGCATATCTGCCTCAGTCCAGATAAAAGCAGTGGCTTCATTTAACAGGTCTAAATTGATTTTCATTGCTCTCTCCTTAAGCCGTCATCATCTTTTTCCACTGCTGATAGGCACCGCGCATACCTGTCTCAGCACTGACATCGCTTTTTAAACCATCCTCAGTTTTAACTTCGCCTGGCAAGCCGCGGTTTAACATGATCCATAAATCATTTCCGGCACTGGCTCCATGCTGTACACGTTCCCAGGCTTCTGCATCATCAGGTGTACCAAATCCAAATGGTCCCTGAAAATGTTCATGCAACCGCAAGCGATACTGGTTGGCAATCTGTGGGCCGCCATCCATGGTAATAACTGAATGATGAATCTCAGTTTCCTTGACTGAAACTGGCTGTAAAACGCGGAAAAATGCCATAGAGCAGGCAATGTTAGGGAACAGGTTCAGGTTAAAACCCGAGCCTCCTACTGCACGGACAATACGTCGCACTTGTAGTTCTTCATGGCCTTCATTGCGCAGGGCCTGTGCCAATTCTTCAAAACGTTCCTGAATCGGACGTTCCATCAGGTCTTCTTCAAGATCAACCAGCTCAGGTATCATAACCATAACGCTGTGGCCATTGCCTAAATCTTCTACGAAACCTGGCTGATTTTCAAAATTAAATAACTCTTCAGTTTGATCATCAACCGAGCTTAAGAATGACTTGTGCACTAATGGGAAATGATAGGCATCAGTTGTATTTTCCAGCTGTATTTTCCAGTTACCCGGAAAGCGGAAACGATGTTCGCCTAGTACCTTGACCGGATAACCGGCACCCTGTTTCATAAACAGGTCGATCCATTTCTTGGCTGGCCCCAAGAATTCTTCCAGAGATTGAATATCCCGCTTAAATGAGGCAAAAATCATACCGTTATATTCTTCAACGCGCAGGCTGATCAGAGGGAATTCAGATTTATCCAGACATTCGCCATAACTCTCTGGTGAGGGCACACCACGCAGGCTGCCATCCAGGGCATAGCTCCAGCCATGATAAGGACAGACAAAACTATTAGTTTTGCCCTTTTTATGTTCACACACGGTAGCGGCACGATGACGGCAACGGTTTAATAAAACGTGAACTTTCTTTTTACGGTCCCGTACAGCCACGACTGGCTGCTTACCAATATTAATCGTTTTATAACTGCCCGCCTCAGGAATTTCGCTGGCATGGGCTACCCATACCCAGGTGCTATAAAAAATTTTTTCCATTTCATCTTCAAAGATTTTTTCATCTTTATATAAAGAAGTATGGACACGGTCATGCTGGACCAGTTCATTATAATCGGTATCAATGTTATGCATCGGAATAATACTATTCATGGCAACTGTCCTTTTAAATTTTTCCTGTCTTCATTCCTGAGCCGGTACTGGCAGTTCAGCTTCACTGTTCCAATGCGAAACAGGACGGCTAAATATATTTTCAGTCTGGAAATGCTTGATTTTCCACAAACCGTCAGACTGTTTTCTAAATTTCACAGTGAGCCTGGCTGCATTTAAGTGGCTATGGGTATCACGGAAGGTCGAGGTCTGTAACATCAGCCAGCGACCTGTCGCCTCATGGCCATTGATATCAATCTGTTCTGAGCTGACAAAGTGCGCATTCAAGACAAAATGTGATTCTTTCTGGGTATAGCTTTTGAACATGTCATAGATTGCTTGCCATGATTCAAACTGACCGAAGGACCTGGAGTATTTTTCTCCGATTCCTTCCCAGATACTGTGACGGTCAAACAGGCCCATTAACTCGTTCAGGTCAGTATCTGCATCTAGAGCATCGCAGATTTCCATATAACGGTTTATGCAGTTACGAATCGCATTTTGTGCCTCAAGCTGTTCAAGCCGCATTAATACAGAGGCCAAGACTACTCCATCAGTCATTTATGTTCATCCTTAACGCTGGATCACCAGTTCACGGCCTACACGTGCTTCAACCTTGCAGTATTTCCAGAGCTTGAATGGTCCTTCTCCTACCACTGTGGTTCTAAACAGGTTGCAGGCTGCATGAACCGTTTCTATATCTGGCACATCTGCCAGCAAGTAGGTTGTCCATGGCCAGCCAGCACTTGGCCCTACCATACTTTGATCATCGTCTAAACTTCCATATACGGTTACGCCCGGGAGGTCATGAATACCATGCCACATTTCACCAAAAGCAGCCCAGACTGCCTTAGCTTCTGCTGGCTCTGCATCAAAAAAGTTCTGGTTAATCCCCATACAGAACAGCACACGTAAAGTCTTTTTCGCTTCCATTTCAAGATTCCTTTTTTAAATAATGCGTTAAGTTTATAAATAGCCGGGTGTCGGATTCAGCCCAAAACTGATTGCACCTGCATTTTGTAAAGTAGCGTCTCCCATAAAGGCATGCTGGGTGACCACGTTGGTATCATTTACAAAACGGCTAAACGGATGATTGGTATAGATCGCGGTCATACCGGCAAGCATTTGCATCTTTCGGGCGACTTTGGCTGCTATACGGGCAGCATGTGTGCATGACAACCGCATATCGCTAACCTGCTGGGCGGTTGGTTTGCGCCCTTCACTTACTTCCTTCCATACCACATCCATAGTCTGATAAAACCAGGTTCGGGCAGCCAGAAATTCGGCTTCTGACTGGGAAAATTCATATTGGGTGACTGGTCGCTGAGCGATCTCTGCCCCGCCCGTAATTGATGCCTTACCCGGTGCAAGCTTTTTAAACTCATCCAGGGCTGCAGCGGCCACTCCAATCCCTACCACCGTTAATACCTGAGTGGCTAAAGATAATGATGGGTACTTAAAAAATGGCTCGGGTAATTTTGAAGGCTCACCACGAACAAAGGTCCATTCCTTGGGTACCAGTACATTTTCCACAACCAGGTCATGACTGCCCGTTCCTTTCAGGCCCACAGTATCCCAAGTCATTTCAATTTTAGCTTTACTGGCGGGCATAACTGCCATACGTGGCAGGCCATGTGCTTCATTATCTTTTCGTGGTGCAATACCCACGCCGACAATATCAGCGCCCATGCAACCGCTTGAAAACTTCCAGCGTCCCTTGACCAAAACCCCGTTATCCGTAATTTCTGCCGGCTGAGGTGGAAAAATCCCCCCTGCAAAAACTATATCAGGGCTATCCTTGTAAAGTTCCTGAAGAGTAGTTTCAGGCAGGCTGCCCAAATAAGCCGGACTCATGCCGAAGCTTGCAACCCAACCGACTGAACCATCTGCCATAGACAGCTTTTCAATCAGTTCGCAGAATTGACGTGGTGAGCACTCATCTCCACCAAAACGTCGTGGTACCAAAGCACGATATACGCCCAACTGCTTCAAGCGCTCAATAATATCTTGGCTGACATACGCCTGATTATCAAATTCTCCAGTGCAGGCGCGCTCACGAATTTCCTGACATAAGGCATCCAGATTGACCACTGGCCTGACTTTTATATCCAATTCCTTGGCAGATAATTGATTCATTAGCTAACTCCTTGTCATTTAATGCGCTGCCTTAATAATAAAATCCGCGACCGCACATAGCTGCTCGTCTGCATTTTTCCTGCCTACCAACTGCAAGCCCACTGGCATACCTGTCATAGTTTGTAAAGGAATATTCAAAGCAGGATGACCTGATAAATTGAATGGACGCACCAGTGCAGTAAGATTTAAAAATGCTACAGTATTTTCAGCCTCTGCCACTCTAGGGGGTATCTGCGGTAAGGTAGGTAGAATCAGGACATCATACTGTTCAAGTAGCTCATCAATTTCCTGAGTAAACCTGGCTTTTACATCTTCTGCCTGCCGAACCTGCTCTAAAGTCGTTTTCGCCGCGTTAAGTAGTCGCTGTTGAACATCTGGACTGATTTTTCCGCTTTCTGTAAGCGTTCCATAAGCTTGCCAGTTTTCATAATTAATAATCTGCATCCCGGCTTGAAAGGCTTCACTAAACGTAGTTACCTGTACTGGCTCTACTTTTAAATTTGTCTGAGTCAGATAGTCTTTAACACAATCCCAGACTGCTGAATCCGCTTCTACATTAAGTACCGCCAGTTTAGGTTGATGCTGGATTTTTTCTGAAGACTTAAAAGTAGGGTCAATAATCTGCATTGCGGTAATAATCATTTCGACTGAACTGGCAAATGGTCCGACACAGTCCAGTGAGCTTTGCACAGGATAAACACCTTTACGGCTTACCCGCCCAAAACTGGGTTTAAAACCAAATACGCCACAGCAGGCTGCCGGCATGCGGATAGAACCGCCCGTATCTGTGCCCAGACTAAAATCGGCCAGGCCAGCAGCCACCGCGGCAGCCGAACCGCTGGATGATCCCCCTGGAATCAGATCTGGATACTTTGGATTAACAGGTGTACCAAATACAGGATTAATTCCTGTAATACCAAATGCCAGTTCATGCAGATTGGTTTTTGCAGTTATGACGCAATCAGCTTTCAAAATAAGGTCTACAACTTCTGCATTTGCCAATGCAGGCTCTACCTCCATGAGTGCCTTACTTCCTGCCATAGTTCTTAGGCCCCGAATGTCGATAGAGTCCTTAACCATGACTTTCAGTACACCTGTACCTTCATAGACTTCCTGTGCGATAATATTCATTCACTTTTCCATGTATTTTTATTTTATAAGCTTAATATCTGAAAATTTAATGTAATTGTCAAGTAACTTTTATGAATGATAAGAAAGAAAATATTTCATAATTTTGTTTATAATGAATTTACATTTTTTCAAAGATATGGCTTTGTCATGCTGAGTCAGCTAGAACAGTTTTTACCTAATAAAGATCCAAATAGCTTAAAAAATTTCCCATTTTTCTGGATTTCTCAAATTAATGGGAAATATACTCAACTTATTGAAAAATCTATAAAAAAATTAGGAATAGACAATACCCGACGTAAAATTATTTTAAGTGTAAATGCAGTAAGTGAAGCCAGTATTACTGAAATTGCCAATCTTTCCACAATTAAATTGACGACCGCAACCAAAGCTGTTTATCGTCTGGTTGAAGACGATATTGTGGAAGTTTTTTCCTCACAACTTGATGAGCGGGTGTCTATGGTGAAACTTACTGAAAAAGGCCAGCAGATGGTTGAACAGATCAACCAGATCAGCCAGGTAACCCTGGCCGGAATTCTGCATGCTTTTGAAGAGGATGAGCTGCATGACTTAAACAAGCAGTTAAAAAAATTGTTTGATCTGATGCCTTCTAATTGATGCCAGTCTTATTTATTGATACCGGATGCTTTAAAATATCCGGTTCAGGCTGTAGACCTGCTACAGCAATGCGAGTGGTAAAGGCCTTCAATACCTGTAATTTATAGCTATCAATATCTACCGTATGATAATTATAAAAGCCCTGTTTTTCACGTAGCCCATTTCTTTTATTTTGCATGTTTTCAGCAATAATAGCCGGGGCACTATAACGTGTACCCAGTTCTTTTTCCAGATACTGTGAAGCATAAAACAAAATATCACCTCCACCCCAGTCAATAAACTCAAGCAGGCCCAGTACAGAAAAACGCAGACCAAATCCGGTTCTAATCGCAATATCAATATCTTCTGCCGAAGCTACGCCTTCTTCAACCATACGGGCAGCTTCATTCATGGCCAGTGCCTGAATACGCGGCACAATATAGCCCGCACTGGCCTGACATACGACGGGTACCTTACCAATAATTTTTAAAAATGCTTTAAGGCGCTCTACCACTAAATCTGAGGTTTCTGCTGTCCGGCTTAACTCTACCAAAGGCATCAGATAAGCCGGATTTAGCCAATGTGCATTGATTACCCGTTCCGGTACAGAAAGCATCTGGGCAATCTCGCTCACCAAGAAAGTCGAAGTAGTAGATGCAACAATACATTCTGATGGCAGATACTGATCCAGCCATTTAAATATTTCCTGTTTAATCTCTTTAAGCTCAGGGACAGCTTCCATTACCAGCTCACAATGACTTAAAAAGTTCTGTGATTTATTTCTGCTGGTTACTTCAATACGTTTTAAAATAGTTTCAACGTATGTTTCCTGAATAAAGTTGATACTAACCAAGAGCTGCAACTCCTGAGAAATATCGCTAATAATCTTCTGTCTGTATATATGGAATTCTTCTGGATCGCGTTCTCTGGCATCTATCAACTGAATATTTAATCCTGCATAGGCAAAAGCAATCGAAATTGCCTTCCCCATACGCCCTGCTCCAACCACAGCAATTTGTTTGATTAACTGCATATCAGGCTCCCTGCTGTAAAATGGCAGACATTTCCTGACGGCTTTTTTGTGCTAGTTGCAGATTTTCCAGGGTACGACCAGTTTGATAGAAATTCTCTCCTGTGACTGCCGAGGCAAGATTCAGTAAACCCTCGGCAACCGGTGTCGGTACTCCAGCCCAGCGCCCAACAGAAACTAGAAAAGACAACCCCAACTTGGTATCTTCGAGCATATATCGGTGGGTATGCAGATCGATATCTTCACGCCAGTCTCCACTGTCGGTCAATTTTCCATGTGCCCCGCGGCCATACATCCACTCATCACCCTCTCCTTCTTTATTATAATGATCTGCCAGAGGAAAATGTGGTGCACTATAACCAAGCGCTTCACGAACTTGAATACGTTCAGTATCCAGCTGAGTAGTCACCCTGCGAATAGACTGTTGAGTCCCTTCATTGTGAATATCCCAGGTTTCAAAATACTCTAGTGCTCCGGCATTCATTAGTATCAGGGGTGGATGGATTACTGGTCCGGCATTCATCAGTGCTCCACTTAGGCTATTTTCAAGTGGCTCAATACTCGGATAAGCCTGCTGAAGTATCTGAAAAGCCCGCTCAGATAACTGGCTCGGAAAAACACCGGTAGGTAATCGGGTAGCGTAGCCACTCACCACAATCTGGTCAGCAGCGTGTTTACGGACCAGATAAGGTAACGTACCTGTTTCTGCAAATGCGACTTGGGCATAATTTTCTGCCTCTTTCATGGCTTGCGCGAAGATATAACTTCCAAAAGTCCCCGGCGGCAGAAAAACCACTTGTCCTTCCTGCAAGTAGGGCGCTATCTGTCGGGCCAGATCCTCATGAGTTGTCGCTGGTAAAGGTATAACGATAAGCGCTACCTGTTGAACCGCTTGCTGTAAATCCTCACATAAAGTGATCTGACTATTCTGAAATCCGACACTGACTGAACGGTTACCCTGATAGTCCTTGATTTTTAACTTGCCTGCTTCTGCTAGCCGCTTTAGAGCCTGTGTATCACGGCGCCACCATATTACCTCGTGATTTTTTTCAGCCATTTCTACTGCTGCTGCATAACAGCCATGGCCACCGCCCAGTACCGTAATTTTCATTGGTAATTTTCCTGATCTGCTTTTACTTGATGCTAAACAGGAGAAATCGGGCTGTCTTACCCGATTACGAACAGATTGTTCAGTTTACGAAATAAGATGAGCAATGCGGATGTGCCTGCCTCAAAGTCTGTGATGGCAGACAACCGTACCGTTTTTTATAAAGTGTAGAAAAATGCCCTAAACTGTTAATACCATTACGCAGCAGAATATCAGTTACAGTTTCATGCGCTTGGCTATGCTGTAACTCATGATGGATGAGTTTAATACGCAAGTCTCGAATATAGTCAATTGGGGTTTGATGGAAATACTGGTTAAAGCCTTTTTGCAGGGTCCGCACCGATACTCCGCACTGCTTGCCCAGCTCTGCCAGTACAATATTATTTCGGATATGCCGGGCAATATACTGTCTGGCTTTGTTCATATAGCCAGGTAATATAACTTTCCCCCTTTGCTGCAGTTGCGCAGTATAATTATTCGGAACCTTCAGTAAAATCAGCTCAATCAGATATCGGCCGAAGCTTTCAGAAATAGTATCCCAATGCTGGATGTTGTAATGGGCATGACAAAGATAGTTCAGAGTTTCGATAATCGCCTCGACACCTTCTGTCGTACAGGATATACCGCAGTCAAACAGTAGTGGCTCTGCTACCATATGGCCGAGCATTTTGTAGAGCTGTGTATCAACCTCCTGTCTGGACAGCTTCAGAATAATATTACGACAGTGCTGGCTGGTAATAATCCGATTTTTACTATGGGGATGTGAAACCGTCATAATACCAGGTGACTGTATAATCAGCCGGGCATCATGTTCGATCTTGCACTCGCCCTCAAGCGTAACTCTGAACAGATAATGGGCAGAAGATTCATCTATAGTAATTGCCACAGGCGCACTGTATTTCAGATCATAGAGTGCTGATGTGCCAAAGCTAAAACCATTAAGACGCGTATTTAGAATCTGGCTGGAATCTACCTCAAACTGATGGGGGCACAGATAATGGCTGATCTGCTGTTTAATAGTGTGATAGTCGGTCGAACTGAACAATAAAAAATGATCAAGATAATGCAGACGGTCTAGTTGTGAAATCAGGCTCATATTCCAGCTCCATCTAAGTTTTATTTATTTTTAAATAAAAAATGCCTACTGCAAGCAATAGGCATAAATATGATATGTTCTCTTCCTAAGCTGCATGTTCCTTTTGCATACTTTGGGCAAACGCTTTACAGCCAAATTTCAGCAGCAGAAAAGCCACTACACATGAAATTGCGCCAACAATTGATAAAGACATGCCTACCATCAATGGATTTTCAAAGATTTTGTCAGTAATTAATGCAACCAGTGTCGTTCCAATTCCTACTGCAACCAGATTACTGATTAGCAGAAAAATTGCCGAGATCTGAGCACGTAACTGGTTTGGTGCCAGCATTTGCATCGCCGTAGTGGAAATAGGCATTGGAAATGACGCAAAGAACATTGCAGGCACCAGCAAGGTAACAGAGAGCCATAATGGTTCAACTTGCGTAAAAAACATGATCGGCAAAATTAACCCTGTGATTCCAATAACACCTGTAATCATAGGGGCATCTTTACGGCCTTTTTTAACAAACCAGTCATTTAACCAGCCTGCACAGAATACACCTAAAGTATTAGCTACCAGCAATACACTACCTAGCATATAACCGGCTTCTGTCGGGGTCATTCCATATTTCCGCATATAAAAAGCAGGTGTCCAGCTGGTTAAACAGTACAGTGCCATCGCATAAAATGTAAAACCCAGATAATGGCAAGTAAAAGTTTTACGGTGCTTTCCAATAAAACTGAAGCTGGATTTAAAACTGACTTTTTCTACTTCACCCTGAGCATTAAGACGCTGACCTTTACGCTTTGGCTCTTTCACAGTGAGTATAAACAGCAGGCCAATAAAAATGCCGGGTAATCCAACAATAATAAATGCCATTTGCCAGGCTTTTAACATACCAAAAAATGGCACATCAATCAGGCTTGTGTCCTTCAGCAATCCAATAACATAGCCACCGACCAGAAAGGCAATGCCGCCTCCAACAAAAGAACCAATCGAATAAACTGCTACTGCACGTCCCAGTTTTTCTTTGCTAAACATGTCGCTAAACATTGAGTAAGCAGCAGGTGACAGAGCAGCTTCACCAATTCCGACCCCCATACGGCTCAAGAAAAGCTGCACGAAGTTTTTACTGAGTCCGCAGAATGCTGTAGCCAGACTCCAGAAAATAATTCCGATAGAAATCAGTTTTGGCCGGGAAAAACGGTCAGCAATATAGGCAAGTGGCAATCCCATAAAGGCATAAAACAGGGAAAAAGCCAAACCATGCAGCAGGCTAAACTGGGTGTCAGTCAGATTCAGGTCAGCCTTGATCGGCTCGATCATCAGTGCCAGAATCTGCCGGTCAATAAACGAAAAAATATAGGCCAGCATACACAGCAGTACGACGTACCAGGTATATACACTTGATTTACTTATACTTCCTTCTGTCTGTATATTGAGATTACTCATATACTTACCTCCATGTCGGTCCTGTGTATCGGTTCAGGACCATTTTTCTGTTCAGTACTTATCATTTTTATATAATCTTCTTCTCATACTGTGCTCTACACCTGATCCGTGGCGCTTGAATAACAAAATCTAGTGAATGTAAGCCTTATTATTCAAAATTATTGTTATTCATTGAGCTAAATTGCTGCTGAGCTCCGGGTCTATATTATGAAAAGTACTCCCCCTCTATACTGAATAATTATTTGCTTTTTATCTGTAATTTTCCACAACTTTTTAAGTATAATTTTATACCTTAACTTGTTTTATCTCTAAGTATTCCTGTTGGTAGTTTTAATAAGTTAATGAAAAAATTAATTAATCTAGAATTATTTTATTTCTAGAAGAATAAAGCCCTAAATAAATGCATTATTTGTTTAATATGATGGTTTTGATTAGCCTTGTAATCTGTTTTTTCACCGCCTTAAATATAATTATATTTATTATTTTAAAACATATAGTTAAATTAAAAAATATAAACCAGTTTTAGCTTGAAATTCTATAATTACTCTTCTGCTTTGTAGGCTTGGCATTCATTTTGCTTAATCAGTATTACGTTTTATAAAATTTGTAATATTGAGGGGCAACACTATGAGTTACGTTGCACATGAACTCAGTTCAAGAAACAAACTGCTATTTGGCTTGGGGTCTTTTCTAATACCAGTTTTAATTTGGTGTGCAGTCAGTTATTTACCTTGGATCTGGCATCCACAAGTCCAAATTACGGATTCAGGTAGTGTTGCCTATTTACAGGTTGATAGTCGTATTGATAAAAATACCTTTTTTTCTGCTGCCCAGTCTGCAATAGATCAAGGTCTTGCTCCACCGCAAGGTATACTCGTCAATCCAATTTATTTGCCCGCACCGCACGAAGTTGCAACTGCACTGGTCACAGCTTTTACCACTGCACCTGCTCAGGCCAATGTTCCCTGGTTTCATGAAAGCCTTTGGCACAGTATCAAGCTGGTGTTTACGGCATTCTTTATTTCTTCACTGATTGGTATTCCACTCGGTATTTTATGTGGTTTTTCCAATAAACTTTCCCAGTTGACCGAACCTTTTATCGAGTTTTTCCGCTACCTGCCTGCCCCGGCCTTTGGCGCGCTTGCCGTCGCTATTTTAGGAATCAATGATGCACCCAAAATAGCCATCATTGTCATCGGCACCCTGTTCCAGCAAATTCTAATTATTGCCAATACCACACGTCTGGTCGATCGTAGTCTGATTGAGGCCGGTTTCACTTTGGGTACTAATAAAATTAAAAGTCTATTTCATGTGGTGATTCCGGCAGCCATGCCAGAAATTTATCGTAATCTGCGCGTGCTGCTGGGTTGGGCATGGACCTATTTAATCGTGGCTGAACTGATTGGTAGTACCTCGGGTATTACCTGGTTTATTACCCAACAGGCTCGTTATCAGAACTTTGCAAATGTCTTCGCAGCTATCTTGATCATTGGTGTGATTGGCCTGGTTTGCGATTTAATTTTAATGAAACTGGGACAGCGCCTATTTAAATGGAAACCGGGAGCAAACTAATGCAACACACTGAATTTAATACCCGTGAATACTTTGACAAAATTTACGCCCGTCCGGTGATTCTTGAAGCAAAGCAACTGACGCAAAAATTCAGTCATGGCAAAACCGAGCGTACGGTTTTAAATGCACTCAATTTGAAAATTCATAAGCGGGAGTTCATCTGTGTGATTGGGCCTTCCGGTTGTGGCAAGTCAACCTTTAGCCGTGTAGTTGCAGGACTTGACCCTTATAGCAGTGGTGAGATTCTGGTGGATGGCCAGCCGATTACCAGCCCAAGTCCGGAGCGTGGCATGGTGTTCCAGGGCTATACCCTGTTTCCATGGAAAACCGTCAAGGAAAATGTCATGTTTGGTCCGCGCATGAAAGGCCAAAGTAGTGCAGTAGCCGAAGCACAGGCCCGTGAATGGATCAATATTATTGGTCTGGAAAAGTATGAAAACCAGTATCCGCATGAGCTGTCTGGCGGGATGAAACAGCGTGTCGCGATTGCCCGTGCATTGGTCAATGAACCGAAAATCCTGCTGATGGATGAACCTTTTGGGGCACTTGATCCGCATACGCGGCAAAAAATGCAGCGTCACCTGATGGATCTTTGGCAAAACATTGATATCACCATCATTTTTGTGACTCACGATATGGATGAAGCCATTTTACTGGCTGACCGGATTGTGGCACTGAAAGCCAATCCGGGTGAAATCAAGGAAATTATTGAAGTAGATCTCCCTCGTCCACGCCACCCGGAACTGATGCTGACTCCAGAATTTAAACAGTTAAGACAGCATGTCGATCATCTGGTGCATGCTGAAGAAGATGAACTGGATCCGGCACTGGCAGAACTGCCGGTCATTCCGCGTATGACCAAGGTCAGCAGCAAGAAATAATCTTATTCAAAATGCCTTTGGGACGACCTGAAGGTTTTAATCGCTGTGTTGGACGACCAACATTAGAGGTGATTGTCATGCAAGCGCAATATGTACTCCCACTGGTTGATATTTCAAAATTGCAAAGTCCGGATTTAGCTGATCGTATTGAAGTTGCTCATGCTCTGGATCAGGCTTGTAAAGAGGTTGGCTTTCTTTATCTCAAGGGTGACCAGTTCAATTTTGATCACGCCAAAGCCCTGATTGAAATGGCCCAGTCCTATTTTTCTCAGGATCTAAACACCAAGATGCAGCACTATATTGGCAAATCAAAAAACCATAGTGGCTATGTGCCGATTGGCGAAGAACAGTTTGCAGGCAACAGTTATGATTTAAAAGAAGCCTATGATGTCAATTATGATTATCAGGGTACACAAAAAAACTGTCCTTTACTTGGCCCTACCTTATGGCCAGACCATCCGGATTTCAAGACTGTTGTCAGCCAGTATTATGGCCACTTGCGTGGAATCAGCCAGCAGATTTTTTCTGCCTTTGCACTGGCATTGGGCGTTCGTGAGGATTTTTTCGAAAGCAAAATTACTGATGCACCAAGTCAGCTACGCTTGATTCATTATCCCTATCATCCGGAAGTGCAAGATGCCGAAGGTATAGGTGCCCATACCGATTACGAATGCTTTACCTTGCTGTTACCGACCGCACCCGGCTTACAGGTTTTGAATAAAGCCGGTGAATGGATCGATATTCCATTGATTGAAAATACTCTGGTGATGAACATTGGTGACATGATGGAAATTCTGTCCAATGGTAAATATCTGGCCACCAAGCATCGGGTGAAAAAAGTGTCGGAAGAACGTTATTCATTTCCGCTGTTTTGTGCCTGCAATTATAACACCGTGATTGAACCGGTTATTCACACTGAAAACAGCAAATATGCTGCCCTGATTGGTGGTGAGCACCTGTTTAATCAGACCGCCCAGACCTTTCAATATTTAAAACAGCGCGTCGCTAGCGGTGAATTGGTCTTAAAAAATGCTGTACCACTTTCCTCTTTTGGACTTGAAGAACAGGCGGAGACAACATCATGAATCTGTTCGAAGTGATTAAGACTTTAAAACCTACGACTACTCAGCCAGAGATGATTCCGGACTTTTTATATGGGGCTTTCCGGCGTAAAAGCATCAGCTTTTTTAATGGCCTGACTGATGAAAATACCATTGTGTATTGGTTTCAGTCGCGCAGTTTTACCATTGATCTTCGTCTAAAAAGCCAGACAGGAACAGCTGTTCAGGAACGCCAAGGCTGGATTGGCAATACGCTTTGGGATAGCGCCAGCCAACTTTTGTCCTGGGAAGTGAAAGACTACGCCAATTACCAGAATCATGTGCAGTGGCCGGAACCAGCCAAGTTACATGCGATTGGCAACTGCATTCTGGAATTTTCTCCAAGTCATGTCTATGTCGAAGACTGGCGCCAGCAGGTACAACGTGGCCTGTTTTTAAGCTTGCGGCTTCAGTCTGCAATTGAAGTGCAATCTGGTCAGACACTGGAAATGGATGGTGGCCTGATTATTTGTGCTGATCATATTGCCTATGCCCTGACGCGTTTGCCTGAAGTGCAAAGCGCAGTCGCTCAAATGGACTTTAAAGCTGTCGATCCGACCGTGTTTGCCTTGTTGGAAAGTTTTGAGGTTTCTATCGGGACTGATGCTCAAGCTAAAACTTACAGCACCCGCACAAGCGAAACAGGCAAAGCCTTTAATCTGGAAAATTTTGAAGTGCTCAATGAAAGCAGTCTGATTCAGCGTGTGGTTCTCGATGACCGTAAAATCGATCTGATTTTTGAGCTGGATATATACCAGCCGGATTACCACTTTCAATATACAACCTCCACGACTACACAAGCTGAAAACTGGCTGAAATCAGAACAGGATCACCTGATGCATCATGCAGAACGGGTGCTATAGGGAGAAATATGTCTTTTTTATATCTTTCAATTGCCATTATTGCAGAAGTTATTGCAACATCTGCACTCAAAGCTTCAAATGGTTTTAGCGTGTTCTGGCCTTCACTTGCCACCATTGCCGGCTATGCAATTGCCCTGTTTTTTCTGTCACTGACTATGAAAACCATTCCGATGGGTATTGCTTATGCGATCTGGTCAGGGGCTGGTATTATCCTGATTTCAACAGTTGGCTTGCTGGTATTTAAACAGCAACTGGATCTTCCTGCACTGATCGGTCTGGCGTTTATGATCATTGGCATTATTTTTATCAATGTCTTTTCCAAAAGTACGCAGCTTTAATTTTTTAATCTTCATCTGACTATAAAAATCCCCAATCTGGGGATTTTTTATAGCTTTAGTTTACATTCCGGAATGAGGCGGCAAGCTCTATTTGAGTTCTTGTACCAAAGTTGGAACAATCACACCATCCACATTCATTTCCGTTGTATAAATGCCGTTAGCCACATTGAACTTGTTCACATGATAGGTTGAGCCATAAATTGAATCAAAACCATTACCTTTGGTAAATACTTTCTTGTTGGCTGCCAGATCCAGTAAATGTGTACCGTCAATAAACTGCATATAGGTTTTTGGGTCAACACCGACCCGTTTGGACATGATCTGTGCAGCGTCTTCTCGAGTCGCCGGATCATTGATGTATTTGACGGTTTTATCCCAGACCTGAATTACCTTTTTCCATTGCTCTTTATTGGCTTCCAGATGGGCCGGGTTTACAGTCAGGGTATCGTAGATCAGGCCAGGTTTATCTTTAGAGGTAAAAATGATTTTTGAACCAGCTACCGCAGATAGAGCCTGATTTGCCACCGGCTGCCATACAGCAATCGCATCAATATCAGGTGTGGCAAACACCTGTGGCAATTCATTGGTCATGGTATTGACCAGCTTAACCTCATTCAGGCCAACTTTGGCATCATCCAGTGCAGTGGATAGCAGCAAGTGATCCACCAGACCTTTTTCAGTCGCAACAGTTTTTCCTCGCAAGTCCTCTATAGAGTTAATTCCGTTCTTGGCAATGATTACATCATTTCCAGCTGAATAGTCAGTTGCCATGATCATCACGCCTTTGGTACCCCCTGAACCGGTGACCAGATTATCGCCATTAGTGACCATTACGGCATCCAGCTGATTGGCTGCAAATGCAGAGAGTGAAGAAGAATAATCAAACCACTTAAAATCGGCATTGATACCTGCTTCTTTAAGCCAGCCTTTTTCAATCGCTACCTGCCAGGCTACAAAGCCCGGCCAGTCGCTATAACCAATCCGAATCGGCTGGTTTTGCGTACTCTCACTTGCTTTGGTATTTGATGCAGGAATTTTTGCAGTATTGTCACAGCCACTAAAAAGGATTACAGACAGTACGGAAACGGACATCAGTGCTTTTTTGATCATTTTGCGACTTCCCCTATGCATTCACATTTAAATTTGGTATTTGAAAGTTGTCTAGATTTCATAAATTCGCGCCAGCCACCGAAATGACTGATATCTGTGGCATCTTCAAGCGCATAACCTTCACAGATAAAACTTTTGACCCAAGTACCATCAATCAGCTGGGCATTGCCAATGCCCAATGGTGCCGGTACTTCTGCAACAATGTCCCCGAATAGGGCACGCGGAATGTCCCAGACCTCTACTTCAATCGAGGAACCTGTCGCGTTGTATTGCAGGCCAGGTTTTGGCGGTGTGGTATTTTTTAAGGCATAGAGTTTGTAATGCGAAGCAGTCCGGGTCTGTTTGATCAGGGTGCCACCACGTGTGGTCAGCTGAAAATTCAGCGGCATGCCGGTCAGATGTGTACCGACGACAGCCAGTTTGACGCTGTGACCCGATGAGATTTCAGTTGTTTTTTCATAGTTGCGTTCAGAAGTTCCCAGTTTTAACTGGCTTGCCTGCTGCCATTTTTGCCCGAATTTGGCCAGTGCCTCATCCATCCAGGCTGGCGCAATAAAGGTCACGCCCGTTGGCAAACCATCGGCACGAATGCTATTTGGTAGCGCCAAAGCCGACAGATCGGCAAAATTGACAAAATTGGTATAAGCGCCCATGTGGCTGTTTTTGACCAGAGGATCAGCTTCTACTTCTGCAATACGATAAATGGTAGGTGCGGTCGGCACCATCAAGGCATCATACGCTGCCAGCGTATTTTGAATAACACGGCTCAGGCGGGCGCGTTCATATTCATCCTGCATGACATCGACCGCACTGAACCGGTCTGCCTGCGCAATGATTTGACCAATGACCGGATGGGTCTGCTTGCGTTGCACCATTTTTTCCACGGCACTGGTACGTTCAGCCACCCAAGAGCGATTATACAGGGCCGCTGCCAGTTGCTGAAATGGAGTAAAATCAATCGGCTCAACCGTATAACCCAAACTTTGCGCACGTGTGATTGCCAGTTGAAATACTTTTTCAGTTTCGGCGTCGCCATAAAATTCTAGTGTATCCGGAATGGCAATTTTCCCTTTTGAAAATTGGCTCGGTACATTCTGAGGATGCATTCTGGAATAATCATCGCTGGCATCATAGCCCTGCATGACTTGCGCTACCTGCCAGGCATCATCCACCGTTAAGGCAAAAATCGAAATCACATCGATGGTGCGACAAGCCGGAATCAGGCCGGTAGTCGAGAACCAGCCTTTGGTCGATTTGAGCCCGACAATGTTATTGTGCCCTGCCGGTACACGTCCTGAACCTGCAGTATCTGTACCCAGTGAAAATGGCACTAATCCGTTTGCGACGACTACACTGGAACCCGAACTCGAACCGCCACTGATATATTCAGGATTAAAGCTGTTCTTCACCGCGCCGTATGGAGAGCGCACCCCAACCAGACCCGTCGCAAACTGATCCAGATTGGTTTTACCCACGACAATCGCACCGGCAGCTTTTAATTTGGCTACTGCTGTTGCATCGGAAGTCGCCAGATAAGCTGCCTCTTTACATGCTACTGTGGTATAGAACCCTGCAACATCAATATTGTCCTTGACCGCAAATGGCACCCCATAAAGTGGCAAGCTTGCACTATCTGCACCAGTCAATGCATCAATTTGTGCCTGTAATTGTGCTGCCGTCGCAATTGAAATCCAGGCATGATCCTCATTATTCAACCCGGCAACATACTCAATCAGGTCACTAAGCTGGATATTGTTATTCTGGTAGGCGTGTTGCCAGTCCTGTACAGTCCATAAATTGTGCACAGCTGTTCTCCTTAAGTGTGTTCGGTATTTTGTGGAATGGGCGGCATGACGGCATCCATCAGTTCGAGATGGCCTTTAATCACGCCTTTCAGTGCAATAAATTGTTCGCTAATTTCTTTCAGATCACTGCTCGCGCCCTGCATCAGCATGACTTGCAAGATTTTTTCATCATCCAGCTGGATATGAAGTGAATTGATCACTTGCGCCAGATACTGCTGCTGCAGATCGACCAGCTGACTGCGCAGCGGTTTCAGACTGACGTCATAGAGCAAAGTGAGTGTGCCAACCATGACTTCATCGCGAATCACCAGATCATCAATCAGGTGACGGTTAATCATGTCGACAATGGCTTGCGAGCGGCTTTCATAGTGCTGCTCGACAATTTTTTGATCCATTGCATGCAGTGTGGTTTCTGGCACGGTAATACTGATACGTGCCAATTTTTGTTTAGGCACGATGTTGATCCTTGGATTGATATTGTGAAGATTGTTTAATGTGAAAGCCTGCGCGTACGCTAAGCAGCTCAACCAGAAAGTGAAGCCATGGATGCATTTTTTTATTTGATGTCGGATTGTTCATGTGCATCTCCTGTGGATATTACAAAACCAGAATTTCGTATTACTTAGGAAAATGCAGAAAGCGTGCCAGTTTTTACTTATTTGGATGAGGTAAATAAAGTTACATAAAAGGGTGAAAAAAAGCCCCATAAGATTGAAATGGGGCTTGTTCTAAAGCAAAAGTAAGTTTTGTATTTCACCGGTTTATTCCATTTTGATTGCTCATGTCCTTGCTATTCTTTTTATACATGAATGGTTAACCGATGTTTGGAATTTAGTGGTCAAGTGCTTTATTCTCCTCTATTTATAGTTGTATATAAATAAAAGCATAAAGCATGCCATAATATAAAATAGAATAGATTTAAGCAGAATGCGTGGGGAATTAATTACATACGCAAATTGAGGCAAAACAAGAATGATTTATTTTTTAAGTATGCCTAAAAAATATGCCATTTTGCACCATTGGGGTTCGAGTGTGCATCAAAGTGTGGCTAAAGGATGTTTAATAATGGCAAGCACTTCTTAGATAATTTTTTACATCTTTTATAGATGGCATCTCGACGATCTACATCTAGTACCAAAACGACAATTTTGAAGTCGATAAGCTGATATACTAAGCGATAGCCTGCCGATCTAAGTTTTACTTTAGATAAATCAAATGATCCACTAAGTTTATTTTTGGAATCTTAGAATTTTCCAAAAAAATGGTTTCGAGCTTACGAATGAACAATCGTAAAATTTAAAACCGTTATTTAATTTCTGAAATTAATTTTTTTGTAAGTTAAAAGCCTCTAAAGAAACCTCTCGATTTAAATAACTAGTTTCATCCTTAGGTAGAACCTTATACTTATATTCTATTCTACCTTCTTTATTTTTTGTTTTTTCAACCACCTCAAAAAGAGGATTAATAATGGTAGTTTTTATATAAATCTTGGTTGACTTAACCTTAGTGTCTAACAATATGAAATTACTCAATTTTCTATTTTCAAGAATAATAATTTCATAGTCTTCTTGTGCAAAGATTGCATCTAATTCTTGTTTTTCATTATTTGGAATAAAATTACTGAACGCAGAAAATTTCTTTTCGTGACTTTTATTTGCTAACAACTCAACTATTTCGTAAGAATTGTTAATTTCTGTATTATTTAGTGGAAAATCAGACCTAAAAAGAACATCTACCTTTAATTTTTCGCTGATTTTTCTAGCATTTTCTACATATTCTAATAATATATACATAGAGTTTATCCAATCTTTTTGAAAATTTTCAGTAATTACAGATGATATTTCAATTCCATTTACTGAAAGTCTAACCTTTAATTGATTACATTCTGCGAGAAGCTTATATACTCTTTTAATCTGATTAAAATAAGTTAGTCGTTCGACTGGTATATCATCCCAATTTTTAAGATGGATAGAAATCTCAAAATGTATTTTATTCGGCTCTCCAATTTTGATAGGTGAATTTTTATACTTTATGGTCATTAAACCTTCAAATTTCGTAATTTCTAAAGAATGTGATTTTTCTCCATAAACCACCTCAGAATTACCACTCAAGATAAGATTTTCTTTTTCATCAAAAAACTCTAACTCTCCTCTTAAATCGCTATTTTTCTTAACATATAGCTTTCCATCCTTTATCTGAGAAGGAAAAATAACATTTAAAGCTTCTGAATTAGAACTAATGGCATCAACATCTATTTCAAAAGTTTCCCCACCTTCAATTAACTTAGTATATTTCTTGGTAAACTCTTCAGCACTATTAGGTTTAAAATTAATTTTTACTGACTCTTCACTATCTTCTGCCACATCTATTCTATAATGAGTTGTGCTATTGATATAGTCACAGGAAATATTTAGTCTTGGATCAAGTATCCTAAGCTCTTCTTGAACTATTTTAGAAATAGTATTTAAAGAAGAATTTGCCACACCTATAAAGCTTTGACCTGATCTATGACTTTCAAGCACCCTTAATTGTGCTTCCTTTTGAAACTCACTTTCCGCATATAGAGGACTATTACTATTCGCCAATAATTTAAGCTCAGCTTTATTTTTCCACTCTTTTAATAACTCAACAGAATATGCATCAGGTTCTATATCAATTTTTCTAGCACAATGATTACATAACCAAATTCCATTCTCTATAGATTTTCTCTCTTGCTGAGACATAGTTTCATCATATCTTGGTCCTCCTACACTTGCTGCACATATATGTGCGGCTGTACCAGTAAGATTAATTTTATCTAAGGTAGCTTTTTGTGGCTCAATTGTTTGCTTACCACAATCTGGATTAGAACAAAGATTATTTACCCGTTCTCTTAATGCTCTCACAACAGGTTTTGAAAAATTATCTCTTCGTGTATTTGTCATAACATTAGAAAATTTATTGTAAGTATAAATATCATTTTAAACTAAACTATTAATTCATTGAATAAAAAAACCGCCCTTACGGACGGTCTTTTTTATTCCTATCTCATCAAGCCACTGGTGCCAATGTAAACAACACCTGCCCCGTTTTCACCGTTTGCCCTTTTTCAATGGTAACCGCATCGACACGCATACGCTCAGGCGCAATAATTGGAATCTCGATCTTCATCGCTTCAATCACCGCAAGCGTCGCACCTTCTTCCACAATATCACCCGACTGACATTCAATTTTCCAGATTGAACCGGGCATATGCGATTCCACCGCACAACCACCTTCAGGCACTTCAACACCTTCACCATCATCCACAGCATCTAGGCTTTCAGAGACATATTCCGCCAGTCCTGCTTCATGCCAGCGACGGCGCTCTGCATCAAAATTAGCTTGTTGCACCGCTTTAAATGCTGAAATAGATTCTTGGTTTTCAGTTAAGAATTCGTTGTATTCTTTAAGGTTGAGTACGCCTTCTTCAATGCGCAGTTTTAAACGCCCTGCTTTAAAGTCCTCACGCATGTGCATCAACTCGGACTCAGACACTTCATAAAACTTAATTTGGTCAAAGAAGCGCAATAACCACGGCATATCTTGTTCAAAATCAGGGTTTTTACGGTAGCGTGACCACATTTGCGAAGTACGACCCACAAACTGATAGCCACCCGGACCTTCCATGCCGTAAACACACATATACGCACCACCAATACCGACGGCATTTTCAGGTGTCCAAGTCCGTGCAGGGTTATATTTGGTGGTGACTAAACGCTGACGTGGATCAAGCGGTGTTGCCACAGGCGCACCCAAATACACATCACCCAAGCCCATAACCAAATAACTCGCGTTATACACCACATCTTTCACGGCTTGTTTGTCTTTTAAACCATTAATACGGCGGATAAATTCGATATTGTCCGGACACCACGGTGCATCTGGACGTACGGTTTGCATATAACGCTCAGTTGCAAGCTGTGTTTGTGAATCTTCCCAAGCCAGTGGTAAATACACAGTACGTGATGGCACTTGCATTTCCGTCACATCAGGCAATTGTTCTTCTGCGACTTGAAGCATATGCAATAAATCAATTTGATCGAGCTTGGTCGAATCAAAATGGATTTGCAGTGAACGAATACCCGGTGTCAGGTCAATAATGCCTTGGATATTTTGCTCTTTGACCCATTGCATCAGCGCATGAATACGGAAACGCAGGTTTAAATCTAAAACCAGATCGCCATATTCCACCAGCATATAGTTGTTGCTCGCAGGACGATACACCACATCAGGCGTACCATTTTGACCTTTCAAAGTGTCTAAAATGGCGGTTTTCAGCGTACTGATTTCAGGATAGAACGATTCATTAAAAGTGACTATTTGCGTATCTGTTGATACCAATTGTGCATGATATTTTTCATTGAGTACTTTGGCTTGGGTATAGCTCACAGGCACAAATTTCACTTTATCGCCTGCTTTGAGCTGACCCAATTTCCACAGTTCAGAATTGATCACCACCGCAGGACACACGAAGCCACCAAGGCTTGGACCATCTGGACCCAAGATAATCGGCATATCACCAGTGAAATCAATCGCACCAATGGCATAGGCATTATCATGAATATTGGATGGATGCAGACCTGCTTCACCACCGTCCTGACGAGCCCATTCAGGTTTTGGTCCAATCAAACGGATACCGGTACGGCTTGAGTTAAAGTGAATTTCAAATTCATTGGCAAAGAAGGTATCAATGTCATTTTTGGTAAAGAAATCAGGCGCACCATGTGGACCATACATCACTGCAATTTCCCAAGAATTTGAGAATGTCGGGATTTGATCTTGGCTTAATGCTTTGCCATCACTTGATGTAAATGCCGTGATTGGAAGCATATCGCCAATGAGTAAATTACGCCCTGCATGCCCACCAAACTGACCTAGGGTAAAGGTTGCTTGTGAGCCTAAATATTCAGGGACATTGAGACCGCCGTTAATACCAATGTAGGTACGACAACCTGTGGCGATCTTGCCACACTTCAGCACCTGACCTTTACGCACATTCACGGTTTGCCACATTGGTACAGTTACGCCATCCAAAGTCGATGGCATATCGCCACCTGCAAGCACGATTTGACTGTCACAATGGAATTTTAAGCTTGGTCCTTGCAAGGTACATTCTAGACCTGCGGTATTCGGTGCATTACCTAACAGTTGGTTGGCGACATTTAAAGACAGCGGATCGATTGCACCCGATGGTGGCACACCGACATCCCAATAGCCCAAACGCCCTGTAACATCCTGCACGGCGGTTTGAATGCCTGCTTGCAGGACTTCAATCTTTTGGGTTTTCCACTCAAAGGTATTTAAGAAGCGTGTGGTTTGCGTACCCGCTTTAAATACATCACAGTCGATAATGTTTTGTAGATATTCAAGGTTGGTTTCAATGCCTGCCACAGAAGTTTTGGCAAGTGTATCGGTCATGGCTTGAATGGCAGAATCACGATCATCCGCAGTCACAATA
Organism: Acinetobacter radioresistens DSM 6976 = NBRC 102413 = CIP 103788; assembly: GCF_006757745.1. Lineage (NCBI taxonomy): Bacteria > Pseudomonadati > Pseudomonadota > Gammaproteobacteria > Moraxellales > Moraxellaceae > Acinetobacter > Acinetobacter radioresistens. Next base: position 874,280 of record NZ_AP019740.1, on the reverse strand, counting down.
ATTTTGGCAATCATTGGATCATAGAATGACGATACGTTGGAGCCTGTTTCTACCCACGTTTCATTACGGGCATTGGCATCAAACTCGACATGAGTCAGTAAACCTGCGCTTGGTTGGAAGTTTTTAATTGGGTCTTCAGCATATAACCGCACTTGAATGGAATGACCTTTAGAATCAAGCTGTGCTGTTGGTGGCGTCCAATCACCACTGCCTAAAGTCACCATCCATTCAACCAAGTCCACACTAAACACTTGTTCGGTGACACCATGTTCGACTTGTAGACGAGTATTCACTTCCAAGAAATAGAATTCTTGCGTGTCGGTATCCATCACAAATTCAACCGTACCTGCCGAGCGGTAGTTCACCGATTGCATCAGTTGGATCGCAACATTTTGAATATAGGCACGTTGTTCATCGTTTAAATGTGGTGCAGGTGTTTCCTCAATCACTTTTTGGTTACGACGTTGTACCGAACAATCACGCTCGCCCAAAGCCAAGACTAAACCGTGACCATCACCAAAAATTTGCACTTCAATATGACGGGCATTTTGCACGAACTTCTCTAAGTACAAACCTGCATCTTTAAAGTTGGCTTGCGCTAAATATGACACCGTTGCATAAGCATCTTTCAGCTCTTCAGCATTCCAGACCAAACGCATGCCGATGCCACCACCGCCTGCGGTACTTTTCAGCATCACAGGATAGCCAATACGTTCCGCTTCTAGCAGTGCTTCGGCTTCATCAGCCAACAATTGACTGCCCGGAAGTAATGGCACATTGGCTTGAATTGCCAATTCACGTGCGGTGTGTTTCAGACCAAAAGCTTTCATTTGTTCGGCATTTGGCCCTAAGAATACGATGCCTTGTGCTTCACACAGATTACAGAATTCGGCATTTTCAGAGAGGAAGCCATAGCCCGGGTGAATCGCTTCTGCACCGGTTTGTTTTGCGACTTCTAAGATTTTATCGACATTTAAATAGCTTTGGCTCGCAGGTGCATCACCAATGAAAACAGCTTCATCTGCTAAAGTCACATGTAATGAATCACGGTCGGCTTCTGAATAGACGGCAACCGATTGGATGCCTAATTTTTTAAGGGTACGAATAACACGACACGCAATTGCACCACGGTTGGCGATGAGAACTTTATTAAACATGGCTTATTCCTCGCCTTCACGGACAATCAGTTGAATTTTTGTCGGGTTATAGGCATTACACGGATTATTCAGTTGTGGACAGTTTGAAATGAGGACAATCAAATCCATCTCCGCTTTAATCTCCACATATTTCCCCGGAGCAGAAATACCATCATCAAATTTCAAATGACCATCTGAAGTTACAGGTACATTCATAAAGAAATTAATATTTGGACCGATATGGCGCACATTCAAATCATGCTTTTTCGCAATCGGATGTTGTGACAATGCAATCATGAAATTGTTACGGCAACTGTGCATTGGGTATTTGTCATGGGCATAGCGCACTGTGTTACTTTCACATGAACATGCACCGCCTAAGGTGTCATGGCGACCGCAGTTATCATCGTTGATGGTGGCGATTTTATTGCCAAAATTGGTGTATAACGCTGTGCCTTTTTCTAAATATATTTGACGATTCATCGCCAAAGTATCGGTTGCGCTATAACGCTCTTCAGGGTTATGTGCGGAGATAAATAAGGTATCTACCGCCTGGTTGCCTTCTAGATCTACAATACGGAAATACTGTCCTTTTTTGACTTCGCACATCCACGCTTCACCGGCAGGACAAACTTCGCTGAGTACTGGTTTTTCATGATTTTGTGTTGGGTTTACGAGTGCAGTCATGATCATTCCCCTTAAGCAGTTAAAGCGTAGTAGCGGTTATTATTTTGGAATGCACGCTGATTTTGCGGGCATGAATCACGGCAGACATCTGTCTCGCCTAAAGGAAGTGCTTTAAAGAGTGATAGTTGAATATCAGCTGGTGCATATTCAGATGAGTTATCTAAGGCATGCGGTGCACTCGATAAAAACACCAGACAATCCATTTCAAAACGTAGTTCAATCACTTGATGAGTATTGTCAGATGCCACATAGCTGAGGTTGCCGTTATCATCAGGTTGAACTTTAGAAAACAGATTTAAAGTACTGCTGAGGTCAGTTGCCGATAATCCAAATTTGGTCATTTCCAGTAATAAACTGTCTTTGCCGTTGCGGTACATCTCATTACGGGCATCTTGAAACGTTTTTGAACCAAATTGATTTTCGATTTGCTGTGCAGTACTTGGTGCGCAGAAGGCATCATTCCAACCGTGATCATCTTTCACAATCGAGATCATGGCACGACCCAAATCAGAGGCTAAAATGTGCCCTGTACTTAGAAATGCGGTATGTTGCCCTTTTAAGCTGTCTGGCATGTTATAGGCTTCCAGCTTGTCTTCTGCATTGACACAGAACAGCGAAACATTGGCATTTGCGCCCAAGGATTTGAGTTGTAAAACTGCGCCACGTTGAATGCGCGCAGACCAGTGATGGCCACCCGGTAAAAGTTCAGTCCACAGTGCGGAATCTTCGTGATAAGTAGTCGTGCTCATAACAGCCTCTGCATCTAACTTGTACGGTTTACCTCCCGGGCTTTTATCCCTCCGTGTAGCTTTGGTTTTGGAAAACCTAGCCGTGAACTCTCGGTCTCAGACGCAGGCTTTAAAAAATAACTGCCGGAACCCTAGATCACTTTATGCTGTAGAGGTAAATGCAAAGGGTATGCCAACTTAATCATACGGATTTGGTATTTCGTAATACTTTTCTATAACACTTGTAGTGCGTTTCGATAATGATGCACTGTTACTGAGCACTATATACAAACAACTCTTGAGTTGATGCTTGATAAAGGCTGTAATGCTGATAAGTGTATGTGCACTTTTTCAAACATTTTAATAGGGTCAATTCTTAGACTCGTATTTAAAACTCAGAGTCATCAACTGGATTAATTTAAAGCAGCCCTGAATTAGAAATATTCAACGATAAAATGGGTTTAATTACTAAAGCCTGTAGAGATAGAGAAATAATTTCTATTTATAAATTGGTAAAATATATCTTGAATAAAAATAAAGATCTTTGGGGAGCATTTTGAAGATGATGTAGAAATGCTTTATTTGCTTGACAGGGTTTAGTGAAATTTTTATTAAATACAGATTTTTCACTAAATTTTCACGATAAATATATGAAAGATAGCCTACTTTAAATTATATTTTTAGTGAGTTCTGGATAGCTTTCTGGGCTCTGATTCTTGCGCTTCTTTATGACTTGATCAAAATTTAAATTTAAACCTGTTTAATATAGAAACCTTTCTCTCTCAACTTTCTCCTATAGGTCAGGCTCTAGAATTCTCAAATTAAGAATCAAGCCTGTTACCAGGCAGATAGAACAGACTCATGATCAGAAATTACAGGCTTAATCACTTCTCTTTAAAAAACCTGATAAAACATAATTTTTGAAATAAATTAATTTATATCCAATATTTTAAATAATAAAATTAGCTTTTCGAGAAGTTTAATGACTGTTTTTATATATAAATCATAGCAATTATTATTTTTTATCATTATGGCTTAATAAAACGAAATAATTAGGATCTTTATATTCTTTAAGACCAATTGATTACATAAATAGTGACTAATTACATCTAAATTATCTTATCAAAAGTTAAAATTTCATTCCTATTTATTTATACTTCTATGTATGAATACATATTTAGAAAAATGAATACTATATGGCGAAGAACTGGCTTATAAGAACAAATCAGTCTATTACCTTTTTACCTATGATCATTGTTATATTTATAGGTTTAATTGGCTATGAATGGTTGCGTGCCGAGTTAGTAGGTAGCTGGGCGCTTTTTATTGCCTTGTTATTATTAGGACGTTTTCTTAATCTGGTTCAAGCTGTTATTCTTAGTGTACTGATATTTCTACTGTTCTTTATTTATCTTTTATTTGATATTCAAAATACCAACTTTGATACCAGTACTAAAATTCTACAACTTTTTATTTTACCTATCGCCCCGTTATTTCTAAGTATCTATTATGAAATTATGTCGACTAATCAGGAGACAGATAATTTACTGGATGCTTATAGAAAAAATTTGACCTATAGCATTTTACCAATTGGTAGCTACCAATATAACCATCTACAATTTCAGCGTATGCTTTCACTTAACATGATTCAAAATTATGCTGAAATTAGGGTGGATATTACCAATCACGAATTATTGCGTGACATGCTGCAAGTTGACGAGTTTAAAGCAGTACAGCAAAAGATTTTTGATGTACTGGGAACCCAGCGTACTTTACCTCACTTTTATTTCACAGATACCCGCCTTTCCATTATTCGGATTATCATTATTACAGATGGAGATTTTAGCAAGGTTAAAGAACTGGCTGAACAGCTCAGAGTACTTGACCTGCTTAAGATGCAAATCACAATAAACACGCATACGGTAGAAGAATCCTCCTCGGAGGTTCTCCAATGAGCACATTAATCTATGTTTGCGGCCTATTGCTTTCGGTCAGTACCTTACCGGATCTTACTCTCTCATCTTACTATCAGACCTATTATGATTGTCCGTTGCGGCCTGCGAATACTTTAGAATCCAAAAATGTTTCCAGTATTTATCAGATACCAGAACACTTTCCTACTGAAAGAAAATTATGGCCTGTATTTACTGTTGATCAGGTTCATTCAAAAAACTTTAAACAGATCATGGATCAGGGCATTAAACCGGGGTTATTGATTCCAGAAAATTTTATGAATCCTCTCATTTATTTCCAGTTAAAAAGACAGATAAATAGAGGTGCCATACCTTTACTTGACTTTAGTAGCGTGGAACCTTCACGTTTTAACAGCCTGGCTACTCTAGCGACCAGTGCCGGCCTGCGGCCTATGGGTGCTTATGTTCATGATGGCTGGAATCCTTTATTAAAAACTCTTCCAAAAGGGTTATATATTATTCAGGCCAACGAAGGCCAGATTCCCCTACCTGCTTTACCAATTCAGAGCGGACAGCATTTATTTTATACCGCTTATCCCAATTCATATGGTTTTAATGGGACGGGGATTTTATTAAATCCGGAAGGCAATCTTTCAAATGAAGATATTAATTATCCGGTGTTAGGAATTGGTTGGAAATTCCTGAATGTCTCCTTTTACAGTCAGCCCGACCGGATCCATACCAGTATTGCTGGGCGTATGCTGCTAGCTGCTGGTCTAATGATTCTACCGCTCCATCTGATCTTGTCTCTTCATTATCCTGAATTACTGGGTTTCTGGGGTACATCCACATCCTGGTTATCTGTATTCATGATTATTGTATTAATGATTATCCTTGTAAGTACCATGCTATGGAGGATATTCAAGAAATCATGAATACAATTGATATCTGTTTTATTGTTGGCTTTATTGGTATCTGGATTCCCCAAGCTTTTTGGGCTTGGCTGAGTTTTTCGGCTTGGCGTTATTCGATTCGGGCCAATCAGGAACTTTCGAATTTACCTGTACCCGAACGTTGGCCAATGCTGAGTGTACTGATACCGGCTTACAATGAAGAAGTAGTTATTGAAGATACATTGCGGGCTTTAGCAGCACAGGACTATCCGCCAGAAAGCTATGAAGTACTGCTGATTAATGACGCTTCCAAAGACAGGACACAGGAAATTGCTGACCGGATGGCAGCCGAGTACCCGGTAATTCGTGTCATCAATGTTCCTAAAGGCCAAGGTGGTAAAGGTAAGTCCCGCACTCTGAATAATGGCCTAAAACATGCCCATGGTGAGCTGATTGCAGTTTATGATGCAGACAGTACCCCTGAACCAGATTGTGTAAGACTTATTGCTCAGACCCTTCTGGCTGACTCAAATCTGGTTGCGGTTAATGGTAAAGTTCGGACCCGCAACTGGAAAGACAGCCCGCTAAGTACATTTATTGCCATAGAATTTATTTATTTCCAGTGGATTTTTCAAGGTGGTCGCTGGTTACGCTTCCGTCTTTCTACCCTCATGGGAACCAATTATGTAATCTGGCGTGATGCGCTGGATATTCTAGGGGGATTTGATGAAAAATCCCTGGTTGATGATACCGAAATGAGTTATCGCATTTTTCTGGGCCATAAACGCATTAAATGGGTACCTTATGCAATTGGATGGCAGCAAGACCCGGGTGATCTAAATATTTTTATTAAACAACGCTCCCGCTGGACACAAGGAAATTTTTATGTCACACGCAAGTATCTAAGTACGGCAATACGTCATCCTTTCCCGATTGGCATGGAAATTGGCAACAATATCATGTGTTATATCATGTTTGTGCCCGCTTTATTTTTAAGCCATATGACACTGGTCGTAGGACTGCTCGGTATTGATGGCACAACTATACCTGGGCCTTTTACTTTACTCTTTATTCTTGCATTCATTCTTTACCTTACACAAATCTGGTTTACTCTAAGTCTGGAAAAAGAAGTTCCAAAACGTTTTTATTTTTACGCGTTCATCGCTTACTTTACTTACTCACAGGTGTTTCTTTTAATCGTGTTTAAAGCTGCCTGGGATATGCTTAAAAGTAAAATTAAAGGTGAAGGTATAACCTGGTATAAAACAGAGCGAAAAAAGGAAAAAAAATGATCAGTCACTTTAAAAAATCCCGTTTTACGGTGTTATCTTCTGTTCTTCTTTCCTTATATGGCTCTCAGGTCTATGCTGATACCTGGCAGCTAGATGACCTGATATCACGTACTGCCCAGTACCAGTCTCCTTATTTCTTTTATGTGGGCAAGGGTGAAACCTGGCAAAACATACAGTTCAATAGCCAGTTTGACAGTCATGGCGAAAGCACGCTGGTAGTCCGTTATGATAATCAGATGATTCATAGACAGGATTTAAATGGTAAAGGTGAGTTGAGCTTTACCTTACCTGCAAGTACTGCCGGTTTTCATCGCCTCGATGTCATGCTTTTACAAAAGCCGTCAGTTAACGGACCCATCAGCAATAATTACTGTGTAGAGTCCACTAATCTTTATACAGCCCTAACCAAACTGACATTAAACTATCAGGCTCAGCATGGCATATTACAGCTCAATCAACTGCCTGATGCCCTGTTTAATACACAGCTGAGCCGTACAGCGCCAATTAAGGCTTTACTACAATTTAATAACCAGAACCGTTTAGAAGCATCCATGATTGCCCGCCTGGCTACAGCATGGAAGTTTAACACCCCAGTTCAGTGGCAAGTTACTGAGTCTACCCAGCAAGAAGCACCTGATTTTGTAATTAGCATACAACAGGTAGAACAGCCTCTAGCAGGTGCAAAAATCAGTTTAAGCCGGAATAATGAGATTCCCCGGCTAAATATTGAATACTCATCAGAATCCCAGCTGCTTATGGCAGTTAATGCTTTAATAAACCAGAATTATCTGCAACAGCTTAATACAGCTACTGCTACATTAAGCGAACCGGTTGCCGAGCCAGCATGGGCGGTAATACGCAAATTTGAGACGCTGGCTGACTTGGGTATTTCTGATTTTGCTCTCGACAGTTCATCTAAAAATATTTCTCTAGTTTTCCCGCCTGTATGGGAAGCAACTGATGTGTTAAAGGGAAAATTAGCCTTTCGGGCACAAAGTGGCTTATTACAAGGCTCAACTTTACAGGTCTGGTTAAACGAATATTTGGCCGGCAGCTTAAGTCTGGCTAAACTAGATTCAAATCCGGTTGAGCGCCGTTTTGATTTCGTTGGTGCGGATTATCCTTATGTCAACAATTACAATATGACTTTAATAAACTCTCAATTAAACAATGAAGCCTGTTTGCCAAATGCGGGCACTGCACTATGGATTGATGCAAATAAATCACTTGTTAACCTCCCCCATCAGATGAAACAGGGCGTAATCAATCTCTCTACCATTTTCGCCAGTACTCCAGAGATAGCCATCAACAATCCGGCTGCCACCAGTATGGCCATTACTGTAGCAAATGTTGCGAAAACAATGCTGTTAAGCGACCAGCCTGTACCTGTAAACATTACTGAGCTGAATGCTAATAGGCTTAAAAAAATCAATATATTAGTTAATACAGCCCGTTTTAATGATGAATTACAGCGATACAGCCAGCTACTTTACTTACCTGCTACGGCAGGCGGATTTATTGTTTCTGTGAAAGATGGCAGATTCTGGATTAATACGGATAGTGCAGCCGGAGCACAGACTTTTACCCGTTTTTGGCCCGTAATCCAGCAAAGCATTCCCAACAATACAGCAGTACTATTTGTTTCAGCACAAGGCCAGATTACGGTTTTGAGTAAAAATTCGGTGAATAAAGCTAAGGCGCCCGTTGTCGAGCAAGTCTCTACCCGTACTCTTGTTATTGTTCTCACCATAATTACACTGATTATTATCGCTTTAATTCTATGGCGCAGAAGCCGTCGTAAAGTCAAGGGAACAGGTGAATGAGTATAAGGCAGTATGCATTTATAGGTTTACTGATATTTATATGTTTTCCTGTGGCCGTGTTTGTACTTTCTGCTTTATTAATGGAGCAGGCAGATGCCAATACAGCAGCACCTAAAATTGAGGGTATTTTTTGGCAAGTCGACCAGATGAGCCAGCCTTCTGGTAACTGGCAGCTTTTGGGTGTAGATACGCTGGTTAACCAGTGGAGTATTGTAGACGGACGGTCTTTTTTTAATGAAATTCCGGTGCAGCCATGGGATGTGCAACCCGATTGGCAACATATTGGTAAACAGCCTTGGGCAAAACATGTAATTTTAGGGCTGGCCGGCAGATTTCAGGAACCTGTAGCCCGTGAAAATATTGATCAGCTTTATCAGCAGTCTAGGCAGATTATTCAAGCCAAATTACCTGTACCAGTCACAAGCTACTATTTTCCTGTAGAAGCTGACCCTACATGGAATGGTGTCCATACTCTAGGACAATATATTGCTCAGTTTAAATTACCTGTCTGGGTAAGTATTTATAGTGCAGAACCTGAAGCCCCATTTCTAGAATATTGGTTAGAAAGCTGGCTGCCCCCCAATGCAAAAGTTTTTTTCCAGGATGGCGTGGGTGTAGGAACGCGCAGTCCTGAAGAAGCTGCACAAATTTATGAAACTTTAAAAGAGCAATTTGGTGAAGACCGGGTGGTAATTATTTTAGAGGCATTTCGACTAAAAAAAGATGGAACATTCAGAGCTGCCTATCCTTGGGAAATCAGTAAACAGCTTAAAGCCTATTCCGGACAGCGAATTTTCATTTTTGATGGTCCCCACTATTTAAATAGAGCCAGTGTTTTATGGCTCTATATATGGATGAAAATCAATTTTTAAGAGGAAGCAGGGTTTAAATCTTTGATAATCTGCTCAAGAATGCGACCCGATGCCCGGCCATCACCAAATGGGTTTTCAACTTCAGCATGCTGAAGGTAATATGAATGATCATCCATCAGTCGTGAAAATTCCTGAACGATTTTAGTCACATCTGTGCCAACCAGAACACCACAACCAGCCTCCACTACTTCTGGACGTTCAGTGACATCCCGTAAAATAAGAACTGGTTTTTGATAGGTTGGACTTTCCTCCTGAATCCCTCCAGAATCTGTCATAATCAGATATGAGGCCTGCAAAATAGCAAGCAGGTCAGGATAATCTAATGGACTAAGTAAATGTACCTGCGGATGTTGAGCGAACTCCTGATGAGCAACTGTATGCACATGCGGATTAAGATGAACTGGCCAGGCAAAATGCAACTCTGGATAACGTTGACATAGCTCATGTATGGCCTGACATATATTCTGTATACCCTGCCCAAAATTTTCACGTCGATGGGCAGTAATTAGAACCAGTTTATTTTTTTCCTGCAGATTTAAGCTAAGTCTTTTTAAACGCTGTTGAGATTGTTGTGAAGAAGCCTGCATAATCTCACGCGCACTGTATATGGCATCTACTACCGTATTACCTGTGACAAAAATATGTTCTTCAGGCACATTTTCCTGTAACAAGTTACTGGCCGAAAGTGCAGTCGGGGCAAAATGCCAGCGTGCCAGACGAGATACTAACTGACGATTTCCTTCTTCTGGAAAAGGATGCAGCAAATCGAAAGAGCGCAAACCAGCTTCTACATGAGCCAGTCCAATATTTAAATTAAATGCGACTAAAGCACCAGCCAGTACTGTTGTTGTGTCGCCCTGCACCACAATAGCATCACATTTTGACATTTGGGTATAGACACGGTCCAGTTCGGTTAGAGCCGTGCTCAATAAAATATTCAAGCTTTTGCCCGGCTGCATGACCTGTAGATGATGGTCAATTTCAATCTGGAAAAAATCTATAGCATCACGTACCAATTCTAGATGCTGCCCGGTAAATACTACACTTACTTCGAAACGGAAATCTTGTCGTGCTTGTAAAATTACTGGAGCCAGCTTAATCAGTTCAGGGCGAGTTCCGAAAATAAAAGAAATATGTATTAGCATTATTAGAAACTCCGGTAAAACGTTAATTCAACACGGGTATTATCAAAGCTACTATCTACAGATGCCGGGGTTCCATTAACATATTTCCCGTACATTTGTTCAATACGTAGTTTTAACGGCAGCCCTGCTGGTTGCCATGCGATGCCGGGCCCTATTTCTGCTATGTTATTATAATATTCCTGTTCACTATCATTAATGGTATGCAGTTTCACATAAGCCTGTATATTACCCCAATCATTATAGTTAAAATTCCAGCCTGTCCGTAATCGCAAATCACTGATCAGATTATAATCCTCACGTGAATAAGCAGCGGCATTACCATAAAGTTCAGCAAAATACTGATTACTTTGCTGAGCTGGCATATGGCTGGCCTGATCCATCCCCCAGTACCACTCCTGATAGCCTGTTAAACCACCATTAATGCTTTCCCTAAATTTTTTCCGGTTCAGATCAATCAGATCATAGCTACCACCTGCTTCCAGATATAGGTAAACAGGCCATTTCCACGGACGGTAGTTTACCCCCAAACCTACTATGGCGGCATTCTGGTCAATAATTTCTGGACGGGCGCCGCCTGTGGAACGGGTATCACGATTGACACTGGCAAATCCATAGATCTGGCCTTGATTGTTTTCATCGAAATAACGGCCATAACGAATCTTTAACGGTAAAATTGTAGTGTCATAACGTCCTTCATAAGAAGGCGAGAAATAAACATCAGCAAAGGTTTTCTTGGCTGACGTATTACCTGTTCCTGACAGGTTCTGTACCGCCTGTTTAGACTGGGATGCAATTTCCTGATTGGAAGAGCTTTGTAATTGCTTGAATATAACGAGTGCTTCATCATTTCTATTCGCCACATTTAACAAATAAGCTTTTTGCATGAGAAGCTGATCATCAGATGAGTCTAAGGCAAGCGAACGATTAATATATTCTAAGGCTTTATTATTATCATTTTGACGCAAGGCCAAGTATGCCCAAGTTTTCCAGACTTTAGGATCATTTGGTGTCTTTAGGGCAATCTGGTTAAGTAAACTGTCTGCTTTATTAGTATCCTGACTTTCAACCTGGTAATACTGCTCCCACAATGGATAAACGTCAGCGGTATCCATTGGGTTATTTTGAGCCTGTACCCCTAAACTTATCACAAACCCAAAAATCGTTAAGTAGATTTTTTTCATTGTTTTATAAATACTATAAAGTCACCGAGATAATGATTATCTTATATTCTCTAAAATAAAAATACAGATAAAACCGATAGTACTGTGAGAAAATTATTTATTGATTACATATTAATTTTATTTAAAACAGGGAATTAAATAATAAGAAGACTAATCTTTTTAACAAATTCTAACATTCAATAATAAGGATTAAATAGAAATTATTTTGCTACATTAATTTTTATATTTTTATTGTCTACACTACTCTTATTAATAAATGGCTATTATTAAAGAGACAATGATAAAAAAATAAGCCGCTAGATAAGCGGCTTATTTAGAATTCTGGCGGAAGCGGTGAGATTCGAACTCACGGAGGGCGTGAACCCTCGTCGGTTTTCAAGACCGGTGCATTAAACCACTCTGCCACGCTTCCAACGAGCGCTATCATATAAACTATTCGTAAAATTGGCAAATCATTTTGTAGATTTAATTGGACAAGTGTTCAAAATAGAACCAGATATTATAAATTTTATGGTTTTTCATAACGAATTGCATTGATATACCACTGCTTCTTCCCTGAAGGGGTCATAACTTCAATCTCATCATTCACCTGTTTTGAAAGTAATGCCCTAGCCATAGGTGAATCAATTGAAATATGTTGAGGATGATAATCATAAATCTCATCTACCCCGACAATTCGTAAAGTTTTCTGTTCACCATATTCATTCTCAATATCTACCCAGGCACCAAAGTAAACGCGCCCGTCCTGTTCAGGTGAATGGTCAACAATTCTCAGCTCTTCCAGCCGTTTTCCTAAATATCTTACCCGACGATCAATCTTGCGTAAGAGCTGTTTATTATATTGATAATCGGCATTTTCACTACGATCGCCCAGGCTGGCAGCCCAGTTAACTTTCTTGGTTATTTCCGGACGTTCTTCGTGCCAGAGCTGTTGTAATTCAGCCACCAACCGGTCATAGCCGGCTCGAGTAATTAAGTTAGATTTCATTATGAATATTCAGTTTAAACACGTATTCAATTTATATAATTATCTATTATGCCATACAGTTTCAACATATTATCACAATCTTAATTTAAAATTTATTAATATCAATTATTTATATAAATATCGCCCAGCTATTTTTGATCAAAATTTGACATAATAAAATTTGCACTTTATTATCCGTTCACTTTTTAGTATTTATGTTCTTTTTATCTATGTAGTTAAACTACACAGTTTTATTTCATCCCTGTCATTTTAAATGACTTCATGACTGCCCATCCTCTTATTGAATTTATCAACTTATAAAAGTTGCAGACCCGTTTTTGTCTGCCTTTTAGGGCATAAGTTACTTTAGCGGAGACACCATGCACAGTAGTTCAACTTTTGGGTCAAGGCTTAGCCTTAACTCTTTATTTTCTACTCTCCCTGTTCGATTACTTGTATTAAGCACAGCTCTTGTACCTTGGCACAATATTAATGCAAGTAAAGCTTCACAATATAATTCCGTTGTGAATACCAATACGTTAACTGTGGTCACGGTGGAAAGCCCAACGACCTTATTTAAAGATGGCAAGATTATGTATGGCTTCGGCTATGATCTTGTCCGTAATTATGCTCAAAACCTGAATGTCAGGCTCGAACTAAAGACAGTTGCAGACAACGCAACAGCTTTAAAATGGGTCGCTCAAGGCAAAGCCAATATGGCAATGACTACGGCTGACTTTAATACTATTGAAAAGCACCAGCTGACGTCTTTCTCTGCAAGCTGTGGAGATACAACCAGTCTGGTTAAAAATGGTTTAAACCCAGCATTGAACTGGGTATTCAAGCAGGCCGAAGAACCGCTAGCTGCTACTGCAAGTGGCTATATTTGCCAAGGTAAACAAAATGGGGCCATTCGTCAGTTGGCTTCTTTTTACAACCGTAATGTAGTACAGCCTGATGCCTGGAAAACCATTCAGCGTGATTTGTCAAAACGTATGCCGATTTATAAAGCGAGTTTTCAGCAAAGTGCTGAACGTTATGACCTGGACTGGCACCTGCTGGCTGCAATTGGCTATCAGGAATCTTATCTAAAGCCCAATTCAGTTTCACCTACAGGCGTACGTGGCCTGATGATGCTCACCAGTAGTACAGCTAAAGCTATGGGAGTACAGAACCGTACAGATCCCCATCAGAGTATTCAAGGCGGGGCCAAGTACTATGATTTAATGCTCGACAAGTTTTCTGACGTTCCTTATCCGGACCGTCACTGGTACGCCTTGGTAGCTTATAATATGGGTCCTGGTGCTGTTGGCCAGATTCAAAAACGTATTCAAACCCAAGGCCGTAATCCAAATAACTGGGTAAATCTTTATGATTATCTGGAACGCCATCAGACCAGTAATGGTCGTTATCATCAGGCTGTGCAATATGTTACCCGTATTCGAGCCTATCTTGAACATATCAAGAAGTCTGAGCTGGTCACAATTTAGACAAAAGTGTTATATATGATATAGAATGTAAGACAAAGAATTTAATTCATAAAAAAAGCTTACCTTCACGGTAAGCTTTTTTTCTCTTAAACTTCTTTTTTCAAGAAGTTTGCGCAAGGATATTCTTAAACAGGTCTTTCTGCTCTTGGCTTGGCTTTACAGTCTGTAATGCCATCAATTGTGACATATCGCCCTGCACCTTAATTTTGCCTGTCATAAATGCTTGCATCGCAGCTGCCATATCGAATTCAAGGAAGACTTTACGCAGGGTTTCGCCATCCATATTCAAAGTAGTTTTAGCATTTGAAGACAGACCTTTCTGGATTTTTCCACCATCTAATGAAAGTTCAGTCGTATTATTGTCTGCATTTACAACTACAAGATTAATTGCCAGATTAGCCAAGGCTGGTGGCAGGTTCAAATCACCTGCTTCAGCAGTTAATTTATCAACAGTTGCAAACCAATCATCAGTGAGTAACGCAGGCATAATTTTTCCTCAAGTATATTTTTCAATTTATAGAGCTGTCTTTCCAGACAGCATATTCATGAAGCTGTGAGCTTTTATTTTGTTATAGCATGTAATGAGGCAATTAGAACAATTTTTTTGTACTGATCATTCAGTTTTTGATGTTTTTATGTATTACTGATTTAAATAGGCACCTTAACTGGGCAAGATGCCTAATATTTGCTTTTATTCAGCAGCAAAACTCAAATTAACTACATCCAGACGATTAGTTTTTTCCGGTTCTTTGAAGTCATACTCACGTTGCGAATCAAGTATCTCAAAATCGAACAGTTCACGGTCAGCCAGCTGAGATGGTGATACGTTCTGCAAAGCGCCGAAAATACTGTGCAGACGTTTCGGATGGGCTTTATCCCAATCACGCAACATATCATTAATGATTGCGCGCTGCAGATTTTCCTGAGACCCACAGAGATTACATGGAATAATTGGGAACTGGCGCAGCTCCGCATATTTTATAATGTCTTTCTCTTCCACATAAGCCAGTGGACGAACCAGAATATTCTTTTTGTCAGATGACAACAGTTTTGGTGGCATGGCTTTTAGACTGCCACCATGAAACAGGTTCAAAAAGAAAGTTGCCAGAATGTCATCACGGTGATGTCCAAGAGCAACTTTAGTTGCGCCGATTTCCTGGGCAAAACCGTATAGGGATCCACGGCGTAAACGAGAGCACACAGCACAGTATGTTTTACCTTCCGGTGTCAAGCGTTTGGTAATGGTATAGGTGTCTTTTTCCAGAATGTAATATGGAATATTGTTTTCTTCCATATAACGCGGCAAGACATCCTCCGGAAAACCAGGCTGCTTCTGGTCTAGGTTGACAGCAACTACATCAAAGTTAATTGGTGCAATACGCTTGAACTGTAGCAAAATGTCCAGCAAGGTATAACTGTCTTTACCACCCGATACGCACACCATTACCTTGTCGCCATCTTCAATCATCTTGAAGTCACGAATAGCATGGCCAACTTGGCGACGCAGCTTTTTAAGCAGACGATAATAGGCTGAACTGGTTGGCAGTTCTGGCTTGAAATTAAATCCCTGGTTGGACTCAACTGGCGAGTACATAGAACAGAATTACCCATAAAAGAAATACCGCGCGATTTTAGCCGATCTCCCTCCGATTCGCATCACCGAATTACAATTAATGTGGAACACCACTGGTCAGAAAAAAATAAGCCTTTGTATAAAAAATAGACGCTCGCGTTCAAAATTGTATCAAAATGCTTATATTTTGGACTTTTCCACAGTTTTCCACAAAACCTGTGGATAAAATTGTGGATTTCTCTAGGCTTGACAGGGGGTGTAATCGGCCTATTAAGGGTTTTATTTAAATTGATCATTTTTTGATCAATTAATATTTATTAATAATTACAATTACTTATATATGTCAAGCTATACTTTTTAAAAAATTTTTTTTATTTATTTGGTTATTTTCAAAACAAATAGTCTTGCTTTTTTTTCAATTTTTTTTGTTAAAGAAACTCAAGTTTTTGGTTTCCATTGTAGAGTTTTTTGTTAAACTCAGACTGAATTTTGAGCTCCAAGTTGCTTACAGATTACTATGAAAACTTACTTTGATATTTCACGCTTGGGTATCTGGGGATGTGCCGTACTTGTACTGACTTCAAGCTATAGTAGTGCAGGTCAAATGTATGTCTATAAAGACCAAAGTGGCAGCACCCTCCTGACTAACCGTAAAATGAATGACAGTTCATTAAAGAAAGTTAAAGTTACTTATTATCCCGAGAGTAATATTCACAGTTATAGTAACTGGGGAAAGTCAGAAGCGGCGGTATTGCCAAGCTATAGCAAAAATCGTGATGCTTTTGATCATATAATCAAACAGGCGGCTCAGCAGCATGGTGTCAGTGAAGGTCTGATTAAAGCAGTTATGCACACTGAATCAGGCTTTAATGTAAATGCCCGCTCTCCTGTAGGTGCACAGGGCTTGATGCAATTAATGCCTGCAACAGCACGGCGCTTTAATGTCTCAAATGCATATGATCCTTATCAGAATATTCTAGGAGGAGCCAAATATTTAAGCTGGCTCCTGAAACGTTTTAAAGGCAACACGCATCTTGCTCTTGCAGCCTATAATGCAGGAGAAGGTAATGTTGCTAAATACGGTGGTATTCCCCCATTCCGTGAAACCCAGGATTATGTTCGTCGGGTCACCAGTCGTTATAGCAACCTTTACTCGGGCGGAGCTCTAAACCTTACTGCCAGTAATAATCCGGAAAACGGGTTGCTGGTTCAGGAAACAGTGAATTCTGCTGCAAATACTCAAGCTGCAGGCCGGAGCTATGCACCCCGGCAAATTATTACGCTGGCAGATGGCTCCTATACAGATGCACCAGGCACTTATGTCAGCTCTAACGCTACAGCCTCAGCACGTATTCATATTTCTAACTGATCTTTTGATTCATTTTTTCTATATATATTTTTCAAGTTTTTCTTGAATTTTAACGAGCATCACCGCATATTAGTTTTACGATTTATATTTCAAAATCGATTTATTTTTTCTATCAAAAGAGGATTATCTCAATGATGCGGATTGGTTTGTTCTTGCTAACCAACCTCGCGGTACTGGTAGTAGCTGGCATTATTTTGTCGCTCTTCGGAGTCGGAAGTTATCATGGTGCGGGTGGCCTTAATCTGGGCAACCTTTTAGTCATCTGTTTTGTATTTGGTATGGTGGGTTCTCTCATCTCCCTCTTTATGTCCAAATGGATGGCTAAAAAGGCGACCGGTACACAAATTATTGACCCTAATGCTCCTCAAAATCAGGCAGAAGCCTGGTTATTGCAGACCGTTGCTGAATTATCACAGCGTTCTGGCATTCAAATGCCAGAAGTGGGCATTTTTCCGTCTTATCAGTCTAATGCATTCGCAACAGGCTGGAACAAAAATGATGCACTGGTCTCGGTCTCTACCGGTTTGCTTGAACGTATGAATAAGGATGAACTGCGTGCAGTACTGGCGCATGAAATCGGCCACGTCGCTAATGGCGATATGGTTACACTTGCCCTGATTCAAGGGGTAGTGAATGCTTTTGTCATGTTCTTTGCCCGTGTAGTAGGCGACTTCATTGACCGTAACGTATTTGGCCGTGAAGATGGTGAAGCACCTGGGCTGGCTTACTTTGCAATTACGATTGTACTGGATATTGTATTTGGTATTCTTGCCTCTGCAATTGTCATGTGGTTCTCACGTTACCGTGAATATCGGGCCGATGAAGCGGGTGCACAGCTTGCCGGAAAACAGGCTATGATTTCTGCCCTGTTACGTCTACAGGCAGAGTCTGACATGCCAGATCAGATGCCTAAAGAAATGAAAGCCTTTGCAATCTCTTCTGGTAAAGAAGGTGGTTTTAGTCTGGCTGCTCTGTTTATGACACACCCGACTATTGAAGACCGGGTAGCTGCTTTACAGCGTCTCAACTGTCCATAAGTTTTTCTGTTGATTCATCCAGATTCAAAAAAGCCTCCTGCGTGGAGGCTTTTTTACATTTAACCTTTTAAGCTAATGCAGTGTATATTTTAAAAATACTGCTGTGCCAGCCTGATAGCAAACCACAAACCGGCTGCAAATAGAATCAGGAACAGAACTCCGACCAAGTCAGGTATATGTAGCCATAACCAGGCCACCACTGGCTGGCGCCAGAAAGTAGAATGTTGCTGTTTACGTTCTAACTTCTCATGCAGATAGGGATGCCTTAAATGAATATCTGTAGTCATCTGATATTCTATGCGGATATGTTCATGCACAATATCAAGTGCCTTGCGGCTCGGCCGGATAAATATATCAAATACCGTACCGATTACAGGCACAAAACCGACTACTGCATCCAGGGCAGCCATTTTAATAACTGGCCGCAATTTATGGGAAGGCACGCCAATCTGGCGCCCTTTGTAAACTGCATAACAAGTCAGGGCAAAGCCTGCCAGATCTCCTGCAATTGGTACCGTGCTCAAGGCTGCATCCGCACCGATTCCCTGCTTGGTAAAAGGAATACGAACTAAAGAGTCCATGATATTGGCAAACTTGGCCAGATCACGCTCCAGACGGATCACTTCTTGCTGAGTAAGTTTTTTTTGTTTTTCAAGCCCGGGCATTACCAATTCCAGTCATTAGAGAGTCATCAGCATAAAACAGATTAAAACACGAGACGTATTAATCTGTGTACTAAAACAATAATTTGG
Source organism: Acinetobacter radioresistens DSM 6976 = NBRC 102413 = CIP 103788 (assembly GCF_006757745.1). NCBI lineage: Bacteria > Pseudomonadati > Pseudomonadota > Gammaproteobacteria > Moraxellales > Moraxellaceae > Acinetobacter > Acinetobacter radioresistens. Next base: position 855,422 of record NZ_AP019740.1, on the reverse strand, counting down.
ATGCTACAAATAAGTAGATAATCACGCCTGTAGCATCACAGATTGAGGTAACTAAAGGTGCTGAAGCACTGGCAGGGTCCAGTTTCAACTTATTTAAAATAAAAGGCAAGCTCATACCCGTCAGACAACCCATGAGTACAATCCCTACCATGCTAATTGCCAGTACAATCGCGACCATGAGATCACTGCGAATATAACCTAGCATGGATACGGCACAAGCCATCGTTACGCCTAAACAAAGTGCCACCACAGTTTCACGGCCGAGCAAGCTGAACCAGTCTTTAAACTGTACATCTCCGGTCGCCAAGGCACGCACCATGAGAGTAGCAGACTGCGATCCGGCATTTCCCCCACTGCCCACCAGTAAAGGGAGAAAGAATACCAATACAATGTGAGTTGAAATAATCTCTTCAAAATGTGCAATTCCAATTCCCGACAGTAAACTGCCAAAGACCAGAATAACCAGCCAAAATACCCTTTTTTGGTATAAGGTTATGATGGGAGCAGTTTTCAGGCTGAGCTCAGCTAACGGACTGACTGCACCGGATTTTAAAATATCTTCGGTAGTTTCTGCCTCTACAATATCCATCACATCATCATAAGTGATAATGCCCAGCATTCTTTCCTGCTCATCCACTACAGGTAGAGCGATTAAATCATAGTAAGCCAGAGTTTTAGCAACGACTTCCTGATCATCATAGGTATAGACATAAATCACATCCCTTTCCATTACCTCTGCAATTGTAGCTTCGGGCCTGGCCTGAATAATCTGGCGTAGAGAGATGACACCTATCAGCTGATTCTGCTCATTTACAATATAAACCAGATAAAGGGTTTCCCGTGTTGCGGCGATTATACGCAGCGCCTGGATGGCTTCATCCATGCATAAGTCTTGGTGTAAGGTAACAAAGCTGGAACTCATCATCGCACCAGCTGTACCTTCAGGATAAAGCGCCAGTTTTCTTAAGGTATTTTGAGACTCCTCAGATAGCAGTGTTATAAGCTGTTGTTTTAATTCTGGTGACAGTTTTTTATAAATATCGACAAAGTCATCAGAATACATATTATCAAGAATAGGGATGAGATCAGGAACAGGTATAAATTCAGCCAAAACAGCTTGCTGGCTGAGCGGCAAATATGCAAACGCCTCACTTGGCTCATCCAGTTTCTGCAGGATCTTGACCTGTTCTGTAGGGGTCAATCCTTTTAATACACTAGCCTGATCAGCAATATTTAATTCATTTAAAAGGCCAATAGCCGTATTGAACTTTTCAGAACGGAGCTGTTGGCGAACATATTGTATTTTCTCTGCAATCTGCGGCATGCCTGTCTCATGATAATTTATTGATTAAATAAAAATTTATTTTTGATCAGGGGGATTAAACTACTTTTATCATGCTCTGGAGAGTTTTCACTATAATTTTGCAATACGCCTACATTTATCGAATAAAGTCATAAACTGAGGGCGGTCTTTAAAGTAAGAAAACCTGATCTCGTCAGGTTTTTTGAAAGACAAATCAAGATAAATCAACTAGCCAAGGTGCTGTTTTCTTGTCATCAGATTCCGGACCAAAACATACATGAATGGAATGAATATTACTACCAAGACCGTTCCAAACATGACTCCACCTAGAACACTGGTACCAATTTCCTGACGGCTGGCAGCTCCTGCACCAGAGGCAAACACTAGCGGTACTACACCAGCACCAAAAGCCAGAGAAGTCATCAAGATCGGCCTCAAGCGCAAGCTGGCGCCTTCCAGAGCTGCTGCTACTGCATCTTTGCCACGTTGCTGGGCCAGTGCAGCGAATTCAACAATAAGAATGGCATTTTTGCATGACAGACCAATTGTTGTCAGCAATGCGATCTGAAAGTAAATATCATTAGGAAAGCCAGCTAGATAACTGAACAGGATATTCCCACCAATACCAAGTGGTATTGCTGCCATAACCGCTGTCGGTATGCTCCAGCTTTCATAAAGGGCAGCGAGGCACAGAAAAATAAAGCCAATCGACACCAGATATAACCAGATTGCCTGATTACTGGACTGCTGTTCCTGAAAAGATAAACCGCTCCAGGCTAAGTCAATGTCAGGAAATTGATCAATCAGGGCCTGGACATCCTGCATCGCTTCACCGGTACTAAAACCAGATCCTGCATCTGCTTCCATTTGTAATGCAGTATAGCCCATGAAACGGTTAACTACTTCTGGCCCGCCAGTCCATTCAAAACTGGCAAATGTAGAAAATGGAACCATTTGACCAAGATCATTACGGACAGACCAGAAATATAAATCTTCAGGTTGTGCCCGATAAGCTGCATCACCTTGCATAATGACCCGCTTAATCCGTCCCCGGTCAATAAAATCATTAATATAACTACCACCCCAAGCAGCCGCCAGAGTACTGTTAATCGCAGGCTGACTTAAGCCTGCTGCCATTGCCTGTTTCTGGTTAATATTGACCTTCAACTCAGCCTTATCCGGATTAGCTTTTTTGTCCAGATTTTGAAAACTGTCATATTGATTAGTTTTGGTCTGTAATGACTTAAACTGCTGTTCTAGATAAGTCCGGCCTTGGCCGTTAATATCGCGAATCCAGAATTCCAATCCATCTGTCTGCCCGAGACCACGAACAGCTCCCGGCATATTGACCATAATTCTGGCATCAGGATTATTACTGAAATACTTTGTAGCACGCTCACGAATTGCCTGCGCAGAATTTTCCTGCCCCGGACGATCATCCCAGTGCTTGAGCGCAATGAAACCCTGTCCAAGATTTTGACCTGTACCAGAAAAGTTACGGCCATAGCGGATAAGTACCAGTTCAACATTCTCTTGTTCTTCACTCAGGAAATAACGCTGAATCTCTTCTCCTACTTGCTGGCTTTTAGCCATTGGAGCGCCATTTTGCAAGCTAAACTGGATATTAAGCGTGCCCTGATCTTCACTTGGAATAAAACTGCTAGGTAGTGCACGATAAAATAGCGCAAATACAGCAATCAAGGCTATAAATACGACTGAATAAATCATTTTGTGCTGCATGGAACTCTGGATCACTTTGAGATAATACTGTCTAAGTCGCTCCAGTTTTTTATTGAACCCATTGGCCCAGCGAGCATGTTGCTGCTTGGGTTTTAAAATCAATGCACATAAAGCAGGAGTCAAAATCAAGGCGACTAGCAATGACAATGCCATTGCTGCCACCAAGGTAATTGAAAACTGCCGGTAGATGACACCAGTTGAGCCACTAAAAAATGCCATCGGAATAAAGACAGCAGTGAGAACCAGCGTAATACCCACTAGTGCACCGCTAATTTCCTGCATTGACTCTAAGGCAGCCTGTTTTGGGCTGAATTGCCTCTCTTCGATCAATCGCTCGACATTTTCAACCACAACAATCGCATCATCTACCAGCAGGCCAATCGCCAGTACCAGAGCAAATAGAGTCAATGTATTTACACTTAAACCTAATACGTACAGTATGGCAAAGGTTCCTAAAATTACTACAGGTACAGTAATGGTAGGAATTAAGGTTGCACGCCAGCTTTGTAAAAACAGGAACATCACCAAAATTACAAGAATCACTGCTTCAATCAGAGTTGTAACTACCTCTTTAATTGACTCTTGAACAAAAGGTGTATTATCACGTGGATAAACAATTTTATAACCGGCTGGTAGCTTCTCGGTAAGACGGTCTATGGTCTGTTTAATCAAGGCGGAAGTCTGCAAAGCATTTGCGCCTGTAGCCAGTGAAATGCCCAGACCTGCTGATGGATAACCATTAATGGTATTAAATGACTGGTAGTTCTCTGCCCCAAGTTCAATTCGGGCAATATCTTTTAAATATACAAAGCCGGCATTAGCAGAAGATTTAATTATAATATTTTCAAACTCTTCAACCGTTTTTAAACGTGAACCCGAACTGACTTTAGCATTCAGATACTGTTCACTAGCTGTAGGCAAGTCTCCAATACCCCCTGCTGCCACCTGAGTATTTTGTGCTTCTACAGCTGCACGAATATCACTTGGCATTAAATTATATTGTTTTAAACGATCTGGATTCAGCCAGATCCGCATTGCATATTGCGAGCCAAAAACATCGACTTCACCAACTCCTTCAATTCTGGAAATTTCCTGTTCCAGATGGGTCATCATATAATCAGATAATTCGATATTATTACTTTTACCAGTCTGGTCATAAAGGCCTATGACCATATGCGTATCGCCTAGCGATTTCCATACATTAACACCTTGCCGCTGTACATCCTCCGGCAGACGGCTGAGCACGCCATTAATACTATTTTGTACCTGAACTTGGGCCGTATCTGGGTCTGTCCCATTCTCAAAACTAATACTGATCCGGCTACGTCCCGCTGAATCACTGCTGGAGCTAAAATATAAAAGATGATCAATGCCTTTGATTTGCTGTTCAAGCAGCTGCGTTACACTCTCTTCTACGGTTTCTGCAGAAGCGCCATTATATGTAGCCGCTACTGTAATCTGCGGTGGAGCAATATCCGGATAGCGTTCTACAGGCAGGTTTATGACAGAGAAAATACCAAATGCCATTACAATAATGGCCAGTACTCCTGCAAAGATGGGACGTTCAATGAAATATTTCGACAACATAAATGTTCAGGCCACCTGCTCGGCTAGAGTGAACGAAAAAAGAATATGGCGTACCACAGTCTGGCAGATTAAAGTTATAACATTGAACAGGTATGACGAAAATTCATTATTCTTACGCATTTACATAAATTTATATAATCTAATAGATGAGGAGAGAATATGAAGAAAAGTGGTTTAAACACTATTACTATAGATGTAATTGAAGTTATTGGGGCTTATAAACCATTTTCTTAGTCTGAGCTGCTGCTCATTAGAATAGTTATTTAAGAGATCATTATGAAAATAAAATTAGCGAAATTTTGGATATAACGACCTTGCCAATTTACAAGGTAATAAAAATTAAAAATGGCTTCACATGAAGCCATTTATTAGAAATTATTTTTGCAAGACATTATTAAAATAGACAGGTATCCAGAGATACTGTTCATTGGCAACCTTAGAAATATGTCCAATACCCGGAAAAGGTAAATGTGGTGCAGCCACCCAGCTACCTTCATCTGCAATTTTACTGAACAGTTTAAGTCGGGTTTTTACAGCCTCATCTGGCTGGATATCATACTCAATAGCAGTACGCGGCGCTTCAAACTGCACACTGTGCGAATGCACTGTATCTCCAATAAAAACCATTTTATCTTTATTCTGCTCCAGCACAAAACTGTGGTGGCCGGGTGTATGGCCACGTGTATCCATCACCTGAAGGCCAGCAATCGATTGCCCCTCTTTAAAAGTTATAAATTGTTTATCTTGTTGATAAGGTGCTATCGCGTCCTGAATTTTGTTGCGGGTTGACTGATAATTTTCCAGTTGTTCTTTAGACAAATTTACTGGTGTCTGACCTAACCAGTAATTTACTTCACGTTCATGAGCATAGACTTTAGCGTTTGGAAAAACTTTTTGGCCCTCTTTAGTTAAACCGCAGACATGGTCAGGATGTAAATGCGTCAGTAACACTACATTCACGTCCTCAAGCCGATAGCCTGCCTTGACCAGATTACTGCTCACTGAACCGAGATGGGGACCAAAACAGCTAGCAGCACCACTATCTACTAAAACTAGCGCTGTTCCAGTATTAATTAGAAAAGCATTTACCGATGTTTGTACACCCTGTTGCTGATCATTATGGTATTTTTTTAAAATCTGCTGAATATGTTTTACCTGAGAATTATTTAGCGTTTTAAATAGACTAGGTGACATATAATTGGTGCCATCCAGTAAAGCGGTAACTGTATATTTACCCCACTGCTGATGATAATAACCCGGCACCTGTTCAGTTGGTGTAGCTGTTGAAGCCATGCCAGTTGAAGAAAGCACTGTAAAACTAACCAAACTGATGAGTGTTTTAAATATTTTCACTGCTTACCTGCTATATTAATTAAGAGCATGAACTGTTTTTAATATATTTTACCCCATTAAGCGAGTCTGTTTTTGGGCACTCGCCAATTTTTATACCCTTCTGATAACCGATAAGCTCGTTACAAAAAGTTCTATACTGATTTAGTTTATAATATGGAAGAACATTATATTTTTTATCAACCGATTTTTACCCTATAGGTTCTATAGAAACATTGTTAAAGTAGCAATGAACAACCCTATACATAGTCCTAAAATAATTAAAATCATCTTTTTTTGAAATTCAGCAGCTCGTCTATCTTCAATTAGAATATCCTGTTCAAATTGCTTGAACTCTCGATAAAGCTGGTCACCTGATTTGGAGCCCGGTGCACCTTTTAATTTAAAATTATGCATACCACTCTTTCTCGCTTTCGCAAACCTGAAAATCTATTCTCATAGAGAAAATCTAGTAAAAAATCTGCTTTTTCTAAAATAACCAGGATATTTGCTTTGAGACAAACTAATTTTAAAAAATGAAAAATTTAAATCTATATCCAGCTAATTATTTTATAATTCAATTAAATAGTTACACTGGCAACACATTACACTTTTATAAAAAACTTAAATCTAGGTATCTTGGACTATTTCTTTATATTTAGCTTATACCCTTACTATTTATAAGGGTTTTAATTATTTTTAAAATCTTTCTCTAAAATGAGCTTAATTTCGCAATAATTTTTTAAATTATCTCTATGGTATTTTTTTCCAAATTTAATTATTTTTCTAAAATTTTATATATTAAAAATTTTTTAGCAATAGGAATAAACCATAGGACTGAACTCTTAAATTAAATATTTTTCAGGTAAGCCTCTCTGTTTTAACTAACGATTCATAGAGTAAATATTTCAGGAAATAAAAAAGGTCGCACAAAGCGACCTTTTTTATTCACTCCACTATATCAAGAAAACTTTTGTAGTGAAGCGATAAATATATTCAAGCCATATCCATATATGAAATATCAATGGCTTAAATAAAGCTTGGACAGATTACATCATGCTTCACAACCATGTCCGCACGTATAACCTTGCATTACCATGATACTTAACCAATTGTTTTTAATAATGTTCCGGAATTACCACGCGTCACCTTAGTACACGTGACATTACTAAAATCTGTGAGTAACCTTGTGAGTAACGAAATCAATTATAAGGTCTTACTCACATCCTCATGTTAAATGATTTTCAAATCAAGCAATTAAAAGCCAAAGATAAAATGTATCGTGTTGCAGACCATTTTGGGCTATGCATTGAAGTAAGAACATCAGGAAGAAAATTCTGGCGTTACCGCTACCGTTATTTAAACATCCCCAAAATGTTAACGATTGGTGCCTACCCAGAGATTAGCTTATCTTACGCTCGTGATAAGACACGTGAGTATCGTAGTCTTTTAGCTCAAAATCTCGACCCTGTAACAGAGCAAAAGAAAGCGCTTGATTCCGCATTGGATGCAATACAGCATACTTTTAAAAGTATCTCGAATGAATATTTAGAAAAGTACAAGGACACTCACTCACAAGAATGGTATGAAAACAGGCTGAGATACTTTAAAAAAGATATCTATCCCGTCATTGGCAATAAGCCAATCAAAGAAGTGAATTCAAATGATATTCGAGTGATTTTGGATAATACCATTACACGAATTCGCAAAAGCAAAAGAGGTACTGGTGAAGTTAAAGCAATCTATGTAAGACAAATCTGCGCTGAAGTCATGCAATACGCAATTATCACACTGAAGATAATCAATGATCCTACAATTGCGCTACGCAGCTATATCAGACGTCCTCCTGTTAATCACGCTACCCCTTTAGAAGAAAAAGATAAGAAAGTGATTCTGGCTTTGATCAATCAATATGGTGGAACTACTGGCACACAGAATGCTTTAAGGACTGCCTTATACAGTATGCTACGTACGATAGAAATACGCAGGGCTAAAAAGTCTTTTGTTAATCTAAAAGATGCGACCTTAACTATTCCTCGTGTATCAAATGCACAGATTAAGGATGGTAAAAGGAATATGAAGAAGAATAGGACGCATGTTGTACCTTTATCTACACAAATGCTAGAAATTATAAAAGAGCAGTTACAGCTTTACCCTGACAGTATTTACTTATTCCCTGGGGATGATGGCATATCAATGTTGGGGAAAAATACACTCAATGAAGCACTCGTTAACATGGGTCTAGGCCATATTACCATGCATGACTTCCGTGCAACTGCATCCACCTATTTAAACGAACAGAATTACAGTAAGGACTGGATTGAATTACAGTTAGCCCATGTAGATGGTGACATGTCCCGAGCTTCTTACAACCATGCAAGTTGGTTAAAAGATCGAAGACAGATGATGCAGCATTTAGCTGATACTATTGATCATTGGCATGAATGACATCAAAAATAATACTGTTAGATTAAATCACCCATGACATCTAACAGTCTTTGGTTTTTATGACGTTCAATGAGCCTTGCCTTCATCCCTAAGGAAATAGGTGTTTCAACATCCAAAATGGGATGATCTCCAATAAAGAGCATTTCTGGAAAATCACAGCCAAAATGTGCCTGAATCACCTTATAAATTTGATGTTCAGGCTTTATGGCTCCAACCTCATAACTAAATACAACAGCATCAAGAAAATCAGGGAGTAGTTTTCTAAGTTGTTCACCATAAGGCATCGCCAAGTTGGAACAAAGCGCAATTTTAAAACCTCTTTCTTTTAAAATTTGCAGCGTAGGCATTGTATCTTCATACAGTTGAATTGTGCTTAATTCAAGCTGAAGATCATTGTTGATCTCCCTCAAAAGTTGCCCTGGTAGTTCTACTCCGAACTTCATCGCTAATTGTGCAACATCAACAGGATTTGACATGATGATCTTTGCATCTTGTGCACTTGGTTTTCTACCATTAGCTTTTAGCCACTTCATCAACTTACGATATGGGGATCGGCTCTCACCAATTTTGACAAGTGTCCCAAAAGCATCAATCACAATAACTTTAGGAAAGTGATTCATCATTCTTACTATGGATAAATATTTTATATTGAGTTTAGCCCAGTAAAGACGAAGAGAGTTTGTAAAATTAAATAAAGTTGCGTTGAATAGCCATCTATCCAAATAAGCAGAAGTGCAGCAGGAATTGATACAGTTAGTCCATGTAGATGGAGATATATCACGAGCACCTTATAACCACGCAAGCTGGTTAAATGACGGAAGAGAGATGATGCAGCATTTAGCTGATACTATTGATAGTTGGTAAAAAAAATAGTTAATTATTTGTTCTAGCTCAAATCTGAGCTAGAACAAATAGAATAAGATCAAACAATACCATCAATAAAAAGCTTTAAAATATTTTTTTCAATCGTGAGCAGTCCTGTAAAGCAGTTGATGGCAACTACCCTATTATAAACAATGATAAGAACTTTGATTTTCCTACTCATTAACTTAATAAAATAAGGGGATTACCCTTATAAACTAATTCAATATAAAAAGATCTTGCTGAACTTTTTGAATTACATTCTCTTCAGGTTCTTTATTTACCCAAACTCTTTGCTCTACATCTTGAATTAAACTACTAGCATGATTCGTAGGTTTAATACTCATTGCATTGAGTTTCTCAATCAAAGACTGAACCATATTTTCACGTTCAATTGACCAACTCGATGCAAAGCATCTCCAGAATGTCCATCCTGCACGTTCTAAAGCACGTTGACGAATCATATCATCATGCCATTGTTCTGGCCCATGATAGCTATCACCATCACACTCAACTGCTAAACGCTGATCTCCATCCGATTCAACCACTAAATCAATTCGATAGCTTCCAACCTTGACCTGTGGAGTAACTGTGTATCCCATTTTATGTAATACCATGAATACAGATTTTTCAAACTCTGATTCACATAACTCTAATTTTGCTTCAAATGATGCTTTTTGATCCTCTTGCAAATCATAAAAATGATTGAGTAAATTCAGCCTTAAATCTTTTGGTGATATATGATCACCACTCACGGAGTGGACAAGATACATCCGTTCACGAGCACGGCTTGCAGCCACGTTAAATCTCTGTTCATGATCGGATCTACTCAAAGCATGACAATTCTGAGGATCTGCTACCATAGATAGGAAAATAATATCTCTTTCTGCACCTTGGAATGCTGAGGCATCCCCACAAGCAAATTGAACTTGGGTAAGAGCCCCTGCACCAAATTCATTCAAAGCTTCTGATTGAATGAACTCAGCCTGTGCTGGCCCCAATAATGAGATCACGCCAATTGATCTATTCGCATATCGTTCATCTTTAAGAAGAAGCTTCATTTCCTCAATAATTGCTTTCGCTTCTATTCGATTAATATGTTTGCTGTTTTTAGATTCTCTATACCCCTGCGGTGTATAAATTGCGACTAAGGCTGGGCTTAACTGCTCAGATTTCTTCGATAATCGCATTGGCTTAATACGGTTACCATAAAAGTTTTTATTACTGTAACTAATGATCGCAGGATGACAGCGGAAATGCTCTAGAAGCATCACGCTTGACTCATAGATAGAAGAAGCCATGTCGTATAAAGACATATCTGGTGTTAAATATGCAGCATGTGGCTGACCATGTAGATAACGATTTCTTAATACATCAATTTGAGCACTTGCTAGACCGACATTACTTGGAGAAACCTGTTTATTATCCCCTACAACTAATAATTTTTTAGCACGCATTAAAACAGGTAATACGTCAATTGATGATTGTGACGCCTCATCTACAATCACTAAATCAAAGAGACCTAATTCAGCAGGCATAGATTCAGAAACCTGAAGATGTGACATGACCCAGCAAGGAATAGCTGCTGTTGCCTCTTTAAGGGCCGCTTGAGCATCTTTTCTATAACGTGGAGCGTTCTTGCCTGTCCCTTTTCCATAGTGTTGTACAGCAATTTTATAGCGCTGTAATGCAACTAAAATTTTATCTGAGGCATTTTCCTTTAATGCCAACCACGTCTTGTTTGCTGCCAATTGAGCGTAATTCTGAGACAGATTCTTCTCGTGAATACGACGACGCTCATACAAGTTTTCAATTCGACTTGTATTACTAATAGTCATTACAAAAGTCTCAAGACGCTTCCATTCCCAAGCCTCGACCAATGTGTTACGTAATATAGGATCCTCAATTTCTTGGGCGTAAGGAATCTCTAGAATATCTTTACTAAGAATCACAGCATTTGTTTGGCTCAATTTAATACTGGCCAATTTAACTCTGTCAAAATCCTCAGTTAGATCTTTCAAATGAGCTAATTTCTTTAATAGATCGGCATATTCTCTTAATTCATTTTCATATAGCGAATCTGAATCAACCTGGGACACAATTTTTTTCAACTGATTTGATATTTTATTATCAAACTCTGATAAATAAAGTATTTGATCAGCCAGTTGCTGTTGATAGACTTCTAAATTAAATATTTTTAACTTCTGACCTAATAATTGAATCAAGTCATCAATATTTTTAGGTAATCCATAGAAATCAAAAGATTTAGCTCTACTAAAAACTTTTAGATAATTGGCACTAAATACATCCAAATACTTATTTTTCAAATCTAGGCATTTTTGGGTTCTAATGATGAGCTGCGTGAACTCTTTTAATATTTCATCAATACCACGATTATTTAACTCGATTAAAGGGATATCTAATTGTGCTGCAATACTATTCCATTTACTCATAAAAACATTAAGAGTTTGCCTTCTATCAATATATTCTTTAACTCTTTTCCACTCATCTGATGTATCAGGATATTTTCCAGAAACTTTAATTGACTTAAATAATTCTTGTAATTCAGCAGTACCAAAATGATACCAATTAAATGGCTTACCTATATCAACAGCACGTTGAACAGCTTGGTATTCTTTTGAGTTTGGTTGTATCTCAAAATTCAGCTCTATGGGATCAGTTAATAGCGATTTTCTGTATTCCACTAAAGGTTGAACTTCTTGAATAAGGTTCGTATAGATATCCAGCTCCATACCCTTATCTTCTGAATTTATCTTTTTGAAATAACTCAATAACCATGGTTCTGCATGATCAAGAACAAGATTTAGATCTTCCAGATAAATCTTTAACCAATCTCTTAGCTCATTAATTTCTACTTCAGAAGTAATTTCCTTGAAACTATGTTTGTCATTTTTCTTTAAGAATTCCTCAATCTCATCCTTTTCTTTTAAGAATTCACTTAATTTTTTTAGACTCGTCGAATCTAATAATCTCTCAGGAACTGGCAGAGAGCCATAATTTATGAATGGTAAATCTGTACCTATTTTCTTCCTTGAGTCTCTCAGTTGAATCAATTCAATCTGGGAAAAAGGAAACTGGTCTTTATTCTCTAAAGTTAATTGGTCGGTAAACCATTCATAGGATGCTCTACTTTCTAATACCGTCTTCACGATATCCATAGGTAATTTTTTATTACCATCTACCTCAATATTCTGATAATGCTTTTCTGCAAAGTTATATATTTCTCGATCAATCAAAGCCATTTCATGATGATTATGATCCACTTGTTGTTTTAAAACTTCAATCGTTCTTTGAACCTCACCAACATTCATCTGAGTAATCTTTTGGACAATCAGATCAATTGAAGATTCAAGCTGATTTTTACTTTCTTTACTTGAGCCAATTCTACTAACTACTAAAGGTTTTAACTCATCAGGAATCTTCTCATGTACTGTTTTCAGAACATGTGACTGCTGTGCAGTTACTAGTACTTTTTTTCCATTCGCCAAATAATGGCAGATAATATTTGCAATGCTATGTGTTTTACCCGTACCTGGCGGACCTTGCACCACTACACCACTGCTAGTTAGCAGGTTCTGAACAATAGTAATTTGTTCTTTGTTATAAGGCAGTGGGAAATAAAGCTCTTCAACTTTTGATCCAAATCCTTCAGTTCCAGAACGCCCCCTAAAACTGTAAGTCTCCTTTTTATTAATATTATTACTTAACTCTGTCACTAATGATAAAGGTTGTTCAGGTATAATTACTGATGGATCATTAAGCCTAGTTTTTAATAACTCAATATCATCACTTAAAATAGAATTTCTTTTAGGGCGACTAAACAGTACCGATGTTAATGTCACTGTTAAGTTCTTAGATGGTATCGCTCTATTCTCTGCCTCAACAATTGTTCCTCTTGAGAAGATATTAGCAACAAAGGCTTCGACTAGATCTGAATATGTTTCTCCTTCAAATAATGCTAGTGAACGCCCATTATCTAAGTTTTCTTTTAAAGCTAATTTCACTTGCCCTGAAGTGGGTATATCATCCTCTAATAAAATGGCATCCATTTCGATATTGGCACGTGTATCTTTAGCACCTACACGTATTAATCCATTTTTTTCTATTTCCATTTCTAAAGGAATAGTAATTAAAGGATATGAATAAGATTTTTGAGTAGTAGGAAGTACCCAATCAACTAAACCAAAACCTGCAACAATTTCCTCACCATCGCCTGTTCCACCTAGGTTAATTGCAGTATTCCAAGAGAATAATTTGTCATAAACAATAATGGATTTTTTAATCTCATCATTGTCTTGTTTCCAAAGTTCCCAATTATTTCGATAATTTTCAAATTCTTTAAACAACTTCTGAATTATGCCAATTTTAGTGATCAAATCATTTGCCACTAAAAAGTAAGCTAATCGCAAGTGATCAACTCGCTTAAAAGATACTAGCTTATTTAAACTAGCATAATTAAAAGTCGGTACTTTTTCAGTTTCAACATGGATGTGCAAAGACAGTTGTTTAGATGGTATAGGCATCGATTGAAGTTGTAAGCGTTCAATTTGAAACCACCAATCACTATCATTCAGAATCTTTAAACCACGAAGTTTTTTAAGATCATAGGAATAAAATCTATTACCATTAATTTCATATTGAATTTTTTGAGTATCCTCAGCTTGATGAGATACATAGTCCAATAATTGGATCAGCCTATTCTTAGCAAAATTACTAATTTCATGTTCATGCTGCATAATCAAATTTTCTACTTTCTTAGGTACTTCTATTTCGGATATGGAAGAAATTATTGACCATCTAAAATTGTCATCTTTGAAAAAATATTCTTGATTTTTATCAAGGAAGGAATTTACCTCCTTCTTTTCAACACCAAGAATTTTAGCAATTTCCCTTCCCGTTAAATTAGGTTGAGTATGCAGAATATTTGCAATTACATCCTTCATGCTAAAAATACTTCCTGATGATCTAACAGTTACAATAAATCATATATCAAAACTTCTAATCCCCACTTAATTATTTAGTATGGATACTAATGAGCAATTCATTTGAGGTAGATCAGAAAATTAACAACTATATTTAATATGAATCTTAATAATATAAATAAAAAGCTACTCATATTTTATATAAATCAATAACTCTCCCACTTCTACTTCTAAAGCAGTACAAATCTTATCAATCGTCTCAAAATCTATACGAACGGACTCGTCGTTATACAGTTTATAAAGCGTACTTTTATTAATACCTGTCTCTTTTACAAGATCTGCAACACGCATTTTTCTTTCAGCTAACAATACAGCCAAGTTCGACTTAATCATACTTTTTCCTAGTTAAATAGTAAAAAATACTTGAAATCCCGTAAAATTATGATAATTTACGTCTAAGGAATAAATTTTCCTACTTTCCTAGTACTTTTTATGAGGTTGATTATGCCATAGCTGCAGATAATTCCCCATATATTTTACGAAGAACAAAAAATTCAGGCCTGTGCAAACAACTTATACCTCTCTCGCCAAAGTGAACCATAAGTCGTGCAAACAAGCCTGAGATACCACCAAGACGTAAATCATGAGGTACTTACCAATGATAAAGAAAATAAAATCTAAACGAAATCCCTATTTCCTTGTACTGCCTAATTCTGGCTGTCAGGAGATTCACCATGTTTGATAAATCAGTATTTGATGGTGTCGTCGTATGTGAAGCTGCCGATGCAATGGCAAATCATATTATCACTGAGTTTGAAATCCCTCGTTTAGATCGTTTGGCTACTAAGCTCAAAGTAAATAGCTGCTTCAATGATCATCAAGCCCTTCGTCTTTGGGCTGATCGTTTATGTGAAAACTATCCCATTACCAATGATTTCACCGTATACGACTTAGAAGATCTCATACAAACGGCTCGTATACTTTTTTTAAAAATATTTTCTTAATTCTCTTCTGGGGCATGTTTGAAATGCCCCTACCTTTTGTAGGTTCAAAATGAATACTGACGCAACAATTTGGATGCCACTGTATATTGGTGATCTTCAAGCGAAATTTACTCGACTTTCGAGCGAACAAGTGGGTGCTACCCTTTTTCTCATGATGGACTTTTGGAAGAATGGTCCTATACCAAGTGAACCCAACATTTTGATGAGTGTGACCAAACTAACTAGTCCTAAAACCAAGAGCCTAATAACTACATTAAAAATCCTGAATCTTTTTGAAGAAGTAAATGGATTTATTCAATCTAACTACATCACTACATTAAAAGAACAAGCTATTCTCAATCAAAAGATGAAATCTGAACGTGGGAAATTAGCAGCACAAGCTCGTTGGAATAAAAGCTCAAGTAATGCTGATGCATCAGATTCGGAGTGCTCTAGCAATGCACAAGCATTACTTAAAGAATGCCCTTCACCTTCACCTTTACCTTTACCTTCATCTTCATCTTCATCTTCATCTTCATCTTCATCTCAAAGGAAGGATGATAAAAATGAAGAAAAACCGATTAATCGAAAATGGATTTAGGAGTAGATGATGAATATAGGAATTGATCTTTTAAAAACTCCTAAGGAAGTTTTAAGCACCCTCTGTACAAAACATGGCTATCCATTAATAAAAATAGGTAGTCATCAAGTGTGCAAAGTCTGTGCGAAAGAAAATCTTGAACAAACGAATAGAGAACACAAGGAAGAGTTACAGCAAAAGTTGTTACAACACCGTATTCATAGCTCAGGACTAAATCAACGCTACTTGGAATGTGGTTTTTCTAATTATAGTGCTAGTACTATTGAACAGCAGCAAGTTGTCGAATGCTGTCAGAATTTCACACAGCAATTATTAAACGGATCGAAATCCAACCTTATCCTTTATGGCACACCAGGTACTGGAAAAACGCACCTAGGATCAGCGATCATTCGCAATGTTATCTATAAAACCAAAATGTCATCTCGTTATATAACGAGTGCTCAGATAGCAAAAACCATTATGAATTCATGGAGTATTGAAGACCAATCTGAGGAGCAATGGATTCAATTTTTTGCTGATTTTGATTTACTCGTCTTAGATGAATATGGGCTACATGATCGTCATTCATCTCGTTTAGAACTTGTTCATAAAGTGCTATACAAACGCTATGACATGATGAAGCCAACTATGATTATTTCTAATTTTGTCCTTGATGCGCTTGAGACTGATTTAGGTATGAGGCTTTGGTCAAGATTACATGAAAATCAATTAATCACTTTGCCTTGTTATTGGTCTGACTACAGAATGAAGTAGCAAAAAAAGCCTTGGCAGTACCAAGGCTTTTTAATAATGGTCTAAAGTTTTACATTTCAAAACCTGAGTGAGTTATTCGATTTAGAGATCGGTTGTTTACGTTACTGTTTAGGATCAGCTGATATCAAACCATTTTCTTAAAGAATTAAACTAATGATGTAACGATTATTGCCTACATCGACAACCGCATAATCGTATGCACTAGTAGCTTGCTTCACTGCTAGGTTTTCCTAAAAATCAAAATCGGCATTCGAATCATTTTCCTGTTTGGTTTTTAATTCAGGTTGAGGTTGAATATCTGTGATCTTCAATTGAGCTTCATTAGAACTTTGATAGATAGTAAATGTGAAGGTTTTAATTCGCTCTTTGATTTCACCGAAGTTTTTGAGGCACGAGAGATATGAAGCTCTTTGATCTTCAAGATGATTATTTTTATGGGAGAGGATTGAATCACATTTTAAGTAGTTCAGCATCCTTTCATCATTTTTGATGATTTCTGCGATTCTTTCATAGTCATGACTGTTGATATGTCTTCTAGCTTCCGTCATGTATGCTAGGAGTTTTTCGGTTTTTTGCTCCGTGATCTCAATTAGCCACAACGCTTTTTTATCCTCATAAGCCTGTTGTTGCTGTGCTGATAGCTCTTGGTAAGCTCTAATATAACCAGGATAGTATCCATCAAATCTTAGCTGCCAATCTGTTGCTGGCTTTGGCTTGCATCGAATTTCAGCAACGATAGGTTCTAATTGCTCAAGTTTTTGATTAAGGTCATCAAGCGTTCTACAGTTTCCCCAAGCATATTGATCTGCTTGCTTTGCATCTCTAAGTCTTCGTAAAAGTCGTTTGGTGGCTGAAATTGCAATATTTCCGAGAGTGCTTTCTCCAAATCTATCTGTTGTTTGCTGATTACCTGTTGAAAAGGGCTCAATTCGCTCTGCACTAAGTTTCTGACAGTGTCTTTCAAATTCAGCTGACTTAATACTATCGTTAATTGCCTGTGCAATTGGATATTCAAGTTTTCTTGAAATTCTCGCTGTAATTGCTCCGAAAATTCGCCCTGTTCTAAATTTGAAAGTTCTGCTTTCATTGCTGAAATCAAAGCGGTTTGAGCTTCTTTCTCTATATTCAATGTCTCGATTTTCTTCACTAAACGCTGCTCTACTTCGTTGTAGCTGATCAAAATGCTTTTTAATGAACTGACCTGTTTGCTCAAGGCTTCGTTTTGTTCTGCTAACAAGCTGTTTTGTTGTTGCAATAAGTTTGTTTGTTCTATCAAATATTGATCTATTTCGGTCTGCATGACTTACCTTTGTAATCTCTTCAAATACTCGATTTGGGCGGTGATTGATTCTGAATTCTGTTGAATCACCTGTTGTTGTGCTTTGATGGTATTGACGTTTGTACCTGTTTGATAAGCCGTAAATAAAGCGATTAAAAGACTCAGCAGTCCAATCAAGATCCCCCCACCCAACATGTATGTCGCTTT
Source organism: Acinetobacter radioresistens DSM 6976 = NBRC 102413 = CIP 103788 (assembly GCF_006757745.1). Classification (NCBI taxonomy): domain Bacteria; kingdom Pseudomonadati; phylum Pseudomonadota; class Gammaproteobacteria; order Moraxellales; family Moraxellaceae; genus Acinetobacter; species Acinetobacter radioresistens. The sequence goes on along the minus strand of NZ_AP019740.1, from coordinate 837,388 downwards.
TTGCGTATCCAGTTTTTCCGTAATCAACATCGCTATACTGCTCTCTATCGGCTTGCTTTGGTTGGCGATCGCTTGCTGTATCTGGACTTGAATACTCTTTTGTAAGCTGGGTTGGTCTATTGAGATCTTCTGCAATTGGGTGTTTATTTTGGTCTGTAATTCTTGAATTGATATTGAAAATGAATCTATGCTCGATTTCACTTTTGAAACTTCCGCAATATCTATATTGGCAAGTTGAGACTGGAGTTGATTGATTTGTGCTGTGTAGTCCTCTGTCAGTGTTTGTATGGCTTGGGGTGATAGATTCCCTATCTCTTTCAAAAATGAGTTGAGATGCATTTCCAATGCTATTGTCGTCCCCTGTACGCTGTGCAAAAGCGTAGTGCTTTCGATTATAGGCTGCTCGCTTTGCTCTATAAGTTTCTCGAAATTGATCAGCGTCTGAGAGAGCTGCTGCAAGCTCATTTGGAGCTTTTCGGCTTTCTGCTGCTGCTCGGAGACGCTCTGAATAAAGTCCAATTTCGAATTGTTCATGATAAAAATCACCTCTGAGTCTGTGTGTTTTTCCGTTGATAAGTTCAACTGCTAAATACTCTTTGCTTTGGTCAACGGACTTAACAGCTTTGAGTTGCGATATACATTTGACAATATCCGCTCTGTTTTGAATTGTTTGTGTCTTTAACAGCGTTTTGACGTGATTATCAATCGTCTTGCAAAACTGTTTTTTTGTAAGTGCAATAAAGTCTTCCCTTGCGTAGAGTTTTTCAGCTTGTGCATTGATTTTGGCCACATGATTTGGCTCCTGTGTGGTCTGCATCAAAAGCAAATCATCTGGCCGTGACCACTGATATTTTGTATTGAAGTAATCTCTTAATGCATCAAAGTGTTTTTCATGCCCAGGGGGAGCAATATTGAGTGATTTCCCGCTTTGAATGTCGAGCCGTGGTGCTAAAACATGAATGTGCTTTGAGCCATCATCATCTGTGTGTAACACAGCAAATAGGTGATACTGTGATTGTTCCAATCCTGCAAATGAATGCTCCTCAAAGTCCGTTAAAACTTCCATAATCTGAGCATCAGTCGGATCATCATCTTTGGACCAAGCGATGACTCCACTCGTATATTTCCATAGGTGTGGACTCGCATGACAAATAGCATTGAATGTGGTGGCATCGCCCAGTAAAACCTGAACACCTGCACGAACATTTCCACGATGATCAAGTCGCTCTAAAAGGTATGCGGAAGCATGTGCAGCTGACCCTTTGCCATGCTCTAAAAATTTAATATGCACTTTCATCCTTCTCCGCTAACACGATAGAAGGTTGTGTCTGATCAACGTTTAGATTTTCGAGTTGCTTGCGAAGCCTATTCGGACGTTGCCTACTGATTTTTGGTAAAGTAGGAAATATTTGTTCTAACTCATTTTGAATACCTTTTAAGACCAATAACACATGAAAAATATCAAGCTTACGCTGATCTCTTGGATCCGCATTTTTGATGATGTTTAAAGCACGGGCTATTTGATTCAGGTTATTCCCAATTTTAGATAAGGCCAGTAACAAATCAGGATCAGTGATTTGATAAAGTTTAACGATTTCAACTTCGGTTTTAATTTTGAGTCTCGGCTCCTTCTCATCTTCAATCATCCCTCGAACCGTAACAGCATCATGCATCACTTCACGTTGAATTAAGGAATGAATAAAGTCAGTAAAGTTAGTACGTTCTTTTTCAATGTGTAGCTCCAACTGCTCTAGCTGCAATTGAGTAAGTCTAAAATTTTTGGTTTTACTTCTCATATACAATCACGCTAACCGTTCTTTGCTTTTGCTTTTAAGTCAATGAAGTTGACTTGCCCATCTGTGATGGGCTGGGAGGTCTTAGGAGGGTTTCCCTCCTAACAAGCCCTGTACATAAAAAATTCGAAGAATTTGTATGTACAGGTAGGCTTGCTTATTTCCATCACGGATTTTTATGACATTAGCAAAGAACAAAATTACGGATCGGTTTTGGTGGTGATTTTGAATTTTTTAGCTAGTTTTTAAAAAAATGGTAATCCAATTAAAAAATCCCATTTAAACAAATGGGATTTTTATTAACTTTGAAACCTGTTTAAAGAGAGGGTGTAAATAATTCTGTGTAAATACAGTTTTAAAAATACTTGGTTACACGCTCTTCAAACATGATACTAAAGCGATTCATGGCAGCTTTCCAATTCTGAATAGGCATCGTCCATTTTTTGCTTGCTGCCATAATTGCTAAATATACCACCTTTTTCACGGAATCATCAGTTGGGAAGATTTTTCTTTTCTTGGTTGCATGGCGGATAACGCTGTTCAATGATTCAATCGCATTGGTCGTGTAAATCGCTTTGCGAATATCCATAGAGTAAGCGAAAAACGTGTTTAGATTCGACCAGTTGGCAAGCCATGACTTGCTGATTTGAGGATACTTCTCATCCCATTTTTGTCCAAATTCATCTAAAGCCTGTAAGGCTGCGTCTTCTGTAACAGCTTGATATATCTTTTTTAAATCGGCTGTGACAGCTTTGTAGTCTTTCCAACTCACATATTTAAGATTGTTGCGTACCATGTGAATGATACACAACTGAATATGCGTATCAGGGTAAATTGTATTAATCGCATCAGGAAACCCTTTCAATCCATCTACGCAGGCAATCAGAATATCCTTTAAACCACGATTTTTCAGTTCTGTAAGCACTGAGAGCCAAAATTTAGAACCCTCGTTTTCTGACATCCACATACCTAATAGGTCTTTCTGTCCGTCTGTATTGACACCTAATGCCAGATATACCGCTTTGTTAATAATCGTACTATCTTGACGCACTTTCACGACGATACAATCCATATAGACAATAGGATAAAGGGCATCCAATGGTCTATTTTGCCATTCTATTACTTGTTCTTTAACTGCATCCGTCACTTTGGAAATAAGCGTTGGGGAGACGTCCGCATCGTACATTTCCTTGAATGTGGCAACAATATCTCGTGTCGTCATGCCTTTGGCGTATAGGGATAGGATTTGGCTATCCATTTGTGTGATACGGGTTTGACTCTTCTTGATCAACTGGGGCTCAAAAGTGCCATCACGATCTCTAGGCGTGTCTAGTTCAAATTCACCATCATCAGTAAATAGCCGTTTAGTTGTATAGCCATTACGTGTATTTTTGCCTATACGAGGGCTATTCTTCTCATAGCCTAAATGTTCAGTCAGTTCAGCATTGAGTGCAGTTTCAACGGTGAGTTTCTTTAAAGCTTTACTGAAATTATTCAGGTCAGCTTCTGTTTTTAAGTTCTTAGCAAATTCTTTTGCCAATGCCAGCATTGCTTCATCTTTCATGGTAAACACCTGTGTTGCCCCCAACAGCGTTGAGGGATAGTTTAAGCGTTTACACAGTTTTATTTACAGTCTCTTTAAAGATTAAATTTTCTCAAATAGTTCATTTGCAATTTTTCTTGCTAAAGCATCTTGAGCTTCTGGCAAATCAGGTAAGTTAATGACATATTGAATTGCTTCACGACCTGAAACTTCCATAGGTCCATAGTCATCATATGCTTCGCCTGTATAGGCATTGTAAGCTCGTAAATCATCTTGCGTAAAATCAACATCACATAACTGAGCTAGATAAATATATAGCCATGCTTCACCAGTATTCTTAAATAGTCTTTGGTAAAGGAAGTGTTCAATTGCCTCAGTATCACCTTGATTGCATAGATACAACATCTGCTGATAGACCTCATCCTCATCTACATCAAAATTTATTTCCGCAAGATTTAATGGATAATCTTTGATATACGATTCGTATAATTCGGCTTGCTTTATATATTCATCATATTTTTCTTTATTCTTTGTAGTTTCCTCAGATTTTATATATTTTTGTTTGTCATTATCCCAACAACTACCGAAATTCGAACCATTTCTACCATAAGGTGCAATTTGATTCGCTAGGTAACGATAATATCCAGCAACTAACGCATAAGCATCTAGATTCTTACGATCTTTTGCATAAGACAATATACTCTCAAGATGCTCTCCTATTATATTGAACTCGAAATCATCACCTTCAAAATATCCATAGTCAGACTCATACCTAAGTTCAAATGTATTTAGTAATCCATTATCAAAGTAAACATGACTCAAACTTTCTCGCATCACTCTAAAATTTATAACTTCTATATTTAGATATAAAAGCTCCTGATAGACAGTTTTAGCAATCGAAAAGTGAATCTCTTCTGGAATATCTAATTTCGATAAACTTTGCAAACGAGTGATAAGATTTTTGATTTGATCTAGTAATTGACGACCTTCATAGTCATCCCAATGTAGATCATCTTCATCATAATTCGAATAGTCTGATTCAGGTGGATTTTTAAATACTTCTAAGCTTAATGCGTTGACGAGCTCATGCTGATAATATTCTTCAGAATCATCATATTGGACTTGAATAATTAAATTTTGACTTACAAATGCATTGTACGTTTTATAGCCTTGGTCTAAAGCGATTAATTCATAAATATGCGAACGACTAATCTTTACAGAATGCTGTTCCTGAATTTTTTTTGATAATTTAAATGCGAAATCTTGAATAGACATAATTTTCTCTACAGCCAACTCTAAATTCTTTTGTTCAAAGAATTTCTTGGTGTCATATGACTTATAGCAACGCATGTTTAAATGCTAAGAACCAAACGAGTTGATGCTTAAGAAAATTAAAATATAGATGTGGTTTGTAAAATTAAACCAATAAAACTCAACCCCTTTTCTACTCATGCGTAAGTACGGTAGGCGACCTTGTTTTTAATTTAACATTTTTTTTGAAAATTACAATCATATAAATCAAAATAGATGTTCTTTGAAATATAAAAAATTATTTATCAAATCAGTTATCCTAACTCACACAACTATTCACCAACCCAAGTCATCATCTGTTGGTAGATTTTGATTAGTTTTACGACTTGCTCTTTGTCGAATCTTGCCTCGTAATTTCCATAGCTGAATTGGTGAAATTAGCTGTTCTGGTAAAAATAAATCTAAATGATCAACTAGGTCTAATGTCATCAAAATCGCGATCAAGTTTTCTAATGTGACCTGTCCCGCTTCTGCATTCATCACAACTTTTCTAGAGACTCCTGTGTGTTGAGCTATCTCCAGTTGTGTCAGATTTAAGTTGAGTCTAGCTCTTTGTAATCTTTGCCCTAACTCAATAGCAAGAGCATGCGCTGTCTTAGAATTATGCCGTGTCATGTAAAGTCACCTATATGGTACTTAGATCGCTGAAATACCAATTAAAGTTCAATTTAAGGCACTTTAGAACATATACTATTTTCATTATTTATTTCAAAAAATTCACACAACCAATTACCGTAAGAATTCTAAAGTCCACACTCAATTTAGAAATTAACCATTTTTTTGAAGTTTTGCATAAATATCCTTTTTCAAAATTTGATCCTGCTATGTTTAGCTTAGTGGCATATTTCATGTGATGAACTCATAAAGAAATGATGCGCATTAAAAACTTTAAACACTAGCATATAGGAATTGAAATGCTTGATTTAGCAATATTTTTAATAGATTACTTTAATCTATCTCTCAAACATCATTTGTTTTCTGTTGTTAGTCATTAATTCAGGGGAATGGTATGGGATTTACAATAGACCTCACCAATACTGAACGACGGGTTTCTACCGCTGAATTTGCACTACGTATGAATATCAGTGAAAAAGAGCTCTATCAACGTATCAAAGATGGACGTATACAGTCACCGATCAAGGATGGTCGTAAAAATTTTTGGCTGAATAGTTATGTACTCGCTTGCATCACAAGCTCAGGAACTTATCTTAAGCCCCTTTGAAAAAGCTAGAATAAAAAAGGTCGCTATAATAGCGACCTTTTTTTACAACAAATTATTTTGTGAGTAATACTGTGAGTAACTTATAAAAATTTTATGAATAAATATATAAATTACAAAGTATTAATCACAGCATAGGCAGATTACATCATGCCGCCCATGCCACCCATACCGCCCATATCTGGCACAGCTGGTTTGTCTTCTGGAATGTCAGTAATCATGCATTCAGTGGTCAGCATCAGGCCAGCAACAGAAGCAGCATGTTCAAGCGCAGAACGCGTTACTTTTGCAGGGTCAAGAATACCCATCTCCAGCATGTCGCCATATTCACCTGAAGCTGCGTTATAACCATAGTTACCTTCGCCGCTCTTCACTGCATTGATTACTACTGAAGGCTCATCACCTGCATTAGAAACAATTTGACGAAGTGGTGCTTCAATAGCACGACGCAGAATATTGATACCTACATTCTGGTCATCATTGTTACCAGTTAGGCCATCAAGTGCTTTTGCAGCACGAACCAGCGCTACGCCACCACCAGCAACTACACCTTCTTCAACCGCAGCACGCGTTGCATGCAATGCATCATCTACACGGTCTTTCTTCTCTTTCATTTCAACTTCAGTTGCAGCACCAATTTTGATCACTGCTACACCACCAGCTAATTTAGCAACACGTTCCTGAAGTTTTTCTTTATCGTATTCAGATGTAGATTCTTCGATCTGTGCACGGATTTGCTGTACACGCTCAGCAATTGCATCAGCATTACCTGCACCATCAACAATCACTGTATTTTCTTTAGATACAGTAACTTTATGTGCAGTACCCAGATCTTCAAGGTTAGCCTGCTCAAGAGACATACCCACTTCTTCAGAAATTACGGTTGCGCCAGTCAGGATAGCAATATCTTGCAGCATGGCTTTACGGCGGTCACCAAAGCCAGGAGCTTTCACTGCACACACTTTAATAATACCGCGCATGTTATTTACAACCAGAGTTGCCAGCGCTTCGCCTTCTACGTCTTCTGCGATGATCAGTAACGGCTTACCTGTTTTTGCAACAGCTTCAAGTACAGTAATCAGTTCACGGATATTACTGATTTTTTTGTCAACCAGAAGAATGAACGGATTTTCCAGCTCAGCCGTCAGAGTATCTTGCTTGTTTGCAAAATATGGAGAGATATAACCGCGGTCAAACTGCATACCCTCTACAACATCAAGCGAGTCTTCAAAGCCTGAACCTTCTTCAACGGTAATTACGCCTTCTTTACCGACTTTTTCCATTGCCTGAGCAATCAGCTTACCTACAGTCTCATCAGAGTTTGCTGAAATTGAACCCACTTGTTCAATAGCTTTAAAATCATCTGCTGGCTTCGCTGTAGCGCGGATATTTTCAACTACAGTCTTCACTGCAAGATCAATACCACGTTTCAGGTCCATTGGGTTCATACCCGCAGTTACTGATTTAATGCCTTCATTCAGGATTGCTTGCGCAAGTACAGTTGCGGTTGTTGTACCGTCACCCGCGATATCATTGGTTTTTGAAGATACTTCACGTACGAGCTGTGCGCCCATATTTTCGAATTTATCTTTTAGAGAAATTTCTTTAGCAACGGTTACACCGTCTTTAGTAATATGCGGTGCACCAAAAGAACGGTCAATCACTACATTACGGCCTTTAGGACCTAAAGTTACTTTAACAGCATCTGCCAGAGTGTTTACACCAGCAATCATTTTTGTACGGGCTGAATCACCGAATTTTACGTCTTTAGCTGACATTTTTAACTCCAATTTTTTAAGAAATACTTGATCTGATCACAAATGAGTTAAACGTAAATTAGCCTTCTAACACCGCAAGGATGTCAGACTCTTTCATAATAAGAAGCTCTTCCCCATTTACTTTTACAGTTGTACCGGCATAAGTTCCAAACAGAACCTTGTCGCCAACTTTTACGTCAAGTGCACGTACACCATTATCAGTAATTTGACCATTACCCACTGCAATGATTTCACCTTGAGAAGGTTTTTCTGCCGCAGAACCTGGCAATAAAATACCACCCGCAGTTTTTGTTTCTTCTTCTACACGACGAACTACTACACGGTCATGTAATGGACGAATATTGCTCATAATTAACTCCATCAGACTAAGTCTTTTTTAAGTAATCAGTTATTACTTTATTTATAAGTCTAAGTAATAACCTAAAGTGTTTTGATGACACTTTTGTGGGGATAGAAAAAAACGCTTCAAGGGGAAAAATAAAAAAAATTTGTATTTTTGTATTTTTTTTAACCGCTCGACAGATCTTGGGTAATTATTTAATCACATCTGTCCGTAAAACAAATGATTGACTCTCTTCATTAAACCAGTATTGCAGAATTTCACCAGATATTGAAACAGTGTTAAAACTGTTCGGCAGGTTCTTGTGCAAGCGCCAGGAAGTCGCAGTACCGGCATGAATATTATAAATAGGATGATCAACTTTTAAATTATACAGTCGGGTCAGATCATAGATCGCGGTTTTATGTAAATGGCCATGTAAAATACCAAACAATTTATATTGTCCCCAAACCTCTAGAGCCATACGGCCGAGTACCGGACAGTCTTTTAAACCATGGGGGTCGTCAGGTTCAGTATAAAACGGCTGATGTGACGTAATAATTTTAAGTTTATGTAAGGGGGCCTGTTCTAGTTTCTCACGGGTTTCATGAATTTGCTCTAGTGAGACATGACCACGTGTATGATAACGCCGTCTTACACTATTGACTCCAATAACATAAAAGTGTTCGGTTTCTAGTACATTTTCCAAATTACCGAAAAAATACTGGTAACGGGTAAACGGGCTAAAGACACGATTCCACAAATGATAAAGTGGTATATCATGATTGCCAGGTACAACCAGATAAGGAATCTGGAGACTCTCTAAAAACTGCTTACAATAATAAAACTGGGTAAACCGGGCACGTTGGGTCAGGTCCCCACTTACCACGAGAGCTTCGGGTTGTTGCTCTTTACAGAATACTCGTAAGGCCTTTATACATTCTGGCCGCTCGGTACCAAAATGCAGATCAGAGAGATGGAGCAGCATAGGGCACCATTATGTTAAGCGCATTTTTTTCAACTGTAATTTTTAAAGGTGTCTGCAACTCGACAATTTCTCCATCAATCGCCACTTTAATATTTTTTTTAGCTGCATGTACCTGAACCTGATCTGCGCAGAAGCTATAGACCTGTGAAGCCTGTTCAAGCTTGCCTTGTATCAGTTGAAATAGCAGTTTAAACAAAGTTCTTTTATCAGTATTTGCTACAGCCACACCGGCAACCCGGCCAGCTGCCGCACAGTCAGCAACACGCAGACGCATTTCCTGTAGCTGAAGTTGATTATTACCAAAAAAGACCAGCGGTGTATTTAAGGGATATCTTTTACCATCCACTTCTAAAGTCAGTTTTAAAGCTTTGCGGTCTCGAATCATGACATCCAGAGCTGAAGCATATGCATTAAATGTGAAGCGGCCAAACCGCTGGTTATATGCCTCCCTTCGCTTAATAAAGAGTGGATATAATCCTAGACTTGCATTGTTCAAATAAATCTGATTATTAAGTTTTGCCACATGAATCGCCTGAGGCCGACCAGAAATAATTACCTTTGTAGCTTCAAGCAAATCTAAAGGAATATTCAGGGCCCGCGCAACATAATTAAATGTCCCTAAAGGTAATAAGCCTAGCGGTATGTCAGTATGCAATAACTTTGCCCCTACTGCATTTAGAGTACCATCCCCCCCAGCTGCGACCACAACCCCTACATCTGGCCCATTTAAATGACGATCCAGCACATCCTGCATCAGCTGGTCAAAATCTGAGTTTGAATGTAATTCCAAGACCTGAATTTCGAAGCCATGTGTACTGAGTTGAGTTAGTATTTCTTCATAAAGCTCATCGCGACGGGCTGCATGAAAACCAGAATTTCTGTTATAAATAATAGTTAGAGGGCGCAATTGCTCATTCATAAACAATAAAAATTAAAGTAGTTGCTCTAATTTCGTCCAATTAATAGACAATTAAAATAGGCATTATGTAAAATTTAAATGAGTATGATTTATTTTACCAATAATAGTAAATTCAATTTTTTTTAACGTAATTATTTTATTTTTAATAAAATTTTTTAAATAAATACCATATATTTTTATTAAAAATAATTTGATATAAATTTCTTAATCTAATTTAATATATTGATTTTAAGAAGATTTATATAAAGATCTATATGTAATTACTTTCAGCCTTTAGTCTTATTTTTTTTATTAATTTATGCTTTAATACTGCCACTTTTTTTATTCATTTTGTTTGTCTTGTTTAGACAGACGAATTTGTACTTGTACTTTGTACATATTTTTAATAGGCCTCACCATGACCCAAGTGAACGCACCAGAATTCGTTCGTCATCCTAAGCTTATTGCATGGGTTGAAGAAATTGCAAAATTAACGAAACCTGCAAAAATTGAATGGTGTGACGGTAGCGACGAAGAATATCAACGTCTAATTGACCTGATGATTGCTAACGGCACCATGAAAGCATTAAACCAAGAAAAACATCCTGGTTCGTATCTTGCAAATTCTGATCCTTCCGACGTTGCTCGTGTTGAAGACCGTACTTACATCTGTTCTGAAACGCAAGAAGATGCCGGTGCGACCAATAACTGGGAAGCTCCAGCCGAGATGCGTACCAAACTGAATGGTTTGTTTGACGGTGCTATGGCTGGACGTACCATGTATGTCGTACCTTTCTCTATGGGCCCGCTGGGCAGCCACATTGCACATATCGGTATTGAATTGACCGACTCTCCTTATGTTGCAGTGAGCATGACTAAAATGGCTCGTATGGGTAAAGCCGTTTATGATGTGTTAGGTACTGATGGCGAATTTATTCCATGTGTACATACAGTAGGTGCACCGCTTGCAGAAGGTCAAAAAGATGTTTCTTGGCCATGCAACAAAGAGAAATACATTGTTCATTACCCAGAAACCCGTGAAATCTGGTCTTACGGTTCTGGTTATGGTGGTAACGCATTACTTGGTAAAAAGTGTCTGGCACTTCGTATTGCCTCCGTCATGGGTCGTGACCAAGGCTGGCTAGCAGAACATATGCTTATTCTGGGTGTAACCAACCCTCAGGGCGAAAAACACTATATCGCTGCAGCATTCCCATCAGCCTGTGGTAAAACGAACTTTGCCATGCTGATTCCACCTGCGGGTTATGAAGGCTGGAAAATTGAAACTGTAGGCGATGATATTGCCTGGATCAAGCCAGGTGAAGATGGTCGCCTGTATGCAATTAATCCAGAAGCTGGTTTCTTTGGTGTAGCACCTGGAACCAATACTAAAACTAACCCGAACTGCATGGCAACGCTGCATAAAGACGTCATCTATACTAACGTTGCTGTGACTGAAAATGGGGAAGTATGGTGGGAAGGTCTGTCTAAAGAAATTCCAGCAAATCTTACGACCTGGAAAGGACAGCCTCATGCTGAAGGCGAAAAAGCTGCGCATCCGAATGCCCGCTTTACTGTTTCAGCAGCTCAGTGCCCTTCTATTGATGCAGACTGGGAAAACCCGGCAGGCGTACCTATTTCTGCATTTATCTTTGGTGGACGTCGTGCCGATACAGTACCTTTAGTTTCAGAAGCTTTTGACTGGGTAGATGGTGTATACAAAGCAGCAACTATGGGTTCAGAAACCACTGCTGCAGCTGTAGGTCAACAAGGCATCGTACGCCGCGATCCGTTTGCAATGCTTCCATTTGCTGGTTACAACATGGCCGACTACTTTGGCCACTGGCTAAGCATGGGCGAAAAAGTTGCTGCGCAAGCTGAAGCACATGGCAACCATTTACCGAAAATCTTCAATGTAAATTGGTTCCGTCGTGACGCTGAAGGCAACTTTGTATGGCCTGGTTTTGGCCAGAACATGCGTGTTCTAGAGTGGATCATTGACCGTTGTGAAGGTCGTGCAAGTGCAGTTGAAACTCCAATTGGCTATGTTCCAACTTATGAACAGCTCAACTGGACTGGTCTAGACTTTAGCAAAGAACAGTTTGATACTGTAACTTCTCAAGATAAAGACCAGTGGATTAAAGAACTGGAAAGCCATACTGAGCTATTCAGCAAGTTAGGTGACCGTTTACCACAAGCACTGAAAGATCGTCAGAATCAGCTGCTTGATGCTGTAAAATCAGTTTAAATCAATAAAATAAAAGAAGGTCGCAATTGCGACCTTTTTTTATTTTAATTTTATCCAAGCTCTATTGATCAATCACCAGAGAAAAATTGCTATTATCATTTACCCATTAAATTGATGTCTTTAACATTTACTTAAAATTTCTTCAGCTTACTGAAGCATATCAGTCCTTAAGATTGCTTATTTCCGCTAGTTCTATGCCATACTTGAACCTATAAGGATAAAAGGCTTTCTAATTATGAAGAAAATAACTTTATTGGTTACTTTACCATTATGTTTTATTATAACGGCATGCCAGACTAGCCCTCGCCAGTACAATGGTATTACAGGCTATCAGATCGAGAACAAGTCTGCCCAATCAGCGACGATTGCCTATACTTTGGCATTACGTGCCAACCAGTCTATAGATGAAAATAAATTGCAGATGGCTTGTCAGCAAGTATTAGGTACTGGTAAAACTTATAAAATTTCAGTATTAAGCGCCAATGAGATTCCAAATCCTGCTGCTACCCAGCAGGACAATTATGGTATACAACTCGGCCAGAGTCGGGCCTTATTCAGTTTATCTGATACCCCAAGTTTAAATAACAGTGAAGATTACGCAACTCGACAGGCGCTTGAAGCCAAGCCTGCAATTCTACGCGTCATTCGCTATACCTGTTCGTAATATTTTATGTTTTATCAGCTCAGACGTTATTTAAACTTATAACGTCTTATAAAAGCTGACATTGCGAAATTCTTTAGCTTCATCGAGGTCTGGCCAGGTGGTGGCACTACGTTCTTCAGTTTTGCAGTAACGAGAGTGGCTAAAGTTTTTTACCCGACTATCTGCCACCCAGACCGTTGAAGTGAATTTCAGAAATTCATCCAGAAAGAAGCGGTTACTCTGATCGTAAAGTACATCAGCCGCTAATAGCACATCAACCTGCTCTGCCTTATACAAGTCATCCAAATACTCAAGCTCGACATCATTAAGCTTTGCATTCTCGCGACAAGCCGCCAGACTGACCTGATCGATATCACAACAGATTACGCGCTTGGCACCTGCCATTTTAGCGGCAATAGCTACTACTCCAGAACCAGCACCAAAATCCAATACCACTTTATCTTTGACATGCTGTGGCTCGGCAAGCAACCACTGTGCCATAGCAAGTCCTGAAGCCCAGCAGAAAATCCAGTAAGGCGTATCATTCCAGATACGTCGAATAACCTCATCATCGAGGCGGTCAGTAGGAAAAACTGGCGGTATTAACCATAATAAAATAGGGGTTTCAGGTAATTGCTGTACCTGTAGTTCACACTGTGGTATAACCTCATGTAAAGCTTGAAGAAGATGCTCAGAAGCCTTAGCCAGTTGAAAAGTACAACTCATCAAAAATTTAACCTTTATTAAAGCGATTCAAAGTTATTAAAGCTTAATATGATACGCACTCTAGTCATACCCCACTGTTTAAAGCCAGAGTTTATAATAAAAGAATAATTCTGCGCCCTATAATTTTTTTAATACTTTTTAACGAGTTTCGCAGGCCGCAGATAGTTTTTCTGCCTTTTTCAAAACAGAAATAAAGTGACCAGCCGATTAATTCAAATAAAGATCAGGATAAACAGGCGATGAAAATAACTTTAAAAGCTTTATTAAAATAAAAGCCATGCAAACTTAATATTTACATAGCTTTTAATAATGCTTTTAAAATCAAGCCAAGGCTTTCTCAGCAGCTTCGACTGTCTGGCGAATTAAAGTCGTGATTGTCATTGGCCCTACGCCACCTGGAACAGGAGTATAAGCAGAAGCCAGCTCTTCAATACCTGCTAGTTGAATATCCCCTACACCACCGCCATCACGCGGATGAAAACCAGCATCAACCACCACAGCACCCGGCTTGATCCATTCCTTTTGTATAAACTCGGCTTTTCCAACAGCCCCTACAAGGATGTCAGCCTGTTTAACAAATTCAGAGAGGTTCTGTGTACGCGAATGGCAAATCGTCACTGTAGCATTAGCCTGAAGCAACATCATTGCCATTGGCTTGCCCAAAATAGCAGAGCGGCCTACAACAACGGCATGTTTACCTGCAATTTCAATATTATTTTCTTTTAAGATCGTCATGATTCCAGCAGGTGTTGCAGAGCCATAGGCAGCCTCTCCCATTGCCATACGACCAAAACCCAAGCAAGTCACGCCATCTACATCCTTTTCTAGCGATATGGCATCAAAACAGGCACGTTCATCAATCTGTTCCGGAACAGGATGCTGAAGCAGAATACCATGTACATCAGGGTTTTCATTTAGCTTTTCAATTTCTGCCAGTAACTGCTCGATAGTTGTTTCTTTTGGTAGTTCCACTTTAAGAGAATCCATACCAACACGACGACAGGCATTCCCTTTCATACGTACATAAGTAGCTGAAGCACCATCATCTCCTACCAGGATAGTTGCCAGAATTGGCGTACGACCTGTTTTTATCTTTAACGCCTCTACACGTTGTAACAAGTCAGCTTCTATCTGTTTCGCCAGTGTACGACCGTCTAAAACCAATGCCACAGCACATCTCCCAAGTGGATATGAATCAATTTTGCACATAATACATGATTATTTAACCGTTTTTATTTTAGTTGCTGTTTTTATGTGCATATTCACCATACATCCTATTGTTTTTTTTTCAAAGATTGCTAATATGTGCATCACCAAGAGATGGCGGGGTGGCAGAGTGGTCATGCAGCGGACTGCAACTCCGTGTACGCCGGTTCGATTCCGACCTCCGCCTCCAATCTTGTGTAACGCCCGGGTGGTGAAATAGGTAGACACAGGGGATTTAAAATCCCCCGCCCACAAAGCGTGCCGGTTCGAGTCCGGCCCCGGGCACCATTTTAAAGCTAAAATAAAATGGTGTAATAAAAAATCCAGCATTAAGCTGGTTTTTTTATGCCTGTAATTTCTTGAATATAAAAATATAAATTTTACAATGATCAAGTTTATTCAAATTACGATTTCCTGCTCTTGTACCTCAACAGTTTAGTAGCTTGAGTATTCAGACATTTTTAAATACAAGTTCTGGAATTATTTAAAAAATAGCTCATCAAGTAGATAATCATCGCATATCACAGTGCTGTACTCTCAGTCACAGCTACTGTGCTTTAAAATTTAATAATTAAGGAAATAAATAACCATGAGAAAACAAGAGTGATAATTCCGGCAAAAGTTAAGGATGTATACCCTTAAGTGGAGCAAATATTATATTTAACGATGACAGGATTGCAGAAAAACATTTAGGACAATACTGCCAACTATAGAATGTCCTTAAAAAACTATAAGGCCTTGCAATAAAATTATCTTACCACTCCCTATTGGCAACCAGTTCTTCCATATCAATATCCAGATAACCAGCCTCCTGTACCACCATCATCATAGCCTCAGCAATATAATCAGCTGCTGCATCATCTAGAGATGAATCCATCTGCTCAAACTTGGGTTTCATTTTATTGATTTGAACTATGATCTCCTGAGCAGAAGAATATATATCTATCTGACTCAAAGAACTTGCTGTAATTTTTTCAGAAAACTTTAGCAGCAACTGTTTAATACGTGATACCAGCTCATCAGGATAGTATTCATCCTCAAACATAGGAGTTAATAACTCATCATTCATTACTTATTCTCAAAAATAAAAATCCGAGCCTAAAGAACCCGGATTCAGTCAAATATAGAAACCATCAGGCAGACAGTGTAGCACACCAGATTTTAATCGCATCACTGGTAGCCTTCACATCATGTACCCTTACGATAGATGCCCCCTGCTGTATACTCAAAAGATGCGCTGTGACACTGCCAATTATACGATCTTCTACCTCTGCGCCCTCCAAGGCCTCACCAATGAAGCGCTTACGCGACAGTGCAGATAGAACCGGATAACCTAATTCATTAAGCCGCCAGAAATCCTGCAACAGTTTCAGGTTATGGCTAGCATTCTTGGCAAAGCCAAAGCCTGGATCAATAATGATATTATCTGCCCGCACTCCTGCTGCAATGGCTGCCTCAACTCGTACAGTCAACTCACGAAGCACTTCTTCAACTACATCTTCGTAATTGGCCAGCTGGTTCATTGTGGTAGGCTCACCACGCATATGCATGATGACTACAGGTATATCCAGCTCTGCCGCCACTGCAAGTGCATCTGGGCGACTCAATGCCCGCACATCATTCCAGATATGAGCTCCCTTCTTCACTGCTTGGCGGATTACCTCAGGCTCACTGGTATCAACAGATATAATTACATCATGTTGCGCCAAAGCTTCCACTACAGGAAGTACACGTTGAAGCTCTTCTTTAACCGATACTGGAGTAGCGCCTGGCCGGGTAGATTCCCCTCCAATATCAATAATAGTTGCCCCGTCTTTTATCATCTGTAAAGCATACTGGAGAGCTTGCTCTTTATGGTTATATTTTCCGCCATCACTAAAGGAGTCAGGAGTAACATTTAAAATCCCCATAATATGCGGGCGAGCTAAATCCAGACTTACATCTTTGCATTGTAAAGTCTGTTTAGGTAATGGCATTAGCCGCATTGGTCTCTCCTGATCTTATGATTGATACATTTTAACAAGTTAAATTCAGGCTGAGTGTTAAGTTATTTTCATGCTTCTGTTTTTACATAATAAAAAAGAGCCACTTGAAGTGGCTCTTTTCTAAATAACTGTATTTAGTTCATTGCTGGCAATGGAGGCGGTGTAGACGGACCATTTTTAGGTGGCTCCAGATCTGCAACCGGATTATCTGCAACATAAACTTTAGGTGGCTGAGGATCACGACCTTCCATAATGTCACGGATCTGCTCACGATCAATAGTTTCCCATTCCATCAGAGCTTTAACCATTTTATGTGCAATATCCTGATTACCTTCAAGAATATCCCAAGCAACTTTATATTGCTCATCCAGAATACGGCGCACTTCCTGATCGACTTGTTGCTGGGTAGCTTCAGAAATAGTGCGACTATTCATACTGCCCATAAATGACTGCTGTGAATCATCTTCATAGACCATTACACCCAGTTTGTCAGACATACCGTATTTGGTGACCATCGCGCGTGCCATTTTTGTTGCACGTTCAAAGTCGTTAGATGCACCCGTTGACTGCTGATGAATAAAGATCTCTTCTGCAATCCGGCCACCGAACAAAATAGATATCTCGTTCAGCATTTTGTCCTTGTAATGGCTGGTCTGATCAAACTCTGGTAACTGCCAGGTTACGCCTAAAGCCCAACCACGCGGCATAATTGTTACCTTATGGACCGGATCAGTACCGGGCAGCATCTCAGCAACGATTGCATGTCCTGCCTCATGGTAAGCAGTAGCACGACGCTCTTCTTCACGAAGAACCATCGATTTACGCTCTGGCCCCATATACAGTTTATCTTTTGCATCCTCGAAGTCATGCATGTCGACTGTGTTCTTGTTGCGACGTGCCGCAAAAAGAGCTGCCTCATTGACCAGGTTTGCCAGTTGGGCACCCGAAAAGCCAGGTGTACCACGCGCCAACACTTTAACATCTACACCGGTAGTTGAAGGCAGTTTTCTTAAATGAACATTCAGAATCTGTTCACGACCCTTAATGTCTGGTAGACCCACCATTACTTGGCGGTCAAAACGACCTGGACGAAGCAAGGCTTTATCGAGTACATCAGCACGGTTAGTAGCTGCAATTACGATAATACCTTCATTTCCTTCAAAACCATCCATTTCAACCAGCATTTGGTTAAGAGTCTGCTCACGTTCATCATGTCCGCCACCTGTACCTGAACCACGATGACGACCCACTGCATCAATCTCGTCAATGAAAATAATACAAGGTGCATGACGTTTAGCCTGCTCAAACATGTCACGTACACGCGAGGCACCAACACCAACAAACATTTCAACAAAGTCAGAACCGGAGATGCTAAAAAACGGTACTTTTGCTTCACCGGCAATAGCTTTGGCGAGCAAGGTTTTACCTGTACCCGGCGGGCCTACCATTAAAACACCTTTAGGAATGGTTGCGCCTAGACGCTTAAATTTTGCCGGATCTTTCAAGAAATCGACAATTTCAACCACTTCCTGTTTGGCCTCATCACAGCCCGCCACATCGGCAAAGGTTACTTTGATCTGGTCTTCAGATAACATTTTTGCTTTGGACTTACCAAAGCTCATTGGCCCGTTCTTGCCACCTGCACCGCCACCCATATTTCGCATAAAGAACATGAATAACAAGATGATTAGAAGTACAGGAAAGCTTGCAATGAGTAATTGCATCAATAAACCTTGACGTTGCGGTGCTGTACCCTCAACGACAACATTATTTTTGATAAGGCTCGGCATAAGCTCAGGGTCTTGAACCGCAGGACGAATGCTTTCAAACTCTGAACCGTTGACTTTTTCGCCATTAATACGCTCGCCATCAATTGTGACTTGCTTAATTTGACCGGCATTAACCGCTGCCACGAATTCGGAATAATTCATCGCAGTCGGCTTGTTGCGGTCACTGATGTTACTGAAAATCAAGATCAGAACACCCAGTATTATTAGCCACAATACGGCATTCTTGAAGAGATCGCTCAAAGCTTTATTCCCATATCAATCTAATTTGATCATGCCCAAAATTTCTGGGGTGACCCTAACAAAAAACTGTAAAACAGCATGCAATGTCTAAAAAAGTACAAAATGCACAATTTTTGACGGGTTGGCAAGTAAAGTTTATTGCAACGCTTTTTTACGGCCTTGTCCAATTAAAAACACTTCTTTCGAACGGGCTCGTGACGCGGCGGGTTTAACAGTTTTTAACACATCAAAACTATCAACCACTTGCTTGCGAAACTCATCAAAGCCAGCCCCTTGGAATACTTTTACCACAAACTGTCCGTTGGGTCCGAGTACCTTTTGTGCAAAATCTAAAGCAAGTTCACACAAATATATCTGGCGGGGCTGATCAACCGCCCTATTACCAGATGTATTGGGGGCCATATCCGAAATTACAACGTCTACCTGACGTCCATTTAAAATATTTAACAATTTTTCGAATACTTCTTCTTCACGGAAGTCACCCTGCAAGAAAGTGACATCTGCCAAAGCATCCATCGGAAGAATATCGGACGCAATTACCAGTCCTTTATCCCCTACCAGTTTACCCGCTATCTGCGACCAGCTCCCTGGAGCCGCTCCCAGATCAACTACAGTCATACCCGGTTTGATGAGCTTATATTTTTCCTGGATCTCAAGAAGTTTATAGGCAGCGCGTGCACGATAGCCTTCCTTTTGCGCCTTTTTTACAAAAGGGTCGTCCAGATGCTCTCTCATCCACGCACGACTACTTTTAGATAACTTCTGGTTGGTAATGCGTGTTGCCATAACTACTAAATATTGAAATAACTTCTATTTTTTTATTGTACGTGAAAAATGTGCAGCTTGCAGTATACATCTGTATCTAAAGCGCCCTCCCCAACGGATATTTTTAATAAGCTTCATCGATAATTTAAGAGTTTTAGAGTGTTTGAATTCGGTTTTTGCTATACTGGGGCGTTTTTAAATTTAGGTTATATTTCATGGCGGCTCTCTCTATTCAAGAACGCAAGCGTTTACGTCAAATTGGACATGCTCTTAATCCAGTAGTAATGATCGGGGGGCAAGGCCTGACCGAAGGCGTGATTGAAGAAACCAACCGCGCATTAAACGATCATGAACTAATTAAAGTGAAGATTGCTGGCGAAGATCGTGAAGCACGTGGACAGGTTATTGATGCGTTAATAGAAGCTACTGGTGCTCAAGCAGTACAGAAAATTGGTAAAATTGTTCTGCTTTATAAAAAGGCAGCCAAACAGAATCAGCATTTGTCGAATCTGGTTCGTCACGCGCATCTTTCAAGCTGATCATTTTCTCTTATGGCTAGTTACGAACTTAATCCTTTTAAAAGGTTTTCTGCTATTTCCTTGGTAGGTGCAGTTGAACAGCAAGATCAGGCTTCTTTAAATATCGGTTTCTGGATTAGTGACCCAAACCAGCTAATCCTTTGGCCAGATAAAGTCGCATCAAATCCACGCCGTGACTATCTATGGGAAAATACCTGTTATGAAATTTTCATTGGTGTAAAAGATCAAGATTTTTATCGGGAAATTAACCTTTCCCCTTCTGAAGCTTGGCAAGCCTACCAGTTCGAAGAGTATCGCTATCCGGAAGATATTCCTCCAAAACCAGCTTATGATATTGAGTTAAATCAGCTCAAGCGGACACATTATGGTTTAAATGTGAGTCTGGATCTGGGACGGTTTATGGCAGACCATGAATTGAAGTGGTCAGATTTATATCTTGGCTTGTCGGCAGTACTTAAGACTTCACAAGAAGTACATTATTTCGCTATGCAGCATAGTAGCCCGCAACCAGATTTTCATAATAAGCGTGACTGGCTACATCAGTTTTGAAACTTCCAGTAATAATTTAAAAAAGTGAGTTTATACTCACTTTTTTATTATTTATTCAACTTAATTATGACGCTGAACCTTATTCCACACTTCAACAGCATTTGCTTTAGAGCGTTTAAATGTCTCGGTAAGGTTTTCTTTATGTTTTAATGAAATCTGGCTGATGTCTGCTTTCAAATCTTGGCTTAATTTGGCAAGCTCATCCACCAGATGAGTAAATTCACTTTTAACCAGATTTTTTAATTCAGAAATTTCTTGGCCCGAAAAGGTTAGTTGACTTTTTAATGACTCTAAACGCGCCCATAACGCCTGGTTGGATTCACGCGCAGGCTCCTGCTGTGTTAACGCTTCTGATGCTGTGTTGACAACTGGTGTAGTCTCAATTACTTCATTCTTTTGTTCTTTAGCCAATGGCTGAGCTGCTTTTTTAGCTTTCTGAGAAGAATTAGTCATAATAATATTCCCTGCTTTGATGAAAATTATAAAATCATCTTAATTTATTGAATAAAAAATGATCTATTTATTGTCTGACAATTATTAAAAATCTTGCTTGCTCTCTCATTCTTTTCTCATGGAAGGCTTGCGCTTGTGTTTATTTGAAGTTACAAGCTCCCTATCTGATATAAACATTATAATTAGCGTGGACTTTTAGACTCTTCATGCGTACAATACGCTGTTAAGTTACAAGCGAGCAGACCAAAAGGAGGGCGTGTTTTTTTTAGACAGCCACCCTTTTTTTATGTCTACTCGCTTTTTTACAGCCTAAAATTCAGGAGCTTTGGTTTGAGCATCCCCGCCATTTTAGCCCTTGCAGACGGAACTATCTTTAAAGGTAAGTCTATCGGTGCATCGGGTTGTACGACTGGTGAAGTCGTTTTTAACACCGCCATGACTGGCTATCAAGAAATTTTGACTGACCCAAGTTATGCACAACAGCTTGTGACATTAACTTATCCTCATATTGGCAATACTGGCTGTAATGCTGAAGATGCCGAGTCCGGCCGTATTCAGAAAGTCTGGGCCAATGGCCTGATTATTCGCGACCTGCCTTTATTACATAGCAACTTCCGTGCAGATATGTCTCTTGGTGAATATCTTGAGCAGAATAATGTTGTTGCGATTGCAGATATTGATACCCGCAAACTGACCCGTATCTTGCGGGATAAGGGCGCGCAGAATGGCTGTATTCTTGCAGGTGAAAATATTACTGCTGAAGAAGCATTAGAAAAAGCGCGGGCTTTTGGCGGTCTTGAAGGTCTAGACCTGGCAAAAGAGTGCTGTGATCCAGAAGGTTTTGAATGGACCGAAGGCTCATGGGCATTAGGTCAAGGCTTTACCCAGCCTGAATTAAAATATCATGTAGTAGCATATGACTATGGTGTCAAAACCAACATCTTGCGTATGCTTGCAGATCGCGGCTGTAAATTGACCGTTGTACCTGCTCAGACCCCTGTTGAAAAAGTACTGGCACTTAATCCTGATGGCGTTTTCCTGTCCAATGGACCAGGTGACCCGGCTGCATGCGGTTATGCAATTAAAGCTGTAAAAACTATTGTCGAAACAACTACACTACCGGTCTTCGGTATCTGTTTAGGGCATCAAATTCTGGCTCTTGCAAGTGGAGCAGCTACCCTCAAGATGGGTCATGGTCACCATGGCGCCAACCATCCTGTACAGAATATTGAAGATGGTACAGTGATGATCACTTCGCAGAACCACGGTTTTGCGGTAGATGAAAGTACCTTACCTGAAGTGTTACGTGTAACTCACCGTTCGCTGTTTGATGGTACAAACCAAGGTATTCATCGTACTGATAAACCGGCTTTCAGTTTCCAAGGACATCCTGAAGCGAGTCCTGGTCCGCATGATTGCGCACCGCTGTTTGATCATTTCATTGAACTTATCGAAGCATCTAAGAAGTAATTAAGGAGCGAAATAATGCCTAAACGTACGGATATTAAAAGCATCTTAATTATTGGTGCTGGCCCTATTGTAATTGGTCAGGCATGCGAGTTTGACTATTCAGGTGCACAAGCATGTAAAGCGCTGCGTGAAGAAGGCTACCGTGTTATTTTGGTGAACTCTAACCCGGCAACCATTATGACCGACCCTGCAATGGCAGATGCTACTTACATCGAGCCAATCACTTGGCAGACTGTTGCCGCGATCATTGAGAAAGAGCGTCCGGATGCGGTCCTTCCAACCATGGGTGGTCAAACTGCGTTGAACTGTGCGCTTGCACTTGACGCAAATGGTGTATTAGAGAAATATAATGTTGAATTGATTGGGGCGACCAAAGAAGCGATCGAAAAAGCAGAAGACCGTAAACTGTTCGACCAAGCAATGCGTAAGATTGGTCTTGAGTGTCCAAAAGCTGCGATTGCAGAGTCAATGGAAGAAGCGCTTGAAATTCAAGCTCGTTTCGGTTTCCCAGTGATTATCCGCCCATCATTCACCATGGGTGGTTCTGGTGGCGGTATCGCTTATAACCGCGAAGAATTCCTTGAAATCTGTGAACGCGGTTTTGACCTTTCTCCGACTAAACAGTTATTGATCGATGAGTCTTTAATTGGCTGGAAAGAGTATGAGATGGAAGTTGTTCGTGACAAAAACGACAACTGTATCATCGTATGTGCGATCGAAAACTTTGATCCAATGGGTGTACACACCGGTGACTCGATCACGGTTGCACCTGCACAAACATTGACTGATAAAGAATACCAATTGATGCGTAATGCATCTTTAGCAGTTCTTCGTGAAATTGGTGTTGAAACAGGTGGTTCTAACGTTCAGTTTGGTATCAATCCAAAAGATGGTCGTATGGTGATCATCGAGATGAACCCGCGTGTATCACGTTCCTCTGCGCTTGCATCGAAAGCAACAGGTTTCCCGATTGCAAAAATCGCAGCGAAACTGGCAGTTGGCTATACCCTTGATGAACTGAAAAATGATATTACTGGTGGTACAACTCCAGCATCTTTCGAACCAGCAATTGACTATGTCGTCACCAAAGTTCCACGTTTCAACTTCGAAAAATTCCCGCAAGCTGACGCGACTTTAACAACTCAGATGAAATCTGTCGGTGAAGTCATGGCCATTGGCCGTAACTTCCAGGAATCTGTGAATAAAGCACTTCGTGGATTAGAAGTGGGCGCTTCTGGTTTTGATGAAAAAATCGAAGTGGGTACTGAAGGTGCACGCGAGAAGATTCTTCAGGAACTTAAAGTTCCAGGTCCAGAGCGTATCTGGTATGTAGCGGATGCATTCCGTCATGGTTTCACTTTAGACGAAGTATTTGCAGCGACCAATATCGACCGCTGGTTCCTGGTCCAGATCGAAGACATCATCAACACTGAAAACCAGATCAAAACTTTAGGTTTCGGTGACTTGAACGCGGACAACATCCGTTCATTCAAACGTAAGGGTTTATCGGACCTGCGCATTGCGAACTTGATGGGTATTTCACAAAAACAATTCCGTAAACACCGTTGGAACCTGGGCGTAACCCCTGTTTACAAACGTGTGGATACCTGTGCAGCTGAATTCGAATCGGATACAGCATACATGTACTCAACTTACGATGAAGAGTGTGAGTCTAACCCATCGAACCGTGACAAGATTATGGTGATCGGCGGTGGACCTAACCGTATTGGTCAAGGGATCGAGTTCGATTACTGCTGTGTACACGCGGCGCTTGCAATGCGTGAAGATGGCTATGAAACCATCATGGTGAACTGCAACCCTGAGACTGTTTCTACGGATTATGACACATCAGACCGTTTGTACTTCGAACCGATTACCTTGGAAGATGTACTTGAAATCGTTCGTACAGAGAAGCCTAAAGGCATCATCGTACAATACGGTGGTCAAACGCCGCTTAAATTGGCTCGTGCTTTAGAAGAAGCGGGTGCGCCAATTATCGGCACATCACCTGACGCGATTGACCGTGCAGAAGACCGTGAACGTTTCCAGCAAATGATTCAACGTCTGCAACTACGTCAACCAAACAACAGTATCGTAAAATCTGCTGAAGAAGGTATGGCTGAAGCAGCGAAAGTCGGCTACCCGCTTGTGGTACGTCCTTCTTACGTTCTTGGTGGCCGTGCGATGGAAATCGTATACAACGACGAAGAACTCAAACGCTACTTACGTGATGCGGTTCAGGCATCTAACGAAGCGCCAGTTCTGCTTGACCGCTTCCTGGATGACGCAATTGAAGTTGACGTTGACTGCGTGTCTGACGGTAAAGACGTTGTGATCGGCGGGATCATGCAGCATATTGAACAAGCGGGAATTCACTCAGGTGACTCAGCATGTTCTATTCCTCCGTACTCGTTATCAAACGAAGTACAGGACGAAATGCGCCGTCAAACCATCGCGATGGCGAAAGAGCTTGGCGTAATCGGTTTAATGAACGTACAGTTTGCGGTGAAAGGCGACGATGTTTACATCCTGGAAGTGAACCCACGTGCATCACGTACAGTGCCTTTCGTTTCTAAGTGTATCGGCGAATCTTTAGCGAAAGTCGCTGCACGTTGTATGGCAGGTCAATCTCTTGAGTCACAAGGCTTCACGGCTGAGATTATCCCTGAGCACTTCTCTGTAAAAGAAGCCGTGTTCCCATTCAACAAATTCCCTGGTGTTGACCCGATCCTTGGCCCTGAGATGAAATCGACAGGTGAAGTGATGGGTGTGGGTAAAACTTTTGGTGAAGCATTCTATAAAGCAGTGCTAGGTGCAAATGAACGTTTACCTGGTCTTCCAACTGAAGGCGAAGTGAAACATGCATTCATCTCTGTACGGGACTCAGATAAACCGCGTGCTGTCGGTATTGCGAAACAATTAATTGACCTAGGCTTCAAGATTCTTGCGACTGATGGTACATTTAAAGTGATTAGCGAAGCTGGTCTTGAATGTGAACGCGTGAATAAAGTGACTGAAGGTCGTCCTAACATTGTGGACCGTATCAAAAACGGTGAAATCCACCTTGTCATTAATACGACTGAAGGCAAAAAGGCACAAGAAGACTCATTCTCGATCCGTCGTTCAGCACTTCAAGGTAAAGTGTATAATACAACTACATTGAATGGTGCGGACGCTGTATGCCAAGCTCTAGCAATTAAATTGCCAATGGATGTATATCGTTTGCAAGACCTAACTAAAGGTTAATTCGCTTCCAAGAAGTCCCGCTACCTTCTTGGTGGCGGGCTTTTTTTTATTTATATATTTTACATCCTTCCACTGACTTTTGAGGGACAACATGCAACGTTATCCTATGACCCCTGAAGGCAAAACTGCCTTAGAGAAAGAATTACACCAGCTTAAAACTGTAGAACGTCCACGTATTACAGCAGCGATTGCAGAAGCACGTGAACATGGCGACTTGAAAGAAAATGCAGAATATCACGCTGCACGTGAACAGCAAGGTTTCTGTGAAGGTCGTATTCAGGACATTGAAGGTAAACTGGGTGCAGCTCAGGTTATCGATATTAAAGATCTTGAGCAGAATGGCCGTGTAGTTTTCGGTGTAACAGTAACTATTGAAAATCTTGATACTGAAGAACAGAAAACTTATAAAATCGTTGGTGATGATGAAGCTGACTTTAAAATTAATAAAATTTCTGTGAACTCACCTATTGCACGCGGACTTTTAGGCAAAAGCGAAGGTGATGAAGCAAAAATTGTTACGCCTCAAGGTGAAGTAGAATATGAAATTGTGAGTGTTGAATATATTTAGTCAAACACGATACACATGAAGCCCCTTTCATCAGGGGCTTTTTATTGACAATATTATTTTCGCTCATCTCAAATTTTAAAATTTTTCAGATATAATCTGCTGCTCTTCAGTATTTAATTTTTCTTATGGATCAGCTGATCAACTCTCCGGTTAAACACTGGTGTGAGTTCGAATTCATCTCGAAGACAGTAAAGAATCCGAATATTCATATTAAAGGCAATTATAGTTATTACTCAGCCTATTGGGATCAAGGGTTTGAACGTTGTGTAGTGCGTTATCTTCATGATAAACCTGCTACCCCAGATAAACCGATTGATCAGCTTTATATTGGTAATTTTGTCTGCTTTGGTGCTGAAAGTGTCATTATGATGGGGGGGTAATCAGCTACACCGTACAGAATGGATTTCAGTGTTTCCCTTTGATACCCGTAGTTTTGTGCCAGCAGGAGATACAATTATTAGTGACGGTTGCTGGATTGGTAGCCGTGCCATGATTATGCAAGGTGTAAAATTGGGAGAAGGCGCAGTAATAGCAACAGGTGCTGTAGTAACTAAAGATGTTCCACCTTATGCAGTTGTCGGTGGTGTACCTGCACGAATTATTAAATACCGTTTTTCTCAAGAAGACATCCAGAAGCTGCTTTCCCTTAAGCTTTATGATATGGACGAAAAGCAGTTATTAAAAATACGCGGGCGACTACAGTCAGATAACGTTTCATCTTTAATAGCATTTTTAAATGAATTTTAATCCGCATCTGATAGAGACTGTATATTAATTTTTATCTTGCTAATTTCCAGACAGAGAGAATTGGGGATCTTAAGTTGATTTGGAAATTCAGGGTAGCCACTGAAATTTTTTTAAGTTTATCTTTCCATTTATGACTGTCAGTCCCTCTTCAATTAATAAAACGGACTGTATATTTTGACCTTGTGTATTTAATTTACTTAGGCTAATTCTACCTTGACTATTAATTACGCGATGCCATGGAATATCAGTTTCTATAGGCAGATTTTTGAGTATATAGCCGACTAATCGTGCATGTTTTGGCAACCCGGCAAGACGCGCAACCTGTCCATAAGTTGCAACTTTACCACAAGGAATCAGACTAATAACTTCTAAAATCTGTCCATATAATTCATGTGCAGAAGAAATAATATCCTCCTTAAAATTTATAACTTTATAAAGTATAAGAAAACTCAAAATTCTAAATAGACTATTACTTAAGTTTAAAAAAATTTTAACTAAAGACAAAAAAGGACCCGAAGGTCCTTTTTTGTTACCTTATATATTTAGAAAATAATTTGGCCATTCTGTAACAGTTCATCCAATGTAATGGCACTTGGCTGATTGGTCAGCTGTAATAATGGAGTGGCAATAAAAGTAGTTCCGGTTCCATCCCGGTCGATGGACAAGGTTACAGTTGATGACGTTGAATTATAGTTTAGCTGGATATATTGTCCCAGATTATTAGCATTAACCTCGCCTCCTAGCAGATCTGACACATCAATCCGGTCAGCCTGGTTATCGGTACGAATATTACCTACATGGAAGTCTGTCCAGGTATCAGTACCATTACCGCCTGTTGCATTAGCGGCAACCAGTAAATCAAACACTACAGTATCAGCGCCTGAGCCACCAGTAATAGTGTCATTGCCTGCACCACCATTAATATAATCATTACCTGCCCCTGCATTTAAAGTATCATCACCATTACCACCTCGCAGGATATCATTTCCTGAACCGCCATTTAACGTATCATTTCCATCATAACCATAGAGGCGCTGAGATACAGTACTATTGCTATTACCCAAGATATTGGCATTAGCATTACCCTCAACAATCGGTGAAGCGCTTCCTGAAAGTAGACCGCCCAACAGATCTACACTTGCGATCTCACCTCGGCTATATGAGGTAGATGAGCCTTGGCTATCTGTAGCAACCACATTCAAATTATTCAGTAAATTCAGATTTAAGATGCCTCCCAGCAAACCACCCGATAATTTGACTGATGCCAAGAATTCATTAATTTCCTGATTATCAAATACCTGCCCTTGTGCAGCTTCAATTGTAATACGAGCTGGACGTCCTAACACAGTGCTACTTTGAGTAGTAACATTATAACCAAACAGATTACGTAACCCTGTTGAGAAGCTAAAATTCTCTCCACCCAGTGATACTGCAGAATTTAATGTAATTTCTACTCTTCTTAAATCGCCATTTGCATCTGCCGCTGCAAATAGTTGCTGATTTAAATCAATCAGACCTGCTACATCTGCGCCTACAACGCCCAGTAGAGCATTACTGTTAACAGCTGCAACAGGTGCAACCTGGCCAATAATATTCAAGTTAAAGTTAGCAGTTGTAATATTACCTGCCGTATCTGTTACTCTAGCCTGCCAAGTATGATTTACACCGGTCGCAGATGAAGACAGCGCTGTGGCAGGCGTATAACTCCAGTTACCACTAGCATCTACAGTAATTGGCGTAGTTATTGTTACACCGTCCTGAATAAGCGTAATGGTACTGTTCGGCGCTGCCCTGCCAAAGATTGTTGGCGTATTATCATCAGTAATCGCACCAGAATAAATATTGCCTTGAATATTACCTACATTATCGCCTGCACCTACGATTGTAACTACTGGCGGTGTAGTATCTAGAGTAATATTACCTAAAGAAGAGGTATTCGCATGATTGGTAGTGTCTGTTACGGTAGCCGTCACATTATAAGTACCATCTGCAAAACCAGCTGGAGGCGTAGCAATCCACCTGCCAGTTGCGGTGTCATACACGGCATTGACGTTCACTCCAGTACCGGAAGCAGATGTATACCTTACCACTACTGTGTTCACATCCGGATCTGCGGTCACCGCGATGCGACCATCTTGGGTGATCAGGTCAGTATTACTGTTACCCGTATCATTAACTAAAGTAACTCTAGGGGCTGTTGTAGAAGTATCTGCAATGTTAATAGTAAGTTTTGCTGTATCTACTGTATTTCCATCAGATAATGTATAAGTAAATACTTCAGAACCGCCTATAGACGCTGGATCTCCATAAGCTGTATAAGTATAGGCTCCTGACGAATTAATGGTAAGTACACCATATAGTCCTTCGACTGTAATATTGCTTCCATTTGATGGAATGACTACGATAGGTCCATCAGCAATTTGTACCTGAGTAATTACACCTCCCTGTGCATCATCTGTACCGCCGTTACTGCTACCCGCACCTGTAATCACATTACCACCTGTTAAGGCTTCATTAGCAAAATCGGTTTCGGTAAGCTGGGTCGTAATATCAGTAGCTTGCAATAGTGTAAGTGTATTACTTAAAAGAGCATCTGCTAGTGAACTCAAGACTGTATTGAGTAATCCGGTAGCAGCAACATTATTCAAAATAGTGACTAATGGATTAATAATCTCATCAACTGGCAAACCATTCAATGTAGTTAAAACAGGAGATAACAGCGTAGTAACTGTTGGCCCTAAAACTGGACCTAATGCATTAGAAACTGTATTGAGTACCAGCGTCTGATTTTCAGGCCCTAAAATGACGCCTGAATTTCCAAGCTCTTGTAAAGATACTCCACCACTATTATCTGAATCTAGCAAGTCAGTTAATGTACTCTCGTCATTACGAACCACAACACGATATGTACCTGGTTGCAAGCCTCTGACTGTAGCAGTTAAAGTATTATCTCCTGTTACACCTAAGACATTTAAACCAAGAACATCACCTAATAGCGAGTTTTGTGTTACTGCAGAATAGACAACATTACCATTTGCATCAACAATATCTAACCGGAAGGCATCTGCAACTGCGGCGAGTGCAGTTTGGCTTATTTCAATATTGAGTACACCAAATTGATCAGGTCCTACAATTACAGTCACACCATTGTCAGTGCCATTATCCGACTCTAATAAACCCAATACCTGAACATCTGTATCGGTCACTTCGGGATAGACTGTAGTGATCTGACTTACAATGTCCAGGTTTACGACATCATCTATGGCATTTGGTGGTGTCAAATCTATTCTTACTGGGTCTGTAGCAACGTTTCCGGCAATATCTGTAGAATTCACGCTAAGCAGCTGGTTATCCGCTACGGAAGCTGTCGGAACATTAAATGTATAGGTGCCGGTTGAACCTACTATCGTACTAACAGGATTGCCCAGATTATCTAAAATTGCTACACCTGTAGTTGTGGTTAAAGTAACAGTAGATCCTACCTCTGCTGTGCCACTCACAATGACAGTCGTCGGATCTGGATTGCCATTATCTGAATCTAAAGCAAAGCGCGCAGTAACCGTAGTGATAGTATCTATAGTAACGCCTACCGCATTAGTTATACTGCTGTTGCCATTAACATCAGTCACGACAGCTCTGTATTGATAGGTGTTATCTGCGACTCCAGTCTGTGCGGCTGTTGTTGCCACCCAGGTATTTCCGCCATCCGCAGAAATCTGGTAGACCACGGTAGAACCTGTTTCCTGACCCGTTAATGTCAAATTAAATGTATTGTCATTACTGATTCCATCAGAGAGGCTGATGCCTGTATCGGAGAAATCTGCCAGACTCAGGCTTCCAGGAATTGGTGCAATATTATCTATTGCAGTCGCGGTATCGGTGGCAATGTTGCCATTAATATCGGTTGCGGTGGCGGTGTAGTTACCGGCGAGAGCTGGCGCGGCAATGCTGCCACTGATGCTGCCATCTGGCGTCACTGTGACCGGCACTGCTGCTCCATCCGGGCCCCGTACGGTTACACTGGCACCCGGTTCGGTGGTACCGCTGAGAGTGGCACTGCCATCAGCATTGATCACCACATTCAGCTCTACGGCTGGTGGCGTGCTATCTGTTGCGGTCGCGGTATCGGTGGCAGTGTTGCCATTAATATCGGTCGCGGTGGCGGTGTAGTTACCGGTGAGAGCTGGCGCAGCAATGCTGCCACTGATGCTGCCATCTGGCGTCACAGTGACCGGCACTGCTGCTCCATCCGGGCCCCGTACCGTTACACTGGCACCCGGTTCGGTGGTACCGCTGAGAGTGGCACTGCCATCGGCATTGATCACCACATTCAGCTCTACTGTCGTAATAGTATCTATAGTCAAAGTTGCTGTATCTGTACCCGTATTACCTGCCTGGTCTATGGCTCTTACAGTAAGGTTATATGTCCCGTCCTGTAATACCGGCAAAGTATTATCTGCTAAAGTCCAGGTGCCATCACCGTTATTTACGGCTTCATAATCAGTACCATTGAGAGTAACCACGATTCGTGCGGTAGTATCATTAACCGTACCACTCAACGGTGGGGTATTATCTCTGCTGGAACTATCATCCAGCACCACCACTGGCGCTGTAATATCAGCTGAAACTGTACCGCTACCCGATAATGATGCATTCCCTGCAGGATCTGTTGCTATTGCAGTAATAATATCACCATTAGCAAGACCACCCGGGTTAGCTACACTCCAGCTGCCACTTTCATCTGCAAGTGCGGTAGCGATCGTGCCATCTGGGAAGGTAACAGTGACAGTAGCCCCAATTTCTGCTGTTCCACTAATCGGATCAGTTACGTTAACCGGATCAAGCTCAGGAGCATCTGGAGCAGCTGTATCTACAGTGACATTAACTGTATCTGTGACACTGCTGTTGCCATTAACATCAGTCACGACAGCTCTGTATTGATAGGTGTTATCTGCGACTCCAGTCTGTGCGGCTGTTGTTGCCACCCAGGTATTTCCGCCATCCGCAGAAATCTGGTAGACCACGGTAGAACCTGTTTCCTGACCCGTTAATGTCAAATTAAATGTATTGTCATTACTGATTCCATCAGAGAGGCTGATGCCTGTATCGGAGAAATCTGCCAGACTCAGGCTTCCAGGAATTGGTGCAATATTATCTATTGCAGTCGCAGTATCGGTGGCAGTGTTGCCATTAATATCGGTCGCGGTGGCGGTATAGTTACCGGCGAGAGCTGGCGCGGCAATGCTGCCACTGATGCTGCCATCTGGCGTCACAGTGACCGGCACTGCTGCTCCATCCGGGCCCCGTACCGTTACACTGGCACCCGGTTCGGTGGTACCGCTGAGAGTGGCACTGCCATCGGTATTGATCACCACATTCAGCTCTACCGCCGGTGGCGTGCTATCTGTTGCAGTCGCGGTATCGGTGGCAGTGTTGCCATTAATATCGGTCGCGGTGGCGGTATAGTTACCGGCAAGAGCTGGCGCGGCAATGCTGCCACTGATGCTGCCATCTGGCGCCACTGTGACCGGCACTGCTGCTCCATCCGGACCCTGTACGGTTACACTGGCACCCGGTTCGGTGGTACCGCTGAGAGTGGCACTGCCATCGGTATTGATCACCACATTCAGCTCTACCGCCGGTGGCGTGCTATCTGTTGCAGTCGCGGTATCGGTGGCAGTGTTGCCATTAATATCGGTTGCGGTGGCGCTGTAGCTACCGGCAAGAGCCGGCGCGGCAATGCTGCCACTGATGCTGCCATCTGGTGCCACATTGACCGGCACTGCTGCTCCATCCGGACCCTGTACGATTACACTGGTGCCCGGTTCGGTGGTACCGCTGAGAGTGGCACTGCCATCAGCATTGATTACCACATTCAGCTCTACCGCCGGTGGCGTGCTATCTGTTGCAGTCGCGGTATCGGTGGCAGTGTTGCCATTGATATCGGTTGCGGTGGCGGTGTAGTTACCGGCGAGAGCTGGCGCGGCAATGCTGCCACTGATGCTGCCATCTGGTGCCACATTGACCGGCACTGCTGCTCCATCCGGACCCTGTACGATTACACTGGTGCCCGGTTCGGTGGTACCGCTGAGAGTCGCGCTGCCATCAGCATTAATGATTACTATAAATTCTAAACTTGGAGCTGTAATGTCTGCATCAACCGTCGCGCTGGCCGGGGCCGAGCTGTTGCCGGCCGCATCGCTGGCCACCACGCTGATTTGCTGGCCATCGCTCAGGTTGCCCGGGTTGGCCACGCTCCAGTTCCCCGTAGCATCTGCCACGGTGCTGGCCGTGGTGCCGTTCGGATAGGTCACCACGATCCGTGCACCCGCCTCTGCCGTGCCGCTGATCGGGTCAGTGACATTGACCGCATCCAGCAGCGGTGCTGCCGGGGCGGTGGTATCAATGCGGATGCTGCCGGTCACTGCACTGCGGTTCCCCGCCGCATCGGTGGCTGTTACGGTTACGTTAATCAGGCCTTCCGGCAGGACCGCGATGATGTTGTCAGCCAGGCTCCAGCTGCCGTCGCCATTGTTGATGGCCTGGTAGGTGCTGCCGTTAATGCTGACTTCAATCCGGGCTGCCGGGTCATTTACCGTGCCACTCAGGCCCGGGGTGGTGTCATTGCTCAGCAGTGCATCCAGGCTGACCTCAGGTGCGGTGATGTCTGCATCAACCGTCGCGCTGGCCGGGGCCGAGCTGTTGCCGGCCGCATCGCTGGCCACCACGCTGATCTGCTGGCCATCGCTCAGGTTGCCCGGGTTGGCCACGCTCCAGTTCCCCGCAGCATCTGCTACGGTGCTGGCCGTGGTGCCGTTCGGATAGGTCACCACGATCCGCGCACCCGCCTCTGCCGTGCCGCTGATCGGGTCAGTGGCATTGACCGCATCCAGCAGCGGTGCTGCCGGGGCGGTGGTATCAATGCGGATGCTGCCGGTCACTGCACTGCGGTTCCCCGCCGCATCGGTGGCTGTCACGGTTACGTTAATCAGGCCTTCCGGCAGGACCGCGATGATGTTGTCAGCCAGGCTCCAGCTGCCGTCGCCATTGTTGATGGCCTGGTAGGTGCTGCCGTTAATGCTGACTTCAATCCGGGCCGTCGGGTCATTCACCGTGCCACTCAGGCCCGGGGTGGTGTCATTGCTCAGCAGCGCATCCAGGCTGACCTCAGGTGCGGTGATGTCTGCATCAACCGTCGCGCTGGCCGGGGCCGAGCTGTTGCCGGCCGCATCGCTGGCCACCACGCTGATTTGCTGGCCATCGCTCAGGTTGCCCGGGTTGGCCACGCTCCAGTTCCCCGCAGCATCTGCCACGGTGCTGGCCGTGGTGCCGTTCGGATAGGTCACCACGATCCGCGCACCCGCCTCTGCCGTGCCGCTGATTCGGGTCAGTGGCATTGACCGCATCCAGCAGCGGTGCTGCCGGGGCGGTGGTATCAATGCGGATGCTGCCGGTCACTGCACTGCGGTTCCCCGCCGCATCGGTGGCTGTTACGGTTACGTTAATCAGGCCTTCCGGCAGGACCGCGATGATGTTGTCGGCCAGGCTCCAGCTGCCGTCGCCATTGTTGATGGCCTGGTAGGTGCTGCCGTTAATGCTAACTTCAATCCGGGCCGTCGGGTCATTCACTGTGCCACTCAGGCCCGGGGTGGTGTCATTGCTCAGCAGTGCATCCAGGCTGACCTCAGGTGCGGTGATGTCTGCATCAACCGTCGCGCTGGCCGGGGCCGAGCTGTTGCCGGCCGCATCGCTGGCCACCACGCTGATCTGCTGGCCATCGCTCAGGTTGCCCGGGTTGGCCACGCTCCAGTTCCCCGTAGCATCTGCTACGGTGCTGGCCGTGGTGCCGTTCGGATAGGTCACCACGATCCGCGCACCCG
Organism: Acinetobacter radioresistens DSM 6976 = NBRC 102413 = CIP 103788; assembly: GCF_006757745.1. Lineage (NCBI taxonomy): Bacteria > Pseudomonadati > Pseudomonadota > Gammaproteobacteria > Moraxellales > Moraxellaceae > Acinetobacter > Acinetobacter radioresistens. The sequence continues at coordinate 802,484 of NZ_AP019740.1, read as the reverse complement.
CCTCTGCCGTGCCGCTGATCGGGTCAGTGGCATTGACCGCATCCAGCAGCGGTGCTGCCGGGGCGGTGGTATCAATGCGGATGCTGCCGGTCACTGCACTGCGGTTCCCCGCCGCATCGGTGGCTGTTACGGTTACGTTAATCAGGCCTTCCGGCAGGACCGAGATGATGTTGTCAGCCAGGCTCCAGCTGCCGTCGCCATTGTTGATGGCCTGGTAGGTGCTGCCGTTAATGCTGACTTCAATCCGGGCTGCCGGGTCATTCACCGTGCCACTCAGGCCCGGGGTGGTGTCATTGCTCAGCAGTGCATCCAGGCTGACCTCAGGTGCGGTGATGTCTGCATCAACCGTCGCGCTGGCCGGGGCCGAGCTGTTGCCGGCCGCATCGCTGGCCACCACGCTGATCTGCTGGCCATCGCTCAGGTTGCCCGGGTTGGCCACGCTCCAGTTCCCCGCAGCATCTGCTACGGTGCTGGCCGTGGTGCCGTTCGGATAGGTCACCACGGATCCGCGCACCCGCCTCTGCCGTGCCGCTGATCGGGTCAGTGGCATTGACCGCATCCAGCAGCGGTGCTGCCGGGGCGGTGGTATCAATGCGGATGCTGCCGGTCACTGCACTGCGGTTCCCCGCCGCATCGGTGGCTGTCACGGTTACGTTAATCAGGCCTTCCGGCAGGACCGCGATGATGTTGTCGGCCAGGCTCCAGCTGCCGTCGCCATTGTTGATGGCCTGGTAGGTGCTGCCGTTAATGCTGACTTCAATCCGGGCTGCTGGGTCATTCACCGTGCCGCTCAGGCCCGGGGTGGTGTCATTGCTCAGCAGCGCATCCAGGCTGACCTCAGGTGCGGTGATGTCTGCATCAACCGTCGCGCTGGCCGGGGCCGAGCTGTTGCCGGCCGCATCGCTGGCCACCACGCTGATCTGCTGGCCATCGCTCAGGTTGCCCGGGTTGGCCACGCTCCAGTTCCCCGCAGCATCTGCTACGGTGCTGGCCGTGGTGCCGTTCGGATAGGTCACCACGATCCGCGCACCCGCCTCTGCCGTGCCGCTGATCGGGTCAGTGGCATTGACCGCATCCAGCAGCGGTGCTGCCGGGGCGGTGGTATCAATGCGGATGCTGCCGGTCACTGCACTGCGGTTCCCCGCCGCATCGGTGGCTGTTACGGTTACGTTAATCAGGCCTTCCGGCAGGACCGCGATGATGTTGTCGGCCAGGCTCCAGCTGCCGTCGCCATTGTTGATGGCCTGGTAGGTGCTGCCGTTAATGCTGACTTCAATCCGGGCTGCTGGGTCATTCACCGTGCCGCTCAGGCCCGGGGTGGTGTCATTGCTCAGCAGCGCATCCAGGCTGACCTCAGGTGCGGTGATGTCTGCATCAACCGTCGCGCTGGCCGGGGCCGAGCTGTTGCCGGCCGCATCGCTGGCCACCACGCTGATCTGCTGGCCATCGCTCAGGTTGCCCGGGTTGGCCACGCTCCAGTTCCCCGTAGCATCTGCTACGGTGCTGGCCGTGGTGCCGTTCGGATAGGTCACCACGATCCGTGCACCCGCCTCTGCCGTGCCGCTGATCGGGTCAGTGGCATTGACCGCATCCAGCAGCGGTGCTGCCGGGGCGGTGGTATCAATGCGGATGCTGCCGGTCACTGCACTGCGGTTCCCCGCCGCATCGGTGGCTGTTACGGTTACGTTAATCAGGCCTTCCGGCAGGACCGCGATGATGTTGTCAGCCAGGCTCCAGCTGCCGTCGCCATTGTTGATGGCCTGGTAGGTGCTGCCGTTAATGCTGACTTCAATCCGGGCTGCCGGGTCATTTACCGTGCCACTCAGGCCCGGGGTGGTGTCATTTGTTAACAATGTGTCTAATGTAGCTTGTGGGACAGTTTGGTCGCCTCCTGTAACCGGAGATTGTCCTGAACTGTTGCCAGCAGGATCTACTGCTTCAATTGTCCCCTGTTCTCCTTCATTTAACGGATTCGGCTCAATGCTCCACTTGCCGTCTTCTCCTACCTTAATTTCAGTCTGATTGCCTTGGCTATCTTTAACAATTACTGTACTGCCGGCTTCACCTGTACCACTTAAACCATCACCATTATTTTCAGTAATAATTGGTTTCTGTGGTGGTGTAATATCATTTCTTGTATCATCGGAAGAATCGCTAGTAGAGGTTACCGCTGCAGCCAATCCTCCTATTCCTACTGCCCCAACTAACCAGGGAACAAAAGCTTCACTCTCTGCTCCATATAAAAGTGGTGTGACTTCTTCTAAGTTTAAATAAGAAATTGGATCTAATATTGCACCACTGGCATCAGTAACTTGAGCCAGTAAAAGCTGATTCTGATCATTTTTAAAGACCAGACTATTATCAGCGGCAAAATAATTTTCTATATAAATTTGCTCACCATTTTTCAAGGTGATAGTAAGGTTATTTCCACTACGATCAATAGATGCTACCTCCTCTGGAGCAACATCAATAACGACAACTACAGGCTCCCCTAATTTAAAACTATTACCTATATGCTCTACTTGCTGAGCTGTTTCTTTTGAAATTATAGAAATATCCGCCATTATATTCTTCCTTACATATTATTAGAGGAGCTAATTTCCTGAATTTTTTATTAAAAATTAGCTTTATTAGATTTTGCTTTGTAACTATTTTCTTCCTAGAAAATTTAATAAGCTTTATAAATAGATAGCATGAAACAAGTAAGTTTTTTATTAAGTTGAGTAAGCAAGTCTGCTTTAAAGTTAAAATATATAAATCAAATACATATATTTTTTATTTTATTAAGTGATTGTTTTAAAGAGATAAAAAAAAGATATGTAAATAAGAAATATTTTCATTTTTTACATAAAAACAACACTGAAATACACGGTAACACTTAGGATAAATTTATTAAAAATAGTCAATCTAGTATCTTGATTTTTATTATTCTTAAAATAGTCTGCATATCAAATTGCCTTTAAAAATTATCAGGACTTTCCAGACGTTTGACTTCTTGTGCTTTTATCGGATGATGGACAGCCGCGATGCCATCATCAGTTTTCTGGTCCATTATTTCCTCGGGCTGATACACAGTAATGGTTTCATTACCATTCGCATCTTCTCCTACAATATATTTAAAACCTTTACGATTCATTTTGTGGCATAAACGTTGATACCATCCTTTAAAGCCTTGAGTCTCTTCATTTGGATTATAGTAAAAAGCATTCATAACGGCTGGTAGTCCTAAACCGCAAACCACACCTGAAAGCAATACACTAATGAAAGTATAGCCAATCAAAATACTGCTATATTCACGTAGTTGTGGAATATTAGCCACAGCTAATATGAGTGCCAGTGAAATACCACCCCGCACTCCTCCCCACGATAAAATGGTTAAGCTACCGTTATAACTCTTTTTGCGAAAAGATGGGAAAAAGGCGAAAGATAAGAAATTTGCGGCAAACCGTGAAATATGCAGGGCAAAAAATGCAAATATTCCTCCAAGGATCATGCTACTACTCAAGTCCAGAATGAACAGCTCCAATCCGATTAATGTAAACAGAAATGAATTAATAATGCCTTCTACAGTATGCCAAAAGTGATTTACTTCACGAATTTCACGATCATGCAGGATTTCTTTCCATTTATTCCCAACAATGAGACCACCAATAACACAAGCAATTGGTGCAGAAGCATGAGCAAACAGGGCAACCAGGTAAGAACCGCAGGCCAGCAGCGCAGTTGTCAGGATCAGGGACTCCATTTCATGCTTGCCGCGCAATAAGCGTAAAATTCCTAAACCGAACCCCCAACCGATAATTACAGCTACCACAATTTCATAGAGAAAATTTTCTAATGTGCCCAATAAGGTAAAATGTTCGCCTTGTAATACATTCAGTAAAGTCATGAAGACGGCGATACACATTGCATCATTAAACAGTGACTCACCTTCGAGTTTCACAATCAAATGATGAGGTGCTCTAACTGAACTTAACACCCCTTTAACTCCGATTGGATCTGTTGCACCTAAAGCAGATCCCAATAACAGCAAGACTAAAATAGGGACCGGATTTCCAATTAATGCCTGAAAACCATAAAGGATGCCACCGAAAAATACAGCACAGATTACCAGTGCAATCGTGGCTAGAATTCCAATGGGTTTCCAGTGACTTCTTAAGTCAGAAATTTTAAATTTAAGCGCAGACGAGGTCAGGATAAAACAGATTACGCCATTAATAAGAAAGTCGTAGAAATCAATCCCGCGTACAGCTTCTTCAATATTATGAATATTAATGACTATAAACTGGTTACCATTAAGTAAGCTCGCACCCCACTGCAAAATAAATACAAAAACTGCCGAGACAATTGGCACACCAATCGCCTGAGGAAAGTCTAAAATACGTTTATTAAAAATTGTAGTTGCGATTGAAAGTGCAAAAATAACCGTTAAAGCTTGAAGAAGAAAAAAATTGCCCATGCGAATCCTTGAATATAACTGCTGGCTTTCTTAAAACGCATCCAATCAGTCACTTCTAGATGAATATCAGTTATAAAACTCTTAACTGGGAATTTTACTCCCATTTCTAGGGGTAGGTCATGGATAATTTTATTTCATTTTAAATAGACCTGGTTCTCGCATAAACAATTCGGCTTTTGCCGTTTCCAGATCATTTCAAACTATAATAATATTTCTCATAAATACTGGCTGTATATTTCTTTTCATGCATCAATCTTTAAAATTCATTTTTCGTCTTATCCTGGCTTTAATCATTTTTACTGTAACTCTGGCACTATTACTGACCTGTTACAGCAAATTCAACACACTGGCACAGGCGAATACGTGGCTAGAGTACCGCCAACAGATTGAGCTGGTTTCAAGCAATCAACAGTCTTATCTGCTCCTGTCTAACAGCCAAAAGCCAGATCGAGCAATTTTTATTGTTTTAAAAGGCAAAGGATATATCAGTAAAATCAGTTGTGAGCATTATCAGACTACGCTCTGTCTTTCTGGCTATGATAAAAGTCCATATAGAGAAGTTCGAAAAGCAGTTCTACAAATTATTGGCCCTTATCAATATATTCAGTCTATAAACTATGTAGATACTCAGACTAACATGCCAAGCAACTTAACCTTAACACAACAACAAGTGATTAATTTCTATCAACAGGATATGTCTGCCCTTAAATATTACTTATTAGGAGTTTTTCTGTTTACGATCATTGCATTAATTTCAAGTATTCGTATCTTGAAAAATTTTCGCAGTTTTTTAACAAAATAGATTATTGAGTACAGTAATAATCTTTTCTGTACTCAATAATTCTTTTAACTGCCTTAAACTGGCTGGTTAAAAGTATCGCACCGGTTAAGATCACCACTCTTCAAGCCGGTCTGGAACCACTGCATACGTTGTGCACTGGTTCCATGCGTAAAGCTATCAGGTACAACTTGTCCAGTTGCACTTTTTTGCAAATAGTCATCACCAATTTTATGGGCAGCATCCATTGCTTCCTGAACATCACCCTGCTCTAGAAACTGGGTACGCTGCTGGTTATGATGTGCCCACACTCCGGCCAAACAGTCTGCTTGAAGCTCTTGCCGGACTGAAAGCTGATTTCCTTGTACTTGACTAGCACGGCTGCGAGCCTGTTGCACTTGAGAAGAGATACCTAACAGGTTCTGTACATGGTGACCCACTTCGTGTGCAATTACATAAGCCTGAGCAAAGTCTCCGGCTTGGTCTTGTCGAGAGAGTTCTGTCTGGTTCTGCTCACCAGAAATTCCCATCTGCTGGCGCATATCTTTAAAGAAACTGGTATCTATGTAAACTTTTTGGTCAGCTGGACAATAAAATGGCCCCATTGCCGCCTGTGCAGTACCACAACGTGAATTAACCACGCCACTGAACAAGACCAGTTTAGGAGGGGTATAATTTTGCCCCTGCTCCTGAAAAATTGCCTGCCAGGTGTCTTCGGTATCAGCAAGAACAGTCCCGACAAAATCTGCGGCTTCTTGCTGCTGGGGCGTTGGATTTTCCAGGCCGACGCTTTCTACCTGCTGTCCGGCGGTTACCTGTTTTGTTGCCTGATAAGCCTGCTGCGGATCTACACCAAAAAACTTCCAGGCGACAAAGGCAACAATCAGACCTAATATACTGATACCCCCTGCTTTTGCTCCGCCTCCACCCCGGCGATCTTCCAGATTAGTACTGACACGGCGACCTTTCCAACGCATAGTTTACCCCTTCCCTATTATTACGATGTCGCAAAAGCTGATAGCTTAAGCAGATTTCTGTTTAGATTTTGGCCAGATTTTTTTAACTCCACTGACTAAAAGCAGAACAATAAAACCCGCTACTATGCCGATTCCCAAATTTATTAAAGTTGGTGTAATTGCTCCTACGATATGCCCCAAAGTAGGAATCAGTTCAACATGATCAACAGTATCTTCAGTAAAATGATGTATTAGAGGAACAGCATGATTAATAATGCCTCCCCCGACCAGAAACATAGCAATGGTACCGACGATTGATAAAGTCTTCATCAAAATCGGGGCAAAGCTCAAAAGAGCCTGACCAATACGCTGTTTAAAATTTGAAACCTGTTCAGTCAAATGCAGGCCCAAGTCATCAATTTTTACGATCATGGCTACCAGTCCATACACGCCTATAGTCATTACAATAGCGATAATACTTAGTACTGTAACTTTAGTCATAAAACTGGCTGCTGCAACTGTACCCAAGCTAATTACTACAATTTCAGCAGAAAGAATAAAATCTGTTCGAATTGCACCTTTGACTTTATCTTTTTCATAGGCATGCAAATCAATCTCATCCTGTTCGAGCTTGGCAACTGCTTCTTCAGGACTATGTGGCTTTTTACGCTGTAGTGAATGCAAAACTTTTTCTATACCTTCATAGCACAAGAATAAGCCACCAATCATTAACAATGGGCTAATTAACCATGGAGCAACTACACTGATAAGCAACGCTAAAGGTACTAGAATAACTTTATTCACAAATGAGCCTTTTGCTACGCTCCAGACCACTGGCAATTCCCGATCTGAACGGACACCACTGACTTGCTGGGCATTTAAAGCCAAGTCATCACCTAGCACCCCTGCGGTTTTTTTTGCAGCCATTTTACTCATGACTGCGACATCATCCAGAATTGTGGCAATATCATCTAATAATAAAAGCAAGCTGCTCGCCATTTTATGTTCCCAATCTTATCGTTATATAGCTAGTTTAAATCGCTTTAATCAGAGAAAGTGTATAAGCTTTATATGTTTATCTATTAAATTTCTCACTTTTTACCAGCTGGAGTTTATTGTAAAGAGGCACTGCCAGTATTTATGCCTTACAATAGACTTCATCAATTAATATATTTTGCTTAATTTACAACCGCTTTGGAATGCATCATGAGTGATCAAGATACCCGCCCAGTTATTTTGACTGGTGACCGCCCGACTGGACAGCTCCATCTAGGACATTTCGTAGGTTCACTACGTTCTCGTGTAGGCTTGCAAGACTCCCATCACCAGCACCTGTTACTCGCCGATGCTCAAGCTTTAACTGATAATGCCGATAATTTTGAAAAAGTACGTCGGAATATTCTGGAAGTCGCTACAGATTATTTAGCAGTGGGTATTGATCCGGAAAAAACCACCATCTGTGTGCAATCTCAATTACCAGCACTCAATGAGCTGACCATGCTCTATCTGAACTTTGTGACGGTGTCGCGTTTGGAACGTAACCCAACGATCAAGTCTGAAATTCAGATGCGAGGTTTTGAGCGCGATATCCCGGCAGGTTTTCTATGTTATCCGGTCGCACAGGCTGCCGATATTACGGCATTCAAAGCTACTGTTGTGCCGGTAGGAGAAGACCAGATTCCAATGATTGAACAAACGAATGAAATTGTTCGTCGTCTTAATCGTCAGATTGGCCGCGAGCTTTTGCCTGAATGTAAAGCCTTACTTTCTAACATGAGCCGTTTACCGGGATTTGATGGTAAGGCCAAAATGTCTAAATCTCTGGGTAATACCATTGTTCTGGATGCTTCAGATAAGGATATTAAAAAGGCAGTTAATGCCATGTATACTGATCCTAATCATTTGCGTATTGAAGATCCGGGTCAGGTAGAAGGTAATGTGGTTTTTACCTATCTTGATGCTTTCGATACCAATAAAGAAGAATTAGAAGAATTAAAAGCCCATTATCGTCGTGGTGGTCTAGGTGATGGCACTGTGAAGAAGCGTCTAGAAGGTATTTTAAAAGAGCTGATCGGTCCAATTCGTGAACGTCGTGCAGAATTGCAAAAAGATCCGGACTATATTATGGATGTTTTACGTCAAGGCACTCAAAAATGTCAGGTTATTACCCAGCAAACTCTAGATGAAATTAAAAGCGGTTTAGGAATGTTCCACTTTTAAAATTGTAGTATTAATACAGGCCCTGCTTTAAGGGCCTTTTTAATTGGAATATTAATTTTTAAAATTCAACCGCATAAAATTTCACAATTTAAAAAATTACAATATAACCTATAGTTTAACGTGATTTAACACTTGTTAACGTGAATACCAAGGAAGTTACTCAGGTATTCAAATATTATACTTTCATGATTTAGAAAGCTTCTAAATTCATGACATTTCTCCTTAACCGAAACTGTGTATGCAGATTCGTTGTTCTGCGCAATGATCACCCCAATCATTGCGTATTTTTTTTGTCTATAAAAAATATGATATATCAAAATCTACAAGTTATAGACTTAAATTAAAGCAAATTACTTATCTAATCTACTTAAATAGTTTGCTTTAAGGTGGACAACTATAGGGTAAACTAAGCTTGAGTTAAACTTACAATCCTAATAGCATTGAAGAAGAATTAATTCTCTCCATCATTCTCATAATAAAAAAGCCCCTTTCGGAGCTTTTTTGCTGTCTACTTAAGCTAGGCCTTTATCTTTCAACACCTGTAACATGGTAGAACCTAGTTCTGCCGGACTCCGTGTATATGCCATACCCGCTTTTTCAAAAGCAGAGAATTTTTCTTCTGCTGTTCCTTTACCACCAGAAATAATTGCACCTGCATGGCCCATACGTTTGCCCTTTGGAGCTGTTACACCGGCAATATAACCCACAACTGGCTTGGTCACATTTGATTGAATATATTCAGCAGCTTCTTCTTCGGCTGTCCCACCAATTTCACCAATCATAATGATCGCATCAGTCTCGGGGTCATCCTGAAACAATTTAAGCGCATCAATCTGGTTCATTCCTGGAATTGGATCTCCGCCAATACCAATACAGGTAGATTGGCCTAATCCCAGACGGGTAGTTTGTGATACCGCTTCATAAGTTAGCGTACCAGAACGGGAAATAATTCCAATACGGCCTGGCTGATGAATGTGTCCCGGCATAATTCCAATTTTGCATTCACCCGGTGTAATGATACCCGGACAGTTTGGTCCAATCAGACGCGTACCGTTACCATTGGTTTCCAGATAACGCTTGGCTTTAAGCATATCAAGAGTAGGTACACCCTCGGTAATGACTACAATAAGTCCAATCCCTGCATCTACTGCTTCTACAATAGAATCCAGTACAAATGGTGCAGGCACATAAATCACAGACGCATCTGCCTGTGTTTCCTGTACCGCCTCGCGCATAGTATTAAATACAGGAAGATTTAAATGACTCTGGCCGCCTTTACCTGGTGTTACACCACCGACTACTTTTGTACCGTATGCAATGGCCTGTTCTGAATGAAAAGTTCCGTTTTTACCTGTAAAACCCTGTACCAATACTTTGGTGTCTTTATTTACTAATACGCTCATGATTGATACTCCTTATGCTTTTACTGCTGCAACAACTTTTTCTGCGGCATCAGCTAGGCCCTGAGCAGAAATAAGTGTTAGACCGGATTCATCCAGTAACTTGGCGCCAAGCTCGGCATTGTTACCTTCAAGTCGTACGACTACAGGAATAGTTACGTTCACTTCCTGAACCGCAGCAATAATTGCTTCTGCAATCATGTCACAGCGTACAATACCACCAAAAATATTGATTAATACTGCCTGAACAGAGCTGTCAGCAAGGATAATTTTAAATGCTTCAATCACCCGCTCTTTCGTTGCACCACCACCTACATCTAGAAAGTTAGCTGGTTGTCCACCATATAATTTGATGATGTCCATAGTTGCCATAGCAAGACCGGCACCATTTACCATACAGCCGATATTGCCTTCTAAGGCTACATAGTTCAGGTCAAATTCAGAAGCTTTAAGCTCGCGTTCATTTTCCTGAGACTTATCACGTAGCGCAGAGACTTCTGGTAAGCGATACAGTGCATTGGAATCAATGCCCACCTTGGCATCTACACAAAGAATGTCACCATTTTCACGTACAGACAGCGGGTTAATTTCAAACAGGGCAAAATCATTTTCTACAAAAGCATGGTAAGCCCCTGTCATCAGCTTAACAAACTGATTAATCTGGCCATCTTTCAAACCCAGTGCAAAGGCTACTTCCCGTGCCTGAAATGGTTGCAGGCCAACCAGAGGGTCTACTGTAACTTTAATAATTTTTTCAGGTGTTTCTTCTGCAACTTTTTCAATTTCAACACCACCTTCGGTGGATGCCATAAAGGTAATGCGACGAGTAGAGCGGTCAACCACAGCACCCAAGTATAATTCACGCTCCACAGGATAAACGTCTTCACAGACCAGTACGCTATTGACTGGCTGGCCATTGGCATCTGTCTGGTAGGTGACTAGGCGTGTACCAATAATACGACTGGTATAATCTGCGGCTTCTTCTTTTGACTTAACAACCTGTACACCACCGGCCTTACCACGGCCACCTGCATGCACCTGGGCCTTAATGACTGCAAACTTTCCACCAAGCTGTTCAAAGGCAGCAACAGCTTCATCAGCATTGGTTGCTAAAATACCTTCCTGAACAGGCATACCATATTTTTTTAATAGCGCTTTGGCTTGATACTCATGTAAATTCATTTACTTACCTTTTACTAGTTCTACTTTCTTATCCATACTTCTATGTACCCTTCCATCACGGTACACATTAGCAATTATTTAATCTTGTCTTTATATTTAGAGGGTTGTGCCAATCATTGCAACCCATGAAGCAAAAAAGAGCGGCTCTTGAACCGCTCTTTCTTTAATCTTATTTACGTTTACGCTGAATTGCGTGAATTGCACGTCCATCGACTGCAAGAGCTGCTTCATGCACAACTTCAGAGAAAGTTGGATGACCAAAAGTCATTAACTGCAAGTCTTCAACACTTGATACAAATTCAAGGGCAATCATACCCTGATGAACGATGTCAGAGGCAGCCGGACCTACTACGTGCATACCCAGTAGACGGTCAGTTTTAGCATCAGCAACAAATTTTACAAAACCTGCGCCCTCACCTGCAGCAAGTGCACGACCATTCACAGCAAACGGGAATTGGCCAGTTTTAACGTCGTGGCCTTTTTCTTTTGCCTGCTCTTCAGTTAAACCGACCCATGCTGCTTCCGGATGGGTATAGATTACACTGATGATAGTGTCATAATTTACTTGTGCAGCGTGGCCATGGATACGCTCAACAGCCATTACGCCTTCTTCCATTGCCTTATGTGCAAGCATTGGACCACGAACCAAATCACCAATCGCATAAACACCTTCAAGAGAAGTTGCGCAATGATCATTTACTTCTACCAGACCACGTTCTGCCAGTTTTATACCTGAGTCTTCAGCTAACAGACCTTCTGCATAAGCTTTACGACCTACACACACAATCAGCTTATCAAAAGTCTGTTCTTTATCTTCGCCGCCCTGGCTGTATTTAACAGTTACTTCGCGACCATTGATCTCAGTACCAGAAACTTTCGCACCAATACGGATGTCCAGACCCTGCTTAGTCAGGATTTTCTGGAATTCTTTAGCCAGTGCTTTATCGGCCATTGGTAAGAATGCATCCATAGCTTCAAATACAACAACTTCTGAACCCAGACGACGCCATACTGAACCTAGCTCAAGACCAATTACACCTGCACCGATTACCCCTAAACGCTGAGGAACTTCAGGGAATTCAAGTGCACCGGTAGAATCTACAATCAGATCTTGATCTACAGGAGCAACAGGAATATTTACTGGTACAGAACCCGATGCCAGAATTACATATTTAGGTTCTAGAACCTGAGTCTCACCTTCAAATGGTACAAACTCAACTTTTTTACCTGCCAGCAGTTTACCTGTACCTTGCAGCCACTCGATCCCATTACCTTTAAGTAGCTGAGCTACACCACCGGTCAGTTGCTCTACCACTTTGTCTTTACGAGCAAGCATCTTTTCAAGGTCAAATTTCACTTCAGCTGTTGTAATACCATGATCACCCAAATGATGAACGGTATCTTCATAACGATGAGAAGAGTCAAGCAATGCTTTAGATGGGATACAGCCAACGTTTAGACAGGTCCCACCCAGAGATGGTTTACCTTTATGAATACGTTTTTCAATACAAGCAACTTTGAAGCCCAGCTGTGCAGCACGAATTGCTGCTTCATAACCACCTGGGCCACCACCGATCACAACAAGATCAAACTGTTGAGACATATTTATCTCCAAGTACCAGGATAAAGGGAGACTTTATCCTGGTTTATTTTGCTGGTAAGTATTAAAGATCAAGGATAAGTTTAGCTGGCTCTTCTAACAATTCTTTGATTGTTACAAGGAAGCCTACTGCTTCTTTACCATCGATTAAACGGTGATCATAAGATAATGCCAAATACATCATTGGCAGAATTTCCACCTGTCCGTTTACAGCCATAGGACGCTCTTGGATTTTATGCATACCCAGAATCGCAGTTTGTGGCGTATTCAAAATCGGAGTAGAAAGTAGCGAACCAAAAGTACCACCGTTGGTAATTGTGAAAGTACCACCAGTCATATCTTCAATTGCAAGTTTGCCTTCACGCGCTTTGCCAGCATATGCACGAATACCGTTTTCAACTTCAGCATAGTTCATACGATCAGTGTCACGCAGGACAGGTACTACAAGACCGCGATCAGAAGAAACTGCTACGCCAATATCATAAAAACCGTGATATACGATATCGTCGCCATCAATTGAAGCATTGACTGCCGGATAGCGTTTTAACGCTTCAGTTGCTGCTTTCACAAAGAAAGACATAAAGCCCAGACGCGCACCATGACGTTTTTCAAACGCATCTTTATACTGGTTACGCATATCCATGATTGGCTTCATGTTAACTTCATTAAACGTAGTCAACATTGCTGTTTCTTGTGTTGCTGCAAGCAGGCGCTCAGCAACACGTTTACGCAGACGTGTCATCGGAACACGTTTTTCAATACGCTCACCTACAGCTACGCTAAGCGCTTGAGGCTGAGCTGCAGCAGCTGGTTTAGACTGATGGTTTGCTACGTCTTCTTTAGTAATACGACCACCACGGCCTGTACCAGAAACATCAGAAGCGTTAATACCTGTTTCAGTCAAAGCTTTACGTACAGCAGGTGCCTGATCCTGTACAGGCTGGCTGCGCTCAACTACAGGAGCTGGACCAGCTTCTGTATTAGCAGATGCATTTTCCACATTTCCATCAGAAGTTACTGCTGTTTGAGCTGGCTCTGCTGTAGCTCCAGCACCTGCTTCAAACTGTGCAATTACTTCATCAGAAAGAACTGTGTCGCCTTCATCTTTAACAATAGCAACCAGAGCACCGTCTGCAGGGGCAACCACTTCTAGAACAACTTTGTCAGTTTCGATGTCACAGATGACTTCATCACGTGAAACAGCTTCACCGACTTTCTTGTGCCAAGTTGCGATCGTGCCGTCAGCAACTGACTCTGGGAATACCGGGGCTTTAATTTCGGTTGCCATTATTTAGAATCTCCTGATTGTTCAGCTTCGATTGCTAGAGCATTATTGATAAGCTGAGCTTGTTGTTTTGCGTGCAAATAAGGTGAGCCACATGCAGGTGCTGCAGATGCTTCACGTCCTGCGTAACTAATACGGACTTGCTTACCTGTTTTCATTACGTCGTCATATAAACGCGGCGCAATAAATAACCAGGCCCCTTGGTTTTTCGGCTCTTCCTGACACCACACGAGTTCTTTCACGTTTGGATAAGAGGCAAGAACTTCAGCAAGGCGTTTTTCTGGGTATGGATACAACTGTTCAATACGAACGATTGCAGTATTGTTCAGTTCCTGCTCGCGACGTTTTTCAAGCAGATCATAATAGACTTTGCCACCACAGAGCACCAGACGGGTAACGTCGGCCTTGTTAAGTGTATCGATCTCATCAATCACTGTCTGGAATGAAGTCGTTGCCAGCTCTTCCAGAGTCGAAGTTGCCAGTTTATGACGAAGCAGCGACTTAGGAGACATAACGATCATTGGTTTACGGATCGGGCGTACTGCCTGACGACGCAGCGCATGGAAAATCTGTGCAGGCGTTGTTGGAGTAATCACCTGCATGTTGTCTTCTGCACATAGCTGCAAGAAGCGCTCAAGACGAGCAGATGAGTGCTCAGGGCCCTGGCCTTCGTAACCATGTGGAAGTAACATGGTCAGACCACATACACGCTCCCATTTAGTTTCACCAGAAGCAATAAACTGGTCAATCACGACTTGGGCACAGTTTGCGAAGTCACCAAACTGTGCTTCCCAAATAATTAGGCCATGCGGAATAGTGGTTGCATAACCATATTCAAATGCAAGTACAGCCTCTTCAGACAGCAACGAATCATATAATGCAAAACGTGGCTGGTTTTCTTTTACATGGCAAAGCGGAATGTAAGTGGAACCATCTGTCTGGTTATGAAGTTTGGCATGACGATGTGAGAAGGTACCACGACCTACATCTTCACCGGTAATACGTACCAGATAACCTTCGTCTAGCAATGTTGCATAAGCCAGAGTTTCAGCAGCACCCCAGTTTAATGGCATTTCACCAGTTTGCATTTTCAGGCGGTCATCAATTACTTTTTGAACCTGACGCTGCATTACAAAACCTTCAGGAAGTTTACGCATGCCTTCGCCCAACTGTTTCAGGCGAGTCAAGTCAAATGAGGTATCCCAGTCATCGGTATAGTCATGGCCAAGATACGGAGCCCAGTCCACAAACATTTTAGTATTTGGCTCAAGAACCAGTGCACTGGCAACATGATTACCTGCTTCAAGATCAGCACGATAATCTTCAACCATCTTGTCAGCAGCAGCACGGTCCAGAACATTTTCCTGAACAAGTTTGTCTGCGTATAAAGTACGGGTTGTCGGTTTCTTGCTGATAACCTGATACATGATTGGCTGAGTTGCTGCTGGCTCGTCCGCCTCATTATGGCCACGACGACGATAACAGAACAGGTCAATTACTACATCTTTACGGAAAGTATGGCGGAAATCATGCGCCAATTGAGTAGCAAAAATTACAGCCTCAGGATCATCACCATTCACATGGAAGATAGGTGCCTGAATCATTTTGGCAACGTCAGTACTATATTCAGTTGAACGCGCATCACGCGGGTCAGAAGTTGTAAAACCAACCTGGTTGTTCACAATGATATGAACCGTACCGCCTACAGTATAACCACGGGTCTGTGACATCTGGAAAGTTTCCATATTCACGCCCTGACCTGCAAATGCAGCATCACCATGTACAATTAATGGCAATACATCGTCACCACCGATATCTTTACGACGTACTTGACGCGCGCGCACTGAACCTTCAACTACAGGTCCAACAATTTCAAGATGGGATGGGTTAAATGCCAAGGCAAGGTGTACTTCACCGCCTGGGGTCATTACGTTTGAAGAAAAGCCTTGGTGATATTTAACGTCACCAGAACCTTTCTTATTCAGCATTTTGCCTTCAAACTCACCAAACAGGTCAGCCGGGTTTTTACCCATAATATTGACCAGGAGGTTTAAACGGCCACGGTGTGGCATGCCAATCACAACTTCTTTACAGCCTACTGAGCCGGCACGCTGGATCAGTTCATTGACCATAGGAATGAAAGATTCACCACCTTCCACACCAAAGCGTTTAGCACCTACATATTTATTACCCAGAAATTTTTCTAGGCCTTCAGCTGCAGTTAAACGCTCAAGAAATAATTTTTTCTGGTCAGCAGTAAAATCATATTTACCGCGTACACCTTCAAGACGTTGCTGAATCCAGCGCTTTTCCTTGGTATCAACAATGTGCATATACTCGGCACCGATTGAGCCGCAATAAGTCGCCTCCATTGCTTCAATCATTTCACCAAGGGTAGCTTCCGTCTTGCCAATTGCCAGATTACCTGTATTGAATACAGTATCCAGATCAGATTTGGTCAAACCATGTGCAGACAGGTTAAGATCAGGAACATCTTCACGTTTTGCCAAGCCCAACGGATCCAATTTGGCTTTCTGGTGCCCACGGTTACGGTAAGCTGCAATTAATTGCAACACCCCAATCTGACGACGTTCATGTTCAGAACTTACTGCACTTTGCGCAACTGGTTGTCCACGGCTACCATTACGTCCTAATAATAGGAATTGCTCACGTACATTGCTGTGAGGCTGATCACCTTTAGGGAATTTATCAAAATACTGGCGCCAATCCTCACCTACTGAGGTCGGAGAAGTCAGGTACTGCTCGTAAAGCTCTTCAATATACGCTGCACTATCAGCGGAAAGTTCAGTGTCAAGACGCAATGCGTCAGCAACTTCTTGCATTTGTGGACCCATTTCCTATTGCAAAAACATTACAGGTTGCTTGTTAAGCATACCCATGCTTGATAATGCCAAATTGGTAAAATGACATTAATACCCACTCGGTACTCAGACCACGGGCGCTATAATCACACCAGAATTGACCGGTGTGTGTTATGAATCATAACGCTCTTACCTGCATCATCATTCATTTATATACTCGGCAATACCGAGCAATTTTTTTGCAAAATCGTCTTAGAAAAGATAAATCGGCGAATTAGCTTTTCTAAAGCAACTTTTAGTAAAATTTTGCTCAACCATCCTCAATATGCTTAATAAATAAACAATAGAATAGCCATTTTTTTCAAATATAACTGTGTGTTATATCGTAACATGAACTCCAGATTGAATTGATTTTTTTGACACATACCTCCTATAAATTGGCTAAATACATTAAAAATTTTATGCTTTAACATACGGTGCTTTATATAAAAAATAGAGCGAATTACAAATAAAGTCCCCTATCTTTTACACAAATGAACAAAAAGAGCGCACACCTGTGATGTACGCTCTTCTTTAGGGATTAATTAACCGGCTTGATCAAGTAGCATATTACGGATATGACCAATTGCCTTAGTCGGATTCAAACCTTTAGGGCAAACAGATACGCAGTTCATAATACCTTTACAACGGAAAAGACTGAACGGGTCATCCATACGTGCCAGACGGTCCTGAGTCGCTGTGTCACGCGAGTCAATAATAAAACGATAAGCATTTAGCAATGCTGACGGTCCCAGGAATTTATCAGGATTCCACCAGAATGATGGGCATGCAGTAGAACAGCATGCACATAAAATACATTCATACAGACCGTTCAGATGATCACGCTCTTCCGGAGTCTGCAAACGCTCTTTTGGCGGTGCAGGCTGATTATTAATCAGGAATGGCTGGATCTTGTTATACTGCTCGTAGAACTGGTTCATATCAACAACCAGATCTTTGATTACTGGCAGACCCGGTAATGGACGAATAGTAATTTCATTTGGCAGGTCATTCAAGTTTTCAAGACAAGCCAAACCATTTTTACCATTGATATTTACACCATCCGAACCACAAATACCTTCACGGCAAGAGCGGCGAAAAGTCAGACTTTCGTCCTGTACTTTTAACGCCAGCAGAGCATCAAGCAACATACGGTGCTTATCAGTCAGCTCAAGCTTGAAAGTTTGCATGTACGGCGCTTTATCCTTATCAGGATCATAGCGGTAGATGTGAAATGTACGAGTACCTCTACTCATCTTTATACTCCTGATCAGAATGTACGCGGTGCTGGTGGAATTGGATCAACAGTCAGCGGGTTGAAACGCACTGGCTTATATTCCAAACGGTTATCTACCGAGTACCACAGAGTGTGTTTCATCCACTCATCATCACGACGACCATATGAATAGGTCGGGTGATCTGCTGGTAACTCATAATCAACCACAGTATGAGCACCACGACATTCTTTACGCGCAGCTGCTGAAATTAAGGTGGCTTTTGCTACCTCATACAAGTTTTCAACTTCCAGAGCTTCAATACGCGCAGTGTTAAATACTTTAGATTTGTCTTTCAAGTGAATATTACGAACGCGTGGTTCAATCGCAAGAATCTGCTTAACACCCTCATCAAGCAAGGCTTGAGTACGGAATACGCCTGCATGATCCTGAACAATATCACGAATCGCATCAGCTACTTCTTGTGCATTTTCACCAGTAGTAGATTCGTCCAGCTTGCGTATACGGGCTACGGTCTGCTGTAAAACATTAGTTGGCAGCGGAGCATATTCATCACCGTGATGTTTAGTCACGTAATCAATAATATGTTCGCCCGCAGCCTTACCAAATACCACTAGGTCAAGCAATGAATTTGTACCTAGACGGTTTGCACCATGTACAGATACGCAAGAACATTCACCAATAGCATAGAAACCTTTTACCGGCTTGGTGTAGTTGTCTGTACCTGGTTCAGGCAGTACAACTTGGCCATGCATATTGGTTGGGATACCGCCCATCTGGTAATGGATAGTGGGCACCACCGGAATCGGCTCTTTAGTAATATCAACGTTTGCGAATTTTTTACCAATCTCGAATACAGACGGCAAACGCTTCATGATTGTATCCGCACCCAAGTGAGTCATATCAAGCAAGATATAATCACCCTTTGGACCACAGCCACGGCCTTCTTTAATTTCCTGGTCCATAGAGCGTGATACAAAGTCACGTGGTGCCAAGTCTTTTAAAGTCGGTGCATAACGTTCCATGAACGGTTCGCCGTCTTTATTACGAAGGATTGCACCCTCACCACGACAACCTTCAGTCAGCAATACACCTGCGCCCGCGACACCTGTCGGGTGGAATTGCCAGAATTCCATATCCTGTAATGGAATACCAGCACGAGCAGCCATACCCAGACCATCGCCTGTATTAATATAAGCATTAGTAGATGCACGGTAAACACGACCAGCACCACCTGTAGCAAACAGTGTTGCTTTTGCCTGGAACACAGCAATATTACCTGTTTCCTGGTCAATTGCTGTTACACCCAGTACCTCACCTTCTTCGTTACGGATCAAGTCAAGAGCGATCCATTCAACGAAGAACTGAGTTCCCATTTTCACGTTGCTTTGATATAGCGTATGCAAAAGTGCGTGACCAGTACGGTCAGCTGCTGCACAGGCACGTGGAACTGGCTTTTCACCATAGTTTGCAGAGTGACCACCAAATGGACGCTGATAAATTGTACCATCTGCGTTACGGTCAAAAGGCATACCTAAGTGTTCAAGTTCATAAACAACTTTCGGTGCTTCACGGCACATGAACTCGATTGCATCCTGGTCACCCAACCAGTCTGAACCTTTTACAGTGTCATAAAAATGGTAATGCCAGTTATCGTCCTGCATGTTACCCAGTGATGCGCCGATACCACCTTGCGCTGCAACTGTATGGGAACGGGTCGGGAATACTTTGGTCAGTACTGCAACTCGCAAACCTGCTTGAGCAAGCTGGTAAGAAGCACGCATACCTGAACCACCACCACCTACAATGACTGCATCGAAAGTGAGGTTTTGAATATTTGAATAATCTTCTTTAGGGGTTATCGCGCCCATGATATCTTCCTATCAATTCGCCCAGAAAATCTGGATACCCCAGATTGCGTACACAAACACAGCAATAATGACTGCAGACGTAAGCACAAGGCGTAAACCATTAGCTGAAGGTCCCATCTGACGGGTAGTTACATAATCTGTAAACACCTGCCACATGCCAATCCATGCGTGTCCGATAAGTGATAAGATCGCCAACAATGAAAATATTTTCATTGGCACTGTCATCATAAAGCCAGACCATTGCTCGTAAGTGAATCCGCCATTTAGTAGGATCCATCCTAAAACCACAACAGTATAAGCTGCCAGTACCACAGCACTAATACGCTGAATGTACCAGTCGCGAGAACCCGAACCTGTTAATCCTGTAGCACTTTTCATCAGAACATAATCCATACAAAGGCTGCGATGATACCAATCACAGACAGAGCCAATGAAATTGTAGCTGCAGTACGACCACTTTGCAGGCCTTCACCCACACCGATATCAGCAAGCAAGTGCTTAAGACCAGTGAAGAAGTGATAAATCAAACCAGCTACAAATACCCATACGATAAAACGTACGAAGAAACCGCTAAAGATTTCCTGAACTTGAGCAAAACCTTCCGGTGAAGATAATGACTTATCTAAGAGCCATAAAAGAACTGGAACGAGTAAGAATACGATCACACCGGAAATACGGTGCAAAATTGATGCAATAGCCACGGGTGAGCGTAAGTTTACTGCTAACACCTGACCCATGGACAAATTGACAGGTCTGTTGCTTTTCACAGCGGGCATCCTGTAGGTAAAAACTCCAGCTGGAGTTTGTTGGAATTAATTCGAAGGAAAGCTGGCATTGTCAGGCAAGCAAATGCCTAAGACTTATAAACGACATCGAATTATAAAACGTGGTCTGTCAAAATACAAACAATCAACTGGCGCTTTTCTATAAAAATCTTATTAAATAAGAATCATTAACAATAAAATAAGTACTTATAGCTTACCATAGAGCAGAAAAATTCAAGCTAAGTCACTCATTCATTTAAATTAATATACAATTTAACCTGATCGGAAAATATAAAAAGATAAAACAAATGTTTTAGACTAAAGATGAATAAAAGCAAACACTTATATTAATTAATATTTTTATTAAACCTTATGTGCTTTTAAAGTAATTATAGACTGAAATGCTCTTAGAACAATTGATAAAAGCAAACTACACGTTTGCTGACTCCATTATTTATGGCTTAAACAGTCATAATTTAAACTTTTTAAATGCCTTTCTTTGTTTAGAAATGGATAAGCTCAATCGATTATAAAATCCGAAATGACTATTTTATAAACAATTTTAGATTAATTTATGAGTCATTTTTTATACAATCAAACGTTTTTTTCGAAAGTATTTATTTGTTTTTTCTATGACCCATAAAAGTCTTTTAAATCTCACTAAACTAAATAAGTTAAAGGTTTCATCATCTTTTGTCACAATCATGTTTCTCTTAAGAAGGAAATAAAATACATTTTAAGGATAAAAATTTGCTTACATTTACGGCAACCACCCTATTTTTTTCTGCACCTGCCCTGTAATTTGACTTATTATAGCCAGCTGGTGCTGTGATTTTATTCATACTTTCCTTACTTGATTATAATGACTAAACCCATGTGGCCACGTCATTTTTTATCCATAAGTATAATTGACAAAATTTCAGTACTCACTAATCTTAGTAGCAATTTTTGATCCGTCTGGTTCGCATTAAAAGATTAGTAACGAATCAGATAAAATATCCACCAGGACAGGAGATCTATTGAATGTCTGAAGCAACTGGCAAAAAAGCCGTTCTTAAGCTTGATGGCAAAGAAATTGAATTACCAATTTACAGCGGCACATTGGGCCCAGATGTAATCGACGTTAAAGATGTGTTGGCCTCAGGTCACTTTACTTTTGATCCTGGTTTCATGGCGACAGCTTCTTGTGAATCTAAGATCACGTTCATCGATGGTAATAAAGGCATTCTTTTGCACCGCGGCTATCCGATTGATCAGCTGGCAACTAAAGCTGACTATCTTGAAACTTGCTACCTGCTTCTAAATGGTGAACTGCCAACTCCTGAACAAAAAGCAGAGTTCGATGCAAAAGTTCGCAACCACACTATGGTTCATGATCAGGTAAGCCGTTTTTATAATGGTTTCCGCCGTGATGCACACCCGATGGCCATTATGGTAGGTGTGGTTGGTGCGCTGTCTGCGTTCTATCACAACAATCTGGATATTGAAAATGTTGATCACCGTGAAATCACTGCGATCCGCTTGATCTCCAAGATTCCTACACTTGCTGCGTGGAGCTACAAGTACACCATCGGACAGCCTTTCGTTTACCCTCGTAACGATCTGAGCTATGCTGAAAACTTCCTTCACATGATGTTTGCGACTCCGGCTGACCGTGATTATAAAGTTGATCCGATCCTTGCAAAAGCAATGGACCGTATCTTCACGCTGCACGCAGATCATGAACAAAATGCTTCAACGTCTACAGTACGTCTAGCAGGTTCTACTGGCGCTAACCCGTATGCATGTATCGCTGCTGGTATCTCTGCGCTCTGGGGACCAGCTCATGGTGGCGCGAACGAAGCTGTTCTTAAGATGCTTGATGAAATCGGCTCGGTAGAAAACGTTGCTGACTTCATGGAAAAAGTGAAAACTAAAGAAGTTAAACTCATGGGCTTCGGTCATCGAGTTTATAAAAACTTCGATCCACGTGCTAAAGTCATGAAAGAAACTTGTGACGAAGTACTGGGTGCACTTGGCATCAATGATCCACAGCTCGCTTTGGCTATGGAACTTGAACGTATTGCCCTGTCTGATGAATACTTCATTAAACGTAACCTATACCCTAACGTAGATTTCTACTCAGGTATCATCCTTAAAGCGATTGGTATCCCGACTGAAATGTTTACTGTGATCTTTGCACTTGCACGTACCGTAGGCTGGATCAGCCACTGGTTAGAAATGCATTCTGGTCCATACAAAATCGGTCGCCCTCGTCAGCTTTATACTGGCGAAACTCAACGCGACATCGAAGGTCGTTAATTCATCTCAACATGAATTAGACTTCAGGAAGCCACCTCAGGGTGGTTTTTTTATACTATCTGTTTATTTAAAAAAGGGATGCAGGCTTCATAAGCCGAACACTCCTGCCCTTTGACTCGCCTTAAAAAATAATCCTGTACCATCTGTGCCTGCTGCTCTATACCATATTCAAAAAACTGCTTTCCTTGTTGCAGTATGTATTGATAACGACGGTTAAATACGGCATTACGGATCACGTTCATTCCCTGCTGGTATTGCCAAACGTGAGTAAGTTCATGGATCAGCCAGGACTGTATGGACAATGGAGCCATAGAAAAATCTTCGCGCCAGTCCTGAATGTTAAAATAGATATGACCATTTGGGCTCATTGCATAGTTTTTTAAAATCGCGTGATGAGCAATGATTTCAATATGATCAAGTTTCAAACTGGAGTGAAATACAGAATAGGCTAATTCACGCTCTCCCGGAGTAAGCAAGCGTCTTTTAATAATAAATATATTCGTTAAACGTTTAGCTACATGCTGTAAAAAAAGTGCCATAAACCTTTGCCTGAAATAAGATATTTTATAAGTACATATTTAAATACTAGAATATGTATTTTTTTCGACTACAATACGGCAAAATCTTGTTCTTTTTTCGTTGTATAGCAGACAAGTGTGTTATATCAACCTATTAAATTTTATTTGTTTAATTGTTTTTAATATGTGTACACGAAGTTGGAAAATTATAACTTCTAAATCAACATGTTGTGTATTTTATACCCTATAGAAATAGGATTAGGTGTGAATGAAAAGTTTTAAGATCGCCCTGGCTCAGTTCTCTCCACATACTGGTAACTTTGAACTTAATGCTCAGAAAATGGTTGAGCAGGCAAATGAAGCGAAAAAACAGCGTGCTGATATTATTGTTTTTCCAGAACTGTGCACAGTAGGTTACTCAGCTGAAGATTTATTGTTGCGTCCAAGTCTGAGCAAACGTACACAAAAGGTCTTTGAAATTCTGGGACAAGTTAAAGATATCGTCATGGTATTTGGCTTTGTTAATCAGGCTGAAACCGGGCAGCGATATAACTCGGCTGCTGTGGTTAAAGATGGTCAAGTACTGGGGGTTTATAATAAACAAAACCTGCCGAATTATAGCGTATTTGATGAAAAACGTTATTTTGCTTCTGGTAACCAGCAACTTGTATTTGAATATATGGAACACAAGTTTGCTGTATTGATCTGTGAAGATATCTGGTCAATTAATACAGTACAGCAGCTAACCCAGCTTAAGGCGCAGACCGTATTGGTACTTAACTCTTCGCCATATGAAGTAGGCAAGCCACAGCATCGTATTCAGACCATGCAGCAGCTGGTCAAACAGCTCAATTTTAATCTGGTGTATGTGAACCAGGTATGCGGCCAAGACGATATTATTTTTGATGGGTCAAGTTTTGTATTAAACCCGCAAGGTGAACTGGTTACACGTGCACCTAGCTTTCAAGAATGCCTGCACTACGCCGAATATAGTGCAGATAAAGACGCCTTTATAGTTCAGGAAATCGCACCTGAGCTTGACACTATGGCCGAGATTTATCAGGCGTTGGTAATGGCAACCCGTGACTATATCCAGCGCTCCGGCTTCCCCGGCGTTATTCTCGGGTTATCTGGCGGAATCGACTCTGCCCTGACCTTGGCTATTGCTGTTGATGCGATTGGAGCCGACAAGGTCCAGGCAGTAATGATGCCTTATACTTATACCGCACAAATTTCTGTTGAAGATGCTGCAGCACAGGCCAAGACTATGGGTGTAACTTTTGGCATTGCTGAAATCAATCCGATTGTGAATGGCTTCTTGCAGACTCTATATCCATTCTTTGGAAACAGTCCGGCAGATACGACAGAAGAAAACCTACAGGCACGTGCCCGTGGCACTTTGCTCATGGCACTATCTAACAAGTTTGGTAATCTGGTTCTATCTACCGGTAACAAGTCTGAAGTAGCTGTAGGTTACTGTACATTGTATGGTGACATGGTAGGTGGTTTTTCGGTATTAAAAGATGTTTATAAAACTATCGTTTTCGAACTGGCCAAATATCGAAACAGTTTAAGTGAAGTACCAGTTATACCTGAACGTGTAATTACCCGTCCACCTTCAGCAGAATTAAGTCCAGATCAGAAAGATCAAGACTCTTTACCGCCTTATGATATTCTGGATGCAATTCTTTATGCTTATATCGAAGAAGATATGAGTCAGGAAGATATTATTGCCAAAGGATTTGAACGGGCAACCGTTGAGAAGGTAATTAAACTGGTTGACCGTAATGAGTACAAACGCCGACAAGGTGCGATTGGTCCGCGGATCAGCTCACGTGCTTTCGGACGGGATCGACGTTATCCGATAGTAAATGGCTGGAAACCTGGTGTCTAATAATCAAAAGACTTATAAAATCACTCCAAATGAACTTGCTCAAGCACTTTTGCTTGAGCAGGTGAAGTTTTTAAAACAACACTATATTTATTCTAAAGATCATCCAGCTTTAAAAATTTTGATCCAGCAGCTTTATCATTATTCGGAAAAGGTGCAGCTTAAACAAGTAATCAATGTGTCTCAGCTCCATGCTGTGGTACAACGCTACGCCTTTGAAATGAATCTGGGTGCAGAAATACTGGAACTGATCGGAATAATGTCGCAAAAGCTGCATCAGTACGCCCTACAGTCGGATACTGAACTTCAAGATCTTATTTCAGATCAGCAATATCAATTCTGGCTTACAAAGCTCGTCGAGCTGACAAATGTCCGCTTATATTTACGCGATTTATTACTACAGAGTCAGCAGGTAGATGAAGTCTGTTTGCAAATGGCGACTTATATTATTGAAAGCAAGACCCCGTGGTTAAATCAGTTACGTTATAGCAAATATAAAGTGGCAGGTATTCAGCAACGGGTTTTACAGTTTATGCAGGAACAGCAGCAGACTATTGAAGCCAAGCTCGAATTCAGGCTTGCAAATATAATTAAAGAACAGCTCAGTGAGCTTCTGCTGCTTCCTTCAGAAGATCTGTATGATATTGCAATGCATGTATGGCAGGAATTCAAATACAAGAGTCTGCAAGACAGTATGTCGCAATTTACTGCAATTGATATAGAAGAGTTCTTTGTATTACTTTATGAATCTTGGCGGGAATTACGTGAAAGCAGCTATTTACAGCAACTGATCCTTGAAGGTGTGAATATTTTTTATCACTACTTCCAGGAACATTCATTAAAAGAACTGCTGAATGCCGTAGGATTGACCCAGGATGACTTAATGAATGAAGGTTTACGTTTCATTCCATCTGTACTGCAAGCGCTCGATCAAAATGACATACTTGACCCATTATTGCATCAGCTGTTATCACCATTTTATGCAGCACCGCACACAATAGAGCTCATCCGGCAGTATCAGGTAAACCAATAAATATATTGAAGCTTAATTTTTATAAGATTGGGCTGATGATTAATCAAAAATATTTGACAATAATTTTTAGGCACAAAAAAAGAGACCAGACTGAGAGCCTGGTCTTTTAAAATGGTGGCTATGACGGGACTCGAACCTGTGACCCCAGCATTATGAGTGCTGTGCTCTAACCAACTGAGCTACATAGCCGTAAACTGTGTGCGCATTATCTAAACTTCATTGCTCAGCGTCAAGAACTATCTTTAATGAATGCTCAGTCTTTAAGCAAAAAGATGTGTTTTGCTGAAAAATAATACACATATTTGATTTTACGTAGAAAATAATTTGAGAACCTTATCAGGACACAACATGAAAATTAAAATGATGATCGCCAGTACTGTCTTGTCCGGATTTACAGCCTGCAGTGCGATTAGTCCAATCTTTGTAGATTATAACGGCGTACGTATGGATGTAGCCAAATGGATTAATCACCAGCAATTACTTAGTATGCAGCAAAAGCGCAGCTTGGCACAGCTCAGTCGGGCACAGCAGAAGCTTTATCGAATTGATGAAATTACAGAGAGTCAAAAACTCAGTATTGCCAAGGAGAATCAGATAGCACTGCACTGTGCTAGACAATATTTGAGTGAAAAGAAAATTACACAGCTACAGGAACAGGTCTTTGGCAAAGATCAACGCCAACAGATCTTAAATACATATACAGAAAGGTTTCCACAAATCAAACTGGATACCGGCTCAATAACCTGTGACTAGTAAAGTCCTCTACCCGCTACTCAAACGATAAAAACACAGACAAAAAAAGACCACGTTTTAGAGAACGTGGTCTATAAAAATGGTGGCTATGACGAGACTTGAACTTGTGACCCCCGCATTATGAGTGCGGTGCTCTAACCAACTGAGCTACATAGCCGAAAACTGTGCGCGCATTATCTGCATTTATCTTTAGCAGGTCAAGCTTTATTTACAGGAAAATTGTTGAAGTGAGCCTGTAAGCCGGGTTCTGTCGAGGACGGTCATTCCTCTAGGCGTACAATCACTCATACGCTCAAGCGACCTACCCGAATCCAGTACGGGCCGTACCTCAGGATTCCTATTTGGTCTTGCTTCTGGTGGGGTTTGCCATGCCGTATACTGTTACCAGATACGCGGTGCGCTCTTACCGCACCCTTTCACCCTTACCTCACGAATGAGGCGGTCTACTCTCTGCTGCACTTTCCGTCGGCTTACGCCGCCCAGGCGTTACCTGGCACCCTGCCCTATGAAGCCCGGACTTTCCTCCCCTGCTTTAGTCACGAAGACCTCCACAGCAGCGACCGTCCGGCTCACTTCGTCGCGCATAGTATCAAATTTATCTGTTAATTGCTCGCACTTTTTTGAGCAGTCAACATTTTATATTTCTGCATTAGCTCATCTTCTGTTTCCACATGGTTTGGATCATGGGGAATACAGTCGACCGGACAGAACAGCTGGCACTGAGGCTGCTCATGATGTCCGACACACTCAGTACAGAGGTCAGGATGAATTTCATAAATCATCTCCCCCATAAAGATAGCTTCATTGGGACATACGGGCTCGCATACGTCACAATTAATACATTCATCAGTAATATATAAAGACACGCTACCAACCTTGCTGATGTTTACGTTCAAAGGCTTCAACGACTGCCGGGGGTACAAACTTGTTTACATCACCTTTTAAGCGGGCAATTTCACGAACCAGTGTCGATGAAATAAAGGAATATTGTTCAGAAGGTGTTAAGAAAACTGCTTCAAACTGAGGGTCTAACTGCCGGTTCATATTAGCCAGCTGAAATTCATACTCAAAATCGGAAATCGCACGCAGTCCACGTAGTACTGCAGTTGCCTTCTGCTCATGAAAGAAATTGACCAGCAGCCCATCAAAACCCACAAACTCGACATTACTTAAATGACTTAAGGAAGCTTTCGCCAGTGCTACACGCTCCTCCAGACTAAATACCGGATTTTTATGATGTCCTATCGCAATGGCAACCACCACTTCATCAAACATCTTGGCTGCACGGGTTACCAGATCAATATGGCCATTAGTAATTGGATCAAAGGTTCCCGGGTAAATAACGCGAGCTTTAGACATCGCTTGATACTCTAATTTATTGTGCAGGGCCCTAGTTTAACAAAAACTTGATTTTTTAGCGAAGTATCCCCATCTTTTTGAAAAAACTTTCTCTTGCTGGCACTTTACGGCACAATAAGTACAACTTTGGAATTTAATGATTATGGCGAACGTAAAAGTTGTGAAAAAAAATAATGGTGGAACAATTGCGCAGAATAAACGCGCACGCCACGATTATTTTATTGAAGAAAAGTTTGAAGCCGGCATGTCGTTACAGGGTTGGGAAGTTAAATCATTACGTGCTGGACGTATGAGCCTGACAGAAAGCTATATCCTTTTGAAAAATGGCGAAGCTTATCTGTTTGGTGCCCAGATTCAGCCTTTACTTTCTGCTTCTACCCATATTGTTGCTGAAGCAACCCGTACCCGCAAGCTGCTTTTATCTAAGCGTGAAATTGAGAAATTAATGGGTGCAGTTAACCAGAAAGGTTATACCTGTGTGCCGTTGGCCTGTTACTGGAAAGGACCTTTAGTCAAACTTGAAATCGCGCTGGTTAAAGGTAAACAGCTTCATGATAAACGTGCAACCGAAAAAGACCGTGACTGGCAGCGCGACAAGGCACGTATCTTCCACAAATAAGTATCCTGCAATGAAAAAACCTCCACAACTGGAGGTTTTTTCACACCGGAAAAATTTACAAATGAGTTTGAAGTAGCGAGCACAAAGGACCTGACTGGTTTATCCTGATGATTGCATAAAAACAAATGTTGCCATACGTCCGGTCTGGGCGTTTCGCCGATATGAAAAATACTGATCAGATTGCTGATATGAGCACTGGTCGCCTCCTAGTACCATCTTTATACCTTGTTGTTGCAGAATATAACGGGCAATTGCATAAAGATCGGCATAATACTTCCCTGAGCGCCCTGATATAAAGGCCGATTCAACTTCCGCATATTTATGACAGAATGCTGCCTTGACCTCTGCACCAATTTCAAAACAGGACTGACTAATCGCCGCACCTAACCAGGCCCAACTAGGCCTGTCTTGCATGGCAGTAATGGTATTTTCAATAATACCACCTGCAAGTCCACGCCAACCCGCATGCAGATTGGCAACTTCAGTGCCTTGTGCATTTCCCATCACTACAGGCAAGCAGTCTGCTGTCATCATCATCAAGGCATGAGCTTTCTTCTGGGTAATTAAACCATCACCAATAAGAGCTTCGAATGGAAGTGCTTCATTAATCGTATGACAGATCGTGCTATGAGTTTGAGTCATCCATGTGATTTTATCTACACCATAGCCTGCCAGTCCTTCCAGCAAAATCATCCGGTGAGCTTGTACTCGCTGCGTATCATCCTGCACGTGCAAAGCCAGATTAAAGCCCGCAAGTTCCGGTTTTGCTGAAGTTAATGTACCTGGATGCCAGATACGTGTCTGTCCTGCATATACACCTGATGGAAGCCCTGAAACAAACTGCATGTCAAATTTCCCGTGTTAATGAATTAATAAGCAGCATTCTCTTGACGAAGTACTTCAATTAAACGCTTAAAGTCTTCAGGCCACGGCGCCTCAAACATCATATTCTCGCCTGTACGCGGATGAACCAGACCAAGCTTGGCAGCATGTAATGCCTGCCGTTTAAAACTACGCAAAGTATCAGCCAGCTCTTCAGAAGCTCCGGCAGGTACACGTACCCGGCTCATATAGACCGGGTCACCAACCAGGCCATAACCGATATAACTAAAATGGACCCGGATCTGGTGAGTACGACCGGTTTCAAGCTGCGCCTGAACACGGGTAAAGTCTTTAAATCGCTCTTTCACGTTATAGTGAGTAACCGCTTCTTTACCACCCGGTAATATGGCCATTTTAACGCGATCGACAGGATGGCGTTTGATTGGTTCATCGATGGTTCCACCGGCTACAATATTTCCATAAACAACTAAATCATAAATCCGGTAGACAGTCTTTTTTGCCAATTGTTTGCTTAAAGAGAACTGGGCCTCAAGGTTTTTTGCAACCACCAGCAGACCGCTAGTATCTTTATCAATCCGGTGGACCAGTCCGGCACGGGCCAGTTCATTAGATTTCGGATAATGGTAAAGCAGCGCATTGACCAGAGTGCCCGACCCATTTCCTGCACCTGGATGTACGACCATTCCTACGGTTTTATTAATGACAATAATGTCATCATCTTCATAAATAATATCAAGCGGAATATTTTCTGGCTGACTGGCAGTCTGAATTTCCAGCTCTGCCTCAAGCGTAAGCAGCTCATTGCCCTCACACTTGTATTTAGGTTTGACATTGTTACCATTTACTAACAAATGGCCATCTTTAATCCATTGTTTAAGTTTCTCTCTGGAAAATTCATTCCAGACTAGTGCTGCTGCTTGGTCAATACGCTGCCCGAGATAGCTTTCATCCAATTGAAACTGCAACGATAAACGTGTTGCAGTCGGCTCTGAAGTATGGTTATCTGCATCCTCAGAATCTTCAAGTAAATTGAAATCAGTTTCAGGGAAAGTAGAATTAGAAGATTGTGCTGAAGTCATTTGATCATCGAGACAAAAGTGGTTTAATAGCGCAATTGTAGCTCATTGCCCGATTAACAGAGGAGTTTTTATGTCGCTACCACGTTATAAAGTTACGATGCTTGCTTTATCTTTAGGCATAGCATCTGCATTAGTGGGCTGTAGCAGCAATCCAAAAAAAGAAGTTGTCGATACTGGCCCACAGTCAAGCGAACAGGTTTATTTCAATAAAGCCGAACGTGCGCTTGAACGTGGTCAATATTCTGATGCTGCAAAACAGCTAGAGGCACTGGACACCTACTTCCCGACCGGACAATATGCGCAGCAGGCACAACTTGAGCTGCTTTACGTTAAATTCCAGCAAAAAGATTATGAAGGGGCGATTGCTCTGGCTGAACGTTTTATCCGTTTAAATCCACAGCACCCTAATGTTGACTACGCTTATTACGTACGTGGTGTAGCTAACATGGAACAGAATTATGATGGCTTGCTGCGTTATACTTCTTTGCAGCAATCACACCGTGATGTTAGCTATTTAAAAGTAGCTTACCAAAACTTTGTTGATTTTATTCGTCGCTATCCAAGCAGTCAGTATGCAGTAGATGCTGCACAGCGCATGAAGTTTATTGGTCAGGAACTGGCTGAAAATGAAATGAACGTAGCACGCTATAATCTAAAGCGTAAAGCTTGGGTTGCTGCTCTGGAGCGGGCGCAGTGGGTAGTTGAACATTATCCGCAGACTCCTCAAATTCCAGAAGCTCTAGCTACCATGGCTTACGCTTATGACAAGCTGGGTGATCAGGCTTCATCACAGCAGTATGTAGACGTCTTAAAACTAAACTATCCGGAACTGGTGCGTAGTAATGGCAGTGTAAACCTGCGTGCCGCCCGCAAAGATGCCAGCCTGCTTAACCGCGCCACACTGGGAATTTTTGGCCGTGAAGCCAAAAACAGTACTGCAAGTGAAGTATCGCAGGAAACCTCTAGTCATTCTTCAGAAGAACGTAGCTGGCTCAACCGTCTGAGCTTAGGTATGCTCGGTAAATCTGAAAATGGACAGCAACATACACCAATGCTCGCCAAACCACCGGCTGATATAGCTACAGAAACTCCAAACGAATAATCTCGACCAGATGGTCGCTTTTTTCGGGGGGGAAAGTTAAAATACTTTCCCCCTTCTCTTTTTCAGTAAAGACGGCTAGATTCTGTACAGGACTGTTTAGTTCAAGTGATAGCAACTGAATAGTGCTTAAAGCAAGACTTCAGGTCAGCGTTTTTATGGTTAAAGTATATAAAATAATGGCTTTTTCTTATGGCAATTCCACAGCATACGATTGATCAGATCCTGGATCGTACTGATATTGTTGATCTGATTGGCCAACGCGTAAAACTTAAAAAAACCGGACGGACTTATTCTGGCTGTTGTCCTTTTCATCAGGAAAAGTCACCTTCTTTCCATGTCTACCGTGACAAGCAGTATTACCACTGCTTTGGCTGTCAGGCCAACGGCAATGCTATACGTTTTTTAATGGATATCGACAGCCGTAATTTTGTTGATGTTATGAAAGACCTAGCAAACCAGACTGGTATTGAACTACCAAAAGACAATCAGGACAATAAGCGCCTGTCCTATAAACGTGAAATCAAAAAAGTTAGCAAGCCGGTTCAGGCTCCTGCCGCGCAGGCTAAAGAACAGATCCAGTCTCCTATCACAAATACACCTTATACTCCGATTGATCCTTTCGCTGAATTTCAGAGTTTTGATCCGTTTGAACAATTTGAAAATGTGACAGATGTGCAAGTACAGGAAGGTAACCTGTATGACCTGCTAGAGAATATTGCTCAGTTTTATGAACAGCAGTTACCTAAAAGCCAAAGCGCACAATTTTACTTTAAACAGCGCGGCTTAAGCCAAGATACAGTCCAGTTCTGGCGCTTGGGCTATGCACCAGAGGACTGGCAGCATCTGGAAAAGGCATTCCCCTATGATATTGAAGGTCTGAAACAGCTAGGGCTGATTCGCTCTAGTGAGAGCGGACGTGACTTTGACTTACTTCGTGACCGGGTTATTTTTCCAATCCGGGACAGTAAGGGCCGTGTAGTCGGTTTTGGGGGGCGCGCATTAAATGATGAGATCAAACCCAAATATATTAACTCGCCAGATTCCGAAGTCTTCCATAAAAATCAGTTATTGTACGGCCTTTATGAAGGTCGCAAGCAAAAAGCTCAAGACTGGTTAATGGTCGAAGGCTATATGGATGTTATCGCATTGCAGCAATACGGGATTAGCGGCGCAGTAGCAACTCTTGGAACAGCCAGCAATACTGAACATCTTAATATTTTATTCAGACAGAATAACCGGATTACGATTGCCTTTGATGGGGATGCTGCAGGTCAAAAGGCAGCCCGGCGAACACTGGAAATTGCTCTGCCTTTATTAAATGATGGCCGTGAACTGAAATTTTTTGTTTTACCCGACCAGCATGATCCCGATTCTCTGATCCGTCGTGAAGGACTGGAAAATTTTCAGCGTTTACTTGAACAGGCTCCCCTATTATCCGATTTTGTATTTGCACATCTCACGCAACAGCGAGATGTTTCTTCACCTGAGGGTAAAAGTCAGGTAATGGGCGAGCTCAGGGAGCTTACCGACCTGTTACCTAAACAGGGATCATTTCGCTATCTGCTCACTCAGTCATTTAAAGAAAAGCTCGGCCTAGGCAAGCGTTTTACTCCGAAACTTAGCAATGATGCATCACTCTCTTTTAATATCCGCACCAAGGATGAAGATTTCGCCATCGCTATGCTGATACGGCATCCTTATCTGTATATTCACTTTGAAACTCTGCGTGCTTTTATTCATCCGGATGAATTGCTGGCACAAATACTGGCAATATTAGATAAAATCTTTGATGAACTACCGGATGATCAGGAACTGGCTGTCTATTATGTGCTTGGCGCGTGCAGTATGTATTGTCATGCGGTTGCGGATATTTTACAGCGTACCAATATTGAAAGCCTGATTCCGGCACCAGAAATGGCAGACAAGCTTGCTAAAGAATATGCCTTGGGCCTGCAGGAAAAATACTTAAAACAGAAACTAAAATCACCCATTTCACTTATTGAATCACGCAATCTGCGGCAGCAACTCAATGAACTGACCAAGAAAATCAGCTTAAGACTATTGCATTCATAAGGTTTAAGCTGTTTTCAAATTATTTTTTAAGTTTACGCTGACGGTCAAATATCCCCTGCAAACCGTCCTGTAACCACTCAAAACATGAGGGATCTTCTTCCTGAGCTGCCTGCTTTAGCAGAATTGAAGTCGGATGTAATAATTTCTGAGTGAGACGATGGGAAAAGTTTTGCAGGACTTCAGCTGCATCTTTTCCGGCCTGCAAATGCTCCAGCGCCAACCGCAACTCATATTCAGTCAAGTGCTGGCCCTGTTCACGATAAGCAGCGATAGTACTGCCAGCCTGCTGGACCTTTTGATGGGTAATAAGCTGGGTCGCCAGCTGGTTAACCATAATTTCAGCTTCAACCGCAGCCTGACGTCGCTGGGCAAGGTTCTCATCAATAACACTTTGCAGGTCATCAACGCCATACAGATATACACCATCTAGTGACGCGACTTTTGGCTCAATATCACGCGGAACAGCCAGATCTACCATTAACATCTGCTGGTAGCGCCGTTTTTTTAATGCTGTTTTCACATCACGATAAGAAATTACCTGATACAGGCTGCCTGTACAGCTTGAGATTACATCAGCACGGTACAAGTTACTGGCCAGTTCCGAAAATTCCAGAATCTCGACCTCTACCTGATGAGCAATCTCCTGCGCCAAATTCTCTGCCCGCTCGCGACTACGATTACAGATCAGGATTTTACCTACACCCATTTCAGCTAGGTGTTTAGCTACTAAACTGTTCATCTCTCCAGCAGCCACAACCATTACAGTCAACTCTTGTGGCTGGCTAAAGACCTGCAGGGCAAGCTGAGCAACTGCATAACCCATAGAGACTGCATGACTACCTACAGCAGTTTCTGAACGTACACGTTTAGCTGCATAGAAGGCATATTCAAAAATGCGGTTTAGTGCCGGTGAAACCATATGGGCTTCTTTTGCAATCGACAGTGCCTGTTTTACTTGACCCAGAATCTGCGGTTCACCCAGCATTAAAGAGTCTAAACCGCTGGCAACACGCATCAAGTGAGTAATCGCCTGAGCATCTTCATAACGGTAAGTATGTTTGATGAGCTGATTGACATCTAAACCATTTGCATGGGCGAGCCAGTCCAATACCATATCAGCATGCTCTGCCATGGCATAGACTTCTGTTCGGTTACAGGTCGAGACCACCACCATATCATTCAAGACAGGATGCTGACTTTGCTCGGCAAATAAAGCGTTTAACCGCTCAGGGTTAAAAGCGATCTGTTCTCGCAACTCTACAGAAGCAGTTTGATGGTTGACCCCTAATGCAAAGAAAGACATATCAGATCATCATTTCACTAAATTTATGTTATTGTGCAACATCGGTGTCATAAAAAGCATTAGCTGGATCAATAAAAATTGCGTCAAATCAATAGCCGACTATCCGGCATGACTATACGGCGATATTCTACCACAGTCTTACTGGTAGGTAGCATAGCCTCGACCGCTCATCTTAGGGCATCGGGCGATATTTATCATGAAAATCCTAACTATAATGCCTTAAAACAAAGCATGATTGCCGAATTTGCACTCGCTTACGGTGATATTCCTACTGCGTTGCATAACTATACTGTACTGGCCATTAAAAGTAATTCAACCACTATCAAACAGCGTGCCCTGAATGTTGCCCTCGAACAGAATGATCTGAAAGCAGCCTTAGACATCGCGACACACTGGGTGGTTCAGGAACCTCAAGATGTTCCGGCTTTATTTTATCTGGCCCATATTTCTCTGAAAGCGCATGAATATGAGCTTGCCGCCGATACCCTGAATAAAATTCTTAATATTGATCCAAATGCTGATCTGGAACAGATTCTGGCAGGGATTGCCCCAGAGCTTCCAGAAGATCGCGAGATACTTTTAAATGCCTTACGTAGCAGTAAGGAAAAAAATAATCCTTCTATTCTGGTTTTAATCGCTGGCCTGGAAGCACAAAATGGTCAGCTAGAGCAGGCTTTAGTGACTATCAATCAGGCACTGCGCAAGCGGCCCAAAGTTACTGGTTTTATTCTGATGAAGGCCAACCTGTTAATGGCTCAGAATGACCAGCTAGCAGCCCAGCAATGGCTGGAAAAATCAAGCCGCAAACAGAAATATAATTTGGATATCCGGCTGGCAGAGGTCCGCTTTCTGGTCAAATCCAATCAGGCCGAATCAGCCTTAAAAAAGCTTCAAGGTATTTTAAAACAGTGGCCAGATGCTGAAGAAGCATTATTTATTGCCGGATTAACCAGTATTGATCTCAAGCAATATGAGCAGGCAGAAAAATATCTGGTAGAGCTACGTTATTCTGATCAGTATCAGAATGAGGCCTATTACTATTTAGCAGTAAATGCCGAGCGGAAACAGCATTACGAAACAGCGAAAGCTTATTATCGTCTAGTGGACGGTAGTCTATACACTGTATCGCGGCGGAATCTGGTCACTATTTTTGAAAAGCAAAACCAGCTGAATGATGCCTTGCGTTTTCTTACTCAAGAACGTGTCAATTATCCACAGCATGCCAGTTTTTTATACCAGGCTCAGGCAGAAATCTTGAAAAAGACGGGAAATAAAAAAGCAGCGCTGGCTTTACTTGATGAAGCAGTTAAAAACCTGCCAGATGACCCGGAGCTGATCTATGCCCAAGTCTTATTGCTTGATCCTTTTCAAGACCGGGAAAAACTGGACCAGACACTCAAACATTTGCTGGAAATAGAACCAAACAGTCCAACTTACCTGAATGCATATGCTTACACTCTCGCTCTGCAAAACCGGCGTCTAAATGAAGCGCGCCAGTATGCAGAGCATGCACTTGAGTATGCGCCGGAACAAGCCTCAATACTCGACACACTCGGGTACGTCTGCATATTGCAAAATGATTATGATACTGCCGTCCGGGTACTGGCCAAGGCCTACAGCCTAAGTCAGAACCTGAAAATTGGCGTACGCTACGCTAAAGCACTTTATATGCAGGGTTCACTCACAAAATTTAGTGAAGTGTTAAAACAGCTTAAACAAAAATATCATAATGATCCGCAATTGGATCAGTTAGATGCGTTATTGTTACCTCAACAATTTAAATAGAGTTAAACTTTCATGCGTTCTTTTTCTAAACTGGGACTCGCTTTGTGCGCTACGGCAACTCTGGCTTTTACCGGCTGTCAGCAATATACACAACCTCAAAATCCGGTTAACACCCAGCCAGAAAACAATCAATTTAATCTACAGGGAAAAATTGGGGTAAAAACTCCCAAGCAGTCAGGGAGTGCATTTTTTAACTGGGAACAGCAGCAGGATAATTTTGATATTGAACTGACGGGAATCTTAGGCGTAGGCAGAACACAAATTCAAGGCCGTCCGGGAGAAGTCACGCTGAATAGTGCAAAGACAGGCCTGATTCGCGCAACAACACCTGAAGAGCTATTGGAGCGTGCTACTGGATGGCAGGCACCGATTACTCACCTCGTACACTGGGTCCAAGGCAGACCGGCAAGCTTGAATGCTAAAATTAAAAAAGATGAACAGCAACGGATCAGTACCATTCAGGAACAGGACTGGAATGTCGAATTAAGCTATAATGGCAGTGCCCAACAACCTAATAAACTGATTTTAAAACAGCCACTTGCTGATGGCCAAGAAAACCGTATTACAATGCTAATCCAGAATCGCTAATCTGTTTTCAGCTGTGGTATTTAGTATGATCCGAGTTCCTTCACCCGCTAAACTTAACCTGTTTTTACATATTACAGGTCGTCGTGAAAATGGCTACCATGAGTTACAGAGTATTTTTCAACTAATTGACCTATATGACTGGTTGGAATTTGAAGTCAACATGACTGGAAAAATTCACATTGAAGGTCTAGGTAATGTACAGCTTGAACAGAATCTAATCTACAAAGCTGCATTATTACTTAAATCACACACTAAAAATTCTTCTGGTGTACAGATCAAAATTGAGAAAAATATTCCGATGGGTGCAGGATTAGGTGGAGGATCATCCAATGCTGCCACTACACTGATTATATTAAATCAGCTCTGGGATTGCGGTTTAACAATTGAACAGTTGGCTGAATATGGTGCACATCTTGGTGCGGATGTACCTGTTTTTGTATATGGTCACAACGCTTGGGCGGAAGGAATTGGAGAACAGTTAAGTTTCATTAACTTAGAATCGAAACAATACATAGTGCTCAAACCTGACTGTTTTATCAGCACTCAACTGCTTTTTTCACAAAAAACATTGACAAGAAATACGAAGCCCACTACATTTTGCGCCTATCAGTTAAAGCCATCTGCTTTCGGAAATAACTTTGAGCCACTGGCCAGAAGTTTATATCCAGAGGTTGATGAAGCCATGCGTTATCTCGATCAATTCGGTACTGCACGGCTTACAGGTACAGGTGCTTGTGTTTTCACTGAACTGACTTCTGACATGAAGCCAGACGATATTTTAAAGAATGCACCATGTAAAGCTTACCTGGTTCATAGTTTAGATGAGTCTCCATTGTGTCAGTTGAAAGTAAATTGATAGGGGCGTCGCCAAGTGGTAAGGCAGCGGGTTTTGATCTCGCCATCCGTTGGTTCGAATCCAGCCGCCCCTGCCATCAATACAATCATCCATTTTAGGGGCGTCGCCAAGTGGTAAGGCAGCGGGTTTTGATCTCGCCATCCGTTGGTTCGAATCCAGCCGCCCCTGCCATTTTCCTGTAAAAAGATAGAACGTTCATTTGCAAGTTCGTGTTAATTTACCTTGACATAACCATGCAAAAATATTAAAGTTCTGCCGCATTAGGGGTATCGCCAAGTGGTAAGGCAGCGGGTTTTGATCCCGCCATTCGTTGGTTCGAATCCAGCTACCCCTGCCATCTCATTCCATACATGCCAACCGCCAAGGGTGCTTCATGCCCAATCTTGTCGTTTTTAGTGGAAACGCTCATCCACAATTCGCTCAAAAAGTCGTAAGCCATTTACACATTCCGTTGGGAGCTGCTTCTGTAGGCCGTTTCTCTGATGGTGAAATTGCAGTAGAAATTACTGAAAATGTACGTGGTAAAGACGTCTTTATTGTTCAGCCTACCTGTGCACCGACCAACGATAACCTGATGGAAATTCTGGTTATGGCTGATTCATTGCGCCGTGCAAGCGCTGGTCGTATTACTGCTGTCATTCCTTACTTCGGTTATGCTCGTCAAGACCGTCGTCCACGTTCTGCTCGTGTGCCTATTACTGCTAAAGTTGTTGCTGACATGCTCACCACTGTCGGTATAGACCGTGTAGTGATGATTGACCTGCATGCCGACCAGATCCAGGGTTTCTTCGATATTCCTGTAGATAATATCTATGGTACCCCTGCACTGCTTGCTGATCTTCGTCAACAGTCACATCATAACCTGATGGTGGTTTCACCTGACGTAGGTGGTGTTGTACGTGCACGCGCAGTTGCAAAACAGATGGGTGATATCGATCTGGCCATTATTGACAAGCGTCGTCAAAAAGCCAATGAATCACAGGTAATGCATCTGATTGGTGATGTAAAAGACCGTGATTGTGTCATTGTTGATGACATGGTTGATACTGCCGGTACGCTTTGTAAAGCAGCTGATGCATTGAAAACTTTCGGTGCCCGTAAAGTGGTTGCTTATGCAACTCACCCGGTATTATCTGGTAAGGCTCTTGAAAACCTGAAGAACTCTGTGATTGATGAGCTGGTCGTATGTGACACAATTCCTCTTTCACAAGAAGCACTTGAGCTTGGCAAAATTCGTCAGGTATCGGTAGCTAGCATGGTTGCTGAAACAATTCGTCGTATCAATAACGAAGAATCTATTAGCGCAATGTTCGATAGTTACTTATAATAGCGCAGATTTTTTATAAACCCTGGCATAAGCTGGGGTTTTCTATTCACCAGACTGGTCGCAAGTCTGGTTTAACTTAAACTCAATGAGGAATATCTCATGGCTAATTTTACATTAAACGCTCAAGCGCGTGCTGCAGACGTACAAGGGAAAGGTGCGAGCCGCCGCCTTCGTCATGCTGCTCAACTTCCAGCAATTATCTATGGTGGTGATGCTGAACCTGTAGCAATTACCCTAGAACTTCGTCAGCTTGTAAAAGCTTTAGAAAACAATGCTTTTTTTGAAGAAGTTATTGAAATTGTTGTAGGCGACAAAACTGAAAGCGTAAAAATTCAAGCGCTTCAGCGTCACCCAGCTAAAAATACACCTATGCACGCTGATTTTAAACGCGCATAAGTGCTAAAAGGCAAAATTAGTGTCTAACATTTCACTGATTATTGGTTTGGGCAACCCAGGTACTGAGTATGCCCAAACCCGCCATAATGCCGGATTCTGGTTTGTCGAACGTCTGGCAGAACAATATGGTATTACTCTTAAAAATGATCCTAAATTCCATGGAATTAGCGGTCGTGGTCAAATCGAAGGACAAGATATCCGACTCTTGTTACCCACTACATTTATGAACCGTTCGGGGCAGAGTGTGGTACCCTTCGCAAAATTCTATCAAATTACTCCCC
This sequence comes from Acinetobacter radioresistens DSM 6976 = NBRC 102413 = CIP 103788, assembly GCF_006757745.1. NCBI lineage: Bacteria > Pseudomonadati > Pseudomonadota > Gammaproteobacteria > Moraxellales > Moraxellaceae > Acinetobacter > Acinetobacter radioresistens. The sequence goes on along the minus strand of NZ_AP019740.1, from coordinate 761,766 downwards.
AGTCAATGCTAGTAGCGCATGACGAACTCGATATGAATCCTGGTATTATCCGGCTGAAAACAGGTGGTGGCCACGGCGGACATAACGGGCTTCGGGACATTACTCCGCATACCGGTCCTGACTTCCATCGTTTGCGTATTGGTATTGGACATCCAGGTTCTAAAGAGCGTGTTTCAGGACATGTCCTCAGCAAAGCCCCGCGCAGTGAGCAAGAGCTTATGGATGATGCGATTAGCCATACATTAAGTAAAATCAAGTTACTGGTTAATGGTGAAATACAGCAGGCCATGAACCAGATTAATGCTTACAAACCGGGCTGATAAAAACCTGCATTACTGAATAATCCATCTTGCCTTGACGCTCATTTAAGAGCAAAATGCGCAGCAGTTGCTTTATTGCACTCTGTATCAAGTGATTGATTTAACCCTAAGACCTATCCTGGTCGACCAAGGAGACGCTAGCCATGCTATCTCGTTTATTAAAATGCAAAATTCATCGTGCGGTAGTAACTCATGCTGAACTTCATTATGAAGGTTCTTGTGCAATTGATGGCGTTCTGATGGATCTAGCTGGCATCCGCGAATATGAAGAAATCCATGTATGGAACGTAACTAATGGCAAACGCTTTGCCACTTATGCAATTCGTGGTGAAGAAAACTCAGGGATTATCTCTGTAAATGGCGGTGCAGCCCATCAGGCAGATGTTGGAGATTTAGTTATCATTGCCACCTTTGGTGATTTTACCGAAGTTGAAGCCAATGCGCATAAACCGCGTCTCGTCTATGCCAATCCTGACAATACGGTAAATCACACTGCTAACTGTATACCGGTTCAGGTCGCTTAAAGTAAAAAAGATAATCTTAAAAAGCCCATGTATGGGCTTTTTTATATTTATAGCTGCACTTTACAGAAAAAGTATCTTAAATTTCATACAGTAATAACATACCCAAAAGGCATTTAGACTAATTTATTCTAAATATAGAACCGATCGTTCTATAGAAAAACATGATTATTCACTTAAAATTGCATTATAATTGAGCTACATCGCTTCAGGGCGGGGTGAAATTCCCCACCGGTGGTAAAGTTGTTTCAATATAAAATCAGCAAGCCCACGAGCGTATTACCTATTTAAAGTACTACGCAGATTTGGTGCAATTCCAAAGCCGACGGTATAGTCCGGATGAAAGAAGACGAGATTACCCTTATGTATATTTATATAGGGGTCGTTATATATTTCATATCTGTCCTGAAATGTTCCACTGTATTTTCATTTACGTGAGCGTTTCATATGTCTAGTTTAATTCAACCCGAACTGTTTTTTTCCGCTTTATCTCCTGCTGAGCAACGTATTCAGCAAGCTCTAGAAGATATTCGCCAGGGTAAGCCTGTACTGGTCATGGATGATTTTGACCGGGAAAATGAAGCTGATCTGATTGTAGCTGCTGAAACCCTCAATGTTGAAACCATGGCTCGCATGATTCGCGATGGTTCTGGCATCGTCTGTTTATGTCTTACCGAACAAGCTGCAGATCACTTAGAACTTTCGCCAATGGTGAAGCACAATTCCAGCCATTTTCATACTGCTTTTACAGTAACTATTGAAGCAGCTCAGGGGGTGACGACTGGCGTTTCAGCAAAAGACCGGGTAACTACTATTCATGCTGCAATTAAAGACGGCGCTGTGGCAAGTGATTTAAATCGTCCTGGCCATGTTTTTCCCTTGCGCGCACGAGACGGCGGTGTGCTGGTTCGTCGCGGACATACCGAAGGTAGTATAGATCTGGCACGTATGGCTGGCCTTAAACCGGCAGGGGTGTTATGTGAGCTGACCAATCCTGACGGAACTATGGCTACAGGTATTCAGGTACTGGCATATGCCCAGACTCATCACCTTACCGTAATTACCATAGAAGAGCTGGTTCAATACCGCATGCAACATCAAATCTAAAACTTAACAGACTTTTAGAATAGCCTCTCAGGAGGCTTACTCATCATCTTCCATATACAGCAGATTTTGTCGTATATCCCCTGCCCGTAACCAAGCCAGTTCATAACTGGCTTTAGCCAAAGCCAATACTTTTTGCTCAAATAGTTGCCATAATGGTTTGATCTGCTCAGCACTGATACCCAAACCACTCTCTTCAGCCAGATTCTTATTTTTTTCACAGATTTTAAGTGCATGGTATAACTTGCGTCCCTGACTTGCATTTTCCAGCAGACGTACCCGTTTTGATAAAACGAACTCCTCGACTTGTGCCAGCTGGGCCATCGGGAGCATAGGTACTAAAATCTGGTCCAGCTGGGCATCGAGTCGTTGCCACACTGCCATACGCTCTTCAACCGTATACGTATTCCACTGGATCACTTCATGATTAAAACGCCGGCACCCCCGACAGACCTGATCACCAAATACAGTTGAACAACGTCCAGCACATGGTGTCAGGGATGGGATACGGCGTTCAGTATTCAAGACAGGCTCCTTTCAATAAAAACCATAACAGCCATATGGTTTTCTCGCTTCTTCATAAAATTCGCGCTAAAATACGCGCCTTAATTTCCTATCTTAATACATTTGGAGTCTTCCATGAACGCTACTGTAGAACAGCTTGCACCTGTAGAACAGCAAGCGACCACTGACTGGGTTGTTGCCGCACTATATCAATTTAAAGAAGTCCAAGATCCAGCCGATCTTCAGCAGCGTCTTCTTGATCTGGTACAAGCTATGAACTTATGTGGGACTCTTATTGTAGCAGGAGAAGGTATTAATGGGACTGTAGCAGGCGACCGCAATGCTATTGATACTCTTCATCAGTTTTTGCTGGGCGAAGGGTTTAACGAAATGGAATATAAAGAGTCCCATAGTGCGGACAAACCATTTCGTAAGATGAAAATCAAGCTAAAAAAAGAAATCGTAACGCTCGGTGTACCGGTAAAACCACGTGACCTGGTCGGCCATTATCTTGACCCGAAAGAATGGAATGAGCTCATTGCACGCGATGATGTAATTCTGATTGATACACGAAACGACTATGAGTATAAGGCGGGTACATTTAAGGGCGCAATTGACCCTAAAACCGAAACCTTCCGTGAATTTCCCGAGTACGTAAAAAAGAACCTTGAACAGCATAAAGACAAAAAAATTGCAATGTTCTGTACCGGGGGCATTCGATGTGAAAAATCAACTTCATTACTTTTACAAGAAGGTTTTAATGAGGTTTACCATCTCAAAGGCGGTATTTTAAAATATCTAGAAGAAACACCACCGGAAGAAAGCCTCTGGGAAGGTGAATGTTTTGTCTTTGATGGGCGTACTGCTGTTACTCATGGCGTGGAAGAAGGACAGCACAGTAAATGCCATGCATGTGGATGGCCATTAACGCCTGAAGAAATTGAACTGCACAGCTATGAACATGGCGTATCTTGCAAGTACTGTATAGATAAAACAACAGAAAAACAGAAGGCAGGTTTCCGTATGCGTCAGTCTCAAATTGCTGCAGCAAAACGTAAACGTCTATAATTCTTTAATGTAATCTATATGTTAAAAACCGCATTAGTTTTGATGTGGTTTTTACGTTTTATCACATTCACTCGCAAACCCGCTATAGTTTTCTACATTTTCACTATCTGAAGCTTATTGTATTACTCATTAATCTTGCTAATCTACACACTGTTAGGTTTTGTTACCTTCTATTCACCATAAAAAATTTATAAGTCTATAGATATTACTCTTATAGGCAAATATGTGAATAAAACCATTCAGATTCATTTGCAGGAAGGCCAGATTTATGGAAATTAGTGAGCATACTGAATATCCAGCTTCTTCAAGCATTCATTCTTTACAGTCTAATCAGATTCAGGCTGAGCTAGAAAAACAACCCCATATTTTTATAGTCTTATTAGGTGCAATGATCGGTATCATCTTTGCGCTGTTTATTGCCTATCATTTGGAAGGAATGTTTCTTTCCTTACTCTGTATTGGTACGCTGCCTTTGTGTTTTGCCTACTTCTTGCGAAAAGTCTATATTCATACTTTAGTCAATTATCAGGAATAAACTCATCTACTTACATGATTTAGACAGAATAAAATAAAAGATTGGTTTTCACTGCAAAGTATAAATACCTAAACTGAATGGCGTGAGCTGGTCTATGAATCTTGATGAGTGGGTTATTTCAATCATGGAACAGTTAGGCTATCTGGGAATAGCCTTACTGATGTTTCTGGACAACATTTTTCCTCCTATCCCTTCTGAAGTTATTATGCCGTCTGCCGGTTATGTGGCGTCAAAAGGTGAATTGCTTCTAGTGGGTATTATTATTGCTGGTAGCTGTGGTTCATTACTGGCAGCGGCCTTACTCTACTGGATTGGCAGAAAAATACCTCAAGACAGGCTGCTTGATCTGGTAGACCGGTACGGTAAATATCTTTTCATCAAGAGAGCTGATGTTATTAAAGCCTTGAAATGGTTTGAACATTATGGGCATCGGATTGTATTCTTGGGCCGCATGGTGCCTGCCGTACGCTCACTGATCAGCATTCCCGCAGGCATGAGCCGAATGCCATTCTGGAAGTTCATGCTTTATAGTGGGCTGGGCACAGTGATCTGGACGACATTTCTTGCATGTGTGGGTTTTTATCTGGGTGAAAATCAAGACAAGATGCATGCGCTGATGAGTAATGTCGGCAATATGGTCATGGCTATTGTTGTAATTATTGCACTCTGTTTTGTATTTAAGCGCTACTGGAAGAAAAAACATTTCTCTTAGCAGCATTTCTTATCATAGCTGAACTTTCACAGCTATAATTTTAGTCTGCTAAATTTTGACGAAATTCCCTGTGAATTATAACTATGCTCATGATAACTATCTGATTCTGGCAAAAAACTATAAAAAAACACCCTGCATGAGGGTGTTTTTCTTTGAGAGAAACTATTCTGGCGTATGGTACATCAGATAGAGTTCATTGAGATTCTCTGGAATTTCCTCTGCCAATTCATCCATCAACTGGCCATTACGACGGAAAGATTCCATCTGCGGATCTTCTTCATCAACGCCACTGAACACCATAATCGGCAAGGTTAAGTCTACCAGCTGATCTTCAAACTCTGGCGTAAACCAGGCTTCCTCATTTAAGAACATGGCATCGACAAAACCAACTGACCAGTCGCCCAAGCTGGATTCTACATCAGCTTCCTCAATTTCAAAGGGAAACTCGATACCCTCTTCATTGGCAAGATTTTGCTGAAGTGAAGTCAACCAGAGCTTAATTTGGGTAATAATTTCTGCTGGCACTTTCTTGTGATTATTATCAAACAGCTCTTCAAGCCAGCGATCAAACTTCGGGCCAACCGCAATAGCACATAAAAAACCGTGAGTTGCTGCAAAATCTAGACCATACTCATTTTGGTCACCATCTAGATACTCGCTCAACAGGTCTAAATCTAAAGCACTCATCTTGAATCCAAATTAATAAATTAAGCCTAGAATAGCATTTCTCGACGGGATGCCCAATCGGGTTTATTCGTCATCGTCGAGATCATCGTCATCAAAGTCGTAATCAAAATCTTTCAGTTCTCGTTCCAGGCGACGTTGAGCTAGCAGGTCATCGATCAGACGACGTTTTTCCAATGATTCTTTCGCGCTGATTTTACTCGACGCCTCATCAAAGCTGACATCATCATCACCGTAGTTATCATCTAATTCAAAATCTGTAGAAGACACTAAAACTACCTCGTAGTAGAAAAATGTGAATGGGCCTAGGCGCTATTTATCTTTCTTCATTTTAATTGTCAAGATTTATTTGTTTTTTTTGAGAATTCCAGTTAAATAACTCTTTTTTTTAACGGCAAAATTGTGTATTTATGGAGGACTAACTGAGTGATGGGTTTAACCTGACAAAATTTAGGCCATTCACTTGAAAAAAATAATTTTAGCCCAACATTCAACAATAATTGTGAAATGAAATCTATTTATAAAATCATGCTTGACTGATCAAATCAGAAAATTTTGATGCGATTTGTGCTATCATGCACGGTTTTTCACTGCCACAGATTCAACGAAGAGTAAGCAAAGATGAGCGATATGCATTCCCCTACTTCTCAAGTAGCGGCTCTGATTAGCCGAGGCAAAGAACAAGGTTACCTAACTTACGCTGAGGTTAACGATCATCTCCCAGACTCAATCACTGAAAGTGAACAGATTGAAGACATTATCCAGATGCTTCAGGATGTGGGTATTCCTGTACACGAACGTGCTCCTGAATCTGATGATGCGATGTTTGAGGATAACGCCGAAGCTGCCGATGAGGTAGCCGAAGAAGAAGCTGCAGCTGTTCTTGCTTCAGTTGAAAATGAGCCAGGCCGTACTACAGACCCTGTACGTATGTATATGCGCGAAATGGGTACTGTCGAGCTTTTAACCCGTGAAGGCGAGATTAGCATTGCTAAACGTATTGAAGAAGGTATTCGCGACGTTCTTCACTCTATTGCTTACTGGCCAAATGCAGTTGAAGTTGTATTAAAAGAATATAAAGATTATCAAGAAGGCGAACGTCGTCTGGCCGATATTCTTTCAGGCTATCTTGATCCGGAATCTGATGAAGAAATTCCTGAAGTGATAGAAGATGCTGTACTGGAAGAAGATGAAGATGAAACTGCTTCGAAATCGACCAAGGAAGTTAAACTTGATGACGATGAAGAAGAAGAGGAAGAATCTGAATCAGATGATGATTCAGAAGCAGATTCGGGCCCGGATCCTGAAATTGCCAAAGTTCGTTTCACCGAGCTTGAGACAGTCTGGCAAGAAACTAAGTCAGTAATTGAAAAGCATGGTCGTGATAGTGCAGAAGCAAAGGCTGCACTTGAGGCTCTGGCATCTGTATTTATGATGTTTAAGTTTACTCCGCGCCTATTTGATATTATTTCTGAAATGATTCGTGGTACGCATGAGCAAATCCGTACTTCCGAACGTGAAATTATGCGCTACGCAGTTCGTCGTGGCCGTATGGACCGTACCCAGTTCCGCACCTCCTTTCCAGGACAGGAGTCAAACCCGGGCTGGCTTGATGAACAAATGGCAAAAGCATCTCCAGATATTAAAGGTCATCTAGAAAAAGTTCGTCCTGATGTTTTGGCATTCCAGCAGAAGATTGCTGATATTGAGAAAGAACTTGGTCTGAACGTTATTGATATTAAAGATATCTCTAAACGTATGGCAATTGGTGAAGCTAAAGCTCGTCGTGCCAAAAAAGAGATGGTTGAGGCCAACTTGCGTCTGGTAATCTCGATTGCCAAAAAATATACCAACCGTGGACTGCAATTCCTGGATTTGATTCAGGAAGGTAATATTGGCCTGATGAAAGCCGTAGACAAGTTCGAATACCGTCGTGGCTATAAGTTCTCAACTTATGCTACCTGGTGGATTCGTCAGGCAATCACCCGCTCAATTGCCGATCAGGCACGTACCATCCGTATTCCGGTGCACATGATTGAAACAATTAACAAGATCAACCGTGTATCACGTCAGTTACTTCAGGAAATGGGCCGCGAGCCAACACCGGAAGAGCTGGGTGAACGTCTGGAAATGGATGAGGTGAAGGTACGTAAGGTACTTAAAATTGCCAAAGAACCGATTTCAATGGAAACACCAATTGGTGATGATGAAGACTCGCATCTAGGAGATTTCATTGAAGACCAGAACATTACCTCTCCGGTAGACGCTGCAACTTCAGAAGGGTTAAAAGAAGCAACACGTGAAGTTTTAGAAAACTTAACCGAACGTGAAGCTAAAGTTCTGAAAATGCGCTTTGGTATCGACATGCCAACTGACCATACATTAGAAGAAGTGGGTAAACAGTTCGACGTTACCCGCGAACGTATCCGTCAGATTGAAGCCAAAGCTTTACGTAAATTGCGTCATCCATCCCGCTCTGAGCACTTACGTTCATTCCTGGAAAATGACTAACCGGGCTGGGACCGGTTTGAAATATAACCCGCTGCCCTCATATTTTAACTAACTGTTCAAGACGCCTGCTTCAGCAGGCGTTTTCTATCATTTTGAGGTGTCTTATGCTTGACCGTACCCCATCGCGTGAGCTGCGTGAAGAACTTTGGGTTTTCCCGATGGATTATCCTATCAAGCTCATCGGCAATGCTGGCGATGAACTGCGCATAGCAGTAATTGAAATTCTGCTTAAACATTTCCCTGATTTTGATGAAGCAACCTTAAAGATACAACCATCACGTACAGGAAAATACCACTCTCTTACTGCCCAGTTACGTTTCGATGAACTGGAGCAGGTTCATGCACTTTATGCAGACCTGGCCGCTTGCCCTTATATTAAAACCGCGCTTTAATTCAAAACCAGATATGAACAATATCTGGTTTTTTACTTTCTGATAGGGTCATTTTACTATGGCGGAACAAGTAACTGAATCTAAGCCCGCATTAACTGTACGCTGTTTTAAAGGATTACAGGACTATACCCCAACTTTTGAAGCCATGAAGCGCTTCACCGAGCAGCGGGATAAAGATACGCCCGATGAATTATGGTTATTGCAGCATAATAATGTTCTTACTCAGGGACAGGCTGGGAAACCTGAACATATCCTCCAGCGTCCAGATATGCCAGTAGTGCAGAGTGATCGTGGCGGTCAGGTAACCTGGCATGGCCCAGGTCAGCTAGTAGCTTATTTCATGTTTGATTTGAATCGATTGAAATGGAACGTGCGTACGCTGGTCAGTTTTGCCGAACAGTTCATGGTCGATCTGCTTAAAAAGTATGGAATTGAAGCATATGCCAAGCCAGATGCGCCGGGTGTCTATGTTGCTGACCGTAAAATCGGTTCTTTGGGATTCAAGATTCGTCGTGGCCGTAGCTATCATGGACTGGCATTAAATATTGACTGTCAACTGGACGGCTTTCATTGTATTAACCCTTGTGGTTATGCCGGTCTGAAAATGGTACGGTTAAATGATCTGCTGGATGACTACCCTACCTTTGAAAAACTGTGCCAGGACTTCATTGAATATCTAGACAACACCCATTACTTTAGTGAACTGCAAGTCAATAATGAATAAATGACTTTGCGAATGTTATAAAATACATTAGAGTATTTACTCTAAATAATAATATTTTTCAATAAAGGGATAAGCGAGTGATTTCTATAAACTCTGTAAAACCCGCTTTGCAGCAGGCTTATGTCAGGCTGATGATGGATATCATTGGACGCGGACTGGTCATGGCCAGTCAGGTTGACCATGAAATTCAGCAGGAAGTTGCAAAATTTCCAGAAGGATTTGTGTTGTCGATGACCGTATATCCAAATGGTCCGGCCTTTGTGGCACAAGTGACAGCAGAACGGCAACTTAAACTGTTAAATGATTTTAATGGCAAACCCGACCTGACCATCATGTTTAAACACCTGAGTCATGCATTCTTAGTTTTTTCCTTTCAGGAAAGTACTGCACAATCGTTTGCAAATGACCGTATGGTTGCCGATGGCGATGTAAGTTATGCAATTCGTCTGGTACGTTGCCTCAACAAAATGGAATCTCTGATCTTGCCAAAACTGGTTGCAGAGTTTGCAGTAAAACAATATCCGGCCAAACTTGGCTTAAAAGAAAAACTTAGTGGCGCTACCAATATTTATTTAAAAGTTGCCCAGTCCTATTTCAAACGGAGTACTTAACATGGCTAAACCTTATTATGAATTTTTCTGTCCAGTTAAAGTAATTGCAGGAAATGCCGCGTTAGAACATATTCCTTTTGAACTGGCTACTTTAGGCGCCAAGCGGCCGATGATCATCACTGATAAAGGCGTACGGGCTAATAATTTATTACAGCCGATTGAAGCAGCTTTTGAGTCAACTGACGCTGTGATTGGATGTATTTTTGATGATGTGCCACCGGATTCAAGTCTGCAGACTGTGCGTAATGCGGCACAGGCATACCGTGACAATAACTGTGATGCCATCATTGCTGTTGGTGGCGGTTCAGTGATCGACACCTCCAAAGCTACCAATATTTTAGTCTCTGAAGGTGGCGATGACCTGCTGAAATATTCCGGTGCACACAATCTGCCGAAAGCTTTAAAGCCATTTTTTGTAATTCCTACTACTTCAGGTACAGGTTCTGAAGTAACCATGGTAGCTGTTGTATCTGACACAGAAAAGAATGTGAAACTGGCTTTTGCTTCTTATTATCTGATGCCACATGCAGCTATTCTTGACCCGCGCATGACTTCCAGCTTGCCCCCCCATCTGACGGCCATGACCGGTATGGACGCACTTACACACTGTGTCGAGGCATACACCTGTCTCGCCTCCAATCCTCTAAGTGATGCTTATGCTGTCGCCGGTATCAAAAAAATCAGTGAAAACCTGTTTAAAGTTCTGGATCAGCCCAATAATGCACAAGGTCGTCTGGAATTGGCACAAGCCTCTACCATGGCTGGTATTGCATTTTCTAACTCTATGGTCGGTCTGGTTCACTCGCTTGGGCATGCACTGGGCGCGGTAGCTCATTTACCGCATGGTTTATGTATGAATCTGTTTCTGCCTTATGTACTGGAATATAACAAAAGCATTAATGGCAATAAAATCGGTGAGCTGCTGTTACCGCTTGCAGGTGCAGATACCTATGCCCAGACACCAGCAGAGCTGCGTGCAGACAAAGCTATTGCAACTATCCTGACCATGCGTGACCATCTATATAGCCTGACTAAACTCCCGAGAACCCTACGTGAAACTGGTAAAGTCACTGAAGAACAGCTCGATGAGGTGGCAGAAAAAGCCTTAAATGATGGCTCGATTATCTTTAATCCGAAAGAAGCCACTCTAGATGACCTGCGTGCGATTTTACAAAAAGCTTGGTAAAGGCTGGTTTATATAACTTTTGCGTCCAAAATTTAGACCAATTTTGGACGTTTTTCTTTTAAAACAGAAGACGACCTATCTGGGTAATATTTTAACTAACCAAAAAAATGCTAAAAAATCCTGCAAAGCTACTGACAATATAAATCATTTAAGATAGATTGGCGCGCACTTTGCTTTATTTCGTAGGGGGGATCGTTCGTCTCAAACGATCCTTAAATATAGCTGATCCTTGATCAACGATTATGAGGATAACGCCGTTGACTAATTTCACTGGGACGCAATCGGCAGCCAAACTGCAAAAAACGCTAGGCCTCTGGCACATTATTATTATTGGTTTGGCCTATATTCAGCCTATGACCTTGTTTGATACATTCGGTCTGGTATCTGAAGAAAGTCATTATCATGTACCTACTTCCTACATTATTGCCCTGATCGCAATTCTGTTTACCTCGATCAGTTATGGTCATATGATCCGTCGCTATCCATCTTCCGGGTCTGCATATACTTATGCCCAGAAATCCATTCATCCGAATGTCGGCTTTATGGTGGGCTGGTCATCCTGGTTAGACTATTTATTGTCACCGATGGTAAATATTATTCTGGCGGTCATTTATCTGGAAGCTTTATTTCCGGATGTGAATCACTGGGTATGGGTAATAGGCTTAACTGCCTTTATGACCGGTGTAAATCTGCGTGGTGCCAGATTTGTAGCGAATTTCAATAGTATAATCGTGTTTATACAGTTGGGCGTAATTGCCTATTTCACCTGGATGGTCTACAACCTCCTGATTGGTGGAGTAAATGCTGATGGTACTCTGGTCAATGCAAAATACCAGTTATGGAGTCTGGAACCGTTCTGGAACGAGATGACTAGCCTGGGTGCTTTAATTACCGGTGCAACTTTACTCTGCTTCTCATTTACCGGTTTTGACTCCTTAAGCTCACTGGCTGAAGAAACAAAAGATACTGAACGCACTTTGCCTAAAGCAATTTTCCTGACAGCTTTAATTGCAGGTGTGATCTTTATTATCAGCACCTACTTCATGCAAATCTATTTCCCGAATGATCCGAAGACTTACTTTGAAGATGTAGCGGCAACCCAGCCAGATATCCTGCAAGCTGTAGGCGGCGTGGCTTTCAAGACTGTTGTCCTTTATTTTGCAATTGTAACAGTCATGGCTTCAGGAATTTCAGCACATGCTGGCGTATCCCGCTTGATGTATGTCATGGGACGTGATGGAGTAATTAATAAAAAGATCTTTGGTCATATCAGTCCTAAAAGCTTCACTCCGTCTTACAATATTATGATTGTAGGTGCAGTTGCCTTAACTGCTGGGTTCATGGACCTGGATATTGTGATCTCAATGATCAGCTTTGGTGCGCTGACAGCATTTACATTTGTCAATCTGTCCGTAATTTCGCGTTACGCACTACGTGATGGCCGCAGCAAGAACCTCAAAGATATTTTTAACTTTGTAGTTATTCCAATGCTCGGTTTTATCAGCATTTTTGCAATGTGGCTAGAGATTGAAGAAACAGCATTGAAATATGGTTTATGGTGGGCCATGTTTGGTATTTTATACTTAGGTTATAAAACTAAAGGCTTTAAATACCCTGCTCCACAGCATAATGAATATGATGATCGCTGATCATAAAATATAAGAAAAGGAGGCGCATTGAGCGCCTCTTTTTTATAGGTTAATTTAGGTTAAAGCGGTTGAAACCCCTGCTGGCGCCATGCTTCATATACAATAACAGCAGTCGCATTTGATAAATTTAAACTGCGTGATTCGGGTGCCATTGGTAAACGAATCCAATGCTGTTCTGGAAACATCAGGCGTACCTGCTCAGGCAAACCACGAGTTTCCGGCCCCATCAGCAAAGCTACCGGACGGTTAAGATCAGCAGTATGCGGCGTTTCAAAGCCTTTAGTGGTTAATGGATAAACCGCATCTATACCAATTCCTTTGGTCTGCAAGTGTGCAAGGCATTCTTCAATATTTTCCCAGATCTGCATACGAGCCCATTCATGATAATCCAGCCCTGCACGTTTAAGCTTTTTATCATCAAGTTCAAAACCTAACGGTTTCACCAAATGCAGTTGAGCGCCAGTATTGGCACACAAACGGATAATATTTCCTGTATTTGCAGGAATTTCGGGCTCAAATAACACAACATGAATCACAAATATCTACTCTTTAAAATGGTACAGTTAAGTATTACTGCCACTGCAACTGTTCACGTAAACGAACAACTTCACCAATGATCGTTAAGGTCGGAGCCTGAATCTGATGTTCTGAAACTTTAGAGACAATATCTGCCAATGTGCCGATTACTACTTTCTGCTCTGGTGTAGTACCTTTAGAAACGAGTGCAACCGGCATATCTGGGCGCTGGCCATGTTCTATCAGTCTTTCACAGATTTTCTCAAGTCCTACCAGACCCATATATAGTACTAGTGTCTGATTCTCATACACCAGCTCTGACCATGGCAGTTCCGGTGAACCTTCCTTTAAATGCCCCGTCAAAAAACGTACACTTTGAGCATAATCGCGATGAGTTAATGGAATACCGGCGTAAGCAGAGCAACCAGATGCCGCAGTAATACCCGGCACGACCTGAAATGCGATACCTGCTGCAAACAGCTCTTCAATTTCCTCACCTCCACGTCCAAAAATAAACGGGTCACCTCCCTTAAGACGGCAAACCCGCTTTCCTTGTTGTGCGTACTTTACCAATAAGGCATTAATTCCTTCTTGCGGTACGGCATGGTGGGAACGCGCTTTACCAACATACACCTTTTCTGCATCACGTCGGCAAAGTTCCAGAATAGGTCCAGAGACCAGACGGTCATAAATGACTACATCGGCCTGTTGCATCAAACGCAGGGCCTTTAAAGTAAGTAATTCTGGATCACCGGGACCTGCCCCGACCAGGTAGACCTCACCTTTTGGCGTTTTCCAGGTTGAGAGGGCCTGCTCGATTAGCTGCTCTGCATCGGTCAACCTGTCATTAAACACCTGTTCTTTAAGCGGACTGGCATACAACTCTTCCCAAAATATTCGGCGCTCATCAGGATTGACTATTACTTCCTTAACGCGACTACGCCATTTTCCAGAGAATTCAGCCAGTTTACCCATTCCATAGGGAATAGCCGCTTCGAGCTGGGTTCGAATCTGGCGCGATAATACTGGTGATGTCCCGTTACTGGCAATCGATATTACCAAGGGTGAACGGTCAATAATTGCTGGCACCATAAAACGGCAATGTGGAGGGTCATCGACACTGTTCACTAAAACATGATCTGTCTCACAGTCCAGAAAAACCTGCCGGTTTACCTCTGCAACATTAGTTGCGGCAATAACCAGACGATACTGCTTTAATTTAATATCAGCCGGATAACTTAGTGCAATATGCTGTCCGGCTGTTTGCATGACAATCTCTGCCAGTGCCGGGTCAATATCGGGTGCCAGTACATCAATGATGGCACCTGCCTGAGAGAGCAAGACCGCTTTGCGGTAAGCAATCTTTCCTCCTCCTACAATCAGACAAGGTTGCTGCTGCAACTTTAAAGAGATTGGAAAAATATCCACAAATTTTACCCTCATATCACTGCAATATTTTATCATCATCCCTTTGAACCGGGATGTTAAAAAGTAAATAAATAGCAAAAAACTTGCCATTTTTGGTTTATCAGCTGGTGCAAAAATGGATAAAGCTTGAACTCAATTTGGATAGTCAAATTTCCTGATGATGTCGATGATAGATCTAATTATTCAGGAGATTACTATCATGGCTGGATCTTATATTGACGTCCAAACAGCAACAGGTTCGTTTAAAGCATATCTTTCCGTTCCAGAAGCAGGCCAAGGCCCAGGCCTGATTTTGTGCCAGGAAATCTTTGGTGTAAATGAAGTGATGCGCCAAAAAGCAGACTTTCTGGCGGAAGAAGGTTACACCGTAATCGTGCCAGACTTATTCTGGCGCATTCAGCCTAATGTTGAACTCGGTTATACCGATGACGATTGCCAGAGAGCATTCGACTTATATACCAAGTTTGATCAAGACACAGGTATTGAAGATATTCAGTCTACTATCAATACCCTTAAACACTTAGAAACTGTAAATCAGGAAACAGGTATAGGTTTAGTCGGTTATTGCTTAGGCGGGAAACTCGCTTATCTGGCTGCTTGCCGTATTCCGGAATTAGGTTGTGCAGTGTCGTACTACGGCGTAGGTATTGAACAGAATCTTGATGAAGCGAAGAATATCAACTCTAAGCTAGTTTTGCATTTTGCAAAACTTGACCAATTCTGTGATACCAACACACGGGAAAAATTCTTTCTGCATTAAAAGATAATACAAAGATCGAAACCTATGTCTACCCAGGCGTAGATCATGCATTTGCTCGTCCGAACAGTATGCACTATGACAAACCAAGTGCATTAATGGCACATGAGCGCAGTATTACGGCACTCCGCAAAGCGATTGGTCCACACTATGACCTCGCTGCCCTATGGGAAGAACACGTCCGTTTCGAATTTGATACGCGAAATGTGCCAGATACGATGGCAACCATGGTTGCTGAACCTTATGTAAATCATATCCCAACTTTAACAGGTGGTGTGGGTTATAAACAACTTGCACGCTTTTATCAGTATCACTTTATACATAACAATCCGAAAGACATGAAATTAACTCCAATTTCACGCACTGTCGGCTCTACGCAAGTGGTGGATGAATTCATCATGAGCTTTACCCATGATGAAGAAATCGATTGGTTAATTCCAGGAATTAAGCCAACAGGCAAATATGTCGAGATTCCGATGCTCGGAATTATCAAATTCCGTGGACCAAAACTTTGCCATGAGCATATCTACTGGGATCAGGCAAGCCTGCTTGTACAAATCGGGGTACTAGACCCAACCGGCCTACCAGTTGCAGGTATTGAAACTGCGAAGAAACTTCTGGATGAAACGCTCCCCTCAAATGAATTGATGCCCACTTGGCCGTCAAGTGAAAACAAACCTGTTGGCGAATAAGGAATAAGGTTCTGACTCTTCGAGCCTCTATGAAGGAATATGATTATGCTGAATGTAATGACCCCAGTAATACAACTTGAACCACGGTCACTTCGCCAACTACTTGGTCAATACGCCACAGGTATTACGGTAGTGACTGCCCTGGATGTGAATCAAAGAAAAATAGGAATGACAGCCAACTCCTTCACATCAGTTTCACTTGATCCCCCGCTTATTCTCTGGAATATCGCAAAGTCAGCAACCCATTTTGAAGATTTCAAACAGGCAGAATACTTTGCAATCAATATTCTTAATGAAGATCATTATTTAGAATCAAAACATTTTTCTAAATCTGCGGATGACAAATTCGAAGGACTTGATGATGTAGATGAGTACATGGGCATACCAATTTTAAACAAGTCCCTCACGACTTTTGTGTGTCGTCAGTATGAACTGCATGAAGCGGGTGATCATTACATCATCGTTGGTCAAATTGAAGCGTGCCGCAATCAAATGGGTAATCCACTGGTATTCCATAACGGACAGTATAAACAGGCTAATGTACACCAGGCTTTTGCTGGTGTGTAACCCGGCTCATTTGTTTAAAGGATTTTTAGAATGAAACAACATCACTTTTTTAAAGATAACCGGTTTTTATTAGGTTCATTTGCTTCAAACTGTTCAGGTGGCATGACCGTTTCAACACTTGAAGATCGTTGGAATGCAAGTTGGGAGAAGAATTTAGAACTTGGTAAAATGCTGGATGAGGCAGGGATTGACTTCATGCTACCGATTGCACGCTTTACTGGCTATGGGGGGCAGACAGATTTCCAGGGTACAATTTTGGAAACCATGACGTGGGCAGCTGCTTTACTAGCCTTGACAAAAGATATTACTGTCTTGGCAACAATTCAGACAGTACCTAACCATCCTGTAGTTGTTGCCAAACAGATTGCAAAATTATCTGAAATCAGCCAAGGTCGTATTGGTTTAAATATTGTCGCCGGATGGAACAAACCTGAATATGAAGCTTTAGGATTATATTTACCCGATGACCATGAAACACGCTATGGGTATGCACAAGACTGGTATGATTTAATTAAAAAAGTATGGACCAGTGAAGAAAAATTTGATTTCGAAAGTAAGTTTTTCAAAACTAAAGGAACTTATGGAAAACCGAAACTCCTAGTCCACCCTCCAATTTTTAATGCAGCAGGCTCTAAAAATGGTCGTGAGTTTGCAGTAAACAATGCAGACTTCCTGTTTACGCCAGCCTCTGATTTAGGCCGGAGTAAAACTGAAATTGAAGAATTAAAACAAACAGGTCTTAAAGTGAATCGCAAGGTTAATGTGATGACCTGACCTTTTCACACGTGATTTGCCGTCCAACGCAAGAAGAAGCCCAGGCTGAATGGGATCGTCAACTCAACAATGCCGACGTGGTAGCTGTCGATAACTTGATGAGTCTAATGTTCGCGCATGCTCAAAGTTTTCCAAAAGAAGTTCAACAATCGATTCGTGAGGTCATGAGTGTTGGCCATGGGGGTTTTCCTCTGCTAGGGACCCCAGAACACGTTGCTCAAGGCATTATTGACTTACATAAAGCAGGCTTCAGGGGTACAACGCTTTCTTTCCTTGATTATAGCCGCGAGTTTCCATACTTCCGTGACCATGTTTTACCCATACTGGAAAAATATAATATTCGTTAACCCCCTAAACCGACACATTTACTGTCGGTTTATTTTTTTAAGGAGGATTTTATTGTGAAATTTTTATTACATGAGTTAAGTGCAGGTGTCTTATGCTGCTTTCTTACGACAACTACATTGGCGGCTAATTGGAGCAATACCTCTTTAGTAGCCAGTTATGGAAGAGACTTTTCTGAACCTTTTAAAAATGATGCACAAGGTAATGCGATTGATATTAAAAAGTACATATTTAGTTTGGTTTACTTAAGTGGCTATACCTATGGGACCAATTTTTTCCAATTAAATATGCACCAATCATCCAATGAGCCGAATACCAATAAAGCATCTGGTCATGGAGCTCAAGAAGCTTATGTTATTTATCGGCACACCTTGGATATTCCAAGTATTACACAACACAAAATCGAAGATTCTGCCTGGTTAAAAAGCTATGGCTTCACTGTTGGTTTTGACTGGAATACCAAAAATGATGACTATGGTTCTAATCGTCAAATGTATGTTGCTGGTCCAAGCATCACCCTAAATGTACCTGGTTATTTAAATCTAAGTTTACTGGGCTATTATGAAAGCAATGATGCCAATGTTTTAACCAGTAAATACACGTATGATCCATATCTTGCCTTACAAGTACTTTGGGATTTTCCAGTAATGCAAAGTAATTGGAATTATCAGGGAATTGGTGTTTGGATGAGTCCTAAAGGCAAAAATGAAACCGGTGGCAAGACGGCAAGTGAAATTTTTGTCGATATGTCAGTCATGTATTCTTTATTGAAAGACAAATCTGTTCACCAGCCAAAATTGAAAGCTGGGGTTGCCTATCAATACTGGAAAAACAAGTATGGTAATAATGAATCAGGGGAAGCAGGACGGGGAGCAACAGCAAGTAGCCCCATGCTTCGGCTTGCCTATCACTTTTAAATAATAACTTACCTGTACTCTAATGAATTACCAGATCAGTATTTTTATATTATTTTGATTTAAATAAGTTTATTTAAAATGAGATAAAACACAAAAGCAAAGATTATGGATTGATTTTTGCATAGAAAATATCAGCAAGCTAAGGATAGAGGTAATTATGTATAGTCAGAAACATAGGTCTATTTCTAGAATTCAGTCTCACACGCAGAATATTCATGATGCCAGGCACTGTCTTGATTTAATTATTGGTCCACATGATTTAGTTGACTCGAATAAATATGAACCTCTAGATTTTAGTTTTCATGGTTCACAGATCGGTCGTATGATTATTGGTGACTTAACTTACGGTAAAGATATTATTTTTAAAACCCATGACCAAGAGGATATGAACTATTTTTGTATTACACGCCCTAAAAATGGGCGCCCCTTGTTTAAAAAAGATGGTGCTATTTTCTATGCATGTCATGATCAGGCTTCAATTGTTTCTCCTGAAGATAAATTTGAATTAATCATCGATAAAAACTGTATTCAAACCTTCATTTCTTTTTCAAAAACTTTTGTTGAAAAAATCTTATCTGATTTAATTTCTCAACCCGTAATACAACCTCTTATTTTTGAGAATGTAATGGATAGTCACAATCCCAAAATTAAAGCCTGGTGGGATTTAATCGATAGCATTAAGAACTTTACGCATAATTTTACCAATGCCTCTTTCTTTCAAGAAATGCGGTCAGATTTTGAATATATTATTGTCAAATCATTATTATTGTCACAGCCAAACAATTACAGTGATTTGATTTATAAAAATACTCTGGACTACCCTGATTTTCTTAATCGGTTATTAGAGTTTATTCAAAAAAATATACAGCAAAAAATTGAAATTTCAGATCTGGAATACGCTTCGGGTTTAAGTAAAAAGAAATTAAATACAATTTTTAAAAAATATTTAAAATGCAGCCCGAATGCCTATATTCGACATTACCGACTTAAATGTATTTATAATGAAATTTCCCAATCAAGCTATAAAATTAATATTACTGAGATTGCATACAAATGGGGAGTTACGCATTTAGGTCGCTTTTCTATTGAATATAAAGAAGTATTTGGTGAAAAACCTAGCGAGACTTTAAAGAAAATTATAGAACGCTAATTAGCACATCATAACTTAGGTATTAATTCGAATTTATTGATTCATAAAAAAAGCTAAATCAGATGATTTAGCTTTTTGAATTGATCAATTAATCAATAAATTCTTGTCCGCCCATATATGGACGTAATACCTCAGGAATTTCAATCGAGCCATCAGCACGTTGGTAATTTTCCATCACAGCCAATAGCGTACGTCCAACAGCCAAACCTGAACCATTTAATGTATGCACAAATTCAGTTTTTTTCTGGTCTACACGGTAGCGGGCCTTCATACGACGAGCCTGAAAATCCCCCATATTAGAACAAGAGGAAATCTCGCGATAGGTATTTTGGCTAGGCACCCACACTTCCAGATCATAGGTTTTAGTGGCACCAAAGCCCATATCTCCACCACATAGCAAAATTTTACGATATGGTAAACCCAGTGCCTGCAAAATGCTCTCTGCATGGGCAGTAAGTTCTTCAAGTGCCTGCATGGATGTTTCAGGCTTAACGATCTGTACCATTTCCACTTTATCAAACTGATGCTGGCGGATCAGGCCTCGGGTATCACGGCCATAAGAACCGGCTTCACTACGAAAACATGGCGTGTGCGCTGCATATTTCAATGGAAGGCGAGCAGTATCAATAATCTCGTCACGCACAAAATTCGTTACAGGTACTTCTGCAGTCGGGATCAGGTAATATTCTTTTTCCCCCTGCAATTTGAATAGGTCTTCTTCAAATTTTGGTAGCTGGCCTGTGCCACGCAGGGAATCAGCATTTACCAGATAAGGCACATACGCTTCGGTATACCCGTTTTTAAGGGTGTGCGTATCGAGCATAAACTGGGTTAAAGCACGTTGCAGCCGCGCCAGAGGACCTTTAAGTACACTAAAACGTGAGCCGGTTAATTTGGTGGCTGTTTCAAACTCCAGTCCACCCATCCACTCGCCCAGGTCTGTATGATCCTTGATTTCAAAGTCAAACTGACGTGGAGTACCCCATGTTAAAATTTCAACATTGTCACTTTCATCTTTGCCTGCTGGTACAGACTCATCTGGCAAATTAGGAATATTCATTGATTTGGTTTCAAGCTCGGCTTGCAGTTCAGCCAGTGCCAGTTCAGCAGCTTTGATTTCATCACCAATTGCTGACATACGTGTCATAATCTCTGATGCGTCTTCACCTGCTTTTTTAAGCTGACCAACCTGCTTTGCTCCGGCATTACGTTCTGCCTGCAAATTTTCAGTCTTCTGCTGGATTTCCTTACGGCGCACTTCCAGAGCTGCCCATTCTTCCACATCAAGCTGAACACCGCGTTTTGCCAATGCTAAATTTACAGCCTCAATATTATTTCTGAGTAATTTCGGGTCAATCATAGCCAATCATAAATAAGGTAAAAAACTGGCTATAGTGTAAGCTCTTCAAGGCAAAAAATACAGACAGCACAGGAAGTTGTTCGGATGATTCGCATAATAAGCCCACAATTTCAACTATAGTGCCCTTCCTTTCTATAGCGGATATATAAGAGAAATTGTAATGAAAAAGCTGCCACAAGGCAGCTTTTTAAATTTAAAAGAATTTATTTACTGGTCAATAATATCGGTGCCTTTTGGTGGAGTGAAATTAAAGGTAGAGGCCGGAATAGAAGCATTAACTTTTACATTGCTAAATTTTACATAGGTGGTCTGGCCAAGTGAATCTTCTAAAATCATCAGGCTTGGAGCTTTGTTGGTACCAAAGCTAATAGTCAGGCTCTGAAAAGCCCCTTCATTATTCTTTGGATAAAGGGTGTAATAGGTTTTGGCTTTATTTGGTTGCGTTACCCGATAAGACTGCATAATTTGGCTGGTATTACCAGAGAGCAGTAACGCTGGTGTATTTGAGACCTGTTCATCTAAAGACTGACGGACTGCCTGCTGAAGATCGGGGTCATAAATCCAGACTGTTTTACCGGTAGTAACAATTGTCTGTTTAGACGGGCTGCTGGTTTCCCAGAAAAATTTTCCAGGACGCTCAACTTTCATTGTACCTTTAAAGGTTTGGTTCATATGTTGAGCTGTCAGGCCTTTCTGCTTTTTAGGCGCATTGCCACTAACTTTAGTGGTCTGTTCAAAATTGGCGCTCAGACTTTGTATACCTTTGAGCTGCTGAACCAGATTTGCAGTTGCCTGCTGCTCCGATGCCGCCACAGGCGCAGCGATAACAGAGGTACTGATTACTGGCGCCAAGGTGGCTGCACCCACTGTCATAGCACATATGGTTTTACGAAGCATATTCATATAATCACCTTTATATTTGCCTGATCTCATTTATTTGAGTTTCATCTTAACTGACAAACTCTGCCCTAATCATTGAGAATATAAGATATTTTGTTATGTTCTTCATGCAGTTTGTTGAAATTTATCCATCATGATGAAGATTTTTTCTATAACTTTAGATATAAAAAAAGCCCACATTTATAGTGGGCTTTTCTCAAACAGTTTAAACTTATACAGCTTCAACTGTTACGTAGCGACGGCCAAATTGACCTTTCACTTCGAATTTTACTACGCCATCAGCAGTAGCAAATAAAGTATGGTCACGGCCCATACCTACATTTGCACCAGCGTGGAATTCTGTACCACGTTGACGAACGATGATGTTACCAGCAGTCACAGTTTGACCACCATAAATTTTAACACCTAACATTTTTGGGTTTGAATCACGACCGTTACGTGTCGAACCACCGGCTTTTTTGTGAGCCATGTCTCTTACTCCTCGTAATTAGCCTGAAATACCAGTAATTTTCAACTCGGTAAACCATTGACGGTGACCTTGTTGTTTACGGTAATGTTTACGACGACGCATTTTGATGATGCGGATTTTGTCGTGACGACCATGGCCAACTACTTCTGCAGTTACTTTAGCGCCAGCGACTACTGGAGCACCGATTTGAATGCTTTCGCCGTTCACAACCATTAGTACGTCATCAAACGTAATAGTTGAGCCAGTTTCAGCTTTCAACAATTCAACTTTAAGGGTTTCACCCTCAACTACACGGTGCTGTTTACCACCGCTTTGGATTACTGCGTACATGATGTACTCCAATCATGCCCGTGTCGTCGTGCCGGCAAAGGGATATACCGATCTTAAGACGAGCGCCACTGGGGTTATACAAGGCCAAAGATTTTAAGTGAAAACCGATCAAACAACAAGTAATTTACCCAAAATATTCAGACGACATTTGTATACACACTATTCTTTTTCCCTTACCGGTATTTTCAGTGATTTTTCTTTGCATTTTTAAGGCCACGCTGTATCTTGTCTGGCGCAACAGCATCATGGCAGCAGTTCTTTAGAAGAATATACTCAAAGGCAGCGGACCTTAAACTAAAGGCTCCCGTCTGGTTTAAGCCCTAGAATTTTGGCTACCTTCCTGGCTGCTTTAGGATACAATAGCTTTAATTTTTTAAGTATCAGCTATCTAAAAGCTGGTTACG
This sequence comes from Acinetobacter radioresistens DSM 6976 = NBRC 102413 = CIP 103788, assembly GCF_006757745.1. Lineage (NCBI taxonomy): Bacteria > Pseudomonadati > Pseudomonadota > Gammaproteobacteria > Moraxellales > Moraxellaceae > Acinetobacter > Acinetobacter radioresistens. The sequence continues at coordinate 738,636 of NZ_AP019740.1, read as the reverse complement.
GTGTTTAGACGTCTCACTGTTTAACTGTGCATCCGATTACTTTCGCAAGAGGTTCTTCTTCATATGGCCATCGATTTCAAGCAAGATATTCTCGCTCCTGTTGCTCAAGATTTTGCAGCGATGGACCAGTTTATTAATGAAGGAATCAGCTCCAAGGTCGCACTGGTCATGTCAGTCAGCAAGCATGTCGTTGAAGCAGGTGGAAAGCGCATGCGTCCGATTATGTGCTTGCTGGCCGCTTATGCCTGTGGTGAAACCAATTTAAAGCATGCACAGAAGCTGGCGGCCATTATTGAAATGCTGCATACGGCGACTCTGGTACATGATGATGTGGTAGATGAGTCTGGCTTACGCCGTGGCAGACCAACAGCAAATGCGACATGGAATAACCAGACTGCGGTACTGGTGGGGGATTTTCTGATTGCCCGGGCATTTGATCTGCTGGTTGATCTGGACAATATGATCCTGTTAAAGGACTTCTCTACAGGAACCTGTGAGATTGCTGAGGGTGAAGTATTGCAGTTGCAGGCACAGCATCAGCCAGATACAACAGAAGATATTTATTTACAGATTATTCACGGTAAAACCTCACGGTTGTTCGAACTGGCGACCGAAGGCGCTGCAATACTGGCAGGCAAACCTGAATACCGTGAACCTTTACGTCGTTTTGCCGGACACTTTGGCAATGCTTTTCAGATTATTGATGATATTCTGGATTACACTTCAGATGCTGATACGCTCGGCAAAAATATTGGCGATGACTTGATGGAAGGCAAACCCACCCTGCCGCTGATTGCAGCAATGCAAAATACTCAAGGTGAACAGCGCGACCTGATCCGTCGCAGCATTGCCACTGGCGGTACTTCACAGCTTGAACAAGTTATTGCGATTGTACAAAATTCGGGAGCGCTGGATTATTGCCATAAGCGTGCTACTGAAGAAACCGAGCGAGCATTACAGGCACTAGAAATATTACCTGAGAGTACTTACCGGCAGGCGCTGGTTAACTTGACCCGCTTAGCTTTAGACCGAATCCAATAATATTATTAAAAATTTTATGCATTTAAACTTTCAAGATCTTTTTCTCAGAATGCACCAGCAGCTTGAGCAACCTCAAGCTGTATTAGATGAAAATATTCTTATTGAGCTGGTTAACCGCCTACGCCCCGCTGATACCAAAAATACCGAAGAAATTGAAAGAAAATTTCAGGCATTTATTCAGTCGCTTTTAATTACACCGGCTGCTGCCTGTACATTTCAAACTTTTGTTCTACGTATTATTAATCATTACCGGCAAACCGCACTTTATGCTGACAGCGGCATTTTATCGTTAGATGGCTTCTGGAATCAGTTTACCCAGCGTTTAGGTGCACACTTTTTGCCGCTGATCAATGATGAAACCCAGCTGACCGATCTGCTGCACCGTGTCTTTCATCAGCGTACCGACAAATACTGGCTAGAAAATATTGATAGCCAGGACTGGCAGCTGTTCTTTAGCTTGATTAGCCGCAGTAATGGCAATATGGCAGAGAAGCAGTCAGTCCGTGATGAAATGATCCGCGCGATTACCGTTTTATCTTACCGGATTAGTGGTATTGGACTCTATCCGGAGTTTATTAATGCCTATCCTGAACTGACCGAATACGAATCCCCCTTTCTGGTCCAGAATCGGGAAGTCGTGGAATTTATTGTCCGCTATAAAAAGCTGCTTCAAAATCTGGACCAGTTTGCCGTGATGGAGCCACCAGATGCATCACAGGCATTTGTGATGTTTGAACAGTGCCGGGATGTCGTGTTCAAGATTCGCCGGTCTACCAAGCGTATTGGGGTAAGTTTAAGCCTCGCCTATCTGCTTTCACTGCTTGAGCAATGTCTGGACCGGATTGAATTGCTGCTGCATATCGTCACTGTAGAAGATATTTATACTTATGATGCACTCAGCCAGCTGCTGAGTGAGCTGGTCAAGGCACATTATAGTGAAAAAAGTGTACGGGCTTTATTGACCACTACCAGTGAGCTGATTGCCTTACAGGTAACTGAAAATGCCAGCCGGACCGGTGAACATTATGTAAGTACCGATAAAAAGGGCTTTTTTTCAATGTATAAGGCCGCAGCAGGGGCCGGGGTAATTATTGCCACAATGGCAACCCTTAAAATCCTGATGGCGCGTCTGGCCATGGCTCCGCTCATGCAGGCCTTTATGTTCAGCATGAATTACTCTTTAGGCTTCGTACTGATTCATGTCTTGCATTTTACAGTAGCGACCAAACAGCCAGCTATGACCGCAGCAGCGCTCGCTGCCACGGTACAGCATAAGAAAGGCTCTCGCACCGCACAAATTGCAGAACTGGCAGCCCTGATTATTAATATTATCCGGACTCAGTTTATTGCAATCTTGGGTAATATCTCGATAGCCATACCAACCGCAGCGCTGATTACCCTGCTATGGGAAGCCGGGATGCAAGAACCTCTAATGACCCATATGAAAGCTACCAAGCTTTTGCATGACTTGAATCCCTTTACTTCCCTTGCTCTGCCCCATGCAGCAATTGCCGGTGTTTGCCTGTTCCTCTCGGGACTGATTGCCGGCTATTTCGACAATATGGCAGTTTACCGTAAAGTAGGACCACGCCTGAAAGCGCATCCCCAATTAAAAAATCTGATGGGACAAGACCGCCTAGACCGTTTTTCTGCCTATATTGAACGTAATCTAGGAGCACTTGCCGGTAACTTTCTATTTGGGATTATGCTGGGCAGTATGGGAACACTGGGTTTTATTTTAGGATTACCCCTAGATATCCGGCATATTGCCTTTGCATCGGCCAATTTTATTCAGGGTCTGATGAATATTAATGGCGGGCCAGATCTTGGCCTCATCATTGTTTCTTTTATGGGCGTCCTGCTTATTGGCTTAACTAACTTGTTTGTCAGTTTTAGTCTCACCATTATTGTAGCTCTACGCGCACGACGGGTTCGTTTTGAGCAATGGAAACCTTTGGCAAAGTTAGTTTTGACACATTTTATGACCCGTCCTAGTGATTTTTTCTGGCCCCCTAAAATTGAAGAAGCAGCAAATTCTGTAGATAACTCGCTGTCTAAACCAGAAAAATAACTTAATTTTGTTGCGTTTATGTGATATTGCTTCTAACTGCTCAGTTAAAAATAAGATAATTCTAGAGACTTGAAAAAAAGTGTACCAGTCAGTACACTTTGCTTCAATTTATGGCTCCTAACTGATCAGTTAGAATACAAGGTTGCTGCATGCCCTACCTGTTCTTGCTTATTGCTTGCCTTATGCTTGTCCTTAGCGGACTGGTATCTTACATCCCTGCGCTTCAGGGATGGGATGTGGCACAAGTAAAGTGGTTCAGCCAGCACCGAACAGAATCCCTTAATATTGTTGCAATGTTCTTATCTAAAATAGGTGGTTCAGTTGTCATAGGATTTGTTGTACTGCTTTGGTGCTCAAGACTGGCATGGTATAAAAAATATAAAACCGTTATTTTTATTAGTTTCGGAATGATCGGCAGCGGCACGCTGGTCTGGTTATTGAAATGGTGGATTGCAAGGCCCCGACCCTTAGAAATATATCACCTGGTTCAGAGCTACGGCGCCTCATTTCCAAGTGCCCATAGTGTATATGCAGCAAGCCTTGCTTGTCTGTTGCTCTTCCTACTTCGCAAGCATCGTTATTATGTTTGGATTTCCCTTGCTGCGAATAGCTGGTGGATCATTATGGGAATTTCACGGGTTTATCTCGGGGTTCATTACCCAACCGATGTTTTAACGGGTTGGAGTATTGGTTTTATTTGGATCTCTCTGCTTTGGCTATGGTTTCGTCATAATCAGTCAGGCAAAAATAATTTATTTTTAGATAAAAATCTAAATGAGGTGGAACAATGACATCGGCAAAGCTTTGGGCACCGGCCCTTACCGCTTGTGCTTTAGCAACAAGTATCGCACTTGTGGGTTGTAGCAAAGATCCAAAGGATGCACAAACAGGCGCGGCTGCTCAACAAATGCCACCACCTGAAGTAGGTGTCCTGGTTGCTCAGCCACGAAGTGTAGAACAGTCTGTTGAACTCTCTGGACGTACCTCACCCTATCAGATTTCTGAAGTACGGCCACAGGCAAGCGGTGTAATCCAGAAACGTCTGTTTACTGAAGGAAGCTATGTCCGTCAGGGACAGGCTTTATATGAAATTGACTCGCGTACCAACCGCGAAAATGTAGCCAGTGCTCGTGCTACATTGAACCGCCAGCAGGCAAACCTGAATGTTCTGCGTGTAAAAGAAGGCCGTTATCGTCAGCTGGTAGGTACCAATGCGATTTCAAGACAGGAATATGATGATATTGTAGCTCAGGTAAAACTGGCACAAGCTGATGTTAACGCCTCTCAGGCAGAACTGCGTAATGCAGAGATTAATCTGGGCTACTCTACTGTACGGGCTCCAATTTCAGGTCAATCTAGCCGCTCTTCAGTTACAGCAGGCGCACTGGTAACGGCCAGCCAGACTGAACCTTTAGTTACCATTCAGCAGCTTGATCCCATTTATGTCGATATTAACCAGTCAAGTGCTGAACTGCTGCGTCTGCGTCAACAGCTGAACCAGGGTAACCTGAGCAGCAGTAACAACACTAAAGTTAAACTGCGCCTTGAAGATGGAAGCGAGTATCCGATTGAAGGGAATCTTGCATTTTCTGGCGCCAGTGTTGATCCGGAAACCGGTACAGTGACTCTACGTGCAGTATTCTCTAACCCAAATCACTTGCTGTTACCGGGTATGTATGCGACTGCAAAAATCGTACAGGCAGTGATTCCAAATGCAATGCTGATTCCACAGGCTGCAATTACCCGTCTTCCGACAGGACAGGCGGTTGCCATGATCGTAAATGCTAAAGGCCTTGCAGAAAGCCGTCCGGTACAAACTGCCGGTGTGCAAGGTAAAGACTGGATTGTGACTAGCGGTATTCAGGCAGGTGAACGTGTCATTGTAGAAGGCATTGCCAAAGTTAAAGAAGGCCAAAAAGTGAACCCTAAACCTCTACAGCCTCAGGCGGCGGCCCAGGGAAGCAATAACGCAAAACCAGCTCAACAGGCCAAACCACAAGCTGAACAAAATGCTACTTCAAATACATAAGGGGTAGACTGAATGGCTCAATTTTTTATTCATCGCCCCATATTTGCATGGGTGATTGCACTGGTGATCATGCTGGCGGGGGTACTTACTCTCACCAAAATGCCGATTGCACAGTATCCAACGATTGCTCCACCGACCGTGACGATTGCGGCGACTTACCCGGGCGCTTCTGCTGAAACTGTTGAAAATACAGTGACCCAGATTATTGAACAGCAGATGAACGGTCTGGACGGGTTACGCTACATTTCCTCAAATAGTGCTGGGAATGGTCAAGCGTCTATCCAGCTGAATTTTGAACAAGGTATTGATCCGGACATTGCACAAGTTCAGGTTCAAAACAAACTGCAGTCTGCAACGGCTCTGCTTCCTGAAGATGTACAGCGCCAAGGCGTGCGGGTAACCAAATCTGGTGCCAGCTTCTTGCAGGTCATTGCATTTTATTCACCTGATGATTCTCTGTCAGATGCTGATATTAAAGACTACGTTAACTCAAATATTTCTGAACCTTTATCACGTGTTGCAGGTGTGGGTGAGGTACAGGTATTTGGTGGCTCTTATGCCATGCGTATCTGGCTCGATCCTGCTAAACTAAGCAGTTTTCAGCTGACTCCAAGTGATGTAGCTAATGCAATCCGTAGCCAGAATGCTCAGGTGGCAGTGGGTCAGTTAGGCGGTGCGCCACTGACTAAAGATCAGGTGCTAAATGCTACAGTTACTGCACAAAGCCTGTTGCAGACTCCTGAAGAATTTAGCAATGTATTTTTGAAAAATACTGCAAGTGGCGCACAAGTCCGTATTGGTGATGTCGCCAAGGTGGAACTGGGCAGCGCAGATTACGGTTTTATTTCAAAATATAATAATAAACCAGCGGCCGGTGTAGCCATCAAACTTGCGACAGGCGCCAACGCACTCGACACTGCTGAAGCAGTCGAGGCACGCTTAAAAGAGTTACGTACCAGCTATCCTCAAGGGATGGTAGACGTGCTGGCATTTGATACTACTCCGTTTATCAAACTTTCAATTGAAAGTGTGGTTCATACACTGGTTGAAGCAGTCATTCTGGTCTTTATCGTGATGTTCTTGTTCTTGCAGAACTGGCGCGCCACCATTATTCCAACACTTGCTGTTCCGGTTGTTGTTCTAGGTACTTTTGCTGTAATTAATGTTTTTGGTTTCTCGATTAATACCCTCACCATGTTCGCCATGGTACTGGCAATCGGTCTGCTTGTAGATGATGCGATTGTTGTGGTGGAAAACGTCGAACGTGTCATGGCAGAGGAGCATCTTGATCCGGTTACTGCCACAGAACTGTCAATGAAACAGATTTCTGGTGCCCTGATTGGTATTACATCAGTGCTAACCGCAGTATTCGTACCCATGGCGTTCTTTGGGGGCACTACCGGGGGTCATCTATCGGCAGTTCTCGATTACGCTGGTTACTGCGATGATCCTGTCATTGATTGTAGCGCTTACCTTTACGCCGGCGCTCTGTGCGACCCTGCTCAAACAGCATGATCCAAATAAAGCACCAAGCAATAATGTTTTTGCCCGCTTCTTCCGCTGGTTTAACCATAAGTTTGATCGGATGTCTCACCGTTATCAAAATGGTGTAAGCAAACTCCTGCATCACCGTATTATTTCTGGTGTGTTTTATGTTGTGGTGATTGGCATACTGGTGCTGCTGTTCCAGAAACTGCCTTCTTCATTCCTTCCAGATGAAGACCAAGGCGTAGTCATGACGCTGGTACAGCTTCCACCTAATGCATCACTAAGCCGTACTGAACAGGTGGTTGACACCATGACCGGCTTCTTCCTTGAGAATGAAAAGGAATATGTCCAGTCTGTATTTAGTGTCGCAGGCTTCTCGTTCACCGGTGTAGGACAAAATGCGGGTCTGGCATTTATCAGATTAAAAGACTGGAGTGAACGTACTACCCCTGAAGCACAGATTGGTGCAATTATCCAGCGTGGTATGGCACTGAACGTTATTGCTAAAGATGCCAGCTATGTTATGCCTTTACAATTACCTGCCATGCCTGAACTGGGTGTGACTGCGGGCTTTAGCTTCATGCTGAAAGATGCAGGTGGTAATGGCCATGAAAAATTGATGGCCGCTCGTAATGCAATTTTGGGTATGGCTGCCCAAGACCCACGCCTGATGGGTGTGCGTCCAAATGGTCAGGAAGATACGCCACAATATAAAATTTCGATTGACCAGGCTCAGGCCGGTGCAATGGGAGTAAGTATTGCTGATATCAACAGTACTATGAGTATTGCGTGGGGCGGGTCTTATATTAATGACTTCGTAGATCGTGGCCGTGTAAAACGTGTCTATGTACAGGGTCAGGCAGACACCCGGATGATGCCTGAAGATCTGGACAAGTGGTATGTGCGTAATAACCAGGGCCAGATGGTCCCATTCTCAGCCTTCGCAACTGGTGAATGGACTTATGGTTCACCTCGTCTTGAACGTTATAACGGTATCTCATCGGTTAATATTCAGGGTACACCTGCCCCGGGTGTGAGTTCTGGTGATGCCATGCTGGCAATGCAGGAAATCATGGCCAAGCTGCCAAGTATGGGTATGCAGGGATATGATTATGAATGGAGCGGTTTATCACTTGAAGAAAATGAAGCTGGCTCGCAAACTGCTGCATTGCTTGCCCTTTCGATCCTGATCGTATTCCTGTGTCTTGCAGCACTTTACGAGAGCTGGTCTATTCCATTCTCGGTACTCATGGTTATTCCATTGGGTATTGTGGGTGCCGTGGTACTGACGTTCTTAGGTATGATGATTTCGAAAGATCCTAACCTCTCGAATAACATCTACTTTAAAGTTGCAATTATTGCGGTAATTGGTCTGGCTGCGAAAAACGCTATTCTGATTGTCGAATTTGCAAAAGACCTGCAAGAAGAAGGTGAAGAACTGTTAGAAGCTACGCTGCATGCCGCAAGAATGCGTTTGCGTCCAATTATCATGACCACATTAGCATTTGGTTTTGGTGTACTGCCGCTTGCCCTGTCTTCAGGTGCCGGTGCAGGCAGCCAGCACTCGGTAGGTTACGGTGTATTGGGTGGCGTCATCAGCTCAACATTACTGGGTATCTTCTTTATTCCAGTATTCTATGTATGGATCCGTAGCATTTTTAAACAGAAACCAAAAAACAGAAATAATCAGGAGCAAATATCGTGATGCAAAATTTCTGGACTTTAACAGGTCGCGGTTTTGCTTTGTCTGTTCTAGCGCTTGCCCTGACTGCATGTCAGAGCATGCGCGGTCCAGAGCCAGTCGCTAATGCCAATATTCCCAACAATTATATTGAAGCAGATAGTGGAACCTCGATTGCGGCACAGGGCTATAAAGACTTTTTCTCAGATGATCGCCTGAAATCGGTGATTGATCTGGCCTTGACCAATAACCGTGACCTGCGTACGGCGACCCTGAACATTCAGCGAGCCCAGCAGCAGTTCCAGATCTCTGAAAATAACCAGCTCCCTACCATTGGTGCCAGTGGTAGTGTACTACGCCAGGACAACCTGAACAGTCAGGGCCGTGGTCCGACTACTTCATACAATGTAGGGCTGGGTGTAACAGCTTATGAGCTGGATTTTTGGGGTCGTGTCCGTAGCTTGCGTGATGCAGCACTAGACACCTTCCTGGCTACGCAGACTGCTCGTGACTCTACCCAGATCAGCCTGATCAGTCAGGTATCCCAAGCCTGGCTCAACTATTCATTTGCCAGTGCCAATCTGGACCTGGCTGAACGTACACTGGCTGCCCAGCTTGAATCCTACAATCTGAACCGGAAACGTTTTGATGTCGGGATTGATTCTGAATTACCCGTACGTCAGGCACAGATTTCTGTTGAGACTGCTCGCAATGACGTAGCGAATTATCGCACGCAAATTGCGCAGGCCCGTAACCTGCTCAATTTACTGGTGGGTGAACAGGTTCCTGACAACCTGTTGCCACCGAAGCGTATTAGCCGTGTAACGAACCAAAATGTCCTTTCGACCGGTCTGCCAAGTGACCTGCTGGTTAACCGTCCGGACATCCGTACTGCTGAATATCAGCTGAGTGCCGCCGGAGCCAATATTGGGGCTGCACGCGCACGCCTGTTCCCGACGATCAGTCTGACTGGTTCGGCTGGCTATGCCTCAACTGACCTGAGTGACCTGTTCAAATCAGGTGCATTTGTCTGGTCGCTTGGCCCAAGTCTGGATATTCCAATCTTCGACTGGGGTACGCGTCGTGCCAATATTGCTATTTCTGAAACAGATCAGCAGATTGCCTTGTCAGATTATGAGCGTTCAATTCAGGCTGCATTCCGTGAAGTTAATGATGCACTGGCTGTTCGTAAAAATATTGGTGACCGTGTTGCTGCACAGCGTCGTCTGGTAGAAGCCACCAATACTTCATATCGTCTGGCAAATGCACGCTTCCGTGCCGGTATTGACAGCTATCTGACTGTACTTGATGCACAGCGTGCTTCATATGCAGCCGAGCAAGGCTTGTTGCTCCTTGAACAGGCCAATCTGAATAATCAGGTAGAACTGTATAAATCTTTAGGTGGTGGGGTTAAAACCACTAGTTCCGATTTGATTGCTCGCCCGGCTTCAACTGCTGAACAAAAAGCAAACCGAGAAGCGAAAGCTGTACAGTAAGCATAATTTATAAGGGAGCCCACTTCAGTGGGCTTTTTTATTGCTTTTCAAGTTCAAATTTTCTATCTTCAATTATGAACAAAAGGAAAATAAGATGTTATTAAGCAATCTAGAATCTGTTCCGGGTCACCACATTACCAGGCAAATTGATGTGGTCTATGGCAGTACGGTCCGTTCTAAGCATGTCGGACGTGACTTTATGGCTGGTCTGAAAAATATTGTAGGCGGAGAACTTAAAGGTTATACCGAATTATTAGAAGAATCCCGTCAGGAAGCCATGAACCGCATGATTGAAAAAGCCCAAAATCTGGGTGCCAATGCAATTGTCGGGATTCGTTTTTCTACCTCAAATATAGCACAAGGTGCTTCTGAACTGTTCGTATATGGGACTGCAGTCACCGTAACTCCAGTTGCACCTTCAATTCCAGATCCGTTCTCTTCATAAAATCACACAGGATGCCGGGTTATGGACGCTTTGATTTTTAAGATCGGAATTTTTATAGTGCTGTTCGTGATTGGCTGGGCATTTGGGCGCCATGTCGAATACAAACATCTGCGTGAACTCGAAGAAAAAGAAAATATGCTGGCACATATTACTGTTGATAATCAGCGCTTTCATACCACCTTGAATACCGGACAGCTCGTCTCGAGCAATGTAGTCATCTCACACGACTATTTTAAATATGTGATTGCCAATATTCAGAATTTTTTTGGTGGCCGGCTCACTGCTTATGAAAGTATTGTAGAAAGAGCTCGGCGTGAGGCAATTATACGTTTAAAGCAAGAAGCTCAGCGTACAGGAGCAACCCATATCATGGGTTTACGCCTGAGTACCACTGAACTCGGAATGCAGGGTGGCATGGTTGAAGTATTTGCCTACGGCACAGCAATTAAAACCACATAAGTCATTTTTAGCAGGGGGACTGAACAGGGTTTGCAGTTCTCCCCCAGCCCTCCAAAAAAAAGCACAGATCACTTTACTTTCATTTTACGGATCATTTTATATAGCAGTTTGGGTGATAGGCGAGATACCAGTACGCCCAGCTTTTCCTTGTGGCCTCCTACGACAATATATTCTTCCCCAGCCAATAAGGCCTCAACCGTAATTTTGGCAAACTGTTGTGGTTCCAGACCATTTTCTATTGCTTCATCCTGATGACCTTGTGGCTTGCCTTCTCCATTTAAGGCATTAAATGACACATTGGTTTTCACAAAACCGGGGAAAATTACAGAAACGCCTATACCCTCCTGAGCAACTTCAGCACGCAGACTATTGGCCCACATATGGATTGCTCCCTTGGCCGCCGAATAGGACGCGCGATACTGAGTACCCAGTAGTCCTGCTACACTTGAGACAAAGGCAATCTGTCCAGACTTCTGCTGGATAAAAGTGGGCAAGACTGTTTTGGTCAGAAATACCTGTGAGAAATAATCGACTTCCATGATGGCACGTTCGGTCTGCATGGTGGTATCCTGAATCAAGGCGCGCTGGCTGAGGCCTGCATTATTGATGAGCCAGTCAATGCGGCCTTTAGCAGCCAATACCTGATCATAAGCATGACGTACCTGACTTTCATCTGTTATATCCATAGGAACAACCAGATGATCTTGCGCATTTGGCAAAGCCAGACGAACTTTTTCCAGCTCATCATAACGGCGCGCGCTCAGGACCAGCTTTGCTCCTAATGCTGCACATTCTTGTGCCAGCGCCTTACCCAGGCCTGAAGATGCGCCAGTGATCCAGACGATTTTATTATTTAATTGCGGACTTACCATTTTTCTCTGCCTTTTATTCCTGGTCAGTTAACAACTTTTTATCAGGCTTTTTGCATAAAGCCCATGAAATGTTCAATATATGCATTGGCCTGTTCCTTTTGGAGCTGAGTCCCAATTTTTTCCAGACGTTTATAGCCTAAATGGGTAGTCATATGAATTACGCCACTTAAGGTCTTGTCGATAAATACATTAAATTTAAGCTGCTTCTTCGGTTCACGGATCAGGCAGGTCACGCCAAGATCAATAATATGAATAAGCAAGGCAAAAGCTCGTGGCACTGCACTCAGCTGGCCTGCACGAATCTGTTCAACGGTCTCCAGTACATCCTGCATGAGCTGTATATGTACGTCATAGCGGATCCAGATTTGCCGGTCATGTTCACAGATCAGTCCTGCAAAATAGTTGACCAGTGGCAGCAGGCGCTCATTACTAAAAAATGAAATCGCCCAAGGCAGGTATTTACGTAAAGTTTCCAGTATCTGCCTGACCACCTGCCGGTTTTCTTTAATTTCTTTTGTATCCTCAGCGTTTATGCTATTGACCTGCTTTAAAATCAGTTCGCTAAAGGCCTGCTCAATAATTTCACAGGCAATTTCGCTGAGTACCCCACCCAGCATTTCAGCCTGACTTGCTTTTACCCCGGCATTTAACTGCATGCGAATAACTTCAAAACGGCTGTAAGAGGATTCACTCAATTTGAGAAATACAGCATAGCTCATGAAGGTTGTTTCCTTATTTTTCACTACTTATATTTTTTATCTGAATGCTTAAAGACCTCGATACGGCCTTAAAGCAGCTTAAATCTACCGTGTTTCAGCATAAATACAAAATTATTTGTCGGGTTTTACTGCATTAAAAACAGATATTTTTTTGCTACAATGAGTACAATTTTTTATTGGCTTTTGATCTCTTAAAACTATGACCGATTCAGCTCAGAATATTGCAACAACCTACGATCCAACCGAGATCGAGAAAAAATGGTACCAGACCTGGGAAGAGCGTGGCTATTTCAAGCCATCTGAAAAAGGTGAGTCATTCTGTATTATGATTCCGCCGCCAAATGTCACTGGTAGCTTGCACATGGGTCATGGTTTTAATAATGCCATTATGGATGCCCTGACTCGCTATAACCGTATGTCAGGTAAAAATACACTTTGGCAGCCAGGTACGGACCATGCTGGTATCGCAACCCAAATGGTGGTTGAGCGCCAGCTGGCAGCACAAAATATTAGCCGTCATGACCTGGGCCGTGACAAGTTCATCGAGAAAGTCTGGGAATGGAAAGAACAGTCTGGTGGCAATATTACCCGTCAGATCCGTCGTCTGGGTTCTTCGGTGGACTGGTCACGTGAACGCTTTACCATGGATGACGGTTTATCCAATGCAGTTAAAGAAGTCTTCGTAAAACTGCATGAAGAAGGCCTGATCTACCGTGGTAAACGTCTGGTGAACTGGGACCCGAAACTGCAAACGGCCCTGTCTGATCTTGAAGTTGAATCGGTTGAGGAAAAAGGTTCTCTCTGGCACTTTAAATATTTCTTTGAAGATAAAACGCTGCGTACCCAAGACGGCCATGATTACCTAGTGGTCGCCACCACACGTCCAGAAACCCTACTGGGTGATACGGCAGTTGCTGTACATCCTGAAGATGAACGCTATGCGCACCTGATTGGTAAAAATATCGTATTACCGATTACTGGCCGTTTAGTACCTGTGGTTGCCGATGAATATGTAGAAAAAGATTTTGGGACCGGCTGCGTAAAAATCACCCCTGCACATGACTTCAATGACTATGAAGTAGGCAAGCGCTGCGAACTGCCCATTATCAATATCTTCAACAAAAATGCAGAAGTACTGGCTGAGTTTGAATATATTGCCAAAGCTGGGGAACAAATTTCTAAAACCATCCCTGCCCCAGCAGATTATATTGGTCTAGAGCGTTTTGAAGCACGTAAGAAACTGGTTGCACACGCCGAAGCCGAAGGCTGGTTAGACCAGATTCAGCCTTATGACCTCAAAGCACCACGTGGTGACCGTTCAGGCGTTATTGTTGAGCCATTGCTGACTGACCAATGGTATGTAAAAATTGCCCCTCTTGCGAAGCCGGCCATCGAAGCAGTGCAAGACGGTCGGATCAAGTTTGTTCCTGAGCAGTACAGCAATATGTACATGGCGTGGATGAACAACATTCAAGACTGGTGTATCTCGCGTCAACTGTGGTGGGGTCACCGTATTCCGGCCTGGTACGATGCTGAAGGCAATGTCTATGTGGGCCGTGATGAAGCAGAAGTTCGAGCAAAAAATAATATCCCTGCCGATGTTCAGTTAGACCAAGACGAAGATGTACTGGATACCTGGTTCTCATCTGGTCTTTGGACATTCTCGACTTTAGGCTGGACTGGCGATGAAGCCAAAGATAAAGCCAACTATTTCTTAAATACTTTCCACCCGACTGATGTACTGGTGACAGGTTTCGACATCATCTTCTTCTGGGTTGCCCGCATGATCATGCTGACCATGCACTTCATGAAAAATGAAGATGGTACGCCTCAGGTGCCGTTCAAAACTGTGTATGTACATGGTCTGGTACGTGATGGCGAAGGTCAGAAGATGTCTAAATCTAAGGGTAACGTACTTGACCCATTAGACTTGATTGACGGTGTGGATCTTGAAACTTTGGTACAAAAACGTACTACAGGTTTGATGAACCCGAAACAAGCGGCGAAGATTGAAAAATCGACGCGTAAAGAATTCCCCGAAGGTATTCAAGCTTACGGTACTGACGCAGTTCGTTTCACATTCTGTGCGCTTGCCAACACCGGACGTGACATCAAGTTCGACATGAAGCGTGTTGAAGGCTACCGTAACTTTGCCAACAAGATCTGGAACGCAACGCGTTTCGTGATGATGAATGTCGAAGGTCAAACCATTGGTTCAGAAGCACGTCAAGACCTTTGGGAATTGCCTGAACAGTGGATCGTAAGCCGTCTGCAAAAAGCGGAACAAGCAGTGCAAACAGCATTTGCAACCTACCGTTTAGACTTGGCTGCGCAAGCGATTTACGAGTTCATTTGGAACGAATACTGCGACTGGTATGTAGAGTTAACTAAACCAGTATTGAACGATGCGAACGTATCTGATGAGCGTAAAGCTGAAGTTCGTCGTGTTCTTCTTGCGGTGATGGAAGCGTCTTTACGTCTTGCACATCCGTTAATGCCGTATTTGACAGAAGAAATCTGGCAAACGCTTGCACCGAAACTTAACATTTCGGGCGAAACGATTATGCTTGCACAGTACCCTGTTGCTGACCAAGCACTTATCAATGACCAAGCTGAAGCAGATATGCAATGGCTTCAAGGTTTGATTGGTGCGGTTCGTAACATCCGTGGTGAGATGGGTTTAGGGAATGCGCGTTTGTTGCCTGTTCTTCTGCAAAATACTACTGATGCTGAAAAAGCACGTATTGACCGTATTGAGCCGTTGTTTAAAGCATTGGCAAAAGTTGAGAGCATTACATTCTTAACTGATGGCGAACAACCACCATTGTCTTCTTCATCTGTAGTCGGTCATGTATCTGTATTCGTTCCAATGAAGGGCTTAATTGATCCTAAAGCGGAATTGGGTCGTCTACAAAAAGACTTAGACAAGGTTCAAAAGCAACATGACCAAATTGCAACTAAACTTGCAAACGAAGGTTTTGTAGCGAAAGCACCTGCTGCTGTGGTTGAAGGCGAGAAAGTGAAACTTGCTGAATTTGCTGATCAGTTAGCGAAGATTAAAGCGAATATGGAGCAGATTGCGGCGCTTTAATTTATTGCTAAATTATTAAAAATAAAGCTAAAATCCCCTCATAATTGAGGGGATTTTTTTAGTTAAATAAGTCTCTAATAATACGTCTAGAACTAGATTCAAGCTTAAATTTTTTCATCCGATCATAATAATTTGGAACTGATACACCGTGCTGCCGATACTCAAATATCTCTTCTTGGATATCTTTTAACATGTTATTAATACACTTAGGGTCATCTGAAT
Source organism: Acinetobacter radioresistens DSM 6976 = NBRC 102413 = CIP 103788 (assembly GCF_006757745.1). NCBI lineage: Bacteria > Pseudomonadati > Pseudomonadota > Gammaproteobacteria > Moraxellales > Moraxellaceae > Acinetobacter > Acinetobacter radioresistens. Next base: position 723,022 of record NZ_AP019740.1, on the reverse strand, counting down.
CCACTATATGCTTTTGTAAAGCACTAAATTTCTTATTAGCATTTTCTAACAATACAATGGTCTTATAATTACTTAAAATATTTTCTCCTAAGAAAAAATACAACGATAATAATATTACAAAGATTTCATAAATTTTCTTCCACATTGGATATTCACTGTAAGTGATAAACATGAATATACTTAATGCAATAAAAATTAGTAAGCTTATAAAAATCAATACATTAAAAAGTATGTAATCTTTACGCACTGAATCCGTCCAAAATAGATTCTGTTTTTGAGCCGCCAATATATCTTTCGGGTAAGTTAAATTTTGAATTTCATCGTTATACCAATTGCGAAGCTTTTCGATATTTTCATCTTTTTTATGCTTGCAATATAGGTGCTCTATTTCAGTTTTATCTTGTTTAATTTTCCATTCAAAGGATAAGTCAAAAATATTAGTGTCAAATTTTTGCTGTATATTTGCACCCAAAATTTGGTATTGAGAAGATTTTTTCATCAAAAAACCTCCCATTACTAAAACAAATAGATCTATCAAGAAACGTAAAACAGAATATTGATCTGTTGCATCAATATAAGAATTAAGAACTAAGAAGCTTATTAAAAATGGCACAAAGACCAAAATTCGATAACCTGATCGATATAACTTAGCCTCATTATAACTTTGTCTCTGAGCAGCTAATAATCTTAGATTTTCTTCTAAATTCTGCTTATATAAGATATTAGACATCTAACTCACCCATAAGCAGGAAAAAATGAACCCAATACGTTTTCCCAATACTCGAAAGCTTTCTCTTTTTCCCCAATATCTTCATAGTAATTACCATTCTGAATATTCTCTAGGTCATTACTAGTGCGTACATAAATTTTATTTTGAAGATCTCTATCCAAGCGATTGATATTACCTTCAATACCTTTGGGATCGGTCACATCATAATAGATATTATCTTTTATGTAATTCAGACATTGTTGTACTTCAACTTGCAACGTTCCACATGGTTGCCAAATATTAGATCTATTCTTATAAAAATTTAGAAGCATAACTTCTAGTAAATAAGATGAGGGGATCGAAGTCTTTCTATCTATCTTATTCCAATATTTGATTAAGCGAATAATTTCTAAAATTTGCCCATTGTATTTTTGATTCACTTCTGTTGCTAGAGTTTGATCCTTTCTTGGATCCGTTTGCATCCAATAATTTCCATTACCACTTGGGATTAAATAGACTCCACTTTGAGTATAAAAACATGGAACTAAATCGAAGTTCCATTCATTACTGGTCATTTGAAATGTGACTGCCTGCTGACGTCTATTTAATTGAGGATTTTGATAGCCACTCATATTACTTAGCATCCTTTTAAATCTATTAAGAACTTTAATAGGACTCAAAGTATCGTCATCATTCAAAAGTTGTGACCAAATGCCTTTGTCCGATGGATTACTAATCGAAATAATGGCTTCATCATAATTACTAGCTTCATTCCATACGAATTTTCCACCATTCAAACCAATCATTTGATCAATATCATCAAGTGGCTTCACTTTAGTTCTTCTAGAAAAAGAGCCAAATGGCAAATTGTAGGTTTCAGCAAAATCTAACTTTTCTGCACTATTTGCATTTAATAACTTTATTTGTGCAAGCAAATGATCTCGACTTCTTCTGCCAGCATCAGTGCGACTTTTCAATAAATTAACTTTATCTTGTACTAATTCATTAAGCGCACCATTAATCGTACTAGCCATTTTTATATCTCTTATTCCTGCGTACATTTTTTATAAATATGGGCTTAATACATTTTTTCAACAATAAATCATCATTTTTTTACAATATTCACTATACCACTGTTTTTTATAAAATTTAATATATTCTACAGAAAGAGAACGTAATTTAATTTTATTCCTGCATAGCTTTCACAATGGATGTTCCCTATCCTGAGCAAGCTTTAAAGTAATGCTTTAAAACGAAGCGCAAGTAATGAGTATCCTCAAAATATATTCTGAGTGCGCAAGAGAGGAAGAAACGCATTAAAGCACTCCATTCTCCATCAACATCTCTACCCCACTCATCTTCTTCATATACTTCAACCGTTCCTTTTCCCCTTTTAACTGCTTTTTCATTGCTGAAGTATCCGCATCTACCTGCTTATATAAATCTGTAATTTTCACTTTGCCTATATATGCTTTTTTATTCCAGCTCAATGATTGAATAATTTCTTCTATCTGATCATCCAACTTTTGACTTTGCAGATCTAAGGCCAATTGGTAAAACTTCATTTGTTCCGCACTTAGACCCTTTTGTGAAGTACCCCGATTCTGCTCAATCTGGATTTGCAGTTTCAGTAAATAAAACAAATCCTGCGCTGCATAAGCCTCATTCGCTCGCTGCAGTAACTCAGTCTTTTCAACTTTTTTGCTTTCATCCGGTTCACGGTCTGGGTGAATAGTTGCAGCAATTTTTAAGTACACTGTTTTTAAAGACTGCTCGGCCAGCTTTGTAGCCTGCTCCAGTTTTTCCTGCTGGCGTTTAAGCTTGGCTTGCTCTCGTGTCTGGCTGTACTTTTCGCTATCCCATTCTTCAAAATCTTCAGATGCTATCTGTTCCGAATTATTTTCTTCATCAAAAAATAGCTCTATTTCCTCTGCACTTTGCTTTCTATTTTTTCTGGCTTGCGTATGTTCAATATGCTGTTGATAGTAATTATAAATGTCGTCAATAATCTCGGTTTGCTGCCTTGATAAAGATTGAGAGTTTTTTAAGTAAGCTGCAAGATACTGAATTTTAACATCCAGTTGCGTTGCCTCTGCCTTGGAGAATTCTGCCTCATGCAAATGTTTCCATAGCTGTTCCAATTGTTGAAACAGCACTGCATGCAACTCTTGATAGACCGGCATTAAAGTCTGACGGGTATATTGCTGAATCTGTTCCTGCGCCTGCTGCCACTGCTTCAGTTCAAGCTGTTGCTTCTCAATTTTATCAATTAGCCGGTTCAGCTTTCTCTGCTGCGGTGAAAGCCCGACATCGGGCTGAAGCGTGTTTTTTAATTCAAGTGCCATATGAATAATGCAGCAAAAGAAAAATTATACCTGATTTAAAGTCCATCATCTGATCCTTTACTTTACATCACCCAAGCAATTACAAGCGGCAACGTTATGGCAGCGCATAAGGTCTGTAAACTGATAACAGCTGCCATAAGCTGACTATCACCCTTTAACACTTTAGTCAGAATATAAGCTGCCGAGGCTGTCGGTAATGCGAAAAAAATCACCAGAATCTGCGTTTGTAACACAGGAAGCTGCATCCACCAGCAAATTCCTATAGCCAACGCCGGCATTACCAGCAAACGGGCAAAAGTATCCAGCATTAAGGTAAGAATATCTTTTTTCATTTCCATAAACTGTAAGGCTGCACCGACACAGAGTAGGCCCAGTGGCAGGCTTGCAGCAGAAAACAGTTTGATCAGGTTAAATACTCCTTCCCAGACAGGAATCTTTAATACATTTACGATCGCCCCTACCAGACAAGACATGATCAAGGGATTCTTCAACAGAGAAATAATGACAGGTCGTAAGCTCATCTGCTCGCTAGACGTCAGTGACAGCACAGAAATGATATTAACCAGTGGTATACAGACTGCCAGCAGAACCGCCAGTATGGCCATACCTTCCTGTTTAAACAGTGCTGCCACCAGTGCCAGCCCGATGTAAGTATTAAAACGGACAATACTTTGTGTATGTACGCCAAAGCGGGCAGGCTGAATGTGTTTTATATAGCGCAGCAGGTACAAGACAATCGTGGCAGTCAGCACTGTAATAAACATTGCCGCCAGCAGCATTTTCAGACTGTCAAATTCAATTTTTGCAGTCGCTAAAGTGTGAAACAGCAGCGCCGGAAACAAGATATAGTAATTCAGCTTTTCAGCGCCTGACCAGAATTCGGTACTTAAAAAATGATATCTTTTAAACAGGTAGCCCGTAGCAATCAATGCAACCAACGGAACAAGGGCCAGAATTATATGTGTCATGTGAAATACTATATGCTGGGGCCGCATTAAAAAATATCAAATTAATTTTTGATCCAAGCAGCAAAAATAAATAATGTTTTAAACAACATATAAGCTCTGCAAAGGATACACAATCTGTATTTCTAGCTCTAAGTGAAAAAACAGTTTTTTATTTTTCCTGCTTCATAAAAACAAGCCAGTCTCATCATGAGAGAAATGGAGTATAAAGTTGAAATGCTATACACGATCAAGCTCCTCTTACAGCCGTCAGTTGTAAGTAAAACTAATCATCCACACCCCTTTAAAATGATGCTTTTTTCATCATAATTTCTTTTATTTACAAACATTTGGATAAAAGTCCCTACAACTTCAGTCGTGGATATCTTCCACACCGATTATTAACATGCTAAAAGATAAGTTGAAAGATGTATAAAAATATTTAATCGTTTAAAACAGGTAAACATTCAGGTGTTTATCTTGGGCAGGAACAGCAAGCTCACAACAATAGAAAAGGAGTTTTACCATGTCAAATAAAGTACGTGCAGCCTCAGTGCTGTGCCTGAGTACATTGATGCTCGGCCTTGTGGCCTGTAGTAACAATAATAATGCTCCTGCTAGTGAAAATAATGCTGCATCGGGGAATGCTGCAAATACAGGTTCAGCAGGTTCGGGGACATTGGAGAAAATCCGTCAGTCTGGCACTGTAGTACTAGGACACCGTGATTCATCTATTCCATTTTCTTATATTGCAGATAATCCAAACCAGCCGGTGGGTTACGCTCATGACTTGCAAATGAAGGTCGTAGAAGCTCTCAAGCAGAAACTGAACAAACCGGATCTGAAAGTGCGTTATAACCTGGTGACCAGCCAGAACCGTATTCCTTTAGTTTCAAATGGTACCGTCGATCTGGAGTGTGGCTCAACCACCAACAATAAGGAACGTCAGCAACAGGTCGACTTTTCAGTTGGTTTCTTCCAGGTTGGTTCTCGTCTGCTTACAGCGAAAGACTCAGGTATTAAGGATTTTTCTGACTTAAAAGGTAAAAAGGTCGTAACCACCGCCGGCACAACTTCTGAACGTTATATCCGTCAGCATGCACAGGAACTGGGGATTGGTGAAGTTATTTCTGCCAAAGACCATGCTGATTCATTCTTGATGCTGCAAAACGGCCGTGCGGCAGCCTTTATGATGGATGATATTCTGCTGGCTGGTGAAAAGTCTAAAGCCAAAGAACCAGACAAGTGGGTGATTGTAGGTACACCACCGATTCAGGAAGTTTATGGCTGTATGCTGCGTAAAGGTGATAAAGAATTTAAACAGGTAGTTGATGACGCAATCAAGGCCACTTATGCCTCTGGTGAAATCAACGATATGTATAAAAAGTGGTTCCAGCAGCCAATTCCACCAAAAAATATTAACCTGAACTTCCCAATGTCGGAACAAGTAAAAGCCCTGATCAGCAATCCGCATGACCGGGATCAGTAAGTCCTGATTTTAGACAGTCATCGTCAGGCCAGATATCTTCTGGCCTGCTTCTGTCAGGAGTTTTCATGAATTATAGCTGGAATTGGTCAGTACTGTTTCAGTCGACTGGTGTAGGTGACAGCACTTATTTGCAATGGGTATTAATCGGTCTGGGCTGGTTACTGGTCATTGCGCTGGTGGCCTGGAGTATTGCCATGGTGCTGGGGAGCATCCTGGGAATTATGCGCACCCTGCCCAGTAAGACTGCACGTACTATCGGCACTGCTTATGTAACACTTTTTCGTAATGTTCCCTTATTGATCCAACTGTTTATCTGGTTCTATGTAGTCCCGAACTTTTTGCCTGGCCCGGTCAAGGACTGGTGGATGAATGACTTAAGCTCAAATGCCAGTGCACTCATCTCGGCCAGTGTCGGATTGGGCCTGTTTACTGCCGCACGTGTCTGTGAACAGGTACGTACCGGTATTGAGGCATTGCCACGTGGCCAGATCAATGCAGGTTATGCCATGGGCTTTAGTACATCACAGTTATACCGCTATGTCATTCTGCCACAGTCATTCCGGACGATTTTGCCGCCGCTCAGTTCCGAGCTGACCAACTGTGTTAAAAACACTTCAGTTGCTTCACTGGTCGGGGTAGCGGAAATCATTTCACAGATGAAAACCATTAGTGAATATACCCAAAATACTATTGAAATTTATACCTTTGTGACCCTGATTTTTATTGTGATCAATGTCTGCCTCATTTTACTGATGACCCTGTTGGAACACCGTTTACGTGTTCCGGGCCTGATTGCAGGAGGCAAATAATATGGAATGGCTCACTTCGTTTCTACAGGATTTACAGGCTTCTGGTCCGGCACTCTGGTACGGCATGACCATCACCCTGAAAGTTGTCTGTATTGCCACCCTTGGCGGAATTCTGATTGGTACCCTGCTGGCCCTGATGCGCCTGTCTTCTTTTAGAATACTTAATCTGGTGGCACAGGCGTATGTAAATCTGTTCCGTTCCATTCCCCTGCTGCTGGTGCTGATGTGGTTCTACTTTGCAGTTCCATTCATTTACACCACAATAACCGGACGTTTCCTGACTATAGATACTGCTTTGGTTTCTAGTATTGTAGCCTTCATGCTGTTTGAAGCAGCCTATTTCTCGGAAATTGTACGTGCAGGCATACAGTCAATTCCACGCGGCCAAAGTGCTGCGGCTTATGCTCTGGGAATGACATATAGCCAGAACATGCGGCTGGTTGTTTTGCCTCAGGCCTTTCGCAAGATGACTCCTTTACTGCTACAGCAGACTATTATCCTGTTTCAGGATTCAACCATGGTTTATGCCATTGGTCTGCTGGATTTCTTCCGCAGCAATTATGTTCGCGGTGACCTGATGTCACTGCTCACTCAATACATCCTGTTTGCCGGTCTAGTCTATTTCACCATTAGTGCACTGGCAACATATACCGTAAGAAGATTACAAAAAAGGTTACATGTATGAATGATCAAAAGATCATGATTGATATGCACAATGTCAGCAAGTGGTATGGCAAGTTTCAGGTACTCACAGACTGTACCACCCAGATTCGTCAAGGTGAAGTGGTAGTAGTCTGTGGCCCATCAGGTTCCGGGAAATCCACTTTAATCAAAACAGTCAATGGTCTGGAAACTATCCAGCAGGGACAGATTCTGGTTGATGGTATTGCGATTAATGACCCCAAAACCGATCTGAACAAATTGCGTAGCCGGGTTGGTATGGTATTTCAGCATTTTGAACTGTTTCCTCACCTCAGCATTACTGAGAATCTGACTATTGCCCAGATTAAGGTATTGGGTCGCAGTGAAGCTGAGGCCAAGAAAAAAGGCCTGGCATATCTGGACCGTGTCGGTTTAAGTACTCAGGCAAACAAGTACCCGGCCGAGCTTTCCGGTGGCCAGCAGCAACGTGTGGCAATTGCCCGTGCTTTAAGCATGGACCCAATTGCCATGCTATTTGATGAACCCACCTCTGCTCTTGATCCGGAAATGATTAATGAAGTACTGGACGTAATGGTTGAACTGGCTAAAGAAGGTATGACCATGATGTGCGTAACTCATGAAATGGGTTTTGCCCGTCAGGTCGCAGACCGGATTATTTTCATGGATCAGGGTAAAATCGTGGAAGACTGTAGCAAGCAGGAGTTTTTCACAACGCCTCGGGGTGAACGTGCTCAGCAGTTCCTGAACAAGATTCTGCATTAAAAAAATTGATGAGAACAAGCAGATCATATGATCTGCTTTTTTATAGTGTTTAAGATTAAATCCAGCTTTACAGTTAGTTTTGTTAAATTTTCAACCTGATTCTCTACTGTTTATCTTTAGCTTGAAAATGCACTTTTTCATAGCACAAACTCATAACCAGCCTTATACCCATTAAAAATAATTTATATTTATCAACAAATTAAATCATAAATAGACTATATTCTCCTGCCCCATCTTGGCGCAAAACCATAATTTAAATCTAAGTAATTGCTTTATATCGAGTCTTGTTATTTCTTAGCAAAACTTAATCAATATTTTCCGTCTTCTTCTCTCTTTTACTTAAATTTGGCATGGTTATACTGACTGAGTTTTAGATCAGTTGCACCGAATTGGAACCTCATTATGCAGAATATGGATTTATTTTTTCTCCTTCTTGGTGCAATTCTGGTACTTGCAATGCATGCCGGATTTGCTTTTTTAGAATTGGGAACTGTACGTCATAAGAATCAGGTGAATGCCTTAAGTAAAATTCTGACAGACTTCTCGATTTCTGCCTTGGCTTATTTTTTTGTTGGTTATTATATTGCCTATGGTCATCATTTTTTTCACCTAGGTGCAACGCTGGCTGAAGATCATGGCTATAACCTGATGCGCTGTTTTTTTCTGCTGACTTTCGCGGCAGCCATACCTGCCATCATCTCTGGCGGTATTGCTGAACGTGCCAAAATGCGCTCTCAAGCAATTGCGACTCTAGTTCTGGTTGCCTTAATTTACCCGTTCTTTGAAGGTATGATCTGGAACGGGAATCTGGGCCTCCAGGACTGGCTCAAGTCCAGTTTTGGTGCAAGCTTTCATGACTTTGCCGGTTCAGTGGTAGTCCATGCGATGGGCGGCTGGATTGCCTTGGCAGCTGTAATCCTTTTAGGCGCGCGTCGTGGCCGCTATAAAAAAGATGGACGGATCAGTGCACATCCCCCTTCTTCAATTCCTTTTCTGGCGTTGGGTTCCTGGATTCTGATTGTGGGCTGGTTTGGTTTTAATGTTATGAGTGCCCAGCGTCTGGATGCTATCTCCGGTCTGGTGGCCATTAACTCCCTGATGGCCATGACAGGTGGAACGCTGGCTGCCAACTTTATAGGTAAAAATGACCCTGGTTTTTTGCATAACGGACCACTTGCCGGATTAGTGGCTATCTGTGCCGGGTCAGATATTGTTCATCCAGTAGGTGCCTTAATTATTGGAGCACTGGCAGGTATTATTTTTGTCAAGCTGTTTACTTATACCCAAAACCGTCTAAAGGTAGATGATGTACTCGGTGTGTGGCCATTACACGGCGTATGTGGCGCTTTTGGTGGAATAGCAGTGGGAATATTTGGACAGCAGATATTGGGTGGTCTGGGCGGTGTTTCATTCATTTCACAGTTATTCGGTACTTTGCTGGTAATTGTTATTGCACTGGGCGGTGGTTTTTTAGTCTATGGCGTACTTAAACTGACTGTGGGTATCCGATTAAGTCAGGAAGATGAGTTTGTTGGTGCAGACCTCTCTATCCATAAAATTTCTGCTAATTCGGATGATAGTATGTTTTAAAATTCTGCTTATATGTGGCGGCCATCCAGGCCGCTTTTTAGCTTTATTAACCAATAAATTGCCAGATTTCCTCAAGTTTTTTAATTCTGGGGCTTATTAACTGAGCGTCATATGGATCTACTTCATGAAAGCCTTCCATCCAGACCGGATGCATTCCTGCATTTTGTGCGCCCTGAATATCATTTATGGGATGGTCACCAATAAACAGACATTCTTCAGGCATAACATTCAGCCGCTGACATACATATTGAAAAATTTCTGGCTCCGGCTTTTTAGAACCTGCTAGCTCCGAACTGACAATCAGGTCAAAATAGTGAGCGATATTTAAACCCTCTATAATTTTGAGTCGTGTGTCATGACCGCCATTTGACACTATTGCCAGTTTAAAACCCTGCTGTTTTAGCTCTTGCAATACTTGTTCAGAGCCTTCCATCGGTACTGCATGCAGGCCAAACTGTTCAAACCAGAATGCCGTCAACTCATCAAAATCTACAGCATGATGCCATTTAAGTTCATGTTGTAATGCCTGTGCAACGGAAGCAGCAATACTCGGATGAGTTAGCAATTCCTTTTTGGGATAGCCGCCATTATCAATCCGGTTGATGATAGCTTTAATCTGCATTACATCCACCTCTCCCAGGTGCCGCTGATAATATTGGGCCAAATAGTAACTATAAGCCTCTACACTCTGGTCACGGTGTGTCAGAGTATTATCCAGATCAAAAAGGATGGCTTGAATCATACATCATATTCATAACTTAAAATTTAGAAAATTAGAGTAGCCTAATTGAGAATCGGCGTTATACTAATTTGTGTTAAAAACATACAGCAATTGCAACTATAACAACCAGCTCGATCATGACAGGGCTATTAGTCATCACAATAATTTAAATCATTTATCTTTTGCCAAGAATGAGTTACATGATGAAAAAAAGAGCATTTGCCTTCAGTATTAGCTTAGCCTCAATATGGATGAATTCAAGTTTTGCCGAACTTGTTTCCAAGACGACAGCTTCAGACTCAACTTTAAATATGCCCTTAGTTTATAACATGATGGCTACATCAACTCCGCATCAAACTGCTGAAAGTTTTACTGCATCTACAGCTGAAACGGTTTCCCCCATGAACAGTGCAAAGCAGACCCTAAATGATAATATGCACGTGATGAATGGTCCTAATCGTACTGCTTTGGATAAACTTTGTCAGGGAAAAATAATGGGAGAGAAAATTACCAGTAACAGTTATCGTCTGTCTGGCACATGCCGGCTCAGCTTCAAACCGAATAACCCTCGTGACTGGTCACGTCTGGAGCAGCATCAGTTCTACAATACAAGCGCTGATCCTACCAGCCGTTTGGGAATATATTCAAAATACCAACAGCTCTGTAAAGATAAAAAAGTAGGACAGTCAATTTATGTCGTAGTGAATAGACAAAAAATTAAAGGGGTGTGTCAGGCTCAGTTTCAGCCTGATTTACCTCAACGTAATTAACCGGTTTTTTCACTTGATTTAGCAAACTGCTGCTCATACGCTTCATTCGATATTGGTAAAAAACCGGGCTCAACAGTGCGAACCATATTATTCATTGGTCCTGTTCATACATAGAATTTTAGAATTTATATTCAAGTCCTATACCCCCTAGAGGCTGTTTATTTTTACTTTCACCCTGCTCGAGCGTTAAATAACCCGCATAACCATAGGTTTTGACCTGTTTATTTAGGGTATAGTCCGCACCTACCATATACTGCTGTGCTTCGTAATCTGGTGTGGCATTCTTAAATGAGGTGGTATTCTGGCTATATTGTGCCTTTAGAATCCAGTCTTGGGCCTGAGGCAGTTGATACTCTGCTCCGATCAGCCAGCCTTGTGCATCATCAATTGTCGCCGCACTCGTTGCATTTCCGGCTGCATCCGCCACTTTTGAACTCTGATAGAGTACTTTCAGATACAGAGGCTGGTTCAAATGAATCCGTCCCACTGCCCGAACGGTATTTGCTGCTGCGAATATACCGCTGCTTAAGGGTTCCGGCTCGGAAGCATTTAAAATACCTCGTCCAAGAAAATTACTTGGGATAGCTTTATCATAGGCAATGCCTGCATTAAACAGTTGATGGTCATAGATGATCGCTGTAGAGAACGCATCACCTAAACCACGCCCAGCTGTTTTAACACCGCCACTGGATTTTTTAATACCTGAAGCTTCTCCAGTTGCCAGTAGCGTATTTATTTTAAGATTTCCTTCCGCTACAGGAATAGCGGGTGATTCATAAACCAGCACATTGTCTACCCTGTTTTCACCAGTAAAAATACCGGCAACATCTGCCTTATTAGCCACATAATTATTAAAGCTATCTACCACACCGGACAGCTGCTTAAGGGGTGTATCATGTTTGCCCAGCTTGAGTGTACCAAGTCTGATATCTTTTAAGCCTATAAAGCGGTTACGCTGGTCAAAATCGGTGTTATCACCATCTGCATAAAAGGTCCATTCAGCAGCATAGATTGCACTTAAACGCTCGTTCAGTTTTTCCTCGCCCTTGATTCCAATAAAGCTACTATTACTATTAATTTCCCAAACGTCTTTATCAGAAACACCCGAACCATTATTTTCTGGAAGATAATCCAGACTTACATCGATCTCCCCATAAATGGCTGGTGCAGCGAAAGATGTGCTTGTAACCAGACTCAAGATTAGCCCCGTTAAAATTTTCATTTTCATGATTTACTCGTGATTGGTTTGTAACGGATCTTAGCGAGCCCTGTGATTGAATAAAATCAATTATTTTTTATTTAAAAATCTGATTTTATTATTTATTTTTTTATTAAAAGCTTAGTTGTCTGCTCAAGAAAGGTATAGTTGTACCTGATACCTTTTATCTCCGCATGAGGTCCATTAAGTTAGATCAACTGCTAATAGTATCTGAATATAGAAAACAACTGAATGAGCGGTATTACAGATAAATACTGGCTGCATATAGTTATTTATTAAGATGCTTCAATATAAAACACTAGAATAATTTATTATTAAGTAGACGACTGGTCTATTATTAATTTATAGTAAAAGTATGAAACGATCAGACAAAAGTGAAGCAACGCGCCAACATATTTTAAGCAGTAGTTTTGAATTGGTACTGCATAAAGGCTTTGTTGGAGTGGGCTTACAGGAAATTCTCAAGAATTGCGATGTGCCTAAAGGCTCATTCTATTATTACTTTGCTTCAAAAGAGGCTTTCGGCTGCGCACTTCTACAACAGTATCTGGCTGATTACACGGTCAGGATTGACCAGTTGATGCAGCAAAAAGGCGGAAGCGCTTACCTACGTCTTCTGGCACTTTGGAAAGCATGGATTAACCCTCCTGCTCATGTTGAAGAAAGTATTCATGGCAGAGGCTGGGCAGAAAACTGTCTGATCGTCAAGTTAGCAGCAGAAGTTTCAGATTTATCTGAAGATATGCGTCAAATTTTGAACTTTGGCGTGCATAAGTTAACAGAACGTATTACGAGTCTACTTAAAGAAGGACAACAAGACGGTTCAATTTCCTTACATATTGAACCTGAAAAACTGGCGCAAACAATGTATCAACTATGGTTGGGTGCAGCTTTATTGGCAAAACTTGCACAAGATAAGCAACCACTCTATCTCGCCTTGGAAACCACCCAACAATTATTAAAACCTTTAAAGGAATAGCAAATGCAAAGTATTATTCATCATCAGTTTGGCGAACCCGTTGAGGTTTTGGAAACTGCCGATATGCCACAACCCGAGCCGAAAGCTGGCGAAGTACGTATTAAAACAATTTTATCTCCAATGCATAACCATGATATATGGACTGTGCGTGGCAGTTATGGCTATAAGCCCACACTTCCCGCAATTGGTGGTAGTGAAGCTGTAGGGATAATCGACGCACTGGGTGAAGGTGTGCAAGGTGTAACAGTGGGTCAGCGTGTGGCAGTTGCTGGAGTTCATGGTAGCTGGGCCGAATATTTTATTGCGCCAGTGCAGGGTCTCGTCCCTTTAATTGATGCAATTGATGACGAAACTGCGGCTCAGTTAATTGGGATGCCAATCAGCGCATTAATGCTCTTAGACTTTATCAATCTGCCTGCAGATTCATGGCTAATTCAAAATACTGCAAATGGTGCGGTGGGTAAAACTGTGGCTATGATCGCAAAAGCGCGTGGTCAGAAGGTAATTCATCTGGTTCGTCGGCACGAAGCAGTCACTGAAATGCAAGCCTTGGGTATCAAGAATGTAGTCGCAACAGACCAGGCAGATTGGAAAAATCAGGTGAAAGCCATTCATGCTGATCAGCCTCTTATAGCCGGTGTAGACTCAATTGGTGGTCAAGCCAGTGGTGAAATGCTCGCTTTACTGAGCGATAATAGCCTATTGGTTTCATTTGGCAGTATGACAGGTGAAACCATGCAGATTTCCTCAGGAGATCTGATTTTTAAACAGGCCACTGTCAAAGGCTTTTGGGCAAGCGTCGTCAACAAGCAGTTATCTGTTGAACGCAAAAAGGCGCTAATTACAGAATTATTGACGCTTGCAGCGCAAAAAAAATTACTACTTCCTGTTGAAGGTATATTCAGCTTTGCACAAATTAAAGAAGCTGCACTGAAAGCCACTCAAGGTGCACGTCAGGGCAAAGTACTTCTTAAACCGTAATTTTTTATCCCAGATCAGCTACGAGGCTGATCTGGCGTTATTCATCAATAATAAGGATAAAGTATATGATCGGACAAATTCTGATTGTTTTGATTGCACTGCTACATCTCTATATTTTAGTTTTAGAAATATTTTTATGGGATAAGCCCTCTGGTTTAAAAGCATTTGGTAATACTCTTGAAAAAGCACGGTTGACTAAAGTCATGGCGCAAAATCAAGGCTTATATAATGGTTTCTTGGCAGCTGGCCTGCTCTGGTCATTGTATGCACCTGAGAGCTATGCACTGGCACTCGCCAATTTCTTCTTAGGCTGCGTCCTGGTTGCAGGAATATACGGTGGACTGACCGCAAGTAAGAAAATTATATATATTCAAGCACTACCTGCCCTTGTTGCCTTGATTGCAGTGAATCTTTTCTAAATTTATTAATTAATAAAAATTATTTATAAGGCAAAATGAAAATATTTAATTTTCACACACCATACTAAATTTGGTTTATATAACTTTTATTGTTTAAAGTTCTTATAAGAATAAAACCATATACTTTTTTCTATCACCTGAATACAGCACAACAAATAGTCCTTATACATCCGAAGGATGCTAACTGGCTTTCGTCCAGAGCCAAATTGGATACATACACAATATTGAAATGCCTATAATAATATTCAGATAATAGGCATAACCTAGCCAGTCTCCGGCGATACCACTTAACGTGTACAGTAGCCCACTGATTGTTGCCATAACGGCAACCTGAAAAGTGAAATCTGTACCGGCATATTGTTTTCTTGAATATTGCATTACCAGTGTGAGCATGACCACCAGTAACATGGCAGAAATCATGTCTTCAGCTGCATTAATGCAATAGATTAACCAGTGACTTACCTTATACCGCTGGTCATAACAATAAGCCAGCCAAGCGTATGCGATTAAACTTAGAACCTTGAAAAAAGAAAACAGGAATAAAGCCTGTGTACGACGCATCCATCTTAATAGCGTACCAGCCAATACTGCTCCGAAAAGTGCTGCAACAGCACCTAATATTGTAATGTAAATACCAATCTGTGAAAGGCTGAGTCCCAGATCGACCATCAGTGGTTTTAACAGCGGTCCGGATAGTCCATCTGCCACTTTAAAAGTGACTAACACGCCTAACCAGGATTTTAAAATCCGGTTATTCAGGAAATAGTTAAAATACTGTCTGATGCTTTGCTTGCAGGATATTTTTTCGTAAAAGACCGATACTTCTTTTGCGGGCTCTTTAAATAAAACAATGGGTAGCGTATTTAAAAGAACCAAAGCTGCCAGTACTAAAAATGTAGGTTGCCAGCTTAACCAGTCCAATGCCCAGAGCAAAGCTCCGCCTCCTACTATAAAGCCCAAACGTGAGCCAATGACCTGAAAAGTGTTACCCCAATGCTGTTGTTTGAGGGTAAGCAAATGAACAGCCAGTCCATCTGTAGCTACGTCTTGGGTGGCACCTGCCAGATTTAGCAGCATCAAGGCAGCAAAAAAAGTGAGTAAAAAAACGGGCTGGTCAAGTGCCTGAATCGGCAAGAATGACAGGGCAATTAATATTAAAACACTGCATAACTGTGTAGGGATAATCCAGCTACGATAATGTCCAAACCGTTGAGTACCATAACGGTCAATCCAGGGTGCCCAGAGAATTTTGATTGACCACGGCAGCATCAACAGGCCAAAGCCGCCAATATGTGCCAATGATACCCCTTGCATACGAAGAATGACAGGTAAGGCATGTGTCATAAAACCAACAGGTAGGCCTTGCGCCCAGTACAACGAAAACAGCAGCAGATAAAGATGCCGGGACATTTACTTTACTCGGTTATTCAGGAGTATTTTTGTGCTGCTCACACTGTCCATGATGCTCATTCCCATAAACCAAGCTTCAGATATTTTGCCAATGTATCAGCTGTGACATCGGATTAAGATTTAAAATACGCCACTACTTAAAAAACCAAAGCATGTTACAACATTTTCCCCGTCTTCCCAATCTGGTTCCCTCACGCGGTACAGCAGCTACTCGGCTTTTATGCCAGAAACTGTTTCTGGCACAGGGCTGGACTTTTGAGGGTAAATTTCCCAATCTGCCTAAAGCTGTTGCAGTGGTATCACCCCACACTTCCAATATTGATGGCTGGTACGGTTTTTTGGTGATTGGGGCACTGGGATTAAAAGTAAACGTGTTTGGAAAAGATAGCCTATTCAGATTCCCTTTTAAGTCTTTACTCAAATGGATAGGTATTATTCCAGTCAAGCGTAACAGTAACAATGGCCTGACTGTACAGGCAGTGGAAAAAATCCACTCTACTGACAAAATCTGGATTGCCCTCGCCCCAGAAGGCACCCGAAAACGTGCCGAGAAAATCAAAAGCGGTTTTTACTGGATTGCTTATCAGGCAGATATTCCAATAGTCATGTTTTCTTTCGACTACAAGCACAAAAAAGTTTATTGCCTAGGCGCCATGCAGCCTACAGGCAACTATGAAGCAGATCTGGAGTATATCCTGAAACAATATCAGGGGAAATTCTTTCCCAAAAAACCAGAGTGGCTGGCCCTACCCTTACAAAAACTGCTGGAAAATGCTGGCAAAAATTAAGCAAATCTGCTGTGATGGACATATCTTTTCTGATCCAAGTCACTACTAAACTAAAGATGAAATTTGCACAGCTTACTTTTGCAGGAATACTGGCACTAGCTCTTGCTGGATGTGACAAGACCGCCCAGACTCCACCGGTTACAACACAATTAAAGGCTCGTGAGCCCGTTATTGCCTTAGCACTTGGTGGTGGTGGTGCTAAAGGTTTTGCTCATATCGGTGTAATTAAAGTACTCGAATCTCACGGTATTAAACCTAAAATTGTTACAGGTACCAGTGCCGGTAGCTTTGTCGGTAGTATTTATGCCAGTGGTAAAACCCCATATCAGTTACAGCAGCTGGCACTTCAGCTTAAAGAGGCTGATATCCGTGATTTAACCCTTAATAGCCAGGGTATTATTTTAGGCCAAAAATTGCAGAACTATGTGAATAATCAGGTCAGCAATAAACCAATTGAAAAATTTCCAATCCGCTTTGCTGCAGTCGCAACACGTCTTGATAATGGTCAAAAAGCAGACTTTATTAAGGGGAATGCGGGACAGGCTGTACGGGCCTCATGCAGTATCCCGAATGTATTTGTGCCGGCAACTATTGGTAAAACCAAATATATTGATGGCGGACTGGTGAGCCCGATTCCGGTAAAAACTGCCAGGGATATGGGAGCGGACATTGTTATTGCGGTTGATATTTCAGCCAGACCAGATGCCAGCCGCCCGGTAAATATGTGGGGTTTACTGGACCAGACCATTAATATCATGGGCCAGCAAAGCATTAATGAAGAACTTGCACAGGCTAATGTGGTCATCCAACCTAAAGTCGGGCACTTAGGCGTACTTGACTTAAAAGCCAGCAATGAATCTATTTTAGAAGGCGAGAAAGCGGCGCAGCTTAAGATACGGGCTATTCAAGGTGCGATTCAGCAATTTAAGAAGTCACCTGCGGCCTTTAAGCCAGCCCCACGCCCAAAATTCTGAACAGCTGAAAATTTTTAAATTTTCATTGAGTTATTGATCTGTTACAGTGAAGACTCATCTTTTTGCTGTAACTTTAATCACCGGACAAAATTATGGAATTTGTAATTGAACCTTGGCACTGGTTTGTACTCGGCATTTTACTGATTCTGTCCGAGTTAATTCTTCCTGCCTTTGCCGCATTATGGTTTGGTATTGCTGCAATCATGGTCTGTATTTTGTTTTGGCTTTTTCCAATGATGAGCCTGACCACTCAGATCGTGATGTGGATTGTCCTGTCGATTCTATGTACCCTGCTCTGGTTCAAGTTTATCAAGCCTCTGTCTATCGATAAAACCAAGGCCGGGCTCTCAAGGGAGGCCACTATCGGCCAGATAGGCATGGTTATTCAGACCGGTATGGAACATGGCCAGATTAAAGTCCGTTTTCCCATGCCGTTACTAGGGTCGGATGAATGGAACTGCCGTACGCAAGATATTGTTCAAGTCGGTGATCGGGTACAAGTGACGGATATATCGGGAAATAACCTGGTCGTGCAGCGACACGGTTAACTGCACGTTACTATTATGAAAATATAAAGAGAAACCATCATGTCAGTCAGCACCATTATTGTTTTAGTCTTTTTACTCTTTGTAGGCGTAACTATTTTTAAAGGGGTGCGTATTGTTCCTCAAGGTTATAAGTGGATTGTTCAACGTCTGGGTAAATACCATACTACTTTGAATCCGGGTCTGAGTTTTGTAATTCCCTACGTCGATGAAGTCGCCTATAAAGTGACCACCAAAGATATTGTTCTGGATATTCCTTCACAAGAAGTGATCACCCGAGATAATGCCGTACTGCTGATGAATGCAGTAGCTTATATCAATCTGACTACACCAGAAAAAGCCGTCTATGGTATTGAAAACTATAGTTGGGCGATTCAGAATCTGGTACAGACTTCTTTACGTTCAATTGTTGGTGAAATGGATCTGGATGATGCACTTTCTTCACGTGATCATATCAAGGCCAAACTTAAAGCAGCCATTTCTGATGATATTTCAGATTGGGGTATCACTTTAAAAACTGTAGAAATCCAAGATATTCAGCCTTCTGCAACCATGCAGGCTGCAATGGAAGCGCAGGCAGCGGCTGAACGTCAGCGCCGTGCAACCGTAACGCGTGCTGATGGTGAAAAACAGGCTGCCATTTTAGAAGCTGATGGTCGTCTGGAGGCATCTCGCCGTGATGCAGAGGCACAGGTCGTATTGGCCGAAGCCTCACAAAAAGCTATTGATATGGTCACCTCAGCAGTAGGTGACAAGGAAATACCGGTAGCTTATTTGCTCGGTGAACAATATGTAAAAGCCATGCAGGATATGGCAAAATCCAACAATGCTAAAACGGTGGTTCTACCGGCTGATGTACTCAATACCATCCGCGGAATTATGGGTCGTCATAACTAATCTTGACTGATTTTATTAAAACAGGTGGCTTGCTTAATAGCCGCCTGTTCTTATTTTATTAATATTAAATAGAGTTTAATAACAAATAACGGAAGTAAAACTTGAGTCTCGGCAGAAAGACTTTGAGCAAAACACCCATAAATTACTCAATAAAAACTGCTTTAAACAGACTGATAGTTAGAAAAAATAGTTTTATGAGCGCATTTTTTATATAAAAAGGAGCTTAACATGCTCCTTTTTAATTACAGGGTTTTATTGGCCAGATCTAGCTTTTACGTGACAGTAAGAAGCGGGATATTGTATTGAGCTCTTCAGCAGCCTCTCCAAAATATTCAAGCGCACTAAAAGCCTGATCATGGAGTTGCTTGGCATAAAGCTGTGCCTGTTCAAGCCCCATCAAAGCAGGATAAGTTGACTTTTCGACCTGCTCATCTTTACCGGCCGTTTTACCCAGTACTTCTGTTTCAGACACAATATCCAGAATATCATCCTGTACCTGAAATGCCAGACCAATTGCCTGTCCATATTGGCGAAGTTGTGGAATAGCCTGATCCGTACCATTAAATATAGTCACCGCAGCCATCATGATCGCCGCCTGAATCAATGCGCCTGTCTTATTGCGGTGAATATTTTCCAGCTGGCTTTGGTCTACCTGCTTGCCTTCAGCCTGTAAATCCATCACCTGGCCACAAACCATTTTTGAGCTTGCAGTAGCCAATATCTGCATCTGTCTTAATACAACTGCCTGGTCTACCGCCACACCTTGATCAAACAGGCGGCTACCCAGAACTTCAAATGCCATTGACTGTAATATATCACCAGCCAGTAATGCAGTGTCTTCACCAAAAGCAACATGACAGGTAGGCTGACCGCGGCGCAGCAGATCATTATCCATACATGGCAAATCATCATGTGCCAGCGAATAGCAATGGATCATTTCGATCGCGACCGCAGCACGGCGCACAGCTGCAAAATTGGAGTTGGGCTGCAGGGCCGCTGTTGCATAACAGAGTGCAGGACGGACCCGTTTACCTCCGAGCATGACTGCATGATATACCGCACTTTTTAAAGGCTCTGGTAAGGAAAACGCCTCCAGCGCACTGAGCAGGTCCTGCTGGATACGTTCTTGCGCCTGTTTTAATATCTCTGCTTTAACTGCGGGTATTGCTGACACAAATAGCCTCAATATCTTCTGTTCGGTTAGACTTTTTTAACAAATTCGGATTTAAGTTTCATGGCTCCAATTCCGTCAATCTTACAATCAATATTATGATCACTATGCTCAATCAGGCGAATATTTTTAACTTTTGTACCTATTTTTACGATCTGTGAGGAACCTTTAATTTTCAGGTCTTTGATCACACTGACTGTATCCCCATCCTGAAGCAGATTACCTACCGCATCCTTAACTGTAAAAGTTTCGGTCTCTATCATGTTGGATGCTGGCCACTCGTGCGCACATTCAGGACAGATATAAAGTTCCTGGTCTTGATAGGTAAATTCAGAGTGACACTGTGGGCACGCAGGAAGTTGGTCAGTCATGAGGTTATCCTTATCAAAAGTAAGAGCATCATACTGCTTTCCGCCTGTTTTCTCTATGGCTCAGTTCGAAAGTATTATAGCACCCCCTATTTTAGGGAGAAAATCACATTGGCTCTTTATAATCAAAAGAGGAAATATAAAAAATACCAGCCTGACTTTGAAGACTGGTATTTTTTAATTTAATGTCTTTGGTTAAAAACAGTCGCCCGGTACACGAACCCAGCCTTCCATCAGCACACGGGCACTCCGGCTCATAATGGCTTTCCTGACAGTCCATGTTCCCTGCTGCTGTTCAGCTTGTGCGCCCACACGTAAGGTCCCGGAAGGATGTCCGAAACGGACGACTTCACGCTCTCCCCCACCAGCAGCGAGATTTACCACAGTGCCTGGGACTGCCGCCGCTGTTGCTATAGCAACTGCAGCAGTACCCATCATAGCATGGTGTAGTTTACCCATCGACATCGCACGGACCAGCAGGTCAATATCTTCCTGCTTGACCTGCTTTCCACTGGAGGCCATATAAGTAAGCGGGGGCGCCACAAAAGCAATTTTCGGCGTATGCTGACGGGAGGCTGCCTCAGCTATATCCTGTATCAGTCCCATTTTAAGAGCACCAAAGGCACGAATAGTTTCCAGACGTGCTAGCGCTAAAGGGTCAGTATTAATCTGTTCTTGTAACTCCGTGCCGGTATACCCTAAATCTGCTGCATTTAAAAAAATAGTGGGAATGCCTGCATTAATAAATGTAGCCTGAAAACTGCCTTCTCCAGGAACCTCGAACATATCGATGACATTGCCGGTAGGAAACATACTGCCCCCCTCACCATCATCATCGGAAGGATCTAAAAACTCAATTTGAACTTCGGCTGCCGGAAAGGTCACACCGTCCAGCTCGAAATCTCCAGTTTCCTGAACCTGCCCTTGCGTTACAGGTACATGTGCAACAATTGTTTTACCAATATTGACCTGCCAGATTTTTACGGTACATATACCATTTTCAGGAATACGATTAGCATCGACCAGTCCGTTACTAATAGCAAAAGACCCAACTGCTGCGGTCAAATTGCCACAGTTACCACTCCAGTCAACGACAGGCTGGTCAATTGAGACCTGTCCAAACAGATAGTCGACATCATGTTCTGCGCGGGTACTTTTAGACAGGATCACCGTTTTACTGGTGCTTGAGGTCGCTCCACCCATCCCATCAATCTGTTTGGTATAAGGGTCTGGACTGCCGATCACACGCAGTAAAAAATGATCACGCGCCTGACCTGCTTCGCGAGCCTTCTCAGGTAAATCATCAAGTTTAAAAAATACACCTTTACTGGTTCCGCCACGCATATAGGTAGCGGCGACTTTAATTTGTGGTACTGAACTCATTGCTGTTTTAATTCCTGTCATTCTTTATGATTATTGCTGGGCAAATGTGGGCTATCCAATCCCGGTTCATATTAAAGGTTTTTTAAACTGCTGTGCAGGCTATTCCTGTTCGAGTCTGAAACCGGCAGAATTATTTTATAGACTAGTCAGACTAAATTTAAATACTCAACCATCCCGATTCTATAAATAACAGCCTTACATCTCGCTAAGTTATTTATTTTTATTAAATTTATAAAAGAGCTTAAGATTCAGCAGCAAGCAATTAGTCTGACTAGGCTAATAAGTTGCAATACATTACAATACTTGACTTAGTCATCGTCGAGCTGAGCACTTTGAACAATAATACATCGCAACTTCAGCGTGGCTTAAAAAACCGTCATATCCAGCTTATTGCCATGGGTGGAGCTATTGGTACCGGTCTGTTTTTAGGTTCTGCGCAGGTTATACAGTCTGCTGGTCCATCCATTATTTTAGGTTATGCGATCGGTGGATTAATTGCTTTTTTAATTATGCGCCAACTAGGTGAAATGATTGTACATGAGCCGGTTGCTGGCTCTTTTAGTCATTTTGCGCATAAATACTGGGGTAACTTTCCGGGCTTCTTGGCAGGCTGGAACTACTGGATTCTTTATATTTTAGTTGCAATGACAGAGCTGACTGCTGTTGCCAAATATATCAATTACTGGTGGCCGCATATTCCTGCGTGGGCTTCGGTACTCTTCTTTTTTGTAATCATTACTTTAGTTAACTTGGGTAATGTCAAGTTTTATGGTGAATCAGAATTCTGGCTATCCATTATCAAGGTGGCAGCAGTCATTTCCATGATTGTGTTTGGCCTTTATCTGATCTTTACTGCAGATGCCAGTTCTGGTGCATCTTTTAGCAATCTGTGGAGTCATGGCGGCTTTTTCCCGAATGGTTTTGACGGCCTGTTTTATATGCTGGCTTTCCTGATGTTTGCCTTTGGCGGGATTGAACTGATCGGAATGGCAGCTGCAGAAGCAGAAAACCCGGAAAAAACTATTCCTAAGGCTATTAACCAGGTAGTTTTCCGAATTTTACTGTTTTATGTAGGTTCACTCACCATCTTACTGTCACTGGTACCATGGAACCAGCTGGAACTCGGTGGTCTGGATAAAAGTCCATTTGTAATGATTTTTAGCCAGTTAGGTATTGGCTGGGCAGCTCATCTGCTGAATTTTATTATTCTGACTGCAGCCCTGTCAGTTTATAACAGCGGCATGTACGCCAATAGCCGTATGCTGTATGGTCTGGCTCAGCAAGGTAATGCGCCAAAAATATTCTTGAAGGTTAATAAGCAAGGTGTACCGATTCCTGCTGTGCTTTTTTCTGCACTTCTGATTTTCGGTTGCGTATTACTAAACTATCTGATTCCAGAAGATGCATTAGGTCATCTGATGTATGTGGTAGTAGGAGCTTTAGTACTGAACTGGGCCATGATTACGTTAACCCACTTAAAGTTTAAAGACTATATTCAGAAAAATGGAATTTTATCCAAATTTCCGGCACTGTTTTCACCTCTGAGCAACTATATCGTTTTAGTATTTATTGCTGTTGTACTCTACATTATGTGGACACAAGGCTTTAAAGAGTCTGTGCTGATGCTACCAATCTGGGTGGTTCTGATGCTAGTGCTTTATAAAATACTTAAACCTCGTGTGTAAAGTCCATAAAATTCTATTTTGAAAAAGTTATTGTTGAGACAGTAACTTTTTCATTTATAATAAGTCTTCTTTGTGCCTTTAGCTTAACTGGATAGAGCAGTTGCCTCCTAAGCGACCGACGTGGGTTCGAGTCCCGCAGGGCACACATCCTTTTAAATCAGTATACATCTCTTTAATGATTGCAAAGTCTTTTGCATATTTTGTCTCTCCTCTTCCCTGATTTAAGTATCATTTAAGTTTCAGCTTTTACATTAAAATTCCATACAAGCTGAAAGTATCAATGCCTTTATGATATTCAGACGACTCCAGAACAAGTTTCCGCCTATTTCACTTAATATCTTCAATTTAATCCTGTCTATATGGTTTGGCGTTGCCCTGAATCTTTCTTTTTATATGAAGATGATGCAGCTCACACCTTACCAGGGAATCAAGGCATGGTTATTTTTAATGGCAACAGTCATTGTAGTGGTGAGTATCTACAACCTGATTTTTCAGTTGCTGCAGTGGAAATGGAACATTCGATTCTTTGCTGTCATCTTCATTCTTTTAGGCGGTTTTTCAGCTTATTTTGTTAACAGTCTGGGCATAGGTATATCAGCTGACCAAATTCAGAATGCATTACAGACCGATCAGCACGAAGTATTGGATCTGCTCTCCTGGCAATTTGTTTTGTGGAGTCTTGGCTTTGTCTTGCTGCCTTTATCATTGCTAGGCTTAGTCAAAATAAAAACTGAAGCTTTATCTAAAGTTTTTATTTCTAAAATGTTCGGTGCGCTTACCTCATTGGTTCTGGCCGGCTTGATGCTATTTACCTTCTATATTGATTATGCAGCTATCTTTCGTGAACATCGTGATCTAAAAGGTATGATCAGCCCACAAAATGTAATCGCATCTAGCATTTCGTATTATAAAAAGAAAGCGCCAAGACAGAATTTGCCGCTTATTAAATATGGAGAAGATGCACATTTAATTTTACCGGTATCAGATTCGAAAAAACCCCAGCTTATGGTTCTGGTAGTAGGTGAAACTGCCCGTGCCGAAAGCTTTGCTTTAAACGGATATACCAGAGCGACCAATCCAGAACTATCTAAACTGGATATTATAAATTTCAGTCAGGTCAGTTCTTGTGGAACAGCCACGGCAGTTTCAGTTCCCTGCATGTTTTCCGGTATGCCGCGCCAGCAGTATGATGAACAGCTGGCATCACACCGGGAAGGCTTGCTAGATATTGCCCAGCGTGCGGGCTACAAAGTAACCTGGGTAGATAATAACTCAGGCTGTAAAGGCGTCTGCAACCGCATAGAACAATATGAATTCAATAAATCCCTTAAACAGAAGTGGTGTATAGAGGGAGAATGTCATGATGAAATCTTGCCTGAGGCACTCCAGGCTTATCTGGCCAGTATTCCAGAGACAGATAAGACACCACGCCTGATTGTTCTGCATCAGGCAGGAAGTCATGGCCCGGCTTATTTTAAGCGCTCAACAGCAGCATACCAGCCGTTCCAACCGACATGTAATACCAATGCCATTCAGGGTTGTAGTGCCGAGTCTTTAATTAACAGCTACGATAATTCAATAGTTTACACCGATCATGTGCTTGCCGAGCTTATACAAACCTTAGAAGGAAACCAACACTATCAGAGCGCGCTATGGTATTTGTCGGATCATGGTGAATCTACTGGAGAGCATGGTTTATATTTACATGGTTCGCCTTATGCCATTGCACCCAGCCAGCAAACCCATATTCCAATGTTAATGTGGTTTTCAGAGAGCTGGAAACAGCAGCACCCTGTGCAGTTCGCCTGTCTGGCCAACCAGAAACAGCAAAATCTGAGCCAGGATAATTTATTTCCTACCCTGCTCAGTCTGCTCAACATTAAGAGTGCAGTGATACAGCCACAGCATGATATGCTGCAACAATGCCATCATCTATCGGGCCTGAGGATATAAAAAATGAATAAAATCCTGATTATTGAAGATGATTTTATGATTGCCGAATCCACCATTACACTGCTGCAATATCAGCAGTTCGCAGTGCAATGGGTAAATAACGGTATTGATGGCCTAAAACTGCTTAAAACACAGGAATTTGATATTGTCCTGCTAGATCTGGGCCTCCCTCTTATGGATGGAATGCAGGTCCTCAAGCAGATCCGGCAGCAAAAACCGACTCTTCCAGTTTTAATTATTTCTGCACGCGACCAGCTACACAACCGGGTAGATGGCTTGAATCAAGGTGCAGATGATTATCTGGTTAAGCCTTATGAATTTGATGAATTACTGGCACGTATACAGGCTCTATTACGTCGCAGCACTATAACCAGCATTCAGACCGAAACCGTACAGATATTACAACATGGCGACCTGATACTTGATCTGGAACAGCATTCTGCCCTGTTTAAAAATGAACATATTGACTTGTCCAAGCGTGAATGGGCTATCCTTATTCCCTTGATGAGTTATCCCTATAAAATTTTTTCCAGAAGCAGTCTGGAAGATAAGCTCTACGATATAGATTCTGAAATCAACAGCAATACCATTGAGGTCTATATACATCATTTACGCACCAAGCTCGGCAAAGACTTTATCCGGACTATTCGCGGTTTAGGTTACCGTCTGGGTCAGGCCTAAGCTTAAACAGCGAAGTTTTTATGTCATCAAATTACTCCTTAAAAAAACGGCTCATACTCTATATTTCATTCTTTAGTATCAGTCTAGGCTGTGTACTGGTCTTTTCAGCTTATCGTATTGCGCTTGAAGAAATTAATGAAATTCTGGATGCCCAGATGCAGAATCTGGCTGAACGTATTGCCGCCCATGGTCCAGAGCAGATCCAAAGCCAGTTTGATGAACATCAGCGCTACCATGAAGAAGATTTATTTGTAGATGTATGGGCATATACTGATCAAGATCATCAAAGCCAGTCAAAGCGGCTGGTTGCACCGGTAGAAAAAGCCGGTTTTTATACACACCAGACTGCAAGTGATATCTGGCGGACTTATGTGCTCCCACTTGAGCATGACCAGATACAGGTTAGCCAGCAGCTTTCTGTCCGCCGGCATCTGGCACTAGAACTTGCGGGTAATATGTTTATTCCCTACTTGCTGTTTATGCCCTTGGTGCTCTGGGGATTAGGCTGGATCATCAGCCACAATCTTAAACCTTTAGACGAATTTAAAGAAGAAATTGCAAAGCGTGAGCCACATGAATTAGAACCGGTTCAAATATTTAAATATCCCCAAGAAATTGTACCAGTCCTTAATGAAATCAACTCTCTATTCAGCCGGATTCAGTATTCACAGCAAGAGCAGCGGCAATTTATAGCAAATGCAGCTCATGAGTTAAGAACACCGATTACTGCATTAAATTTGCAAATACAGATTCTGTTACAAGAGTTTCCTGACCATCCTGATTTAAAGAACCTCAATAGAGGTTTAATGCGTGTCCAGCATCTGGTCAGTCAATTACTTAGCCTGGCTCAACAGGATGCAAATATTTTAGAAACTGAGCATGGTGTGCAGGTCAGAGTGAGCGATATCGCTACAAATTGTGTAGAGGAGCTCATCCAGCTGGCAATACAAAAGAATATCGATCTGGGCATGGAGCAGCAGGATCCGGTGAGTATCTTGTCGGAACCCGCTATCATACACTCAATCATTTTTAATCTGATTGATAACGCCATTAAATACACGCCAGAGAATGGTGTAATTAATGTTTCCGTATATGCCAGAGAAAATGGAGCACTGATACAGATAGAAGACAGTGGACCAGGTATTGACCCTATGCTATACGAAAAGGTGCTTCAGCGTTTTTACCGTGTTTATCAGCATACAGAAATTGGGAGTGGCTTAGGTCTGTCCATTGTTCATAAGGCAACCCAACGTTTAAAGGGACGGCTTAGTTTTACACACAGCCAGACATTAGGTGGCTTACAGGTCAATATATTTTTACCAGATAATATTCTTTAAAAACCTGTAGAAAGTAGTGAGCCAGAATCTCTAGTCAGTACTTAAAATTTGAGGATAATCTGGTATATCAGAACATTTACACACCAGCAGATCCACAATGTCCATAGATTATGACTTAAAAAATGGGCACCACGCATCATCTGTGCCCAGCCCATTGCAAAACCAAGTATTAAGCCAGCCACAAGAAAGAAACAGGCCTTTTTTATATTAGATAAGCGGTAAACAAAATAACCTGTTAATAAAGCAAAACCTGTTGAAGCATGGCCGCCTGGAAAGCAATGCCCATTTTTTGCTGAAAAATCCCAAGTAAACCCTGAAATAGAAGGGATAGTCATATTCCATGGACAAGCATATGCAGACTGCGACTTGATGAGACCAACGATACTGGTACATAACAGGGAGACCAGAAAAAAATAGCCCCACTTCATTTGATACATTTTAAGTTTTTGGCACTTAAATGAGCTTAACCAGCCCATAAAATAGCAGATATAAACAGCCATAATTATATCTTTTATATAGCTATGGTTGAGTTTCGCCAAATACCAGCTATCACGAAATAGGAATTCTCCCGAGTGGCTTACCCACGGTTGTATAAGAGATAAATCGATTAACCCGCCTACAGGGAAAAAAAATTTTAAGATAAAGAAATTTATAAATAATAAAATGTACTGATAAGACAAAAAATAGTTTGAGTTTTGCATCACAGAAAATTTAAATAAATATCCTCTTTATCTGAACAGATATTACTTAAAATCATCTTAAACTGCCCCACTACTTCCTACTTAAAATCTTGTTTAAAGAAAATTAACCCATTCCTCCCTACAATGAATTCACTTAAATTAATTATTTGCTTAAATTTTGCTCTTGATTTTCTTGATTATTTTTAAAAATCTGAATAGTCAAATTTTAAATTTTAATTGGAAAAAGCGATTATTACATAATAACGATAAATTAATATTTTTATATTTCAATTACTTAATTTATTATTCTTTTTAAATTATAGAACATTTACTCCAGTTAGCATGTTTTTTCAACATATTTTTTTTATTTTTAAGTTCAAATAGAGCATTTACTCTTGGTTTAATTGTGCTATTTTTGTCACATGGAGTTAAGTTAGATTTTATCCCGGAAGAGGATGATCTCCAAAATTAAAAATCATAGATCATGCACGTAAAACTTCCCGTATCTCAAGGAAAGACTAGAATGAAATTAAAAACTCTTAGCACAGCAATGATTTTAGCAATGCTACCTGCAACTGGGGTATTTGCAGCAGCTTTAGATCGTTCAGGTCAGTCGATCTCTGCATTCTTACAGCCAGGTAATTATTTTGAAGCGGGGATTTCTGTTCTCGACCCAGATGTATCGGGACGCGAAGCAGGTTCTTCTACTACTCGTCGTGATATTGGAGATATGGCTGGTGATTATTATTTTCCAAGTGCTGCTCTAAAGCTTCAACTTACAGATAATTTTTCCTTCGGCTTAATCTATGACCAGCCATTCGGAGCTGACGCAGAATATACTGGTAATAATATATTCGTAGCTAACCCTACTGATCCAATTTTAGGTACTTTACCGATCACAACAGCAGATGTAGGTGGGGTTACTGGTGACACTAAAGTTGAAGTAGATACACAGAATATTTCTATGATTTTTGGTTTTCAACCAAACGAAAACTTTAATATCTATGGTGGTCCTGTTTATCAGTCTGTTAAAGGTAGCGTAAGCTTACGTGGTAGAGCTTATAGCTTATATAACGGTTATGATGCAAATATGAAGGAATCTAGCGATATAGGCTGGTTAGCCGGTGCTGCTTTTCAAATTCCAGATATTGCGCTAAAAGCATCTGTTACTTACCGATCTGAAATTGAGCACGATGTTAACTCTTCTGAATCAATTACTATTGCTGATAACTTAAGCTCTCTTACTCCTGGTCAATTAGGCGGCTTACTAGGAAGCTTAGGGCCAAGTGGTGCAGCTTTAGCGCCTGTATTGCAACAAGCATTAATTGCTAATGCACAAGAAGGCAAAACTAAGATTACCACGCCACAGTCTGTAAACCTTGATTTCCAAAGCGGTATTATGGCAAATACAGTAGCCTTTGCTAATGTGCGCTGGGTCAACTGGAAAGACTTCTCAATTCGTCCATATAAGTTTGGTCAAGTATCAGAAGTTGTAGGAAAATTACCTCAAGTTAATCGGCCAAATGGTTTCAATCTGGTTGAATATTCAGATGATCAATGGTCTGCCACTGTCGGTGTTGGCCGCAAGTTAAGTGACCAGTGGGCAGGTAATGTATCTGTAGGCTGGGATTCAGGTGCAGGTAACCCCGTCTCTACCCTTGGTCCAACTGAAGGATACTGGAATGTTGGTCTCGGTTTACAATTCTCACCTGCTCCTAACTATTTCATTGCAGGTGGTGTGAAATACTTTATGTTAGGAGATGCAAAAGCGCAGACTGGTGCTCAGGCCGGTAGCGATGTTTACGTTGCCGAATTTGAAGATAATGATGCTTGGGCTTATGGTCTAAAGATCGGTTATCGTTTCTAAGTTAAATTATTTTAGAAAGGCTATCGCTTGCGGTAGCCTTTCTATTACTGCTCTACTATACAAATTTCAAGTGTTGCTAATTTAGCCAAAAAAATTCGGTTTTACTTGGTATATTTTTAAAACATTTACTCTAATTTTTTATTTATAAATCATTTATATACATCAGTATTCTTAGTCTTTTTACTCTAATCAAGTATATTTCTTGCATTCATCAGTTCATTTTTTAGACCGAGCTGAGCATTTACTCTTTTTTGTTTTGTGTTACTTTCCTTCAACTTTTTTGTTACAGATGGCATCAGGGAAAGACCATGAAGCTCAATAAAATTTATTCCGCTATTCTTCTTAGCTCACTCCCTCTCACTGCGGTTAATGCGGGTGGTTTAGACCGTTCAGGTCAATCTATTCAGGCATTTTTACAGCCTGGAAACTATTTTGAGGCAGGTATTTCTATCCTTGATCCTGATGTTTCAGGTACTGACGCAAATGGGAATGTTGCTGGTGATATGGCTGGTGACTACTATTTCCCATCAGCGGCTTTGAAAATTCAGGCTACTGATAAAATTTCACTTGGTCTGATCTATGATCAGCCATTTGGTGCTGATGCCGAGTACAAAGGAAATAATAACTTTGTTGAAAACCGTATGGTTCCATTTAAAGGTGGTACTACCGTTGAAGTAGATACTCAAAACCTGAATTTTCTGATTGGCTATCAGCCTACTCAAAACTGGAATTTGTATGCAGGTGCTGTTTATCAGACAGTTGATGGTACGGTGAAATTACGCGGTAATGCTTATAGCGCCTTCAATGGATATGATTTAAAAACAGGTGAAGACGAATCGGTAGGCTGGCTGGCTGGTATTGCTTATCAAATTCCTGAGATTGCCCTAAAAGCTGCTATAACCTATCGTTCTGAAATTGAGCATGATATGAATGCTTATGAGAATTTTGGCGCGGCAGGACTCACTGGTAATCCTCGACTTGATGGTGCAATGAACCAGATTAGTGCTACTTCTGGACGTACTGAATTAACCACGCCACAGTCAGTTAATATCGATTTTCAAACGGGCATTATGGAAAATACTGTCGCATTTGCCAATGTACGATGGGTAGAATGGTCCAAGTTTGCAGTTCAACCTTATAAATTCGGCAAGTTATCGCAAGTCCTTGGTCAATCAACTCCAGCTCTTGGCAAACCAAATGGCTTTAATCTGATTGACTATAAAGATGATCAGATTTCAGCAACGGTCGGTGTAGGTCGTAAATTTAATGATCTGTGGGCAGGTAATGTATCAGTAGGTTGGGATTCTGGTGCAGGTAATCCTGTAACAACTCTAGGCCCAACTGAAGGTTACTGGAGTATAGGTACAGGCGTACGTTTTTCACCGGCTGAAAATTACTTTATTGGTGCAGGTGTAAAATACTTCTGGTTAGGTGATGCTGATGCAGTAACAGGTGCTCATACGGCGGCAGGTACTTTTGAAAGTAATCATGCTATCGCTTATGGTCTAAATATTGGTTACAAATTCTAAAAATCTCATTAGACAATTTATAGAAAAAGGGCGCTTCAAGTGCCCTTTTTTAAGCTTATTTATAAAATCTTAAGCTGGAATATCGCGCAGTGACACTGAACGGATTGCCTCTTTTAAAGCAGCGTAACCATGAATTGCCTGGAACTGCGGGAACTCAGCGATTACATTTTCTGGCGCATCAAACAGGAAACCATGGTCTGCTTCACCCAGCATGGTTGTATCATTATACGAGTCCCCTGCTGCAATTACACGAAAGTTCAGGTTGTGGAGTGCCTTTACTGCCTCACGTTTCTGGTCTGGCTGACGTAATTTATAGGCAGTGATCATGCCTTTTTCATCTGTTTCCAGCTTGTGACAAAAAATAGTAGGCCAGCCCAACTGTTGCATCAATGGATGGGCAAATTCATAGAAAGTATCAGATAAAATAATCAGCTGGAAATGGGTACGGACCCACTCTACAAATTCTTTGGCGCCGGGTAATGGACCCATATCTGCAATTACGGCCTGAATATCATTTAAGCCTAAACCATGCTGCTTTAATATATTTAAACGCTGAGTCATCAGGACATCGTAGTCAGGAATGTCTCGAGTAGTGGCTTCTAGTTCTTTAATCCCTGTTTTTTTTGCAAAGTTAATCCAGATTTCCGGGACTAATACCCCTTCAAGATCGAGACATACAATTTCCATGAATTCTCCAAGCATCATAAAAAAATCGGATTATCATAGCATTAACCCGTTATATTTTGCGCAACTGTTTATTAATCAGTTTTATTCATAAGCTTTGTAGTTAATGTGCTAAGCAGCTTATTTCATTTCCCTTAAAATGTATTGCACTTTAGTGAATATATATTTTTACAGCGTCCAAGCCTTTGAGCCAGGAGCCTTCATGACCGCTATCCCAACCATTGATATAGTGGATGCCTTGGCATCTGAATATGCTGACAAATCTCCAAGCGAGATTCTGGAACTTGCCTTGAGTCAGGAAGGTGAAATTGCTATTTCATTTTCAGGGGCTGAAGATGTAGTTCTGATTGATATGGCCTCCCGCTTGGGAAAATCATTTCGGGTATTCAGTCTGGATACTGGCCGGCTGCATTCAGAAACCTATCAGTTTATTGAAAAAGTCCGCAATCATTACAACATTGAAATTGAAATTTGTTTTCCTGAAGCAGAACCCTTACTCGATATGGTAAATCGTAAAGGCCTGTTTAGCTTCTATGTTGATGGCCATCAGGAATGCTGTGGTATTCGTAAAGTTCAGCCATTACGCAAGAAACTAGCGACTTTAGATGGCTGGATTACCGGTCAGCGTCGTGACCAGAGTCCAGGAACCCGTACTGAAATACCAGTAGTTCAGGCAGACACAGGTTTTTCTGGGCAGGGTAAACAATTAATCAAGTATAACCCGCTGGCCAACTGGTCAAGCAGTGATGTCTGGAGTTATATCCGTTTAATGGAAATTCCATATAATGCCCTGCATGAACGTGGTTTTATCTCAATCGGCTGTGAACCTTGTACTAAAGCTGTTTTACCAAATCAGCATGAACGTGAAGGGCGCTGGTGGTGGGAAGAAGCCACCCATAAAGAATGTGGTCTGCATGCTGGTAATTTAAAGAAGTAATATCAGTCAAAAAACCGCTCATACCTAACTGAGAGTCTTAACAGTTGATTGGGCGGTTTTTTATTTAACTGATGAATTCACATAAATTTATGCTGCGTCTGGACTGAAAGATTATATACTGTAACGCGTGTTCTATAATTCTAACAATGAGCAGCTCAATAAGAGCTGACAGATCCATTGCAGTGAGGCAATCAACGCTATGCGTCCATTACACCCAATTGATTTCATTTTTTTATCATTAGAAAAACGTCAACAGCCCATGCATGTAGGCGGTCTATTCCTGTTTGAAATTCCTGAACATGCACCCGCGACTTTTATACAAGATCTGGTACAGGATATTCGTAACTCAAAATCAATTCCGATACCACCCTTTAATAACCGGCTAAGTGGCCTGTTTTGGGATGAAGATGAAGAGTTTGATCTGGATCATCACTTCCGCCATATTTCACTGCCTCATCCAGGACGTATTCGCGAACTATTAGCTTATATTTCTCAAGAACATAGTACACTTATTGATCGCGCAAAACCGCTCTGGACCTGTAATATTATTGAAGGTATTGAAGGCAACCGATTTGCTATGTACTTCAAAATTCATCATGCCATGGTTGATGGAATTGCAGGAATGCGACTGGTTGAAAAATCACTATCTAAAGACCAGCAGGCTAAAAGTATTGTACCGCCATGGTGTGTAGAAGGCCCACGAGCCAAACGCCTTAAAGAAGCTAAAAAAGGAAGTACAAAGAAAATTCTTGGATTACTTAAAGACCAGTTTGAAGCTGTACCTAAAGTAATGTATGAACTGTCACAGACAGTGATGAAAGATATGGGCCGTAATCCGCACTATGTTTCTAGCTTTCAGGCACCGAAAAGTATACTCAATCAGCGGGTCAGTGCTTCACGACGTTTTGCAGCACAATCTTTTGAGTTGAACCGTTTGCGTAGTATCGCAAGTGCATTGGATGTAACTATTAATGATGTAATTCTGGCAGTGTGTTCGGGTGCTTTACGTGAATATCTTCTTAGCCAGAACAGTTTACCGGCCAAGCCATTAATTGCCATGGTTCCAGCTTCTATCCGGGATGATGACTCAGATGTGAGCAACCGGATCACCATGATTCTGGCCAATCTGGGTACACATCAGGCAGATCCACTGAAACGGCTGGAAACTATTCGCCGGAGTGTACTAAATGCTAAACAGCGCTTTAAACGGATGACATCAGGTCA
Organism: Acinetobacter radioresistens DSM 6976 = NBRC 102413 = CIP 103788; assembly: GCF_006757745.1. Classification (NCBI taxonomy): domain Bacteria; kingdom Pseudomonadati; phylum Pseudomonadota; class Gammaproteobacteria; order Moraxellales; family Moraxellaceae; genus Acinetobacter; species Acinetobacter radioresistens. Next base: position 688,509 of record NZ_AP019740.1, on the reverse strand, counting down.
GATTCTGAATTACAGCGCATTGGTATACTCTGCCGCAGGACTTAATATACTTTCAGGAATGATGCCTAAACGTCAGGCCTTTAACTTGGTAATTTCTAATGTGCCGGGTCCACGTGAACCCTTGTACTGGAATGGTGCAAAGTTGGATGCACTTTTTCCTGCTTCGATTGTACTGGATGGACAAGCTTTAAATATTACCATGACCAGTTATCTGGACAAACTCGAGGTCGGCTTAATCGCCTGTCGCAATGCATTACCCAAAATGCAGAATCTGCTTACCCATTTGGAAGATGAAATACAACGTTTTGAATCACTGATTGAAGCTGAAACGTTTGAGAAGAATCTGACTGTAACAGGTTAAAGGACAGTAGAAAATTGAGGGGCAGAATTAAGCCCCTTATTTTTTAATAGTACGGCACTGTTTTAAAAGCTGGTGACAAACCGAGCGGATCATCGCAGTAGTAATCTGGATTTCTCGACCATCATCATCAAGCATATAGCATGTATTGACTTTTTTTGAATCAAGTACGTGTTGAAAACCTTTATGAATAATTCTTTCACTAACATTCATGTCATTTACCTCATTTGCTAAGACTACATAGGGGAGAAAAGTCTTTGGCTACCCAATGCATCTAGTATTGAAAATTCATGCATGAAAGTAAAATTTCAGTTGTAACAAGGATTAAGCGAAATTCTGTTACAACTTTAGCTTAAGATGATGTCATATTGCTCTTGCGTATACAGATTTTCGACCTGGAACTTAATTACCCGATTTACAAAATGCTCTAAATCAGCCACTGCTGGTGCTTCTGCTGTTAATAGACGGTCTATGACCGCAGGATGGGCAACTACTGTAAAGCCACTTTGTGATTCAAATGCCCGAGCATAGCGCATAATTTCTCGAAATATCTCGTAACATACTGTTTCTGCTGTCTTCACATATCCCCGTCCCTGACAGGTTGGGCAAGCTTCACATAATAGATGTTCTAAAGACTCCCGAGTTCGTTTCCGGGTCATTTCTACCAGTCCCAATTCGGAAACTTGTGTAATTTTAGTTTTGGCATGATCCCGTTCCAGCATTTTTTCAAACTGGTGCATGACTTCATTGCGGTGGTTCGCTTCCTGCATGTCAATAAAATCAATAATAATGATGCCGCCCAAGTTGCGTAGTCGTAACTGCCGGACAATCACTTGAGTGGCTTCCATATTGGTTTTAAAGACCGTATCTTCAAGTGAACGGCCGCCCACATAGGAACCTGTATTAACATCAATAGTAGTCATGGCTTCAGTCTGATCAATCATCAGATAGCCACCTGATTTTAAGGCCACTCGTGTCTGCAAGGCTTTTTGCAGGTCTTCTTCGACATTATACAAGTCGAAAAGTGGGCGCTCACCTGGGTAGTGAATCAGACGATCTTGCATACCCGGTACGAACTCTTCAATAAATTCGCTCAGTTTGGTATAGATTTCCCGCGAATCAATATAGATTTTGGCAGTTTCTTCATTGGCCAGATCACGGATAACACGCTGAGGCAAAGGTAATTCTTCAAAAATCAGAGATGGGACAGTGGTAGCACGCTGTTTGCGCTGAATATATTCCCAAAGCTTGGCAAGGTAGGCCATATCTTGGGCAATATCTGCTTCATCGACGCCATCAGCTGCCGTACGCACAATTACACTACCTGGTAAATCGTGCTGTTGCTGAATTTTCTCAATCAGTGAACGCAGCCGGTCACGCTCTTCTTCTGATTCGATTCGCTGTGAAACCCCAATGTGATTTCCAAATGGCATCAGTACCAGATAGCGGGAAGGAATTGAAAGGTCAGTAGACAGCCGCGCGCCTTTAGTACCCAGCATATCTTTCATAACCTGCACCGTCAAAATCTGGCCGGGCTGTAATAATTCAAATACATTGGGAGTAGACTGGTTGCGGGGCCAGATCATGTCATTGATATGTAAAAAAGCTGTACGTGAAAGGCCAATATCGACAAAAGCAGCCTGCATGCCAGGCAATACACGGACTACCTTGCCTTTATAGATATTTCCCACCAGACCACGCTTGACAGTCCGTTCAACAAACAGTTCATTGACCGTACCATTTTCAACTAATGCGACCCGACATTCCATAGGGGTGACATTAATGAGTAGCTCATCAGACATACTAAAACTCAAAACATTATAAAAATTCTTTCCAGCGGTTAATTTAGTGCCTTAACTGCTTTTAATAACTGTATTGTCTCATGTAACGGCAACCCGACTACATTGGTGTAGCTGCCAAAAATCCGGGGAATATATTGCGCTGCAATGCCCTGTATGGCATATGCACCCGCTTTGCCTTCTGGCTCTCCGGTCGCCCAATAACGCTCCATGTCGTTTGGACTGAGTGTTTGAAATTCAACCTGGGTATGTACCACTATACTCGAAATCTGCCGGGATGTGGCAATACAGACCCCTGAAAAAACATCATGGTGTCTGCCAGATAATTTTGACCAGATTTCAAAGGCATGCTGCTTCGATTCAGGTTTACCAATAATGGTACCATCCAGCCCGAGACTGGTATCGGCAGCAATAATCACAGATTCAGGATATTGTGCAAGTACTGCCTGTGCTTTTTGACGAGCCAGACGCTCTACGTACTCACCGACACTTTCACCTGCTCTTGTGCTCTCGTCAATATCAGGACTGTGAATATCGAATTCCAGTCCTAATTGCCTGAGCAGCTCCTGTCGCCTTGGCGAACTTGAGGCCAGAATCAGATGCGCCATTTTCGCAGCAGGTAATAAAGGATGGGCCAGCACAAAATACTGCTAAGCAATGGCTGCCAGTGCCGTGCAATTGAAAAATGCAGCCCGGCCATAACCTGGGTAAACCAGGTAAATAGCAAATGGGCAAAAATTGCTAGCGTTGCCAGTACCCATAAATTACCAAAGGTTAAAATCCGGCGTTCACGAGTAAACCAGCGTACGACAAAGGTGATCAGCACAAAACTGAGTGCATTCATTCCCAGGGGCGCATCACGTAGCAAGTCTGTAAAAATGCCCACTGCAAAGGCAAACCAGACACCTGTCCAGCTTGGCTGACACAATATCCAGAACAGCATGATCATCAGCATAAATAATGGCCGCCATCCGGAAATGTCATAAGACAGTGGATAGACCATTAATACTGACCCGACTATGACTGACAGGATAATGACAATCAATGGATCTTTACGCTTTTCATAACGCAACTTAGCGATTGGCATAGGGTTGCTCCATCGCTAGAGAGTCCGAAAACAGGATCACCACATGATGTCCACCAGCCAGCTGTGCAGCTGGAATCACCTGAATCTGGGCGAACTCACCTGAATTATGGCGTCTGACTTTAGATACGGTACCCACCAGATAGCCTGCCGGAAAATGTTCACCTAACCCTGAAGTATAGATTTTGTCTCCCGGTTTGATATCTGCACTGGTCGGCACGTATTCCATTTTCAGCAGCCCGAGATCGCCTGTTCCTGCCACAATGGCACGCATACCGGTCCGTTCCAGACGTACAGATAGCGAATGTTCCTTGTCCGAGAGCAACATTACACGGCTAGAATGCGGATAGACATCAATGATCTGCCCCATTACTCCACGGTCATCCAGCACAGTCTGCCCCACCTTGAGCTGATTGCTGGCTCCCCGGTTAATAATAATGATATGTCGTAAGGGATCAGCATCAGTACCGATGACTTCTGCAATTTCCATACGACCATCAATAATAAGTGGCGTATCGAGCAGACCGCGTAAACGTGTATTCTCGGCAGAGAGCTCTGACAGTTTCTGTAGACGCACCTGAGCCTGTAACAGCTCGGCCTGCATCGCAGTATTTTCACGGCGCAGCTGGGCTTCAGATTTGGTTTGTTGACTCAGCCATTCTCTCGACAACACGGGATAGCTTGCCAGTGCATAAATAGGATTATATGCAGCGTACAGGACTTCCCTGGCAGGTTGCACCACATGCGGCATGCGCCAGTCAAAAAACAGCACAATAAGGCAGGTGATCACCGCTATGATGAATGAGCGAAAAGATGGCGGTTGTCTTGAAAAAAGATTCGGTTGCACCGCCTGGTTCCTAACTTAACCTACAAACAGCATGTCATGATTCGGGTTATCGAAGAATTCGAGTACCTTACCGCCACCGCGAGTCACACAGGTCAGTGGATCTTCTGCAACCATAACAGGCAGTCCGGTTTCCTGAGCCAGCAGTTTGTCCAGATTACGCAGCAATGCACCACCGCCTGTAAGCACAATTCCGCGCTCGGCAATATCAGAGGACAGCTCTGGTGGAGTCTGTTCGAGTGCCGATTTCACTGCACTGACAATATTGGAAAGCGGATCAGCAATCGCCTGAGTAATTTCATCAGAGGTTACAGTAATTGAACGGGGAACGCCTTCAGCCAGGTTACGGCCACGCACTTCGATTTCAAGTGTTGTACCGTCTCCGATCGCCATACCCACTTCTTTCTTGATCAGTTCGGCAGTTGTTTCACCAATCACGCAACCATGTGCTTTACGCACATAATTAATGATCTGCTCATCAAAAACATCACCGCCAATACGTAAAGAATCTGCGTACACACACCCCTGTAGGGAAATAATCGCAATTTCAGTGGTACCACCACCAACATCAACCACCATAGAACCGCATGCCTGCTCAACCGGCATACCTGCACCGATTGCAGCCGCCATCGGCTCTTCAATCAGGCGGACATCACGCGCACCTGCATTAAATACCGCTTCACGGATAGCACGACGCTCAACCAGTGTCGATTTGCATGGTACACACACCACAACACGTGGTGCAGGTGGAAACAGGCGCTTCTCATGGACTTTGCCAATGAACTGGTTCAGCATGGTCTCAGTTACTTCAAAGTCGGCAATTACGCCATCTTTCATCGGACGTATGGCAGAAATATTTGCCGGGGTACGTCCAAGCATCTGTTTCGCATCCAGGCCTACGGCGGCAACAATTTTCTGTGAACCACTGTGACGGATCGCGACAACTGTCGGTTCATTCAGAATGATGCCCCGCCCTGGTGCATAAATAAGTGTATTTGCTGTACCTAAATCAATGGCTAGATCCGGCGAAAACAAGCCAATTAGTCGTTTTAGAATCACGGGTCGTTCTCAGTTAAACTTTATGTGGACGCAAGGTGGCAACTTTAACTAAATGTAGTGCGTTGAACAAGTCAATCGCTTATTATAACGCACGATATTTTGAATTTTTTAATACTGATTAGGTGATGGTATGTCTACACCGGATGCTCAGCATTCTGCAGATTTAAATGCACAAACAGTTTCAGCAATCGCCAATCTTGCACGTCTTTCGCTCAATGATACGCAATCTGCTGAATATGCTCAAAGTCTAAATAAAATTTTAGGCATGATGGATACCTTAAAAGCAATCGATACTGAGGGTGTTGAACCGCTAAAAAGTCCATTTGATCACCCTCAGCCATTACGTCAGGATGTTGTGACTGAAACCAATCATCGTGAAGAATATCAGGCAGTTGCCCCAGCTACTGAAGCGGGCCTGTATCTGGTTCCACGTGTAATTGAATAATTATCTGGTCAACTTCTGTACTTCAAAACTGAACCTAAAAGAATTTAACTCATGACTGATTTACATCGTTTATCGATTCGTGAACTTGCCGAAGGCTTAAAAACAGCCCAGTTTTCCTCGCGCGAATTGACTCAGCACTATTTAAACCGTATTGAAAAAATTGATGCGCAGGTTAACAGCTATGTCACTGTAACTGCCGAACAGGCACTGGCTCAAGCTGATGCTGCTGATGCTGCGATTAAAACCGGTACCGCAACTGTACTTACTGGCGTACCTATCGCACATAAAGATATTTTCTGTACTCAAGGTATTAAAACCACTGCCGGCTCTAAAATGCTGGACAACTTTATTTCCCCTTATGATGCTACCGTAGTTGCCAAGGGCAAATCAGCTGGTCTGGTCACACTGGGTAAAGTGAATATGGATGAATTCGCTATGGGTTCAACCTCCGAGAATTCATTTTACGGCGCGACCAAAAACCCGTGGAATTTAAGCTGTGTGCCGGGTGGATCATCGGGCGGATCGGCAGCGGCTGTGGCAGCAGATCTTGCTCCGTTTGCCACCGGCACCGATACCGGTGGTTCAATTCGTCAGCCTGCATCTTTTTGTGGTCTTACCGGTCTGAAACCTACCTATGGCCGTGTATCCCGTTTCGGAATGATTGCCTATGCCTCGTCACTGGATCAAGGTGGCCCGATGGCACGTTCTGCTGAAGACTGCGCTTATTTGATGAATGTCATGGCCGGCCATGATGAAAAAGACTCGACCTCCATGAATCAGGAAGTCGACGATTATGTAGCCAACTTGAATACAGCTTCTGTTAAAGGTTTACGTATTGGTATTCCTAAGCAGTATTTTCAGGTTGATGGGTTGAATGCTGAAGTAAAAGCGCGTGTTGAAGAGTCATTGAAAAAGCTCGAAGAAATGGGCGCGATTCTGGTTGAAATTGACCTGAACATGACTGAGGCTTACGTTCCGACTTATTATCTGATTGCTCCGGCCGAGGCCTCATCCAACCTGTCACGTTATGACGGCGTGCGTTATGGTTATCGCTGTGAAAATCCGATGGACTTGATGGATCTTTACAAACGTTCGCGTTCGGAAGGTTTTGGTACAGAAGTCCAGCGCCGGATCCTGATTGGAACCTATGCCCTGTCAGCCGGTTATTATGATGCTTACTACGTGAAAGCCCAGAAAGTTCGTCGCCTGATTCAGCAGGATTTTCTGAAAGCCTTTGAACAGGTCGATGTCATTGCGGCTCCAAGCGCACCGACTACTGCCTATCAACTGGGTGCTGCACAAGATACGGTAGCCATGTATCTGGGCGATATCTATACCCTTGCGGTCAACCTTGCCGGTCTGCCAGCTATTAATGCGCCAATTGGTTTCGATGCCAACCAGCTGCCTGTAGGCCTGCAACTGATTGGTAATTACTGGTCTGAGTCACAACTGCTGTCTGTAGTACACCAGTATCAGCAGGTAACCGACTGGCACACCCAACGTGCGGCAATTGCTGAGGAGAACGCATAATGGCTAAGAACACTGCTAAACCAAAATCTAACCTGATTGATGGTTGGGAAGTCGTTATTGGGATCGAGATTCACACTCAGCTTGCGACCAAATCTAAAATTTTCTCAGGTTCATCGACTGAATTCGGTCAAGACCCAAACACTCAAGCCAGCCTGGTTGATCTGGCCATGCCGGGCGTATTGCCAGTACTCAACAAAGAAGTGGTGGATTTAGCGATTCGCTTTGGTTTGGGTATTGATGCCTACATCGACCAAGCTTCTGTGTTTGCACGTAAAAACTACTTTTATCCGGATTCTCCAAAAGGCTACCAGATTAGCCAGATGGACAATCCGATTGTGGGCTTGGGTCATATTGACATTCAACTTGAAGATGGTACGGTTAAACGTATTGGCGTGACGCGTGCGCACCTTGAGGAAGATGCTGGTAAATCAATCCATGACCAGTTTGAAGGCATGTCAGGCATTGACTTGAACCGTGCAGGTACGCCACTTTTAGAGATCGTATCTGAACCGGATATGCGTTCTGTTGAAGAAGCCGTTGCCTACATTAAAGCGATTCACACGCTAGTGCGTTGGTTAGGGATCTCTGACGGTAACATGGCTGAGGGTTCGTTCCGTGCTGACTGTAACGTGTCTTTACGTCGTCCGGGTCAACCTTTCGGTACACGTTGTGAGCTGAAAAACCTCAACTCCTTCCGTTTCATTGAACAAGCGATTAACGTGGAAATTGAACGTCAAATGGAAATCCTTGAATGGGATGGCACCATTGAACAAGAAACACGTTTATTCGACCCTGTGAAGATGGAAACGCGTTCAATGCGTTCTAAAGAAGAAGCGAACGATTACCGCTACTTCCCTGACCCAGACTTGTTGCCTGTCATCATTGCTGACGAGCAAATCGAAGCGATTAAATCGACCATGCCTGAGCTGCCTGCTGCACGTCGTGCGCGTTTTGTAGCGGACTTTGGTGTGACTGAGTACGATGCGCACGTATTAACGCTTACGCGTGAAATGTCAGAATTCTACGAAGACGTCGTTAAGGCTGCTGGTGGCGCTGCACAAGGTAAGATTGCGGCGAACTGGGTGATGGGCGAATTCTCAGGTGCTTTAAATAAAGCTGGCTTAGAATTGGCTGATTCTCCTGTATCGGCTGAGAAATTGGGCTGTATGGTTGCACGTATTGTCGACAACACGATTAACGGTAAGATCGCGAAACAAGTGTTCGGCTTTATGTGGGAAGAAGGCAAAACTGCGGACGAGATTATTGCGGAAAAAGGCTTGAAACAGGAAACTGATACAGGCGCGATTGAAGCGATTATTAAGGAAGTTCTTACTGCCAACGAGAAGATGGTTGACGAGTATAAATCTGGTAAAGAGAAAGCCTTTAACGGTCTTGTTGGTCAAGTGATGAAAGCAGCGAAAGGTAAAGCGAACCCTGCGCAAGTCAATGAGTTGATGAAGAAATTGATTGGTTGAGGCTGATTGATTTTGGAATAGAAGACCCGCTTTAGAGCGGGTTTTTTTATTCAATATAAGTAGTGTTTAAAAGGGCCTCAGAGGTTTATGAAACATGTCGCCTACTTCTTCTTATAATATCTTTCAATGATTCTATGCCTTGTAAGAAAGTGAATAAATGACTCGACTCTAGAAGCAAAAGTGTTGTTCTTCTACCTGATGCTTCCTTAATAGCTTGGGAAGAATAACCAGACATCGAAACAAAGATGCCCATTGTGTTGTCAGCCATTTTATCAATTTTAGCTTTAAAACTATCAATGACTTCTGAACCAGTTTGGTTTTTCGTAAACTTTAATTCAACTAAATAAGTAGTCCCATCTATCGTTAATGAGCCATCTATCTGCCGACCATCTACTTTATATGGTGTCCTAGATTGAATATCAGAATAGTCTAAGGCTTCATAAAACCATTTTTCAAAATCATAACCACCTTGTTGAGTACCAACGAATGGCAGCAGGCTATAAAGTTGCTGTTGTAAACTTTCCCTATCAACAAGTGATTTTCTAATTTCATTTTGGATTTCTTTAACGTTATCTTTTGTCTTTTGCTTTTCTTGCTCTGATTTAAGATCGTCTAATTTCTGATTTATATAAGATCTTAACTCTACAACAGACTTATGCGCTTGCTGTATTTTTAAATCTGAATCCTCCCATCCACGAAGATCAGGAAAAGTTCTTTGTTCAGACAATTCATAAGCCCATTTAAGTACAACAGATTTACCTTTCTGATTTTTTGATAAGGCAGTAAATAGTCTATCTAAAAATTCACGTTTTGATTCTCCATCTCCCCAACTTGAAATTATATGTTCACTTATACCTGTATTTCTTAAAAAATTCTTTAAGGTCTGTTTTCTCCAAAAAGATCTTAATAATGCTTCGTATACAAGTAAAACTAAACGTGCATTAACCTCAAGTTCAGCAATCCCTATTATAAATTTTGCCTCTTTTTATTGATCACCTTTTAGATTAAATTATAACCCATAAAATAATGAAAATTTAAAACTGAGGGAAAGCATTATCATTTAATTTTCATAAATTTAATCCAAGCACTTCACACCAAAAACAACATGACCATTAAAAAGTATCATCTATCGCCAAACTCGAAGACTTAGGAGACGCCTAGCTCCCTCACCCCTTGCGCAGCAGTGCTGCTCATCCCAGTGGGAGAGGGAATGTCATTTGATTAATTTGATACGCGAAGTTCCCTCTCCTTTCTTAAAGGAGAGGGTTAGGGAGAGGATTATTTTTATGCTATAAAACAAAAAAGTCGCAGAAAAACAAAAATGACACCTGAACTCTTACTCACCATCATTCAAATTGCCATTGGCATATTTATAGCAGTGATCATCATTTTGCTGATGATTCCAAAAAGCCGTAAATGGATCGCTGAAATGCAACCTACACCCCACAGAAAACAACGTAGCGAAGACTTTGTCTTTGGAATGGATTTTATTCTCTACCCGATTTACTGGTTGATTAAACTCATCATCGGGATATTCAAATCATAAAGCTATTCTTAACGGAAATTTAAAATCTGCTCAAAAAATGCCACTTTTCCCATATTGGAAATTGATTAATTAGAATAGAATCTGCGCATTCTCCCATCCCCCCATTACCATGTCCAAAAACCTCGCTACCCTGATTGGCTTCAGTGCTATTTTACAGTGGTCGTCTATCGTGGGTTTACTGAAAAAAGTTAGTGCAAATATCGGTGCAGATTTAGCTGTGCTATTTATGTATAGCTTAAGTGCGGTACTACTGTTTGCCCTGTTTCGTATTCCTAACTTAAAACAAATTCCGCGTAAGTACCTCTTTGGGGCAACAGCATTATTTGTAGTGTATGAAATCTGCTTTTCCTACGCCATTGCCCTTGCCCAAAACGCACAACAAGCCATTGAAATCAGCCTAGTCAATTACCTGTGGCCGAGTATGACCATCTTGATGCTGATTCTATTTAAAGAACTGAACTTCAATAAGTGGGTGATTTTAGGTTTAGGGATTAGCCTTGCAGGCGTGTTCTATATTCAAACTGGGAATGGTGCGATTGATCTTGCTACGGTGATTAGCCATATGCAAAGTAATCCGCTCAGTTATGGACTAGCATTTGTAGGCGCAAGTTTATGGTCACTGTATTGTGTGATGACTAAAAAATACAGTCAGGGACATAACCCGATTAGCCTCTTTTTTATTGCCACCAGTCTAGTGCTGTGGCTCAAAATGCTCGTACTACATCCTGAGCAATTTGTACACATCGTTCAGATCGATGCCACAACATTGATGTATATGCTGATGGTCTCTACCGTGACAGGTTTAGGTTATGCCGCATGGAATATTGGCATTAACCGAGGCAATATCACCATGCTGGTCACGCTGTCTTATTTCAGCCCAATATTTTCATCCATCATGTCGATGTGGATTTTACAAACACCTCTATCGAAAACCTTTTGGCTTGGGGCAATCATGGTGACTTTGGGTTCTTTTGTGTGCTGGATTTCGACCAATTGGCATGAGCTTAAACAACGTTTTATCACGATGCGGTTAAGACAAACTTGAACCGCAGCTTTTTACTTATACAACTTATTTTTATCCGAGATTTTAACGGGTAACACCCAACTTATTCCAAAGATCCGGCGTCAAGAAAGTTGTTACCAGCTTATTCAAATCTACATATTTCAGAACACCATTAAGCTGCTGTTTAATTTCAGGCGTTTTAAGAATTTCTTCACCTGTAATACTGCCTAACTCTTGAAAACTATCTCCCACCGCCTGCAAACCTTCAGTCTGAATCACTGCTTTGGTCTGTGCCGAACATTGCTCTACCAGTATGCGTTGCAGCACAGTGGCCAGATTCTTATCTAATGCTTCCTTTTGTGTCGCAGTCACATTACTAAAGGCCTTTAAGTCGGGATGATTACCCAATGCCACAAAGGTCCATTGCAGAACTACGGTTTTATCGGTGGCGGTGGTCGATTTCATCAAACAGTTACTGAGCTGATCCACCGTTGGGCCAGCCAATGCAATCTGAGAGGCCCCTAGTAAGGTTGCCCCTATAAAAAGTCCGCGAAACTTGCTCAAGGATATAAGCGCCATAGTATTTCCCTGCTTTTTAATATTTGGCCAATTATATAAAACCGTTTATTTGTAGCATACTGGCTGCTGGCTTACCTATTATGACTGTGTAAATAGGTGCATTAGAAAGTTTATAGCGAAACCATGAAGATAATGTTCCAAAGACATCAAAAGTTTGTAATCCCTTAATAATAAGCGGAATACTGTAGCGTAATAACAGACTACGGCTTACGGTCAGTAAAACCGGTATATAAGGAATTGACCAGATTTTTTATATTGAAAAACCCGCCGAGGCGGGTGGAGTAAAAGCAGCTTTAATCATCTAATACGGCTTCAAAGGTCTTGAGACGTTTATAGATCGATAACAGCTCGATAATCGTTTTCCAGGACATAATCAGATACTGAAATGATTCACGGACTTTATCGAAAACATTACCAATCTGGTTGATCAGGCCCAAAGTCATCTTGCCGGCTGCAATAGCAGGGAAAAGCACGACCAGACTGTAGAGGATATCAAGCTGGCGGTACCAGGTTGCCACCAGATTAAAATAGGCGTAATGAAAATATAAACGGAAATAGTTCTGGCGTACGCGGGAAAACAGCTCTTTTAAGGTTGCCGGCTGGGCTCGGTCTGCATAGTCTTCACCATATACCAGCTCTTTACGGTAAGCTGCCTCAACTTTCTGGTTATTAAACTCAAGGCCCGGTAACTTGACACCCACCACCATGAGCAGAACCGTACCAAAGATAGCCCAGACAATGGCTGCCCAGACCAGTGAGTGTTCTACCTGCCCCACCAGCGGCAATTCCGGTACATGCCGGGAGAGCTCAAATAGGATTGGCAGGAATGCAACCAGAACCATAACCGCTTTAATCAGCTCGACCCCTAAATCTTCCATAATAGTGGCAAAACGCATGGTGTCCTCCTGAACCCGCTGTGATGCTCCTTCAACATGACGTAACCGGTCCCAATGCGCGGTATAGTACTCATTCATTGCGGTACGCCAACGAAAGATATAATGACTGGTAAAGAAAGCATTAATGACCATAATAGTCACTGCTACCATGGCAATATATAAAAAGGTCAAGGTACCCATATACAGGTCACGGATATTACCGCCACCGCTACTCAGCATTCGCTGAATTAAATCCCAGAATGGCCCATACCAGGCATTAATGGCTACACTGACCTGTACGCTAAACCAGATATTAAACAGAATAAATGCCGAGCCCCATACCGACCAGCGCTGCCAGGGATGATTTGCTTTAAATCGCCAAAAAATGGCAAAGATCGCAGTAGCTACGAAGAACCACAGGTAAAACCAGAGAAATGCCGGAGACCAGAACCGGCTAACCCCAATAGGCAGTTCAGCCTGAGCATAATCTGATGGAAAGCCCAGCCAGCTTCCCCACTCCCGTCCGCCTGCTACATACCAGAGTAGCAGGTTGACCATGAACCAGAACAGCAATGACAGAAAAAATACTTTGGGTTGTGGAAAAAAAGATTTAAACATGCAACCTGTGATTCCTTTTATTTTTTATAAACGGCATTGAACCGATAAATTACACGTGTGGCTGGCCAAGTACCAGTCTCTTGATGAATGCACCGGTCATTTTTAGTTTATTATTTTTCTATAGCAGGTTTCCAGCAGTTCTTCTTTGACTGTCAGCATCAGTATTTAAGATGCTAAATATCACAAAAAGCAGGGCCAGTGCCCTGCTTTTTATAAGTGTACCAGATTAGGAAACCTTTAAATTGAGTTCCTGTTGCATCATTTCACGGATTTTATATTTCTGGGCTTTGCCTGAAGCAGTTAAAGGAAAAGCTGTTACAAACCGGATATAACGCGGCACTTTCTGGTGCGAGATATGTTCCTTGCAGTACTGTCGGATAATTTCTTCACTGGTATTACTATGCGGATGCAGGATAATACAGGCGCAAAGTTCCTCACCATATTTCTGGTCAGGCACACCTACAACCTGTACATCAGACACATCGGGATGAGTATATAAAAAATCCTCTATTTCTTTAGGGAACAGGTTTTCCCCTCCCCGAATGACGACATCTTTAATACGGCCCTTAATCTGGATAAAGCCCTGCTGGTCCATTTCCGCCAGATCTCCGGTATGCATCCAGCCAGTCTGATCAATCACTTCTTTAGTTTTTTCTTCATCTTCCCAATAGCCCAGCATCACTGAATAGCCCCGGGTACATAGCTGGCCAAGTTTGCCACGCGGTACAATCTTGCCGTTACGGTCGATAATCTTGATTTCTACGTGCGGATGTATGCGTCCCACTGTATTGACCCGGGTTTCAATCGGGTCATCTACCATACTCTGGGCACTTACCGGCGAGGTTTCAGTCATGCCATAGCATATGGTCACTTGTGACATATGCATACGGTCGATCACACGCTGCATAATCTCACGCGGACACGGACTGCCCGCCATAATTCCGGTACGCAGGCTGCTCAGGTCAAACTCATTAAACTGCTCATGTTCCAGCATGGCAATAAACATGGTAGGCACACCATAAGCAGCCGTACATTTTTCCTGTTCAATAGCTTTTAAACTGCTAAGTGGATTAAATACATCACATGGATAGACCATTGCAGAACCATGAGTTACACAGGCCAGATTTCCCATGACCATACCGAAACAGTGAAATAGTGGTACCGAAATACATACCCTGTCCTGCGGGGTAAGTAAAATTCGTTCACCAACAAAATAGCCATTATTCAGAATATTGTTATGGGTCAGCATGGTCCCTTTGGGGTTACCGGTAGTACCAGATGTAAACTGGATATTAATAGTTTCATCGAATTGTAATTCCTGACCGATATTTTGCAGCGCCTGCAACTGCTCTGAGGTAGGTGAAGTCAGTAAATCATCGAAACAGTGGAAAGCAGGATGAGCCTGATCATCAATTTTAATCAGATGTTTTAAGTGTGGCAGTCGCTGTAAAGACAGTTCACGGCTTTGAGTTTCATGCAGCTCAGGAACAATCTTGAGTAAAATTTCCTTAAAGTTACTTGTTTTGCACTGTACTGCCATAATCAGGCCAACACAGGACACCTTGTTAAGCACATATTCAAGTTCATGACTGCGATAAGATGGATTCAGGTTGACCAGAATGATACCTGCCTTAGCCGTGGCAAACTGTGCAATGGTCCATTCCACACAGTTGGGTGCCCAGATTGCAAGGCGATCACCTTTTTTTAGTCCCAGCTCAAGCAGATTACAGGCAAAGGCATCAACCAGTGTTCTCAATTCTGCATAACTGATGCGACGATTTTGGTGAACCGAGACAACGGCATCCTGTGCAGTATATTGCGCACATGCCTGATCAAATTTCTGTCCAATGGTCATGCCCAGTAAAGGTTGCTCACTTGCACCAGATGCATAACTTAATTGTGTATCTGTCATTGAATCCTACTCCTTGATTCATTGTCATTGTGTTTTTCAGATTGTTATTAGGGGTCGATACATGACCCCGGTTTTCATTGTGTTTTACGTATTTTTATGTGCAATTCTTTGTTCAGTTCTTTCTTATCCATACAACAGGCATATTTAGATGTTAATTTTCTCCTTGTACCGGTTGAGGTACACGAACGACTGCCTGCAGACAGAACTCGGCTACATAACGGACAAAGTCCTGCTTATCAAACTTTTTACGGCGAGCCGGGTCAATCGGCTCGACTACAGCAAAAGTCATGGCGCCAACAATACACAGGGCTGCGGTATTGACATCGTCAAAACTGAAATCTCCACTTTCCTGCCCTTCTTTCAAAATATCAATAATGGCATTCTTGATTAGCTGTTTAACCCGTACACGCTCAATTTCGATAGCCACATCCACCGGTTCGAAGATGAGTGAATAAGCCAGCTGCGGTCCGGTAAGTGCGCGTTTTACAAAGGCTGTAACTGCCTTAAACAGTTTTTCTTTTGGCGGCAGGTCTTCCCGGTAAATGGACTCAAGAATGCGGATTTCCTGCATGGCAGCGTCGGTCAGGACTTCCACCAGTAACTGGTTTTTTGAATTAAAGTAACGGTAGACCAGACCGCTTGAAATACCGGCCAGTTCTGCAATGGCATTAATCTGGGCATCTTTAAATCCCCCACGAGCAGTCAGGTCACGTGTAGCCTGTAAAATGGCCAGCCGGTTCTGCGCCATCCGTTCTTCCATCAGAGAAGATCTTTTATAGTTCATAAGAAAAATATTATTTACTTCACGCCTTAAAATGAATTATAAATCATTTTATGAATAAAGGTTCACTTTTTTAAAAAATAATTGTATTGTGAACTCAGGTCACAACAAATATAGCTGCGAAATAACAAATACAGTTCTACAGGATGGTAGAGAATGAATTTACAAACAATTGATTTTGGAATAGATAATACCCTAAAGGCCCTACAGGAATCGGTTCAGAACTTTGCCAGAAAGGAAGTGGCACCTCTTGCGGCCAAGGCCGATCAGGATAATCTGTTTCCAGCGCAACTCTGGAAGAAAATGGGTGACATGGGCCTGTTGGGCATGACCGTTTCTGAAGAGTACGGCGGCAGTAATATGGGTTATCTGGCACACATTCTGGTCATGGAAGAAATCTCGCGGGCCAGTGCATCTATTGGCCTGTCTTATGGTGCACATTCTAATCTCTGTATCAACCAGATTCACCGTCATGGTACTGAAGCACAGAAACAGCGTTATCTGCCAAAACTGGTATCTGGTGAATATGTAGGAGCGCTGGCAATGTCTGAACCGAATGCTGGTTCGGACGTGGTAAGTATGACACTTCGTGCTGACCAGAAAGGCGACCACTATGTATTAAATGGTTCAAAAATGTGGATCACCAATGGCGGTGATGCTGACGTATTGGTGGTCTATGCCAAAACCGATCTGCAGGCAGGTGCCAAAGGCATGACGGCCTTCTTAATTGAAAAAGACATGAAAGGCTTTAGTCATGGCCACCACCTGGACAAACTGGGGATGCGCGGCTCTAACACTTACCCTCTGTTTTTTGATGACTGTGAAGTACCTGCCGAGAATGTACTGGGTGGAGTGGGTAACGGTGTCAAGGTACTCATGAGTGGACTTGATTATGAACGTGCTGTACTAAGCGGCGGCCCACTTGGCATTATGGATGCCTGTCTGGATATTGTAATGCCCTACCTGCATGAACGTAAGCAGTTCGGTCAGGCACTAGGCGAGTTCCAGTTAATGCAAGGCAAAATTGCCGACATGTATTCGACCTGGCTGGCCTGCAAGGCTCTAGTATACAGCGTAGGTCAAGCCTGTGACCGTGCAGATCATGGCCGTGCTCTGCGTAAAGATGCAGCGAGCGCCATTTTATATTCAGCTGAAAAAGCCACTTGGATGGCCGGTGAAGCAATTCAGACTTTAGGTGGTAATGGTTATATCAATGACTTTGCTACAGGGCGTTTATGGCGCGATGCCAAACTGTATGAGATCGGTGCCGGCACTTCAGAAATCCGACGCATGCTGATTGGCCGTGAGCTGTTCAACGAAACAGCCTGATCCCTTTAACCTTAATGCACAAGGATGACTGCCATGAACCAGATTGCAATCAAGATGAATAGCCGTAGTGAAGAATTCAAACAGAATAAGCAGGCTATGCAGGAACTGGTCGATGACCTAAACCAGCTGGCTGCCAAAATCCAGTTGGGTGGTGGAGAAAAAGCCCGAGAAAAACATCTGGCCCGGGGTAAACTGCTACCACGTCAGCGTATTGAACGCCTTCTAGATACAGGCAGCCCTTTTCTGGAAATTGGTCAGCTGGCTGCCTATGGCTTGTATGACAATGATGTACCTTCTGCCGGTGTAATTGCCGGTATTGGTCAGGTGCATGATGTACAGTGCATGATTATTGCCAATGACGCCACAGTTAAAGGCGGTACCTATTATCCGCTTACAGTCAAAAAACACCTTCGGGCCCAGGAAATTGCCGAGCAGAACCGGCTGCCCTGCATCTATCTGGTAGACTCGGGTGGAGCTTTCCTGCCTCTCCAAGATGAAGTATTTCCAGACCGCGACCATTTTGGCCGGATTTTCTATAATCAGGCACAGATGTCTGCCAAAGGCATTCCGCAAATTGCAGTGGTCATGGGCAGCTGTACCGCAGGGGGTGCCTATGTACCGGCCATGTCGGATGAAACTATTATTGTGCGTAATCAGGGTACAATTTTTCTGGGTGGCCCGCCACTGGTCAAGGCAGCCACAGGCGAAGTGGTTACTAGCGAAGATCTCGGCGGTGGCGATGTCCATACCCGTCTTTCCGGTGTTGCCGACCATCTGGCTGAAAATGATCTGCATGCACTTGGAATCGCCCGCAGGATTGTAGCCAACCTGAACTGGAAAAAAGCAGCACAGCTTCAGCTAAAAGAGATTGAATCACCATTATTTGATGCCGAAGAGCTATATGGCATTATTCCGAGTGACAGCCGCAAACCTTTTGATGTACGGGAAATCATTGCACGAATTGTTGATGGTTCACGCTTCGATGAATTCAAGGCACGGTTTGGAACTACGCTTATTACAGGCTTCGCTCATCTGTATGGTATGCCAGTTGGAATTATTGCCAATAATGGCATTCTCTTTTCCGAATCTGCCCAGAAAGGCGCGCATTTTATTGAACTGTGTACACAACGCAAAATTCCACTGCTATTCATTCAGAATATTACCGGCTTTATGGTTGGCCGCCAGTATGAAAATGAAGGAATTGCCAAACATGGTGCCAAACTGGTCATGGCAGTTGCTACAGCCAAAGTTCCTAAAATCACGCTGGTAATCGGCGGCTCGTTTGGGGCCGGAAACTATGGCATGTGTGGCCGCGCATATTCACCACGTTTTATGTGGACATGGCCTAATTCACGTATATCGGTCATGGGTGGCGAGCAGGCTGCTAGTGTTCTTGCCACTTTACGCCGCGATGCCATTGAGAGCAAAGGCGAAAACTGGACTGCCGAGCAGGAAGACGAGTTCAAAAATCCGATTCGACAACAGTACGAGCGCCAGGGCCATCCTTATTATGCCTCTGCCCGACTGTGGGATGACGGGGTAATTGATCCTGCACAAAGCCGTCAGGTACTTGCACTCAGTTTGTCCGCGGCCTTGAATGCTCCAATTGAAGAAACCCATTTTGGCGTATTCCGCATGTAGGAGAGATTCATGAAGCATTTTGAACTGATTGAAATTGAAGAGCAGCCTAATGGAGCCACCTATATCTGGCTAAACCGTCCAGAACTGCACAATGCCTTTAATGCACAATTAATTGCCGAGCTCAGCCAGTGTTTTGATGCGCTAGAGCAAAACGTGAATACTCGTGTGGTGATACTGGCAGGCCGCGGCAAAAATTTCTCTGCTGGCGCAGACCTGAACTGGATGAAAGCAGCCCGTCATTTTAGTAGTGAAGAGAACCAGCAGGATGCCATGAAGCTGGCCACCATGCTGCATAAACTGGCTCATCTTAGACAGCCCACCATTGCCCGTGTGCATGGTGCAGCACTAGGAGGCGGGTTAGGCCTGGCCTCGGCCTGTGATATATGTATTGCCAGCGAAAACGCAATGTTTGCAACCTCTGAAGTACGTTTGGGACTGGCTCCCTCTACCATCAGTCCCTATGTGATTCGGGCCATTGGTGCGCGTCAGGCTTCACGTTACTTTTTAACTGCTGAGCGGCTTTCAGCACAGCAGGCTAAAGCCATCGGACTGGCTCATGAAGTCTATAGTGCCGAAGCACTGGATACAGGCATTCAACAAATAATTGAACAGCTGCTATTAGGTAGTCCGCAGGCACAAACGGCTTCCAAACAACTGATCGACACTGTAGCCGAACAGGAACTGACTGCTGAACTTATGCAGCAGACCGCAGCTCATATTGCAAGATTACGGCTGGGCGAAGAGGCACAAGAAGGCCTGAGTGCCTTTTTGGAAAAACGTACACCGCACTGGTGCGCTTAAGGCCATTTTCCACAAAATCATAAAAAGCAGGATAAAGGATTATGTTTAAGAAAATTTTAATTGCGAACCGTGGTGAAATTGCCTGTCGTGTCATCCGTACTGCCAAGGAACTCGGCATTCAAACTGTTGCGGTTTATTCTGAAGCTGATGCCGAGGCACAGCATGTTAAACAGGCAGATGAAGCCATCTGTATTGGTCGTGCCCCAGCCAGTGAAAGTTACCTGCAAATTGAACGGATTATAGAAGCAGCACTGCTAATCGGTGCAGAAGCCATCCATCCGGGTTATGGCTTTTTATCTGAAAATGATGATTTTGCACTGGCCTGCCAGCAAAATGGTATCGAATTTATTGGGCCGCCGGTGGAAGCAATCCGGGCAATGGGTCTAAAAGCTACCTCTAAAGCACTCATGGAAGAGGCCGGTGTGCCATTGACACCAGGTTATCATGGCAAAAATCAGGAGCCAGATTTTTTAAAACAGCAGGCCGATGCGATTGGCTACCCGGTGCTGATTAAAGCCAGTGCAGGTGGTGGCGGTAAAGGCATGCGTCTGGTGGAACGCAGTGAAGACTTCTTAAGTTCTCTGACCTCATGCAAGAGCGAAGCTCGATCAAGTTTTGGTAATGAAGATGTATTAATTGAACGTTATGTCACGCGCCCAAGACACATTGAGGTTCAGGTTTTTGGTGACAAGCATGGCAATTATGTTCATCTGTTTGAGCGTGACTGTTCAGTACAGCGCCGTCACCAGAAGGTTCTGGAGGAAGCCCCTGCTCCGCTGATGCCAGAAGAAAAACTTGAGGCCATGCGCCAGGCTGCAATTGACGCCGCGCGTGCTGTTAACTACGTAGGTGCCGGTACAGTCGAATTTATTGTCGAGCAGGATGGTACAGCTTATTTTATGGAAATGAATACTCGCCTGCAGGTCGAACATCCGGTAACTGAAATGATTACCGGACAGGATCTGGTCGAGTGGCAACTACGGGTTGCCTATGGTGAGCCTCTACCTAGAGCTCAGGCAGATCTTTCTATTCAAGGTCATGCCCTGGAAGCTCGGATTTATGCAGAAGATCCAGATAATGGCTTTTTACCCTCGATTGGTAAAATTCATTTCCTGCAATACCCACAGCAGAATGCGCATGTGCGGGTAGATAGCGGCATTATTCAGGGCGACAGCATCAGCAGTTTTTATGACCCGATGATTGCCAAGCTGATTGTCTGGGGCAAAACCCGTCAGGATGCACTGCGCCAGATGCAGCATGCCTTGCAAAACTTTTATATTCAGGGTGTGGGTAATAATGTAGCTTTCCTGCACCGTCTGGTGGGAACTGGATCATTTAGCCAGCCAAACTTAGATACTGGACTGATCGAGCGTGAAAATATCCAGCTGTTCAGTTCAAAGCCTGAGATTAAACCATCTCTACTGGCACAAGCTGCTGTCCTCCATCTGCTTCAGCAGACGTTAAAGCACTCCCTGCCGCATGATCCTTGGCAACAGCCTAACTTCTGGCGATTGAACCAGCAGGCTAAAACCCATGTTCAGTTACGCCATCAGCAGGAAATTTATGATATTGAACTGGCTATCTTAAAACAGGGCTATCTGGTCAAGGTCTATAATCAAGATTATAAAATTTCTGGCGAACTGACTGCATCTAATACAGCCCATCTCCAGATAGATAATCATCAACATAAGCTATGCTTTGTAAAGTGTGACTCAAGTCTGGTGCTCTTTGAACAGGCACAACCCTATGAGTTTGAAATTATTGATCCGTATGCCCATGTAGAAGGTGAGGCTGAAGAAGCAGGTAATCTTAAGGCACCTATGCCAGGCATTATTACTCAGGTACTGGTAGAGCAGTTTGCTCAGGTCAAAAAAGATGAACCGCTCATGACACTGGAAGCTATGAAAATTGAATATACCATCCGGGCACCACAGGACGGTATCATTAACAATCTGTTCTTCCAGTCGGGTGATCAGGTCGCTGCCGGTGATGAATTGCTAGATTTCTGTATTGAAGCGGAGGCCTCTGCATGAATGAAAGTATCAGGATTGTTGAAGTCGGTGCACGTGATGGCCTGCAAAATGAAAAAAGTGTGATCACTTTTCAGCAGCGTTACGAGTTTCTTACTCGCCTGATGGCAACGGGGATTAAAGCGATAGAAGTGGGCTCTTGTGTATCGGCAAAGTGGGTTCCACAAATGGCTAACAGTGATGAACTTTATGCACAGCTCCCGAAACAGGATGATATTTCACTGAGTCTGCTAACTCCTAATTTGAAAGGTTTTGAAGCCGCCCTTCAGGTGAAGTGTCAGGAAATTGCAGTTTTTACGGCAGCCTCAGAAAGCTTCACTCAGAAAAATATTAATTGTTCGATTCAGGAGAGCCTTGAACGTTTTCAAGATATTATACAACAGGCCAAACAGCATAATATTCGGGTGCGTGGTTATGTATCGTGTATGGTGGACTGCCCTTACGAGGGTGCAATTTCCCCTCAGAAAGTTGCAGAAGTTGCAAAGACTTTATATGACATGGGCTGTTATGAAGTATCGTTAGGTGAAACTATTGGAACCGCTACACCGTTAAGGGTTCGCGCAGTCTGGAAAGAATGCTTTGAACTCCTGCCAAAAGAAGCTCTAGCTGGGCACTTTCATGACACTTATGGCATGGCAATTACTAATATCTATGAGTCGATTCAGCAAGGAATCCGTAGCTTTGATTCTTCAATCTCAGGACTTGGTGGCTGTCCTTATGCCAAAGGTGCTTCAGGTAATGTTGCAACTGAAGATGTCTATTATCTGGTTAGCCAGATGGGTTTTGATACGGGTATACAGCTCGAAAAACTGATGGCAGCCGCAGACTATATTGCAGAGGTATTGCATCGGCCTAATCCGTCTAAATTTGCACAGGCCTATAAACAAAAACTTTGCACAGTATAAAGTCTATAAAAAATTAAGGATGAGGTCCTATGAATAATAAAGTTTATCCCTCAGCATCCGATGCGTTAAAAGATATTGTACAGGATGGTCAACAGATTGCTGTAGGCGGATTCGGCCTATGTGGTATTCCTGAGGCTCTGATTTCAGCTCTAAAAGAAACCGGAGTAAAAGACCTGACCTGTATTTCCAATAATGCAGGAGTAGATGACTTCGGCTTAGGAAAGCTTCTGACTACCCGTCAGATCAAGAAAATGATTTCATCCTATGTTGGAGAAAATAAAGAATTCGAGCGTCAATACCTGAGTGGTGAACTTGAAGTTGAACTTACCCCTCAAGGTACGCTGGCCGAAAAACTGCGGGCCGGCGGTGCTGGTATTCCCGCTTTTTTTACCCAGACCGGCGTAGGCACTCTCATTGCTGAAGGGAAGGAAGAGCGAGAGTTCAACGGCAAAACCTATATTCTGGAAGAATCACTGACAGCCGATATATCGCTGGTTAAAGCCTATAAAGCCGACAAAGCCGGGAATCTGGTCTTTCGCAAAACCGCGCAGAACTTTAATCCGGTCTGTGCCATGGCCGGAAAAATTACTGTGGCTGAAGTTGAACAGATTGTCGAGATTGGTGAGCTGGATCCGGATGCTATTCACCTGCCGGGAATCTATGTTAACCGTATTATACTCAATGCCACACCTGAAAAACGGATTGAACAGATGACACTGAAAACGGCGGAGGGATAAATATGGCTTGGTCACGTAATGAAATGGCACAGCGTGCCGCACAGGAGCTTGAAGACGGATTTTATGTCAACCTGGGTATTGGATTGCCGACCCTGGTCGCCAACTATATTCCAGAACAGGTCAATGTCTGGCTCCAGTCTGAAAACGGTTTACTGGGGATTGGGGAGTTTCCGACTGAAGAAACGGTGGATGCTGATCTGATCAATGCGGGTAAGCAGACCGTAACAGCCCGGCCCGGCGCTGCATTTTTCTCAAGTGCTGAATCCTTTGCCATGATTCGTGGTGGACACGTCAATATTGCGATTTTAGGGGCAATGGAAGTTTCCGAACAGGGAGATCTGGCCAACTGGATGATTCCGGGCAAGAAAGTTAAGGGCATGGGCGGAGCTATGGATCTGGTTGCAGGTGTACAAAAAGTCGTAGTGCTGATGGAGCACTGTGCGAAAGATGGAACACCAAAAATTGTAAAACAGTGTAGCCTGCCACTTACAGGTAAAGGTGTAGTCCACCGGATTATTACTGACCTTGGTGTGATGGATGTCACCGAACAGGGAATCGAGCTGATTGAACTGACTGAACAGGTAAGTTTTGAAGATATTCAGGCTGTAACCGGAGTCAGGCTCATCAATACAATTTCTACAGAACTGGCAGATTAAAATATTTGAATACAAATTTTAAAGTGGTTGTAAACAGCCACTTTAATAAGCTTTGGGAACTAAAAAATTTAATTCAATTAGGATATAAATTTAAAGTGAATAATTAACTATTAAGGACGTGTTAAACTTTGTAAAAAAAAATTAAGAGTGTATCTATAATATATTTTTTTTATATTACATATAAGCAAGGAATCCAAATAATAAGAATTATTCTCTTTTAAATCAATCTATAAAATTGCCTATAATTTCTACAAAATATAAAAATTATCTCTAGTCAGCTAATTTTATAAATAAATTAAATACTTATAAAAGTTTTTATTTAGCCTGCATTTATACTGACAATGTTTACATAAGTTCTCGAATTAGTTGCATTTTTCAATATACAGTTTGCCAAGCATATTGCAAACTGATCATGAGCTTATCAATGACCCTTTTATTTCACTCCAGAGATCTCAAGGTCATTGTTCTCCTCAGCTGGGATAAGAAAGTCAGATAATGGCTTTCTTAGTTCCCATTTAGGGCCCCTTCACTCTCGCTCCCAACCAGGGGCTCTTTTTTTACCTATTAGTTTTGACAGCAGCCGTATCATTAAGCGCAGTAAGATTTTTCTGGTCGTCTCTCTGCTGGTTGTTATGTTTAGTCTCAATAGCCAGTTCAATCATTTCCAGTTTTTCCAAGGTAGCCTCCCGACCAGCTTGCATGCTGGCTTCACGTCCACGCACATCAAAAATATGGGCTTTTTCACGTAAGTCAGGCTGGATTACTATATCAGCATACTTCAACTCTTCATTAGCTAGCCGGTTCTGCATGATATTAATATTCTGATTAAACAGACCCCAGACATTTGAAGTTTCGGTATGAGTGGGCTGTGCCAGAATATCAACTGCAATAATAATATCAGCGCCCAGATCACGTGCCACCTCAACCGGCACCGGACTGGTCAGTCCCCCATCAACATATTCTTTATCACCAATACGGGTAGGAATAAACATGCTCGGAATAGATGCCGATGCGCGTACTGCCTGTCCGGTATTTCCATAGTTAAATACAGTACGGGCACCCTCTTTGAGTTCAGTGGCTACTGCATAAAAAGGTATTTTCATTTTTTCCAGCGGCATGTTATCAACCTGCTGGTTAATATAGTCTTCAACTTTCTTACCATCAAAAAAGCCTTTCATATCCAGGGTAATATCGCGTACATCGGTGGCTTTCATATTAAGAGCAATACTCCGCAGCTCTTTTGCAGATTTTCCACTGGCATATATAGAACCTACAATACTGCCTGCACTGGTTCCCACAATAAAATCTGGACGGATTCCCTGCTGCTCCAGAACCTCAATTACCCCTATGTGCGCATAGCCCCGGGCACCGCCGCTACCCAAGACCAAAGCCACAACTGGCCGCTGCTCTACTGTTTTAATCTGAGCAAAAGGAACCTTTTCAAACTGTGCCCGTGCATCAGTGACCATCTGTGCAGCCTGTGGCTCAGATGTTTTAAAATGTTGGCAGCCGGTCAGGCCGACCAGACTCATCCAGAGTAAGCAGAATGTGAGCTGTTTCATGGGCACTTGAGAGATCTGAGTTATTTTTCTGAAAAAGGAATTGTAGAAGTACATTTCAGAAATTGCTGTATAAAATTTATTTAAATTGTCATGATTGGACTCTAAACTCAAGCCATTTGTGAGAAGAATATCGATCATGAATTTATCTGTTCAGTATCTCACTATTTTTCTTATTTTTTTAAAACTGGGTTGTACCTCATTTGGAGGACCAGCTGCACACCTGGTCTTTTTTCACCGCACCTTTGTTGAAAAATATCGCTGGCTGACCAGCGATGAATATACGCAACTGGTCGCATTAGCCCAGCTTCTTCCCGGCCCTACCAGCAGTCAGGTTGGACTCGGTATCGGTTACTTACAAAGGGGTTATGGGGGCGCTCTTCTGGCTTGGCTTGGTTTCACCTTACCCTCTATAATTTTAATGCTGGGCTGTGCACTACTGAGTGTTTCCCTGTCTTCCTGGCTTTCTTCATCAGTTTTTCATACAGTACAACTCGTCGTACTGGCCGTCGTAATTTTTGCTTTCTGGCAAATGTTAAAAAACTTCTGTAGTACGGTTTGGCAATTTATTTTGATGCTGGCTTCAGCCCTTATTATTTATTTTATACCGCTAGCCATGAGCCAGCTGCTGGTGATTATCTTGGGTGGCGTGGCAGGATTATACTGCGTTCATACAGCGAAACTTGCTGTACCAATAGTTGTAAAAGATCAGTCAGAAATACAAAAGACTGTCTCTACACCCTTTCGTGCCTATTATTGGCTGTTGATATTTGTTAGCCTGTTTATATTACTTTTTATCATACAATGGTGGGCACCTTCTTTTGCTGTACAAATATTTGAAAGTTTTTACCGTTCAGGCTCACTGGTATTTGGCGGAGGACATGTTGTGCTTCCTCTCTTATACCAGGAACTGGTAACGTCCAGACTAATTGAAGAATCAAATTTTGAACTAGGTTATGCCTTTGCACAGCTTGTACCTGGACCTTTATTTACTTTTGCTTCTTACTTGGGTGCATTCTTACCGGTTACTTCTTCTCCATTAATTAATGCAGCGATTACTACAGCCGCCATTTTCCTCCCTTCATTTTTACTGATTTTCGGAACACTGCCTTACTGGTCTATCTTATTAAGGCAGACAAAAATTCAGGCTGCAGTTTATGGAATCAATGCCGCAGTAGTCGGTTTACTGCTGGCGATGGTAGTGCAGCTCGGACAAAAAGGTATCCAGCACTGGAGTGATATAATTTTTGTTGGACTTGTTATTGCTTTACTAAACAGTAAAATTCCGGTTCTATTGAGTTTACCACTCTCATGTTTAGGCTATTTTTTATTTTCACTTTATTTCTGATCATAAAAAAGCTCCTCGCAAGGAGCTTTAAACAAGTTTTACCAAATATCTGAATCGACTTTCTTCTTGAGTTCCGGATACTTATCTATTTTAAATTCCGGCTCCTTAATGCCTTTTTTAAGCTGAGAGCTATAATCTTTCAATAACATTCGCAAGAAAGGCGTCAGGAGTAAAATAGCAAACAGGTTAATTGTTGCCATTAAGCCCATGGATAGATCCGCCATTGACCAGACCAGTGGTACGCTGGTAATCGCGCCAAAATATACCATTGCCAGTACCAGAAGACGAAATACAAACATGACTTTTGGCTGATTATTGATAAATTGAACGTTACTCTCAGCATAGGCGTAATTCCCGATAATAGAAGAGTAAGCAAACAAGAATAAAATCAGGGCCAGAAAATCATCACCCCAGCTACCGATCTGACTGACCAATGCCATCTGGGTGAGCGTAACGCCCTCAAAACCTGCTTCATGATACAGACCGGAAGCCAGAATGATAATCGCAGTACATGAACACACTACAAAGGTATCTACAAATACCCCAAGCATCTGTACTAGCCCCTGGTCTACCGGATGTTTTACATCTGAAGCAGCTGCAGCATTCGGTGCAGAACCCATGCCGGCTTCATTTGAAAACAGGCCACGTTTGATACCCTGCATCATGGCCATCGATACCATTGCACCAAAAAAACCACCCGCAGCAGCATCAAACTTAAAGGCTTCAGTAAAGATCAGTTTGAATATATCTGGAAGAATACTGAAATTTATTATGGCAATATAAAGTGCAACTGCCAGATAGAGCACAGCCATTAATGGCACCATACGCTCTGCCACGACCGCAATACGCTTGATTCCACCAAAAATAATTGCTGCGGTCATAATGACCAGTACTACGCCAACCCAAGAAACTTCAAAACCCAGTCCACCCAGATCAAGCATAACATTTGCACGGTCCCAGCCCCAGGCATGAGCAGTTGCATCTACAATCGAGTTAGCCTGTACTGCATTAAATACAAAGCCATAAGCTAAAATAAGAGAGAGTGCGAATACAACGCCTAACCATTTCTGCTTTAAACCTTGGGTAATGTAATAAGCTGGCCCGCCACGGAATTGCTGGTTCTGATGATCACGTACTTTAAATAGCTGTGCCAATGAGGACTCAACAAATGCTGAACTCATCCCCAGAAATGCAGTAAACCACATCCAGAATACGGCGCCCGGACCGCCAATTGCAATTGCAATTGCGACACCTGCAACGTTCCCTACCCCAACCCGACTCGCTAGACCCGTAACAAAAGCCTGAAACGGGGTAATACCATGCTGATCGTCACCTTCTTTACGGCTGCCCTTCATTACACGGATACTGTGTAAGAATAGGCGAATCTGAACTGCGCCGGTTAGAAGTGTATAAAACACTCCAACCACCACCAGAAAGACCACCAAAAAATCCCATAAAGGATCATTAAAGAAACTTACCCAAGCCATTAAACGGGTATTTAGTTGTTCATCCATACAATCTCTTGCTACTCAAATTTGTAAAATATCGCCGACTTCAACCTCAATAAAAAAGCCCCGTATGAGGGGGACTTTTTTATGAATGCCTGTTAAGCAAAGAATTTTAGAATCAGCTGAATCACGGTTGCGTTGATCAGGTCAACAAAGAAAGCACCACATAATGGTACGATCAAAAAGGCTTTATGTGATGGACCATACATATTGGTAATCGCCTGCATGTTTGCAACCGCTGTTGGGGTTGCGCCCATACCAAAGCCACAGTGGCCAGCAGCCAGTACTGCGGCATCATAATTCTTGCCCATTACCCGGAAAGTAATGAAAGCTGCATACAATGCCATAGTTAAAGTCTGTGCGCCTAAAATCACTACCAGTGGGCCTGCCAGATCAGCCAGTTGCCACAGTTTTAAAGACAGCAGTGCCATAGCCAGATAAAGTGACAGTGAAGAATTACCAAAGACATCAATTGCACGATCAAAGATATCAACCTTGAATATACTTTCTAGAACGTTACGCAGAACTACCCCACCGCCCAAGGCCCATACAAAGGTTGGCAGTTCAAACCAGGTACCTTTACTGTAACCTGTCATAAACTCAGCAAAGGCCAGACAGGCAGCGAACATGCCCAAGGTCGTAATCGCATTGTCAGCAGTAATCAGGCGTACCTGATGCGGATTTTCAAAAGGTGCAAGCTCGGGAAAATCGGGTGCAGGATGTGTATCCCGATCATTAATCTGACGCACGGTGCGTGGCTGAGACAGGTTGTATCGGTTAATTAAAAGTTTAGCCAATGGGCCGCCAATAATACCGCCAATAATCAGACCGAATGTTGCACTGGCCATCCCCAGAGCAAGTGCGCCTTGAATACCATGTTCAACTTCCAGGATTTCGCCCCAGGCACCCGCTGTACCATGCCCACCGGTCAGAGTAATTGAACCTGCTATCAGACCGATCAGCGGATCAACCCCCAGCAAACTGGCCAGACTCATACCGACTGCGTTTTGTACTACAATAAATGAAGCAACACAGATCAGGAATACCACCAAACCGATACCACCTTCTTTTAGCTTCATAAAGTTGGCACTTAGGCCAATGGAAGCAAAGAAAATCAGCATGAAGCTGGTCTGTAATTCACTGCTAAAAGTAATACTGTAACCCCAGAGGGAATGCACAAGTAACGAGACTACCGCAGCAACCAGACCACCGGCCACAGGTTCGGGAATGTTATAACGACTCAGAAAACCGATCTTGTTTACAAGGAAGCGGCCAAGAAGTAAAACAATTACTGCTGCAATAAGCGTGTAAAACGCATTAAAGGTAAATTCCATAAGAAGATCCATCAAATATGGCTAATGTCTTTCTTCATACTTTATTTTATATAAAATGCCGATTTTATAATCTATAGGCAACTTTACTTCAAATAAATTAAAGCATGCTGTAATCACAAGAATGTATCGCGTCTTTAAGTTAAGAATACATGAACTGTTCTATCTAAGAACGGAAAGTATCAAAACTCGACTGTATTACATCTTGCCTTATATTGAAGAAACATGGCCTTTGCATTTGGACCCCCATCCGGGATGCAAAACACAGCAACTTTAATGTATGGGTAAATACATGTTGAAACTGCTGAACAGGCTTAATACTGAGAGATAAACTCATTATAAGCTCCAAACTGTTGAATGAGTTCTTCTATAGAATACTACCTAGAAGTTGACTCGATGGAAGTTAAATTATCTTGGGTGTACAGATTAAAAAATTTTCTGATTATGCAGTTTTTTTTAAGGGATGTCTTGGGGGGATTGCAAATTTATCTACGACCTTAGTCTGACCTTTTTACTTCATTTTTATTTGAATTAGTCGAAAATATAAGAAAAATTCTTATTTGAATATAAAAAAACTGAGGCATGTGCCTCAGTTTTTAGTTTATTTACAATGATTTAGAAATCGTATTTAGCCATCATGCCAATGCGATTATCTTTACCTTTTACACCGGCAGCGGTTTCACGCTCACCATACACATATTCAGCACCAAAAGTGATTGGTTTAACCGGATTAAACATTACGTTTAACCAGCCTTGTTGTAGCTGATCATTTTGCGAGCCAGTTGCATCATCATAGAATATTGCGCCGTAGCCCAAGGTACTACGCCACTGCGGTGTGAACTTGTAGGTCGCGCCTAAAGACACAGCATTAAATTCATTCAGCTCAATACCATCGCCCTCAGGGGTATAACGGTTTTCTGTGTAAAGCAGGAACTTGTCATCACCCTTAACATGAGAATAATCAGCATTTAAGGTTAACTGGTCAGTTGGTTTAAAGTTGGCACCCACTGCCAGACCCCAGCCTAATTCTGTTTCATCGAAATAAGGCGCTGGTTGATTTGTTGTGCTATTTAAAGCTCTCGCGCGCACTTCCTGTAACAGCGCACGACCAGTTACTACGCCTGCACCATCAGCAAATTTATGGTTAATTTTAGCAGTAGCTGCTGGCAGACGGTTATCATCATTACCTTTTTCCAGACCCAGGAAGTAGCGGGTATTGGCATCTAGAGTATGGCTATAACGTACCATTGGAGTACGGTAGGTTCCGATACCAAGCGGTGCATTAAAGTCCAACATTTCTGGTGTGGTTTCAGAAGAAAGGAATGAAGAAGTAGTCTGACCAAACAGCCAGTCATTATAAGTCAGGTAGGCATGACGAATACGTACTGTGTCATTGTTGCTTCCACCACGGAAATCGACTTCAACTTTACCCCCAATATCTGCACCCTGGATTGGAGTTTTAAAATCCACTCCGATACGTGTAGTAGTCGCAGTTGCATCAAACCGATCTTCAGTGGCTTCCTTATCTGACGCATTGTCCAGAGTTACTGTATTAATGCGGTTAAAGATCCCTCTTCCACCTTCAAACTGATAAGCTGCATCACCACGGACAAAACCGTAAAGCTTAACTTCCGCCCCATTTGCTGTGCGGGCTGTTAAACCGGTTGCAGGCGTAGCAGGTGCCGGCGGGCTGGCATTATTACCAGACTGCTGAGATAAAGGTACAACTTGAGGTGTAGCTTGCAGTGCTGAAGAACTTGCTACAGTATTTTGTCCCTGATTGGAAGCTTGAGGTAAATGCTGGTGAATCAATGCTTTGAGTTCTTTAACCTCAGCACGAAGCTGTTGAAGCTCTTGTTGTTCTGTCATGGCATGTGCCGAGTTCATCATCAGTGCAGCAACTGCAACCGCGAGTCCCTGTGGCAGAAAAGCTTTTCGGCTAGATACTTTGCTCATCCTAATCTCCAGAAATATTATTATGTCCGCATCCGTGCAAGGTTGGCCAGGTCAGCCTGCAAGTTCAATTATGCTATTCCTTAAGTACTGCCAAACTCTTTTAAAAGTACTGCACTTAAATGCTTACAAAAATTAAAATAAAAACGCTAAAATTCCGTTGTTAGTAACATAATGTGTATTATTTAGGGCTAATGTAACAAGTTCTCTTTGTTATTAAAATCAGTTTTAACGTCTATTTTTAAATTTACGATCGTTTTTCGTGATATAAAACACAAATACCTTATTATTCTTAAGGTTATAAACCGGTATATAAAGCTATTATTTTATTTATAAGACTATTGTATATAGTAGAAGTAACTATAAATCAGCCTGAACCCGGTATTTTTATGAACCCTGAGCAAGTTCGCCATGTCGATGAAGCCATCACCTCCCGTCATTCAGTCCGCGCATTTTTA
The DNA here is from genome assembly GCF_006757745.1 of Acinetobacter radioresistens DSM 6976 = NBRC 102413 = CIP 103788. Lineage (NCBI taxonomy): Bacteria > Pseudomonadati > Pseudomonadota > Gammaproteobacteria > Moraxellales > Moraxellaceae > Acinetobacter > Acinetobacter radioresistens. Next base: position 656,345 of record NZ_AP019740.1, on the reverse strand, counting down.
TCCACTCCAGTAGACCTAAAACTGATTCGGGATATTCTTTCAGTAGCCAGCTATGCGCCTTCCGGTACCAACACTCAGCCTTGGAAAGTATATGTTGTTTATGGCCAAAAGCGTGATGCTCTAGTTGAAGCCGTATGTCAGGCTCAGATTGAAAGCAGTCAACATCCAGAACTGGCAGCACAATATAAAGAAACTTTTGCCTACTATCCCTCTACCTGGATTTCCCCTTTTATTGACCGGCGTCGTGAGAATGGCTGGGGACTATATGGTTTGCTAGGCATTCAAAAAGGAGAAAAAGAAAAAATGGCTGAGCAGCAGTTACGTAATTTCAAACTATTCGATGCACCAGTTGGTCTGTTTTTTACCGTTAACAAAATTATGGGAATCGGGTCGAAGATGGATATTTCCATGATGATCCAGAATGTGATGGTTGCCGCTAAAGCTCGCGGTTTAGATACTTGCCCGCAAGCTGTCTGGAATCATTTTCATCCTCTGGTTTTAGAAATTCTGGGCGCTGCGGAAGATGAAGAACTGGTTTGCGCAGTTGCGCTAGGCTACGCCGACCCAGAAGCACTGGTTAATACGTTTATTACTCCACGCGAACCGGTAAAAAATTTTGCAGTTTTTCTGGATTAAACCACAAGAGATCTTTTATATATAGATGCCTTTAACTTTAATCCTTAAAGAGCTAGAGAGTTTCTGCTTTTAAATATACTGGCCACACCAATTACGATAAAGAACAGCATTACCAGTGCCATATTTAGCAGGGGGCTCCAGAACAGAAAATTCAGGATTAATCCGCCAAGCAGGCCACAGGCAAATTGCATACTCCCCATGATTGCGCTGGCTGTACCGGCGCGACTGCCCTGCTCGGCCATCGCCAAGGCCATTGCATTTGGTCCGGTAAAACCAATACCCGAGACAGCCAGAAACAGACCTGACATCACAATAGCAAGTGCAGTATCGTCATACAGTCCTGCACCAAGCAGAATAAAAACACCCATTAACTGGAGAATTCCACCAAGCTTTAAACGCTGTATGATCGACATATTTCGGGCCAAGCGTTTATTAATGGATGAAAATAGGGTAATCCCTACGGCATTAAATCCGAAAGCATAGGCAAAATGCTGCTGACTTAGATGATATTGATCAATCAGGACGGATGCAGCTGAACTGATATAGCAAAACAGTACTGCGCCAGTAAAACAGCCAATCACCATCGGACCACGAAAACTTTTATCCTGAAAAATTGTTTTATATAAACTGAGCACCTGTCTCGCACTTAACTTTAAACGACGTTCAGGTTGCAGGGTTTCCTTAAAAAACAAGGCGACACAAATACAGCAAATTATCCCAATCAGAGCTAAGGCAACGAAAATAGCATGCCATTCAAAATAGATGAGGAGCCAGGCGCCTAAGGCCGGTGCCATGACAGGTGCGATTCCCATCACAATCATCATACTGGCAAAAGCCTGTGCAGAAGCTTGAACATCCAGCCGGTCACGGATTGCAGCACGGGCAATCACAACACCCACACATCCGCCTAGGGCCTGTAATATTCGGCTGAAAATCAGGCTCCATTCACTGGTAGCGAATGCACATAGCAGACTGGCCACGACGTACAGAAGCAAACCAAAATAGAGAGGTTTTTTCCGTCCAATACGGTCACTGACCGGACCATAAATCAACTGCCCGACAGCAAGTCCCAAGAAATAGGCTGGCAAGGTATTGGCCACCATTTGTGTACTGACGCCAAATTCCTCTGCCATGCCGGGTAAAGCCGGCAGATACATGTCGATCGAAAGCGGGCCTAAAGCAGTCAGCGAGGCCAGCAGCATCAGCCACGGCAAGCTGTAGTGCGAACGGCTATTATCCTTGGATAGGTCCATAGATGATTGATGAATTTATAAGATTAAAGACAAGCTTACACGCTCCATAGTATGATTTGTCATAGTGATTCGTGAAGTTTCACATTATGCAGTGCCTTTGAATAATTTTTATACAACCTGTTCTTAAAAAGGTGTCGATTGAAAGCTTGGCTTACCCGTGTTCAGCAGGCCACGTACAATACGTCCTTCATGTATAACGTGCGCATGATTATTGCCTTTACTGCAACCGCATTTGTGCCTTATCTGCTGGGTCAGCAACTGGCGACCATTCCTTTAACTTTAGGTGTAGTCGCGGCTGCACTAAGTGATATTGATGACCGTTTTTCAGTCAGGATTATGAATCTGGTCTATACCTATATCGGGTTCTTTATCACGGCTGCTTCCATCCAGTTTCTGTTTCCCTATCCAGTCCTGTTTGCAATCGGGCTGATCATTTCCTGTATTGGCTGGATATTGCTCGGTTCTCTGGGCCGGCGTTATGCCACTATTTCATATGGCTGTCTGGTTATTTCAGTTTACTCAATGCTGGGAGTACACCTGTTTGATCACTGGTATAACCAGCCTTTGCTCTTGGTCGCAGGCGCAGTCTGGTATGGAGTGATTTCCACCATCAGTTTCCTGCTGTTTCCAGTACGTCAGGTACAGGATAAACTTTCCCAATGCTATTCGGCATTGGGTGATTTCCTGTTTGCCAAATCTGCCCTGTTTGATGTTGATATGACATCCGACAGCTATCAGCAAAGTATGATTGACCTGTCACTTGAAAACGGCAAGCTTGTGGGTATTTTCAATGAAATGAAAACTGCCCTGCTCACCCGATTAAAAGGTGACCGGGGTCAACGTGATACCCGTCGCAGTCTGCACTATTATTTTGCGGCCCAAGATATTCATGAGCGGGTTGACTCAGCTCATATTGACTATCAGAAACTTGCGAAAATCTTTGAACATAGTGACATCTTGTTTCGTTTTCAGCGCATTCTCACTATTCAGGGCAAGGCCTGTAAAGACTTGGGTGAAAGTATTTTAAAGCGGACGACGTACCAGCATAACCGCCGCTTCAAGCATGCATTTGAAAACCTGCGTATTTCATTAGAGAAGCTGCGGGACGAACAGTATTATGATCAGGTTTGGGTAAATGCACTGTTTGCCTTGTATCGCAACCTAAAATCGATTGATGCCCAGCTGCGTAATGTTGAAACTGAACGTTATGTAGTTGAAAGAAGCAGATACCTTGAAAACCAGCTTAAAGATGATGATTTAAAAGGCTGGGATGATATTGTAATTCGTATCAAGCAGCATCTGACACCAGAATCTGTCCTGTTTCGCCATGCTGTGCGTTTATCAATTGTACTGTTTATAGGGTATGTGTTCGTACAACTCACCAATATTCAATATGGTTACTGGATTTTGCTCACCGCCCTATTTGTAAGCCAGCCCAACTTTAATGCTACCAAGCGCCGCTTACGTTTGCGTATTGTAGGTACACTGGTCGGTATTATTATTGGATATGCCATTTTATATTTTGTACCTTCAATAGAAGGCCAGCTTTGTTTACTGGTATTAAGCGGCGTTCTGTTTTTTGAGCTGCGCAGTAAACAATATGCCCAAGCTACTGCATTCATTACCATCTTAGCCCTTATCAACTTCAACTTGGACGGAATGGGATTTACCGCCGCCTTACCGCGTATGATAGATACCCTAATCGGCTGCGCGCTGGCATGGTTCGGTGTCAGCTTTATCTGGCCTGACTGGAAATTTCGCCGATTGCCACGCAGTATTCAGCGAGCACTCAGTGCACAGTGCGACTATTTAAATGAAGTCGTTCAGCAATATCATGAGGGCCGTAACAATGGTTTAACCTATCGGATTGTTCGCCGTAGCGCGCACAATACCGATGCTGAAATGGCATCTCTCATTTCTACCTTGGCAACTGAACCCGATTTTGATCCGTTACAGAAAAGTCGGGCATTCGAATTTTTATGTCTGAGCCATACCTTTTTAAGTTACATCGCAGCATTAGGTGCTCATCGGGAACAGGTAAAAGACCAAGAGATTCTTAAACTGCTAGATCAGGCTTTAGATGACATACGCGGCGCTCTGTTACGTGATGAGACACCAGACCTGAGTGCCCAGAATATACTCATTGCAACTCGCGAACGTCTCAGACAAAATCATGAAGAAGATCAAAAGTCTCTGATTATTCTGCAACAACTTTCACTAATGCTCAGTATTTTGCAACAGCTCAGTACGCTCAAGCAAAGCCTTAGCAATGAGCAGGATAATGCTGCGACCGAATTGGCTTCCTTGTAATTCAGTCTTAAATTGGCACAATATACTCCCTGAACGGGCAGAATTAATGCTAAACTTTGAAGAGTTTACCATTCATTATTTGCACTATGAACGCGAAAAATACTTATAGCTATACTTTACAGCCGGTCAATTACGAAGTTTCAGAAGCCGAACAGCGTCAGGTTCAGTTGCTGATCTGGCGTAGTACCAACAAGATCGGTATGAAAGCCTGGGCCATTATGGGCGTAATTGCCGTTCTGGCTATTTTGGGGATTATCTTTCTTAAAAACTACTCAACCATTTTCTGCTGGGTAGCTCTGGTTGGTGTAGCGCTTTACCTGCTGGTACGCAAATATGGTCTGGAGTGGTATGTTAAGCGCAAAATGACTGAATTTCCGGTTCAGGAAATCAAGGGAATTCGTTTGGGCGTTCAGCCACATGGCATTGTTATGCGCCAGAAAATGGGTATGCAGGAAGGTGTAGGAACCATCGGCTGGAAAGATGTTTATGAATGGTATGATGCGCCGGACTTTATTCTGATGAATTTTAAAGTAAAAGATCAGCCAGGTGCATATATCCTGCCAAAGCGTATGGACAGCAAGAATTTCTCTTTTGCCGTTATTCGCAAGCATCTCAAAGAAGCGGTGGGTGAACCTAAAACCATCTGAGTATTTTAAAATTCAGAGTTAAAAAACCTCCTGCTTATGGAGGTTTTTTATAAATTACTTAAAATAAATGATAATGAGAATGTCTATTAATCGCAAAATCCATTTTATCTACTTAATTTTTGTTTATAATCGGTGCCATTCTTGGCACATGATAATTCCACTACGCACATGTTTAAAAAAACATTTTTCCAAGTTCACTGGTTTCTGGGGATTACTGCGGGGCTGATTCTCTCGATTATGGGAGTAACGGGAGCAATTTACTCCTATGAACAGCAAATCTTAAAATGGATTAATCAGGACAGTTATGTAGTTCAGGCCGAACAACGTGACAAGCTGACACCTGCCGAGCTGTATCAACATTTCCATCAGCAGTCGCCTGAACTTAAAATTAACAGTATTACAGTCGACACTGATCCAGCTGCTTCTTCTACAGTCAATATCGAGAAAAAAGGAGAGCGCCGCGGTTATAACATGATGGTAAACCCCTATACCGCAGAAGTTCTACCTGAAATTCAAGGACGCAAGTTTTTCCAGTTTATTCAGCAGCTGCACCGTAATCTAACAGTAGGCCCGGTCGGCAAACAGATTACCGGTGCCTGTACATTAATGCTGATTTTCTTTGTGCTAAGCGGACTCTATTTGCGCTGGCCCAAAAAACATTCATGGCGTCAGTGGTTTTTCATTAAACCCCGCTTAAAGGGACGCAACTTTATCTGGGATTTGCATGCCGTAGTTGGGACTTGGGTAGTGATCTTCTATCTGATTTTGGCCTGTACCGGCTTATTCTGGTCATATGAGTGGTGGCGTAATGGTATGTTTAAGGTACTGGGTGTAGAACGTGAACAGCCTGCTTTACAGGGAGGTAACCAGCCACGAGGGCAAGAAAAAGAATTGCAAGCGTCTACCGGTAGAAGCGGTGGACAGCAGACAGGTGACTGTGAAGCTGATCGTAAGCGTGGTCAGGGCCTTCCTCCCGAACAGGTTCAATTGGCACTGACTCAAGCCTGGACAGGCTTTAATGCACAAATTGAACGTGAATATTCAAGTCTGACCCTGACATTACCTAAAAAACCGGATGGTAAAATTGAGCTGTCCTTTACAGATGCTGTGCCTCAACATGAGCGCGCCCGCAATAAAGCAGTCTTCGATTATCGGACGTCTCAACTTGAAAATCTTGAGCTTTATGAAGATAAAAAGCTGAATGAAAAAATCATGAGCAGCATGTTACCCGTGCACCGGGGCAGTTTCTTTGGATCGGTTTATCAGTTTTTGGTTATGCTGGCAGCACTGGCCATGCCACTCTTCTTTGTTACAGGCTGGATGCTGTATTTAAAACGCCGCAAGCAGAAAAAACTGACACAGGCTGCACGTAACAGCAGTACTGCTCATTCTATTGATCCGAATGCAAAATCCTGGCTCATTACCTATGCTACTCAAACCGGTATGTCTGAACAGCTGGCGTGGCGTACTGCAACCAGCTTACAAGAAGCCCGACAACCGGTTACTGTCAAACCGATACAGCAGCTGCATGAGGCTGACCTTAAACAGGCAGAGCATGTATTATTTGTAGTGAGTACCTACGGTACTGGTGAAGCTCCAGATCTGGCCACTGGTTTTGTTAAAAAGCTAATGAAGAGTGATCTGGATTTAAGCCACTTGAACTATGCTGTTCTGGCCTTGGGTTCACAGGAATATCCTGACAGTTATTGCAGCTTTGGGCATGAGGTGAATCACTGGTTAAAACGCTCTGGTGCTCATCCCCTATTTGATGTCATTGAAATTAATAATGGCAGTAATGAAGATATTCAGCGTTGGAATCAGGCCCTGGCTCGGGCTACCCGGCTTGATTTAAGCAACATGAATATTGAAAAAGTATTTGACCAGTGGATACTGGATAAGCGCGAGCTGCTTAATCCGGGCAGCTTGGGTCGTCCGGCCTATAATGTCGAGCTGAAAGCCAAGCATGATGTAATCTGGCAGGCGGGCGATATTGCCGAGATACAGCCGGGCAATAGCCAAGCACGTATTCAAGACTTTCTGAACCAGCATCAGCTGGATGGCAATACGCAAGTAAATTCAATAAATATGAGCCTTGCAGAGGCTTTATGGGATCGTGACCTGACCGGAACGGTTGAAGTCTTTAATAGCGTTGATCAGTTACTGGAACAGTTACCTGCCCTGCCTTCACGCGAGTATTCGATTGCCAGTATACCTTCACAGCAGGTTTTGCGTCTGGTGGTACGTCAGTGTGAAGGAGCAGATGGTCTTGGTTTGGGGTCAGGCTGGCTGACCAAGCATGTACCCTTACACTCACCGGTGGCACTACGCATTCGTACCAATGAATCTTTCCATCTGATCGATGATAATCGTCCAATTATCTGTATTGGTAATGGAACAGGTATCGCAGGACTGATGAGCCTGCTGCACAGCCGTGTACGCCAAGACTATACGCAAAACTGGCTGATTTTTGGTGAGCGCCAACGCAACTGTGACTACTTCTATCAGTCTACCCTAGAAGCCTGGCAAACTACAGGTATGTTGCAACGTCTGGATCTGGCCTTTTCACGTGATCAGGAGCAGCGTATGTATGTACACCATATTTTACGTGAACATAGCGAAGAGCTAAAAAGCTGGATTGAACGTGGCGCAGTAATTTATGTCTGCGGCAGTATTAACGGAATGGCAAGCGATGTAGATCAGGCCCTGATCGATATTTTGGGTGAGTGCTGTGTGGATGATCTTCGCCAAAATGGCCGCTATCGCCGTGATGTTTATTAAACTTTAGACTAGATGTAAAAAACCGGGCATATAGCCCGGTTTTTATTTACAGTTTTTGAAATTAACGGAAAAGACCCGTCTGATAATTGGCCTGTCCTACACCCGTCGAGGCCTGATAAGGATGAGTAAAGTCTTGCAGACCAGCCGCAGCTTCCTCAACATCTTTACCTTCCTTAACTACGAAACTGTCAAAGCCGGAACGTTTCATATAGTTCAAAACGTCCTTAAAAATATCACCTACTGCACGTAGTTCACCCTGAAAGCCCTGACGACGCAGTAACGCTGCAAAGGAATAACCACGGCCATCATTAAAACCGGCAAACTCAATAAAGATGGCATCCAGTGCATCTAACGGAAACTGGTGATCTTCTGGTGAGTCATTGACTGTCAAATAAAGTGCCTTTTTACCTTGTACTTGTGCCAGCTGCTCCAGCTGTGCTGTAGTCAGTAGGACATCTCCCGTAGGTAACTGACCATCTTCACCAATCAGCTGATAGGTATTATCCGCAATCGTGCCATCTTTATAAAGTACAGGTAATGCTGTATTAAGCATATGCACGCTCCTTAAAGGTCTGAATTCCTACGCGGCGGTAAGTATCAATGAATTTTTCATTGTCTGTACGCAAATCCAGATATGTATTTAAGATTTCTTCAATAATATCTGGTACCACTTCAGCTGCAAATGAAGGCCCGAGAATATCGCCAATAGAAGCGTCATGGTCAGCATTACCACCGAGTGTAATCTGGTAAAACTCAGCGCCTTTTTTGTCTACCCCTAAAATACCGATGTTACCGACATGGTGATGACCACAGGCATTCATACAGCCTGAAATATTCAGATCAAGCTGACCCAGATTATACAGCGTATCCAGGTCTTCAAAACGGCGGGTAATCGCTTCAGCAATCGGAATAGACTTGGCATTTGCCAGTGAACAGAAATCTCCGCCCGGACAGCAGATAATATCTGTCAGGAATCCGATATGTGCACGTGCCAGGTTCTGTGCATCAAGAGTCTGCCATAATTCAAACAGGTCTCTTTGCGGCACATCGACCAGCGCAATATTCTGCTCGTGCGTAGTACGCAGTTCACCAAATGTATAACGGTCTGCCAGGTCAGCAATCAGATTCATCTCTTCCGTAGTCATATCACCAGGCGCCACACCAGCACGCTTGAGCGAAATGGTTACAATACGGTAACCCTGCACTTTATGAGCATGGGTATTGATATTAAACCAGTGCTTGAATTTAGGATGAGCTTCAAACAGTTCAGTAAAGTCTTCATCAGCCAGATTCTGGTAATCAAATGGTGTGAATTCTTCATCCAGCTTTTTAAGAACTTCTGGCTGAATTTTCAGACTTTCACGAGTATGTGCAAATTCGGCTTCGACTTTCTCTGCAAATACTTGTGGTGTCAGGGCTTTAACCAGAATCTTGATCCGTGCTTTATATTTATTGTCACGGCGTCCATGCAGGTTATAGACACGTAATACTGCTTCCAGATACGCAATTAGGTCTTCACGTGGCAGGAATTCACGGATTACACTGCCAATGATAGGAGTACGGCCCAGACCGCCACCTACCATAATTTTATAACCCAGCTCGCCCTGTGCATTACGTACGATATAAACACCAATATCGTGAAACGCAGTCGCAGCGCGGTCAACTTCTGCAAGTGCTGAAACAGCAATCTTGAATTTACGCGGCAAGAAAGCAAATTCCGGGTGAAATGTACTCCACTGGCGGATCAGCTCGCAAGTTGGTCGCGGATCAGCAATCTCGCCTGCAACCACACCGGCATACTGGTCAGTCGTCGTATTACGGATACAGTTACCCGAAGTCTGGATTGCATGCATCTGTACTGTTGCCAGTTCAGCCAGAATGTCAGGCACATCTTCAAGTGCCGGCCAGTTCAGCTGGATGTTCTGACGGGTAGAAACATGCGCATAACCACGGTCATATTTTTTTGAAATTTCAGCAATTTTTCTTAACTGCTTGGAATTCATCAGGCCATAAGGTACTGCCATACGCAGCATAGGTGCGTAACGTTGTACATATAGACCATTCTGGAGGCGCAGTGGACGGTATTCATCCTCGGTAAGTTTACCGGCTAAATAGCGTTCTGTTTGATCACGGAACTGTGCAACGCGTTCATTGACCAGCTGTTGATCGAAATCAGTATATAAATACATGGCGTACGGCTAGATTCATTATAACGGCTGATAGCATAACGAGCTTTGGTTCATCAACAAAATGCGTTTTTTACATATTTAATAGCGGTTTTATTGATAAAGAGCCAAAACACGATGATCAGCTGTTATTCTACCTGTTCCTGTGCAATTTACTGAGACGATTCAGGCCAGTTTCCCTCTCCTAGGCTCTGACCGCTAAATGTATAGCGTGCTTGTGATCGGGAGAACTTGATAGGACAAGCCAGCTGCGGTTCGGTTTTTTTCAGGTCTGCTGCTACAGGCACTTGAACAATCCATTTACGGGCTTGTGCTAAAGGAGAATTTAGGGCCTCATCCAGCCTCAGCACCGGTTCGACACAAATATCCAGTGCTGCAAAAGTATTACTCCACTCTGCCCAGGTTCTCGTTAAGATTTTGGCTTGAATAGCCTGTTTGACTTGTTTTCGGTCATCACTATCAAAAGAAGTACCTTTTTCCAGCAGAACAGGAAGATCCAAGACTTGGGCCAGACCTTGCATAAACTGCGGTTCCAGACTGCCGACAGATAGATAACGGCCATCTTTAGTCTGGTAATAGTCATAATATGTGCCGCCATTTAAGTGTTCCTGTTCTGGCATCTGCGGAGTTTTCCCGGCCAGAGCAGCGGAAGCAGCCATACTGTTTAAAGTCGCTACACAGTCTGTCATGGAAATATCAATATATTGTCCGAGACCGCTTTGCTGACGCTCGATCACTGCGGTGAGAATACCGATGACTGCATGGAGTGAGCCTCCTGCAATATCTGCCACCTGAATGCCCAGAGGGGGTGGACCATCTTTTTCTCGTCCGCTATGGCCTGCGATACCAGCAACAGCAAGGTAGTTAATATCATGTCCTGCCCGGTCCCTATAAGGACCATCTTGACCATAGCCAGTGATTGAACAATAAATCAGTCGCGGATTAAGTTCGGCCAGTACAGCATAGTCTAAGCCTAAACGTTTCATTACGCCTGGCCGGAACTGCTCCACTACAATATCGAATTCACTTATTTTTTGCCTGATCAGTTCAATACTGGTCTTATCTTTCAAATCCAGAGTTACTGACTGTTTATTACGGTTTAAATAACTGTGTGCAGTTGCCTGTCCATTAGCATAAGGCGGTAAAAGCCTGATCAAGTCGGGGCGAGTTGCAGACTCGACATGAATAACTTCTGCACCGAGATCGGCCAGATACAAACTGGCAAAAGGTCCAGGCAATAAAGTCGAGAAATCCAGTACCTTCAGTCCATTTAAAGGGGTAGTCATTATTGTTTTATCCAGATAAGGTTTCATTTCATCTTAAAAAGATAAAATCGGGTAAACAATGTCATGTTCAGCCATTTACCTTGATCATTTCGGCAATTTATCATGTAAAAATGGTAGTCTACCTATTGTAAATTGCCAATTAAATAATTTTTAGCGTCATTTAGGTCAACCACACGTGAACATAAAAGAGACTGAAGGATTTAACATGAGCCGCGATACGATCAGTATCCATTTCGTCAATGCGGCTCTGACTGGTGTAAAACGCCTCGGCATGGATGTAGAAACCTTACTTTCACATGTCGGTATCGAGGCCGAACTGCTACGCCAGCCGAAAGCTCGTATCTCGCCTGAACAGTACACCCGTTTCATTAAAATGCTATGGATGGTCACTCAGGATGAACACGTCGGTTTTGACGTACAGCCACGTCGGCTCGGCACCTTTGCCATTATGTGCCAGCTGATTATACATGCCAAAACTCTCGGTGATGCACTAGAACTTTCTTCACAGTTTTATAAGCTGTTTGGTGATGAATGGTCAGTTACGCTAGAGCGTGACAAGCATGAAGCACGGTTGGTGCCATTAATTCCTAAAAGTATGGACCCGGACCACTTTATTACTGAAAGTATGCTGATGATCTGGCATGGTCTGGCTTCTTGGCTGATCGGACGCCGCATACCGCTAGAACGGGTACATTTTGGTTATGGCCGCCCTGCCCATGCAGATGAATATGATGCGCTATTTTTTGCGCCGGTCATGCAGTTTGATGCACCACGTACTGAAGTAACTTTCGCTGCCGACTATCTGGACCTGCCCATCCGTCAGAATGATGAGTCACTGGAAGAGTTCCTGAAAACTGCGCCAGCACAACTGCTGGTGAAATTCAAAAATGTAAATTCTCTTACATCGCGTATTCGTGATGTGTTAAAGAGCCAGATTGGCGAAGAGATGCCAACCTTAAACGATGTTGCTTCCATGCTTTATCTGTCACCGCAGACCCTGCGCCGCCGTCTGGCTGCAGAAGGTAAAAGTTATCAGGGAGTTAAAGATGCCTTACGCCGCGATGCTGCCATTCACCTGCTGCTTAATCCGGAATTAACCTTGGAAGATGTTGCACAGCAGGTCGGTTTTAGTGAAACCAGCACCTTCCACCGCGCTTTCAAGAAATGGACTGGTGTCACCCCGGGTCTGTACCGCCAATTACATGGTTATCATTAAGTCTTAACTCAATTTCCGAGTTTTCCTCCGCCCAGGTGTAAACACTTGGGCTTTTTTATAATTATTTATATTCAGTATTGGCAAAAACCAACATTTAGCCTGATTCGTTCTCGTCATTGCACTCTGTTTGCTTTGCAGTACACTCAAAAATTAGAAAAACCAGTCATTCAATATAAAAAGGAAAAATTATGAGCGAGGCTTATATTATTGATGCCATTCGCACCCCGCGAGGAAAAGGGAAAAAAGACGGCTCACTTTATGAAGTTAAACCGATCAGTCTGCTCACCGGATTACTCAACGAATTACAGCATCGTCATCAGCTTGATACTTCTAAAGTTGATGATATTGTTTTGGGCTGTGTAACGCCTGTAGGTGACCAAGGGGCAGATATTGCCAAAACCGCAGCTGTCGCGGCGGGCTGGAATGATGACGTTGCCGGTGTACAAATTAACCGCTTCTGTGCTTCAGGCCTTGAAGCGGTCAATATGGCGGCAATGAAGGTTCGCTCTGGCTGGGAGGATCTGGTGGTGGCAGGTGGTGTCGAGTCTATGTCACGTGTACCGATGGGCTCAGATGGTGGACCTTGGGCACTTGACCCGGAAACCAATTTATACAGTGGTTTTGTGCCACAGGGTATCGGAGCTGACCTAATTGCTACACTGGACGGTTATACCCGTGAAGACGTAGACCACTTTGCGCTACATTCACAGCAGAAAGCTACACAAGCACAGGCCAGTGGTTATTTCAAAAAGTCTGTAATACCGGTTAAGGACAAAGCAGGTGTTGTCATTCTGGCAGAAGATGAATTTATCAAGCCGAATACCACGGCTGAAGGGCTAGCCAAACTTAATCCGAGCTTTGAAATGATGGGCCAAATGGGCTTTGATGCAGTAGCCCTACAAAAATATCCGGAAGCACAAAAGATTCATCATGTACATCATGCCGGAAACTCTTCTGGTATCGTTGATGGCGCTGCACTGGTACTGATTGCCTCTGATAAAGCAGTGAAAGAACAGAATCTGAAACCTAGAGCTAAAATCTTGTCGACTGCTCTGGTTGGCACCGATCCGACGATCATGCTAACCGGGCCAGCACCTGCTGCACGTAAAGCACTAAAAAAGGCTGGACTGAGTATTGATGATATTGACCTGTTTGAAGTCAATGAAGCTTTTGCAGCAGTGGTCATGCGCTTTATTCATGAACTCAAGGTTGACCCAGCCAAAGTAAATGTCAATGGCGGTGCAATTGCAATGGGACATCCGCTAGGTGCAACTGGCGCCATGATTCTTGGGACCTTACTGGATGAACTGGAGCGTCAGGATAAAAAACGTGGCCTGGCGACTTTATGTGTCGGCGGCGGCATGGGAATTGCTACTATTATCGAGCGCGTATAAGGAGAATAACATGAGCGCAATTCAATACGAAAAGAATACAGACCAGATTGTAGTGCTGACCCTAGATTCCAGCGGCCAGTCAGCTAACACCATGAATGCCGAGTTCCGTGCATCGCTAGATAAAGTTGTTCAGCAGCTCAGAGCTGAAACTGAAGTAAAAGGTATTATTTTCCGTTCAGCCAAAAAAACATTCTTTGCCGGTGGAGATCTTGACGAGCTGGTGACTACCACACCGGCACAGGCAACTGAATTTTTTCATATGGTACAAAAACTCAAAGCAGATTTACGCTATATCGAAACTATGGGTATTCCAGTGGTTGCCTGTTTAAATGGTACAGCTTTAGGTGGTGGCTGGGAGCTGGCACTTGGCTGCCATTACCGTATCGCTTTAAAAGACTCTAAAACCAAATTCGGCTTACCTGAAGTGACCTTGGGTTTGTTACCGGGAGGTGGAGGTATTGTCCGGATGATCCGACTGCTGGGCATTCAAACTGCCCTGCCTTATTTAATTGAAGGAAAACAGTTTGGTGTAGAAAAAGCTTTATCACTGGGTCTAATTCATGATACGGCAGATCATGAAGAAGAACTATTACAAAAGGCCTTTGACTGGATTCAGGCTCATCCGCAGTCACAGCAGCCTTTCGATGTTAAAGGCTTCAAGATTCCGGGCGGAGATCCAAAACACCCTGCGGTTGCCCAAATGCTGGCGATTGCTCCAGCCATACTGACTGATAAAACGAAAGGCTGCTACCCTGCCCCTGAAGCGATTCTGGCAGCAGCTGTTGAAGGTGCACAAGTCGACTTTGATACTGCACTTACGATTGAATCACGCGCTTTTACATATCTGGCCACCGGACAGGTGTCTAAAAATATGATCGGAACGTTCTGGCATGGCTTAAATGCCATCAAGTCAGGGGCTAGCCGTCCGGCAGGATATGAAAAATGGCAGGCTAAAAAGGTAGCTGTTTTAGGCGCTGGCATGATGGGAGCAGGAATCGCCTATGCAATTGCAATTAAAGGAATTTCAGTAATACTCAAAGATGTATCTATAGAAAATGCTGAAAAGGGTAAAGCCTACAGCCAGAAACTGCTTGATAAAAAAGTCAGTCAAGGCCGTATGAGTGCTGAAAAACGTGACCAGATTTTACAGTTGATCCATCCTACAGCTGATATGAGCACCCTGGAAGGTTGTGATCTGGTAATAGAAGCTGTATTTGAAAATCAACAGCTTAAAGCACAGGTTACCCAGCAAGCAGAAATCTATTTAAATGAAACGGGTGTGATGGCATCAAATACCTCGACCCTACCCATTTCTGATCTGGCACAGGCCAGTCGTAATGCTGCGCAGTTTATTGGTCTGCACTTTTTTAGCCCGGTCGACAAAATGCAACTGGTCGAAATTATTAAGGGACAGCAGACCTCGGCAGCCACACTGGCTAAAGCCTATGACTTTGTGCAGCAGATTGGTAAAACTCCTATTGTGGTCAATGATAGTCGTGGTTTCTTTACCAGTCGGGTGTTTGGCAAGTTTGTACAGGAAGGTCTGCGCATGCTGGCTGAAGGAATCCATCCGGCGAGTATAGAAATGGCAGCGCTCAAGGCAGGTATGCCCGTCGGTCCACTCGCAATTCAGGATGAAGTTTCACTGACTTTAAGCGAGCATGTCGCAAAAGAAACCCGTAAAGCGTTACAGGCCATAGCTCAAGATTTACCCCTGACACCGGCTGATGAAGTGATTCAAACCATGATTCATGAATTTGACCGTAAGGGTAAAGCCGCAGGTCAGGGTTTTTATGAATATCCGGCACAAGGTAAAAAATATTTATGGAAAGGCTTGAGCCGCTGGAATAAAAATAAGGAAGTACCAGAGCAGGAGCTGATTGAACGCTTTCTTTTTGTGCAGGCTCTAGATACATTACGCTGTTTAGAGGAAGGTGTGCTGGAATCTGTAGTCGATGCCAATGTAGGCTCTATCTTTGGCATCGGTTATGCACCATGGACCGGTGGTGCCATACAGTACCTGAACCAGTACGGATTGGAACGCGCCTTGGCTCGTGCTGAACAGCTGGCTGCAGAATATGGCGAGCGTTTTGCTCCACCACAGCGATTAAGACAACATGCACAATCTGGACTACCAATCGCTGCTTAATGATCAGAACAAAAAGACGCGATTGCGCGTCTTTTTTGTTTCTCATGTAGACATTTCATATTTAACCATTTTTAGCTTTTATATTTTAAACAAAAAATTCTTTTTTCATTTTCAGTATATTAGAAATCCCCAGTCTATTTCTTGACAGTTTTATGCTATAACTATACCCAGTTTAGTCAGTATTTTTTCTTACTTTGGATATTTATTATGGTAGATCATTCTTCTCCTGAGCATTCTCCATGGGGCTGGAAAGCACTGATTGTTGCCGTGATTCTAGGCTGTTTCTTTATGGGCTTTTTTTATCTGGCTGTAACCAATGAGCCAGACTATATGCCAAGTCAGCAGCAAAAAAATACTCAGCAGCATGCCTTTAAAAATGCACCGGCCATGTCACCTGAAGCCATGCAGGCAGCACAGGCTAACCAGCAAAAGGCTAATGCAACTCAGCAGCCGGATCAGCCCTCTACTGAAACCTCAACCGCTCCGGGCGAACATATTGAACATAGCCACGGTGATCAGGAACATTCTCATTAAACTGATGAATTAAAAGCATATGACAGATCTAACACGTAATGCACTTGTAGTAGAGGGCGGCGGTATGCGCGGCTCTTTCACCTGTGGTGTGCTCGATGCTTTCTTAAAACATGATTTTAATCCTTTCAGTTTATTTGTCGGGGTTTCTTCTGGCTCAACCAATGTAGCCAACTATCTTGCAGGCCAGATAGGAAGGAATATTGATATTTATCTGGATCATTCCCTGCGCCGTGAGTTCATCCACTATGGCCGTTTTCTTAAAGGGGGTGATCTGCTAGACATGCAGTGGATGTGGGATGTTGTTGAACAGGAATCACCTTTGGATCAGAATGCACTGTTCAGGCAAAATCCAGATTTTTATATGGTTCTGACTCATGCCATTCATGGCCATGCTGAATATGTACGTGCCAGCCAGGAGAACATTTTCGACGGATTACGTGCGTCTAGTTCCATCCCGGTACTGACCCGTCAACCCGTACTGGTAAATGGTGAACCTTATTTCGATGGTGGCGTAGCAGATGCCCTGCCAATACAGTGGGCAGCAGCCCAGCCTGATGTTACGCAACTAATGGTGATTCGTACCCGGCCAAAAAACTATTTTAAAGCCAGCAGTAAGGGTGACCAGTTTCTGGCAAAATATATAGTTAAAAAGAATCAAGGATTTGCCTTAAGTTTGCAAGAACGCTGTGAACGCTATAATCAGTCGGTAAAGTTCATTCGACAGGCTCAAACTGCACCGGTGACACAAA
Source organism: Acinetobacter radioresistens DSM 6976 = NBRC 102413 = CIP 103788 (assembly GCF_006757745.1). NCBI lineage: Bacteria > Pseudomonadati > Pseudomonadota > Gammaproteobacteria > Moraxellales > Moraxellaceae > Acinetobacter > Acinetobacter radioresistens. The sequence goes on along the minus strand of NZ_AP019740.1, from coordinate 639,207 downwards.
AGATTCTGGAAATCTGCCCACCAGATGACAAACGGCTTGCCAACCGTCTCTGCAAGGATAAACGAAAACTGCAATATACCTATGAAGTGGGATTAGATGTGGGTCTGCAGGCTATTGAGGCATGGAAAGCCTTGAGATAGTCCAAGGCTTTTATAATATTTTCAGTTTTGCGCTATTTCATTCTGGTTCACAGTGCACTAGTGCTTAGTTAAAGACTGAACAGATTTTCCAGGTTAACATTTGCAACCAATATCCTGTTGATCCCATTGGTCATTTAACAACAGTTCCAGAGAATGCTTGCGGATACCATACATCTCCTTTAAAGCCCTGATCTGTTCCAGTACAGACTGGTCAGGCTGCTTGAAGTTCTTGCGCTTGGTCGCGAGTATCATTTTGTTCTTACTGGTATGTTCTAAAGATATAAATTCAAAGACTTTGGTATCATAGCCATAAGCTTTGAGTAATAAGGCACGGATAGTATCTGTCAGCATCTCGGCCTGTTGTCCGGCGTGAATTCCAAATTGCAGCATTGGCTGGAGAACCTCAGGACTTTCTAGCTGAGGGCGTAATTCTTTATGACAGCATGGTGCGCACATAATCATGGATGCATTTAAACGGATACCGGTATGAATGGCAAAATCGGTTGCCACATCGCAGGCATGCAGGGCAATCATGACATCAAGATGCTCAGGATGATAGGTCCGCACATCTCCTTCAAAAAAATCAAGATGTTCAAATCCAGATTTCTGTGCGATTTCCTGACAGAAACTGACCAGATTAGGCCGCAGTTCTACTCCGGTAATTAAAGGCAATTTCTGTTTCTGTTCTTGCAGATAGTCATATAGAGCAAAGGTTAAATAGCCCTTGCCTGAACCAAAATCAACAATTCGTACTTTATCTTGTGTAGTAATCTGTTCAAAAGCACCTGAGAAAATTTCAATAAACTTATTAATCTGTTTCCATTTACGCGCCATGCTCGGAATAATCTGGGCCTTTTCGTCGGTAATTCCTAAATATTTTAAAAATAGGCGATCTTGTGCAACATAACGCTGCTTTTCCCGGTCATGAGTAATAAGTGGTGTATCTTTGCTGGTTATGTCTTTTCTTTTTGTACGGGTAAGCATGACCTTTTTCTTGTTTTTCTTCAGCTGTAGTTCATGAGATGCAATCAGCAGGTTAGCCTGTTTACAGTCATGAAGCAGAGATGTAATGTGCAGCACTGCCTCTTCTAGAGTATAGTTTTTTGTGACATCTTGAGTCTGATAATGATACAGGCCAGAGAGTTTTACTTGATTTTGCAGCTCAACCAGACGGAAAGTAATCTTTTGCAGCCCCTCAAGCTTACCTTGATACTGACTTAATATCAGACGTTCAAAATGATTTAAATCAAGGGATTGCTGAAATTCTTTTAAAAATTGCTGTTCCTGTTCAGAAAAGCTTTCAGGAGATGTCATGGAAAGAATCCTAGATAAATTAGTAATAATTTTAAATGTTCTTACCTGAAAAGCAAAACTGCATTAATATACACTTGTACTTTTAAATATATTGGTTGGTTTATGACTTCTTCACTTGCGGAATCTTATCATCCAAGAGAAGAACAGTTTAATGCATATAGCCATGCAGTCGGTGCAGTACTTGCCGTGATCGCCGGTGTCCTGATGGTCATAAAAGGCAGTGATCTCCCGACTGGCCAGTGGATTGGATTATGGATATATGCAGGCAGCATGGTATTACTGTTCACAAGTTCAACGTTATATCACTTTTCCAGAACCGAGCAGCGCAGATTCTGGTACAAGAAACTGGACCACACAGCCATTTATTATCTCATTGCAGGTACTTATACGCCTTTTTTAAGTATTGCATTGCCTACCACTAAAGCACATAACCTGCTTATTGCCTTATGGGTCATTGCTGGTATTGGCACAGTATTTAAATTGATTTTTATTCACCGTTTTCAAAAGATTTCCCTGCTGGCCTATCTGTTGATGGGTTGGATGGCATTGCTAGTTATGGATGACATGCGACAGTACCTGTCAAAACAGACCATAACCCTTTTAATTGCAGGTGGTTTGGCTTATACGATTGGTGCATTGTTTTATGCCTTAAAAAGAGTAAGATATACTCATGCTATCTGGCATATTTTTGTATTGTTAGGCGCAGGATTACACTTCCTGGCGATCTATCTTTACGTAATCTAATTCATTTGTACTCACTTTTCAGTGACCCTGAACGAGATTAATGGATTAATTTTCGTTGTTTTTTTAAGAAATTACGCCTTTTTTAAAAAGATTACGCTTTTAAAACTAATATTTATTTTTACGAAGTGTAAGGTTACCCATGGCGTCATCAACTACTACAGCTGCTACCACCGAAGTAGCGACTAACTCTAAGGCTCGTGTTTTATTCGCGAGCCTCGTCGGCACGACGATTGAATTTTTTGATTTTTATATCTATGCGACTGCCGCAGTGATTGTTTTCCCTCACCTGTTTTTTCCGGCAGGAATCGGTAGCGCGGCAGTACTCCAGTCTTTAGCGACTTTTGCTATTGCGTTTATTGCCCGCCCAATTGGTGCAGCACTATTTGGCCATCTCGGTGACCGGATTGGCCGTAAGGCAACACTGGTAGCTGCCCTTCTGACGATGGGTATCTCCACAGTCTGTATTGGTTTATTACCTACCTATGCACAGATTGGTATTATAGCTCCGTTATTATTGGCACTTTGCCGTCTGGGCCAAGGTTTGGGGCTGGGGGGTGAATGGAGCGGTGCAGTATTGCTGGCTACTGAAAATGCACCAGAAGGCAAGCGTGCCTGGTATGGCATGTTTCCTCAGCTTGGTGCTCCAATTGGCTTTATTCTGGCGACTGGCTCATTTCTGCTGCTAGGCGCCCTGATGTCTGAAGAAGCATTTTTGCAATGGGGTTGGCGTATTCCTTTTATTGCAAGTGCAGCACTGGTTATTGTAGGTCTGTATATCCGACTGAAATTACATGAAACCCCTGCTTTTCAGAAGGTGCTTGATAAACAGAAAGAAGTTAACATTCCATTTAAAGAAGTATTTACCAAGCACTTTTCAATGCTGGTTTTAGGTACTGTGGCTGCGATCTGTACCTTTGTTGTCTTTTATCTAACCACTGTATTTGCATTGAACTGGGCCACAACACAGTTAGGTTATTCACGGGGTGAGTTTCTTGAACTGCAACTGATTGCAACTTTATGTTTTGCTGCTTTTATTCCACTCTCCGCAGTATTTGCAGAAAAGTTTGGCCGTAAAGCTACTTCTATTGGGGTATGTATAGCGGCTGCCTTATTTGGTCTGGTATTTTCTTCCATGCTGGAGTCAGGTAGTACCTTGGTTGTATTCCTGTTTTTATGTACCGGCCTTGCAATTATGGGAATGACTTATGGGCCAATTGGTACGGTTTTATCTGAGCTGTTCCCGACTTCAGTACGGTATACCGGTTCTGCTTTAACATTTAACCTCGCAGGTATTTTCGGTGCATCATTTGCACCGCTGATTGCGACTAAATTGGCTGAAAATTATGGCCTGGCAGCAGTTGGTTATTATCTCTCAGCTGCTTCTATTCTTTCACTGATTGCGTTTATGCTGATCCGTGAAACTAAAAATGAAGATGTAAATAACCAGATCTAAGCTGAAGCAGTTATAAAAAAGACGGGCTTCTCCCGTCTTTTTTATATGATGAATCTGCCTGTATCAAATTAATTCAATAATATCAATAGTTGGCGGTACACGAAAACGAAAAGGTACCCCAACCATTCCAGTCCCTACCGTTACAAATACATCTGCATGTTCGTGCTTGTACAAACCGCGTTTATGCCCCAGTATCGAGACTTTCTTCATAATATAGTTGGTTACCCAAGGCAATTCGACCTGTCCACCATGAGTATGGCCTGAAAGCATGAGGGGACGTGTCGGTAAAGCAGGTACCATATCTACTGTATCCGGATTATGCGACAAAATTAACCAAGGCTTGTCTTGAGGTAACTCTGGAAGTAAGCGCATGTCTGTTTTACCTGCCCACAAGTCACCTACTCCAATCAGTCGGAATTCATCAAATTCAACAATCTTCCCCTCAATGTCGATGACATTGTTACTCTCTAATGCGTGTCGTAATAATTCCTGAATAGGTGGTCCCGGATACTGTTCATCATGATTGCCGGTCACCGAATATACGGGTGCCTTAATCTCACGCAACATCTCAAGTTCTTTTGCCAGCTGGTTTTCAGGTTCATATGTCCAGTCTCCGGCAACCACAACAATATCAGGATTTTCCTGATTAATTTTATTTACAATAATCTTAAGCTGGCGTTCATGTCCGGAAAATAAACCTATATGCAAGTCAGCAACCAGAGCAACCTTAACCGGTTTTTGGAAAGGTTTTTCAGGATTTAAAGAGAACTGGTGCCGATGTACATGCACTAAATGAGGCTCAATAAAACGTGCATAGATCAGCACACTGCTGAGAAGAAAGACAAATACAGCTTCATGGATACTGAAATAACCACTCCAGCCTGCATACAGGCTAAAAAAGAATAAGGGAAAAAGCAGATAAGAAAGATAGAAAGCCAATAGATGCACAAAAGCTTTAAAAGGATGAATCGTTTCGGTACGCGACTGGCTGATCCAGGCTTGAGAGACTGCCCAAAGCGCAATGAGTCCAAAGCTCAGATAAAAGTAAAATACTAGGGATGTCAGTTTCAGCATACTCTATCTCTGATCCATATCGCCCCGAATGGGCTATATATTTATATTTTGTTACGACCCAATTATACTCTAGCTCAGTTCTGTACTCGTAAGCATATTGCTACGGTTTCTTCTGTCCTATCGGTCACTCTTATTTATGCGTTTACGATCTTTGAAATCTTCGTCTGGCGCTGTGCTATTAGCGAGCTGCAGTTTACTGCTCACTGTTCCGGCTTGTACCACGCTACCTCGACAAATGCCTCAGGTTCCTCAGTACGCCCATGATATTGATGCAAGCCAAACCAGCCTTTCGCAGATCGTTACACCACTACGTGAACAGAATCCGGGCCTGACCGGTTACCATGTGCTATATGATCCACTTGAAGCATTGGCAGCACGTCTACGTCTCATCGATAAAGCTGAAAAATCTTTAGATCTGCAATACTACATCTGGGACAACGACCGGATTGGTGCACTGGCTCTGCATGCCCTGATTCGTGCTGCAGACCGCGGTGTTAAAGTCAGGCTCCTGATAGATGATAACAATGCCAAGAACATGGAAGGAATTTATTTAGCGTTATCACAACATAAAAACATTGAAATTAAACTATTTAATCCGTATCGCTTCCGGAAATACCGTGCCATGGACATGGTTCTTGACCTAAAACGCATCAACCGGCGCATGCATAATAAAAGTTTTATTGCTGACCACCAAATTGCCCTGATCGGTGGACGTAACATGAGCAACCAGTACTATAACGTTAGTGAAACCTATCAGTTCTCAGATGTTGATGTCATGCTGGTGGGTTCAGCAGTTGATGATATTGTGCATTCCTTTGATGACTACTGGAATGATGATTATGCCTATCCGGTTAAGGAAATTGTCAGTGCACAGCGGCATCATTTACGCTATGAAAGTTTAAAACGTCAGCTCGACATCCATAATCAGGAAGTGAGTGTACAAAACTATCTGGATCTGACGAACCGTTCTAAAGCATTTGATGAATGGCTTTATCATAAAATTGGTTTTGACTGGGTAAAAGCGGAGGTCGTTAAAGATCCACCTGAAAAAATTAAAGCAAAAGCAAAAAAGGAAGGTTTACTCAATTTTCAGTTATTAAAATATCTGGATAAACCAGAACAGAGTGTTGATCTAATCTCGGCCTATTTCGTTCCTGAAAAACAAGGTGCGAAAATGCTGAGCCAGCTGGCAGAAGACGGTATTAAAGTTCGGGTACTTACTAACTCTTATGCAGCAAATGACGTCGCCGTTGTACACGCATTTTATGCCAAGTACCGTCAACAGTTGCTCGAAAATGGTGTACAGCTTTATGAGTTTCTACCTGCTGTCACGGATGAAGAACTAAATGAAGTGAATCAGGAGATTTCAAAAAAAGCCAAAGTCAGCATGAAAGGACTCAGCCGCTCCAGCCTGCATGCCAAAATGATGGCACTAGATGAAAAACAGGTATTTATCGGTTCTTTTAATTTTGATCCCCGTTCAGCCTATTTAAACTCTGAAATTGGAGTCATTCTTAACAGCCCTCAACTGGCGAACGCTGTGCATAAAACTATGGATGAAAATCTTAAAAAATATGCATATAAACTGGTTTTAGATGCCAACAATAAACTGACCTGGGAATTCCAGCCACAAGAGCCAGGTGGAAAGATCTATCATAAAGAGCCACGAATGAAATGGTGGGAACGTGCCGGCATTAAGGCCCTGTCTTGGTTACCTCTAGAAGGCTTTATGTAAAGTATTCAGAACAGAAAATAAAAAGCTCAGACGACCGAGCTTTTTATTTTTAAATTAGCTATTCAATTTAAGATATAGCAGTAGTTTTTAAAACATTCTGATGTAGTTCGGCCAGACCGTTGACCATAGCCTGCTGGACTTCAGCAGTTAAGCTCTCAAGCGTATGGCCTTCTACTGAAATAGCGGGTAAAGCCATCAGGTGGGCTGTAACAGGTGGCATTTCAAGTACACGGCGCACATGTTCAGCAAAAGTCAGATCATCAATAAACGGAACAATCGTATCTAACTTTCCCTGCTGGTTAACATAACAGATCAGCGCAATCTGTACCGGTTTGTGTGCAGCCAGTGCGGCGCCCAGCAAACGTCCATATACCCGCTTGATATAACTGCCATCAGATGTAGTGGCCTCAGGAAAAAATAGAACCGGAATATCCTGTTTCAAAAAATCGGTAAGCTGCTCACGAATTCTGGTTGAATCACCAGAACCCCGTTTAATAAATAACGTACCGCCTGCTTTAGCCAGTTTACCCAGCACTGGCCACTGTTCAATTTCGGCCTTGGCCAAGAAAAATACCCGTGCTGCTGAACCAATTACTGCGATATCTAACCAGGAAATATGATTACTGACCCAAAGTGCTGGCTGGCGAGGAATAGTGCCATGAATCCGGACCTCGACATTAAATACCTCGCCAAGACGACGACAGAAATACTGTACATAACGGGTATTTTCTACTTTATTAGGATGCTTATATAACCTGTGACGATAAACCAGATAAAAGCCCTCTATGATAAGTGCTATACCCGTGACGATTTTTTTACTGTAAAGCCAGATTTTAGAAAGCCCGGAGACCGGCACAGGCTGAGTGGAAAGCTGAGACATAGAGTTATCACTAAAACTGATCATATTTTAACAATTTCAATTGCAGCTCCATTCTATACTTTTAAAGCACTCCTTGCATTGATGATAAAAACCGAACATAAGGATAAAAAAATTCAATTTTAATTATTTTATCCAATCAAATATTATATATTCATCGGATTAATAAATAGAGGTAAGGTGATGAAAGTATCTAACCAGCAGCAGCCCCCTGTAGAACATATTGAAATGTTTTCTACCTTAAAAACTATTTTAGGCTGGTCAATTCTGTATGCCGGTGGAATGATCTTAACAGCTCAGGCCTTTTCCAGCATGATCTAAAGCTTGTTACCGAATTTAATTAATTAAGCTCGCGTAGGATACAGCTTTTATTTAAAATGAAGTTTTAATGCTAGAGAGTCTACAGATTAGTGGAATATTTTGAGCGACATCAAGGTGGTGAACGAGCAATCCTGGTCAGTGTTTCGGTCCAGTTATTGGAAGATATCGATACCGAAGAGTTTCGCCTTTTAGCTCAATCAGCAGGCGCTGAAATCCTACACCATGTAACTGCACAACGTATTAAGCCAGACCCAAAACTTTTTATTGGTTCAGGTAAAGCAGAAGAAATTGCTGAACTGGTCAAGACTGAAGAGATTGATCTGGTTATTTTTGACCATTCCCTGTCTCCTGCACAGGAACGTAACCTCGAACGAGTCATGCAGTGCCGTGTCATTGACCGGACTGGCCTTATCCTGGATATTTTTGCACAGCGTGCTCGGACTCATGAAGGTAAACTGCAGGTTGAGCTGGCACAACTTGAACATTTGTCTACCCGTCTGGTGCGTGGCTGGACTCACCTAGAACGACAAAAAGGCGGGATCGGCTTGCGTGGTCCGGGGGAATCACAGCTAGAAACAGACCGTCGCTTACTGCGGATCCGTATGGGCCAGCTAAAAGACAAACTTGAAAAAGTACGCCAGACCCGCATGCAAGGTCGTGCTGCACGTCAGAAAGCTGCTATTCCAACTGTTTCACTAGTGGGTTATACCAATGCCGGTAAGTCTACCCTGTTTAATATATTGGCAAATACTGAAGTCTATGCGGCTAACCAGCTCTTTGCCACATTAGATCCAACCTTACGGCGACTGGAATGGGATGGTATTGGCAGTCTGGTACTGGCTGATACGGTAGGGTTTGTACGTAACCTGCCCCACTCTCTGGTAGAGTCATTTAAGGCTACGCTCGAAGAAACACTGGAAGCGACTTTGTTGCTGCATGTGATTGATAGCAGCACCCCTGATATGATGGAACAGATTGATGCCGTAGAGTCAGTGCTTAAAGAAATTGGAGCTGATGTACCTGTACTGCGCGTATACAATAAGATCGATGTAAGTGGTGAAGCAGCCAAAATTATCTATGCCAAACCGCACATGCCGGAACGGGTGTATGTATCGGCACATTCAGGCCAGGGACTTGAACTGCTACGTCAGGCTGTTCAGGAATGTCTCATGGGCCAACTCCAGCAATTTGAACTGGTCCTCAAGCCTGCTTATGGCAAGCTACGTACACAGCTTTATGCTCTGAATGTGATCCAATCAGAAGCCTATGATGATGAAGGTCAACTTCATCTGACTGTGAATATGGCCCCCCACAAACTCGAGCAACTGATCAAGCAAGCTCATTTACCCATTGATGAAATACTTGGTCAGAACTCTCAACAGTTCAAACGACCACTGGAAGAGTTTGAAATCAGGGACCAGATAGGTTAAAACGTGATAAATAACGTTTTAAAAAAGCTGAATAAGACATGGACCGAATTGAAAATATAGACTGGGCCGCTTGGGCAGGTACGCTTGCCCTGATTGTTATCTTCCGTGAAGCTGCTGTTTGGGTCATGTCAATCTGGAATCATCCTGAACTGGGTAATCTGACTGGACTGATCAGCCTGCTGATTATCCTGTTGATCTGGCGTAGATTTAAAAAATTGCCACACCGTCTGGTGGATACCAATAATAAGATCATGAAAGAAAGCGCTTTTGCCTTTTTACCCATCTGTGCCGGCTCACTTATGATGCTGATACATATGGGTAAAGATATTCCGTTATTTCTGGTAGTGCTGGTGATCAGTACCCTGTTCCCGTTATGGGTTTATGCAAAAATGGCAAAACGCTGGTTATAAGGAATAAAAACGATGCTCATGATTATTTTTGGCTTTTTGCTGACTACAGTCAGCTACTTCTGTGCAAAATATTTGAATCAACGATTTCCTCAGGTTCCCCTACTGGTTTTTGGTATGTTTATTGTGGTCGGACTGCTAGCCTTGCTTCAGCAGCCTTATGAAGATTACATGCAGAATGTCAATCCAATTTTTAATCGACTGCTGGGTTATGTAACTGTTGCTTTAGCTGTCCCGCTGGCGGCCATGCGTTATGACGATCTTCCCTTAAAATCAATGGTCGGCATTCTGGTCTTTGCCAGTGTTAGTGCGGTTGCATTACCCATGACTCTTGCTTATTTATTGCACATGTCTGAATCCACTGTTTTAGCTTTTGCAACCCGGGCAGTCACAACACCAATTGCACTGAACATTGCTACCTTGTTACATGCACCTTTAACTCTCGTCACCCTGATTGTAATTCTATCTGGTGTGATTGGGGCTGCTTTTTCACCTTTGCTCTTGAGACACATTAATGATGAACGGGCATCTGGCCTTGCACTGGGGTTAGCAGCACATGCAATTGGTACAGCTCAAGCTTGGCAACGTGGACAGGTGGCCGGTCGTTATGCAGCATTTGGTATGGCTGTCAATGGTGTGTTTACCGCAATCTGGCTTCCAACATTCTTGCTTTATTTACAATAAATGTGACCTGGTAATCATAAATAAAGATTGAAGAGTTTAAAGTTTAACCTTACTATAACATTTGTGATCATTTTCATACAAAAAGGATTTGAATGATGCAGAAAATTAAGTTTGCCAGCGCCATCATTTTTTCCGCATTGTCGAGTGCAGCCTTTGCACAGGATATTTCGGGGACCTGGAAAAATATTGACGATAAAACTGGCTCATCTAAAGCATTGATTGAGATCAGGCAGGAAGCCAATGGTTCATTTACTGGGCGTATTATCAAAGTTACACCACGTCCAGGTTATACACCTAAAGAAACATGTGTAAATTGTCCAGCGCCTTATACCAATAAACCAATTCTTGGTATGGATGTATTAACTGGTCTAAAACATACTGAAGGTGAAAACTATACGGGCGGCCGTATTATTGATCCTTTAAGTGGAAAAATTTACAGCATGAAAGCCAAACTGAGTTCGAATGGTAAACGTCTTCAGTTACGTGGTTATGTTGGCGTTTCTGCTTTGGGGCGTAATCAGACCTGGATTCGTCAGGACTAATTTAATCTATAAAATTTTTTCATTAAAAAACCACTCATACCGAGTGGTTTTTTATAGGTTATTTCTAACAATTTTTTCTAGCATATGGCTCATCAAAAAACCAGAATAAGCCTCTTAGTCAACGCAAGGATTATCGACTTTAAATAATTGCTGATCTTCCAGACGAAATGCAACCAGCTGATTTCCCCAGACACAGCCTCCGTCAACATTCTGAATATTCGTACTGACAGTCTTAGCCTGTAAGGCTGCCCAGTGACCAAATACAACCTGATGTGTTTCTGCGGCTTTAGAATCAAATTCAAACCAGGGCTGAAAGCCTACCGGCATTGGGTCATCTAAAGAATCCTTAAAGCTGAACTCAAGACGGCCTTCCGCATTGCTAAGGCGCATCCGGGTCAAATAATTGGTAATACAGCGTAAACGCGCATTACCCTGCAATTTATCTGACCATGTGTCTGGTTCTGTGCCGTACATCGCGCTTAAAAAGTCATCCAATACTGTAAAATCTTCATGAGCCAGTATAGCCTCCACCTCATGGGCCAAGCAGGCAGTCTGTTCTGCGGTCCAGATACAAGGCACGCCGGCATGGGTTAGTATTGTTTTCTCGTCAGGAAATAGACACAGGGGTTGTTTTCGTAACCAGTCAATCAGCTCGTCACTATCTATAGCATCAATCACTTCCTGAGTTTTATCTTTGGGTTTGGTTTCTTTCAAACCACGGGCACAGGCCAAAAGATTCAGATCATGATTTCCCAGAACTGTAGCTGCTGCCCCATTCTCAACCAGTTTTTTGACAAAGCGCAATGCACCCAGTGAGTTTTCACCACGTGCGACAATGTCTCCAGCAAACCAGATAAAATCTTGGCTAGCGTCAAACTGAATATGCTTGAGTAATGCTTTTAAAGCCTTAAAACAGCCCTGTATGTCTCCGATAATATAGTTATAGCGTTTTGCCATATCTTAGTTCACCATATTGTCAGAAAGAGCAACAAATTCGGCAAGTGTTAATGTTTCCGGACGTGCCATCGGATTAACCCCGGCTTTTTCAAAACCATTTTCTGCCAGCATTCCTTTTAAGCTGTTACGCAGAGTTTTACGACGCTGGGTAAAAACATGCGAAACTAAACGTGCCAAAGCCTTTTCATTCTGGGCTACGATCGGTTTGTCTTTGTAGGGTTCCAGTCGAAATACTGCAGATGTCACTTTGGGTGGTGGATTAAATGAACCGGGTGGCACTTCAAACAAATAGGTCGGCTTGCAATAATACTGAATCATCACTGACAGACGCCCATATTCTTTAGTATTTGGCTCAGCGGTAATTCTATCCACAACTTCTTTTTGCAGCATAAAATGCATATCTTTGACTTTATCGCCAAACTCCAGGAGATGGAACAATAATGGCGTAGAAATATTGTAAGGCAGATTGCCTACTGCACGTAATGGCTGACCTTCTTTAAAAAGCTGACTGAAATCATATTTTAATGCATCGGATTCTATAATGGTCAAACGCTCAGGATAAGGTACCCGTCCAGGCAAACCTGCTGCAAGATCACGGTCCAGTTCCACCACGGTCAGTGCTTCACACTCGGCAATAAGAGGTGCAGTTAACGCAGCCAGTCCAGGACCAATTTCTACAATATTATCACCCGGCTGAGGATTGACTGAACGTACAATCTTTTCAATTACCCGTTGATCATGCAGGAAGTTTTGGCCAAAGCGTTTTCGCGCCTTATGCCCTTCATCTTTAGGGTTTAGGGCATTAATATGATACATAGAACGATTTCCAACAAAAATTAGTGAGCTAACTCAAGCGCCAGGTCAACAGCAACCTGCAGACTTGAACTTTTTGCCCGACCAGTTCCGGCAAGCGATAATGCAGTGCCGTGATCAACTGAAGTACGAATAAACGGTAAACCCAATGTAATATTAATGGCTTCACCAAAACCTTGAGATTTTAGCACAGGTAGTCCTTGGTCGTGATACATGGCCAAAACAGCATCAGCATCTTTTAGGTTTTCTGGCGTAAATAATGTATCAGCGGGCAGGCTCAGACTCATATTAATATCTTGTGCACGGTAATGTTCTAATACCGGGTTAATTACTTCAATTTCTTCACGGCCCAGATAACCATTTTCACCTGCATGCGGATTTAGACCACAAACCAGAATCTTCGGTTGCTCAATCTTAAATTTAGTTTTTAAATCATGAAGCAAAATATTGATCACCTGATGCAGGCGTTCTTCTGTAATGGCATCGGGAACAGCACGCAAGGGCAAATGAGTAGTGACCAGTGCCACTCTTAAGGTTTTGGTTGCCAGCATCATCACTACACGCTCTACCCCGGCAAACTCCTGATAGTACTCAGTGTGACCACTAAAGTTTATTCCAGCTTCATTGATTACAGATTTTTGTACAGGTGCAGTCGCTACCCCCGCGCTTTTTCCTGTCATGGCATAAGCTGCCGAGCGCTGTAACTGCTCAAGTACATATGCTGAATTTTGGGGGTTTAACTTACCATTTTTACAAGGTACTTTTAGAGGAACATGTTCGATATATAATTCACCCGGAACACAACCTTGCTGCTGTCCTGTATAGTCTATCAGTTTAAGGCTATAGCCCAGCTGTTCCGCACGGTCGAGTAATAATGTGCGGTCAGCCAGAATAACAATCGGCCGTCGATCCATACGTTCTGCCAAACCAAGGCAAATATCTGGACCAATTCCTGCTGGCTCACCACTGGTCACATATAAAGGCAGCATACTTAACGACTCCTGAGTTTTAAGGATGATTAACTTCAGACCTAATCATCTTTAATTTATATTGTACAGCTGAGAGCATTGTATAGGGTCTTAAATTGTATGTAGCAGCGTTATGCTGATTAAAATAAACAAGCTTCCAGATAAAAGATTCTATAGCTTCATCAATTTTATTTAAAACTCTATAGATATAGAGAATACTAGCAGTAAAATTAATATTTAAAATATTAGGGCTCGTCATATAGTGCTAATACAGACTATAAACTGACTAGCCCTTTTGGAGCCCCGTTATTCTTTATGAAGTACAAGCACTTCACACAAATTTAGTGCCGTATTTTTAAAAAGGCCTACCTTTCTTTAACTAAGATATCTTTATACAAATTTGCTTTAGAAGGATCCAGTAAACAACCTTCTCTTTTTATAATTTAAAGCGTAACATTAGAAGCCTAATACTCGATTTTTTTATTGTGGTTCTCCTGATTATCGGGTAGAATTCGGTCTCCTTTTTGTTTGGACAGCTTCTTTGTCCAAACCAACTATAATAGGTAGTGGTTGAATGAAAACTCTCAGCGCGAAGCCAGCTGAAGTACAACACGACTGGTACGTTGTTGATGCTTCTGGCAAAACTCTTGGTCGTCTAGCGACTGAAATCGCTCGTCGTTTACGCGGTAAACACAAGACTTCTTATACTCCTCACGTTGACACTGGTGATTACATCGTTGTGATTAACGCTGAGCAAGTTCAAGTAACTGGTAACAAGGCACTTGACAAGAAATACTATCGCCACACTGAATTCCCAGGCGGTTTAAAAGAGACTAACTTTGAAAAGTTAATCGCTCACAAACCTGAAGCAGTTCTAGAAAAAGCTGTTAAAGGTATGTTGCCAAAAGGTCCTCTTGGTTATGCAATGATCAAGAAGATGAAAGTGTACGCTGGTAGCGAGCATCCACACGCTGCTCAACAGCCACAAGTTTTGGATATCTAAGGGATACAGCACATGGCTACTAACTATGGCACAGGTCGCCGTAAGACCGCAACTGCACGTGTTTTCCTATCAGCTGGTACTGGTAAACTCGTGATCAACAACCGTTCTTTAGAGCAATATTTCGGTCGTGAAACTGCTCGTATGGTTGTACGTCAGCCTTTAGAGCTTCTTGAAGCTACTGAAAAATATGACCTTTACATCACTGTTAAAGGTGGTGGTATCGGTGGTCAAGCTGGTGCAATCCGTCACGGTATTACCCGTGCTCTGATCGCTGCTGACGAAACACTAAAACCGTCTCTTCGTCAGGCTGGTTTCGTAACTCGTGATGCTCGTGAAGTTGAACGTAAGAAACTTGGTCTACGTAAAGCACGTAAACGTCCTCAGTTCTCTAAACGTTAATTCGTTTACCGAATCGGTCAAAGAAGCTCTGGTTTTTATCAGGGCTTTTTTATTGATTCATCCCTCTATTCTAAAGTAGACGATTAAATTTTTATTGTTCATGAACATCCTTACCCCAGATTCCTTCATGACACCAGAATGACTTGTTTAGATAGTAATTAATTACTCCGATCATAACAAAAAATATTAATAGCATTAATTTAATCATCATTTTATCCCACTCCTGTCATTTTTCTTATAATCTATCCCGTCTTAATAGGATTAGTCCTTTATGGTTCGTGCTTTTTAGGTTGAATTTTAGTATCCTAATTTATCCACTTTGCTTCTTGCTGGTTTATGTCTTTGGAAAATACACCACTACAGGGTATTACGTTATATAGTCATGCAGATGACTTCCGCTCACACTGGATTCGCTTGGTACTGGCTGAAAAACAGATTAAATACCATCTGGTATTGGTTGATCATGAAGATGAAGACCTAGCCAGCCTGAACCCTTATAACCGCTTACCAATGCTGGTTGAACAAGATCTTAAGCTCTTCAATACAGTCATTATTTCTGAATATATTGATGATCGCTATAGACAAAATAAGCTTTATGCGGATGCACCTATGCAGCGTGCAGAGCAGCGTCAATATATCTGGCGTCTTGAACAGGACTGGCTCAGACTTGCAGACATCCTGCTATGCCATACCGACACATTGAGCCAGCCAGAACAAAAACAGACACGGCAGGAGCTTAAAGATACCTTGGTTTCTTTAACTCCGCTTTTTCAACATTTTCCCTATTTTATGTCTGAAAACTTTACAATATTAGATTGTATGCTGGCACCTATTTTTATACGGTTAAAATCTATGGGAATTGAACTGCCAAGACAGCATTGCCGGCCAATCCTGCTTTATTGTCAGCGTATTTTTAGCCGTCCTGCTTTTGTCAAATCGATGACCCAGCAAGAAAAAAACCGTTTCAATGAAATTCTAGTTAATCAATAGAGCTCGATTATGACTGAACAAGAACTTAACTTGTCCCCTACCCGTCCTTATCTGGCCCGGGCAATATATGAATGGATTTGTGATAACCAGTTAACACCACACTTGCTGGTCAATGCAACCCATCCTCAAACGATGGTTCCAGAACAGTTTGTTCAAGACGGACAGATTGTGCTTAATATTGCACCTCATGCAGTACATCAATTTCATATGAGTAATGAGGCTATTACTTTCTCTGCACGTTTTTCCGGCGCATCTCGCGAACTTTATGTTCCTATTGAGGCAGTACTAGGCTTATATGCACGAGAAAATGGTCAGGGCTTATTTTTCGATCCAGCAGAATATCCAGATACCCAAACAGAAAAAGATACTTTAAAATCTGCTGAACAAGAAACAACTGATTCACCTAAGAAAAAACCGAGTTTGAGACTTTTAGATTAAAAAAATTAGGGAGTTCACCATGGCTTTTGATTTAGTCCAATATTTCGCTGAGCAAATACAAATTCAAAAGCCTCAGCTGCTTAAACAATACCCAGCTGACCAAAGAAAAAAGTATATTTGTGAAATTAATACGCTTGCTTTAGCAAAGCTGATTACTTTATGGCGTTATGATGCTAATAAGGTTTATCAAGAAATTCGTACTCAAGATCAGCTGTATATACAGGAAATCGCCCGGCATTTAACCACCTGCCCTAAGAATCAGTCCAATTTAAGTAAATCTGAGCTGGAAGATGCGATTACACAGGTATTATCAGTACAGTTCTCTGAAATTAAACAGTTAGATGATACAGGGAATTTCGGACCTTCAGGACTAAAAGAACTCTTACTAGGACAAATTGAACACTTATCCGGACAGGCAGATGACTGGATTTGGGCAACAAGTGAGTTAACTGAGTTGATAGGTTCTAAACCAATTGAGCAAGAAGAGTTATCATTAGAAGAAACCATGAAGGAGTTTAATCAAATGGTAAATCAGCAAAATATTCAAGAGAGCCCTCATCAGCAGCCTGTACAGGCACTACAATCGACTGCAGAGTCTACTCCACTTGTGCCTGGATGGGCGCGGGTCCTTGAGCCAATTGTAGCACTTGTGATTCTTTGGATTCTGTTTAGTGTTTATCATAATCTGATGGGTTAACTAATATAAAAATTATAAGAACTAGGGCTGAACTGCCCTTTTTCTTTATCCTCACAATTTTTTATTCGATTAATTTATGAATAAATTGAATATATAAGAATAAAAAAGTTCTATTTTTTTATAAGGTTAAATAATTTTTTTAATACTCAGCCCCTTAAAAGAAATTTAAATATTAAAATGTTTATACGCTAGAGCAAGCTTCTTGAATATTCATTAAATTTTATATTGTTTAACCCTTATATAGGGCTACTTAACATTAGATGAATTATTGACTATTATTTAAAAGAGTTCAAAAAATATCATTCTAATATTATTTAACCCCCGCATAAAAAAAAGCCCCCTCGATGAGGGGGCTTTTTTAGAATAATGAGCTGGCGATGACTTACTCTCACATGGGTAACCCCACACTACCATCAGCGCTAAGAGGTTTCACTTCTGAGTTCGGGAAGGGATCAGGTGGTTCACTCTTGCTATGGTCGCCAGCACAACTGTTGATGGACTTGTTCGGGTCTGATTTAACTGCGGTGCAGTATGTGCCGTACTTTGGTCCAAATGAGTTATTAACAGAGGGCAGACCCGGGTCTGAATTGTATGTTCCAGCATTAGGCTGAATCAAGGGATATTGCATATTTATGAATCGATTGATGCTTTGTATACAACTGTTTGGGTGTTGTATAGTCAAGCCTCACGAGCAATTAGTATTGGTCAGCTTCACATATCACTATGCTTCCACATCCAACCTATCAACGTCCTGGTCTTGAACGGCTCTTTAGGTGACATAAAGTCACGGGGAAATCTTATCTTGAGGTAGGCTTCCCGCTTAGATGCTTTCAGCGGTTATCCCTTCCGAACATAGCTACCCGGCGATGCGACTGGCGTCACAACCGGTACACCAGAGGTTCGTCCACTCTGGTCCTCTCGTACTAGGAGCAGATCCTCTCAAATTTCCAGCGCCCACGGTAGATAGGGACCGAACTGTCTCACGACGTTCTAAACCCAGCTCGCGTACCTCTTTAAATGGCGAACAGCCATACCCTTGGGACCTGCTTCAGCCCCAGGATGAGATGAGCCGACATCGAGGTGCCAAACACCGCCGTCGATATGAACTCTTGGGCGGTATCAGCCTGTTATCCCCAGAGTACCTTTTATCCGTTGAGCGATGGCCCTTCCATACAGAACCACCGGATCACTAAGACCTACTTTCGTACCTGCTCGACTTGTGGGTCTCGCAGTTAAGCGCGCTTTTGCCTTTATACTCTACGCGTGATTTCCGACCACGCTGAGCGCACCTTCGTACTCCTCCGTTACTCTTTAGGAGGAGACCGCCCCAGTCAAACTACCCACCAGACACGGTCCTCGACCCAGATTATGGGTCAGAGTTAGAACCTCAACATTACCAGGGTGGTATTTCAAGGATGGCTCCATAGGAACTGGCGTCCCTACTTCAAAGCCTCCCACCTATCCTACACAAGTAAGGTCAAAGTTCAGTGTCAAGCTGCAGTAAAGGTTCACGGGGTCTTTCCGTCTAGCCGCGGGTACACTGCATCTTCACAGCGATTTCGATTTCACTGAGCCTCTGCTGGAGACAGCGCCGCCATCATTATGCCATTCGTGCAGGTCGGAACTTACCCGACAAGGAATTTCGCTACCTTAGGACCGTTATAGTTACGGCCGCCGTTTACTGGGGCTTCGATCAAGAGCTTCGCTTACGCTAACCCCATCAATTAACCTTCCAGCACCGGGCAGGCATCACACCCTATACGTCCACTTTCGTGTTTGCAGAGTGCTATGTTTTTAATAAACAGTTGCAGCGGCCTGGTTTCTGCGGCTGCCGACAGCTCAAGGAGCAAGTCCTATCACCATCAGCAGCGTACCTTCTCCCGAAGTTACGGTACCATTTTGCCTAGTTCCTTCAGCAGAGTTCTCTCAAGCGCCTTGGTCTACTCGACCTGACCACCTGTGTCGGTTTCGGGTACGATTCCTGTGTAACTGAAGCTTAGAGACTTTTCTTGGAAGTATGGTATCGGCCACTTCGCCAGTAAACTGGCTTGCTATCGACTCTCAGCATAGAGCACCCCGGATTTGCCTAAGATGCATGCCTACTGTCTTCCACCTGGACAACCAACGCCAGGCTGACCTAACCTTCTCCGTCCTCTCATCGCATTACACAGAAGTATTGGAATATTAACCAATTTCCCATCGACTACGCCTTTCGGCCTCGCCTTAGGGGTCGACTCACCCAGCCCCGATTAACGTTGGACTGGAACCCTTGGTCTTTCGGCGAACGGGTTTTTCACCCGTTTTGTCGTTACTCACGTCAGCATTCGCACTTCTGATACCTCCAGCAGACTTCTCAATCCACCTTCATCGGCTTACAGAACGCTCCCCTACCACGCACATAAATGTGCATCCGCAGCTTCGGCACATAGTTTTAGCCCCGTTACATCTTCCGCGCAGGCCGACTCGACTAGTGAGCTATTACGCTTTCTTTAAAGGGTGGCTGCTTCTAAGCCAACCTCCTAGCTGTCTATGCCTTCCCACATCGTTTCCCACTTAACTATGATTTTGGGGCCTTAGCTGGCGGTCTGGATTGTTTTCCTCTTGACTACGGACGTTAGCACCCGCAGTCTGTCTCCCGGATAGTACTCATTGGTATTCGGAGTTTGCATCGGTTTGGTAAGTCGGGATGACCCCCTAGCCGAAACAGTGCTCTACCCCCAATGGTATTCGTCCGAGGCGCTACCTAAATAGCTTTCGGGGAGAACCAGCTATCACCGAGTTTGATTAGCCTTTCACCCCTATCCACAAGTCATCCCCCGGCTTTTCAACGACGGTGGGTTCGGTCCTCCAGTTAGTGTTACCCAACCTTCAACCTGCTCATGGATAGATCACCCGGTTTCGGGTCTATACCCAGCGACTAGACGCCCTATTAAGACTCGATTTCTCTACGGCTCCCCTATTCGGTTAACCTCGCCACTGAATATAAGTCGCTGACCCATTATACAAAAGGTACGCAGTCACACCACGAAGGTGCTCCCACTGCTTGTATGCATGCGGTTTCAGGATCTATTTCACTCCCCTCACAGGGGTTCTTTTCGCCTTTCCCTCACGGTACTGGTTCACTATCGGTCAGTCAGGAGTATTTAGCCTTGGAGGATGGTCCCCCCATATTCAGACAAGGTTTCACGTGCCTCGCCCTACTCGTCATCATTATGTGTGCCCTTTCGTGTACGGGACTATCACCCTCTACGGTTGCACTTCCCAGAGCATTCCGCTAAAACACACATAACTTAATGGGCTGATCCCCGTTCGCTCGCCGCTACTGAGGGAATCTCAATTGATTTCTTTTCCTGAGGGTACTGAGATGTTTCACTTCCCCTCGTTCGCCTTGCATGACTATGTATTCATCATGCAATACCTACCTTATGGTAAGTGGGTTTCCCCATTCAGACATCTCCGGATCACAGGATATTTGCCGCCTCCCCGAAGCTTTTCGCAGGCTATCACGTCTTTCATCGCCTCTGACTGCCAAGGCATCCACCACATGCACTTAATTACTTGACTATACAACCCCAAACAGTCGACGTTACCTACAAGGAGCAACTTCAACATTACAGTTTAGAGCACTGTGCATTTAAGCACTGTACAGCTTCAATCTAAATTCATATACCAAAACGCTTGATTCAGTTAATTTGCTAGTTCTCAGTTCAATCTACGTTAGTCAACAGGTTGCCCTGTAACGTCTATTGAATGAGTTGAACAATTTATTTCAGACTCAAATTTGCCAATCTGTTAATGATTCACTGCATCCTCGTCGGATTGCAGTCAACTGTGATAAATCACAGAAGTTAATAAACCAGGATTCTTGAACCTTCCATTTACTAAATTCTGTAATCTCTAGCTTCGAATCAAATCATGTTTGATTCGTGGTGGAGACTAGGAGAGTCGAACTCCTGACCTCCTGCGTGCAAAGCAGGCGCTCTACCAACTAAGCTAAGTCCCCAGCTTATCAATAAGTCAACATATCTGTTTTTCTGCATTACTGCTTTCGTCAGTAGTGGTGGGTCTGACAAGACTTGAACTTGTGACCCCACGCTTATCAAGCGTGTGCTCTAACCAACTGAGCTACAGACCCTCAGATACATCGTCATGAAGAACAACTTGTTGTGGATTCTTACCAATCGTCAATCTTTCGTTAAGGAGGTGATCCAGCCGCAGGTTCCCCTACGGCTACCTTGTTACGACTTCACCCCAGTCATCGGCCACACCGTGGTAAGCGTCCTCCTTGCGGTTAGACTACCTACTTCTGGTGCAACAAACTCCCATGGTGTGACGGGCGGTGTGTACAAGGCCCGGGAACGTATTCACCGCGGCATTCTGATCCGCGATTACTAGCGATTCCGACTTCATGGAGTCGAGTTGCAGACTCCAATCCGGACTACGATCGGCTTTTTGAGATTAGCATCACATCGCTGTGTAGCAACCCTTTGTACCGACCATTGTAGCACGTGTGTAGCCCTGGCCGTAAGGGCCATGATGACTTGACGTCGTCCCCGCCTTCCTCCAGTTTGTCACTGGCAGTATCCTTAAAGTTCCCACCCGAAGTGCTGGCAAATAAGGAAAAGGGTTGCGCTCGTTGCGGGACTTAACCCAACATCTCACGACACGAGCTGACGACAGCCATGCAGCACCTGTATCAGAGTTCCCGAAGGCACCAATCCATCTCTGGAAAGTTCTCTGTATGTCAAGGCCAGGTAAGGTTCTTCGCGTTGCATCGAATTAAACCACATGCTCCACCGCTTGTGCGGGCCCCCGTCAATTCATTTGAGTTTTAGTCTTGCGACCGTACTCCCCAGGCGGTCTACTTATCGCGTTAGCTGCGCCACTAAAGCCTCAAGGGCCCCAACGGCTAGTAGACATCGTTTACGGCATGGACTACCAGGGTATCTAATCCTGTTTGCTCCCCATGCTTTCGTACCTCAGCGTCAGTATTAGGCCAGATGGCTGCCTTCGCCATCGGTATTCCTCCAGATCTCTACGCATTTCACCGCTACACCTGGAATTCTACCATCCTCTCCCATACTCTAGCCAACCAGTATCGAATGCAATTCCCAAGTTAAGCTCGGGGATTTCACATTTGACTTAATTGGCCGCCTACGCACGCTTTACGCCCAGTAAATCCGATTAACGCTCGCACCCTCTGTATTACCGCGGCTGCTGGCACAGAGTTAGCCGGTGCTTATTCTGCGAGTAACGTCCACTATCCTAAAGTATTAATCTAGGTAGCCTCCTCCTCGCTTAAAGTGCTTTACAACCAAAAGGCCTTCTTCACACACGCGGCATGGCTGGATCAGGGTTCCCCCCATTGTCCAATATTCCCCACTGCTGCCTCCCGTAGGAGTCTGGGCCGTGTCTCAGTCCCAGTGTGGCGGATCATCCTCTCAGACCCGCTACAGATCGTCGCCTTGGTAGGCCTTTACCCTACCAACTAGCTAATCCGACTTAGGCTCATCTATTAGCGCAAGGCCCAAAGGTCCCCTGCTTTCTCCCGTAGGACGTATGCGGTATTAGCGCTCCTTTCGGAACGTTGTCCCCCACTAATAGGCAGATTCCTAAGCATTACTCACCCGTCCGCCGCTGAATCCAGTAGCAAGCTACCTTCATCCGCTCGACTTGCATGTGTTAAGCCTGCCGCCAGCGTTCAATCTGAGCCATGATCAAACTCTTCAGTTAAAATCATTTGTACCTTATTTATAGACAAGGTACCAATTCTGGCTCATTAATCTTCTGACTAAAAATTTACTCAAATAAACTTCGAGAAATTTCTACCATTCAATCAATGAAAATTATTTCGATCGATCAACCAGTAAAAATCCACACAAGTTGTTCTTCATATTCTCTTAATGATCTTCTTACTGCTTCGTCAGCAGCAAGCTAGGTCGGCTATATTACGCTTTCTTTTCAGAAAGTCAACTGGTAATTCAGATTATTTTAAACTTATCTAACAAAACCCGACTTAACTATATTTAACTAAGTTGCTGTTTTATCAGAAGTTTTAATCTTCATCACCGCCGATGGATGTGCATTATAGGCCATTTATTCCCTAACGCAAGCGGTATTTTACAAAATATCGTTCATCTGGATAATTCTTAAACAAAACATCTTTTTTTCACCATATTTCAAACAAATTTGCTTTAATACTGCTTGTAGAAGTTTTAGGAATTTTTATGCCTCACTTTCATTTTTTATGGGCAAGCTTACTGGCTGCCGGTTTTGCTTCTTCTAGTTTCGCTCAGGAGATTGCCCAGCCTGTTTCGGCTTCAGCAGAACAGGTTCCTGATGCTGAGGTGATTGATCCGGATCATCCGTCTCATCCTTCTCGTTTAGAAGCTTTAAGGCAGCTCAAGAATGTTACCCGTCAAGACTTAAAGGTAAATGCTAATGCAGCACAGCCTGAGGAGGTCAAAGATCCTTTACAACCTCTGAATCGTCAGATCTATGAATTAAACGATGCGCTTGATCGCACTATTATTCGACCGGTTGCTGTGCAATATGTAGAAAAGATACCTACTGATGTGCGGGGAACCTACCGCAATTTCCGCAAGAATTTAGGTGAACCCTGGAACGCAGTAAACCAGCTTATGCAAGGACGTCCGGCCCGCGCAGCAAAAACTCTTGGTCGTTTTACAGTAAATACCCTATCCAGTTTAGGTTTTGCTGATCCAGCGAGACGTGTAGGTTTAGAGAGTGAAGACGAGAACTTTGGTACAACTTTGGGCTATTGGGGAGTGCCGTCCGGGCCTTATCTGGTATTACCTGTTTTAGGTCCGAGTACTTTTCGTGATACTGTAGGTCGCGTAGTAGACAGTCAGGCACGACCACAAAAATATATTTTTGAAGATCACGAGGGCCTTTACTGGGGGGACCAGATGCTACGTGGTATCGATATTCGTTCCCAGCTACTTGATGTTGAAGATGTCTTACAGGGCGACCGTTATGCTGCCATCCGTGATATTTATTTACAGCGTAAAAACTATGAGATTGCCCAGAAAAAGGGCACTGATGCTGAAATCACTTTTATTGATGATGAGGCAGATGATGAAAATGCGGATCCTGAAATTATCTCGGATTAACTAATTGATAAATAGTTTTGCTAGATCCTTTTCAGTTACTCTAGCAACACTTTGATTTATATAATTAGTATATCTATTATGATGAACTTAAAATTTGTTTAAAACAGGTAAATCAACGCCTCTTATGTATTTTATTCAGCCCACTCGCCCTATTCCTTATTTGGATCGGGCTTTACATGCGCTTCCGAATCTGCAAATGATTCATATTGAGGATATCGATTTATACGACCCGACAATTATTGCAATTGCAGATGTAGAAGATTTCCTGGTTTATCAGTGGAATTTACCTACTGTAGTTATTGCTTTTCAGCATGAGGGGGCTGCACTTGCCAAAGCCTGGGAACAGGGAGCGTTAGCTGGCTGGATTTGGAATGATCTACCGGATCAGCCTGATCAGGCGTTGTTAAAAATAGATGCACAGTATAAACGTAATCAGGATAGTCGTGATCTGCCCTCAGCCGCAGAACTGCAAAAACGTCTTTTACCTAATCCTTTAGCCTTAAAAGATTATGAAATAGAAACTTTTTTTCAACCTTCAGCCTATCTGTCCGGTGACTGGTATGACTACTGGAAGCTGAATGATAAAGAAATTATTTTCTATTTAGCAGATGTTTCAGGCCATGGGGTAACCAGCAGCTTGTTAACCTCATGGATGGCTGCCTTTCATGGACGCTCTAAAACACCCTGTGAACTGATCAAGAAACTAAACGGTATGCTGATGCAAGAAAATATTGAAAAGCATATCACCATGATTGCCGGAATTTTAAACCTCGAAACCCATCAACTCCGCTGGTCCAGCGCGGGACATTATCCGCCCGCTATTTTGTTTGAACCACATAAACCACCGAAAATTTTAAGTACGAGCAGCTTTCCATTAGGCTTGACAGATGATCTAGAAGTTGAAGAGTTTGAATGTTATCTGAACCAGCATGCACGGTTCATTATCTGTTCAGATGGCGCCCTTGAACCCTTTGATGGGCGTTTGAATGAACAGTTTGAACAACTGGTCCAACATCTGGAAAAACAGTCATTTGAGCCTCCGAGTCATGTTGCAGATGACATTGCTATCTTAAGTCTATGTCGAAAGAATTAACTGATTTATCAATATAATACTCTTTAGCTATAGCTATGATGACTATCGGCCACTTGAGTCTGTAGCCCCCCTATGTGATAATTTTCATATCCTTCTCTGCAAATGGCATTTATATGTCAACAGGTCATGTTGAATATGCAAGCTTGAATGGAACGCATATTTTCAAACTTATTGGTGAAGTGCGAGCCCAATCTTGTATAAGTCTAGACAAACTACTTGGTAAAATTGAGCAACAAGCAGGTGTCGTGGGTGCAATCGTCGATTTGACCCAGACCACTTTTATTGACAGTACTGTATTAGGTATTTTGGCGAAGCTGGGCTTAAAACTTAAGCAGACCCATAATATTCAGGCTGTCATGCTCTCTACCAATTCCGATATTACGACTCTGGCCAATAGTATGGGGCTGGGGCAGGTTTTTGTAATTTTAAATTACTGCGGTGATCCAAACGTTTGCACACGTACACTTGTTGAAGAGCATGTAACTCATGGTGCTATGTTGACTACTGTACTCGATGCTCACCGAACCCTAATGAAACTCAACCAGAATAACCAGAACATGTTTGAACCTCTGGTGAAACAGTTGCAAAAAGAACAGGATACACTGGATCAGGTATCTGAACGTAAAAATGCGCCTTCGACCTGAAGCCTAAACAAACGGAGTAGCTGATGCCATTACTTTCTGTTGTTCAAATGAATTCCCAAAATCTGATTGAAGATAACTTCATCGAGATTGAACGTTTGATGCAGCAGAGTAAGGCTGAAGGTGCCGAGCTTATTGTATTTCCGGAAAATTTCGTCTGTTTTACAGCAGGTAAACAGCGTGAAACGGCTGAACAGTTTGAACATATTCAGCGCCGGTTAGAGCAGCTGGCACATCATTATAATCTTTGGATCATTGCAGGTACATTGCCCTGCCCGTTTCGTCCTGATGGCTCTACCATAAAAGATGGTCGGGTACGTACGACCAGTTTATGTATCAGTCCGGAAAAAACCGAAGGACGTTATGACAAAATTCATCTGTTTGATGTTCAGGTTGGGGATGCTGTAGGTGGTTACCAGGAATCTAAAGTATTTGAACCTGGTGACGAGCCTGTAGTTATTCATACACCATTTGGCCAAATCGGGCTTATGGTGTGTTATGACCTTCGCTTTCCAGAGCTGGCTCTAACCCTACGTCAGCGTGGTGCTAATATTTTAACTGCGCCAGCTGCTTTTACTTACACTACAGGCCAATTACACTGGCAGTTACTTTTACAAGCTCGCGCAATGGATAGCCAATGTCAGGTTTTAGGTGCAGCGCAGCAGGGTTGGCATGGTGAAAAGCGCCAGACTTGGGGACATACAGCCGCAGCAGACTCACGCGGCCAGCTGCTGGCTATGGTTAACAATGAAGGTCCGGG
The DNA here is from genome assembly GCF_006757745.1 of Acinetobacter radioresistens DSM 6976 = NBRC 102413 = CIP 103788. Taxonomy (NCBI): domain Bacteria; kingdom Pseudomonadati; phylum Pseudomonadota; class Gammaproteobacteria; order Moraxellales; family Moraxellaceae; genus Acinetobacter; species Acinetobacter radioresistens. Next base: position 612,594 of record NZ_AP019740.1, on the reverse strand, counting down.
CCTGATTACCGTTCCTTTTGACCTGCAAGAACAGCAGTCTGTACGTAGCTCTATGCCTCTCATGCAACATCGAAAACTGGTCACGTTCTGATTTAATTTAGTTTTAGATTTTTTTACAAAAAAACCAATTTATTCTGGTCTTTAATACGCCACGATAACACTACAACTATTCGCTTATAGGTAATAAAATGGCTTTAGAAAAAGTAGTTTATCGTGCACATGCAAAAGCAACAGGTGGCCGTGATGGTCGCGCAACCTCATCTGACGAGATTTTAGATGTAAAACTGGCTGTACCAAAGGAAATGGGCGGTCCTGGTGGTGGCACTAACCCTGAACAATTATTTGCGGCTGGCTATTCTGCCTGCTTCTTGGGTGCAATGAAATTTGTTGCGGGCCGTGATAAATATAGCATGCCTAAAGATGCTTATATTGACGGCGAAGTAGGAATTGGGCCGATACCGACCGGTTTTGGTATTGAAGTCACACTCAATATTCATTTAGAAGGAATGGACCAGACTGAAGCGGAAAAACTGGTTGAAGCTGCTCATATTGTCTGTCCATATTCAAACGCGACTCGCAATAATATTAATGTTGATTTAAAAATTACGACTTAAAAGTAAAATGGCATTATAAAATTCAAAAACAGAATTTTATAATGCCCTGATTAATATTCTTATAAAATGACTTATTCGGCTGCTTCATTGGTAACGCGAAGCACTTCTTCTAAAGTTGTTTTACCCTGCAATACTTTACGCAAGCCGTCTTCGCGAATTGAACCTGCATGTCTGCGGGCAAAATTTTCCAGCTCATACTCTGCTGCATTCCCATGAATCAGACGGCGCATCTGCTCATCAATCGGAACAATCTCATAAATAGCTGTACGCCCAGTAAAGCCGGTATGGGCACAGTGTTCGCAGCCCTTAGGTACAGGTAAACGAACTGGTTCTATCTGTTCAAAAGAGTTAAAGATATGCTGCTCAAAACTATCAGCCTCACGCCAATTAACACAATGTGCACATAAAGTACGTACCAGACGCTGAGCCACCACACCAATTAAAGAACTTGAAAGTAAAAAAGGTTCAATGCCCATATCTTTTAGACGTGTTACTGCACCAATAGCGGTATTGGTATGGAGTGTAGAAAGTACAAGGTGGCCGGTCAAAGAGGCCTGCACTGCGATTTCAGCTGTTTCCAGATCACGAATTTCCCCGACCATAACCACATCTGGGTCCTGACGCAGCATAGCTTTTAAAGCCCGCGCAAAAGTCATATCTACTTTGGTATTAACCTGGGTCTGGCCAATTCCTTCAAGTTGGTATTCAATAGGATCTTCGGCTGTCAGGATATTACGGCTACCATCATTCAGATCAGACAAAGCCGCATATAAAGTCGTGGTTTTACCAGAACCGGTTGGACCGGTCACCAGAATAATACCATGGGGTCGGTGCACCAAAGTTTTTAACCGTTCATAATCTTCTGCAATCAGGCCGAGATGCGTCATATTAAGACGACCCGCCTGTTTGTCGAGCAGACGCATAACAACCCGCTCACCATGCGAAGAAGGTAAGGTCGAAACACGAACATCAACTTCGCGTCCGGCAAGACGAAGTGAAATACGGCCATCTTGTGGAATACGTTTTTCGGCAATATCCAGACGGGCCATTACTTTAATCCGGGACACCAGCAAAGGTGCAAGCTCCCGCCGTGGCTGAACGATTTCTCGCAACTGTCCATCGACCCGCAGACGAACTGAAAGTTTTTTCTCAAAAGATTCAATATGGATATCGGATGCACCGACACGAATTGCCTCAGACAGCAAGGCATTAATCAGACGAACGATGGGTGCATCATCTTCCTGATCCATCAGGTCTTCTGCTTCAGGTACCTGATCTGCCAGGCTCAGCAAATCCGGATGGTCTTCGAGCCCTGCAGCTACCTGCTGTGATTCACCGGTATCACCGGCATAACTGGATCCTAATAAACTATTGAACTCTTGCGCACTGCATAACTGATAATGTACCGGGCGGCCCAGTAGCCGACGAGCCTCCTGCAAAGCAAGGGGAGTCGTGTCTTCACGACGCATGATATAGACTTGGTCCCCTTCATAACGCAAGATGACGCCATGACGTTTTGCAAAACTGTAAGGTATTTGTAGTTGTTTAAGTATTTGCATCACAACTTATAATAATAGAAAAATTGGTTTTGAGTGTACTCTATGCATATGACAGCGTGAAGTCTGTTTTTTGCTAAAGATGTGATGAAAGGAATAACTGGTCTTGACAAATTACAATGAAAATTTCGAGCCTGAATCTTCTACTATCAAGTGGTGGGGTGAACAGCAATTTGATATGAACCAGAATAAAGCCTGGCAGTTCGGTTCATTATTTTTTCGTCTGACTCGCAGTCAGCGCGAGTGGCAACTTGAATATCATCGACCACAGTTTCAGCATGATGATGAGCAGGAATGGCGTATCATTGAAGAACCAGATTTTATCTTTCCACAGCCGGTTGAGATTGAACGTTATATGTTTAAAAAAACACATAGCAAATTCCAGCTCATGCCTCGTCTGGCTGACCGCTCTGTCGTAATTAAACCGGTCAATCCAATTTACATTCCAGCAGGGCAACGCGGTACGCTTTATATCAGCACTCCCTTATGGATTGCCGGTTTTGTAGAAAGTCAGCGAGATCCTTTATTCGATTTACCGGTCATTCTTTCTAAAGATACTTGGTTTGGCCCAGACCAGCGTACCGGTGAAATGTGCTATGCCACTGCAGTGGATGGCCGTACTGAACTAAGCCAGCTTAAACCGCGTGCTTTTCGCGCAGTAACCCCTATTCATTTTCATAATACCAGCAATCAGCAGCTGCGTTTTGACCGCATGAATGTGCCTGTACCTGCCTTGCCTTTGTTTTATAGCGGAAAAACTGGCCGTTTATGGACTTCACAGATTAAAGTTCTGCATGAAGGACTGGACCGTCCTCCGCGGGTAAGAATTGAAAACCAGACCCCGCCTCTGGCTGGCGAGGTTCAGTATATTCATCCCCCGCGCTCTCCAGGTGGAGCACTATTTAACATGTTTGATTCATTCTTCTAAGAGGTGGTCATGGCTGATACAAATATTCCAAAAGAAGTGACCCAAAGCCTCAAAGGAATCTTTACCAATATTAATCTGGACCGTTTAAGTGAAATCTTGGTGGGGCTGGTACTTTGCCTGATTGGTTTCTTGATTGCCCGGGTAATTTCCAATACTTTTATCCGTACGGTAGGTTTACGTTTTAATGCTCATCAGCGCCTAGTCTGGCGCCGCGGTATTTTTTATTTTATCTTTCTGCTTTTTGTAATTGCCAGTTTAAAGGAAGCCGGTTTCAAACTTAGCGTTTTTCTTGGCGCCGCCGGTATTTTAACAGTAGCTTTAGGTTTTGCTTCGCAGACCTCTGCAACCAACCTGATTAGCGGTCTCTTCCTGATTGGTGAAGGTTCCTTTGAGGTCGGTGATACCATCCAGATTACTCTCATCCGTGGCCATGTGATTGAAGGCGAGGTTCTGTCAATTGATCTGCTTTCGGTCAAATTGCTCACCCTCGATAATGTTTATGTGCGTTTGCCGAATGAACAGCTGATTCGGGCACCAGTCATGAATCTGTCAAAATTTCCTATACGGCGCATCCCCATTACCCTCGCGATTAATTTCCATGAAGATATTATTAAAGTACGGGAAGTTCTGCTGGAAGTTGCCAATAAGTATCCTCTGGTTTTGGACGAACCTAAACCGGCAGTGACAGTAACGGCATTTCGAGAATCATCAATTGAACTATTGTTCGCCGTATGGTGTAGCCGGGAAAATTATCTGCAGGTCCGTGATGAAATGCAGGAATTGATCCGTAATGGCTTTGTCGATAATCAGATTGAAATTCCTGTTCCCAAAATGGGATTTGTTGACCGCCCCCCTCTCACTGCTGCATTGGCTAATGAAGATATTGATACATATGCGAATGCCAGAGAAATAAAACGTGAGCCTAAACTTTAGGCTCATCATCTGTCGACTGTTGTATGGCAGGTGGCAGAGGTGCCAGATAAGCAATAATCAGCATCACGATTCCGGCCCCAATAAACGAGAACACCCGGGTAATAGTGCCACTTTGCGATAGATCCAGAAAGACCAGTTTTGCCACTACAATAGCCAGTAAGGCTGCACCGATAAACCAGATCTGTCGCAACAAGCGGCGACTGGCCAGCGTCATCAGGATAAAAGCAAGGATAACCCACAACAGGGTTAAACTGAGCTGAACTGTCCCATTACTCCAAATTGCTGTTCCCCAAAGTGGCGTACCCATGTAATGATGTAAGCCACGTACCATGATACTGCTCATAACCAGCAAGCTCACCAGAATCGAACCAATCTTGAATGTCCATTCCAGATTTTTATCATGGAATCGATATTGATAAATCGCCCAGAGTAAACCAGCCATTACTCCAATCGAAAGCAGATCGGCAGGATTAAGAATTACTGTCCAGTAGGCATATTCAGCAACCTGAACATCAATGCTCAGGCCAGTCAGCCACAACAGACTTAAACACCACACTGTAATAGAATGCATCAGTAAAGGTGTTTTTGAGTAAATTACCCAAGCGCCATACAATGCAGGAATTAAGCCCAGTGCCAGAAGTGGCGTTGTTGGCAAAATAGCCAAACCAGTAACAGCCAACAATAACCAGCTAACCGCAGCCCAAAATTCTTTTACTGATTGACTGTTATGTTCAGGTTTTGTCCATAATGTTATAAAAGCAGTAACGGCCGAAGCAAACAGGAACGAATATTGAGACCCCGATGTACTCCATGCCAGATTAGTCCACAAATTTTCCTGCCAGATCGCAGCACCTAAAAATAATAAAAATAGCGTATTGATAAATAACTGTACCAGCAACCAATTTACTTGGGTTTTCCAGTGCATAAATGCTGTAAATACTGCAGATAAAAGAGCTGCCATAGCCAGATATGGGCTTAAACCCTGCCCTTGCAGACCAAGACTGTGTACAGCGGCGGCGGCTCCCGCATAAAGACCTAAAGCCAGTAAAATACAGCTTAATACACTGCTACTAAAATACCTTTCTTCAGAGGGCTGATGCTGTAACAGGTAATATACTGATATCAGCTGGGCAAACGCATAAATTGCTGTACTTAAAACCGGAAACTGGATTTGGCTCCAGATTTGATAAAACAGGGTCACTGAACTTAGCAAAAGTAATGCTACCCCAATATAACGGCTAAATCGGTAGCGTTCAGTTACGCCCCAGACAATTAGAGCGGCGCCCTGTACGACCCAGCCAATGGTGCTCCAGTGTGCCCCTTGGGCCAGCGGAAAAATTAGCGCAATAAAAGCAACCGATAAAATAAAGAAACTTTTAGCGAGTAAAGATAGCTCCTGCTGTCGCTGACGAATCCAGAGTGTTAATCCGGCATAGATGAGCGCCAGCAAGGCAGCACCTAGAGTCAAAGCAAATGTGTTATCGCGCATTAACCAGGCATGCAGGGAAAAACCCAGCACGGGCACACTAAAGATCAGGCTCACATCAAGCAATGGCTGTAAACGGCCCTGTTCTTGCTCAGGATGGCTAAGTAATTGTCTTAAACTTAATGCGTGTTTACGTGCAATTAACTGGCTGTAGCGAATACTTAGCCAGATAAAGAGCAGAATATGCAGCCAGATGATGAGATCAAGGATGAGATACTGTTTTGCTTCGCTATATATGACGATGACACTACCACCTAACAGCATGGTGACGAAGAATGCAATGTGATTAAGAATTTTCCAGGACTGAACAAAATTAACTACAGCCACTGCCAGATTAATTAATAAATAATAGCCCAGTAAAAACACTGTATCCGGATGATACTGTGGAATGACCAGGGGCGCCGCATAGGCCATTCCTAAAGCTAGTATAGCCAGATAAACAGCATGCTGTTTGAGGCTCAAATAACTGGTCACTATCAACAGTGCTGCAAAGAGCATACTGGCTATAGACAGGCTGGTAATAACTCCATAATGATGGGCAAATACCAGTGTCAGGAAAATAACAGCGAGTCCTACCCCCTGTAATGCAACAGCAAATAAAAGATTTCTCTTTTGCAGACTATAGCCAAAAAATGTAATAGCACCGCCAATACAAGCAATAAACCCTAAGCGAAAACCCAAGCTGAGTTGCCAGTGTTCACTGGCAAAGCGGAGTAATAATATGACTCCGATCATCAGCACTGCCACAGCGACTCGCAAGATTGGATTACCATGTACCATCCAGTTAATGGCAGGCTGCCACCAGCTTGAAGCAGCCGGTTCTGGTGCTACTGCTGGTACTCTATCTGGTTCGGTAACAGAAGATCCGGTATGAGCTGGCCCTGAAGGAGAAGTCTGTTCGGAAAGTATTTCTGCTTCTTGCCTGCTTTGCAGTTGCCGGGCGGGTAACGGAAGTAAAGAAGGTTCAGCCAGTGAATGATGCTGCTCCAGATTAGCCAAACGTTGTTGCAACCGGTTAAGCAAATGAATCAGACAAATGATAAAAATTATAATTGCAAGCCAGAGCATACTGCGCCAGTCACTTAAATAGATCACTGCCCCAAACAGCACACTTGCATATATCCCTGCTTTTTGCCAAACCAGATCGGTTACTGGCTGTATAAATTTCGCCCGCTGTTCTAGCTGCTGCAAACGCTGTTGCATATTTGAAACCAGCTGGATGAGTAATATGCTGAAAAATAAACTGGCGCCGACCATGCCAAGCTCAAAATTAACAACTGCAGAGCCAGCAAAAATAACGACAAGTATGATCAGAAGAAAAATGAAATATCCCTGCTTATCTTTGTTATACATGGGCAAATTGAGTATTCCTGTCCAATTTTGGCTATCTTAACCGATCTCTTATCAGATAAAAGAATTTGCATACAAACTGCTGCAAAATTCATATTCTGCATTGCAGAGAAAATTCACGTAGAATAAAGCCATTCGATTGTAAGGAAGTATTCAATGCCACCATTTGTCTTGGTTGATGGGTCCTATTTTTTATTCCGGGCATTTCATGCGCTGCCTCAATTAACCACTTCAACCGGGTTACATACCAATGCAATCCGTGGCGCGATTTCTGCAATACAAAAACTGATGCGCCGCATCCAGCCCACCCATATGGCTGTAATTTTTGATACACCCGAGCCTACTTTCCGCCATGAGCTGTCGCCACTTTATAAAGGTGACCGCCCAAGCATGCCAAGTGAACTCTCCCAGCAAATTCCTTATCTGCATGCCCTGATCCGGGCTTTAGGTATTCCCCTTTATTCCCTGCCGGGTGCCGAAGCTGATGACATCATTGGAACACTGGCAAAACGCGCTGAAGCTGCCGGCCATCAGGTCCTGATCTCTACTGGTGACAAGGATATGGCACAGCTGGTCACAGATAAAGTGACACTGGAAGACAGTTTTAAAGACAAACCGATGGATATTCAGGGAGTCTTTGAGAAGTTTGGAGTATGGCCTCACCAGATTATTGACTACCTGACCCTGATGGGTGATGCCTCAGATGGTATTATGGGTGTACCAGGTGTAGGGGCAAAAACTGCTGCTAAACTACTCAATGAATACGGTTCACTTGGGGGCATTCTAGAAAATGTAGAACATATTAAGGGTAGAGTCGGCCAGAGTATTAAGGATAATCTCGAAGGTATAACCATTGACCATCAGCTGGCTACCATTGTATGTGATCTTGACTTGAATATAAGCTGGGAAGACCTAAAACTGGCAGATCCGCATGTAGAAACCTTGCGTAATCTGTATACCGAACTTGAGTTCCGTAATCAGCTACAATCCCTAGATCACCCCCATAATCCAAATAACACTACTTATAAACAGGCTTCAGCTCAAGCTACGGCTTTACCTGCAAATAAAGATATACCAGATGAACATGCTACTTTGAGCAGTGAAGAAGACCGGCTGGGCGAAGCAACTTATCATACCGTGCTGACCCAGGCAGACTGGGAACTGTTATTTCAGCGTATGTCTAGCGAAACCCGCTTTGCTATTGATACTGAAACAACAAGTCTGGACTACCGGGTAGCAGAAATGGTCGGCTTCTCTGTCGCCTTTGATGCAAAAGATGCATATTACGTTCCTCTGGCACATGACTATGCAGGTGCACCTGAGCAGCTGAACCGTGAACAGGTTATGGCTCAAATCAAGCCTATTCTGGAAAATGATCAGGTTGAAAAAATTGGCCATCATCTTAAATATGATGCCCATATCTTTGCCAATCATGGAATTGAACTCAAGGGCTGGTTTTTTGACACCATGCTGGCCTCTTACGTGCTGAACTCGGTGGCTACCCGTCATGGTATGGATGATGTCGCGCGCCTATATTTAAGTCACCTGACCACTACCTTTGAGCAGGTTGCGGGGAAAGGTGCCAAGCAGAAGATTTTTAACCAGATTGAGCTGGAAGTGGCTTCACCTTATGCAGCCGAAGATGCCCACGTTACTTATCGCCTCTATGAAGTACTGGCTGAAAAATTAAAAGCTCATCCGGAACTTTGCAATATTTTATATAATATTGAAATGCCGGTTGCCCGTATTCTGACGGGTATGGAAGAAGATGGTATACGTCTAGACCACGGCTTTCTGGACCAGCTCAGCGTAGAGTTTGCCAAAACCATGCAGGAGCTGGAACAGCAAGCAATGGAAATGGCTGGTGAAACGTTCAATATTGCTTCTCCGAAACAGGTAGGTGAAGTACTTTTTGAAAAACTCGGCATTAAAGGTGGTAAAAAGACTGCCACAGGCCAGTTCAGTACTAGCGAAAGTATTCTGGAAAAAATCGAGCATCCAATTGCTGCTGTAATTCTGGAACACCGCAGTCTTGCTAAATTGAAGAGCACCTATACAGATGCTCTGGTCAAGCAGTCCAATAATTCTACCCATCGGGTACATACCAGCTACCATCAGGCACTTACTGCCACCGGACGTCTGTCATCATCTGATCCGAACTTACAAAACATTCCAATTCGCGGAGAAATTGGCCGACAGATTCGTAAAGCCTTTATTGCTCCGGCTGGTCGTGTCTTGCTGGCTGCTGACTATTCGCAAATCGAATTGCGTTTAATGGCCCATTTCTCGCAAGATGATGCCCTGCTAGATGCTTTCCGCCACGGTCAGGATGTTCATCGCCGTACAGCAGCTGAAGTTTTGGGAATCGCCCTTGAAGACGTCACCAATGACCAGCGCCGGCAGGCTAAAGCTGTAAACTTTGGACTACTGTATGGCATGTCTGAGTTCGGTCTGATTCGTCAGCTTGGTTTTACCCGTCAGGAATCGCAGGATTATATCAAACAGTATTTTCACCGTTATCCGGGAATTTATGAGTATATGCAACGTACCCGTCAACTGGCTTTGGAACAGGGCTTTGTAGACACGCTATTTGGTCGCCGTTTATACACACCAGATATTGATGCCCGTAACATGATGGTACGCAAAGCAGCTGAACGTGCTGCGATTAACGCACCATTACAGGGAAGCGCGGCAGATATTATTAAACTGGCCATGATTTCGGTAGATAAAATCTTACCGAAAGATCAGGCGCGTTTATTACTTCAGGTTCATGATGAACTGGTATTCGAGGTTGATGAAAATATCGCAGATGAGCTGGCCCCTCAACTGGCTGAGGTTATGGAGTCGGTAGTCGAAATCTCTGTACCTTTACTGGTAGAAGTAGGTAAAGGTTGTAACTGGGAAGAGGCACACTAAGTTACGACTTGCTTTACCCAATCACCAGAAAATAAAAAAGGACCTAACGGTCCTTTTTTATTTTAGCGCTTTATAAACCCACTAACAAAATCCGGGCAACTTCATTCATCAAAATCTCGGCAATATAGAGCGCCAGGAATGCCAAAATTGGAGACAGGTCAATCATCCCCATATTAGGCATCAAGCGGCGAAACGGTGCCAATAAAGGTTCAGCCAGATCTTGAATGACTTCAATATAAGGCCCGCGCGACTGGGTAAACATCACCACCCAGCTTAGGATGATCGTTGCAAAAATCAGATAGCGACAGAAACGTAATAAATCCTGAATCATGGTCACAAAAGTCAAGATCACCAGATGCACAGGGCTGTTTGGCATAACACCAGACAGATACATCAGGCCGAAAATCTTGAGCAGATATAACACCACGATCAGAACCAGAGCTGCCAGATTTACACGGCCTTTACCGAGTGTTGGCAGGATACGGCCGAACACATCAACAATCTTGGTTGCCTTGACCGTAGACATTACTACCGGGTTGTAAGGATTCACCGCAGCCAACTGGACCAAGAAACGGAAGAAGACGAGCAAAATCGCTACGTTAATGATAATGCCAAAAATTAGCGCAGAATTTGCACCCATACTTTAACTTTCCTAATCAAATCAAATTATTTAGTGCTTTCACTCAGCTCTTGTGCGAGTTCCTGGCTGCGTTTTTTCGCTGCAGCAAGTGCAGCCTGAATATTCTGGGAAATCTGGGCACGATCAAACATTTCCAGTGCAGCCTGTGTTGTGCCGTTCGGTGAGGTTACATTTTTACGTAACTCAGACGGTGAGCTGGAGCTGGTAATCGCCATTTGTGCAGCACCTAAAGCTGTTTGTAAAGTCAGTGCGGTAGCTACTTTCTCATCCAGACCAAGATTTTTACCCGCCTGTATCATACTTTCCATCATATAGAAAAAATATGCCGGGCCAGACCCAGAGACCGCAGTAACGGCATCAATCTGTTCTTCGGTATTAACCCACAAGGTCAAACCGGTCGATGCCAGAATCTGGCTAGCCAGATCACGGTCCGCCTGCTGCACAGCAGGGCTGGCATATAATCCGTGTGCACCAGTCTGTACCAGTGCCGGTGTATTCGGCATTACCCGTACCACCTGATCACTCTCGACCAGCTCAGCGATAGTTGCAATCTGAGCACCTGCTACAATTGAAATAAGCAGTTTTCCAGCAAACAGACCTTTTAAAGGTTGCAATACCTTAGCCAATACCTGTGGTTTAACAGCCAGAACGACCACATCGGCATCATGAATAGCTGCAACATTGTCTTCAGTCACATGGATATCTTTTTCCTGAAGCAATGAACGAATCTGTTCAACCGGATCAGCTACTGTAATACGGGTAGCAGGCAACCCACGTGCTAACAGGCCACCAATTAAGGCTTGTGCCATATTGCCACCGCCAATAAAACAGATATTGCAATTTAAAGCTGTGCTCATGTTCAATGCTCGTCATTTACATTTGTTGTTGCTGAGTGATTAATACCGGTTGCCAGCCACCTCGCTCACAATATGGAGATTGCGCCAACCAAAACCCTTTGGGCGTAAAAACCCCAAGCATAACATTATCTCGGCTTAATATTTGAATCTGATGACGCTGCCAAGGAAAAATTTGTGCTTCCTGAATAGCCTTTTTGAGCGGCCATGCACCTACCCGGCCATAAAGATGAATTCTTTCCCCACCTTGCCGCGATGTTAATACAAGATTCTGCTTCAATAAATCTGCTGATAAACCGACTGCTTGCAGTTGAATCTGATAATGGCCAGAAGCAGTTTGGTAAACATGAGAAAGCTCGGGAATAAGACTTTGTTCAGAAATGAGCTGACTGTTTTTCTCAGCCATATATTCATCTGTCTGTAAACGGTAAAGCTGCCCATGATAACGAACATAATAATACTTGTTCCAGTGTAGCGCCGCCTGTGCATCGGCTTTGGCAGCAATAACTTCATGCTGAATCCGCTCAACCATTTCAAAAGCTGGCCGATATATACCTTCACCTTTCATCCATACTGAAAGCAGTTGTCGCTGTCGGGGTTTTGAAAGTAATTTTAATCTTGCGAGATCAAGCTGCTGTGCATTGCCACAATTTTTTAAATCCTCTTGTAATACTTCCTGCAGAATCTCATCGGCATCCTGCATTAATGAAGCTGTGCGGGTGACTGCCTGCTGCATTTTAGAAAAGCGGGAAGCTAAGAGCGGCCAGAGCATTGTTCGGCACCAGGCACGGTCGTAATAGGTATCATTATTTGAAGGATCATCAATAAAACTGATGTTTAATTGTTCAGTCCATTGGCAAATCTGCTCACGGGAGAGGGACAGCATCGGACGCCAGATTGGCATTTCATGACGCTGATCCAGCTGTTTCATAGCAGAGAGTCCAGAAATACCCGTGCCAGAAAACAATCTTAACAATACGGTTTCTGCCTGATCCTGCTGATGATGGGCAAGAACAAGTACTTCGCCAGATTTAATATGCTGATGATAAGCCTGATAGCGCGCTTCACGGGCCTGACGTTCAAGATTACCTGCATTTACATGTACAGGCTGCACAATGCATGGAACATCAAGCTTCATACATTCAGCTTGCACATGAACACCCCAGGCCCTACTCTGAGCCTGTAACTGGTGATCAACATAGATAGCCCTGATCCGTCCGGGGCAAAGCGCCGCCATAAAATATAATAGGAGCATGGAATCCATGCCCCCACTACATCCGATCAGGAAAGAAGTTTCTGGTGAAAACTGCTCAAGCTGTTTTAAGCAACCAGACCTGAATTCTCGCTGCCAAACTTCATTAAACGTTGGTAACGTGCCTCGCATCGTTCGCTAGCATCCATTCCTTTCAATTCATCAAGTGCCTGTTTAAGCACTTCTTGAAGACGGTCCATAACCAGTTCGGGATGTAAATGTGCTCCCTCACCTTCATCGACGACATATTCTACAATACCCAGTGCCTGAAGTTTATCTGCTGTTAATGATAACGCTTCACTGGCCTGTTCTGCCTTTTCAGCAGTTTTCCATAAAATAGAGGCACATCCTTCTGGCGAGATTACAGAATAAATACTGTGTGACAGCATAATCACGCGGTCTGCAACCCCGATTCCCAGCGCTCCGCCAGAACCGCCTTCACCCAGTACCGTTGCAATAACCGGAACTTTCAGGCTTGAAAGCTGGGCAAGACTACTGGCGATAGCTTCAGCCTGTCCCCGCTCTTCAGCCCCTACACCCGGGTATGCGCCCATAGTGTCAATAAACGTAAATACCGGCAGATTGAATCTCTCTGCCATATCGAGTAGACGTTGTGACTTGCGATAGCCTTCAGGATTGCACATCCCAAAATTATGTTGCAATTTCTCACGAGTGCTACGACCGCGGTGCTGTCCTACCACCATCACCGGCTGGCCATCAAAACGAGCCAATCCGCCGATCATCGCGCCATCATCGCCAAAAACGCGATCACCATGCAACGCATCGAACTCTGTAAAAATTTCGCCCACATAATCCAGAAATTGCGGACGTTCCGGGTGACGTGCAATTTGAACTGTTTTCCATGCTTTAGATTGAGCAGCTTTGTTCTTCATAGGCCGAGTATTATTCCTGAATTAACAAAATTGAGTTAATTGATAAATTTTTCCGACTGAATATTCAACTCAATATCCCAATGCTTGAACTGCACTTGCTCATCCTGCAAATCTGCAATCAGCAGAGGCCATTGTTTGGCATCACCCGAAACACTGAGTTGCCATTGTTGATCATTTACTACAGACAGTTCAATGGCAGGAAGCACCTGATCACTGCGACTATGATTGATTAAAACTGCTAAACGTAATAACAGGCAAAGATAGGCCAGTTTTTCGCCTCCTGCCCGCGTTACTTCAATTTTTGCTTCATGACGCAGCTTGCGGCGATGAAAGCCCACCAGCCGAGACAGATGATTTTGATCAATCTGGGAGAATCCCGGAATATCGGAATGTTGAAGTAAATAGGCACCATGACGATGATATCCACCATGACTGATTGCAAGACCAATTTCATGCACATAGGCGGCACGACGTAGCAGATCGCGATCATCACAAGTCAGATTTAATGATTCTGCCACGCCATCAAATAGTTGCTGGGCAGTTTTTACTACACGCTCTGCCTGTTTCGGATCAGCGTTATAGCGTCCCATCAATGCCTGTACACTACGGTCCCGAATATCTTCATGCTTAAAACGTCCCAACAGGTCATACATCACCCCTTCACGAAGTGCACCATCTGAATACACCAGTTTATCTAGCTCCAGGACTTCAAATACAGCATACAAGATGGCAATCCCGGCAGGTAAAACAGCACGCCGGTCATCTTTTAAACCTTCGAAATCAATTTCAGAAGCATGCTTAAACTTAAGCAGTTTCTCTTTTAATTTATATAGACCTTCACGGGTAACTTTTTCCTGCTCGTCACTCAACCCCATATTAACCATAATCTGACGGCAGGCCTTAATGGTTCCACTTGAGCCTACGACAGTATCCCATCCTTCAGTTTTATAGGTATTAGCTATTGCAGAGAGCTCTTTACGTGCAGCAACCACAGCTTTATCAAAAGCTTTTACAGAAATAGAGCCGTCAGCAAAATAGGCTTTGGTATAGGCCACACAACCCATCTGTAAAGATTCAGTATGCAAGGGTTCAAACTCTTCACCAATAATCAGCTCAGTTGAACCGCCACCAATATCGACGACTAGCCGGCGGCCACCATTAGCAATAGTATGTGAAACTCCCAGATAAATCAGACGGGCTTCTTCACGCCCTGCAATGATTTCAATCGGCTTTGGCAAGATTTCGGCAGCTTTTTGAATAAATTCATGCCCGTTTTTCGCTTGACGCAAGGCATTGGTTGCTACAATTCGCATGCGGGTAGGTTGTACTGAACCCAAACGCGCCACAAAACGGGCAAGGCAGGCTAAACCCCGCTGTTGTGCAGCTTCAGTCAAGTTTTTATTTTCATCAAGGCCGGCCGCCAGTTGAACTTTTTCTGACATTGAGGCAACTTTTTTGACTTCCCCATGATCAACTCTGGCAATTGCAAGATGAAAACTGTTTGACCCCATGTCTATGGCAGCAAGCAATTCTTCATCGATCAAAAAATCAGACATTCTTTACACATACCTTCACCGAATTGTCGCTTAGAGTAATTCACATGCTATGAATTTAAAAGACGTTTACTCAACATTTACTCGAGTTTATATTTTTTGTTTTACTTAATGATTGTGTATCACGATTGTCAGTATCGTGAGCTTCCATTAGACAAAACAACAGATAAGAGGAAAAATAACTTTAACTCTTTCATTGAACCTGATGGCTGTGTAATATTCGCAAAATTACAATGCTATCTTTAAAATACTTTTGGAGTCATACCCATGTCTGCTAATATTGTTAATACAACTGATGAAAACTTCCAGGCAGATGTTCTGGACGCTGAAACTCCAGTGCTGGTAGATTTCTGGGCAGGATGGTGTGCCCCATGTAAGGCAATTGCTCCTGTACTTGAAGATTTATCACGTGAATACGAAGGCAAGGTCAAAATCGTTAAAGTTGACGTGACTTCATGCGAAGATACGGCTGTAAAATACAATATCCGTAATATTCCAGCACTGTTGATGTTTAAGAATGGCGAAGTTGTAGGTCAGCAGGTAGGTGCTGCTCCACGCTCGAAACTGGCTGCATTTATTGACGAAAATATCTAATCTGGTTTTAAACATCCGTTATAAAAATACGCTGTTATAAAATAGCGTATTTTTTTCATGCTTAAATTGACAAACTTCCTGTTCTGACTTATATTTCATGCTCAAGAAACGTTGGAGCAATTCTCGCTCTCCACTTTCTTAAAAGATACAAAACATAAGATCGCCGCTCGGCAACAGAAAGTGTTTTATACATTTCTCTTCGATACAACTAATCAGTCATCTGAGTTTGTTATTGTGCAATTACGACGGACTTACTCATATTGCATGCGGCCGACTTTTGCTTCTTCTTAACTTCCACTTCATATGTCCCTTTTTAGACCTATCTGACCATCTATGAACTTAACCGAACTCAAGAAAAAACCGATTGGCGAACTTATTAAAATTGCTGAGTTTATGGGCCTTGAAGGAATGGCTCGTAACCGCAAGCAAGATATTATTTTTGCCATCTTGAAACGTCATGCTATGAATGGCGAAGAAATTTTTGGTGATGGTGTACTTGAAATTCTCTCTGACGGTTTTGGCTTCTTACGTTCAGCTGCGGGTTCGTATCTCGCAGGCCCAGACGATATCTATGTCAGTCCATCCCAAATTCGCCGTTTTAATTTACGTACGGGTGATACCATTACAGGTACTATTCGCCCGCCAAAGGAGGGTGAACGTTATTTTGCCCTGCTTAAAGTTAACCAGATTAACTATGACACACCTGAAAACTCACGTAACAAGATTCTCTTTGAAAACCTGACCCCACTCTTTCCAACCGAACAGCTGGTAATGGAACTTGGTAATGGTACAACGGAAGACTTGACAGCACGTGTGGTTGACCTGGTTGCTCCGATTGGTAAAGGTCAGCGTTCAATTATTGTAGCGCCACCAAAAGCCGGTAAGACCATGTTGCTGCAGAATATTGCTCAGTCAATTGTTCGTAACAACCCGGAAGTTTTTCTGATCGTGCTGCTCATCGATGAACGTCCAGAAGAAGTAACTGAAATGGAGCGGACGGTTCGTGGTGAAGTAGTAGCATCTACCTTTGATGAATCACCTGCTCGCCATGTTCAGGTAGCTGAAATGGTTATTGAAAAAGCTAAACGTCTAGTTGAACATAAAAAAGATGTGGTAATCCTGCTTGACTCGATTACCCGTCTGGCCCGTGCTTATAACACGGTAATTCCATCATCAGGCAAAGTACTGACTGGTGGTTTAGATGCACATGCTTTAGAACGTCCTAAACGTTTCTTCGGTGCTGCACGTAATATCGAAGAAGGCGGCTCTTTGACGATCATCTCAACTGCCCTGATTGAAACTGGCAGCAAGATGGATGACGTCATCTATGAGGAATTTAAAGGTACAGGTAACCAAGAAATCACCCTAGACCGCCGTATTGCAGAAAAGCGTGTTTTCCCTGCCATGAATATCAAGAAATCAGGAACGCGTCGTGAAGAGCGCCTGATGAGTGAAGAGAATCTGCGCAAAGTCTGGATTCTGCGCAAACTTCTTCATCCTATGGATGAACTGGCAGCTATGGAATTCCTGCTTGACCGTATGAAAGAAACCAAGACCAATGATGATTTCTTTGATCAGATGAAACGCAAGCAATAAGCAAGAACTGTAAAGTAAGTACTCATAATATAAAGGCCATCTATAACGATGGTCTTTATATTTTAGTTGACAAGTTTTACATATTGATACAAACGACTTAACTTCATGTTTAATTTGTTTACAAGCTTTTGATTAATAAAGCCTTCATTTAAAAAAACCTATAACTTTTAAGCATTTATTTAGTACTTGTCCAATGTATTTTTCATTTTCCATTGTTATTTTCTGTTAAAAATCAGACGTTTTTTTGCATTTTTTGACCTTTTTTTAAGGTTAGGCAGTAGTAATTAAAAAATGGCAGTGATAGCATATTTACAGCCCAGTTAGTCTGCTCCATGCGTTGTTACCTATCTAACGTTAGGAATAATAAAAGCACAAAACAGGCTGGCTCAGGTTTTTTTTAATCTCAACTTTTTTATGAGAGTGATGCCATGTTATTCAAGAAAATCGCTATTGCTGCTGCAGTTGCTACTACCCTAGCTTTCGTTGGTTGTGCTAAAAAAACTGAAGATGCTGCTGCTGATGCAAACGCTGCTGCTACTGAAGCTACTGCTGCTGCAAACGAAGCAGAAACTGCTGCTGACGCTGCTGCTGTAGAAGCTGCTCCTGCTGCTGAACAAGCTGCTACTGATGCTGCTCAAGCTGCTGACCAAGCTGCTGACGCTGCTACTGATGCTGCTGGCGCTGCTACTGATGCTGCTGACGCTGCAACTAAAGCTCCAGCTGCTGATGCTAATGCAACTAATGCTACAGCTACTGACGCTCCAGCTACTGAAAAAGCTGCTCAATAATCTATACGATTATTTGTCAAAAAAGAGAGCCTTTGGCTCTCTTTTTTATTGTCTAAATCTTTAAAAAATTATAAGTTATCTTTCTATCTAACATTTTTATTATCTTTCAGGCTTTCCTCTCTTCTTCTATAGTTTTTAAAAATTTCTGCTCCAGTGTCTTACAATTCAGAGCCGACCTAAAAATAATTAAAAAAAAGCAGGTCAATCGACCTGCTCATTCCCCACACGTTGTCTAAATTTCTGTCCTGCTCGGAAAGTCACTACACGACGTGCTGAAATTGGAATTTCTTCACCTGTTTTTGGGTTACGACCTGGGCGCTGGCGCTTATCGCGTAACTCAAAGTTACCAAAACCGGAGAGTTTTACCTGTTCACCGGCAATCAAAGCTTGACTAATCTCATCAAAAAATAACTCAACCATTTGTTTCGCTTCACGGCGGTTCAGGCTCGTAAGCTCACTAAGATGATCGGCCATTTCTGCTTTAGTTAATGCTGTCATGAGGCCCTCAATGTCGCTTGATAAGTGTTTTCCAACACTTCAATAATTTTATCCATACCTGATTTAATTTCAGCATCTTCAAGCGTACGTGTTGGGTGTTGCCACAACAGCGCAAATGCTAGTGAGCGTTTGCCCTCTTCAACACCTTGACCCGTATACACATCAAACAGCCAAGCTGAGTGAAGCAGCTCACTGCCTGTTTGTTCGATTAACTGCTGAATTTCACTAACATTTATCTTATCACTAATTAAAAGTGCAATATCACGTCGAACCGATGGAAAACGTGATAATTCTGTAAAATTAGATACATAAGATTGCAAAACAGCCTTTTGATCCAGTTCGGCAACCCAAGTGATACCTAAATCAAGCTCATCTTCTAGTGAAGGATGCAAACGTCCCAGATAACCCACGGTTTTTCCATCCACCAGAATTTCGGCTGACTGACCAGGATGTAACCATGATCGTTCTGAAGGAACATACTCTACCTTAATCCGGCCTGCTGCCAAAATTGCTTCTACATCACCCTTTAAATCAAAGAAATCCATCACTTGAGTTTTAGCATGCCAAGATTCAGGTACACGGGATCCAACTGCAATAAGGGCCAGAGTTGGAATTTGCTGAAGACCAGAGATATCAGTTGCATTCTGATAGTCAAAGCGCAAACCCAGTTCAAACAGGCGCACACGGTTTTGCTGACGGTTCAGGTTATATTGTACACATGGAATCAGGCTCGATAATAAAGTACTTCGCATGGCAGCGAGATCACTTGAGATCGGATTTGCCAACATTAATGGATGTACCTGTGGATTAAGCTGCTTTTCAAGTTTAGCATCAGCAAAACTGAAGCTGATGGCTTCCTGGTATCCCAAGGTTGCAATAGTCTGACGTAATTGCCCAAGCTCAAGCTGATCCTGATATTTTGCCAGTTTGACATCAATGACCGGTAAACTGATCTGGATGTTGTCATAACCATCTATTCGAGCCACTTCTTCGATCAGGTCTTGATATATTGCCAAGTCATAACGATGTGAAGGTGGCACAACTATCCAGTGTCCTTCAGCTTGTGTTTCAACCCAGCAGCCTAAACGCGTTAAAGCATCTGCAATAAACTCTCCATCAAGCTGATAACCCAGTAATTGGTCAACCTGTGTCTGTTTCAGCTCAATGGCATCACGTGCTGGTAAAAGCTCAGACTGTTCCACCACTGTAATTGGACCGAATTCACCACCCGCCAATTCCTGAATCAATTGAGATGCGCGGTTCATGGCCAGCATTGGCAACTCAAAATCCACGCCACGTTCATAGCGCTGTGAAGCATCCGTATGCAGTCCGAAACGGCGGGCACGTCCAGCAATAGCAAGTGGTGCAAAGAATGCAGACTCAAGGAAGATTTCCGTAGTTTCATCAGAAACTGCAGAAGACAGGCCTCCCATAATTCCGGCAATTGCTAATGCTTTTTCATCATCAGCTATGACCATTATATCCTCAGAAAGTGTAACTTCCTGCTCATTGAGCAAGACCAGTTTTTCTTGCGGGTTTGCCTGACGGACATGTACCGCACCTTGTACATTGCCAGCGTCAAAAGCATGTAATGGTTGGCCTAGCTCCATTAATACATAGTTGGTAATATCGACCAGAATACTATACTGACGAATTCCGGAACGGGCCAGAGCCTGCTCCATCCAGAGTGGAGTAGCTGCTTTGGTATTTACATGTTTAATAACCCGGCCCAGGTAACGTGGACAGCCAGCAGTGTCCACAATCACTTTCTTTTCATCGGCAATAGTGGCTGCAACGTCTGCAACTTCAGGTGCAGTAACTGCCAACTGGTTAATTACTCCAATTTCACGGGCAATACCGCGAATGCTGAAGCAGTCACCACGGTTAGGTGTAATACTGATATCAATGACATGATCGTCAAGATTAAGATAT
Source organism: Acinetobacter radioresistens DSM 6976 = NBRC 102413 = CIP 103788 (assembly GCF_006757745.1). Classification (NCBI taxonomy): domain Bacteria; kingdom Pseudomonadati; phylum Pseudomonadota; class Gammaproteobacteria; order Moraxellales; family Moraxellaceae; genus Acinetobacter; species Acinetobacter radioresistens. Next base: position 592,211 of record NZ_AP019740.1, on the reverse strand, counting down.
TCACGGACGTTCATACCAATCGGTGCATCATCTGGCAGCTCAAGCAGTCCATCAAGTTTATCTTCAAGATCAATTTCAGAGGCACCACAGAGCATTCCCTGAGATTCAACACCACGAAGTTTGCCTTTTTTAATTTTGAAATCACCAGGCAAAACTGCCCCAATTGTTGCGACTGCTGCTTTCATACCTGCACGCACATTAGGTGCACCGCATACAATCTGTAAAGGTTCATCCGAACCAATATTAACAGTCGTTACACGCAGACGGTCTGCATCAGGATGCTGCTCTACACTTAGAACTTCACCCACGACAACTCCGGTAAAAGGTTTTGCTGCCGGTGACATATCATCGACTTCAAGACCGAGCATTGTCAGTTGATTTGACAGCGTTTCACTATCGATGGCCGGATTTACCCAGCTACGTAACCAATTTTCGCTAATTTTCATATCGATTAAACCTTACAAATTTTCAAATCTTGTCTTAAGCAAATTGGCGCAAGAAACGCACATCATTCTGGTAGAACATCCGCAGGTCATTGATGCCATAACGCAGCATAGCGAAGCGCTCTACTCCCAGACCAAATGCGAAGCCTTTATATTTTTCAGGGTCTATACCAGCAGCTTGCAGTACGTTCGGATGTACCATACCGCAGCCCAGCACTTCCAGCCAGCGGCCACGTTCATCCATAATATCCACTTCCGCACTAGGCTCAGTAAACGGGAAATATGAAGGGCGGAAACGGACCTTCAAGTCCTTTTCAAAGAACTCATTAAGCAGGTTAATCAGCAGGCCTTTAAGTTCTGCAAAGCTGGTATTTTCTGCGACATATAATCCTTCAATCTGGTGAAACATTGGTGAATGGGTCTGGTCCGAATCACAACGGTAAACGCGGCCCGGGCATACAATACGAATAGGCGGCTCAGACGTTTCCATAGTGCGAATTTGTACACCCGAAGTATGCGTACGCAATAAATGCTTGGCATCAAAATAGAAAGTATCATGCATGGCACGTGCCGGATGGTGGCCAGGAATATTCAACGCTTCAAAGTTATGATAGTCATCTTCAACTTCTGGTCCGGTTGCAATAGTAAAACCGGCTTTAGTAAAGAACTGACAGATGCGCTCTTGCACCTGAGTCACCGGATGGATACTGCCCATGCGCTGGCCACGGCCTGGCAAAGTAATATCAATAGTCTCACTGGCAAGTTTTTGTTGTAATGCAGCCTGCTGTAATTCTTTCTGACGTTCTGTTAGCGCAGTATTGATCGCTTCACGTACGGCATGAATGGCAGCGCCCTGAATCTTACGTTCTTCAGGGTCCATTTTGCCCAGTGCCTTGGACTGTTCTGCTAGCTGGCTTTTTTTACCCGTAAATTGAACGCGTACTTGGTCGAGTGTAGCAAGGTCTTGAGCCGCTGCAATTGCAGCCAGCGCTTCAGTGGTCAGGGCTTCCAGTGACATATTAACTCTCAAAGCATCAAAGTTGGAAATATAATAAAACTCTGCATTCTAACAGTTTTTATCCGGATTGATGAAGCCATCAGGCAGGAAAATTAGATTGGCAGGATGATTTATAAAAAGTATAAGATAAGATGAATGACAATGAGATCAACCCTAATGGCACTCGATCAAATCTGGAAACAACAATTAAGTCTCGTTACTTATGGCAATGAATATTTAAGCCATGACCTGCCCTTTAGCCGCTGGCTACATCATTCTATTTTTCAGCAACATATCTTCAGTTTTCGCAACTTGCATACACAGCACTTGCTAGCCCAGCATTTTCAAATCTGGCTGGAGGGTTTAAAGAAACGTGGGGTTTACCGTTTAAGTCTGCATAGTTCAAATTTATTGATTGATGAGAAAAACCCGAATGCAAATGTTGAGCTGTTGCCATTTGCTCATTTTATTGTCAGTCATGAGCATCAAAAAAAGACAGCATGGATTTTCGGAAAGGAACTGGCTGAATGGTATATTGCTGAAAACGATTTTGAAGCACCTGCTGGACAACGTCTGGATAAGCGTCATGAAACATTCTGGAGCTATGAGTTACCAGGGCGTTTATCCAAACTGGTTGATATTGACCTGCAAGATGCCAATTGGGATGAAATACACCAGTTCATTGAACAGGAACTTTTCAGAACCCAATTTGCCCAAGGTTATGTAGAGCCTGCAAACCGCCACCTACCATATTACGGTGTCAGTGAGCCAGCATCCCAAGTAGCGTCTGACAGTATATCATTACAATATTTGGCCTTAATTCCAACTGACTATTCTGCCGATATTGCACATGAACTATTACACCGGGTAACTGCACTGTCAGAATTTGTCGAGTATAAGCGTAAACATCCTTTTGATGAGCAGGGTACGACTTTAACGCCTGAAGAACAGATTAACCTGAGACATTTTTCTCAAAAAATTGATGACCTGCTCAGCAAGCTGATCGTTAAAGTTGCCAATCACTATAAATCTGCACAGTTAACTTATGTAGAACCGGTAGCAACCCCACTAGATAGTCCAGCAGTTACCCTGGCACAACCCGTACGTAAAGAAAAAGTACCAGCAGGTACACATAAAGCCGGCATGGGAAATGTGATTAAATTGCTTCTTTTAACAATCGTAATTTGTGTCGTCGCCTATTATTTTGGATTGTAACTGCTAAATATTTTTCTAACCCAAAGTTGTGTTCATATTGAGTCTATGACCCAGTATGAACGCAATGTCAGAACTCTAATAATCAGCTTAGAGAAACTTGGTACAATTTATGAATTAAATCAGTTTCTATTTTTAGATTTACTCATCATTATTATCAGTCAAAATAAAAATTTAAAGTTTTATACAAGATTTATAAGCGAGTTGCTCCCGCTCATGATAAAAATTAGTGCTGGAAGAATAATTTTGGGCCTTATAGTAATAAATAAAATATTTTAACTATTTTCAACAATTTAAAGGCTTACTTTACTTACGACCAGATGTTTTTAAAGATAATAAAAAAGACTGCAAAAGCAGTCTTTTTTAGATCATCGAAGATGATTAAGCAGCTAACGCACCTTTAGCTTTTTCAGCTAAAGCAGCAAAAGCAACTGCATCATGCATAGCGATGTCAGCAAGTACGCGACGGTCGATGATTACCTGAGCTTTTTTCAGACCAGAAATCATACGGCTGTAAGACAGACCGTTTTGACGCGCACCAGCATTGATACGTGCAATCCATAAAGAACGGAACTGACGTTTCTTCTGACGACGGTCACGGTAAGCGTATTGACCAGCTTTGATTACTGCTTGGAACGCTACGCGGTAAACGCGTGAACGAGCGCCATAGTAACCTTTAGCACGAGCAAGAATTTTTTTGTGACGGCGATGAGCCTGTACACCACGTTTTACACGAGCCATTTATAATCTCCTTAGATGTATGGGCACATACGACGAACTGAAGCAACGTCACTTACGTGAACCATTACACAGCCGCGCAATTGACGGATACGCTTAGCAGATTTTTTGGTCAAAATGTGGCGTTTGAACGCTTGTTTACGCTTGAAACCGTTTGCAGTCGCTTTGAAACGTTTAGCTGCACCACGGCGAGTTTTTAACTTTGCCATAACAACCTCTTTAAGCACCTGTTCGGCTCGTCTGCACCATTGCAATAACGACCTGCAGGTAAGGAAGGCGACATTTTATAGCAACTCTGCCTAAAACAAAAGCAATTAATCGGATTTTCATGATTTTAATCGGGCTTCAATACAGAAGATATATTTCTTGAATAATTTAGAAATGATGGAAATTTCAGCTTTTATTCAGGAGTATAATCACTACAAAAATATGTAGAACCCTCTTATATGTCTAACCAGCATGATGCTTTTGCCGCCTTGCGGTATCGAGACTTCTCGATTATTACACTCAACCAGTTTTGTCTCACTCTTGCCATTCTGATTCAAGAAATTATTGTTGCCTATTCTCTTTATCAAATTACCAAAGATCCTCTCACATTGGGGCTGATTGGACTGGCAGAAGCCATACCATTTATTGCACTTTCCTTATGGGGTGGCTATTTTGCTGACCGTTTTAACAAGCAGACGATTATGAAAGTTTGCCTGTTTTTTGCAGCCCCCTTGCCGCTTATCTTATGGTGGCTCTTTCATGCCTATGCAATAGATTCGATCACAATTAACAGTCTTTCTTGGGGAATCTATGCAGTTATTTTTGGACTAGGCACCATTCGCGGTTTTTACAACCCTTCTGCGACCTCCCTAAAACCTTTTCTGATTCCCAAAGCCATCTATGCCAATGGCGCAACATGGACCACCATTGGCTGGCAAAGTGGTGTAATTTTAGGCCCGATGCTAGGTGGTTTTATGTTGGCCTTTCTTGGCCGTGAAACCAGCCTGATTGCTGTTTCAATATTACTTGCCCTATGTTTTATGCTTATTAATCTGCTTCAAAAACGTAATTTTCCTGTGATGGAAGAGCATCGAGTGCTGGATTCACTGGGTGAGGGTTTTCGCTTTATCTGGAAAACCAAAATTGTACTGTGGGCCATTTCTCTGGACCTTGTTTCAGTCCTGTTCGGTGGTGTCATCGCACTGCTGCCCATTTTTGCAGAAGATATTTTGAAGGTCGGACCCGAAGGCCTAGGCTACTTGCGTGCTGCTCCTTCAATTGGTGCCCTGGTTACCATGATAGCTTTAACCAAATTCCCTCCCACTCAGCATGCCTGGCGCAACATGTTACTGGCAGTTGCTGGTTTTGGTATATTTACCCTGCTGTTTGCCTTTTCAGATCATGTGTGGCTTTCACTTTTCGCTCTTGCCATGACTGGAGCTTGTGACAGTATTTCTGTAGTTATCCGACAGACTATTTTACAGATTTTTCCTCCCGAAAATATGCGGGGCCGTGTAGCTGCCGTAAATGGAATGTTTGTTTCATCTTCAAATGAACTGGGCGCATTTGAATCGGGCCTGGCGGCCAAATATATGGGTACAGTTATGGCGACAGTATTTGGCGGCTGCATGACCATGGCTGTAGTCGTAGTTAGTTGGGCCAAAACCAAAGATCTATTTGATATAGATATAACCCAGAGTTCAGATAATCAATTCAAATAGATATTTGGCTTGGGGCGCCTAGGCCTTTTCAGACTTCTTTTATATTGTCATCTGGATAGAAACAGATAATACTTAGCCGCCAGAGCTGGCCGAACGGGCAATGGCTCACTTTATCTAATAATGAAATGAATAAACTTATGAAATATGCTCTTCCTGTTCTATTTCTAATGGGCCTGCCGTCAAGTATAAGTTATGCTGCGGCACCAGCAACCATGAAGCTTACTCCACAAACCAGTTCTGCATTACCTGCACATTTAACAACACGCATTCAATGGATCCGTTTTCCTCAGCCAGTTTATAAAGATGAGGATTTAAAGGGCCAAGATCGCCACGCCATCATTCGTATTTATGCAGATGAAACAGGTAAGGTTAATAAAGCTGCAATTCAGGAAAGTACGGGTATTAAAACTCTTGATGACATCCTGCTGAATGCTGTGCAACAAGCTCAAGTCAAAGCCTATATTGAAAATGACACAGCTTTGCCAGTGATTGGCTATCAGGCTTTTAGCCTGAAATTAGACGACAATGCCGATCAGGACTGTCTTTATAATTTTAATTCAGAAAACTGGCGGGCTCAGCAACAGAATAAAAAAGTTCCTTTCAAGTATCTAAATCAGCCTCAACTGGAAATTAATCGCGACCAGTTGAATGGCTATGATCGTAGCATTAAATTTAGTTTTAAAAGCAATAAACAGGGTAATATCAAAAAAGTAAAAATACAGCAGGGTTCAGGAACCTACGCACTTGACCAGGCAGTAATACAGGCGGTTTCACAGGTACAAATTTCTGCTCCGCGTAAATTCTGGATTTATAAAAAGTCACACTTTAAAGACCAGATTCATTTTAAGCTGGAAGAATGCCAGTAAATTTCCAGAAATACAGGGAGTAGCTATTCTACTTCCTGTATTAAAATAAAATATAAGCTAAATAAATAAAAAGATAACGTCCTGTTTTGGCCACGGTCACCATCAACAGAAATCTTAAAAAATTTTCTTTTAACAGCCCCGCAATTAGGGTAATCGGATCACCAATGACTGGTAACCAGCTAAGTAACAGTGACCAATATCCATATTTATAATAAAAGTTCTGTGCTTTTTGTATCTTGGCTTCAGATACCGGAAACCACTTCTTATGCTTATAGTGTTCAATATGAATTCCCAGCCACCAATTTATGCATGAACCTAAAATGTTTCCGGCACTGGCAACCATTAATAGCAATAGAGCTGAATAATGTTGTTGCGCAAGCAAACCAAGCAATACTGCCTCAGACTGCAAGGGCAATAGAGTCGCTGCACCAAATGCAGATATAAACAGTAGAAGGTATGCCATTGAAGATCAGTCCCAGATAAGGACTGAAGTATAAACTGTCTCTATGGCTGGGTTATCTACTCTACAATAAATTAAAGCTGAATAGATAAAGCCCGCTGTATGGCAGGACGTGCTGTTAGGCGCTCTACATATTCTTTCACATATGGATAGTCTTCTAACTGAATTCCCTGCCATTCATAGCGTAAAATCCAGGGTAAAATTGCCATATCTGCAATAGAGTACTCCCCAGCTACAAATTTTTGGCCGATGAGCTGTTTGTTTAATACGCTATACAAGCGCTTTGTTTCATTTAGATAGCGCTCTATGGCATATGGAATTTTTTCCGGCGCAAAACGGCTAAAATGATGATTTTGCCCAAGCATCGGGCCAAGTCCGCCCATTTGCCACATTAACCATTGTTCAACCTCTACCCGTTCCTGCTCATCCTGTGAATAGAAAAGGCCTGTTTTGCGACCTAAATATTGCAAAATTGCGCCTGATTCAAAAACAGAAATAGGTTCACCACGTGGCCCATCCTGATCAACAATTGCCGGAATTTTATTGTTAGGAGAAATTTTCAAAAAGTCTGGCTGAAACTGGTCATTTTCCATAATATTGATCGGAAAAATCTGATAATCCAGCTCCATTTCTTCAAGGGCAATCGTAATCTTATGGCCATTTGGCGTAGCCCAATAATACAGATCAATCATTTGTTATCCTTTCACTGCTATAGTTATTGTCATGAACAAACGCATTATATCTGTCTTTATAACACAGTTTTATAAATAACTTCTGTGACTGCACCATTAAAACGTTGAAGTTTATGACTAAAACAACCCTATTTAAAGTGCACAAATTCTCATAGCAAGAGATTTGAGAATTTTTTAAAAAAATCTCTCTTGATTTTTTTACTGGCATACCGATATATCTAGTACAGCAATGATCTTCCGGATATTGCTGGTAATTACTGTTGATGCCAAGCGTAACAGTAGTTCTTGTTTATACAACTTTGCTGAACTCATCAGGAGGTTATATCAATGAGTAGCGTAAGCCTTAGTCCACTCTTCCGTCGTAGTATTGGTTTTGACCGTTTAAATGATTTATTCGACTACGCCATGCAAAGTGAGGCACCGAACTATCCACCTTACAATATTGAAAAGCTGGGCGATAATCAGTACCGTATTGTGGTGGCAACTGCCGGTTTTAAACAGCAGGAATTGGCGATTAATCTGGAAAACCGGGTTCTGACTATTACCGGCAAGCCAGACAATGAAACAGGTGATCATAGTGTTGAGTACCTGCATAAAGGGATTGCACGTCGTTCCTTCAAGCTTTCATTACGTCTGGACGAGCATATTGAAGTACAACAAGCTGATTACGAAGATGGCTTATTGATCATCGAATTGCAGCGAATTGTGCCTGAAGAGAAACTGCCACGCCAGATTGCAATTGGCCGTAAAGCTAATGAAAGTGAAGCTGGCAAAGTCTATGAGATTCCTGCTTCTCAAGAATAAAGGGTTAGATTTTTAACTCTTCAATAAAAAAGCACCGCATTCGCGGTGCTTTTTGATATGAGATAATTACTTTTTCTTTTTCGGTCCAAGTAACATACCCATTTGACGGCCTTCCATTTTTGGTGCCTGTTCAACTACACCAATTTCAGCGACATCTGCTTCAATCTTTTGCAATTGAGCCAAACCAAGTTGCTGATGAGCCATTTCACGGCCACGGAAACGTAAAGTAATCTTTACTTTATTTCCTTCTTCCAAGAACTTGATAATTGCACGCAATTTAACTTGGTAATCACCAACATCAGTAGCTGGACGCAACTTGATCTCTTTGACTTGCACCTGATGCTGTTTTTTCTTTGCATCTTTTTGCTTTTGCTTTAGGTCAAACAAGTGCTTGTTGTAATCCATGATTTTACAAACAGGCGGTTCTGCATTAGCAACGATCTCGACCAGGTCAAGATCTGATTCTTCTGCAGCACGCAACGCTTCAGCAAGTGAAACGATTCCTTTTTGTTCACCATCCGCAGCAACGAGGCGTACTTCTTTCGCACGGATCTCGTCATTAATGGCAGGACGGTTACTCTTAGCACCTTGTTGCTGGTTACGGTCAGGCTGTTTAATCTTTATTACTCCACAATATACCGGCCGCGTTCGGCTACGGCTACTTTCACTAAGTCATTGAAGGCATCAATAGACATAGTACCTAAATTTTTTCCTGAGCGGGTACGCACGTTGACCGTACCTTCCTCTACTTCCCGATCACCTAAAACCAGCAAGTAGGGAATGCGCTCAAGTGTACGTTCACGAATCTTAAAGCCGATTTTCTCATTTCTCAAGTCAGAAATTGCACGAATTCCGTTTTCCTTGAGTTTGGCCACTACCTGCTCGCAGGCCTGTGCCTGAGAATCGGTAATGTTCATGACACATGCTTGAACTGGCGCAAGCCAAGGCGGCATAAAGCCCGCATAATGTTCAATAAGTATACCAATAAAACGTTCAAAACTGCCAAGAATTGCACGATGTAACATAACCGGCTGATCACGTTCATTATCTTCAGTCACAAATGAAGCATCTAAACGTTCTGGTAAATTAAAGTCACACTGGATTGTACCACATTGCCAGACACGGCCTAAGCAGTCTTTCAGTGAGAATTCAATCTTCGGACCATAGAATGCACCCTCACCCGGCTGCAGCTCCCATTCTAAACCTGCCGCATCAAGTGCATCTGCCAGAGATTTTTCAGCCATGTCCCAAAGTGCATCATCACCTACACGCTTTTCTGGACGTGTAGACAGCTTCATCTGTACATCTTCAAAACCGAAATCTTTATAGACGTCCAGAGTCAATTTGATGAAGTCTGCAACTTCAGGCCCGATCTGCTCTTTGGTACAGAAGATATGTGCATCATCTTGAGTAAAGCCGCGAACACGCATAATACCATGAAGTGAACCAGACGGCTCGTTACGGTGGCACGAACCAAATTCAGCCAGACGGATCGGCAGGTCACGATAAGATTTCAGGCCCTGATTAAACACCTGAACATGACATGGGCAGTTCATTGGCTTTACGGCATAGTTACGGCTTTCAGAGTGGGTCGTAAACATATTGTCGGCATAGTTAGCCGCATGACCCGATTTTTCCCAGAGTGTAAAGTCTACAATCTGTGGAGTCTTGATTTCTAGATAGCCATTATCCTGCTGTACTTTACGCATGTACTGCTCAAGAACCTGGTAAATAGTCCAGCCATTCGGGTGCCAGAACACCATGCCTGGTGCCTCTTCCTGCATATGGAACAGATCGAGCGCTTTACCGATTTTACGGTGATCACGCTTTTCAGCTTCTTCAATACGCTTGATATAAGCCGCAAGCTGTTTCTTGTCTGCCCATGCAGTACCATAGATACGTTGCAGCTGTTCATTCTTGGCATCTCCACGCCAGTAAGCGCCAGAGATTTTAGTCAGTTTGAATGATTTCAAGAATTTGGTATTAGGTACATGTGGTCCACGGCACATATCCAGATAGTCCTGATGATAATACAGCCCCATCTGGGTTTCTTCTGGCATGTCTGCAATCAGACGTAATTTATACTCTTCTCCGCGTGCAGTAAATTCAGCAATTACTTCATCACGGGGGGTCATTTTCTTGATGACATCATAATCCTGATCGATGAGCTTTTTCATACGCTCTTCAATCGCTGCCATATCATCCAGAGTAAACGGACGTGGCATCCAGATGTCGTAGTAGAAACCTTCTTCAATGACCGGACCAATCACCATTTTTGCTTCTGGAAACAGCTGCTTAACTGCATGACCCACTAAATGTGCGCAAGAATGACGGATAATCTCGACGCCTTCTTCATCTTTCGGAGTAATGATTTGCAAGGTTGCATCTTCTGTAATGAGGTCAGAAGCATCAACCAGTTGACCGTTTACACGACCGGCAACTGTATTTTTTGCAAGCCCGGGTCCAATGCTTTGGGCAACGTCCATAACAGAAACAGCTTGATCAAACTGTTTTTGATCGCCGTTTGGCAACGTGATAATTGGCATAAAATGAATCCTTAAGGAGTGATGCCCCGTACCATAGGGCATTTCACCGCGAGATTATGATCGAGGAAAACCTCAAAAATATAAAAACGGTGGATAGAACAAATTTCGTTAAGAATTTTACACGTCTTGGCTTTATGAAGAAACAGCAAAAACGATAAAATCCTGTGTTGTGAGTGATTTAGTTTATTGTACATAATGAACTGAACCTACAAAACAGCTTTCACCATAATTTGAAAGAATAATATCTTAGTTTTAGAATCAAAATTAAATATTTGATTTATATAGTAATTAAACAGAAACTAAGACTAAAGCATAAATGAAGTCTGGACCTGAAAGACCTATCTTTTCATAAACTGAAAGAATAAAACAATGATGAAAGGGAGTTATAAAAATGGTGAGTGCTTATGATGAATTACCGCGCACCCCTGCAAATTTCGTGGCACTTTCCCCTCTACGTTATCTAGAACGTGCGGCATATATCTACCCTCATCAGGCAGCGATTATTCATGGTTCACGCCAGATTAGCTGGCGGGAAACCTATCAGCGCTGTCGGCAGTTTGCCGATCAGCTGCAAAAGCTGGGTATCCAGAAAAACGATACTGTATCGGCGCTTTTGCCAAATGTGCCTGCGATGATTGAGGCACATTTTGCTGTACCAATGGCAGGGGCAGTTCTGAACACCTTAAATACCCGCCTGGATGCCAAAACCTTAGCGTTTATGCTCGAACATGCAGAGAGTAAAGTTTTACTGGTCGACCCTGAGTTTTCTACTTTAGCAAAAGAAGCGCTGGGACTGGTTTCACAAGATATTTATGTCATTGATGTGGATGATGCCGAATATGAAAACTGCTTTAATGCACCCATTGGTGAAATTGAATATGAAGACTGGCTGACTGAAGGCAATGCTGATTTTGAATGGCATCTACCGCAAGATGAATGGGATGCTATTAGTCTGAACTATACCTCAGGCACTACCGGCAACCCCAAGGGAGTGGTTTATCATCATCGCGGTGCGTATATCAATGCTGCAAGTAATATCATTGCCTGTGGCATGACGCCACGTGCAACGTATTTATGGACCCTGCCCTTATTTCACTGTAATGGCTGGTGTTTTGCCTGGACCATGGCAGCAAATGGTGGGACCAATGTCTGCCTGCGCAAAGTTGACCCAGAACTGATCTTTAAACTGATTGCCGAGCATAAGGTGGATTATTTCTGTGGAGCTCCAATCGTGCTTTCCATGCTGATCAATACACCAGCAGAGAAACGAACTTATTTTGATCATCGCGTTGAAGTCATGGTGGCTGGTGCTGCGCCACCTGCTGCAATTATTGAAGGCATGCGTAATATTGGTATCAATGTTACGCATGTTTACGGATTGACAGAAACTTATGGCCCATCTGCACTTTGTGCATCACAGGCAGGCTGGAGTGACCTGACCATACAGGAGCAGGCACAATTACATTCACGTCAAGGTGTTCCATATCCGCTTCAAGATGGTATGAAGGTACTTGACCCAGAAACCATGCTACCTGTGCCAAATGATGGACAGAGCATGGGGGAAATCATGTTCCGCGGTAATATTGTCATGAAGGGTTATTTAAAAAATCCGGAAGCAACAGCAGAGGCGTTTAAAGGGGGCTGGTTCCATACCGGTGATCTCGCCGTATGTCAGCCTGATGGCTATGCCAAGATTACTGATCGTGCCAAGGATGTAATTATTTCGGGCGGAGAAAATATTTCATCACTTGAGGTTGAAGAGGTGCTTTATCAGCATCCGGCAGTGCTAACTGCTGCAGTAGTTGCCAAACCGGACCCACGCTGGCAGGAAGTACCCTGTGCTTTTGTGGAGTTAAAAGAGGGTATAAGTATTTCTGCGGAAGAACTTACTGAACACTGTAAACAGGGACTAGCCCGCTTCAAGGTGCCTAAAGAGATCATCATCACTGATATTCCGAAGACCTCCACCGGAAAATTGCAAAAATTTATTTTACGTGAATGGGCCAAGGAGCGCTCAGTAGGTGAATTTGGCTAAAATAGCCAATTCTAAATGACGTACTCCATACCAGCCAGCTTAACTGCTGGCTTCCATTAAAAATAGGAGTAAGTAAAATGGCGGATTTAAACCGTTTTATACAAGCTCAGGCACAATATTATAATCAAGCACTGGATGAGCTTAGAACCGGACATAAGCGCAGCCACTGGATGTGGTTTATCTTTCCACAGCTTAAAGGATTAGGGCATAGCCATGCCGCGACCTATTACGGTATCAATAACCTGGAAGAAGCCCAAGCTTTTCTGCGTCATCCAATTTTGGGCCAGCGTTATCTGGAACTCTGCCAAGTTCTAGCTGACTTATCTGAAACAGATATTCATATAATTTTCGGCTCGCCTGATGACATGAAATTAAAATCCTCTTTAACACTGTTCAAGAGAGCCAGTGAGCACAAAAATCCTTTATTTCAAGTTTTGCTAGACAAATATTTTCAGGGAGCTGAAGATCAGCGAACGTTGCAGCTTTTATCCCATTCTTGAAGTAAAGATATAAATCTCTATATAGTTATATACATAGCAAGTTAGATAAATTATTAAACTTTATCTATTTCATTATTTTAAATACTATAAAAATCCTATTTACATAAGGAGAATAGCAGTGAGCAGTAAAACTACTACGCGCATGACCCATTTATTTCAGCAGCTCGGGCTTGATTCTTCTGAAGCAGCTATTGCTCAATTTATTGAACAGCATCAACTGGCTGCTCCTGTCTATATCAGTGAAGCTAATTTCTGGACCACTGCACAAAGCCAGTTTATTCGGGAACACATGAAGTCAGACGATGACTGGGCCATTGTCATTGACCAGCTCAATGAATCACTGCATGAAGATTCAGTTAAAAAATTATAATGCATTCAGTGATTATAATAAAAAAGCGGCATATATACCGCTTTTGCTTAACTGTGTTATCTCTGATCCGAGATTAAAGCAACCTGCTGGATATAGTTGACCAGTTTGTTTTTAGATTCAAGCAATTCTTCTTCACTTACCTGCTTGGCAACATCACGCTGAATTCGCAGCAGATGTTGACGTAAAGTATGGCGTTCAGCAGCATTATAAAGTTTTACAAACTCATTAATAACCGGATTACCCTGGTCAATAATACGGTCTACCCAACGCATGAGCTGTGCCTGTTTTTTTGCACCTTGCTGTGGCGTCAGGTAAGAGAGAATCATGGTTTCATCTTCATTACGCAGCAGCTTACCGATCCGCTGGAATTGACGCCGACGGGCTTCATGTGAAGTTATTGATTCAACTTCCAGTAAAGCGTCTATTAAACGCTCTTCTACCGGCAGCTTCTCAATTTGCTTACGTGGCAGCTCTGCCAGTTGTGCACCTAAAGCAGCCATGCGCTGAACTGCTTTTTTTTGTTCAGTTTTACTTGCACGTCCCTCTAAAACTTCAAAGTCTTCTTCAGTAAAACGTGTTGGACGACGCGCCACAGTTATTCAGCCTCATAAAATTTTGCTGCAAATAATGCCTGAATTTCCGATAAAGCTTTTTCTTCATCCGGACCGTCAATCACAATTCGCAAAGTGGTACCCTTACCTGCACCAAGCATGAGTAAGGACATAATATTTTTTGCATCAATCAGTTTATCATTTTTACCGATCTGAATTGAAGAACGAAACTTGGTCGTAACCTCAATCAACTTACCTGATGCACGCGCATGTAAACCTAGTTTGTTAATTACGTCAACTGTTGTATCAATCATGACCAGTGCTTCATTTCTCTATGTAAGACCTGAATAGACCATTGTGCCTCAAGCGATTTTTTTAGTCTATCCACGATATAAACTGAACGATGTTGCCCACCCGTACATCCGATCGATACTGTCATATAATGACGATGGCCTTTGGCAAAGGCCGGGAGCCACTTGTTGAGAAAGTGGTAAATATCCAAGAACATCTCATTGGGTTGATCACTTGATTCAAGGAATTTTCTTACCGGCTCATCCAGTCCCGAATACTTGCGTAATTCCAGGTCCCAATGCGGGTTGGGCAAATGCCTTACATCAAATACATAATCTGCATCTAATGGAATGCCATGCTTATAACCGAATGACTGTAAAATCAGGATTAAACGGTTAGCTTGGCCCAATTTTGAAAGCAAGGTGTGTTTCAGGTCATGTACACTTTTATCAGTCGTATCAATATGTACAGTGGCACGAAACTGAATAGGCATGAGCAGCTGTTTCTCTTCCTGAATACATTCATTCAGGCTCTTAAACCGGCTCGCCAAAGGATGCGGACGTCGTGAAGCACTAAATCGCGCAATCAGTTCCTGATCCTGTGTAGTCAGATAAATGACATCAACTGACCCATGCTGTTGTAACTGCTCAAAAACCTGATCAAATTCTTGTAAATCGGCCCGGGTACTACGTACATCTACACCAAGTGCCAGCTGCTCAAGATTATTTTCACGATCTAATTTTAAAACAATTTCTGTCAGCAATGCCAATGGCAGGTTGTCGATACAGTAATAACCCAAATCTTCAAGAACCTGCAATGCAGATGATTTTCCTGAACCGGATTGTCCTGTCACGATCAAAATACGCTTCATGGCAATAACTGTCCTTATTATATCTTTATGCTTCAGTGAGAATAATTGACCTGCAAGTTGTCAATCAGACGTGTATTTCCAAGCTTGGCTGCTACAAACAATACAAGACTCTGATTAAACTCATGTACAGCCTGGAGCTCAGGCGTGCGCGCCTCTACATACTCCACAACCAGACCCGCCTGTGTCAATTGGCTTTTCACATGATCTAACACTTGTGATAAAGCTTGGCCCTGCTGTAACTCGAGTTCAGCATTTTTTAAACTTTGATAAATTGACGGAGCAAGCTGACGTTCTTCAGTACTCAGATAACCATTACGTGAACTCAAAGCCAGTCCATCTGCAGCTCGGGTAATTGGCACTCCAATGACCTCGAGAGGCAAATTCAAATCACGTACCAGCTGGCGAATGACTGCCAATTGCTGATAATCTTTCTGGCCAAAAAATGCATAATTCGGCTGTACTATATTAAACAGCTTGGTTACGACTACAGCTACACCATCGAAGTGACCCGGACGTGATTTCCCACACAGATCATCCGTAATTTTACCCACGCTAATATTGGTCAGACGAGGTTGTGAACCATACATTTGCTCTACACTTGGTGCAAAAATTATATCGCAGCCAGCATCTGCCAGCAGGTGACTATCCTGCTCCAGGGTACGCGGATAATTTTCGAAATCTTCATTCGGCCCAAACTGGATTGGATTTACGAAAATACTGACGACAACAACATCACATAATTTACGTGCCTCACGCACTAAATTCAGATGACCTTCGTGTAAATTTCCCATAGTCGGTACAAAACCGATAATTTTACGCGCTGTACGAGCAGGATTTAGAGAGGCACTTAATCCTTGAATGGTCACTTCAGTTTTCATAAATTACAACTCAACCTGGAAAGTATGTTCTCTAGCTGGAAAAGACTGATTCTGTACTGCCTGATGGTAGGCCTTGAACGCATCCAGAATCGCAGTTTCACCACTTTGCTCTTTCATAAAATTACGCACAAAGCGTGCTACACGCCCAAAAGACAGTCCCAACATATCCTGTACGACCAGTACTTGGCCATCCGTCTCTGCACCAGCACCAATACCGATCACTGGAGTATGCGGAAACAGTTCAGTAATTTCTTTACCCAGCTGGGCAGGTACACATTCGAGTAATAATACCGCTGCCCCTGCTTCAACTAATGCTTTACAGTCAGCAATTAGCTGATCAGCGGCTTCACGACTTTTTGCCTGTAGCTTGTAACCACCGAGAACATGAACAGACTGCGGCGTTAGACCAAGATGTACACAAACCGGAATACCATTACGGGTCAGATTCTGTACTGTTTCAGATAACCATGCCCCACCTTCAATCTTGACCATCTGAGCACCGGCCTGCATTACGATGCGAGCATTTTTGAGCGCATCTTCCAGAGTGGCGTAACTCATAAAAGGAAGATCAGTCATAATCATGGCATGCTGATTACCACGACGCACTGCAGCAGTATGATAAGCCATATCTTCAACCAGTACCGGTAATGTTGAGTCATGACCCTGAATTGTCATTCCCAGTGAATCACCAATCAGAATAGAATCAATTTCAGCAAGTTCCATGGCTTTTGCCATACTGGAATCATAGCAAGTCAGGCAAGAAAATTTACGCCCCTGAGCTTTGAACTGTCTTAAATCACTCAGACTAATCATGAAGATATCCTCTTGCACAGTATCTTAAATATATAGATTAAATGCTGGCCCATTGTTCATCGGCCAAAACAGTAAGTTCTGATTGCTGGACCAAATCCAGTTGTTGAAGTAGCTGTCCATTTACGCTGAGACTCACATTCAGATCAAGCAGTGGAATAACAACAAAATCCCGCTCCAGCAGTCCAATATGTGGCACATTCAGCCGTTCATGTTGTATAGACTGCTGACCATAAAGCAAAAGATCCAAATCTAGTGTCCGCTCGCCCCACCTGCGTAGACGCACCCGCCCGGCTTCCTGCTCAAAAGCTTGCAACTGATCTAATAGAGGCAAAGGCTCAAGCACAGTTTCAAGCTGTGCTACGGCATTATAATAATGCGGCTGGTCTTGAGGCCCCATAGGCGGACTCTGATATAACCTGGAAACTTTTACCGGCCCCAACGTACTAAGTCTTGATACAGCTTGAGTTAAAATCTGGCGTGAGTCACCGAGATTGCTGCCTAGGCCAATATAAGCAATGGTACTCATTGTGTTGGTCCAAATACCACTTGACTGAGGTCACGCTTTACCCGTTTGCGCTTCATAATCGGATGATCACTATTGAAGTCTCCCACAGATTCTGCTGCTTTAACCGCTTCATGATCAACCTCCGGCTTACGTGCTTTTCTAGCACGTCGGCTACGCGGTTCGGGGATATCGACTAAGGGTTCAATTTCCAGATGCTTTACTTCATCCAGTACATCTTCGTTCTGTTTACGGCGATTCTTGGCACGCTGCCGGTTATACTGACTAATAGTTTTTTCTTTTTCATCAGCTCCCATATTCTGGTAAGCATCCCACCATTGCCCCATTCCCTGAGTCGTTGGGTCCCCTGCCTTCTCACGCAATAATAAAAAGTCAAAGCCGGCACGGAAACGCGCATGGCTGGCCAAGGCTTCAATTTGCTGAGGTTTCGGGTTCAGCAAACGGCTCTGCATTTCCCAGACTTCACGAATAAAGGTTTCTGCAAAACGTGGA
Source organism: Acinetobacter radioresistens DSM 6976 = NBRC 102413 = CIP 103788 (assembly GCF_006757745.1). Lineage (NCBI taxonomy): Bacteria > Pseudomonadati > Pseudomonadota > Gammaproteobacteria > Moraxellales > Moraxellaceae > Acinetobacter > Acinetobacter radioresistens. The sequence continues at coordinate 574,420 of NZ_AP019740.1, read as the reverse complement.
ATAACAGTACGTGTGGCTTGACGCTTAAGTACATCCAGCCCAGCCTGAGCACGCGCCTCAGCAGCGACAATACCTTTACCGCTATAAAATTCATAGCGCTCCAGGAAGGGCTCCCAAAGTAGTACAGCATAGAAGAATGCTGGATTAATAGTTTTACCGATCTGAATACGATGATCAGTATTTTTCGCAGCCAACTCTATAAAGGCAGTAATATTCGGGCGGATATCTGCAAATAACTGCTTCCAGATATCAAAATCAATAAGCATCGGTAGCACACGTGCCAGGTGCCCCATAGTAAACAGCTTTTGTGATTCGTCATACAAACGGTGCGGAGACACATCACGGAGCAGTTGTGCCAGCTCGGCTGTAAAAATTTTCAGAATAGCTGGATCAATTTTGAAATTCAGTTTAGCTGCAAAACGCAAAGTGCGTAGCATCCGTACTGGATCTTCTTCAAAACGCTGTACCGGATCACCAAGCAAACGCAAGGTTTTATTTTTGATATCCTGAACCGCATCACAAAAATCAAGCACAATACCTTTATGCGGCTGATAATACAGGGCGTTAATAGAAAAATCACGGCGGGAAAAGTCTTGTTCGATACTGCCCCAGTTATTATCACGCAGGATCATGCCTGAGGCACTGGTCACAGCTTTTTTAGGAGGAGCACGAAAAGTTGCCACTTCAATCAGTTCACGGCCAGAATACACATGAGCCAATTCAAAACGGCGGCCAATAATACGGCAGCGACGCCCAAATACATCCTTGATCTGTGAAGGAGTTGCATTGGTTACAGCATCGAAATCTTTAGGGTTTAACCCCAGCATCAGGTCTCTTACACCGCCACCAACGATATAAGCTTCATAACCGGCCTTGGTTAAACTTTCGATAACATCTAAAATAGAAGAAGGTAATTGAGTGGTTGATAAACCACATTTTGACGCGCGCAAAGTTTGCAAAAGACGCTGTCTCCTACGTCAGGACGTAAATTTGCTAAGATGCTGTAATCATAGCTCCAACATGATTAAAGGGCAATTTGAATCTCAATATTGCCCTATTGTTTGTTGAGTTCTTATATCAACTAGCGTAACAACTTACAATGTCAGACGCGATTTATTTTTTTCAAATAGCTTGGGCCCAATGCCTTTGACCTTCTGCAAATCTTCGATGCTATTGAATTTTCCATTTTTGTTACGATATTCCACAATTGCCTGAGCTTTCTTTTCGCCCACGCCACTCAGTGCCTGCTGCAACTGATCAGCAGTACCACGGTTCAGGCTCACTTTTTCTGTACTGATCTGGGCTGCTGCTCCCGATGACATCGTCATTGAACCAGTTTGCTGCAATAGGCGGCGGTCGTGATCCAATTGCTGGTTTTTCCATTTCAAATAAGAATCATCAAACTGTTGTGCCTGTACCTGACCGGCACTTGCTAGCCAGAGACATGCCAGCAAACCCAACATTAAAGATAATATTTCTTTTAACCGGAAAAATTTATTGCTGTTTTTCATCACGATATAGAGCTCTTCATTTTAATTGTTGTTTAGCTTGCTCCCAGAGTTGATCCATTTCTTCCAGACTCAGCTGTTCTAAAGTTCGCTGTTGCTGTATGGCCTGATCCTCGATAAAAGCAAAACGGGTTCTAAATTTATGGATGGTTGAAAGTAAAGCCATCTCACTGGGAACATGAAGTTTACGGCCTACATTGATCAGTGAAAATAGACAATCGCCAAACTCATCCATAATTTCATCGGAATTTTGATGATATATCGCCTCTTTCAGTTCGAGCAACTCCTCTTCAAGCTTTCTATAAGCACTATTTACATCCGGAAAATCAAAACCGATTTTTGCCACATTCTTCTGTATTTGTTCGGCCTGAACTAATGCTGGGCCATGCTTGATTTCATTTAGCCGGGCAGCAGGCTTACCTTGTTTTTCCTGCTGCTTAATCTGTTGCCAGAGCTGGCTGACATCTTCTTGAGTTAGACGATCAGATTGTTCAGTTTTAAACACATGGGGATGACGACGCACAAGTTTCTGACAAATCGCCTGGACCACATCCTGAAAATCAAATGCACCTTGTTCACTGTACATCTGCGCCTGGAATACTACCTGTAGCAGCAGATCTCCTAATTCATCACGGATTTCGCTTATATCGCTTTCACGTATTGCGGCTTCGACCTCATAGGCTTCTTCAATTGCATAGCGTGTCAGGCTTAAAGGTGTTTGTTCGCGATCCCATGGGCATTTTTGCCGGAGTTCCTGCATAATCGCCAATAGCTCCTTAATTGACTGCTCTGAATTTTTCATCTTTTGTCCTGCTTTACATTCACCTGTGCCAAATCATGTGGCTTTTGTTAAGATAGGCCTGCAATAACAGTCAGGCTGATTGTTAATAATTAAAATATCAATAAAGAGAATAAGTATGACAAACAGTATATTGATCAGTGGTGCAGCTCAAGGAATTGGCGCCGCAGTTGCACGGCTCTTCTACCAGAAGGGTTACAAAGTTGGTCTATATGATATTAACTACGCACAAGCACAGCAATTGGCACAAGCTTTAGGACCCAATGCAATGGCGGGGCAACTGGATGTTTCCGACTATCATCAATGGAACATGGCATTAGACGACTTTGTTAGCTGGGCTGGAGAGCTCAATATTCTGGTTAATAATGCAGGAGTTTTATACTCTGGTGCTTTTGAAAATACACCAATTTCTGCCCATCACCGTACAGTTGACATTAATATTAAGGGTGTAATAAATGGTTGCCATGCAGCTCTACCCTACTTAAAAACAGCCACTTTTTCCCGCGTGATCAACCTCTCTTCTGCCTCAGCTATTTATGGACAGGCTGACCTGGTTTCCTATTCAGCCAGCAAGTTTGCAGTACGCGGTATTACCGAAGGGCTTGATGTAGAGTGGCAAAAATTTGGAATTCGTGTTTTAGATGTTATGCCATTATTTGTGCAGACTGCTATGGTAAAAGATATGGATGCCGGCACCATCCAGAATATGGGTATTTCATTGACACCAGAAGATGTTGCTCAAAAAATTTATCAGCTTGCCAATATGAAAACTACTTTTTTAACTCCTACACATCAGCCAGTTGGCCTAAAAACCAAATTTCTTTTTCAGCTTTCACAAATCAGCCCGCAATTTATAAACCGCCTGACTAATCTTGCTTTAAGCCGAAAAAAATAGATTAAAAAATTTCTACTTCTACCGATTAAAATAAAAATATGCTTCTCACTGGAAGCATATTTTTTCAGAAATTTTAGATCTAATTACCTTGAACCAGACGGCGTGCGCTGATAATTCCTGGTTGCTGCTCCAAACGGGCAAGCAAACGTGATAATTGTGCCAGCCCTTTAACCTCAATTAACAACTTCATATTGGCAATACCATCAGCTTCAGAGATAGTATTGACCTGCCGGATATTGATCTGGTCTGCAAAGATGACCTGGGTTAGATCTTTAAGCAGACCACGACGGTCATAGGCTTCTACCACAATCTGCACACTCTGGCCACGAGTAGGCTGCATTTCCCAGTCTGCTTCAACTGCACGCTCAGGCTCTTGACTGATCATACGCATATAATCCGGGCATCCTACCTTATGAATGCTGACTCCTCGGTTTAAGGTAATATAGCCTGCAATACTTTCACCATGTACTGGCTGACAGCATTGGGCAATATGCAACTCGACATTGTCCAGCCCGTCGATCAGAATACCATGCGCCGATAAAGTATGACTGGCACGTGGATTCAGTGTCGGTTTGAGTACCAGCTCAGGCTCATCCTGATCGAGATGCATGTGGCGGTTCACCTGATTAATCAGGGCATGCAGGCTCAGGTCTCCATTCACCAGCCCAATCAGAATATCATCACCACTTTTAACGTTAAAATGATTGCAATAATCACTTAAATCAATACTCTTTGGATGAATTGCCAGACGCGATAACTCTTTATTCAGCAGGTCACGCCCCACTTCAAGATTTTTGCTCCGGTCCTGCTGTCTGAACCAGTGACGCAACTTATCGCGTGCTCGCGCGGTGCGAATATAACCTAGAGAATTCACCAGCCAGTCCCGGTTCGGTTCCCGGTCTTTTTTGGTAAGAATTTCTACCTGCTCACCTGTTTTCAGGCTGTAGGTTAAAGGGACGTAACGCTGGTTGACCCGTGCGGCATAGCATTTGTTGCCGACTTCAGTATGTACATGGTAGGCAAAATCAAGTACGGTCGAACCCCGGGGTAATTCTTTAATGTCACCATCACGGCTAAAGACATAAATTTTCTCAAAATCCTCAAATTCTTGAATATGCTCAAAATTCTCGGTTTCATCACTCTGCTGATAGCCACTACTTTCATTACGCTCCTGATAATGCTCAAGAACCGCCCGTAAAGAATGCAAGCGATGATTAAAGGAATGGTCAGTGGTTTTAGAACCTTCCTTATAGTTAAAGTGTGAACATACACCAAGCTCAGCTTCTTCATGCATGTCATAAGTCCGGATTTGAACCTCTAGAGACTTATTTTCTGCAATTACTGCGGTATGCAAGGAGCGGTAACCATTGCCTTTAGGGTTGGTAATATAGTCATCGAACTGATGCGGTATATGTCGCCAGATTTGATGCACGATCCCGAGAGCGTGATAACACTCTGGTACGCTGTGCACGAGTACCCGCAAAGCACGAATATCATAGAGCTGATCAAAACTTAAGCTCTTGCTTTTCATCTTACGGTAAATTGAATAAATATGTTTGGCACGGCCGGTAATCTCTGCCTCGATCCCGTAATCAGCCAGTTCATTTTTCAGTTTATCGATGACAAATTGAATATAATGTTCACGTTCCAGACGTTTTTCATTGAGTAAAGATGCAATTTCTTTATAACGCTCAGGAGCCAAGTAGCGAAATGCCAGATCCTCAAGCTCCCACTTAAGCTGTGCAATGCCCAAACGGTGCGCCAGTGGCGAGTAAATCGTCAGAATTTCCCGTGCTACCCGCTCCTGACGCTCTTTAGAAGACTTAGCCAGTTCACGCAAGGCATACGTACGTTCAGCCAGCTTAATTAAGACCACACGCACATCTTCAGTGACTGAAATCAGCATTTTATAAATGCCGGTCAAATGCTCGCGCTGATTATTATTAAAATGATCTTCGAGACGTTTATTTTTTTCAATCAGTTCAGAGAGTTTACCCATGGCCAAGGTGCCCTTGACCAAGTTATAGACATTCTCACCAAATCGTTCCTGCACCAGTTCAAGACTGGTAATCCCTTCACGTACACTGCGGTACAACATAGCCGCTGAGAGCGTATCTTCATCTACATGCAGATGCGCCAGAATATCTGCCATTTCCACACCCGTATAAAAGGTGTTGGATCGGTGATTGACGTTGGTTTCCAGCTCTTTTTCTAATGTTAGCTGAGCGACTTCTTCTAGCTGCTTCAGCTCTGCCCCACCCAGAATATCACGCACGCGGTCTAGCCATGAGACTAAATCCAGCTGTGCTTCTTCGGCATGCTCGACAGTCGCTTCATCAGACAACTCGGTTAGTCGTCCAGGAAGCTGCTCACGTACTGTGACCATACCCTTCTCCTATACACATGTAACTCATGTTTTTTAATCGGTTATCTTGTTAATTTTTTCAAATAACACAATTGATTCTACGTGCCCGGTATGAGTAAACATATCCATCACACCAGCTTTTTTTAACTGATACCCATGCTCTACCAAAATACCTGCATCTCTTGCCAGAGTTGCTGGATTACATGAAACATAAACGATTCTTTTCGCATTAAAATTAGGAAGATAATGCATTACTTCTTCTGCTCCTGCCCGCGGAGGATCAATTAATAATGCATCAAAACCCTGCTTTGCCCAAGAATGAGAAGAAAAATCTTTTGTTAAATCTTGTGAATAGAAATGCACGTTCAATAATTCATTGCTACGGGCATTTTCAGTACCGCGTTTAACCATATCTTCACTTCCCTCTACAGCAATTACTTGACCGGTCTCACCTACACAGCGAGCCAGAGGTAAAGAAAAGTTTCCTAATCCACAAAACAGGTCAAGTACACGCTCACCTGGCTGTAGATTTAGCAAATTACATGCCAGACTGACCATTTGCGAGTTCACTGTAGAGTTAACCTGAGTAAAATCTAGTGGAGAAAAAGCAAAATCGATATCGAACTCTTCCAGACGATAATGCAAATAATTTGATGCATCCGGCTGATCTAGCCGATACAAACTCTCTGGTCCAGCAGGCTGCAAATATAGTTGCCACTGCCTGCTTAACGCATATTGTGTTAACTGGTTGACATCAACTTGAGGTAATTTCTCTATATTACGAATGACCAAAGCAATATCGTGATCACCCATGGCCAATTCTATATGCCCAATGGCTGCTTTGGCTGTTAGACTTTCGAGTAACAATTGTAGCCCATTTAAGTGGTCAGCCATAGCTCGGTCCAGCACCTTGCAGGTCTGAATAGAGACCAGATGATTAGTTTGACGCTCACGAAAACCAAATTTCAGCTTTTGCTCTTTAGCTAAAAAGCGCACCCCTATACGGGCTTTACGACGGTAGTCTTCTCGGGTCGAACGTAAAGCGGGTAGCCACTCTTCAGGTTCAATGGCAGCAAAATGCTTAAGATGTGAAGCTAGGACATCTTGCTTGAAACGGATCTGTTCATCTGGGTGCATATGTTGAAGACTGCATCCTCCGCATAGACCAAAATGCGGACAGACGGGTTCAATCCGATATGAGGATGGCTCACTCAGTAATTGAACACTGTCTGCTTCTTCCAATCTTTTGGTGTGATGAGTGATTCGGGCCTGAACAGTTTCGCCTGGCAAGGCACCGGTAATAAAAATCTTTTTACCCTGCTTTTCTGCCGGATGTCCCGGCTCATTTCCATAGTGAGCAATACCCCGTCCTTCATGGGAAAGCGCCTCAACCTTAAATACATAGTGCGCAGGTTGAGCCGAACGCGGTTTAGCTTTGTGTCTCAAGGAAATAACCTAATCTCTAACTGTAGGAAAAATATAATGTGAAGTAAATTCGGTATGTTGCGAACTGTCTTGCCACAGGCGAACAAACTCGGCCTGTTGCGGCTGCTGGCTTAAATACGCAATTGTGGATTGAATCCAGAAACGATGATCCTCTGCAAGCAATTGACCTTTCAACAGTAGCCAGCGCAGATAGATCAACCAAGTATTTAGCACATCTCCTTCACAGTGTTGGCTTAGCTCTAGCCATTCACCATGCTGTACCTGCTCAGACACTCGGTAACCTTCTGTACGCTTGCCCGGATAACCCAGCAATTGTGCAGCGTCATCAAGTTTCTGAAAATTGCGACCATTAAACATGGCCATCACGTCCATTAGATCGACATGACGGTGATGATAACGGTTCTGGTAATTATTATAGCGCTTCTGAATATCAATTTCGCCCTGATCAAACAGGCTCGGAGCAGAAAGACCATGATACATGGTGCGAAATAAAATAACGGGTAAGTCAAACTGTGACCCGTTCCAGCTCACCAGAATTGGATGACGCTTTTCAAAAATGGAAAGAAACTTTCTGAGAATCTCTGCCTCAGCATACTGCTCCTGACTAAAAGAAAATAGCCGCATGCCATGTTCATCAACCCAGAGGCCTGAAATACAGACAATCTCGTGTAAAGACAGACGCTGAAAATCGGTCCCTGCTTCTTGGCGACGCAGCTTAATCAAAGCCTGTTCAAGCTCATCATCCGGTAAATCCAGATTGTACAGGTGCGCACCTGCCTTCAAGTCGGTCAGTGTTTCGATATCAAAAATCAGGACAGGTAAGCGCATGTAATTCTCTTGAATAATTATTTATCTTCAGCTGAAAACAAACCGGTAGACAGATAACGGTCACCACGATCACAAATTATACAAACGATGACGGCATCCGGATTTTCTTCTGCAAGCTGTAAAGAAGCCCAGACCGCTCCACCTGATGAAGTTCCGGCACTAATTCCCTCTTCCCGGGCCAATCTGCGCATAGTGCGTTCAGCCTCAATCTGTGGAATGTCGATCGTGCGGTCAATACGGCTACGGTCAAAAATTGTAGGAAGATATTGTTCGGGCCAGCGGCGAATACCTGCAATACTTGAACCCTCAGATGGCTGCAAGCCCACAATCTGGATATCCGGGTTCTGCTCTTTAAGATATTTTGATACCCCCATAATGGTACCGGTCGTACCCATAGAGCTGACAAAATGGGTAATTCTACCCCCCGTCTGTTTCCAGATTTCTGGTCCTGTGGTGAGATAATGGGCCTCTACATTGTCCGGATTTCCAAACTGGTTAAGCACCAGACCTTTACCGTCCTGCTCCATTTGCAGCGCGAGGTCACGGGCACCTTCCATTCCCTGCTGTGGTGTCACCTCAATCAGCTCAGCACCATAAGCCAGCATAGCATCTTTACGTTCCTGACTCATATTGCTCGGCATGATCAGCTTCATTTTATAACCACGCATAGCCGCTACCATTGCTAGCGCTATACCGGTATTTCCACTTGTGGCTTCAATGAGCGTATCACCCGGTTTGATCTGTCCACGCCTTTCAGCCTGCATAATCATATTATAAGCAGGGCGGTCTTTTACCGAGCCAGCTGGATTATTTCCTTCAAGCTTGGCTAGCACAGTCGCTCGAGTGTGGCTAGCCAAGCGCTGTAAACGTACCAGTGGAGTTTTTCCAACATAATAGTCCAGCAGAAATTTATCCGCGGTAAAGTCAGGGGTCATCGTTGTCATTGTATGCACCTATATCGAGGTGATCAGTATTGTATGAAAAAATGCTTGCGCCTGCACTCATTTAACGTGCTTTTCTTAAAACCACTTAATGCACGGCCAGTTTTATATAAAGCATGCTAATATGCCTGCATGGGGAATGAACAGCTCAAGCCATGTCGAATCTGAATAAGAAACTATCCAAGCGCCTACATTTAAATCATGCCTATGGGCAGCTTATTGCCTTGATTTTTGTCCCCATTATGGTTCTTGCATGTGTTGGCGCGGCACTGGTTTTAACTGAAACTTCGAATGCGGCTAAGGCCCAGCAGCGCCATACAGCCACTGCAATTCTGACTCGCTATGAGCATGTAGCCCAGCAGTTGTTTTATTTGCTTAGTCAAAACCCCGACCGTTACACTCAAGCACGTAACATTCTACAGTACATGTTTATTGAGCAGCACCTGCAAGGTGCCATGATTATTGATAAAAATGGTAAAAGCTATTTGGATATAGGCTTCCAAAGCGAGCCATCCCAAATAAAGCCTCCACAAAACTCTATCTTTTTTGGACCTGTTTCCTATCATCACAATCATCTTTATGGCTTGCAGATATCTTCTGATCCAGCCAATAAAGCTTGGCTGGTTATTGAAATGGACAACCAGCCATTGGAAATTGCGCGTTACCGGGTCATGATAGTGTTGATCGCTACCGGGCTTTTAACCTTATTATTGCTGTTACTGTGCCTGAATTTCTATTCACGGCGCTGGATTGCACCGATGTATGAGATCCGCATGCAGCTACAGCGGTTAAATGTCGATACTTTAGACCAGCACATTATTATTAACAGTACTGGCGAGCTGAGACTCTTACAGCGCGATATTGCCAATGTAGTGAAACGCCTACATTTTAGCTTTCTGGAGCTAAAAGAACATACCGAACAGACTGAAGATGACCTGCGCCGGACACTGGACACCCTAGAGGTTCAGAATATTACTTATCGTCAGGCACGCGATCAGGCAATTTCTGCAAATCAGGCCAAGTCAGTATTTCTAGCCAATATCTCGCATGAATTACGTACCCCGCTAAACAGTATTGACGGTTTTATTCACTTGATGCTAAGGCAGGATAATCTTAGCAATGAGCAGAATCTGTATTTGCAGACTATCCGTAAATCTTCTGCTCACCTGCTGGCCCTGATTAACGATGTACTGGATTTTTCTAAAATTGATGCCGGTAAGCTTGAGCTTGAAACTGCACCATTTGACCTTGAGGAAGCTATTTTTGATGTAATGGATATGCTGTCACCCCTTGCCGCACAAAAACAGATCGATATGGCATTTTATTATGGTGATGATGTTCCGCAATATATTGTAGGTGATGTACTGCGCTTCAAGCAGATTCTGACCAATTTGATTTCCAATGCAATCAAATTCACCCCAGATGGCGAGATTATTGTCCGGGCGCGGATGGAACAAGATGGTATGGAACAATGTCTCTTACATTTCAGTGTGCAGGATAGCGGCATTGGTCTGAGCGGTACTGATCGCAAAAAACTGTTTGAGTCTTTCTCACAGGGTGATACTTCGGTAACACGCCAGTTTGGAGGAACAGGTCTAGGGCTTGCAATCTCTAAACAGTTAGTACACCTGATGCAGGGACAAATCGGATTTGAAGATAATCAGGAGCGTGCACCTACAGAAAAGGGCTCAACATTCTGGTTTACCGCCATGTTTGGCGTAGAAGATGAGCATGAACAGCAACATCCGAATTTCGAACATATTCATGTTTTATCCTTCTTGGCCCATCCAGCTACTGCTAACGTATTGCGTCATTATCTGGAAAATTATCAGGTTAAGCATACTGAGACACAGTCAATCCTGGATCTGTTCAGCCGCCTGAACCAGCTAAAAGACCAGAGTGAGAATACTTGGCTCATTGTAGACCATAGTGGTGACAGTGAAGCATTACTAAAAGAAATTCGTAGCCGCTATTCGGGACATCTTGCTGTTTATGGATACCAGATGGTGCTTGAGCCGAATATTCTTACTGAATATCGTGCACGTCCTCTGTATCAGCCTCTTAGCCGTACCGCATTAATTCAGCTACTCAGCAACCAGCCAGTATTTGAACAGGATAGCCTTGAAAGTTTTAATGGCCGTGGCTTGCATATATTGGCTGTCGATGATCACTTACCAAATCTGATTGTACTTGAGGCATTACTAGGCGAGCTTAACGTTACAACCACCAAAGCGCTCAGTGGGCAGGAAGCACTAGATATCCTGCATCATCAGATTGAGCGCAAAGAAAAACTATTTGACCTGATCTTTATGGATATCCAGATGCCGGTAATGTCGGGAATTGACACCACCCGGGCTATCCGCTCACTGGAGTCAACGCTAGAGGGAGAAGTCCATCTACCGATTATCGCCCTGACTGCTCATGCTTTAGCCGATGAAAAAAATAAACTGCTGAAAGTAGGGATGGATGACTATGTCACCAAACCCATTCAAATTGATCAGCTGATTCATATCCTGACGCAGTGGACCAATAATCAGTTTAATCAGCCTCCCGCAATTGAAAGCGGTATTTTACTTGATGCTCTAGACCCTGAAGTTCTGGACTGGCAACAAAGCCTTCAACTGGCAGCGAACAAGGAAGACCTGGCCCATGATCTGCTTAAGATGTTGGTGGACAGTTTTCCGGCTGAACTGGCTGAAATGCAGCAATTGATTGAGCTGGAAGATTTTCCCCAGCTTGAACATGTACTGCACCGTCTATATGGCGCCACCCGTTATGTAGGTACGCCCAAGTTACAGGAGACCAGCGGAAGTTTTGAACAGTTTGTCTCTACCTTGCGCAAAGAACGCCGTAAGGCAGATGAAGCTTTTATTCAGGAAACCTTAAACCGTTTTGATGAACTAACAGCAATCATTCATGAAGTTGAGACTGCTGCCCGGCACATTCTGGATGCTTCTTAAAGCAAATTAATTGACTTAAATGCAAGACACAGCTCATTTACGTGACTCGGCTGTCATGCATCTGAGGTCATGCAATGGTATGCTCAGCCTCAAGAGAGAAAATAAGAGTTAGAAAAATGGCACTACTGCGTATAGAAAAAAATAATGGGATAGCGATAGTCTATCTGAACCGGCCAGAGAAACGTAATGCAATGAGTTTTGCTTTGTTACGTGAACTGGTCAGTACAGCCAAAACTATAGAAAAAGATCGTTCCATCCGCTGTGTTATTCTAACAGGTGAGGCCAATGTATTTAGCGCGGGTATTGATCTGGGTGACCTCAATAATCCTAAAAACCGGGCCTATGCTGTTTGGGAGCTGCTCAAACCCGGTCAAAGCCTTTTCCAGAAAGCCTTTCTGGTCTGGCAAAACCTGCCAGTTCCGGTAATTGCAGCCCTCGAAGGTTTCTGTTTTGGTGCTGGAATGCAGCTTGCACTGGCTGCCGATATTCGCATTGCCCACCCTGAAACAAAGATGTCGATCATGGAAAGTCGCTGGGGCCTAGTTCCTGATATGGGTCTGTCACGTTCTTTAAAAGGTCTGGTGGGTATAGATCTGGCTAAGGAATTAACACTGACCGCACGGATTTTCAAAGCTCAATATGCCAAAGAAATTGGTTTAGTAACTCATTTGGATGAACAGCCTCTAGTACGGGCTCAAGCTTTGGCACAAGAAATGCTGCAACGCTCACCTGATGCTTTACTGGCTGCAAAACGGGTTCTGGAAGCAATGCAACATCAGCCAAAACAGTCATTACGGCTAGAAAAAATCTGGCAATTCAAGTTATTACTAGCAAAAAACACACGTCTTGCCCGTCAAAAAGATAAACGTCCTGAAATTGAATATCTGCCGCGTCAATACAAATAATAGAGAGCGAGACTGATGAGTTTTAACCGTGACACTCCAATAGCATTTTTAGGCATGGGACTGATGGGAAGCCGCATGGCTGCACGCCTGATTCATGCCGGCTTTCAGGTCGCAGTCTGGAACCGGACAGCTTCTGCTTGCGCCCCCCTGCTTGACACAGGTGCAAAAGCATTAGATCTGGAGCAACTGGGACGTTATAAAATTATTCTGACTTGTCTGGCAGATGATCAGGCTGTCCAGCAAGTTTTCAACCAGATCCAGCCCTATTTAAAACCCGGCCAGACCATTGTAGATTTTTCCAGTCTATCAGTAGATAAAACCCTGGAACTGGCACAGGCAGCCCGACGGCAACATGTCAACTGGATTGACTCTCCCGTATCAGGGGGTACAGCAGGAGCCGAACAGGGAACACTAGTGATTTTCGCTGGTGGAAATGCTGAAAAAATTCAGGACCTCACCTTAGTCTACAATGTTTTGTCACAACGTGTGACTCGTATGGGAGAAACAGGCACAGGTCAGGCGACCAAAATCTGCAACCAGCTCATTGTTGCGGCCAACAGTACATTAATTGCCGAAGCAGTTGCACTAGCAGAACAGGCTGGTGTTGATACCCGGCTATTAGCTCCTGCACTTGCAGGTGGTTTTGCCGACTCAAAACCGTTTCAGATTCTTGCTCCGCGTATGGCTACTCATGTATTTGAACCGGTACAATGGAAAGTGCAGACTTTATCAAAAGATCTAGGAAATGCAGTTAAGCTGGCAGAACAGTTCAAACTTGATATACCTGTAGCAAAGCAGGCCTTAACACAGTTAACTTCACACCAGCAAAATGGTTTTGCGAAAAAAGACCTGGCTACCGTGATTCAGCAGGTCAAATCTTAATTGTTCAAGGAATGAAAATATGAGCAAGCTTGCAGTCAATCTGTCTATGATCTTTACTGAAGTGCCACTCATTGAGCGTTTTGCACTTGCTCATGCGCATGGCTTCCAGCATGTCGAAATCCAGTTTCCTTATGAGCTCGAAATAGAACAGATTGCCAGACAGCTGCACAAATACAAATTGGGTCTATGTCTGATCAATGTACCGGCTGGCGACCTGATGCAAGGCGGTAATGGCCTAGCAGGAGTCCCGGGGCAGGAAATTGCCTTTCATCGTGCTCTTGAACAGGCCATTGATTATGCTATAGCACTTAAAGTACCCAGTATAAATATACTGGCCGGCAAACAGCCCGAAGATGCAGATTTACTGCCTTGTCTAAACACCTTGGCACACAACTTGAAACTGGCCTGTCACCTTGCGACAGAGCAGGGAATTCAGCCAGTTTTTGAGATGATCAATGCCACAGACATGCCACGCTTCTTGGTACAAAACATAGCACAGGCTCAGGAAATGCTTGAAGCAGTCAACCATCCAGCCTTAAAAATGCAATATGATTGCTACCATATGGCAATGATGGGTGAAGATGTGTTGGCATCCTTGCAAGAAAATATTGCTTCAATTGGACATATCCAGTTTGCTGACTGCCCGGGACGACATGAGCCTGATACGGCCCAGATTTCTTATTCAGAGATTTTCACTTGGTTAAAGCAAAGTAAATATTCAGGATTTATTGCCGCAGAGTATAAACCAAGAGCTCACTCAAACGCTTCTTTTCACTGGAAAAATAAATATTTTCCTGATCAGATTTAATACATAAAATGTTACGCGCGATAATTTGAAATCTGTTCATAAAAGCGCTATATTAGATACTGAATAATAGTCTGGAAAATATGTTTTTTATGAATTTAGAACCATCGCCCAGCGTGTCTAATTCTTACGATCTCGCCATGAATTCTCAAAGCCAGAGTGTGCAGGAATGCTTAAAAGTTGTGCACAATGCTTTAACCGATGTAAAAGCTAAAGATATTATTGAACTTGATGTCAGTTCAATCAGTAATGTTGCTGATGCAATTGTAATCGCAAGTGGTACATCAACACGTCATGTAAAAGCTTTGGCTGATAATGTTGCTGATGAAGCACGTAAAGCCGGTTTCCGTCCTATAGGTATTGAAGGTGAACGTGATGCAGAATGGATCCTGATTGATTTAGGATATGTAGTGGTACATGTGATGCTACCTACTGCACGTAAGTTCTACGATCTAGAAAGCTTATGGCGTAATGCACCCGAATCTGTAGCGTAAAACTCCCTGAAAAAGCGACCTCTTCGGTCGCTTTTTTATATTTAATACCTTTTTAATAATTCATTATATAAAGCTGTTAAAAAACCGATATGCCACTTATTTTTTGGATATGATCTGTTTTTTTTGACCAGTTTAAGTCGAATAATGCATAAAATTTCAAACCGGTTAAATCCTCCTGAATAGCAATATTTAAAACTCCCTATTCTCCCGCATTCAATATGAAAAGGTGAGGCAGCATATTGCCCACCATTTTAAAAGTATTTATTTCGAGCAAATATACTATGCATTACTACTCCTATTAAGTAAGGTATACGGATTAAAGATAGAAGATATAAGGCGTAAAACAGATCAATTATTTTCTTTAATATATTTTTTATAAAAGAAATAGCAATTTAAATTAAACCTGCAGGCTTAACCCTGCCAGTCTATAAGACAGTAGATTCAATATAAATAATAGAAAGGGTTATAAATGATTTCTTTAATTTTTAATAAATACCATAAAACAGATGAGGAAAGCTAAATTGAATACTATATAGTAGTTTAGAATAAATTTTGTTTGCCTACATTAAATAAGATTATAAAAAAAGCCACCCTAAGATGGCTTTCATTATTTTTTAGAAATTAGTGACCCGTGCCATTAATTGCTTTGGTCATATCCTCGACCACTTTCTTCGCATCACCGAAAATCATCATAGTTTTTTCGTTGTAGAACAGGTCATTATCGAGTCCAGCATAACCAGTTGCCATTGAACGTTTGATTACCATGATAGTACGTGCCTTATGCGCTTCAAGAATTGGCATACCATAGATTGGCGAGTTTGGATCATCTTTAGCAGCCGGATTGACCACATCATTTGCACCAATTACCAGTACCACGTCAGTTGCTGGGAAATCTGAGTTAATCTCATCCATTTCCAGAATATCTTCATAAGGTACATCAGCTTCAGCAAGTAAAACGTTCATATGCCCCGGCATGCGGCCTGCAACCGGATGAATTGCAAACCGTACAGTAACACCCTGCTCTTTTAACAGATTGGCTAATTCCTTGACCGCATTTTGCGCACGGCCTTGCGCCATTCCATAACCTGGCACAATTACTACACTGTCTGCATTTGACATCAGGAAGCCAGCATCATCAGCTGAACCTGAACGGTGGTTACGCTGCACCTGCTCACCTGCGGCTGCACTTCCTGCGACCGCAGTACCGCCCATTGCGCCACCAAACAGTACATTAATGATAGAGCGATTCATGGCTTTACACATGATATAAGATAAAATAGCACCTGATGAACCCACCAGTGAACCTGCCACTATCAGCATATTATTTTCCAGGGTAAAACCAATACCCGCAGCCGCCCAGCCAGAAAAAGAGTTAAGTAACGAAACCACTACCGGCATATCACCACCGCCAACCGGTGCAATCCATACCCAGCCAAAGACCAGTGCCAAGATAGTCATTGCCCAGAATGCCTGCATGTTTCCTGTTGTAAAGAAGTAAAAACCGCATGCTAACATGGCAATAAAGATAATCGCCTGTACTGGTTTTACCCAGCCACCAGAGATCGTTTTAGCCCATTTCTTTGCAGCCAGTTTACCGTAAGCAAATACTGAGGCTGTAAAGGTAATTGCACCTACAAAACAACCCACAAACAGTTCAAACAGGTGAACCTTGTTCATATGGGCATGTTCAACTCCAGCAGCAGTCAGGGCCGCTTCATTTTGTAAAAACAATGCGCTGAGCTGGTTATTATGCAGAATGGCTGCTATCGCAATCAGAACTGCTGCCAGACCCACCAGAGAATGCATTAAAGCTACAGTTTCCGGCATCTGAGTCATCGGTACAGTACGTGCCCGGGCAATACCAATTAACCCGCCCAGTACCATTGCTCCTACAATCATCCAGATGACTGGATGATCTGCAACAAAGAATGTAGTGATTACCGCAATCGCCATAGCAATCATGCCATAACGGTTACCAGCAATCGCTGTTTTAGGGCCTGATAAACCGCGTAAGGTCAGAATAAAAAGAATGGCACCAATCAGGTAGAACCAATCCGCATTTGCTCGAATAAATTCCATTTATTAGCCCTCTTTTTTCTTTTGCTTTGGCTTAAACATTTCAAGCATGCGTGCCGTTACAGCGAAACCGCCAAAAATATTAATACTGGCCAGAAAGACTGCGATTGCACCAAGTACACTCACTACATTGATGCTCTGGAACGCTACATTTGCATCTACACCAAACACAGGCATACCTACTGTCTGAATCATGGCACCCACAATAATAATTGAGGAAAGTGCATTGGTTACTGCCATCAACGGTGTATGTAATGCCGGAGTAACGCCCCATACCACGTAATAACCCACAAAGATGGCTAGGACAAAAATTGTAATAGTTTCAACCATGAGCAGTCTCCTTAACCACGTTTAAGCAGGACTTGGCCATTGTGAGTGACCAGCAGGGCTTTTTGAATTTCGTCTTCCAGGTTAACCGTAAAGTTTTTTTCTTGATCAAACAGGGTTTCGACAAAATTGAATACATTACGGGCATACAATGCTGAAGCTTCTGTCGCCACAGTGGCAGGAATATTCGGCACACCCAGAATTTTTACACCATTACTGGTCGTGACTGTCTCACCACATTTAGAGCCTTCTACATTACCGCCTGACTCAACTGCCATATCCAGAATGACTGAGCCCGGTTTCATCTTGGCCACAGTTTCAGCTTTAATAAGACGCGGCGCATCGCGGCCAGGTAGCAGTGCCGTAGTAATTACAATATCGGCATTGGAAACAGCTTTATCAACAATAGCGGCCTGATCTTTAATATATTGTTCACCAGGCATCCAGCCGTAACCATTTTTTGCAGCTTCCGCAGCACGTTGCTGCTCTTCTGCAGACATGGGTACATCCAGCCATTTGCCACCCAAAGACTCAACCTGATCTTTTGCAGTTGGACGCAGGTCAGTTGCTTCAACTACTGCACCCAGGCGCTTCGCTGTTGCAATTGCCTGCAGGCCTGCAACACCCACTCCCATGACTACTACACGGGCGGGCTTTACAGTACCAGCCGCGGTCATCAGCATTGGGAACATACGTTGATATTCATTGGCCGCCAGCAATACCGATTTGTAACCGGCCAAGTTGGCCTGTGAAGACAGTACATCCATATTTTGTGCACGAGACAAAGTACGGGGCAACAACTCAAGGGCAAATGCAGAAACCTGTTGTGATGCAAACTGATCAAGCTCAGTATTACGATATGGATCAAACATTGCCACAACCGTTGTATGAGGAGAAAGTTTCTGAATCTCCTCCCCTTTAGGTGCCCGAACTTTTAAAATAATCTGGCTATTCTGATAGGCATCATCGGTTATGGTTGCACCAACCTGTTCATAAGCGCTATCTATATAAGCAGCTTTAACCCCTGCTCCACGTTCAATAACGACACTATGACCAGCATTGATCAACTTTTTTACTGTCTCTGGCGTAGCAGCCACACGATTTTCACCGATAACAGTTTCGGTTGGGATTCCGATCTGCATGAGCGTTCCTCAAGCTAATTTTTCTTAAGTAAACATCGCCAAAAACGATGTTTCCCCCAGGATGTATTCTTGTTGAATTTCTGGATTCTAATTGAACCGTTTTAAAATACTACCCAATATTTATTTAATAAATACCTATATTTTGAACTGATGATTCATAAATATAAAAAATCCAACCATAAAATATAATTATTATTTATACATTAAATGAATATTTTTTATTCATTCTGTTTATTTTTTCTCCGTTCTTTCTTTTAATTTCCTTGTTATATATTTTTTATAATTTTCTATAGCAACATTGAATGGCATTTCTGACAATGAATGGAACACTTTTAAACATTCATCACGCCACTTGCCGACTTTATTTTCCGGCAACCTGTACTTAATTTAATTCTATATGAAGGCATATTTTGCTTTTCTGACAGAATAGTGAGTTCATTAAAATAAGAAAATAGCAGTGTTCTTTAAAGTTCTAGGCAAAAAAGTGAATCATGGATAAAGCATATTAAACTGGTTAGCTACACTTAGTAGTGATAGATATTTTGTTAAATCTAGAGCTTTATCATAGTTTGAAAAAAATATAGAAATTTACAGAAAAAGTTTTTTCATCATTTTATCTGATGATGAACAGCTGATCTATTTCTATTTTTTGATTTAAATTGCACTATTTTTGGGCATAAATACAACAAGAGTTAAGACTGTATAAGTTAAATTTCTATATAGTGATTATTCTGCTGTGTTCTGATCAAGCAAAACTTTCTCTAATAAATGATCTTAACAAATTGACTTATTCCCCAAGCTTTAAGGATTAATGACTTTTTTATATTTTCTCTCACCACGGTAAAACTTTATAATTCAAGTATCGATACGTTTGCCGCTCTGGCTGTATCAGGCAACGTGATTAAACAAGACTATAAAATGAAATTCTCCATTACCCGGATACAGCTTGGCTCCCTGTTTGCCATTTGCTCTGCTTTTCTATTTAGTACCAAAGCAATTTTTATCAAGCAGACTTATGCTCTTTCTCCACTGGTTGACGCTACGCTATTGATGGCGCTGAGAATGGCGAGTGCCTTGCCCTTTTTTCTTGTTATTTGCTGGCTGAATCGTCACCGTAATCAGGATATCAGACCGCGAGAATGGTTATTACTGGTGTTGGCGGGCATACTTGGCTATTACCTTGCCAGCTGGCTTGATTTCTTAGGATTAATGTTTATCAGTGCCTCATTGGAAAGGATTATCCTGTTTTTATATCCAACTCTAACGGTACTGGCTTCTAGTCTGATTTACCGGCAAAAGCTCGCTCCAAAAATGCTTTTTGCAATTTTACTCAGCTATAGTGGTACAGTTTTAGTGATGTTACAGGAACATCAGTCTGGTCCTGAAAACTCTTTATGGTTAGGTGCAGGACTGGTTTTTGCCAGTGCTGTGGCCTTTTCAGCTTACCTTTTGCTTACACCGCACCTAATCCATAAATTTGGTTCCTGGAATTTTACAGGCCTAGCCCTGAGTGTGGCTTGTAGTGGTACTTTAATACATTATTTTCTTGCTACCCCCCAACCTTTAGTACTGATTACACAGTTACCTGCCTCTGTGATCTGGTACGGTATTGCACTAGGAATTCTGGTGACAGTATTGCCTACTATTTTACTCATGCAGAGTATAGAGCGATTGGGTGCAGCGCAATCAGCCATGATTGCCTCTATTGGACCAATTTTGACACTGCTTCTGGCCGTAGTATTTTTAGACGAATACCTGAATGGCTGGCAGTGGCTAGGATGTATCTTAAATATTGTTGGTGTAATGATAATTACATTAAGTAAGCGAAAGCTGCAGCATTGAATTTTACTTTTATGGAAGTTAGATATTCTGCTTGTCTATAATAGTTATTTTCATAATGTGCTAAAAGAGTGCATGAAGAATCTTAAATAACTGCGTATCAAAGTAGAATAGCAGCAACTTGATGTAAGCTGGAGCTGCCCTGCATCTCTATAGCAAATACAGTTTCAGAAAAGTAACCGCCAGATTTGGCCATTTTTTAATTCCGGAAAAGTAAAATGGATAACTCTCAGGATATTAGCCAGAACAGACCACTGCTCTGGCTAATGGCAATCGCATGTGGGCTATGTGCAGGAGTAAATTATTATTGTCAGCCACTGGTACATTCTATTCAGCAATATTTTGCCGTAACTGAGGCCCAAGCAGCTTTAACTGTTACTTTTGCTCAGGTCTCTTATGCGCTAGGCTTGCTGTTTATTGTACCTTTAGGGGATATTCTCAATAAAAGCAGATTTATTCCTTTACTCATGTTTTTTGCTGCTATTGGTCTGCTTCTTTGTGGTTTTGCTATCAACCTGCCTATGCTCTGGGTTGGCACTGTTATAGCAGGTCTGTTTTCAGTTGCTGCTCAGGTGCTTATTCCACTGGCTACCATGGCGGTTCAACCGGAAAAGACCGGAGAGGTTGTTGGTTTTTTAATGAGTGGCCTGTTAATTGGGATACTTCTTTCAACCAGTCTGGCAGGCGTATTATCCAATCTATTTGAATGGAACATTATTTATTTGGCTAGCGCGGTCATGATGTTATGCCTGGCTTACCTGCTAAAAAGTCGGCTGCCTTATGTCATGCGTTTCAAGATGGGCTATCTGCAAATCTTTAGTTCAATGGCCAGCCTGATTAAAGAAGAAAAACGTCTGGTCTTACGCTCACTCGTCGGTGGGTGCGCATTCGCTTCGGTCAGTACACTTTTTTCAACAATTGCAGTATTACTTTCAGGGCCTGCATTCCAGCTACCTGACTTTATGATTGGCTTGATACCTCTTATGGGGATATTTGGTGCCTTATCCACCCAGTGGATTGGTAAACAGGCAGATAAAGGTTATACCCGGATTCTTACCTGGATCGGTTGCGGGCTATTAGGTATCAGCTGGATTGCATTTTATTTTACCCAGTATAGCTTAATAAGTTATATCACCGGCTTCGGTATAATCCATCTAGGTTTGGCAATAGTGCATAGCTGCAACCAGAATATTGTCTTCCGGCTACGCCCAGATGCCAAATCCCGTTTAAATGCCATTTACATGACCATGTATTTTATTGGAGCTGCGGGCGGTTCTGCATTAGGGATTTATGCTTGGCATCATGGGGGATGGCTGATGACCTGTCTCGCTGGTTTCTCTTTGGCTCTAGCTGCAACAGTATTTGCCCTGATTGACCAGTTGATCAAGCATGAGCCGCAGCAGGCTTAAAAAATTTTGATCACCTAGAAACTAGCAAACAGCAACTTGAGGATAAAAAGGCTGCTGGCTATGGCTAAAACATTCTCCATGTTCCAGCATGATTAAAATTAACACAGGAAGCAATGTAGTCAGGATACGGGAAGCCAGCTCATTCAGCTCAGCCTGTAACTGGCTTTTGCAGGTGATGCCACCTTGCAGAATTTGAGTATGTAGCGTTATTAATCTTGCAAATACTATTTCTAGTAATGCAGCAGTGTCTTTATGTCTGAATATCTGTTCACAGTTTTGCTGCTCCTGTAAATCTTGCATCTGCCATTCTGGCTGTGTTAGCTGGCCATGACGATATTGCCAGTAGGACTGCCGGCTATATTGACTCATCAGGTAAGTCTGTATAGCTGAATAAAGCCTTCCCCATAAAGTTCGCTCAAGTTTCCCTTCTACATCATATTGCAAGAGTGATTTTAAAAATAGGCAGAGTTCTTCTTGATGTGAAATTTGGTTTATTTTTGAAGTCACATATAGGGCCTGTAAGCTAATCCACAGGCTAAGTATCTTTAGCTCGAGATTTTCATCGAGATCAATCGATTGCTTCAACCAGCTGATGCTACGCTGCATCCGCAAATTAAAATGCTCAGGATATTCGGCTTTTTTTGCTCTGAAAACCTCTTCTAGCACTAACATTGCCTACCCCACTTATGATTATTTTATCTTGTCTATATTTTTAAAATAGCGCTAAAGCTGAGGTTACTTCAAATACTTATTGTGACCAGAGGTTAATTTTATTTTATACCTCGTGATTTGGCCCTACAGTTAAAAGCTTACCCTGTTGTATCAGATCTAAACCCCGTATAATACGCCTCTTCGTTTTTCTGTTAGCTTCAGGTCCGGATATGCAAATTCTTCAGTCACCTCAGCCTCGTATTTCGGTTGCGCCGATGATGGACTGGACGACCCGTGACTACCGTTTCTTTGCTCGCCTGTTTAATCCAAATGTGATCCTTTATACTGAAATGGTCACGACTGGAGCGATCTTATTTGGAGATGCTGGCCGCCATCTAAATTACAATCAAGAAGAACATCCGGTTGTACTCCAACTCGGTGGCTCTAACCCAAAAGATTTGGCCACATGTACAAAGATGGCTGAGGACTGGGGTTATAATGAAGTTAACCTGAATGTCGGCTGTCCAAGTGACCGGGTACAAAATAATAAAATTGGTGCCTGCCTGATGGCAGAGCCTGAGCTGGTGGCAGAATGTATTTCAGCGATGCGCCAGGCAGTTAATATTCCGGTTACGGTTAAACATCGAATCGGAATTGATGACATGCAATCTTATGAAGAGATGCTGCATTTTGTGGACACAGTAGCAAAAACTGGTTGTAATAATTTTATTGTGCATGCCCGTATTGCCCTATTACAAGGATTATCTCCAAAAGAAAACCGTGAAGTTCCACCTTTGCGTTATGAGGATGTCTACCGGTTAAAACAGGAACGTCCTCACCTCACGATTGAAATTAATGGCGGCGTTAAAACTTTAGCTGAGACACAAGAGCACTTGAAACATGTAGATGGTGTCATGATTGGCCGTGAAGCCTACCATAACCCTTATCTGCTGGCCGAATTAGGTGAGCTCTGGAATTTACCCATGCCAGACCGTTTTGAAATTATGGAACAGATGCTTCCTTATATTGCCAAACGGCTAGAAGAGGGTGCACCACTATCTGTGATTACCAGGCATATTTTAGGTTTATTCCAGTATTTACCTGGAGCCCGAAAATGGCGTCAGGCTTTAAGTGGAGGGAATGCCAAAACTTATGCTGATGTCGAAAGTGCGATTCAGAATATTAAGGCTGCCATGCAGCGCACTGAAGATTACCTGAAAGAACAACATATTTTTTAAACTTTAAAGCCCCTGTTTAAGGGGCTTTATTTCTAAAAGCATATTATAAAATACAAGCAGTAGCGTTACTGTTTTGCCTTAATTGCTTCAAGTTTTCTCAAAACCTCTGCGACTGCCACCATGGCAAAACTTGAAGTTACCACCACAGCAGAACCATATCCTCCACAGCGCAGCCCTGCACTAGCACAAACTTCGCTACTGGAAAACGGATTATCAATTGAATAAATACAGGTAATCCCGAATTTCTCTTTTGGCTTTTTGCAAATTCCTTTACTGCGTAACTGGGTACGTAGTTTAGCCAGCATAGGGTCCTGTTCGGTTTTTGACAGATCTGCCACTCTGATTTTAAGCGGATCAAGCTTGCCTCCTGCTCCACCAGAAACAATTAGAGGGATTTTATTAAAGCGGCAATGCAGCATGAGGGCCAGTTTAGCTTTGACATCATCAATACAGTCCAGTACCAGATCAGGCGCCATGGCAAGTATCTCTTTTACATTGTCTGAAGACAGGTAGTCATCAACCAGGTTGACCTTAATTCTGGGATTAATGGAATAGCAACGTTCAGCCATGACAGCAATTTTTTCCTGTCCCAAGGTAGCGGTCATAGCAGGTAACTGTCGATTAATATTAGATGCAGCTACCACATCCATATCGACCAATGTCAATTCACCTATGCCGGAACGGGCCAAAGCTTCTACTGCCCAAGAACCTACACCGCCGATTCCAATCACCATAACATGACTGTGTTCATAGTAATTAAATGCCTCATCTCCATAGATTTTGGCCACACCCGCAAATCGGCGCTCATATTCATCGTTTTGGAGAAGTTCAGTCATTACATTCCATGAAAATATTACAGATCACTCTATTTTAACGGGAATGACCTCAGTGTGACAGCTCATAAGATCCAAAAAAATTCTGCTGTCTGAACCATACAAATGATATGAAGCTCAGGCAACTACTCTTCAGGAAGCAATCAAATGCCGAAGCACATAATGGAGAATGCCACCGGCCTTAAAATATTCGACCTCATTAACAGTATCGATACGGCACAGAACCTTAAAACTTGACTGCGTTCCATCAGGTTGTTTCAGCTCTACCCTTAGTATCTGCTGCGGCGACAAGTCATCAGATAAACCATGAATTGACAGAATTTCATCACCATTAATATTGAGTGAAGTCCTGCTTTCATCTGGCATGAACTGTAAAGGTAACACTCCCATACCCACCAGATTGGAGCGGTGAATTCGCTCAAAACTCTGGGCAATAACAGCTTTCACTCCCAGTAAATTAGTTCCTTTAGCTGCCCAGTCACGTGATGAACCTGTGCCATATTCCTTGCCTGCTATAATAACCAAGGGTGTGTTTTCTGCCTGATATTGCATGGCCGCATCATAAATAGACATTTTCTTATGGGTAGGTATATGGAGTGTATTGCCACCTTCTTCACCACCCAGCATTTCATTTTTAATCCGGATATTGGCAAAAGTTCCGCGCATCATTACTTCATGATTACCACGGCGTGATCCATACGAATTAAAGTCTTTTGGCTCTACACCCAGTTCCTGCAAATAACGGCCTGCCGGGCTGTCTTGCTTGATATTTCCCGCCGGTGAGATATGGTCAGTAGTGACTGAGTCCCCCAGAACAGCCAGTATTCGTGCTTTTTCAATATTTTTAACCGTTTGTGGGAGCTGATCAATTTTTTCAAAAAACGGTGGATGACGGATATAGGTAGAGTGCTCATCCCACTGATAAGTTTTAGTTTCGGGAATTTGCAGAGATTTCCAGTTTTCTTCACCTTCAAAAACAGCCGCATATTCTTTATGAAACATTTGGGTATTTACATAATGCAAAGCCTCTTCAATTTCAGCTTGGGTCGGCCAGATATCCTTCAAATAAATTTTTTCGCCATTTTTTCCTTCACCAATCGGTTCAGAGCTTAAATCAGTGCGAATATTTCCAGCCAGACCGTAGGCGATCACCAAAGGAGGAGATGCCAGCCAGTTTGTTTTTACCAGTGGATGAACACGCCCTTCAAAATTACGGTTCCCAGAGAGTACGGCGGCTACATTTAAGTCAAAGTTCTGGATTGCCTCTTCGATAGGTTCTGGCAAAGGGCCTGAATTTCCGATACAGGTGGTACACCCATACCCTACCAGGTTATAACCTAGCTGATCGAGATAAGGCATCAGTCCAGATGCTTTCAAATAATCAGTCACAACTTTGGAGCCTGGAGCCAGAGAGCTTTTTACCCATGCTTTCCGTTGCAAGCCTTGTTCTACTGCTTTTTTAGCCAGCAAACCTGCTGCCAGCATGACACTCGGATTTGATGTATTGGTGCATGAGGTAATGGCTGAGATCACCACATCACCATGAGAGAGGAAGTAATTTTTCCCCTCTATTACGCAGCAAGGATTAGAGTGGGGTAAATTGGCCTGTTCTGCCTCAACAGCTGTACCACCGCCCCCTTCATTTTCCAGTCGTTCCTTTTCAGCTTTAGCAGGCTTTAAATGCAGATCCATGAGTGCCTGAAAAGTATGAGGCACATCAGAAAGTGCCACTCTGTCTTGTGGACGCTTTGGTCCAGCCAGGCTTGCTTCGACTGTACTTATATCCAGGGTTAACGTATCAGTAAAGACCGGTTCATCTCCTGTCTCGCGCCATAGGCCCTGCTCTTTACAATAGGCTTCAACCAGTTCAATCCGTTCAGCATCTCGGCCGGTCAGGCGTAAATAACCCAAGGTGACCTCATCAACCGGGAAAAAACCACAAGTTGCACCATATTCGGGGGCCATATTGGCAATAGTGGCACGGTCCGCCAATGGCAGTTCCGCCAAACCGTCACCATAAAACTCGACAAATTTTCCAACCACCCCTTTCTGGCGTAGCATCTGGGTAATCGTCAGTACCAGATCTGTAGCTGTAATTCCTTCGCGCAGTTTTCCGGTGAGCTGAAAACCGATCACCTCAGGAATGAGCATGGAAATGGGCTGTCCTAGCATGGCTGCTTCTGCTTCAATTCCACCTACGCCCCAGCCCAGCACTCCCAAACCATTGATCATGGTTGTATGGGAATCTGTTCCTACCAGCGTATCTAGAAAAGCAAATTCTTTTCCATCTGATTCACCAGTCCATACAGTCTGTGCGAGATACTCAAGATTGACCTGATGACAGATTCCTGTGCCTGGAGGAACGACGCTAAAATTATTAAAAGCAGATTGCCCCCAGCGCAAAAACTGATAGCGCTCGCCATTGCGTTGCATCTCTACAGCAACATTGGCTTCAAAAGCATATTCATCTGCAAAATGGTCAACCATAACAGAATGATCAATCACCAGATCAACAGGGCTTAGCGGATTAATCTTTTCTGGATCAGCTCCTGCCTTTTCGACTGCTGCACGCATGGCAGCCAAGTCAACTACAGCTGGTACTCCAGTAAAATCCTGCATTAGAACCCGCGCTGGCCGATACTGAATTTCCTGAACCGAACTGCGATTCTGCTGCCATGCAACTAAAGCCTGTATATGTTCCTGCTTTACTGTAATCTGATCTTCAAAACGTAGCAGGTTCTCGAGTAATATTTTTAAAGATTTAGGTAGCCTGGTAAAATCATCCAGATGCTGCTGGGCCTGTCTTAAACTGAAGATCTGATAATTTTTTTTTGTTGTTTTTAAAGTCGTCAGTGAATTAAAACTATTAATTGTACTGTACTTAGCCATACGGCAATCCTCCGGCTTCAACTTTGTTCTTGTCAATCATGCTCCATTTAATGTATGCCAAGAATAGGAATACAGTGTTATTGATTAGTTAATATCTGATTTTACGTTTCTAGTTCTTCGTCGGTTTCTGGCTTATATGCAAGGCAGTGAATGAGTTATGCCATAAAGTTTTGGCTAATTCCTCATGTGAGATTCCAAATATTACAGACAGTTCATCCAGTACATAAGTTAAATTACCAGGTACATTACGGGTACGCTGTTCGGTTGAAGTCTGGCAACATAGAGGCGTCATATCAGGACAATCTGTTTCAATAACCAGATGTTCAGGTCCTATATCTTGCACCACTTTTCTTAATTTTTTTGCATTGGGATTAGTCACCTGCCCTGTAATACCCAGTTTAAAACCCAAGTTTACAAATGCTTTTGCCTCTTCAATACCGCCACTAAACGCATGGGCAATACCGCCCAGTTTAAATTTGTGTTTCTTGAGTAAGTTCAGTACATCAGCATGTGCTTTACGGATATGTAACAGCACCGGTTTATGATGCTGTGCTGCCAGCTCGAGCTGTGCAGAAAAATAATCCTGCTGCTTTTGAAAAACTTCTGGCTGCTTATGCTGTTTAAGTAAAGTATCCAGACCGATTTCCCCTACAGCGACACTCTCATGAGTTTTTAGTAGATTTTCCAGCCGATTCAGATCTGAAAACTGATGCTGTTCAATATAAAAAGGGTGCAAACCTGGTGCGAGATAACTCTCTGGTGCATCTTTTAAACTATTCATATAATGATGGGTATCAACCAGGTCATTAAAGCGCGACTCCACAAAACCGATTAATACCAGCTTTTCAACTCCGGCTGCTTTAGCCTGATAGGCCAGATGTTCACGGTCTGCGTCAAAATCTGGCACATCAAAATGTGTGTGAGTATCAAATAACGCCAGCCTGCCCATAAATTATTTGTCCGCTTCGGGCGTAGCCGGAACTGCAGTAGTTTTGATATCTGGTGGCAAGTATTCTGTTTTGATCACATCCTGTAGCTCACTGTAGGGTACTACAAGACGTGGCAGGCCAACCACATAGGGACCAATTTCATATTCTCCATATTGTAAAATCAATCCCTGCTTGGCTAAAAAGAAATTATTAGAGAGCTTGAATTTCCAGACCTGTTCATATTCTTCTACACTACTGGCGAGCTTGTTCTCCATCACCCAGTTCTGGAAGGCACTATAAAATTTCTTTTCCAGTACTGCCTGTTGATTGCCATTTAAAATATCTTTTAGCTGTAGCTGCTGCTTCTTCACAAGATCAAAATTATAATATTGCTGAGATGCTGAGCCATGGGCACCGCCCAGGTAACTGCTAGTATTTAACACAACTGTCACCAAGGGACCTTTACTTTGAAGTACCTTGGGCGCCACGGTCAGACTGATCTGCTGGTTGGCACTTAATGTCTTGATTTCACGGTCTAGATCTAAAAAGACATCGGCATAACGCTGCACCTGAGCGTCAAAGTTTTGCTGATCAATTGGGGTAGTGGTTGAATTTGTCCGACTGATTTTAGGTTGGCTTTCAGCAGTATCTTTTTTTGACTGAACTTCTGAATTTTCAACCGGTTTTTTTACCATTTCACTGACGTCAAGAATCTGCGCCAGACTGCTTAAAACAGCCTGGTCTACTGCATCATCTACAAAGGCGTAATTAGAGCTGAGGCGTTTTACATCAAACTGTGGGCAGGTATTACCTTTACATTCCGGCATAGTGACAATCACATCAACCTGTTTCGCCTCTAGAACCGGTTCTCTCTGTTGAGGCACCGCAGACTTTTGTTCAGTCTGTGGCTTTTGTTCCGGTTTATCCTTCGGCTGGCATGCCGTTAAACCTATAACTCCGACCAATAAACTTAAGCTTAATACCTGTTGAGTTCTTAACATTGCTCCCCACCCATTTTCGTCTTACTTTAGACCGCCTTGTATTAGCCTAATGGCTTCATTCAGTAATTCACAATTTTTTTTGTATCTCAACTTAAAACATTTGTTGATATATTTCAGGTTTAAGTATCTGCTGAGTCTGTTTGCGGTTCAGATAGATATCCAGCTGGCTGGCTTCAGGCGCTATCTCATGTGCACGATAATGTATACCAATCCCTTCTTCATCAAAAAACCAGTCTGACTGAGACCAAGATAATTTTTTAGGAGTATCTTTACGAACCTCGGCTGTCTCTTTTTCTAACCAGTCCTGATAATGCTGCTGAACCAAGGTGTTTAATGTAGTTTTTTGCTCAGGCTTTAAAATATCATTTAAACTCAAAGCTTTCTGGACTTTGCGGTCTGCTACAAAAAAATATTGCCGGTCTTTAATAGTTAGTTCTTCAATTTTACTGTCTATGCCTATTTGCAACAGTACATATTGATTACGCTGTGATGCAATACGAGTCTTCATTTTCAGCTCGTATGCACGGTTTTTAGAATATTTCGCCTGCCACTGATCTGAAGCTTTTATAAAAGCATTGACTGCCTGTTGTAAACTCAAATTCTGATTCAGATCAATCTGCTGCTGAATAATCTGTGCCTGATTTTTAGCGATCCACTGATTTAGCCAGACATCCTGAGTATTGATAGTTTGAATATCGATATCAATACAGTTTTTCTTTTCACAAAATGGCAAAGCATACTCAGCACGTTGCTCTTTAATATTTAAATAAGGAAGCACATCTGCCTGATCTATTACTTTTTCAGCATAATGTTGCTGGCCTTTTGACTCAGGGGCCTTATGTTTTTCTTCACAGCCCATAAGGCTTAGTACCGAGCAGATCAGGATAAGTGTAAAGTAGGGCTTGTTACGCATTTTATATTCCTTCTGCTCAATGAACTTTATAATAAAACAGCCTCCGAAGAAGCTGTTTTATATCATGACTATTTAGTGTTCACGTGTATTGCGGAATTCAATATCTGGCCAGCGTTCCTGCATGAGTTGCAGATTTACCCGACTCGGCGCCAAGTAAGTCAAATGTCCACCGCCATCTACAGAGAGCTGATCATGAGCTTTTTTCTTGAATTCATTCAAGATTTTTTCATCATCACAGTAAATCCAGCGCACCGTATTAATACTGACCGGCTCATAAATACAGTCCACCTTATATTCTTCCTTGAGGCGATAAGCCACTACATCAAACTGTAGTACCCCGACTGCTCCCACAATCAGATCATTACTGATCTGTGGCATAAATACCTGAGTTGCACCTTCTTCAGAAAGTTCTTTCAGCCCCTTTTGTAGCTGTTTGGATTTTAGAGGGTCTTTAAGACGGACTCGACGGAACATTTCAGGTGCAAAGTGTGGAATACCGGTAAAATGCAGACTTTTGCCCGAGGTAAAAGTATCACCAATCTGAATAGTCCCGTGATTATGAAGCCCAATAATATCACCCGGCCATGCTTCTTCCAGATGCTCACGTTCACCTGCCAGAAAGGTCAGTGCATCACTGATCCGCACTTCCTTTCCAATACGGACATGATTCATCTTCAGACCTTTTTCATATTTACCTGAACAGATTCGCATAAAGGCAATCCGGTCCCGATGCTTTGGATCCATATTTGCCTGAATCTTGAAAACAAAACCAGAGAATTCTTCTTCAGTCGCTTCAACTACACGCTCCTGTGCCGGATGTGCCTTAGGCTCAGGTCCCCAACCAATAAATGCATCCAGCACGTGATCTACACCGAAGTTGCCCAATGCAGTACCAAACAGCACAGGTGTCTGTTTACCTTGCAGGAACAGGTCACGGTCAAATGGATCGCTCGCCATTTGTACCAGCTCCAGCGACTCTTCAAAAGCAGCAAAGGCCAAATCACCTACTTTTTCACGAATATCGGGATGATCGTAGCCGTCACGTACTTCAATCTCAGTAATCACTGAGCCGAAGCCATGCTTGTATAGGTACAGCTTGTTTTCCGCAATGTGATATACCCCGGCAAAATCACGCCCCATACCCAAGGGCCAGGTAATTGGCACACAACGGATTTTGAGAACATTTTCAATTTCGTCAAGTAATTCTAGGGGCTCACGGATTTCACGGTCCATTTTATTGACGAAAGAAATAATCGGCGTATCACGCATCCGACAGACTTCCATTAATTTAATGGTTCGCTCTTCTACACCTTTCGCCCCATCAATCACCATTAATGCAGAGTCAACGGCTGTCAGTGTACGATAGGTATCTTCCGAGAAATCTTCGTGCCCTGGCGTATCAAGTAAGTTAATTACATGATTTTTATAGGGAAACTGCATCACCGATGTAGTAATCGAAATTCCCCGCTCTTTTTCCATTTCCATCCAGTCAGAAGTCGCTGCACGGTCCGACTTACGACTTTTAACCATACCTGCTACCTGAATAGCTTTACCCCATAACAGGAGTTTCTCGGTCATGGTCGTCTTACCGGCATCGGGGTGCGAAATGATGGCAAAAGTCCTGCGCGCCTTTACCTGACTGATTAATTCATCTTTAAACATTGATAAAAATCTGCATTTGTACACATCCTGTCTAAAACATCAACGTGATGTTCTGAAAGCATGTGAGAGAAAAATTTGAAATTGGCGCAATTGTAGCAGATCAAGACTGCTTTTAAATCGGTAGTTGTATGGCAGTTTTATTTTTGAGAGTTTTTATCTTTTAGAGTTGAACGCTTTGTTTATAAACTTTTAAGCGCTCAACCTCAACAGGCGCACCTAATAGATAACCTTGTAATTGCTGACAACCTAAACGTGTCAGAATTTCCGCCTGCAGTGGTGTCTCCACACCTTCGGCGGTGACAATCAAGCCAAGTTTTGTCGCTAACTGAATAATACTTTCCAGAATAATTTCTTCTTTATTCCCTGGCTTTAACCCGACAATAAAACCTCGATCAATCTTCAATTCATCTACAGGTAAATCTTTTAAATACAGCAGACTTGAATGTCCGGTACCAAAATCATCAATCGCAAGACGGATACCCATTTTCCTGAGCCGCTCAAAACTACGAATACTCAGTTCAATATGATGCATGGCAGTAGATTCAGTAATTTCAATAATCAGGTTATTTGGCTGGATCCTGTACTTTTCCAACAGGTTTTCCAAGGTATCAAACAGCTTCTGATGCTCAAATTGGATTGCAGAGAGATTAACAGCAACCGGACAGAGGCTGATTCCATTTTGTTCCCAATACTGGATCTGTTTGCAAGCTTCCTCAAGCGCCCAATATCCCATCGGAATAATCAGACCGGTTTTTTCAGCCCCTTCTATAAACATATTAGGGCTAAGCAGGCCCAAGGTAGGATGCTTCCAACGAATTAAAGCTTCTACCCCACAAACTTCATAGGTTTTAGCTGAAAATTTAGGTTGATAAAACAGGATAAATTGCCGCTCTTCTACAGCTTTATACATATCATTAATCAGTTTAGACTGACTTTGAGCTTCATACTGATGCACAGAATAACTAAAGACAGCATAGGTATTGCGACCCTGTTCTTTCGAAGCCAGCATAGCAGCATCTGCATTGATCAACAGATCCTGCAAATTAGTACCATGCTCTGGATAAATCGCAATACCGATACTGCACGAAATATTGATTTCCTTGCCTGCGATCAGATAGCTTGCCTGAATCAGGCTTAAAACTTTTTCAGCATAATAAATGGCACGTTTACGTCCAGTATTTTCAATGATCAGGAGAAATTCATCTCCCCCTACACGTAACAGTTTAGCCTCAGGGCCAAGATTTTGATGAATACGGGCAGCTACCTGAATCAATAACTGGTCACCTACCTGATGGCCAAAAGCATCATTTACTGCCTTGAAACGGTCCAGATCAATATATAAAAAGGCAAAACTCTTTTTATTTATTTTATGCTCAATAAATAAATATTGGGCATAATCTAGCAGAAAAAGGCGGTTAGGAAGCCGGGTCAAATTGTCCTGAACAGCCAGGTTGGCCAGTTCTTTATTAATTTCCATAAGGCGCCGGTTACGTTCTTCCAGACGCTCTTCCAGAATCGCTACCAGAAATGCTGTCATGAGTACCAGACAGGTAATAAAAACAATAGTAAATAATAAGAGTGTACGTCCTGCCTGGTAATGTTCCAGAACTTCAATCTGTCCACCGGTATAGAAAACGACACCAGCCATGGCAATATAATGAACACTGGAAATACTGAGTGCAAATACCAGTGCTACACCCAGTTTAACACAGAAGCGGTATTTAGTGGCATGCTGATATTTAAAAGCCAACCAGAATGACAATCCTGTTCCCAGTATTCCAACTAACACTGAAAGAATTACCAGCAAAAGCTGGTAATAGATCATATAGCCATGCAGGATGAGACCCATCATCCCGGTATAATGCATACCAGAGATTCCAAGTCCCATCACTACTGCAGCAAGTACCAAACGTGGTAGGGACAGAAATTCACGAGAAGTTAACCAGAGTGCAAAGATAGAAGCAGCGGAAGCAACTAAATATGAAACGATGGTTAAGGCAGGGTCAAATACTGACTCTTGGGAAAGATGCACAGCGAGAAGCCCGGCAAAATGCATTGAACAGATCGCCAGGCCTAAAAACAAACCGCTCCCGGCAAGAACTACATTATGATACTTAGGAAAAGTATTTTGAATTAAAAGCTCACGTAGCGAGATTGCAATATAACAGACGGCTACGGCCACCAAGACCGAGCCTAACACCAGTATGCTGTTATAATGCATATGAACCATAAACAATCCAAAACAAAATGATAATTATTCTTCTTGCAATTTAAGTACCTTAAAGCATACCTGTTATGAGTAGCGTAAAGAATTGGTAAGATTATTTATTCCTGTATTTAGGTTAATTCTTTTTATTTTCATTATCAATTAAATAATTTCTTAAATAATGCTTTAAAAATTACCTTTCATCTGGAAAATTCTATAGAACGTTAAAATAAAAATAAATGACCAGAAAAACAGCACAAAATAATAGATGATTTATTTTCCAGTCCTTTTTAGCTTATCATTTTAAAACTCATAATAGCCATACATCCAATATGAAATATGTATTTTGGAACCCGGTAAATTTTTTCGTTAACTTAGCCTGAAGTTATTTTTAAATTTGGTATTTTATAAGTCTTGAGAACAATTAAAAAAGATCATTATTCAAAAATTTTAAGTCTCAAGATGTTTATCATGAAGTAGAATTTAAGAAAGAGTACTTAATAAAAAATTAAAAACAGAATATTTAATAACCACTAACTAGGTATTCTAATTTTTTCACTTATAAAATAAAAACCCTACATAATGCAGGGTTTTTATAAATAAAGACAGAAACTTAGTTTTTCTCTTTATCAACAATCTTGTTAGCTTGAATCCACGGCATCATTGCACGAAGTTTATTGCCTGTTACTTCAATACCATGAGCAGCATTTTGACGGCGACGCGCAGTCATAGACGGATAATTTAAGGCGCCTTCCTGAATAAACATCTTCGCATATTCACCTGACTGAATACGTTTTAATGCATTACGCATTGCTTCACGAGACTGTTCATTAATAACCTCAGTACCAGTCACATATTCACCATACTCAGCATTATTTGATACTGAATAGTTCATATCTGCAATACCACCCTCAAACATCAAATCTACGATCAGTTTAAGTTCATGCAGACATTCAAAGTAAGCCATTTCTGGTGCATACCCTGCTTCAACCAGTGTTTCGTATCCCATTTTAACCAGTTCAACCGCTCCGCCACAAAGTACAGCTTGCTCACCAAACAGGTCAGTTTCAGTTTCTTCGCGGAAAGAAGTTTCAATGATACCAGTACGGCCAC
This sequence comes from Acinetobacter radioresistens DSM 6976 = NBRC 102413 = CIP 103788, assembly GCF_006757745.1. NCBI lineage: Bacteria > Pseudomonadati > Pseudomonadota > Gammaproteobacteria > Moraxellales > Moraxellaceae > Acinetobacter > Acinetobacter radioresistens. The sequence continues at coordinate 539,364 of NZ_AP019740.1, read as the reverse complement.
CACCTACACCCGAAGCATAAGACAACGCAACATTACGTGCATTACCTGAAGCATCCTGATGGATCGCAATCAGATCAGGAACGCCTGAACCACGCTGGAATTCTGAACGTACGGTATGGCCTGGTGCTTTCGGTGCAATCATGATGACATCAAGATCTTTACGCGGAACAACCTGGTTATAAAGAACAGAAAACCCGTGGGCAAATGCAAGTGTTGCACCTTCTTTAATATTTGGTTCAATAACATCGCGATAAAGTTGTGACTGGAATTCGTCTGGAGTGAGGATCATAACCAAATCAGCCTGTTTGACTGCTTCAGGAACTTCTGAAACTTTAAGGCCAGCATTTTCTGCTTTTTTCCAAGAGGTAGAACCTGCACGCAGGCCAACCGTAACGTCTACTCCAGAATCTTTCAGGTTCAGTGCATGTGCGTGGCCTTGTGAACCGTAACCAATAATCGCTACTTTTTTGCTCTGGATGATTGATAAATCACAGTCTTTATCATAAAAAATTTGCATTTGTTATCTCCACTATAATGCTTTTTAAATTTAGTTAGATGGTTAAAACTTTTTCGCCACGCGCGATGCCTGATACACCAGAGCGAACCACTTCAAGAATGGTATTCTCTGCAAGTGCATCAATAAAACCATCTATTTTTTCTGTTGTCCCTGCAATCTGGATGGTATAGGTGGTCGGGGTTACATCCACTACCTGGGCCCGGAAGATGTCTGCGGTACGCTTGATCTCGGCTCGCGCTGCACCTAATGCTTTGACTTTAATCAGCATCAGCTCACGTTCAATATGAGCACCTTCAGACAGGTCGACCACTTTTACTACTTCAACCAGCTTATTCAACTGCTTGGTAATCTGTTCGATCTTATGGTCATCACCATAAGTTGTTAAGGTCAAACGTGACAAGGTTGGGTCTTCAGTTGGTGCCACGTTAAGGGTTTCAATATTGTAGCCACGCTGACTGAACAAACCGACCAGACGGGAAAGCGCGCCGGCTTCGTTCTCTACGAGTACAGAGATAATATGTCTCATTTCGTGCGCTCTCCTTTTGTCAACCACATATCTTGCATAGACTGACCTGCAATCAGCATAGGATATACATGCTCAGTACGATCTACCATGACATTGATGAAGACACACTTGTCATTGATCGCCATCGCTTCGGCTAGTTTAGACTCCAGTTCATCTGCATGATCAATTTGGATTCCAACATGACCATACGCTTCCATCAGTTTTGGAAAATCAGGTAAGGACTCGACATAAGAACTAGAATGACGACCTTCATAATTCATATCCTGCCACTGTTTTACCATACCAAGTGCACGGTTATTCAGGCAGAGAATTTTGACATTCAGGCCATACTGTTTACAGGTTGATAATTCCTGAATACACATCTGGATAGAAGCTTCACCAGTAATACAAACCACCTGCTGTTCTGGACAGGCCAGTTTGGCAGCCATGGCATATGGTAAACCTACGCCCATGGTACCCAGACCACCAGAGTTGATCCATTGACGTGGCCGCTTGTACTTATAATAAAGTGCAGCAAACATCTGGTGCTGCCCTACATCAGAAGTAATAATGGCATCTCCATTGGTCAATTTGCACAGGGTTTCTACTACCTGTTGCGGTTTCATTGAACCATCATTAGCCATTTGATATTTCAGGCCGTGTACCTTGCGCCATTCATTGATCTGGCTCCACCAGTCAGCAATTGCTTCAGGATTCGGCTTGGAAACATTCATCTGCTTCAACTGGGCCAGCATTTCCTGTAGTACCGGCTCTACTGCGCCTACAATTGGAATGTGCGCCATAATCGTTTTTGAAATGGTCGCAGGGTCAATATCAATATGAATAACTTTAGAATTTGGGCAGAATTTTGCCGGATTATTGGTAACACGATCATCAAAGCGCGCACCAATCGCCAGAATTACATCAGCATTATGCATCGCCATATTGGCTTCATAAGTTCCGTGCATACCTAGCATACCAATAAACTGAGGGTCATTACCCGGGAATGCTCCCAGTCCCATCAGGGTATTAGTTACCGGATAACCCAGAGTATGTGCCAGTTCAGTCAGCAGATGAGAAGCATTGCCCTGTACTACGCCACCGCCAGTATAAATTACTGGACGTTTAGCCGAGATCAGTTCGTCAATTGCTTTACGGATCTGACCTGCATGACCACGTGAAGGCGGCTGATAAGAACGCATCTTCACTTTTTCCGGATACTCGTAGGCAAATTTTTCAGCCGGATTGGTCGCATCTTTAGGAATATCAACTACAACAGGACCCGGACGTCCAGATGCTGCAATATAGAATGCTTTTTTAATAATTGCCGGAATTTCACTGGCATGACGGACCTGGAAACTGTGTTTTACGATTGGACGGGAAATACCGACCATATCTGTTTCCTGAAATGCGTCTTCACCGATGAGATGGCTTGCAACCTGGCCAGACAGAATGACCATTGGAATTGAATCCATATAAGCAGTTGCAATTGGAGTTACAGTATTGGTTGCGCCTGGACCTGAGGTAACCAGAACTACACCAGTTTTACCGGTAACACGTGAATAAGCATCAGCCATATGACCTGCAGCCTGTTCATGGCGCACGAGGTAATGCTTGACTTTGTCTTGTTGAAATAGCGCATCGTAGATATGTAAAACTGCGCCGCCTGGATATCCAAAAACATGTTCAACGCCTTCATCCGCGAGTGCGCGAACGAGCATTTCACCACCAGATAAAAGTTCCAACGTGATTCACCCTAATCTTATTTGCATTATCATATGGAAGGCATAGATAAGTGCTTAATTCATTAACTGTCTGCACTGTTATAGCACACATATTTCATAGTTTTTGCCGCAATAGGAAAAAATTCTGATCGGGCTGCTGTTTGAGCGGCACAGTGATCTAAAACATGCTGGGATAAACATATTTTACGGTTTTGTACATCTCCTCGGCTAGAGGAAATGCCCATTGCGTATCATGTCATTTATTCGAAGGGTGATCGAACAGATGCATATAAAACCTGAGCAAGCATTTTTCTTGTTTCAGACTGTAAAGTCAAGATGAAAGATTGGCTTTTTTTGCTCAATAAATAGTTCGAACAATTTTTCTACTATTTTCTTAAAAAAATTATAAATATATTTTTTAACAAATAGAATCAGTATTTTAATTATAAAAAAAAGTTTAAGCTCTCTTAAAAAAATTGAATATAAAAAGTTATATGTATAATTCTCTGTATAAAAAATTACCCATATTCTTCTTTCTAAATTAAATATAATGAGGCAGATTAGTCACTGATAATTACTACCTATTTAAACAGGTGTATTTTAATAGTATCTATTGCTTGGAAACGCTAAACCCTTCTCTGATTTTTATAAGGATGAAAGCCATGGTATTGAGTTCATTAAAGCGTAAAAGTTTGATACATCTAATTATTATCAGTATGGGTGCAGGCCTTAGCCAACCGTTATTAGCACAGCAATATTATAAATGGGTAGACCGTAAAGGGACAACTCACTATACGACCACTCCACCGCCCAAAACAGCCAAGAAAAAAGGCAAAGTGGAAACTTATGGCTGGCATAATTCAGCCCCACTCAATACAAACCAGCCTAATACTCAAGATAGCCAAGCTGTCGCATTGCCGCAGAATATGCAGACGCCACAAGTTAATTCTGTACCATCCAGTAATTCTCAGCAAAATGGACAAACGCAGGCTATTCCAGTCCTTCCTGCTGCTGCCCCTCAAACACTGGCAACTCCTTCAGAAAATGTGAATCAGCAGCCTCGTTAAGCCAATCTTTGATTAAAGTACAACTTTTCATAAAGAAAGCATCTGCAAAATTCACATTTAGGTATATTTTGCGCTATGCTTTCCACAAAATTTTTATTGCTGTTCATTAGACGTTTATGACTACTCACATTGACCCTGAATATCAAGCGAGCGCGATTGAACCTCAAGTCCAACAAGACTGGGATAATCGTAAAGTATTTAAAGTTGCCGATACGGTTGAAGGTAAGCACCGTTACATCCTTTCGATGTTCCCTTACCCAAGTGGCAAACTCCATATGGGTCATGTGCGTAATTATACGATTGGCGATGTCATTAGCCGATTTTATCGTCTGAAGGGTGAAACCGTGCTTCAGCCTATGGGTTGGGATGCGTTTGGCCTACCTGCTGAGAACGCGGCAATTGCACATAAAGTTGCTCCAGCAAAATGGACATTTGAAAATATCGCTTATATGCGAGACCAATTAAAAAAACTCGGCCTGTCTGTAGACTGGGATCGTGAATTTGCAACGTGTACACCAGAGTACTATCACTGGGAACAATGGTTGTTCGTTCAGCTTTATAAAAAAGGTTTGATCTACCGTAAGCTTTCAACAGTAAACTGGGATCCGGTTGACCAAACAGTTTTGGCCAATGAACAGGTAGAAAATGGCCGCGGCTGGCGTTCTGGTGCATTGGTTGAAAAACGCGATATTCCAATGTACTACTTCCGAATTACGGATTATGCACAAGAATTACTAGACGATCTGGACACGCTCAAAGACGGCTGGCCTCAACAAGTGTTGACCATGCAACGTAACTGGATCGGTCGTTCTACAGGTATGGAAATTACTTTCCCATCTGCCAATACCGAAATTTATGCTGACGGCCTAACTGTTTATACAACACGTGCTGACACGCTTATGGGCGTGACATACGTGGCGGTTGCAGCAGAACACCCTCTTGCGCTTAAAGCTGCTGAAAATAACCCTGAATTGGCTGCATTTATTGAAGAATGCCGCATGGGTTCAGTTGCAGAAGCTGACTTGGCTACAGCCGAGAAGAAAGGTATGACAACAGGTTTGTTTGCAAAACACCCTGTAACTGGCGAAGAGCTTCCTGTCTGGATTGCGAACTACGTATTAATGTCTTACGGTTCTGGCGCAGTGATGGCTGTACCAGCACATGACGAACGTGACTTTGAATTTGCTAACAAGTTCAACTTGCCAATTAAGCAAGTGATTGATGCCAAGGGCACTGATGATGCAGAGTATTCTGCAACTGAATGGCAAGAATGGTACGGTTCTAAAGAAGGTAAACTTGTTAACTCTGGCGAGTTTGATGGTTTAGAATTCCAGGCTGCATTTGATGCATTCCTTGCGAAATTAGAGCCACAAGGCTTAGCAAATTCTAAAGTTCAATTCCGTTTACGTGACTGGGGTGTTTCTCGTCAACGTTACTGGGGTTGTCCAATTCCAATGATTAACTGTGATACTTGTGGTCAAGTCACAGTTCCAGAAGACCAACTTCCGGTTGTATTACCAACTGATGTTGTTCCAGATGGCTCAGGTAACCCGCTTAATAAAATGCCTGAGTTTTTCGAGACCAAATGTCCTTGCTGTGGTGGCGATGCACGCCGTGAAACAGATACATTGGACACATTCGTAGAATCATCTTGGTACTACGCACGCTATGCATCTCCAGATTTTACTGGCGGTATGGTTAAACCTGAAGCTGCTCAAAACTGGCTTCCAGTCAATCAATACATTGGTGGTGTTGAACACGCGATTCTTCACTTACTTTATGCACGTTTCTTCCACAAGTTAATGCGTGATGAAGGTGTTGTACAAGGTAATGAGCCATTTACCAACTTGTTAACTCAAGGCATGGTACTTGCAGATACTTTCTATCGTGAAGCAGAAAATGGTAAGAAAACTTGGTTTAATCCTGCTGATATCGAACTCGAACGTGATGAGAAAGGCCGTATCATTTCTGCAAAATATACAGGGGATGGTCAAGAAGTGATTATCGGCGGACAAGAAAAAATGTCCAAGTCAAAAAATAACGGTATCGACCCGCAAGCGATTATTGACCAGTACGGCGCAGATACAGCTCGTGTATTCATGATGTTTGCTGCCCCACCAGATCAGTCACTTGAATGGTCGGATGCAGGTGTTGAAGGTGCAAACCGCTTCCTGAAACGGGTATGGCGTTTAGCCACTGGCTTCCTTGAAAAAGGTAACAATGCATCAAACATCGACAAAACTGCATTGTCTGCTGCCGCGCAAGACTTGCGTCGTAAAACACATGAAACCATCCAGAAAGTTAGTGATGATATTGAACGTCGTCATGCATTTAACACAGCCATTGCGGCAATGATGGAACTGTTGAATGCCAATAACAGGTTTGAGGCAAAAGATGATAATGATGTGGCAGTTGCACGTGAATCTATCATGGCACTGCTTACATTGCTTGCTCCTTTCGCGCCACACTTAAGTCAGACATTACTGGCCAAGTTTGGAAGTGATTTAACCGCTGCACTGTTCCCTGTTGTGGATGAGTCTGCATTGGCTCGTAATACGCAGACTATTGTGGTACAAGTAAACGGTAAACTTCGTGGCAAACTTGAAGTTGCTGTCGATATTTCTAAAGAGGAACTGTTGGCTCAGGCCAAAGCCCTGCCAGATATCCAGCAGTTCCTGACAGGACCAACCAAAAAAGAAATTGTTGTGCCAAACAAACTGGTTAACTTGGTCGTTTAATTAAATATATAGCAAAGGGGAAATGGCATGCACCTGGCCCAACGTTTAGCAGCAATTGTTTTAACTTTAGGCTTAAGTGCAGGCCTGGTTGGCTGTGGGTTTCATCTCAAAGGAACAGAACCTACAGCAATGCCTCTGGCCTATCAAAAATTAAGTCTTGTCTTGCCTGCAAATGCTGAAGAGCTACAGAGTCAGTTAAGTATTTATCTGACTGCCGCAGGCATTCAGCTGACCAATTCACCAAATGCTTATGTACTTCGGGTAGTAGAATATACACCAAGACGCCAACTGCTTAATGGTAAGCTCACGGAGGTTTTACTGCGTCTGACTGTCACCATCCAGATTGAAGATCATCAGGGTAATCCGGTCACCGAACCACGTACCCTTACTGCATCACGCAGCTACCAGTATGATGTGGAAACTGTAAATACAGATAATCAGGAAGAAGGCTATTTACAGCGGCTACTAATTGATGATATTGTCCAGCAAATCAGTCGCCAGATCAGCTCTAACCGCTTGCCGCGTATACAGAATGTATCCTGACAGCCTGTAAATACAGTTTATGAAAATTGATTACCTCCAAGCTTTAAAACGTGTCACGGATGCTCGCGGTACGTGGATCCTGCACGGGCAGGAACCATTACTGGAACAGAACCTGCTTGATGCATTTCGCCAGTCATGGCAGGTACAGGAAACTGAACGGCAGCGTTATGATATTTCCAGTGTTTCTGACTGGAAGCATGTCTTTAACGCACTTAATAGCCTGTCATTATTTTCACAGCATCTTGCCGTTGAAGTACACGGCAATATCAAACCAGATGCTGGCGCCCTCAAGCAGCTGAAAAACTATATCCAGCATAATGAGTCTAACCTACTGTTAGTGGTGATGCCAAAGCAGGACAGTAGCAGTCTCAAATCTGCCTTTTTTCAAGTAGTTGAGGCAAATGGTGTAGTGGTGCCACTAGTGGCGAATTATCCTAAGGAACGCCAGCAGATTTTAAGTATTGAGGCAGAAAAGCTAGGTATCCAGCTGGATCAGGAAGCCTGGCAGTGGCTCATGCAGCACCATGAACATAATCTGCTTGCTGCAAAAAACAGCCTGATGCGTGTTAGTGATACGTTTCCCGAACAGCGGTTAATTCTCACTGAACATTTATATGCCTGTTTACAGGACCAGTCACGTTATAGCACCTATGATCTGAGCGATGCTTTGTTAGCTGGCAATCTGGCACAGTCAATCCGTATTTTCCAGTATCTGCTGGCCTCAGGTGAACCCATGAGCCTAATACTCTGGACTATTAGCCGTGAAATGCGGCTATTGATGCAGTTATTTGAGCAACCACAGAATGCACTGCAACTGGGCATCTGGAAGACTAAAATCTCCAGTTACCAGCAGGCTTTACGCCGTCTTAATCCGAGACAGTTTTTAACCTGGCCGGGTTTGCTGTTGCACATTGATGCTGCAATTAAGGGCATGAGTGAAGAAAATGCCGAGCATCTCTGTCAGCAGGCAATTGCCGAACTATGCGGTGTTAGCCTATTTGAATACTCAGCCTGATTAAAACAGTTGAGTAAATGTAACTCATTATCAGATATTTAAAAAAATTCAATATTTATCCTCATTTTATTCTTATACTTAAACAAATTTTTTCCCTTAACCTGAATCATCATGCGAAAAATAAAGCCAACCAAAGCGATTATCATCGCAGTCAGTATTGCCATAATTGCAGCCCTTGCCTGGTATTTTCTGAAGCCGGAACCTGAACAGCCGCAATATATTACCGCTGAGGTCACACGCGGCAATATTGAAGATTCGGTACTGGCAACAGGTATCCTGGAAGCGACTCAAATGGTTAATGTCGGGGCCCAGGTTTCTGGTCAGGTCAAAAAAATGAATGTGAAACTGGGAGATCAGGTAAAGCAAGGCCAGCTGATTGCACAGATTGATTCGATTCGTCAAGAAAATGAAGTTAAGACTGCTGAGGCGAATATCAAAAACCAGCAGGCGCAGCTGGCGGTCAGACAGGCCAATCTGGCTAAAGTTGAAGCTGAGTACCAGCGCCAGCGGAACATGTACGCACAGGATGCTACCTCACGTGCTGAATATGAATCTGCTCTCGCCAGTTATCGTACTGCTCAGGCAGAAATTGCAGCAATTAATGCCCAGATTGAACAGTCGCGTTTAACCTTAGCTACTGCGCGTGAAGATTTAGGCTATACCCGCATTGTAGCACCAATGGATGGTACTGTCGTTGCGATCGTGACTGAAGAAGGTCAGACCGTAAACGCAAACCAGAGTGCACCTACCATTGTTAAGCTGGCAAAACTCGACAATATGACTATCAAGGCTGAAATTTCTGAAGCTGATGTAATGAAAGTAGAGCCTGGCCAAAAAGTCTATTTTACGACACTAGGTGATAGTGAAACTAAACACTATGCCAGCCTGCGTCAGGTTGAGCCTGCGCCAACCTCAATCAATTCAGAAACTACCAATAATACTTCAAGCTCATCCAGTACTGCAGTGTACTATAACGCACTATTTGATGTGCCCAATGAAGATGGCAAGCTGCGTATTGATATGACTGCACAGGTCTACATTATTCTGGCAGAAGCCAATAACGTGTTAACTGTACCGGCTTCTGCCCTTACAACTGCCAACCGTCCACAACGTACACGTGGTGAAGGCAGTAGCGCAGCAGGCGGTGATAAACGCCCAGATAGAAATACTGATAATAAATCTGCAAACCCGAACCGCCCGCAACGTCTTAACCTGACTGCCGAGCAGCGTCAACTGGTGGCACAAGGTAAAGCCAAACTCTCGAGTGTCAGGGTATTACAAGCTGATGGTAGTAGCCGTCCACAACAGGTACTGGTGGGTCTGAATAACCGAGTCACTGCAGAAATTATTGCAGGGCTCAAACAGGGTGATCAGGTCATCATTGCAGATGGTTCCGATAACTCGAATGAAAATGCCAAACGCAGTAACCGTGGCGGCCCAATGAGAATGTAAGCATGAGTCAGAATCAGCAGCAACCTTTACTGGAGGTCAGCCAGCTCACTCGTGAATTTCCGGCGGGTGAAGGCACTGTCCAGATTCTTAAAGGCATTGATCTAAAAATTTATCCAGGTGAACTGGTGGCTATTATTGGTCAGTCCGGTTCCGGCAAGTCGACCTTGATGAATATTCTGGGATGTCTGGACAAGCCCACCCAGGGTAGTTACAAGGTCAATGGTAAAGAAACCCGCAAACTGGAACCAGATGAGCTGGCTCAGTTGCGCCGTGAGTATTTTGGCTTTATTTTTCAGCGCTACCATCTGCTGGGTGATTTGAGTGCAGCAGGGAATGTAGAAGTTCCAGCAATTTATGCAGGTGCAGACAGCACTGAACGGCATGAACGTGCACAGAAGTTACTGACAGATCTAGGCTTAGGAGATAAGACCCAAAACCGTCCAAGCCAGTTATCTGGCGGACAGCAGCAGCGTGTTTCAATTGCCCGTGCACTTATGAATGGCGGTGATGTCATCTTGGCTGACGAACCAACTGGCGCGCTGGATAAGCATAGTGGTGTAGAAGTAATGCGCATTTTGCGTGAACTGAATGCCAAAGGCCATACGATTATTCTGGTAACACACGATATTAATGTTGCCAAAAATGCCACACGAATTATCGAAATCAGTGATGGACAGATTATTGATGACCGGCAAAACATACCGGAATATCAGGAAAATGAAGCAGCGCTAGAGCCAGTACAAACCTTAGTAAAAGAACCGCAAGCGAAAATTTCATCTTGGCGCTCGGCCTTGGATCGTTTAGGTGAAGCATTCCGTATGGCCTTACTGGCCATGAATGCGCATCGGATGCGGACCTTTCTGACTATGCTGGGTATTATTATCGGGATTGCTTCGGTAGTGTCAGTGGTAGCACTCGGTAATGGTTCACAAAAACAGATCTTGGAAAATATCAGCAGTCTGGGTACCAACACTATTACCATCTATCAGGGTCGTGGATTTGGCGATAATTCGCGCTCTTCTCAGGTAAAAACCCTGATTCCGGCTGATGCCGATGCATTAGCAGATCAGCCTTATGTCCAGGGTGTTTCTCCGACAGTCAATAACAGTGTCACTGGCCGTTTTAAGGATACTGAGGCTTCGATTACTGTAAATGGAGTCAGTGATCAGTTCTTTGATGTGCGCGGTTTAAATTTCACTGCAGGGCAGGCATTTGACAAATTTGCTATTAATGAACGCTCGCAGGATGTGGTCATTGATAGTAATACTCAAAAGACCCTGTTTGCAGTTGGTTCCGATCCGATTGGACAGGTCATTTTGCTCGGAAGCGTACCAAGTCGAGTGATTGGTGTAGTCGAAGCCAATGCCGGTATGTTTGGTTCCGACAGTTTGAATGTATACCTGCCCTACTCTACTGTAATGAGCCGGATGCTGGGTCAGTCCAATGTACGTAGTATTATTGTACGGGTAAAAGATGAATATTCCAGTTCGGCCGCTGAAAATGCCATTCTATCTTTACTGGAACAGCGTCATGGTGCTCAGGACGTTTATAGTCAGAACTCGGATAGCATCCGCGAAACCATTGAGAATACAACCAAAACCATGACCCTGCTGGTGTCTGCAATTGCAGTAATCTCTCTGGTCGTGGGCGGAATAGGGGTTATGAATATTATGCTGGTTTCAGTCACCGAACGTACCCAGGAAATCGGGGTACGGATGGCGGTAGGAGCACGCCAGAGTGATATTCTGCAACAGTTCCTGATTGAAGCCATACTGGTCTGTATTCTGGGCGGGATTCTGGGCGTTTTGCTTTCCCTCGGTTTAGGCCAGCTGGTTACCAAGCTCTCTAACGGGTCTTTCCAGATGGCTTACTCCACCACCTCCATGATTGCAGCCTTTGTCTGCTCCAGCATGATTGGTATTGTATTTGGATTTTTACCGGCACGTAATGCTGCACAGCTTGATCCTGTTGCCGCCCTTTCAAGAGAATAAGGAGAATTTCATGTCTTTGCAGTTGACTAAACTTGCTGCCGCACTTTTTCTGACAAGTTCTCTGGTCGGCTGTGCGGCAATGGTAAAAACACCATATGAGCAGCCAAATATACAAATTCCGGGCAGCTTTCAGAACAGCCCGGTAAATGGCAAGCAAATTCATGCCAATGTTTATGCAGATCAATGGTGGACACTGTTTGGAGACCAGCAGTTAAACACTCTGGTAAATCAGGTTTTAGCCAGCAACACAGATTTAGCTGTCGCGGGACTAACTCTACGTCAGGCGCGTTTACGTGCCGAGCTGGCACGTAATGCCGAGTTACCCCGGGTAAATGCGGGTGTCTCGACAGGACATCGGATTGATCTGAATTCAGGCGATGACCAGTCGCAGGGGGTATCACTCAGCAGTGGAGTGAGTTATGAAGTGGATCTGTTTGGTCGCTTAGACCGGCAGACTGAAGCTGCACGCTGGGAAGCCGCAGCAACGGCTGAGGATTTACAGGCTACTGCCCAAAGTCTGATTGGTAACACAGCAAATCTTTACTGGCAGTTAGGCTATCTGAATGAGCGCCTGGTTGTACAGAACCAGAACCTGCAAAGCTCACAAAAGCTTTTAGATCTGGTCCGGGTACAATACCGTGCAGGTGCTGTATCTGGACTGGAAGTAGCCCAGGCAGAACAGGCTGTACAAAGTCAGCGGGCCAGTTTGAGCCAGTTACAACAACAGCTGGTGGAGACACGCACTGCACTCGCTATACTTCTACAGATTCCGGTACAGCAGTTAAATATTCAGGAACCGCAGCGCTTGCCTGTCATCCGCCTGCCTGTTCTTGGCGCGGGTCTACCTGCAGAAATTTTAGCGCGTCGCCCAGATTTACGCGCTGCCGAGTTACGTTTACGTCAGGCATTGGCAACCAAAGATGCAACTCGAGCCAGCTATTATCCTTCAATCAGCCTGACTGGAAATCTGGGTTCAACCAGTACTTCCCTGACCCAGCTTTTACAAAATCCTGCGCTAACGCTGGGAGCGAATTTAAGCCTGCCTTTTTTGCAGTGGAATGATATGAAGCGTGATTTAGCTATCAGTGAACTGGATTATGAAAAAAGTATCTTGAACTATCGACAGACTCTTTATCAAGCTTTCGCTGATGTAGAAAATGCACTCTCAGCCCGGACTGAACTGGATAAACAGGTTCGCTATCAGGAACAGAATCTGGCTTTGGCGGAACGGACTGAACGTTTATATGAGGTACGTTATCGCAATGGTGCTGTGGCTTTAAGCAACTATCTGGATGCTCAAGAAACTACTCGTAATGCTCGTATTGCCTTGGTTCAGGCTAAACAGAACCAATATAATGCTTATGTTACCTTAATGCAGGCTTTAGGCGGCAGTCCCATTCAACAGCTTCCTTAAACAGAGAAAAACTTTAAAAAAGCTCATTGTTGGGCTTTTTTACTGCTTAATACCTGTTGTTTTGAATTTCGTTAATAATCAGTTTTTAATTTCTCAAGTATTTATATATTATTCAGTATTTAAACTTAGCCATAAATTTTTATTTCATCAGCCCGTTCGATTCTAGAAAAACTTACTTTTATAAACGCCCTTAAGAACTTAAGACTAGCCCTTTTTAGATTTAATGAAAATAGGACTATAAAAATAAAAACGGCCTGTAATGGCCGTTTTTAAGTGAATATTTTTTATTCAGTTTCTAGTAAAGCCTGGCTCATGCCAACTGTATTAAAACCAGAATCAACATACAGGATTTCGCCAGTGATACCAGATGCCCATGGAGAACACAGGAATAAAGCCGCATTTCCGACTTCTTCAATAGTGACATTACGGCGTAATGGCGCAACACGTTCATTAGCATCTAGCATTTTACGGAAAGATTTAATTCCGGAAGCTGCCAGTGTACGGATTGGACCGGCAGAAATGGCATTGACACGAATACCTTTAGGACCCATGCTTGATGCCAAGTAACGAATACCAGCCTCTAATGAGGCTTTAGCCATACCCATGACATTATAGTTAGGCATCACGCGCTCTGAACCTTGGTAGGTTAGCGTGAGTACACAGCCCTGACGTGCCTGCAGTAAAGGCTTGGCAGCACGTGCCATGGCAATCAGGCTGTAAGCACTAATGTCATGTGCAATACCGAAACCTTCACGGTCTGTAACCTCGGTAAAATCGCCATCGAGTGTATGTGCCGGAGCAAAGCCAATTGAATGCACTAAACCATCCAGACCATCCCAGTGCTTTGCCAGCTCGGTAAAGGCTGTTTCGATTTCAGCATCATTCGCCACATCACAAGGAAATACCAGTTGAGAACCGAACTGTTCAGCAAAATCATCCACACGTTTTTTTAATTTTTCATTCGGATAGGTAAAAGCCAGCTCAGCCCCTTCACGATGCAGTGCCTGTGCAATACCAAATGCAATCGATAACTTACTCGCAATACCCGCAATTAAAAAGCGTTTACCTGCCAATAATCCTTGTGCCATGGGATTCTCACTTTAAATAATTTGTCTGCATAATGCCAAGTCTTGAATAATTGTGAAATTGCATAAAGCACCTTTTTTTATATTTTTTCTTTTTATAAAAAATTGCCTCAATACATGAGGCAATTTTTGCAAATTTTATAGAGAAGATCAGTCATTCGATAACAGACCGATCAAACGCAGGAATGATATATACATCCAGACTAGAGTAGCCAGCAAGGCAATACCACACAGCCATTCCATGGATTTTGGTGCACCTTGGGCTGCGGCTGTCTCAATCAGGTCAAAATCCAGAATCAGGTTTAATGAAGCAATGACTGCAACAAATACGGCGAAACCAATACCTAGCCAGTTACTCTCAAACAGGTAAGGAATGGCCGAGCCAAAGGCAAACTGCATGATGAGCTGAATGACGAAGACAATACACAGCGCCAAGGTTGCAGACATCACCACTGCTTTAAATTTTTCAGTCGCACGGATAATCTGCATACGGTACAGGGCAAACATGACCAGTGTAGTCACAAAGGTAGCCAGTAAGGCCTGAAGTGGTGCGCCTGGGTATTTCAGTTGAAATACAAAAGAAATACCACCCAAGAAAGCACCTTCAAATAAAGCATAAGGAACGGCCAGTGTGGGAGCAGTATTAGGCTTAAACGTTGTCACCAATGCCAGAATCAGCCCCCCGAACATACCGACCAAGGCTGCTGAATAGGCTAGGTTGGCATTGGCAGTCATAGCGCAGTAAAAGAACAGCGCAATACCGACTACAGCAGATACAACAGTCAGCATCACTGATTTTTGAATTGCGCCACGGATGGTCATAGGCCGGTTGAAATCACTATAGGTTTCAACCCGGGTTAATACAGGGTTATTACTTTGCATAATTGAACTCAACATTTATTGTAATTTAGAGATAATCAAATTTTAAACCGAATTTCTTTTGTGCCGATGAAGAGCTTGCTTCTTTTTGTTAATTTAAGCTATTTCATTATAAATAGATTTATCTTTTATTAAAGTTATCAAAATAAGCACTTGAATTACTTATCTCTATTTAATACTCATAAAAACTACTGGTCTCTGAATTTATACACAGTTATTGAACTGGAACCAGCTGATAGTAACCAGAGGATAGCACCCAGCGGTAACCTCTTGGTGGAGCAGGTAATTTCGGCTCACTTCCCTCATCAATAGTATATTGGCTTCCCTGATACTGAGTTGGAAATTGACTATTCAAGATCACCTGTCGCTGATTACTGTATTCATAGTGTCTCGGTAGCTCATAACGGTACTCAATATAAGGCCCTCTCTGCTGTGGATAAGAATATTGAGGATAAGGCCGATGTGGACCTGTGCCCCATTGTGGAGGTCTTTGATGAGGCGGACGGTACTGTGGCGGAGGCAATGGCTTGACAGGGCGCTCTACACCGCGATAATTTCCCCAGCGGTTACTGCTGTCAGCAAAAACAGATAATGCCATTCCCAGACACAGGCTGCCAAGGACAGCTAGACGCAATAAGTTATGCATGGCAGTACTCCAGATCCATATATTTCTATCTTAGCCCTAAAACATGAATAAAAAATAAACATTTTTTAAAAATCTTATGCTCCAAACTGAAAGAACTAGCTGAAATCGGGTAAAAGCAAAAATATGCTAAGATGCGTTTTTGTTTTGCTATGGGAAACAGGTCTGTGTCTGACTTAAGCTTTGAACGGCTCTATCAATTTTTCAGTAGGGTTCCATGTGTACAGGAACAGCGAATTGCAGCACATGGAAATGATGGTGAACATGCCTGGTGGTTCAAATTTTACATCGATATTGAACACCCGCTAGCTTGGCAAACCGTACAGGAACTGGGCCATGTTTTGAATTATCTATCGACCAATGAACGCCTGCCCACACAGTTTTTACCCGTTTCACCTCCACCTTACATGAATGGAGCAGCCAAGGACTTTCTCGCTTGGGTAATTCAATGTAATCATGTAGATTTTCCGCCTGATGTGGTTTGTGACTGGCTAGAAGCCCGCTTGCCGAATCCAGTGGATGATGAAAGTCAGTGGCATATTAAAACTGACCTGAGTGAACTGGAGAATTTGACACCTGCCGAACTTGATCAGTTGATCCCCCCCACTCACTGATTATTTTATCGGGCACGAGATTATATAAACCTCCTGCCCTTCTTAGAATATTCTAAAAAGTGGATATACCACTCCACTCCATAAAACGATATGTCCAGTATTTTAATTTTGAGTGATCAGCATATTGAGAATAAGGCACGCTCATAGACCGTCCATTCAGATTAGACCAAGCTGTATCAAAATAGCGTTGAGCATCAACAAAAACCTGTGCTTGCGGCTGACCAACTACTCTTAAATCTGTTTCCAGATTATAATTTTTCAAATTTCTTGCAGTAAAGTTAGCAGAGCCGGCAATTATTTCACTTTGATTCTCACCACGTTTCAACAGTATTTTGCTATGACATTGCTCGCCTTGGGTATTACACCAGCGTAAAGGAATCCCCACCTGATGCAGCTCCATTGCTACTTGACGGTTAGGTATACCATTTTTCTGGCGGCCAAAAGCATCTTTATTCGGATCAAGTAGTATCCGCAATTTTACCCTCCGCTCATGGGCAGCAATTAATGCCTTAATAATATGCCGTTCCGAAAGGTAGAACATGGCCAGATCAATCTGTTCATTAGCCTTGGCAGAATTGATTAAATCCAGAGCTTTCCGGTAAATTGCTTCTTCTGTAAGAACTTGAACCTGAGGATAATTTGAATCCTCTTCAAACTCACCGACTACTACAACTGGCGCTTCTCCTTGAGACATTCCGGCTACAGCCTGCTCAGTTTTCAGCACATCCATAGCAGTATTGCCTGTTACGACCAGTCCAATGTTGGAGTGACGTGAACTGCCATCATGCGGATTGGCTGAAGTAACCAGTGCTTTCCAGCCAGCTTCAGTGTCAACCACCAGTGTTTTACGATGATTGGCTTTAAAATTAATGAGATGCAAATAGCTGCGTAAAGTTACCTTTTCCTGCCCGAACGGGTTGGGAAGCCAGCCTTTCTCTGGATTATTCCCTAATCCCTGACAACAGATATACCAGAAACCTGACCATAATGGATTAGAAGCCCGCAATGGTGTTAAGTCAGTTTCTATAACCTCAATACCACTTTTACGCAATTGTCGGTAATGTTCAGGCGCAATTCCCCCATAGACTGAATTTATCGGGTCAGTAATCACGGTAATATCAATACCCGGAATTTGTCGGCGCTTACTGATCAGCGCATTGGTGAGTTCTTGGGTGAGAGGACGGTGCGTAGTCTTGGCGGCACCAATTTCGGGATTATATAAAAACATATCCAGCACAATGGTCGTGCGGGCTTCCTGAATCAGTTTCAGCATTTCATTGAATATCTGCTGGTCCGCCTGCTGCCGTCCCTGAATATCAATATAGGTTTCATCGGCAAGAAACTTAATATTGGCATGGCGCAACCGGCCTTCGAAGTCCAGTCCTTCTGGTAGAGGTTTATAAATATGATAAATGGCTGAAGCGAAGTACCCTACAGCCATTAAGGCTATAATCGTAGCGATATAACGGCGGCCTGACCAGTTCAGTTTATGATGAATTCGATGAAAGATACGCATATGATAAAACCTAACCCAATCGGTTCAGGCTAGGTTTTATCAGCTGATTTTTCAAGAGCTTTTTCGTGAGCCATTTTTATTTAAATAGCTCAAGCCTTTTATTTAAAAGTTAAAATCCAGCCCGACAGTAAAGTTACGGCCAACCTGTGGAATATTTGAAAGGAAAGAAGCGTGGTTATAAACCGTTTCATCCAGCAGATTATTGGCTTTCACATAGATGCGGTAATCGGTTTTATCTGTCGCTCGTGCCGAATAGGCCAAGCCCAGATTGACCATATTATAGCCTTCTGTTTCAGTTTCATACGCAGCAATTTTGTCTTGGGTAAAGACATGGTAATACTCAGCCATACCAGAGAAACCATGACCAAAGTCCGCATCAATCTTGCTACCTAGACGTCCGCCCGGAATCCGTGGTGCATTACCTTCTGTTTCGATCTTGCCACGAACATAATCACCAAATAGACTGGCTTTATAGCGTGGCGACAGCTGATAGGACACTTCACCTTCAGCACCATAAAAACGTGCTTTATCTTGTGTATATTCAACCAGGCGGAAGTTTTCGAAGCGGTCCAGTGTCTGAGCATAAATATAGTCATCAAACCAGTTATGGTAAGCATGAACATGATAATTCAGCTTGTCGCCCTCATAATGAAAACCCAGTTCGATGTTATTTGATTTTTCTATGTTCAGATTCTCATTACCGATTTCATAGGTATTGGTGGCCAAATGCTTGCCTTTGGCATAAAGTTCCTGAGCCAGAGGTAAACGCTCCTGATGCGAGGCAACCAGTGACAGTTTATAATCAGGCAAGAATTCCCAGTTAGCAGCGCCTGAATAAGAAAAGGCATGATCATCATAATTTTTTTGTGGTGAATCAATCTCAATCTTTTGCTGATCAAAACGCGCTGCCAGCTCAAAATGTACATCATTCCACTGGGTGTGTTCTAAAGCAAACAGGCTCCACTTATCTGTTGTGGTTGGCCCGGCAAATAAAGATTCTTCACCAGTAATATTCAGCTTCTGACGACCAAATTGCGTACCGATGACGCCTTCCCATGCTGCGACCGGCTGATGCACCATTTCCAGACGCGCATCATAACCCGTACTTTTAAATGTGGTAGCTGCTTCACCCTCTTCAATTTCATCATGTTTATAGTCGGTATAGCTGGCTTGAGCACGTAATTTTTTAAATCCGGCAAAAGGATCATCCAGCTCGGTTCTAAAATCATAGCGTTCAGACTTCAAATCAACCCAAGGACCGGCATGATCATGATCCTTTTCATGACTGTGCTCGTGTTCATGTCCCTCTTCATCATGATGATGTTCATCACCACAATGTAGATGAGGCCTACCGGATAAATAGGCTTCACAGCTTTCATATTCATGACTATGTCCAGGTAAACCATACTGGTCCTGGCGGTTCGTATAGGAAAGGCCGGTAAACCCGCGATCATGAATCCAGGAAAGTCCGACGCTGGCTGTATCGGATTGTGCGAAGGTATTATCAACCCTGCGTTCTTTTACCAGATGGCTGTGGTCGCCGTGGCTATGCTCATGATAATAGTCTGGCGCAATATAATTGTTGGCATCACGTTTTAGCCCTTCAACCCGAAGTGCCACCTGTTCTCCCAAAGCTAATGTCACACCTGCTGTTTCAAGCTTCTCATCATTACCACTGTTGTAACGCAGCCCTGCACGACCTTCATAACCATTATCAGGTATGCGTGTCGGAATTTTACTATCTGTAACATTAACCAGCCCTCCCACTGTACCGGCACCATACAGCAAGGTAGATGGCCCACGCACGATCTCTACCTGCTTGGCAAGCGCAGGGTCAACCATAACAGCATGATCAGGCGACAAGGTGGAGACATCCATGGTTTCTGAGGCATTTTGCAGTACCTTCACTCGTGCCCCCTCCTGCCCGCGAATTACAGGGCGGCTAGCACCGGGTCCGAACTGGTTGGAATATACCCCCACCTGATCACTTAAAGCTTCACCAATTGTTGTACCGCCCTGGATCAGTTGCTCTTTTTCAATAATATTATCTGCCGCCACGTAATCTACAGCGCTTTGTACCAGCGGATGAGCTGTTACCTGTATTGTTTCCAGCTGCTGAACAGAGCTATTTTCTTCAGCAAAAATTACCGGAGAAACCACCGCCATAATCGATAAAGTTAGAAAGTTCTTAGAAAACTGCATCTTGTTGACTCAAGTGTACTTTTAATAAAATGTTATATTATAACATTTCACTATTTTTGCAATAAAAAACATTCTAATAAAAAGTTTTAAGTAAACTGTGGTTCATTATTTTTAGTCTTTATCAGTTTTCATGCCTTTTACGCTCTCTCATGCAGTTTTGGCGCCACCACTAGCAAAACTTAGTGGTAACCGCCTGCCTCTGGCTGCATTAGCCATTGGCTGCATGGTGCCTGACCTGATCCGTTTATTTGTTGCAGATGCTGCAGGTTATACTCACCAGTGGGCCTCAATACTGCATCCTAATTTATGGATTGGCCTAGCTTTCACGCTGGTTTGGTATCTGATTTACCGGCCTGCGTTATACCGTTTTTTAGGTATCCAGAAACCTCTAAATATTCATAGCCCTCTGCAAGCGCTTATTTTTTTAGTAAGCTGTAGTATTGCCATTTTACTGGGCACAGCAACGCATATCCTTTGGGACGGGCTAACTCATGCTGACTACAGAACTTTTGCCTTCTATAATTTTTTAAGTCAGGACATAACTCTTTTTGGTAATACTTATCCTGTCCATCTAGTGTTGCAGATTGGTACTTCAATATTGGCATTACCTGTTCTGTTTTGGTTTTCCTGGCGTTATTACCTGCATTATCGGCAGCACTTGAAAGTGTCTTCTAAAATTAAAAATTATTTTTGGATATTATTTGGTTTGGCATTCCTAGCTGGTGCATGGTCTGTTTATGACTACCTGAGCTATTTCAAGCCAGAGTTAATCTCATCTGAGCTTTATTTTTTTACTGGTAAATCTATTAACGAGTTCAGTCAGGCCTCACTGGCTATTTTCAGCTTGGGATGTATCCTGTTTTTAATTATAGATCGGCAACATCTTATGGATTAGTCATATTTTTTCTCTTAAATATTACTAATCTGACCAGAACCGATCCAAGATATTTCTCTTAAAAGCTATAAGCACAATTTATCAGGGTTTTTTGATCTAGTTCTTGTGACAGAATCTTCTAAGAGGCATAATCTCCCATTACCTTAAGGCGGTACGCTGTTTACGTATACGCTTTCACTAACCCATATAGTTGGATTTTAGACGCTATGATGCGAACTCATTACTGCGGTTCTTTAACCGAAGCTCAAATTGACCAAACCGTAACTCTGTGTGGCTGGGTACACCGTCGCCGTGACCACGGTGGTGTGATCTTCCTTGATATGCGAGACCGCGACGGTCTAGTTCAAGTGGTTATTGACCCAGATACACCTGAAGCGTTTGCAACAGCGGACAAAGCTCGTTCTGAATATGTATTGAAAATTACTGGTCGTGTACGTCGCCGCTATGCGGGTACAGAAAATGCCAATATGATCAGTGGCCAGATTGAAGTATTAGGTAAAGAAATTGAAGTTTTGGCTCAGTCTGAAACACCTCCATTCCCGTTGAATGATGAAAATACGAATATCTCTGAAGAAATTCGTTTGAAATACCGCTTTTTAGACATTCGCCGTCCGGAGATGCTGGACCGTTTACGTTTCCGTTCTAAAGTTACCAATCTGATCCGTAATTATCTTGATGAGAATGGCTTTCTTGATGTTGAAACTCCAATTTTAACTCGTGCAACGCCTGAAGGTGCACGTGATTACCTGGTACCAAGCCGTGTTTCAAATGGCAGCTTCTATGCCTTGCCACAATCTCCACAGCTATTCAAACAGTTATTGATGGTGGGCGGTATTGACCGTTACTACCAAATTGCAAAATGTTTCCGTGATGAAGACTTGCGTGCAGACCGCCAGCCTGAATTTACTCAAATCGATATTGAAACATCGTTCATGAGTGACGATGACATCATGGATTTGATGGAAGGTATGACTGTTAAGATGTTCGACGAACTTCTGGGCATCAAATTCGACAAATTCCAACGTATGCCGTATAGCGAGGCAATGCGTGACTACGCGTCTGATAAACCAGACTTGCGTATTCCCTTGAAACTCGTTGACGTTGCAGATTTAATGCAAGACGTTGAGTTCAAGGTATTCGCAGGTCCTGCAAAAGATCCGAAAGGCCGTATTGTCGCACTTCGCGTTCCTGGCGCGGGTTCATTGCCACGTAGTGCAATTGATGAATACACTAAATTTGTAGGCATCTATGGTGCGAAAGGTTTGGCGTATATTAAAGTCAATGAGCTTGAAAAAGGCATCGAAGGTTTACAGTCTCCAATCGTGAAATTTATTGAGCCAATCGTGCTTGATTTATTAAAACGTGTAGGCGCTGAAAATGGCGACATCGTATTCTTTGGTGCGGACAAAGCTAAAATTGTAAATGATGCAATGGGTGCCCTTCGTGTCAAGATCGGTCATGACTTGAACCTTGCGACTTGTGAGTGGGCTCCACTTTGGGTTGTTGACTTCCCAATGTTTGAAGAAACTGACGATGGCAAATGGACTTCTGTTCACCATCCATTCACATTACCTAAATCTAGCGTAGAAGACGTGAAGAGCAATCCAGGCGAAGCACTTTCTGTTGCTTACGACATGGTATTGAACGGTACTGAAGTTGGTGGTGGTTCACTTCGTATTTACACATTAGAAATGCAAAAAGCGATTTTTGAAGCGCTTGGTATTTCTGATGAAGAAGCAGAAGAAAAATTCAGCTTCTTACTCAATGCACTTCGTTACGGCGCACCTCCTCACGGTGGTTTGGCATTTGGTCTTGACCGTTTAGTAATGCTTATGACTGGCGCGACTTCAATTCGTGATGTTATTGCGTTCCCTAAAACGAAAACTGCTGAATGTCCACTTACTCAAGCACCAGCTCCTGTTGAAGCAAACCAGCTTCGTGACTTGGGCATCCGCTTACGTGAACAACAAAAGAAAGAAGCTTAATTGCTCTTTAATAAAAAACCCTGCAATTGCAGGGTTTTTTATTAGAAATAAGATATATATTCGACTTACCTAAGCTATGCTTTGCGAATAAGCTGGTCAGTGGCATAATAAGGAGCTTTTAATTTAGAGGTCAGCTTTATGGCTATGCGCCCAGATGTACGACGACATGCTTTAGTCGTGATTGTATTCTCCCTCGCACAATGGTTTTTCATGCGCTACATCCTTGCGAATGAATTATTTAACCTCACGACGAACCAACGTATTCTTTATTTCTGTGTAAGCAGTTTAGTCGGTGCATTACTTATCTTTGTTGCACTGATTTATATGGTGCTCAAAGGTAATGCGGATAAAAAGTAATGCAAAAGAAACTGCTCATCATTGGTAAACGCAGCGGTATTTTGCAGTGGTACGAAAATATTCTTGCTGCTGCCCATCAAAGCCCTGATTATGAAATCCAAGGCTTTGCCTTAAATCATAACAATACCACCGATCGGTTTCTGAAAAAGCTATTACCAAACAAAGATATATATACGGCAAATTTACTCAAAAAGAAACTGCAAACGTTTCAGCCAGATTTGATTCTCATTGCCGATCTTTTTTATTTTAATGATCATTTACTGCAAGTTTTGGCAGACTTTCCATGCAAAAAAGCACATTGGATTGGTGACTTTTTTGATGAACGCTTATTAAAATCTAAAGACGTCATTGATTTATATTGCTTTACCGATTCTAGCTTTATCGAAGATGCGAGAGCAATGGGACTAAATCATGCCATTTATCTGCCTCTTGCTTATAATCCAAATGTCTTCTTTTCTAGCAATGAACAAAAAGATGATCGTCTTTTATTTGTAGGCGCATGGTCGCCTGATCGACAAGAGCTCATTGAACAGATTCCCCTTCCCCTCACTGTCTATGGGAAAGGATGGGATAAACTCAGCAAATCAAACAGTATTGTTCACCCTCACAATATTCCTTTGACTGAAGTTGCCGAACTCTACAGAACGCATCGTTACATCTTGAATGTCATTAACAAGAAAAATATTCGTCAAGGTATGAATATGCGTTGTTTCGAAGCTCCGGCTTGTGGTTGTATTTTGGTAAGCGAGTATGTTGAAGATCTAAACTATGCTTTTGATATCAAAAATGAAATTATTTCATTTGAGAATCCGCAAGAATTGCAATTGAAGTTAAAAGATCCAATAATCAGCGCTGAAGCAGCCATGTATAAAGTTCAACAGAGTCATACTTATAAAAATAGGATAGAGACCGTCGTTGACTTATTGCTTCAAGCTTAAGTTTTAGCTTTTTTAATTTTGTATAGGCCACCCTCACGTGTTTGTTAGTGTTATTGTTCCAAGTTATAACCATGACCAATATTTAGAAGACAGAATTGAGAGCATTCTTAACCAAAGCTATTCGCAATTTGAAGTGATTCTTTTAGATGATCTATCACCCGATCATAGTGCCGAAATTTTAGCGAAATACAAAAGCCATCCGAAAGTTTCACATTGCATCATCAATGAACAAAATTCAGGCTCAACATTTTGCCAATGGAACAAAGGCATGCATCTAGCAAAAGGCGATCTGATCTGGATTGCAGAGTCTGATGATGTTGCCGACTTACAATTTTTGGAAAAATTAGTCCCTCATTTTGAAAAAAATCCTAAGCTTGTTCTTGCCTACAGCCAATCTCATCGAATGAATGCACAAGGTGAAGTCACGGGTTCATGGAAAGATTTTACTGATCAAGTTGATTCAAAATTATTTGAAAATGATTTTGAAATGAATGGTCTCGAATATATCGAAAGATTTTTAAATGCTCAAAACACCATTCCAAATGCCAGTGGTGTCATTTTTAAAAAACAGACTTATTTCGATGTAGGTGGAGCTAATCCAAGTCTACGCTTTATTGGTGATTGGGAAATTTGGGCAAAAATCGTATCGCAAGGTGACATCTTCTTTACGCATGAGTGTTTAAATTATTTCCGCTACCATGACACCAGTGTTATTGCCCAAGCCAAAAAGAAAAAAGATCATTTTGAAGTAAGACGGCAAGTGATTTTGCTCCGCCAAAGCATGTCTCAATTCTTAAAAGACTATTCCAAGACACATCCAGAAGCCAAAAAGGCTTACTGTATTAACCAGCAGAGCTTATCTAAAGAATTGAGAAAAAATGCTTCTTTGGCAATTCGTCGTCGCTATTATGATCGAATTATTCCAACGAGTATCACTGCACTACAGACTCTACCTTTTTATGTTGTCCCTTTTTACATACTCAAATTACTTATTCAGTTCATTTTATCAACCTGTTTAGTCGCACCATATAAAATAATATTGAAACAGCCTCGATAAAAAAAGAGGAGATAAACTCCTCTTTTTTTATGCTTTAAATGCATCTGCAATCTGATCTTTATCACTCACCAACACCTCACCAACCTCATCAAGAGGCCAGTTAATCGCTAGTGTTGGATCATTCCAAATAATAGCGCCTTCACTTTCTTTATTGTAGTAATTGGTGGTTTTGTACAAAAACTGGGTATTGTCTTCAAGTGCGATAAAGCCATGAGCAAAACCTTCCGGTATCCAAAACATGGTTTTATTTTCTGCACTCAGTTCAACACCAACCCATTCACCATAAGTTTTTGAGTCAGGTCGAATATCTACCGCAACATCCCAAACACGACCTTGTACAACACGTACCAGTTTTCCTTGCGCATAAGGTGCATTTTGATAATGCAACCCACGTAACACACTCTTTTGAGACAATGAATGGTTATCTTGTACAAAAGTTGGAACAGGCAAGTTTAATTGTTCAAGTGCTTGTGCAAAACGTTGCTGATTAAAGCTTTCCATAAACCAGCCGCGATCATCACCAAATACATTTGGATGTAGAATCAAAAGCCCTTCTATTTTAGTCGTTTCAACCTGCATTTGACTCTTCCCAGATTTTTTTCAAATATTGACCATATTCTGTTTTTTTCAAAGCTTCAGCACTTTCTAAAAGTTTCTCTTTGCTAATCCAACCTTGATTGAAACCAATTTCCTCTAAACATGCGACTTTTAATGACTGACGCTTTTCTACAGTATAGATAAAGTGACCTGCTTCTAAAAGCGATTCATGCGTGCCCGTATCCAACCATGCAAACCCTCGCCCTAAAAGCTCCACATTCAATGAACCATCTTTCAGATATGCATTATTGATGTCAGTAATTTCAAGTTCGCCACGTGCAGATGGCTTCACTTGTTTAGCAAACTCTACAACACGATTGTCATAGAAGTACAAACCCGTCACGGCATAAGGTGATTTTGGCTTTAATGGTTTTTCTTCAATGCTGAGAACTTTTCCAGTTGGGTCAAACTCGACAACACCAAAACGCTCTGGGTCTGTCACATGGTAACCAAATACTGTTGCACCATGCTCTCGATTACTCGCAGCTTCTAATTGTTTGCCAAAACTTTGACCATAGTAAATATTGTCACCCAAGATCAAACAAACATTATCTTGACCAATAAACTCTTCACCAATTAAAAATGCCTGTGCCAAACCATCTGGAGAAGGTTGTACTTTATAAGTAAGTTCAATACCAAATTGAGAACCATCACCGAGCAGTTTTTCATATTGGGGTAAATCTTCTGGTGTCGAAATCAATAAGACTTCACGAATACCGGCAAGCATCAATACAGACAATGGATAGTAAACCATTGGTTTATCGTAAATTGGCAAAAGCTGTTTCGATACACCTTTGGTAATTGGATGTAAGCGTGTACCTGAACCACCCGCTAAAATAATACCTTTACGTTTGAGACTCATTTATTTAATAGCTCCACTATGGTTCGCTTTACACCATCTTGCCAGTTAGGTAGACAGAGTTTAAAAACATGCTGTATTTTTTGGTTGTTCAATCTTGAATTGTGTGGTCTGGTTGCTGGTGTTGGGTAAGCCTTTGTTGGAATTGGATTAACCTTTTGTACAATCAGCGCCTGTCCTAATGACCGTGCTTGCTCAAATACATAACTTGCGTAGCCAAACCATGATGTTTCACCACTCGCCACCAAATGATAGACACCAGCTTTACTCACATCGGCTACGACTTGAGGAATAGCATGTGCGGTAATATCAGCAATTAGCTCAGCAGAAGTTGGAGCACCAATCTGATCATCAATAATCGACAACTCTTCACGTTGCTGAGCCAAGTTCAACATCGTTTTCAAGAAGTTTTTTCCTTTACTTGCATAGACCCATGATGTTCTGAAAATTAGATGCTGACAGCCACTCTCAACAATTGCCTGTTCGCCTAATGCCTTGGTTTTACCATAGACATTTAATGGTGCAATTGCATCTGTTTCAACAAAAGCTGTTTCACCTGCCCCGTCAAAAACATAATCGGTAGAGTAATGCACAAATAAAGCTTTAATTTGCAAACATGCATCGGCTATAGCCTTTACAGTTTGATGATTCACAAGATCAGCCGAATCCTGCTCAGTTTCAGCCAAATCAACAGCTGTATAAGCAGAAGCATTAACGACTACATCGGGTTTTAGCGCCACAATCGTGTCAAAAATTGCCGATGGTTGAGTCATATCGCCAGATAGACCATTTAAACCATGACGGTCTAATGCAACTACCTCGCCCAAAGGAGCAAGCGCTCGCTGTAGCTCCCACCCAACTTGTCCATTTTTTCCAAGCAATAAGATCTTCATAGTTATCCTTGATATTGCTTGTTTAACCAAGACTGATATTCGCCACTTTGAACGTGTGCAACCCATTCAGTATTACTTAAATACCATTCAACGGTTTTACGCAGGCCCGTCTCAAACGATTCTTGCGGAACCCAGCCTAAGTCATTTTTAATTTTTGTCGCATCAATTGCATAGCGCACATCGTGACCTGGGCGATCTTTGACATAGGTAATTAAATCTTTGTACTGTGCTACACCTTCCGGCTTATTCGGTGCCAATTCTTCAAGTAATGTGCAAATCGCATGAACAACTTCGATATTGGCTTTTTCATTGTGACCGCCAATATTATAAGTTTCCCCAACCACACCTTGCGTTGCAACAGTAAAGAGTGCTCGTGCATGGTCTTCTACAAATAACCAGTCACGAATTTGCTGACCATTGCCATATACAGGGAGTGGCTTGGCTTGCAAAGCATTTAAAATCATAAGCGGAATCAATTTTTCCGGGAAATGAAATGGCCCATAGTTATTTGAACAGTTGGTCACCAACACCGGTAAACCATAAGTACGGTTCCATGCACGGACTAAATGGTCTGAGCTGGCTTTGCTTGCAGAATATGGTGAACTTGGTGAATACGATGTTGTTTCGGTAAATAGGTCGGTTGTACCTTCTAAATCACCATAGACTTCATCGGTTGAAATATGATGGAAGCGGAATGTTTCCTTTTTTGAACCATCAAGGGTTAACCAATAAGTACGGCTTGCTTCCAACATTTGGTATGTACCAATAATGTTGGTCTCAATAAAAGCATAAGGTCCTGAAATTGAACGATCTACGTGCGATTCAGCAGCAAGATGCATCACTACATCAGGTTGAAAACTTTTAAATAATTCATCTAAAGCTGTACGGTCACAAATATCGGTCTGAGAAAACTGATAACGTGGGTGATCGGCAACAGAGCTTAAAGACTCTAGATTTCCCGCATAAGTGAGCTTATCGACATTTAATACTTCATGTTCAGTATTTTGAACAATATGACGAACCACCGCCGAACCAATAAAACCTGCACCACCAGTAACCAAGAACTTCATAATAAATCATGTAACTCCATTTTCTTAGTCACGGATTTTATCACCTATTTCCTATTTAATTTAGCGTTAACCTCAGAAAGCCCTACGCAGTTTGACCATTATTACAAAAAATAAAATATAAATACTTAGCTAAACTTATTTGTCCAAAACCCGATTTAACTTCCGAGTTATTTCGCTGGTATGATCTTGCATCTCTAACTCTTGAACAACCTGAGAGATTTGATAAGAATCTGAAACAGTTAATAAATATAGCCAATGTTGCTGTGCTAAAAACTTTAATTGGTGCTTAATCTGTTCATCCTGCATGGACTGCTCATCATAAAGTACCAGCAACTTACTTCCTGACATGACCACTTCTGCCACCATCGAAGTCGAGTCCGGACTCGTTAGAATCCAGTCAGCTGCTTTAATATAATCTTTGATATCACAGCTTTGGCCTTGTGCTACCCATGTTAACTGGTCATGAGGCTGAAAAATGCCGTACTGCTCAGCAAGCTGCTGTAATTCTTTTTCAAAAGTAATCGGTGTTCTTCGTGATGTTGTCAGTAGCAATCTCGCTGTAGGATATTGCTTTCGAACCTGCTGTAAAACAGTTGCCCATTGTGCCGCTTCACCAATTTTTACTGTTTTAGTGTCAGCACCAATCAAAATTGCAATCGTTTGCTCAGCATTTTGAATACCCAAATGTTCCCGCGCCCGCTCACGTGTTAGAGGTAAAGCACTCATTTTATTCGGTGCAATTGGATAATAAAAATAATGAGGCAATACGGCTTGTTGCTCATGAATGGTAAATACCACATCAAACAAGTCAGCACGAATCCCCCGTAATGAACTTGCGACCAGATTTTTTACAGGCTGATCTTTGAGCAAATGTTGTTTGAGCAGTAGATTGGCAAGTAGAGTGTTTCCCCCTGCCGATACAATATAAGCAACCTGTTTCTGCTCTAATGCACTTAGGGTTTGGGAGTCAAGAAAATAACGTAACCACTCTGTATTTATTGAAAACTTGATCAATAACTTGAGAACACGATACAACCATTTTTTAGGTAGATTTAATTGAACCCATTCCACCTGATAATCTTGTTGTTGATTCAGTAGCTGAACTATTCCTTGTGTTTGAGTTTCATGGCCTGCTTTACCATCGGTCAACGCTAGGATGAAAGGTTTTTGTTGTGTCATCAATCCATCATCCTATGCTGAAAGCAATGATTGATAGACTTTGACCGTATTATCGATCATTTTTGTAAAAGTCAATTGTTCTTGTGCCAAGGCATAAGCCTGTTTAAAACTTGCTTCAGGGGCTACCACATCCAAATAGTTTTGAATCACTTGTTGCAATGCTTCAATATTATTTGGTTCACATAGAAACTCAACAGGAATAAACTCAGCCATCATTCCGACATCAGTCCCTAACACAGGACGTTGAAGCAATAAACTTTCAGCAAGTGTATACGGGCCCCCTTCACGCAAGGAAGACACAATCAAAGCCTCATGGTCTATAATCAATGGGTGAATATTGTCGCTATACCCATACAAGTGAACCCGATCAGCTAATTGGTACTCTTGAATCAATTGCTCTAACTTCTTTCGTTCTTCACCATCACCAACAATAGTTAATTGGTGTGAAATGTTCCGCCAAGCAGCCAGTAAAAGATCAAAACCTTTCACTTCATTTAAACGTCCAATGGCAATAAATTTTCTATTTTTTACAAATGATTGAGCAGGCATATTCAAAGAAATACCATTATAGACCACACTGAGTTTTTCCGGCTGCCCCACAATCTGCGCGAGTCGCTTACTCACACAAATGATATGATCAAATGCCAAGTAAGAATCAATCTTTTTCTTTGCACCATGGATAGTCACCACACAAGGGAAATTAAAACCTGCAATCATGCCTTGCAACAGTTTGGCCGTTTTAGAAGCATGAGCATGTAGCACTTGTGGTTCTGTCCCCAATATTGTTTTTTTAAGCAGATATTTCGTCCACGGGTTATAACGACTGCCACTCATATCAAAAGCAACAAAGTTCACCGAACTTTCTACCCGACTTTGATATTTCTGATGTGCAATTAAAGAAACTTCATGTGCTTGTGATAAACCAGCAGCCAGCTCAAGTACATGCTTTTCTAGGCCACCTTCCTCATCACTTGCCATCACAAGCGTAATTTTCATGATTAGCCCTCACGCGTACCAAGTTTTAAACGAAGCTTGACGGCAAATAATGAATCTTTTCCGCTGATCTTAATACGTTGTAGTTGCATAAAGTCCGGCTGTTCATCATCAATGCCTTCGATTGTGGTCACTGCATTGCTATACCCTGACTGTTTTGCCAGTTTAACATCTCGGTCTGAGTAAATACCAAATGGGTAAGCAAAACTGGTTACTGGCTTTTCTATCAGTTGTTCAAGCCACTGCTTTGAATCAGTTAGTTCTTTTAAACAATCCGTATCATCCAGTTTGTTTAAATTAGCATGCGTTAACGTATGTGAACCAATTTCGATCAGTTCGCTATCTGCCAGTTGCTTGACTTGAGCATCATTCAACTTAGCTTCACGCATGAGTTCACCACTATTATGATGTTCTTTTTTATAGGTTGACCAATCACGATCATGACGATCAACCACCACATATATGGTTGCCTTGGCCTGATATTTTTCTAAAATCGGATAAGCATTTTGTAAGTTGTCTAAATAACCATCATCAAAGGTAATGGCAACTGTTTTGGCTGGGTGATTTCCCCAGTTCTCTTGCAATTCGTGCATCGTTACAAAATGGAAGCCTTGCGCTTTCATCCAAGCAACTTGCTTTTCAAACTCAGCGGGCTTGACCCGAAGCTTATTAAATTTGGCACCATTAATATGGTCTCGTACCATGTGATACATCAATACACGTGGTCGATTCCAATCCACTGCTGGCTTCCACCACGCATACTTATAGCTAAATAAAACGGTAAGCAAAACCAGT
This sequence comes from Acinetobacter radioresistens DSM 6976 = NBRC 102413 = CIP 103788, assembly GCF_006757745.1. NCBI lineage: Bacteria > Pseudomonadati > Pseudomonadota > Gammaproteobacteria > Moraxellales > Moraxellaceae > Acinetobacter > Acinetobacter radioresistens. Next base: position 507,841 of record NZ_AP019740.1, on the reverse strand, counting down.
AAAATCAGGATATAAATCACAATGCCAAACTCATTATTTCGCTAAAAGATATGTTGCCACACGGTCTGCTTCTTTAAAAGCATAAGGTTGTGGTAACTGTACGACACAAGTATTCTGTGAGATTAGTTGTGATTCTATCATTTGATCAATCGAGTGCGTAATTCTATCGTCTTTCAACCGATCGATTGCTATGACCCCTACGCGACAACCCGCAGTAAGTGCTTCAAAAACCATAGAAACGCTATCTTCTGTTACCCATACAGCTTCTGCTTTTTGCATCTCTTCAAAAATCCAGCCTTGAGGTGTTTGCTCAACCGGAAATATTTGTAAATGCTGGGCAAAACTTTGTTGTCTTAAAATATCAATAAACTCTGCTGGTGTTCGACGTGAAGTCGTTAGAATGATTTCAGAGGCCGGATTATACTCTACAATGTCATGAATGGCTGTGAGAACTTTCTGTTCATTCCACTGATGGCGTTTTGATGTGCCTCCCAGCGCAATCAAAATACGATCCGTCTGGTGTCGTTGTTCATTCACAATTGGGTTTAATGCACCTTGAGTGAGAATAATATTGTTCCGTTTAGCTAGCCCATCATGCTGTGGCACCACTACATAATCAAACCATATATATGGATAATTAGGTTTCATTAAAATAACAGTTTTAGCTTTTGGGTAAATTTTTCCTAAAAGCAGCACTCGAAGCTGGGTATGACTTCCCACCCCAACAATATAATTAGGCGTCTGTTTTAAAAAAGGAGATTGTTTTTTGAGAACAGAAAGAAATAAGCTGATTAATGGCAGCTGTTCAATTGAAATTTCCTCAAAACTGACTTTATGCACAGATTGCCTTTCTATAGCGCGGTAAAGTCCCAGCGCCTGTGAACGGTGCCCCGCCTTTCCATCACTAACATAAAGAATATGCATAACCCAATTCCATAATAAAAAAAGGCGAAATAAAATTTCGCCTTTTAATCATATCGGCTTTACTTATTTTACGTAAGTTAACCAGTGTGCATATTTCGGATCTTTACCCTGCACTGCATTAAAGAATGTACTCTGGATCTGTTCAGTGATTGGCCCACGTGCACCACAACCAATCTCACGGTCATCATATTCACGGATTGGTGTAACTTCAGCTGCAGTACCGGTGAAGAATGCTTCATCAGCAATATAGAATTCATCACGGGTAATACGACGTTCTACCACGTCATAGCCTAAATCCTTAGCAATTGTAATGACGGTCTGACGGGTAATACCATCCAATGCTCCACCCGCAATATCCGGAGTGTGCAGCACACCATCCTTAACTAGGAAAACATTTTCCCCTGAACCCTGACATACATAGCCTTGCGGGTCCATCAGCATAGCTTCATCATAGCCTGAATGTGCTACTTCTTGGTGCGCAAGAATAGACAGCGTATAGTTACCCGAAGCCTTGGCCTTACACATGGTCACATTCGGATGATGGTGAGTAAAGGAAGAAGTTTTTACACGAATACCTTTAGCCATTGCCTCTTCACCCAGGTAAGCACCCCAGCCCCAAGCTGCAACTGCCGCATGAATCGTATTATTGGTTGCAGCAATACCAAGTTTTTCAGAACCAATCCAGATTAATGGACGTAAATAGCAAGATGCCAGCTTATTTTCACGAACCACATCGATTTGCGCCTGCTCTAATGTTGCCTGATCAAATGGAACTTTCATCTGATAAATTTTTGCAGAGTTTAACAAGCGCTTGGTGTGGTCCTGTAGACGAAAAATGGCTGTGCCTTGTGGAGTTTCATATGCCCGGACGCCCTCAAACACGCCCATACTATAGTGTAAAGTATGAGTCAGGACGTGAATTTTTGCATCACGCCAGTCAACCAGTTGTCCATCTTGCCAAATAAAACCATCACGATCAGCCAAATTCATGGCACACACTCCAAATTTTTACACAGTCAGTCACTATCCAAAGCAAGTATTGCTGTGGGATCTATTAATCTTTGCCATAACTTGCAAACGATCTCGCGGGTATCGTGCCAGTCCGCAGCATTGACTTGCATGGATTGATTTGCAAGTGCTAAACGGTGGCTCTCGGCTCGTTCACTGAGATAAGCCTGAATCAGTGCTGTTGCATCGTCACTGGATAAGTAACCGGCTTTCGCAGCATCTTCTAGGATTCTTACATTGTCGGAATAGTGAGCGAGATCCGGTTTCGCCCCACCCCATGCCAACACAATATACTGTGCCATAAATTCGATATCAACGATACCACCCGCATCCTGTTTTAAATGAAAAATTCCACCTTTTTTCTGTTCTTTGGAAGAACCCAGATGGGCTTTCATCTTCTGACGCATTTTTAAAACTTCAGTACGCACAAATTTTTCATCACGCGGCAGAGTTAAAATACGGCAGCGTAACGCCTCAAATTTTTGTCGTAAACTGTCATCCCCAGCAATCGAACGGGCCCGAACCAATGCCTGATGCTCCCAAAGCCAGGCATTTTTTAATTGATATTGTTCAAAGGCTTTTAAACTGGTCACCAGCAGACCAGCTTCTCCAGAAGGGCGTAACCGTGTATCTACTTCATATACTCGTCCATCTAGGGTCTGAGTCGTCATAAGAGATATAAATTTTTGCCCTACTCGCATGGCAAACTCGAAACCGCTGATAGGTCTCAGGCCATCTGTATCCGCCTGTTCGCTCATATAATGAATAAACACCAGATCCAGATCTGAGCCATAACCCAGCTCAATACCACCGACTTTACCATAACCCACCACAGAAAATCCGAGATAGTCCAAGGAGCAGCGTCGTCCGTCAGCGTCTAGTGGATAACCATGTTTTTTTGCCACGATCTGATAGGCCAGATTCAATGCAGCAATAATAGAAACTTCAGCAATGTCTGTCAGGGCATCAGATACTTTCATAAGCGGACTTTCTGCCAGTACATCGCTGGCTGCTACAGCCAAGACATTAGATTTTTTAAACAGGCGCAAGGCCCGCATCTGGTCTTCAACCTGCTCAAGCTCAATGCGTATGAGCTGCTGCCGTAGTGAATCTTCAAGATCACGGCGTTTGGGCAACTCGAAGTCCATTGTGAGAAACTCATCCAGCAATACCGGGTAATGAGTCAGCTCCTCCAGTATCCATGGACTCACTGTGGCCATCTTTACCAAACGCTGTAATGCTCCCTTACTTTCAATCAGCATTACCAGATAAACCGTACGGCGCATTACAGATTCAATTAAAGGCATTAAACGTAGTAATGCAACTTGTGGTTTATCCGACTGTAATACTGCATCGACCAGATAAGGCCAAAAAGTTTTTAAACGTTGAACGGCCTTAGCTGGTAACTTATTCAAGGCGTGGCCATGCCAAAACTCATGAATCAGCTTTTGTGCATTGGAATCAAGCACACTCTCCAGCTCTTCTTCGAGATGCTGAAAGTTCTCTACTGGTGCTTCCCTGTCACGCTCCTGAATCAGATGTGCAAACTGGTAAGAGACTTTAGACCGTTTCTGATTAAGGACTTCCAGAAAACTCTCCCAGCTATCAAAGCCCAAGGTATCAATCAATCGCTGCCGCAGCTCCGGCTCAGTCGGCAGGGACTGGGTCTGCTGATCATTCAGTGCCTGAATGGCGTGTTCCAGACGACGCAGAAACAGATAGGCATCTTCCAGATCCGCTACAGCTTCTGGCTCAAGCAGACCTGATTCGCTCAGATGCGTCAAATTTGCCAGACACTGGCGTTCCTGTAGTTCAAGTTTGGAACCACCATAAATCAGCTGAAAAACCTGCACAATAAATTCAACTTCACGGATACCACCGGCACCGAGTTTAATATCGTCTTCGATATTGCGGCGCATGACTTCACGTTCAATCATGACCTTCATTTCACGCATGGCCTGAAACGCGGTGTAATCGACATAACGCCGAAACACGAAAGGACGGGTCATTTCCAGTAACTCTTCGCCCGCCCTTCCACCAGACACAATACGGGCCTTGATCCAGGCATAGCGCTCCCATTCACGCCCATGCTGGCTTAAATATTTTTCTAATCCTGCATGGCTAATGGCCAGTGCCGAACCATCTCCCCAGGGACGTAAGCGCATATCTACACGAAAGACGAAACCCTCAGCAGTGATATGCTCCAGCAAATAAATAATTTTCTGGCCCCACGCAATACAGAACTGTTGTACATCAATACATTTACGGCCATTGGTCTCGCCTTGCTCATCAAAGGCAAAAATCAGGTCAATATCGCTCGACAGATTAAGTTCCTGTGCTCCCAGTTTTCCCATAGCAATAATAATCAGGTCCTGGACTTGGCCCGAATAACCGATTGGTTCGCCATGCTTTAATACCAGTGGAATACGGGCGAAGGCCTTTGCTGCACAAATACAGGCATCAGCAAAATCTGAGAGTTCTTGTGTAAGTGTAACTACATCAGTCAGGTGGTTAGCATCTTGCCAGATCCAGCGAAACATGAGACGAGCACGGAGTATTCGGATCGCTCGCATCCATGCGTGCTCATCCTGAATTGAGTCAAGTACAGAAGACACCCGATCTTTAATCTGTTCATGTGATAGCGGGGTTGCAAACTGATCTACAGTATAATCTTGTTCAAGTTCGTTTTGATAAAGACCTAGTATCTGTTCAGCATATTGACTGGCTCTTAAAGTCTTTTGCAACTGCTTCGCGTTCATAAACCACCCTTCACCTGTATTTATATGTAGTTATAACAGGTGAATTTGGCTTTAGGAAAATAATTATACTAAATTTGTAGTGCTGTCTGACTTCGCCATATCAAGTGGCAAAACCGTATGCTGGTCAGTTGCTTCCGGCAAAGTAACTTTGAAAGTAGTACCTTCACCTTCCTTAGACATGACACAAATTTCACCTTTATTCAGGTCTACAAACCGCTTACAGAGTGTCAATCCCAGACCTGTTCCTTTTTCACCCGCCGTACCTTTAAGGCTGACAGTAATCCGCGGCTGAAAAATATTCGCTATTTGTGCTTCAGACATACCTAGGCCGGTATCCCGGATATAAATTTCCACCCCATCTGGGCCGGGCTGTGCTTGAATGGTCACTTTACCCGTACCGTCCATTGGCGTGAATTTTAATGCATTTGATACCAGGTTCTGGATAATCGAAGTCAGCATATTAATATCTGCATATACCTTGAGATCATCCGGCACTTCATCAATTAACTGAATGTTTTTCTTAATCGCTAGTGTATTAAGTACATCACGAACAATTTTGGTGACCTGCTTTAAATTGAAGTTGATCGGATGATAGACAAACCGGCCGCCTTCTGCCATTGCCCAGTTGAGCAGGCTTTCTAAAAGGTTATAAGTCGACTGTGCAGTATCATAAAGATAATCTGCAATATTCTGGATACTGGAGTCGTCAAGCGTATTGCGCTCTTGTGACAATACTTCAGAGAAACCGAGCAACCCATGAAAAGGTGCACGCAGGTCATGTGCAATAATCTGGAAAAACTTGGTTTTACTAAAATTTAATGCCGATTGCTGTTCATATAATTCCTTAAGTTCAGCATGCTCGAATTTTAACTCTAAATAGCGAACCAGACGTTCACAGTAATCTTTAACTATCTCAATATCTTCATTTTCAAAAGGCTCAGAGCTGTCATCAAAAAACAGAATCTGTCCAATTGATTCTTTATCAGTCTTGAGCATATCAAAAGCAACCATGCGCTGATGCTCTACACCCAAGTGACGAATATGCTGACAAAAGCCGTGATAATCAGAATGTTGCTGGTCTATATAAGGTTGACTATTGAAATAAGGTCCTAAATCTGCATCAGGATGGCTATGAAAAAGTCTCATACCCTTTGAAGAAAGATACCAGATATAAGGCTCTGCCTTAAAAGTTAAAATAGCGTTTTTACTTCTTAAAATACGTCGAGCAAAACGTAAACAGGATTCCACCTGGTTATGCGGTTCGAAGATACCCAGTAATAACGATAATTTACAAGCACTGAGCTGATCAGCCTGATCTAACTCTAATAATTGTAATGTCATGCTCGCCTCATTAAAAATATTGTAGGTAATAACCGCAACTTCAGTAAAAATCAGTTAAAAATAAATCTTTATTAAACAATTAGCAAACTTTAGACATAGATACAACGGCAATAATAACAATTAAGAAACAAAACATGTTATATACTGGTAAATATTTGAAATAAAGGAAATTATAATAATAGATATTTGGATCTAATTATAGTGGTCCCGAGGGTCGGACTCGAACCGACACGTCATCTCTGACAGCGGATTTTGAGTCCGCCGCGTCTACCAATTTCACCACCTCGGGAAGAAGAGTGGGTGTGTGTATAATAGCGTCTTTCCAAATGTTGTCAATGTAAAGTACTGACTGTTTGCCTATTTTTAAATCACTATAAAAGCAATAGCTGAACAAAACCGTATTTTTTCCATCATTAATCAAAAAGCACTATACTAGGTACAATTTTTTAATTGTTTTGTGTCATGCAACTTTCTGACTTTTCTTTTAACCTCCCCGATGAATTAATTGCACGTTACCCTCTAGCACAGCGTAGTGCTTCAAGGCTTTTACACTTAAATAGTGAGGGCCAATATAGCGATCGTCACTTTACCGATATTCTGGAATTGTTTGAACCCGGTGATCTGCTGGTCCTGAATGATACCAAAGTTATGAAGGCTCGACTTAAAGGCAGGCGTGCAACTGGTGGAGCAGTTGAAATACTGGTAGAACGTATTTTTGATCAGACTATTGCCCACTGTCATATTAAAGCCAGTAATTCACCTAAAGCTGGTGCAGAGCTGTTTATTGGTGCAGATGAGGTTAAAGTCACTGTACAAGGCCGCCATGAGAACCTGTTCGTTGTCGAGTTTTCACAACCGATTTTGCAGGTCCTGGATCAGCACGGGCAATTACCCATTCCGCCTTATTTTAACCGTGAAGCAGAGGCGATTGACAGCGAGCGTTATCAGACGGTATTTCACGATCCAGAGAAAATTGCCAGTGTTGCTGCACCTACTGCCAGTCTGCATTTTGATGAAGTCCTTTTAAACAAATTATCAGAAAAAGGTGTACAGCAAGCATTTGTTACCCTGCATGTAGGCGCTGGTACTTTTTTACCTGTTCGTAGTATAGATATTGAAAATCATATTATGCACAGTGAATGGTGTGAAGTGCCCGAGAATACGGTAGAGCTGATTAAGCAAGTACAGGCTCGCGGTAATAAAGTTATTGCAGTAGGTACTACTGCTACACGTGCACTTGAAAGCGCAGCGCAGGCTCATAACGGTAAAATTGAGGCATGGACTGGAGATACCCAGATCTTTATTTATCCGGGTTATCAGTTCTGTGTAGTAGACCGGCTGATCACCAACTTTCATTTACCGGAGTCTACCCTGCTGATGCTGGTTTCAGCACTTTCAACACGTGATTATATTCTGGCAGCGTATGAGCATGCCGTAAGAGAGCATTACCGTTTCTTCAGTTATGGTGACGCCATGCTGATCGATAAAACAGTGAACAGGTAAATAGTTATGCCGGTTGAAACTGTTAAATATACGCTACGTATTCATCGCAAGATCAACCGGCAGGTTCTGGATAATATTGCCCGGCTGTGGCAAGTGGGCCAACAGGCAAAAACCTATCAGGATATTCTAGATGGACTCCATCCCTGGGGAGATCATCCTGGCCTGAAATTCAATAATGTATTACCTTTCATACTGCTCGTTATAGCAAGTGGCTTTACATTATTTGGAATATTTTTTATACAGCACAGCCTTATTGCCGGATTAAGCTTTTTAACTGCCTTTGTTTTGGGATTATTTGCCTATCTCTGTTATGAGTCGGATCAGCCACTCACTGAAGTGATTCAGTTTCTGGAACAGCAGATACTCGAGAAAAAATATCAGCTCAACTTTCAGGAATTACCCCCTCATTTTCCAGATTCTACGCAGCCTTTTTTCTTTATCGCCCGGCTTAAAAACCTGTTTCCTGTATTTCAGCAGGGTTCTGTATCAAATATGCTACCTGTATATGCCAGTACCACCTGGAAAGATCAACAGGGCCGAGAGCGGCCAATCATGCTTTTTCAGTACGATTTCATCAATGAAATAAAAATCGCCGGGCAGGATACACAGCAAGTAGCGGTACAAAGAACGCAGAAGACTTTATGGGGTATCTTTGTTTTTGAAGCTCCCACACTTGGGCTGGCAGTAACCACATCCAATAAAGAGTTTGGTGCTCCGTATAGCTCTGCCTGGTATAGCAGTGACCTACAGATTAACCAGAAATTACGTATTTATGGTCTTGAACCGCTTGAGCTCGCTAAAACCATGACTCCAGCTATGACTTTACGTTTAGATCAGTTCTTTACACAACATTCTGGCGAGCTGCTGTTTCATCATGAACATCATATAATGTGCTTTTTAAACCGGCAGAACCTTTTTAAAATTCATACAAAAGCGCAAAATAGAGAAGATATCTCCAGTTTGCGCGGGCACCTGCGAACATTGCGTTTAGGCGCCTATGAAAAACTGCTAAATAACTTAGAGCAACTTTTACAATAAATAGACTTGAGGAAAATAATGATGGGGTTAGGGCTCTTTATTTTATTTTTTGTGGTTTTGATCATTGCAGTGATCTATATCCGGAACTCGATTGTCCGGCATTATAATGCTGCGCAGCGCGCCTGGGCAGATGTAGCCACCTATGAACGGCAGAAAGTCAAGGTTCTTGACGGACTGGTCCCACTAGTCGAACAATACGCAGGCTTTGAAAAAAGTACCTTAGAGCGGGTTACCGAACTACGTCAGCAGATTATGCAACTTAATCTTAAAAGCACTGATATCTCTCAGCTACAACGGGTAGAAAGCTTGAGTCATGAACTCATGCGTAATCTGAATGTTATAGTTGAGAACTATCCTGAGCTTAAAGCTAATGAAATTTATCTGCGCATGATAAATGAAATTGATGAGCAAAATGAAAATGTCAGTGCCGCTATCAGTATTTTTAACCGTAATGTGGAACTGTTTAATAATCATATCCAGATATTTCCGAATAATATGATCAATACGCTGACTACAGGTAAAAAGGCTATTCGCCCGTTTCGCGACCAGTCTACCCTGCAAAACTTTGACTATCGTCCAAACTTTTAAATACGCACCGCTTTGCAACATATCGGTCTGTCTAGTTTTTCATATGCTGCGGCTACATTTAACAGTAGAACTCCATGACAGAATCAAGGACAATAGACCTCTTTTTTATTTTGCACATCAGCGAACTGTTTTTTCGCCTTGATTTGGACATGGTATGAAGTTTGAAAAATTGGGTCAGTCGGGTCGTGCCCGCCGTGGCCGTTTAACACTTGAACATGGGGTGGTTGAAACACCGGTATTTATGCCAGTGGGTACTTACGGTACTGTTAAAGGCATGCTTCCACGTGATATTGAAGAAATTCAGGCACAAATCATTTTAGGAAACACCTTTCACTTGTATTTGCGTCCAGGCCTGGATGTTGTAAAAGAACACGGCGGTCTGCACGAATTTATTAAGTGGGATAAGCCTATTTTAACTGACTCTGGTGGCTTTCAGGTATTTAGTCTGGGCGCCATGCGCAAAATCAAAGAAGAAGGTGTGACTTTTCGCTCACCTATTGACGGCTCAAAAGTTTTTCTCTCACCTGAAGTTTCTATGGAAATTCAGAAAGTTCTGAACTCCGATATTGTCATGATTTTTGATGAATGTACGCCTTATCCAGCGACCCATGAAGAAGCGCAGAAATCATTGCAGCTGTCTTTACGCTGGGCTAAACGTTGCAAGACCCACCATCATGAAGTTCTGGACAATAAAAATGCGTTGTTCGGTATTATTCAGGGTGGCATGTATGAAGATCTTCGGGATGAATCACTAGAAGGCCTGCTTGAAATCGGGTTTGATGGCTATGCAATTGGTGGCTTATCTGTTGGTGAGCCGAAAGAAGAGATGATCAAAGTGCTGGATTATCTTCCTAACAGAATGCCGCATGATAAACCTCGCTACCTCATGGGTGTTGGTAAACCTGAAGATATTGTTGAAGGTATCCGCCGTGGGGTTGATATGTTTGACTGTGTCATGCCTACCCGAAATGCGCGGAACGGTCATTATTTTGTGACAGATGGTCTGGTCCGTATTCGCAACAGCAAATACCGTCATGATCAGAGCCCGCTTGACCCGCACTGTGACTGCTATACCTGCAAGAATTTTACCCGGGCTTATCTGTTCCACCTCGAGAAATGTGGTGAAATGCTGGGCTCCATGCTAGGAACCATTCATAACCTGCGCTATTACCAGCGCTTCACTCAAGACATCCGTGATGCACTCGACAATGATACCTTTGAAGCTTTTGTTGAGGACTTCTATACACGTCGTGGAATGGAAGTACCGCCTTGCCCTGAAGATTGAGAAAGCAGTATTTGCGCTCAACAAAAAGACAAGGTAAATTGCAGGTCAACTCAATTTAAATGTCATGACAATGGCAACAGTTTTAATATTTAATAGGAAATCGACATGAGCTTTTTAATCTCTACTGCTCACGCTGCGCCGGCGGCTCAGCAAGGCCCGAGCATGATGGCTAACTTATTGATGATTGCAGTATTTATTGCAATTTTCTATTTCCTGATCTGGCGTCCACAGGCCAAACGTGCCAAAGAACACCGTACCCTCGTTGAAAGTCTGGGTGTAGGCAGTGAAGTGGTTTTTGCCGGTGGCTTGATGGGCCGTATTACCAAGCTTGAAGGCGATTTTGCAGTAGTAGAACTAAGCCGCGGTGTAGATGTAAAAATCCAGCGTGCTAGTGTCATTTCAGTTTTGCCTGAAGGCACCCTGAATAACCTTTAATCATAAAAACAGTCGTGCACCCCGCACGGCTTTTTCATTTTAAGAAGACAGCAAATGCGTTACCCTGCATGGAAATATCTGCTGATCCTGGTGGTTCTGGTGATCAGCACCCTGTACGCACTGCCTAGCTTGTATCCCGATGAACCGGCGGTCCAGATTTCTGGTGCAAAAGCCGGCACTCAAATTGATCAGAGTGTGATACAAAAAGCAGAGCAAATATTGAAAGAGGCAAACATTCCGTCTCATGACAATACCTTTACCAATAACGCTGCCCTATTGCGTGTAGACTCTACTGATGCACAACTCAAAGCAAAAGATGTGCTACGCCGCGCTCTGGGTGAAGAATACGTTGTGGCCCTGAATTTGGCGCCTACTACACCTGAGTGGCTACAGAAAATTGGCGCAAAACCAATGAAACTGGGCTTGGACTTGCGTGGTGGTGTACACTTCCTGTTAGAAGTGGATATGGATAAAGCCCTCTCACAGCGTATGGAAACATCCGCGACCGACTTGCGCCGTCAGCTTCGTGAAAATAATCTCAAGTTTAATAGCCTGACTCTGAATAATAATCAGATCAATCTCCAGTTTGCACAAAATGACGACCGTGAAGCTGTAATGGACTTTTTACGCCGCAATGGCAATGAGTTCACCCAGCAAGCACTGGCTAGCAGTACTGGTCCTATGTTGCGCCTCACGTATACTGATGCACGCAGACAGGAAATCCAGTCATATGCTGTTAACCAGAACTTAACCACACTGCGCAACCGTATTAACGAACTGGGGGTGGCGGAAGCACTGGTTCAGACCCAAGGCAGTAATCGTATCGTAGTCGACCTGCCAGGTGTACAGGACACAGCAGAAGCAAAACGGGTACTTGGCCGCACAGCTAACCTGGAGTTCCGCTTAGTTTCCGACTTAAATGATCAGTATATTGATCCCTATACCGGGAAATCTAATGGCCAGCCGTTACCTCCTGGTACAGAACTGTTTGCTTATGAATCGCTAGACAGCGGTCGCCAATTACTGTTACAGCGTAACCGTATCTTGACAGGTGAACGGGTCCAAAATGCCTCTTCAGGCTTTAGCCAGGATACAGGTGGTGCTGAAGTTAATATTACTTTAGACAGTGCTGGCGGCAAACTGATGGCAGATGCCACCCGTAATGCTGTGGGTAAACGCATGGCTGTACTGTTTATCGAAAACAAACAGCGTATCAGCTATGTCACTGATCCGGTTACCGGCACACAGACCGAAGTACGTACACCTTATGCAGAATCTGTAGTGATTAACGCTGCAACCATTCAGGCCGTACTAGGGTCGCAGTTCCGTATTACCGGACTCGATTCTCCACAAGAAGCGTCTGAACTGGCACTTATGCTACGTGCAGGTGCACTTGCTGCTCCAATGTACTTTGTTGAAGAGCGTGTAGTTGGCCCGTCACTAGGTCAGGAAAATATCGACAAGGGTGTGCTTTCTACTCAAATCGGTTTCTTGCTGGTCGCTATCTGGATGGTGGTCTTCTTCCGTTTATTTGGTCTGATTGCCAACTTTGCTTTGGTTTTTAACCTGGCAATGACTTTAAGCATCATGTCATGGATTGGTGCCGCACTAACCTTGCCGGGTATTGCAGGTATTGTTATTACAATCGGTATGGCCGTCGATGCGAACGTACTGATCTGTGAGCGAATCAGAGAAGAAATGAAATGGGGGGCCTCGCCCAAACAGGCCATTGTGGCAGGTTATGATCGAGCCTATAACACCATTTTTGACTCAAACCTGACCACCTTCCTCGTCGCCTTTATCCTATTTGCGATCGGTACTGGTCCAATCAAAGGTTTTGCTGTAACACTCATGATTGGTATTGCCTGTTCGATGTTTACTGCAATTACGGTAACGCGTGCGATCGTACAGATCATTTATGGCAAGCGTCGTAACTTGAAGAAGTTGAGCATTTAAGGAGATCGATGATGACTGAGAATACTCAACCAAAGCAAAAACAGTACGGCCGTCCTGATAATGAGCGCGTTATCGACTTTATGAAAATTGCCTTACCGGCAGCTATTATTTCGATAATCCTTACTGTCGGTAGCCTGTTTTTTATCGTTACTAAAGGCCTAAATCTCGGGCTGGACTTTACAGGCGGTATCTCTGCCGAGCTGAACTATAAACAGGCAGCCAATCAGGGAGAAGTTATCCGTGCGTTAAATGATGCCGGTTTTAAAGATGCAGTTGTACAAACCTTGGGAAGCAATAGTGATCTCTTGATACGTATGCCCGCACAAGACATAAATGTTGAAGACCTCAACAGTACCTTGACTAAAGCAGCCCAACTGCCAAATAACCCTGCTGAAGTTAGCAAGATTGATTCGGTAGGGGGTCAGGTTGGTAATGAACTGTATGTACGCTCAGCAGGTGCAGTAGCGCTAGCACTTGTCCTGATGCTGATTTATGTCACCATCCGTTTTGAGTTTAAACTGGCAATCGGGGCAGTATTATCCTTGTTCCACGATATCATCGTGACAATCGGTATTTTTGCCATGATGCAGTGGCCATTTGACCTGACCGTACTGGCAGCACTTCTGGCACTTATCGGATTTTCGCTAAATGACAATATTGTAGTCTCTGACCGTATTCGGGAAAACTTCCGTAAAATTCGTGGTGCCGAGCCACGCGAGATTGTTAATATTGCGCTTACCGAAACCTTGCGCCGTACTGTTCACACCTCGATGACCCTGTTACTCGTGGTTATTGCCATGATGCTCATGGGTGGTGAAGGTCTACACTGGTTCTCTGTAGCCATGTTTGTAGGCGTATTTGTAGGTACTTATTCTTCTATTTATATTGGTACTTCATTTGCACTGTGGCGTGGTCTGAACCGTCAGGACTTTATCGTACAGGTAAAACCAGAGTTCGAGGATGAAATTCCATAATTTCATCCCGGAGCAATATTTCATTAAAGCCTATCTCCGGATAGGCTTTTTAATTCCGATAAATCTGAATACGCGGGAAGATAAATTCACCACAGCCCTGTCCGGTGCGCCAAGCGACGGTGATCAGGCTCTGGGCAACTTCAAAATGCTGGTAAGCAAAATACCCAAGAGATTCATGCTGCATCTGTGAGTTATCATACATGGGATGGACTCTGGTATTTATATCTTTCAGACTTAAACGGATGCCTAAACCACTGGCCTTTAAAATTGCTTCTTTCGCTGTCCAGACTTTAAACCAGTACAGCCTGTCTTTATCCATAGACTTCCAGGTTTGATATTCTTCTTCATGAAATGCATGTTGTGCCAAAGCATCCAGCTTTACTTGACGTTCCAGATCCTCAACATCAATTCCTATGTCCTGCTGCTCAGAACTGGTCACTAATGCATAGATTTTTTTACTATGGGTATGATTGATTGCCAGATTATGTTCTTTTAAGTACGGTTTACCGTGGCATGTACAAGCAAAACTTAAGGCAGTGATGGGCTGTCCCAGTATTTCACTCAGCAGACGATTTCGATAAGCGTAAATAGCCTGCTTACGCTGCTGGATTTGCTGGCGCAGTTCCTGTTGTGGATCAACCTGCTCGAAACGCTTCATAGCACAGATATCAACACGCAGCATATTTTATCCGGTTCACTAAATTAGAAGCAGTATAACGGTTCATGATTAAACAAAAAAACCCAAATTGAAATTTGGGTTTTTAAATTATGTTAAAGCACTATTTAGCTTAACGCTTGAATTTTTTCTCAGCTTTTTTAAATTTCTGGATATAACGACGGCGACGTGCAGCAGTACGCTCATCAAGCTGTGATTTACGTCCTTCGAATGGATTTTCTGAAGTTTTAAAATCGATTTTAACCGGTGTACCTTCAAGCTTATAAACTTTACGGAAAACATTTTCCAGATAACGGCGATAATCTGCAGGAGTCTTGTCGACCTTGTTACCGTGAATCACAATCGTTGGCGGATTTTGTCCACCCATATGAGCATAACGCATTTTAATCCGGCGGCCACCAACCATAGGTGGCTGATGTGCTTCGGTTGCATCATTAAGTATCTGTGTTAATTTAGCTGGTGATACTTTCAGGTGAGATGAATCATAAGCCCGATGGATTGAAGGATAAAGATCACCTACACCAGTACCATGTAATGCTGAAATCAGATGGATACGCGCCCAAGGAATAAAATCAAAACGGCGGTCTACATCCAGTTTACACTGCTTGCGATCATATTCAGACATGTTGTCCCATTTGTTGATCGCAATTACCATGGCCCGGCCAGCTTCAAGTGCATAACCGATCAGGTGTAGATCCTGCTCTACCACGCCCTCACGGGCATCGAGCACCACTACCACTACATGTGCATCTTTCATGGCTTGCAAAGTCTTTACTACCGAGAATTTCTCGATCATTTCATCGACTTTACCTTTACGGCGTACACCAGCAGTATCAATGAGAGTATATTGACGACCATCGCGCTCAAATGGAATATAGACTGAATCACGTGTAGTTCCAGGCTCATCATATGCAACTACGCGCTCTTCACCAAGCAACCGGTTAACCAGAGTAGATTTACCGACATTCGGACGGCCAATAATAGCCAGACGCAGGCCTGTAGCTTTATCATGTTCTTCCGGATTCTCATCTTCAGGTACATCTGCCAGCACTTCTTCCAGCATCTGTGCCACACCGCGACCATGACTTGCTGCAACATGCATGGGCTCACCAAGACCGAGTTTATAAAACTCGACCACAGCTGCTTCTGCATGTACGCCATCTACCTTATTGGCTACCAGAAAGACTTTTTTGCCAAGTGTGCGTAGTTCACGCGCAATCTGTTCATCAGAGGCCAATAGCCCCGCACGCGCATCAACTACAAAAATAATGAGATCGGCTTCATGAATTGCAGTTTTAGACTGCTCTGCCATGTAAGAATCAATTCCCTGTTCGCTTTCGCCAATACCGCCTGTATCGACTACGATAAAGGATTTGTTTTGATACACAGCATCGCCATATTTGCGGTCACGTGTTAGGCCGGCGAAGTCGGCTACAAGGGCATCACGGCTCTTGGTAATCTGGTTGAACAACGTTGATTTTCCGACGTTCGGACGACCAATGAGCGCAATTACGGGTTTCATAGATTAACCTTTATTCAAGATCAGCCAGTTGGTCTGGTCTGAACATCAGAAACTTTGGAAGAAAATAATAGATCACAGATCTAAATAAAAACACGGGGCATTGAAATTTCAATTACCCCGCGTTTCAAAAAATACGGTTGGGTTTATTTTAGCACAAGCAGAGAAGAATTAACGATTCTGCCAGACGCTTAACGCTCCCTTTCTGGTAGAAACGTAGAGCTGCCCATCAATTACCTGTAGTGAACGTACTTCGCCACCGGTTTTAGAGCGACCTACCAGTTGCCCAGAGGCTGGATCAATCAAATGTAATACACCATCCAGATCACCAACCACCAGCTCTTGACCAAGTATCACTGGATTACTTAAACGACGGTTGAGCAGGCTATCATTCTGCCAGAGCTGTTCACCTGTCGTGAGATTAAATGCCGTGACTTTACCATCGTTCTGTGCAACAAAAACCGTGTTGTTAAAAACTTCCGGACGCTGTGTACTGCTGGCATCTTCACTCCAGACTACCTGTTGTGATGCCAGATCAGTTACAGTAACTTGCCCCTGATAACTGGTCGTCACCAAAAACTGGCCAGCCATCACAGGATCACCATCAATATCAATCAGGCGCTGCACATCCGAGCGACCGCTACTGACCGCTACACGGCGCTGCATACGCGGCACACCCGTTAATACATCCAAAGCATAAATATAGGCATTAGATGAAGCAATCAGTACTGTACGCGGATCAGCAGAAACTGGGGCTGCCTGGCCACGCAGACTAAACTGTGCATTTGGCAACCGGTATGCCCAGACCTCTTGCCCAGAGGCCAGGTCATGTGCAAAGACATTCCCATCATTTGCCACAGTAATAACACGACCAGCTTGTATCAGTGAGGGGCTGAGTAAAGCCCCTGATAACTGCGCAGTCCATAATTGCTTGCCTGTTGCCTGTTCCAAGGCAAACAGCTGACCTTTACGGTTACCAACAATAACCACGCCATCAGCTGCCTCAGCTCCGGCACTTAACCCTTGCTTGCTGACACGAGTCTGCCAGAGACGCTGTTTACCACGAAAAGCTGCTACTTCGCCTTTAGGATCTACTGTAAAAATAACGCCGTTATCGACTGCGAGTCGTAACCGGAGTGGATCAGCTTCATCGGTAGAAGAAACATTTTGCGAAAATACAGGCACCAGACTTTTTGCTTGCGCAAGCTTTGGCAGTGGATTCGGTTTGGCCTCTTCTACTTTAATTTTATTACTTGAGCAACCGATCAGCGCAGCTGATAATACTGCCATTGCAAATGATATTTTATATTTTCTATCCATTAAGACTCATCCACTTGTGTTTCCAAAATAGGGCGTTCGATTGCAGGATCATCAACTAAAACGCCTACACTTTCGAGTTTAATTTGTAAAATTTGTCGTTCTTTTTTACGCTCAGCAAGTGCATCCCATGCGCTCTGATAAGCTTTTCTTGCTGAGGCAATATCATTTTTTGCCACATACACGTCGCCACGTGCTTCTTCAGCAGTAGCTTTAAAAGCCGGATCAGTTACATCAGCCAGAGTTTTAAGTGCCGCATCATATTTGTTTTGAGCCAATTGGGCATAAGCCAAGCGCAGTTTCAATACATGAACCAGACCTTCATCCTTGAGTTTAGTCGCTTCCACCCGCTTGAGTGCTTTTTCTGCTGCAGCATAATCACCACGGTCATAAGCCTGCTTAGCCATTACAAACTGGGCCTGAAGTGCATGTACAGAATCAGGCGCTTCTTTCACAATCTTGTCAGCAGATTGTGAAAGTGCATTCAGGGCATTAATATCCTGACTATTTACATTTCTGGCTTCATCCATAAGCTGCTGCACCTTGGCAGTACGCATCTGGTTCTCAGCCAGAGTTTTCTTTTGCCAGTATTCCCAGCCAAAAAAGGCAATTAACGCAATTAAAATACCGCTAATAATGGCAGAGCCATATTTTTTGGTAAATGACTTTAAATTATCTAGCTGGTCTTCATCACTTAATGCGTTCATGTGATTATCCTTTTTTGTTTATATTCTCGGCTTATTCGGAGGCAAGCTGTTCAATCAGGTACGGCGTAAGATTATCTATTTCAACTTCAACCTGCTCTGCATTTTCCAGACGTTTTACTGTCAGCTTCCGGTTTTCCCATTCGCGCTGCCCCAGAATCACGGCAAAAATTGCTCCAGACTGATCGGCCTTTTTCATTTGGCTTTTCATGCTGCCCTGTGATCCGGTTTTTAGGCGGAATGGACTGTTAGCTGCCTCAAACTGGTTACGGAACTGTTCTGCCATGACTAGGACTTTCCCCTGATAAGCAGGTTCTGCCAGCAAGAATATCTCGCAGTCACGCACGGCAGTATTATCTTCAACCTGTTCAAGCAGAAGTAATAAACGTTCCATTCCCATAGCAAAACCCACAGCCGGTACAGACTGGTCTGCTTTACCTTTAAGCTGGCCTACTAAACCGTCATAACGGCCGCCGGCACACACTGTGCCCTGTGAGCCTAAATGAGTGGTGGTCCATTCAAAGACAGTTTTGTTGTAATAGTCGAGACCCCGTACCAACTTTTGATTAATGACAAAACTAATGCCTGCATCAGTCAAATACTGTTGCAACAGGTTAAAGTGCGCCAATGTTTCCTCACCCATAAAGTCATGAAGTTTTGGCGCATTTTCTAAAATAGATTGAGTTTTAGCATCTTTGGAATCCAGAATTCGCAAGGGATTCGTGGTTAAACGGCGCTGTGAATCTTCATCCAGATCTGCTTTATGTGATTCTAGAAATCCGACCAGTGCTGCACGATAAGCTGCACGTTCATCAGCTTCACCCAAGGTATTTAGCTCTAACTGAACTTTGTCTGCCACCCCCATACGTTTCCACAGACGTGCAGTCATCAGAATCAGCTCTGCATCCATATCTGGCGTTGCTACACCAAAAGTTTCGACCCCAAACTGATGAAACTGACGATAGCGGCCTTTTTGCGGTTTTTCATAACGGAACATCGGACCGATATACCACACACGAGGCGTCGCTCCGCGCAGCAGGTTATGCTCAAGCATTGCACGCACACAGCCTGCCGTTCCTTCAGGACGTAATGTCAGAGACTCCGGCGGATTACCTTTGTCCAGAAATGTATACATCTCTTTTTCAACAATATCGGTTGCATCACCGATCGAACGTTTAAACAGATTCGTCTGTTCAACTATCGGCAAACGGATTTGTTGATAGCCATATGCATCCATCAAAGATGACAGATGCTGCTCTAGACGTCTCCAGGCCGGGGTCTGTGCTGGAAGAATGTCATTAAAACCTTTGATTGCGACAATTGAACTCATGATGAACTACGAATGATCTCTTTAGATTTAGCTTCTTCAAGCTCGGAAACACGTTGACGAACCATAGTTTCGATTTCATCAACCAGCTGATTGGTATCAATTAAATGACTTTTTTCACCATTACGGTACACCAGTGAACGTGGACTTGCACCCACTACACCAATATCGGCTTCTTTAGCCTCGCCCGGACCATTGACCTTACAGCCAATTACGGAAACATCCATAGGTGTACGGATATCTTCCAGACGCTCCTCTAAAGCCTGCATAACTTTAATCACGTTGAATTCCTGACGTGAGCAGCTTGGACAGGCAATAAAGTTGATACCATTGGAGCGCAGACTGAGCGATTTTAAAATATCAAAACCGATTTTAATTTCTTCTTCAGGTTCAGCCGCCAGGGAAATACGCATGGTATCTCCGATGCCTTCCATTAACAAACCGCCTAGCGCAATGGCGGATTTGACAGAGCCTGTCCGGTAGACACCTGCCTCAGTCACACCTAGATGCAGCGGATTATCAATCTGCTGTGACAAGAGGCGATAAGCATCCATAGTCAGAAATACATTAGAAGCTTTAACCGAAACTTTAAACTCCTGAAAATTCAGGCGATCAAGAATGTCAATATGGCGCATCGCTGACTCAAGCAATGCCTGCCCGGTCGGTTCACCATATTTTTTCTGAATGTCCTTTTCCAGTGAACCAGCATTTACTCCAATACGCATAGAGATATCATGATGTCTGGCTGCAGCGACTACTTCACGGATTTTGGCTTCAGAACCAATATTTCCAGGATTAATACGCAGGCAATCTGCGCCAAAATCAGCAACAGCCAAGGCAATTTTATAGTCAAAGTGAATGTCAGCCACCAAAGGCACACTTACTTGCTTACGGATTTCACCAAATGCCTTTGCCGCTTCCATACTTGGCACTGAAACCCGCATGATATCCGCTCCAACATCTACACAGCGCTGAATCTGTGCAACTGTTGCAGCCACATCACAGGTTTCGGTATTGGTCATACTCTGGATACTGATGGGAGCATCACCTCCCACATACACTGAACCGACACGGATTTTACGTGTCGGCCGGCGTTTAATCGGATTTTCAATCATTGCATCGCTCTACTGTTGCGAATTAGCGAGACAAACGGAATTCTGCTTTTCCGTTCACCGTATATGGAGACAATGAAATCTGCTCACTATTTAAACTGAGTGATACTGCGGTCGCATCATCAAGACGGATCTGATATGGGCTTTCACCGCTTAGTGTCAGGGTGGAATCCTGACGTCCTGTCGCCAGCACCTTACCTGTCGCATCAACTATATGAACAGAGGTAGGCCGGGTAAAATTCAAGACCAGCTGATCACCAGATGCTGCTGCATTCGGACTGTTATCCAGATCAACAACCTGAACCTCTGACTGGGCTACAGCTGGACGCTCAGTTTCGTCCTTTTTACCTGATGTCCAGTTCTGGATAGCAGCCACCACCAGCCAGACTAGCAGTAGAATCACAGCTGCCACAATAGCCCGTTTTATCCATTTCCGGTTACGGTCACTGTTAGAACCAGGCAGTTTACCCATAATTTTAATCGGGGAGTTATTCAGTGCATGATTTGGCAGCAGGCCGGTATCATTGGCATAAATCTCATCAAACCGCTGGATAATAGCAGTTGCATCCGTACCCAGATATTTAGCATAAGAGCGGTAATAACCTTTAATAAATGCTGCCTCAGGCAGGGTTTTATAATCATCCTGCTCAAGCGCCTTCAAAGTCTTTAAAGGTATTTTAAGGTCAGCCGCCACAGTTTCAAGTTCAAGGTTTTTTGCAATACGGATATGGCGTAAATACTCACCAGGACGTTGAACATTTCCTAACGCATTCGGCGCTACGTTAGAGCTAGAACCAGTAGGTTGCTGTGAATTAGGATTTACTTCCATACGGCCTCAGTACTGTGCTGTAATTGCAAATAACGTTGATATTCTTGGCTGTCCGGGAACAAGGCACGTAACTGGTTCACCAAAACTTGTGTTCCCATTTTATCATCATTGGCACGCGCAATTCGAATTCCGATCCAAAGAGCACGCGCACCCTGATTCTTTTGCCCTACACGACGCACATATTGTTCATAAAGCTGTGTAGCAGCAGGAATCTGTTGCCGCAAATAGAAAATTTCCGCTAACTCTAACATTGAAATGGAAGAATCGCGGTTAGCTTGCAATGCCTGTTTGAATGTTTTTTCAGCATTCGCAACATTGCCGAGCTTAAGATAAATTCGTCCCAGATTTTCAAGCGCCTGGTAACGCTGCTCATAGCCTAAAGTTGCACCAGCAATTTCCAGTTGTTCGATCGCATCTTTATAACGACCGATCTGGTACAAATAGGCGCCATAATTATTACGCGCCTGTGCATTTTTAGGCTCAATTGAAATAGAGCGTCTGAAATAACTCTCAGCCTTGTCCAGATTTAGCTGACTCCCCTCTTGCTGGAGCAGTACTCCCATCATCATGTTCGCAGTGGCGTCTCTGGAATCAACTTCAAGTGCCTGGTCTAGTGCCCGTTTAGCAGCATCCAGATCACCCGATTTAATATATTCCGCTGCCAGCTGGGTTCGAACCTTGACTGCCTTTTCTGGATCCTTACTGAGGGTATCAGGAGTCTGGCAAGCAGTAACAAGCAAGGCCGACAAAGTCACTGTAAGTAATACAAATGTTTTATACACCGGCTTTCTCAACTGCTTTTCTCCTCTCAGGTTTATCTATCCATGAGAGCGCATAATTTCATTGCGCTCTGCTACTTTCTTTTTCCATTGTTCAGCACGACGGGTACGGTCCGCAACCTGTCCCACCAGCTGGCCGCAGGCTGCATCGATATCATCACCACGAGTCTGACGAATCGTACACACAAAACCCGCATCCGACAAAGCTTTTTGAAAAGCAATAATACGGTTGCGGCTAGAGCGGCCATAAGGAGCATGCGGGAACGGATTAAACGGTATGAGGTTAATTTTGCTTGGCAGGTTCTTTAACAGCCTGATCATCTGCTGGGCATGCTCAAGTGAGTCATTTACCCCGTCCAGCATGACATATTCAATCGTAACGTGTTTGCGTGCACTTTCATTGCCATCTTTATTGATGTAACGCTGACAGGCAGCAATCAGCTGCGCCAACGGATACTTTTTATTGATGGGAACCAGCTCATTACGCAGTTCATCATTTGGCGCATGTAAAGAAATTGCCAGGGCTACATCAATATCCTGTGCCAGCTGGTCAATTTTAGGCACTACACCTGAAGTCGACAATGTGACACGGCGCTTGGACATCCCATAAGCAAAATCATCCAGCATAATATGCATGGAGCTTAAAACCGCATCATAGTTTAAAAGCGGTTCGCCCATTCCCATCATGACCACATTGGTCACGGAGCGGGTGCGTTCAGCTACCGGTACATCTTCCATATAAGACTGGTTAGCTACCCATAACTGCCCGATAATTTCATCAGGTGTTAAGTCACGCTGAAAACCCTGTTTACCGGTAGAGCAAAACGAGCAGTCCAAAGCACAACCGACCTGTGAAGAAATACATAGGGTTTTGCGCAAACCGGTCTTATCTTCTGCTGGAATCAGTACGGTTTCTACCAGTGAGCCTGTGCCATCTCCAACACGAAAAACCCATTTACGCGTACCGTCTTTAGAATAATGACGGTGCACCACTTCAGGTGCCTTGATTTCACATAACTGTTCTAGCTTGGCACGCAGCTTTCCAGAGATATTGGTCATCTCGGCAAAGTCGGTCACAAAATATTGATGCATCCATTTCATCACCTGACCGGCACGGAACTTTTTCTCTCCAAGCTTTTCGAAAAAATTTTCCAGCTCAGCACGAGACATGCCCAGCAGATTCACCTTTTTCAGCGCACTATTTGAGGCTTGAGTAGCAGGTGAAGGCTGTTGTTCATCTGTTGACGGAGATGAAACGACCACTTCAGAACTCATGTGTATTACCTAACTCATGTCAGAGATCAATGGGAGTTGCTCAATATTCAAGCAATAAATTCTTTAGAGAATAAAAAAACCAGATAAGTATAATAACACTTATCTGGTTTAAATGCTGTCAATTAACGAGTGCGTGGGCAGATCTCGTTGTCAGCAAAGAAGTAAGCAATTTCACGCTCAGCAGATGCAACTGAGTCTGAACCGTGAGCAGCATTTTCATCAATAGAAGTTGCGAAATCTGCACGGATAGTACCAGGAGCTGCTTCTTTCGGGTTAGTGGCACCTAGAATGTCACGGTGAGCAAGCACTGCATTTTCACCTTCAAGTACAGATACAACTACTGGACCAGAAGTCATGAATGCAACCAGGTCACCAAAGAAACCGCGTTCTTTATGTTCAGCATAGAAGCCTTCAGCTTCAGCTTGAGTCAGGTGTTTCATTTTAGTTGCAACGATTTTTAGGCCAGCTTTTTCAAAACGAGCAAAAATATCACCGATGTGGTTTTTAGCTACTGCATCTGGCTTAACAATAGATAGAGTACGTTCAACTGCCATGATTGGCTCCTTAACTGAAAATTTAAACGTCAAAAAATTTGGCGCATTATACCTGAGGTCATACGCGATAAGCAGCTTTGAATATGTAAAAAGTTTAGGTTTTTTTAGCTATTTTTAGCGGACTTCATCAATCCAGGCCATTTGAATCGCTTCAAGTAGTCCTTCATTTGATTTTTCTGGATTATCACTAAACTCAGGTAATGCACAAACCCAGGCATGCAGGTCAGTAAAGCGCACCCATTGTGGGTCCACTTCAGGGTGTGCTTCAGAGAGCTCAATGGCAATATCAATGGTATCTGTCCAGCGTAAGCCCATAATCCAAGTTTCCATCATTTATTTACTGTTACGCTACTTTATCAATTCCATCTGGGTAGAGATAGTCTGGACATAAAAACTTATAACTTAAAGTATAAGCTCAAACCAAGGAGCGCAGTAGATCAATACTCCTGCAACGCCTGCACCCAGAATAGCGCCAACCAGTACATCACTCGGATAATGCAGTCCTAGAACCATGCGTGAAACAGCTACCAATACCGTAAAAGGCAGCATAAGTATCATGAGTACAGGCTGTACATAGCCCAAACTTACCGTCGCCAATACTGCATGTAGCGTATGTCCTGAAGGAAAGCTGAAGTGATCCAGAGGGCGCTCACCCAGAATGATGACCTGATGTACCTGATAAGGTCTGGGTCGAGTAGTTTTACATTTTAAGAATTTATAGAGACCTGTTCCAAGCAGCCCACCCAATGATAAATAGATAATTTGCAGACTATAAGCCAATCCTTTAAGCATCCAGACAGCTGCCAGCATTACATACCAGAAAGCTCCATCGCCTAGCCGGCTGATTATTTTGAAAAACAGGGCTATACGCTGTGAATGGGAAAAGTGATTAAGATATAGGCAACCTTTTAAATCAAGGTCTAATATTCTAATTTTGGCATTTCTAAATCTCATTATTATTCTCCTCTTTAGAAAAAGGATGCTAGGTGGTCATGACGGACTCCTGCACGACTTGGTAGAGCGCCTGCTCAAGCTGTTGTACCGGCTGCTGCCAGCCTGCATGCTGAACCCGCTTGCGGGCGTTTAGGCCCATTGTTCTTAAAACAGCATTCTCAGGCAGGTTCTCAATTGCCCTGCTTAAACCATTTATATCTTTTAAAGGGCTGAGCCACCCCGTTTGTCCGTGTTCAACATATACATGGGCACAAGCATAATCATAAGCGATTACAGGTAAACCGCTAGCCATTGCCTCTAAAACTACATTTCCAAATGTTTCGACCTGGCTGGCAAAAGTAAATACATCAGCACTAGCGTATGTAGTCGCCAATACTTCTCCACTTAGATTACCAGTAAAGATCACATTCGAATTCTGGACCATTTTTTGTAAGCGTAAACGGTCCGGTCCATCGCCAACAATGACTAATTTAGGTGATGACTCTTTATTGCTATAGAGCCGTGCATGACTTTCAATCAGCACATCCACTTCTTTTTCAGGAGAAAGCCGCCCCACATATAACAGAACTTTCGTATCGGCATTTACTCCCCAGCTTTTGCGCAACTGCTCAGAGCGTTTCTCCGGATTAAATTGTTGTGGATCTACTCCACGCGCGATCACTTTTAAAGGGCAAGAGACCCCCATATCTTTTAGCAACTGCTCGGTATCCTTGCTGGGTATACAGGTCAATTGGGTACTATTATGAAACCAGCATAAATATTTCTGGACAGGTTTCACCAGAAAAGCCAAATCAAAGAAACGGCTAAAATCCTGAAAAGGAGAATGAAAACCGCTTGAAACAGGAATACCAGCTGACTTTGCCGCCTGTAATGCTGTTAATCCTAGCGGCCCTTCTGTCACAATATGCACCACATGAGGCTTGAAATCATCTAGTGCCTGGGAGACCTTTAAATACTGGGGCCAGCCAAAATGCAGTCCCGGATAGCGTGGAATCGCTTGCGAAACCACCAGACATTCCCGGTTGGGAGTAAAATGTGGACATGATTGATGCTGATGTGGCCGGATGAGTAAAATTTTATGGCCTTGCTGTTGCAGACCTTTACAAAGCTGTAGCAAGGATAAAGCTACGCCATTAATTTCGGGTGGCCAAGTTTCGGTGACCAAGGCAATTTTCAGGCGTGGACGGACTATTCCCTGAATCAGCTCAACTTCAGAGGTAGGATTAAGCTGCTGGTTTTTAAAATAGAACCTGAAATTTTCTGGAAAATCCTGCTGCTTGAAGGCTGTAGCGTATGGATTAGACATACGTCACCTGACTGATCTAGTTATTCTCATATATTCACTATAGAAGTCATGCTTGACAGAAATATGATCAGGGCATGACAGTTTTCTGACAGCTCATATAAAAAGCACGCCGAAGCGTGCTTTTTTCACTGATACACCCTAGTGTTTTAAGCTTGACCTTTTAACTTGGCATAGTCTAAAAGCACATTTGCAGCTTCAGAAACAAAGGTTTCTTCCTCGGGTAATGGTGGGCGTTGAGTAGCTTTCATCTTGGCACGTGATTCTGCTAATGCTTCCAGTGAAGCCTGATAGCTTTCCCAATTAGCATAAGGTTTCTGGCCTGCGATCTGGCGACGGGCATTTTCAGCGGCCAAGGTTTTCTGTTCAAGATCCTTTAACTCAGCCTTGCGTTGATCAATGTCCAGCGCAAGCTGTTTTTTCTCTTTGCCGGCCTGGGAAATGGCTTTACGTTGATCCAGATACTTAAATTGTGGATCAAGCTTTACGCGCTGGCTGGATAACTGGGCCAGTTGGGCAACATAAGGCTGAATAGATCCTTCACGCTTGAAAGGTGCAGTTGGAATAGTATCCCACTTTAAGGCATTTTTAGCTTTACGCTCGCCAAATTCCTCATCATAAATATCGACCAGTTTAATATCAGGAATGACACCCTTATTCTGGGTACTGCCACCTGTAACGCGGTAGAATTTACGCTGTGTCAGTGTAGCCTGTCCATATGCCAGAGTATCCAGCTGCACTTGAGCAGTCCCCTTACCGGTGGTAGTACTGCCAATTACAATACCACGCTCATAATCCTGAATAGCTGCTGAATAGATTTCACTTGCTGAAGCAGAAGCCAGATTGACCAGTACCGCCAATGGGCCGGCATAGGTTTGTAATCCACCATCATTATCTTCAAAGACGCTGACATTACCGTTACCATCACGGATTTGCACTACCGGGCCTTCCTTGATGACCTGACCCAGCATACGTGCGACTTCTTCTAGTGAGCCTCCAGGATTATTGCGCAGATCAATAATTATTCCTTCTACATTTTTAGCAGAAAGTGCACGTAATGCATTATTGGTATCCTCTGAAACCGAGCGATACTCCGTACCTGCACGACGTGCGCGGTAGTTCAGGTAGAATGACGGAATTTCAATTACACCAAACACATGTTTTTTACCATCACGGTTGATTTCAACCGTCCGTGAACGGACTCCTGCATCTTCTTCCTGAATGACATCACGAACTAAAGTGACGGTACGGGCCTGTCCCATTGAAGCTCCACTACCTAAAAGCTTTAAGGTTACTTTGGTGCCACGCTTGCCTCGAATCAGTCCAACAATTTCTGCACTTGGCCAACCAATGACGTCAATCATTTTGCCGCCATCTTGTGACACCCCGATAATTCGGTCACCAGATTTCACTTGTCCCGATTTACCAGCCGGACCACCTTCTACAATTGTTTCAATTTTAGTGTAGTCTTCATTACCACGTTCCGGCCGGATTGATACCCCGATGCCTTCAAGCTGTAAAGTGGTCTGACGGTTCAGCTCCATTGCATCAATTGGCGGGAAATAGTTACTGTGCGGATCATAAGTTGCCAGCATAGCATTCAAGGTTTTGTCCAGCACATCGTCACTCTTAATGCGACTGATACGTTCCAGCTGACGGGTATACCGTTTGGTGAGGGTCTGAACCGGGGACAAGTCCTCAAAACTGGAAAGATCCTGGCCGTTTGCCAGCTCCGGGTTATCTTTAATCGCTTTTTGCTTGGCCAGTTCTTCTTCTTTAGTGATAGTCAGGTTAATCAGCTGGGACACCAGCATTTTCCGCCAAAAATCTTGCTGCTCGGCAGTTGTTTTAAAATAAGGTGCCTTCTCTCGGTCCGTTTCAATGAAGACATTCGGCTGTTTCAAATTCTGCTGTTTCTTAAGTTCATTAAGCATGAACTGGTAAAACGCAGCTAGACGCTGACGGTACTGTGCATGAATTGTATAGGGTCCAGACAGATCTCCCGCCTTTAAGGATGCGCCAAAATTTGAACCGTATTTATTTTTATATTGCTCGACTTCCGGCTGTAGAAATAGTGAATGGTCTGGATCAAGGCTGTCCAGATACATCTCCAGAATCCGATTGGATGTCTGGGCATCAAGACGCATATTTAAGTAATGCTGACGGTCTACCAAAGTTGCCAACTGACGTGAAACCAGAGCCTGTTCCTGGGTCGGCTGAAGCGATACAGAAGAAACAGCCGTTTGATTGGTTGCAGCAGTTGCCTGACTAATGGCATGTGAAAAGAACAGTCCCCCAGTTGCCACTGCAACTGCACAAGCGAGCATTTGAAGTTTCATAAATAATTAATACTTCCTTGGATATTCCCAATTACACCACGATGTTTCCGAAATGAACAAAGCGAATTCAATATCTTAAACAGGCCGAAAAGTTGTATCGTGTAGTTTTATCATATTCTGTACCCACAAAATGTAGCAAAACATTGCTGAATTCAGGTATTGTTTTAATTAAAGATCTTAATACGGAACCCCATATGATTGGCGCACTAATGCTCGATATCGCCGGTACAACCCTGACCTTAGAAGATATTGAACTATTAAAGGCTCCGCAAGTCGGCGGCATGATTTTATTTTCACGGAATATTGAGTCTCCTGAACAGGTCCGTACGCTGACTGATCATATGCGCCTGATTCGTCAAGATATTTTAATTGCGGTAGATCAGGAAGGTGGCCGGGTACAGCGCCTTAAAACCGGCTTCACCCTGCTACCTGCCATGGGCCGTTTTGGTGAAGTCTATCAGCAGAATCCAGAAGCTGCTCTGGACCTCGCAGAAAAATGTGGCTGGCTTATGGCAACTGAAGTTCTTGCTGTAGGGATCGATTTTAGTTTTGCGCCCGTGCTCGATATCAATGCCATTAGTGATGTCATTGGTGACCGGGGTTTTGCTTTGACCCAGGCTGATATTATTCCTCTCGCACACGCTTTTATTCAAGGTATGCACCGTGCCGGTATGGCCACTACAGGTAAACATTTCCCAGGCCACGGTAATGTCAAAGCAGACTCTCACGTGGCCGCTGCCATTGATAACCGTAGTTATGATGAAATTTATCAGAATGACATGCAGCCCTTTATTCAATTACAGTCCGAACTGGATGCACTCATGCCGGCTCATGTGATTTATGAACAGGTTGATTCTAAACCAGCCGGTTTTTCCGAGTTTTGGGTACAACATATTTTGCGTAACGAACTTAAATTTGATGGTGTATTATTTTCAGATGACCTGACCATGCAGGCCGCTTGTGTGGCTGGTGGTGCTGATGCGCGTATACAAGCTGCACTGCAAGCTGGCTGTGATATGGGTCTGGTTTGCAATGACCGTACAGCTGCCCGTCTGGCACTGAGCGCCATTCAGGATTTCCCATTACCAGACCAGCAACGCCTGGAACGGATGCGCGGTAAAATCCCAGATATTTTACCTAAATCAGGACTTGAACTGGGTACCGAATGGCAACAAATCAAACAGGAAATTGAAGCATTTAAAGCCAATAGCTGCCATTAAGCGGTTAAAGTCAAAAGAGCATTACACATGCTCTTTTTTCTTATATAAATAGCAACTGATTAAAATAAAAATGAGGATTTATTCATGACACGAGAGCTGTCTAGACACCGGCATATTTCTTTTACTGCTCATTATACTGGTTATATTTGGTATCAGATGGGAATTTCACATCCTGAACTTGCTACGTCCAAGGGTAAAAGTCTGGCGATGCTGGTTAAACCGGTAGAAAGCTGGGCAGAGAAATTTATAGGCGCCAGTATGCGCAGCTCTTTGAAACAGCGTCATGAAATGCTAGATGATGCGCTTAAACAGTTGCTTGAGCAAACACCAAATTTACAGGTTCTGGAAATTGCCTGTGGATTATCACCACGTGGTTGGTGGTTTAGAAAACATTATCCACAAATCGACTATCGTGAACTGGACTTGCCAGCAATGGCACACATCAAACAACAAGCACTACAACAGATTGACCCTAATAGCCCAGAAGTTTTATCTGTTGATTTATTTAGTGAAAACTTTAAACAGGTTTTTGAAATTTTTGATCCTAAACGTCCTTTAGTTGTTATCAGTGAAGGATTAGTCAACTATTTTGACCTGACTCACTTAAAACAGCTGATCAGCAATATTTCTCTTTATGGCAGTAAGTTTAGAACATTACATTATCTGACCGATCTTTATCCCCAGCCCCAAGGCAGACGTCTGGCAAAGGTCATGTGGAGCAGCAGTAAATTATTAAAATGGATGTCACGTAGTGCTTTTACTTTCCATTTTCAAAATCCGGCTGAAGTACAGCAATTTATACAGAACGCAGGTTTTGATGAGGGTGAGGTTATTCAACCTGCAGATTCTCTTTATTCAAAAGGCTCCAAGCCGGCTCAAGAGGCCCGGTCACACGATATTGTCTGGATGGTTCATGCACAAAAAAAACAGCGTATATGACGCTGTTTTTTTAATATTTTAAATCAAGCTAAAGTCATAGCTTCCTGCTGACAGGCAATAAAATGAAGTAAACGTTCTGCCAGTTCAAAACTGCCATGCTTGAACAGTGCACGTATACCCTGCTGTTCTGCTTCAAAAATCAGACACTCTATTTGAAACACTCCCTGATCATCTTCAAGGTGAAGTGCCAGATCACGTGGATATTGCTGTATCAGGTTTAATTGCTGCGGGTCAGGAATTTTTAAATACACACCAAAAAAGCTGATGTCAGAAATATTCACTTGAAATTCTACAGACAGGTAACGGTGTGACAGTTGTGAAAGTTGACCGTACATAGAGATACGTCTTTCTCCACGGCGCTCCATCGTCAGGATTTCTTCACGAGTCATGGGAATAATGCCTTCGAGTCCTTCCAGCGCTTCGGCATTTAGGAAGGCTGAAAAGAGACGCATAGTTTCTTTACGCCGCTGTAACTGTGGAACATGGTCAGCATTGGCAATCAGGGCAAACTCCATATCCGGACATTGCAAGGCAAAATATGCGTTTTCATGAGGTAGTGTAAAACTGTCATATTGTCCAGCTGCAACGAGTGTTTTACAGGCAGGAGCAGGAACATGCTGTAATCTGAGTAATCGACTGCAATTAATCGCATAACGCTCACGTTCAGTAGACTGAAACTCAGCCATTTGCCGAAAAAATAATCGTTTGGCAGTAGGTGACATACGGGTCTTATCTAACTTGGCATGATTAACCAGATACAGAATCACTGCCTGACCGAACTCTTCCATCCGGTCTTCCTGCATAAGTTTGAGTGATTCTTCTAAAATCATGCGCCAGCTTTTCCGGGTTTTTTGCATTACGCCCATCAGAATCATACGCTCTACCAGTTCAGGTCGCTGCTCAGCAAAATAAGCCGCTACTACAGACCCAAGGGACATGCCCATAACTGATACTTTTTCCAGTCCTTCAATGTCGAGCCATCGACCAAGCATAGCCGCCAGGTCTGGCAATTCCAGACTTCCGGCAGACACACCGCTGTCATGATTCATAATTTGCTGGTTAGCCCCCATAGAAGGCAAGTCAATCAGAATAATCGGACCACTGGCAAAAAGCTGTTCAACACAATACTTGTAGGAATTGAAATTCTGAAATGCTCCACCCACAATAACGATAGGAGTTTTATGCACTGTCGCAGGTTGGGCGATAGCCATATACTCAACTTTCCAGCCGTCAATCCAGGTCATGCGTGGAGGTTGTTTAAAAATGTCCTTATGGTAAAAATCAAAAAAATGACGGTGTTGCTTCCCTTCGGCATCCATGTCCAGTTGGATAATGGAATTCATACTCCCTCCTCAACGCTTGCTTTATTTTTTATTGTGCAAGTCGGTTTTTAAAACCAAGGTATTCCTCTACCTTTTATAGATGTTTTGTTTTCTATAATTTTTTATTCATTTTATAGAATGCATTTCATAGTATACAAATGCTTTATTTTTGGGCAACTGCTTTCGTTACCGTTCATCTAGTTTTAGCGCTGAAAGTATTTCCAAAACTTTTTTATACTGCACTACATGACAGTTTTTTTTGAGACAAGCCTTCATTGCGCAGGCGGAGACTGTTACTATCAAAGAAAATTCTGAGTGATCAAACCGCTATGCACAATTCGATTGAACAGTATATGCAAACGGTCGGACAACAGGCTCGTCAGGCTTCGCGTCTGCTGGCCAGTGCTTCTACCGATACTAAAAACAATGCCTTGTCCGCAATCTACACAGCGCTTGAGAACAGTGAAACACAAATTCTCACGGCTAACCAGATGGATATGACCAAGGGCCGTAACAATAATTTGGACAGTGCACTGCTCGATCGCTTGGAACTGACTCCCAGCCGTTTCAAAGGTATGCTGCAGGGTTTAAAGGATGTCATCGGTCTGGTAGATCCGATTGGTGAAATTACTGACATGTCCTATCGTCCCTCAGGCATCCAGCTCGGTAAAATGCGTGTGCCCTTAGGCGTAGTCGGTATGATTTATGAATCCCGTCCGAATGTTACCCTAGAGGCTGCCTCTCTTGCGCTTAAATCAGGCAACGCCATCATTTTACGTGGTGGCTCTGAAGCATTCGAATCGAATCAGGCGATTGCAGCGGCTATTCAACATGGTTTAAAAACTGCCGGACTGCCCGAACATGCGGTTCAGGTACTGGAAACCACCGACCGGGCTGCTGTAGGCCAACTGATTACCTTGACCGAATATGTCGATGTTATTGTGCCACGTGGTGGCAAGAGCCTGATTGAACGAATCACAGAAGAGGCACGTATTCCTGTGATCAAGCATTTAGACGGTAACTGCCATGTATTTGTAGAGGCACAGGCAGATTTGCATAAAGCCTTGCCAATTTCTTTAAATGCAAAGACTCATCGTTACGGCGTATGTAATGCCATGGAAACCCTGCTGGTCGATGAACAGATTGCTGATGACTTTCTACCCCATATTGCCGAGCTGTATCAGGAAAAGCAGGTTGAGCTACGTGGCTGCCCTGAAACCCGTCGTATTTTGGGTACTTCAGTCAAGGCCGCCACTGAAGAAGACTGGTACACTGAATATCTCGGACCAATTCTGGCAGTAAAAGTCGTGAGTGGTATTGATGAAGCAATTGAGCACATCAATAAATATGGCTCGCATCATACTGATGCCATTATTACTGAAAACTTCTCTCTGGCACGCAAGTTTCTGGCCTTAGTAGACTCAAGTTCAGTGATGGTCAATGCATCGACCCGTTTTGCTGACGGCTTTGAATATGGTCTGGGTGCCGAGATCGGCATTTCAACTGATAAGATTCATGCCCGTGGTCCGGTGGGTCTCGAAGGGCTAACCTCACAAAAATGGATCGTTTTAGGTGATGGACAAATCCGTCATTAATTTCCTATTTAATTAGGATTACCTGTATACAAATCCTGATGTTTAGCATCAAACTCTGGTGCTAAACAGCCCAAATACTCCAGAATTCCTCTTTTCAGTCTAATAATTATAAAAACAAGGAGATGGATATGTTCTTTTATTTAATGTTGAGTACTTTCATTTTAGCACTGCTGGTTTCCTTCATTGTGATGCGAATTTTTTCCAGCTCTATTAATACTATTTTAGCCCGTATTATTCATGATCCTATTTATACAGCTTGGGCCAAATATACAAAATTTGCCGGCATGGTCGTAGGTACCTCTTCCGGAGTTCGCATCTACGATATGGAAAAATATATTAATCCTGTCAACTACGGCCCCAAAGATGAACGTTTTATTATTGAACTGACGAATGAGCGCTGGTTTCTGGAAATTTACCGGACAATTATCGAAACTCTGCAAGGTTTAGCCTGGATGATGCTGGTATTTTTCATGGTGGCACTGATTGCCTATGTTCTGGTGAGATGGGCCGAGATGAAATATAAATCTCAGGGGCAAGAGTAATAAATAAAGAAATGAACTATAGATGAAATTTGCAACGATACTTTAGCTTTGCGTAAAACCGAATATGATTTTTTTATTCCTGTGCTACGCTATAACAATTAACTGATTAATATTAAATATTATTGAATAGACCATCCATAGTGCTTAAGTCTAATCGGCTAAAGTCTAGGTTGGACAGAAAAAATACACGTGTTAAAACATACTCATGATCTCTAGCCTGTACACTGGTTCAAGATCAGAGGGACAAGATTATTTCAATTAGAATTCGGGTATCCAACGTGTCTACATCAGTATTAGTCATCAATTGCGGTTCTTCATCTATTAAATATGCCTTAATCTCTGAGCAGGCAAAAGATCGTATCTATGGTTTGGCAGAAAATCTGGGCTCTGCTGATGCACGCATCAAAGGTGTTACCATTGGTGGACAACCACTTGAACTTTCGATCCCTCATGCTGATCACGAACAGGCACTAGAAACCATTTTAAGCCGCCTGTCACAATACAAACCGCAAGCAATTGGTCACCGGGTAGTTCACGGCGGCACACTAACCAAGGCCGAACTACTGACTGATACGATTGTAGAACGTATTCGTGAAGCAACTCCGCTCGCACCATTGCATAACCCGGCTCATCTGGTAGGTATCGATGCTACCATGCGCCTGTTTCCCGAGCTTCCTCAGGTTGCAGTTTTCGACACTGCTTTTCACCAGACAATGCCGGCGCATGCTTATCGCTATGCAGTACCAAAATTCCTATACACAGAACATAATGTCCGTCGCTATGGCTTCCATGGCACCAGTCATGCTTACGTTTCTGAGCGTGGTTCAGAACTGGCTGGAAACCTTAAACAAGGGGGCTGGCTAACTGCACATCTGGGTAACGGCAGTTCAACTTGCGCCATTTGGAATGGTCAGAGCGTAGATACATCAATGGGGCTTACCCCTCTTGAAGGTGTAGTAATGGGTACACGCAGTGGCGATGTTGATCCAAGTCTGCACAGCTTCTTAGCAGCCAACCTTGGCTGGGATGTCTATAAGATTGACCGCATGCTAAACAAGGAAAGTGGCCTGCTGGGCTTATCTGATCTTTCTAATGACATGCGAACTTTAATTGAAGCTTCTGAACAGGGCAATGAAGATGCCACGCTGGCAATTGAAGTATTCTGTTACCGTCTTGCCAAATCTCTTGCTGCCATCAGCTGTGGGCTGCCACGTATTGACGGACTGATCTTTACTGGGGGTATTGGGGAAAACTCAGCTTATATTCGTGAAAAGACGCTCTCCTATCTGCCACACTTTGGCTTCAACTTAAATAAAACCCAAAACAATGAATTAAAACGTGGTACTGAAGGTCGGATTGACCAAGGCCATGGCCCACAAATATGGGTGATTCCAACCGATGAAGAGGCACGGATCGCCCAAGAAACCCGTCAGGTAGCTGCACAGACGAGCTTACTATCAAAAAAGTCTGAACTTGCTGTAGAGCCTGCTTAATTGCGGGCTTTAACCTTCTGTGATTTATATTTTGTTTAATTTTTTAAGGCTCCTATGAATACAATTCTACTGATTCCAACTGGAGAAGGTGTCGGTCTGACTTCAGCCTGCCTGGGAATGATCTATGCACTGGACTGTAATGGTATTAAGGCAGGATTTTTAAAACCTTTTTCTGAATCTTTTCAGGAAAATGATCAGAACCGTACCACTAGCCTGTTTGAACATTTATTCCAGACCAGTACGGTTGAACCGATTGCATATGAAAGAGTTAGCCAGCTGATCGCACTGGAAGAAATGGATGAATTGCTTGAGGAAGCAGTCAGCCTGCATCGCAGTATTGCCACCAAACATGATGTGATTATTGTAGAAGGCTTACTGCCAAATCATGAAGACCAGTTTGCAGGTGAGTTAAATGCCGCCCTTGCACAGGCACTAGATGCCAAGGTAATCCTGGTCAGTACTGCAGACGTACAGAATCCGCGTAAAACTGCTGAAAAAATTGAAGCACATCTACGCCAGTTCGGTGGCGCTGCTTCAGAGCGTACAGCAGGTGTGCTGTTCATGCGGACTAAAGGCTTACCTGAAGAAGTTGCACAGATTCCGGTGACCATTGATCCTTCACTGCGTTTAAGTGCAGAAATTGCAACCTTTACGATAGAGCTGCAAAAATATAACCGTTATTTAGGGACTGCTGACTTACCGATTATTGGTCTGGTTCCATTTAGCAATACCCTGAGTGTTCCACGTACACTAGACATTGCCCGTCTGATTCAGGGCGAATGGATTCATCAGGGGGAAGCACGGCAGCGTCGTGTATTACATAGCAGCCTGATTACCTCAAGTATTGAATATGAGCTGAACAAATTTGTTGCCGGTGAACTGATTATCAGTGCTTCCGAACGTACCGATGTACTACTTGCCAGCAGTTTAGCTACCAGTCATGGTATACCGCTAGCAGGCCTGGTACTAACCGAGCGTCAGGCACCCAATGCCCAGATTCTGAATTTCTGCCAGAATGCTATCAAACAGGGACTGCCCATTTTACATACGCAGCTGACTACTCTGGAAACAGCACAGCGTCTGGCAAATCTGAGCAATGAAATACCGGTTGACGATACAGAACGTGCCGAGCAGGTTACCCGTTTTGTCTCCAGTCATATTGATCTGGACTGGCTGACCCAGCAAATCAATGGCAATGCAACTCCCCGCCTGTCCCCTTCAGCTTTCCGGCATGAACTGGTTCAGAAGTCGATTGCTGCGAAAAAGCGCATCGTTCTACCAGAGGGTGATGAACCTCGGACTATTCAGGCTGCGGCGATCTGCCAGTCTCGCGGAATTGCTCACTGTATTTTGCTAGCCAAACCAGAAGCAGTTTTAGAAATTGCCAAAGCCCGTAATATTGAATTACCAGACGATCTTGAAATCATTGATCCGGATACTATTCGTAGCCAGTACATTAGCAGTATGGTCGAGCTGCGAAAAGGCAAGATCAATGACATTCAGGCCAAAGAACAGTTACAGGATACTGTAGTGCTAGGCACCATGATGCTGGCACTGGATCAGGTTGACGGACTGGTTTCTGGGGCGGTACATACCACGGCTAACACGGTGCGACCGGCATTTCAACTGATTAAAACAGCTCCAGAATATTCGCTGGTCTCTTCAGTATTCTTTATGCTGTTACCAGATGAAGTCTATGTATATGGGGATTGTGCTATTAATCCCGATCCAGATGCCCAGCAGCTTGCTGAGATTGCCATCCAATCCGCAGATTCAGCCAGGGCCTTTGGTATTGACCCGCGTATTGCCATGATCAGTTACTCAACCGGAACCTCAGGTACCGGTGCCGATGTTGATAAAGTTCGTGAAGCAACAGAGATTGCCCGTCAACGTCGCCCTGATCTGTTGATTGATGGTCCTTTGCAGTATGACGCTGCGTCTGTTGAAAGCGTGGGCCGCCAGAAAGCACCTGAGTCACCTGTAGCAGGGCGCGCCAATGTCTTTATCTTCCCAGACCTCAATACTGGCAACACAACTTACAAGGCTGTACAGCGTGCTGCAAATGTCGTAAGTGTTGGCCCAATGCTGCAAGGACTGAACAAGCCGGTAAATGACCTGTCACGCGGCGCTTTGGTTGATGATATTGTTTTTACGATTGCTTTGACTGCCATTCAGGCAGAACAACAGGCGACAGTATAAATTTTTAAATAAAACAGCCCCAGTATTTCAATTGGGGCTGTTTTATTTTGCTCTAAAACACTTTCCTTTACATTAACTGGGCCAACCATATGGTATGTCGGGCGCAGTCAGGATCTTCAAACCGCATATTTACCACCCTAAAACCGAACATCTCAAACAGATTCTTATATTCATCCGGGTCCAGACTTGCATGATATAAAACCTCACCCTGCATTTCCCCTAGAGCTGTGCCATGACTCGGGCCAGTGGTTAACATTAATGCCGTACCGGTTTTTGCATGTTTCTTAAAAATATGAAACATTGCTCTCTGGTCATTATGAGTCAAATGAAAAAAGCTGTCCCAAGCGATAATGCCATTAAAGCTTTGCTTCAAATCCAGTTGACGCATATCAGCTTCTAACCAGTTATGCTCAGGAAAACGGTTCCTAGATATTTCGAGCATGGCAGCTGAACTATCTATACCTGTAATTTGACATTTTTTTGCAGAAAAATATTGAGCGGTTGGTATGCCAGTACCGCAACCCAGGTCAAGAATAGATGATTGATCAGGAATCAGATTTAAAAACTGTTCAAGCCAGACTTGTTCATAAAAATGCTGGGAGCGTACCTTATCCCATTCGATCGCATATTTTTTATAGATCGGAATAATATTATCTGCGTATTGTTGATCTGACATACCTGATGATAGTTTTAAAATTCAGGAAAAGAATAGCAGAATGCCAAGAGAGGTTACAGGCTAAAAGTAGATAAAGAAGAGAACAATCTAGAAAGAAGATAAAGCTTAGGCTTGATCTTCTAACTGACCATAGAACCAGGTTGCAGCAATAAATATCATAAATGCAATAACCATGAGAATGCTAGATACTGTCATTGTTGATGACTCTATGTAGTGGATACCGGCATTATGCGAAAGTTTTATGACAACTTTATGACAATTTTCTTAAAACTTATATTACTAAAATAACTTTATATAAATCAAATAATAATGACTAAAAAACCTTGATTTTCAGGTATGCAACTATTACCGAAGTGTCATATCACAGAAAACGCATTTAAAAGACCTGCCAAGAATTCGTTTTATGCCATCCTGCGCTACCTTTCTTTTTACTATTAAACTTTCGCCCAAAACCTTGCCGGAAATACCCACAGCGGATGCTTTTTGTCTTATAATTTTGGCCGCTAGCTAACAGCCCGCTCAAGAGACATTTGATATGACAACTATTATCAAGCAAGACGACTTGATCACTTCGGTCAAGGATGCGCTTCAGTTCATTTCGTACTACCACCCGCAAGACTTTATTCAGGCAATGAGCCGTGCGTATGACCGTGAAGAAAACCAGGCTGCTAAAGATGCAATTGCACAGATCCTGATCAACTCACGCATGTGTGCTGAAGGTCATCGCCCAATCTGTCAGGATACAGGTATTGTCAATGTATTTCTTGAAGTGGGTCTGGATGTTAAATTCGATTTAACCATGAGCCTGGACGATGCCATTAATGAAGGTGTACGTCAGGGTTATTTGGAAAATACCAATGTCTTACGTGCTTCCGTTCTAGCTGATCCGGCATTTGGTCGCAAAAACACCAAAGATAATACCCCGGCAGTGATCCACTATAAACTCGTTCCGGGTAATAAAGTAGATATTACGGTTGCAGCAAAAGGCGGCGGCTCAGAGAACAAATCTAAACTGGCAATGCTCAATCCATCTGACTCAATCGTGGACTGGGTTTTAAAAACTGTCCCAACTATGGGTGCAGGCTGGTGTCCTCCTGGAATGCTCGGAATTGGTATCGGTGGTACTGCTGAAAAAGCCATGATGCTTGCTAAAGAAGCTCTCATGGAAGAAATCAATATGGATGAGCTGCTACGTCGTGGCCCACAAAGCAAGATGGAAGAGCTGCGTATTGAAATCTTCGAAAAAGTTAATGCCTTAGGTATTGGTGCACAAGGTCTAGGCGGTTTGACTACAGTACTGGATATCAAGATCAAGGATTATCCTTGTCACGCTGCTGGCAAGCCAGTAGGCATGATTCCAAACTGCGCCGCGACCCGCCATGCACACTTTACACTAGACGGTTCAGGTGTAGCGCATATTCAGGCGCCGAGCCTTGAAGACTATCCTGCTGTAACTTGGGATTCCTCAACTTCTAAACGTGTTGATCTCGACCACATTACTCAAGAAGAGATGAATTCCTGGAAACCGGGCGATACCCTACTTCTTAATGGTACAATTTATACTGGCCGTGATGCTGCCCATAAACGCATGGTTGATATGCTGAACAACGGCGAAGAGCTTCCTGTTGATTTAAAAGGTAAGTTTATTTACTACGTTGGTCCGGTAGATCCTGTAGGCGATGAAGTGGTTGGTCCTGCCGGTCCGACAACAGCAACACGTATGGATAAATTCACCCGCCAAGTGCTAGAAGCAACTGGTCTCTACGGTATGATCGGTAAAGCAGACCGAGGTCCTGCTGCGGTTGAAGCGATTAAGGATAATAAAGCGACCTACCTCATGGCAGTCGGTGGCGCTGCATATCTGGTTTCTAAAGCTATTCGTGAAGCAGAAGTGGTGGCTTTTGAAGACTTAGGGATGGAGGCAATCTATAAATTTGTGGTAAAAGATATGCCTGTATCTGTAGCAGTCGATGTAAACGGCACTTCAGTGCATGCAACTGCACCTAAAATCTGGCAAGCTAAAATTGGTAAAATCCCGGTGGTGGATGCTGCTGCGGTTTAAACTGGTATAAATTAAAAAAGCATCCAATCATGGATGCTTTTTTATTTTTTTAATTAAAATATTTTCTCTAATCCTGTGCTTTTATTTGCTTAGTTAGATATTAAGAAAAGAAAACTAATTTTACCAAGTTAAAGGATTCCAGAGTTTAAAACGCTTCTTTAAAGCCAGCTCTTCACCTTCTTCATAATTTTGTTTGACAATTTTACGCTTGGGTTCAGTTAATTTACCCTGTGCATCAGTAAAAGCAGCGAAATTAAGTCCGGGACTTTTAAGCTGGGTAGTGCGAATTTCACGGAGTCCCTGTTTGACAGGCATTTGTATTAATGGTCCTGCGCGCAATAAACCAAGATTATGGTCAGGTGAGCCCCGAAATTTCTCTTCTTCATACTTCAGAAAATACTGCTGACCAGCACTCACTTTAAAGTCAGCCACTATCGGCTTTTGAAAATGTATTACGCCTAAGGGCCGGCTAATAGTCAGGCGGTAATGACCCTCGGCCAGTTCCAGCCAATAATAATGATTACTGATCAGACTCGGAATACGCTCACCATTCAGAAAAAAATTAGGTGCTACTACTTCCTGCCGGTTCCAGCGGCTATCCGGACGGTACAGATATACCACTGCAGCTTGCGGATGTTGGGGCTTAACTCGCTGAAAAAGCTGTCCCGGTTTCTGGTTTACCCAGGAACCAACTGAAAACATTCCAACCCGGTGCTGCTCTAGCATAGAAGGCGACTGACTCAGATCTATATTTTTTAACGTAGAGACCAAAGCCGGAGTTGGAGGCGAAACAGGT
Organism: Acinetobacter radioresistens DSM 6976 = NBRC 102413 = CIP 103788; assembly: GCF_006757745.1. NCBI lineage: Bacteria > Pseudomonadati > Pseudomonadota > Gammaproteobacteria > Moraxellales > Moraxellaceae > Acinetobacter > Acinetobacter radioresistens. Next base: position 466,498 of record NZ_AP019740.1, on the reverse strand, counting down.
CGAGTATGACATCCCCATAGCATTCCGCTACCAAGTATTGTCAGCAATAAATAGCGCATGATTATCCCTTACCATGTTTTTCTTGTTTTAAATTTTTATCATGTTGCATTAACATTCTATTGAGCTTAACACCCGCATGTAAATTTGAAAATAAAAAAACGTGCCCAGCGGATTACACTCGGCACGTTTCAGATGAATAGCCAATCAGACTCAGGCAGATTTGGTATTCACAACCTTCAGCTCAGATTTAGGGACTGCCCCTTCTTCACCTTCTTGACGCGGCAAACGCTCAGAACGATATTCTGGCTCAGCACCATCATTGATTACTGCCTCATTAATGACCACTGTCCCGACATCGTTACGGCTTGGCAGGTCATACATGGTTTCGAGCAGGACATTTTCCAAAATAGAGCGTAGACCACGTGCTCCGGTATTACGTTCTAGTGCCTTTTTAGCAACAGCACGTAGGGCAGAATCTTCAAATACCAGATCCACATCTTCCATATTGAAAAGATACTGGTATTGACGGGTCAATGCATTTTTAGGCTCTGTCAGAATCTGCATCAGTGCATCTTCATCCAGCTCTTCAAGTGTTGCAATCACTGGCAGACGACCAATAAATTCTGGAATCAAGCCAAATTTAACCAGATCAGCCGGTTCTACCTGACGGAACAGCTCGGCAAGCTTTTTAGTTTCATCTTTGCTTTTTACTTCTGCAGTAAAGCCGATTCCACCTTTTTCCTGACGATGCTGTACAATTTTTTCCAATCCGGAGAAAGCGCCGCCACAGATAAACAGGACATTTGAGGTATCTACCTGGATAAATTCCTGCTGTGGATGCTTGCGTCCACCTTGAGGTGGAATAGAAGCAACTGTACCTTCAATCATTTTCAGCAAAGCCTGCTGAACACCTTCACCAGAAACATCACGGGTGATCGATGGATTTTCAGACTTACGAGTAATCTTATCAATCTCATCGATATAAATAATACCCTTCTGTGCTTTCTCGATATCGTAATCAGCTTTTTGCAAAAGCTTCTGTACAATATTCTCGACATCTTCACCCACATAACCGGCTTCAGTTAAAGTGGTGGCATCTGCCATAGCAAATGGTACATCCAGAAGACGGGCAAGAGTTTGTGCAAGCAGGGTTTTACCTGAACCTGTCGGTCCGATCAGCAAAATATTACTTTTGGCAATTTCAACCTTATCTTCTGTTTTCTGTCCATTCTGGCTGACTTTCAGACGCTTGTAATGGTTGTAGACAGCTACAGACAATGTTTTTTTAGCAATATCTTGACCAATCACATATTGGTCAAGCGCAGCACGAATCTCGTGCGGTTTTGGCAAAGGACGGCTTGCCCAGTCACCAGTTTCGACTTGCTGGCTGGTTTGTACAAGGTCCAAGCATACGTCCACACATTCATTACAAATATAAGCGTCCTCGCCTGCAATCAGTTTCCCGACTTCAGACTGCGTTTTACCGCAAAATGAACAATGCTTTTGTCCTTGAGGATGTTCGGACATATTTACTCCAATACTTGAATCTTAAAAATTAAGGGCGCTTGCTGAGAACTTCATCAACCAGGCCATATTCTTTGGCAGCTTGAGCTGTCATAAAGTTATCGCGGTCAGTGTCACGTGCAATACGTTCATAGTCCTGACCACTGTGTTCAGCCATCAGACGGTTCAGGCGTTCTTTAATAAACAGTATTTCACGTGCATGGATCTCAATGTCTGAAGCCTGACCACGGAAACCGCCCAAAGGCTGGTGTATCATGACACGGGCATTTTCCAGACAGAAACGCTTACCTTTGGCACCGGCATTTAATAAAAATGCCCCCATTGAAGCCGCCTGTCCCATACAATAGGTCACTACATCTGGTTTAATAAACTGCATGGTATCGTAAATTGCCATACCTGCAGTGACTGATCCCCCTGGTGAATTGATGTAGAGATGGATATCCTTGTCAGGATTTTCTGCCTCTAAAAACAACATTTGTGCCACAATCAGATTGGCCATGTTATCTTCAACTTCACCAGTTAAAAAAATTACACGCTCACGCAGAAGCCGTGAAAAAATATCAAAAGAACGTTCACCACGAGATGATTGCTCAACCACCACCGGAACTAAAGCATTTTCAATACTTGGGACATACATAGGGCTATTTATTCCTAAAATTCTTATGACTCAGCTCATAGCCACAATATGAGGGATAATTTGCAAAAATGCAAAATTTTCCCTAGTGAATATTGAATAAAAAACGGGGAAATATCGTGTATATAAACTAATTTAACAAATTTACGACGTGTATAAAAAAAGGCGCATTAAGCGCCTTTTTCTGTATCAGTCAGATTTAAGCACGACGAGCTTGCTGTTCTTTTAGCAAATCTTCATAGCTCACTTCTGTATCTGAAACCTGAGCTGCAGCAAGAATATAGTCAACAACCTGGTCTTCAAGCACAACAGCCTCGATTTGAGCACGTTGCTGTTTATCATTTTTGAAGTACTCAATAACTTCAGTTGGGTCTTCATAAGAAGAAGCCATATCTTCGATATAAGCCTCTACACGAGCCGGATCAACTTCAAGTTTAGCATCAGCCAAAACCTTGCTTACCAGTACACCAAGTTTTACTGATTTTTCTGCCTGTTCTTTAAACAGTTCATCAGGAAGCATGCTCTTGTCAAAAGTTTGCGCGTTTGCACCACCAAACTGCTGGGTAAACTGCTGGATCATCTGTTGACGTTGGCGGTCGATTTCCTGAGCAACCATGGCACTTGGAACTTCAACTTCATTTGCTTCAACCAGTGCATCAAATGCAGCCTGTTTTACCTGGTTACGAAGACCGTTACGAACTTCACGTTCCATATTTTTACGAACGTCAGCTTTTAACTTGTCAATTCCTTCTTCTTCAGAAACACCAAAGGTTTGCAGGAATTCAGCATCCAGTTCAGGAAGTTTTGCTTTCTCAACCTGCTTTACAGTAATTTTAAATTGTGCCGCTTTACCTGCCAGATTTTCAGCCTGATAGTCTTCAGGGAAAGTAACATCAATCACTTTCTCTTCGCCTTTCTTCATGCCAATGATGCCATCTTCAAAGCCAGGAATCATACGGCCTGAGCCTAAGACCAGTTTAAAGTCAGTTGCAGAACCGCCTTCAAATTTTTCACCATCGATTGTTCCTTCGAAGTCAAAAGTGACCTGCATGTCTTTTTTCGCCATACCTTTGGTCTCAACCCAGGTTTGACGCTGTTTTTGCAGGTTTTCAATCATCTGGTCAACATCTTTATCTTGAATTTCAGATGTTTTACGCTCAACAGTAAGAGTATCTAGAGCTTTAACTTCTACTTCAGGATAAACTTCTACAGTGGCTTCATATACCAGCGCATCATCTTTATTTTCAACTTTATCAATATTTGGCATGCCAACAGCATTGATTTTTTCTTGTTGAATCGCTTCAAATACAGTGTCACGAATAATATCGTTCACCACTTCCTGATAAATACCAGCGCCATATTCACGGCGTACAACGTTTACAGGCACTTTGCCCTGGCGGAAGCCGTTGATCTTCACAGTTTTGGCAGTGCGTTTCAAGCGAGCTTCAAACTGCTCGTTAATACGGCTCGTCGGTACAGAAACATTTAAACGACGGGCAACGCCCGAAACCGCTTCAGAAGTTACTTGCATGGCTTCCTCGATATGTGTGTTAGTAATAACAGTTTTAAAAAGTGCCACATTATATGACAACATTTAAAGATATACAAAATACACCGAAGAAACTACCTGAATTCGCCTGATTTGCATGAAATTAAGAAGATTATTTTAAATTTGGTCCCGAATTAAATATTAACTTCCTCCCTTAATATCGATAGAGAATTAAAAATATTGGAAACTCTGTCAAATTTGCCCTTTTAATAAAGCGCTGATCAATTTTAATTTTTATAAAGAAGTATTTAGTTTTTATTTAAATATCCTATTAAAAGCTATAAATTCCCGTATTCAACACAAAATATTAATTATCAAAAACTTATAAATTTTAAGTTACTGTATAACATTAATTTATTGAATTAAAGATATAAAGTTTATTGCCAATACCAATACAAAAATATGGTGATAAAAAATAAGAATCATTATTATTCGCATACAATTTCACACTATACATTTTGAGTAAGAAATGGCTTTCATCAAAACACGTAAGAAAATCGTATCTTCTGCGATTGTCTCATCACTTTCAGTGATGGCGGGGCATGCTGTTGCACAAGATCAAGTTGCTCAACTTGAAACTATTCACTCCCAAGCCACCACAGAACAACAAAGCTTAAAGGTAGATCAGTCTGCAAATAGCAAATTTGTTGCTCCTTTACTAGATACCCCTAAATCAGTTTCTATTATTTCGAATCAGCTGATTGAAGATACTAAAGTAACGACTTTAAGTGATGCCTTACGCACTGTGCCTGGAATTACCCTAGGAGCAGGTGAAGGTGGAAATCCAAATGGAGACCGACCATTTATTCGGGGTTATAACTCTGAAAGTTCAATGTATGTTGATGGCGTTCGTAACGCTACCTCTCAAAACCGTGAAATGTTTGCTGTAGAACAGGTTGAAGTCACTAAAGGTTCTGCTTCTGCTATGGGCGGAGCAGGTACAGTGGGCGGCAGTATCAACTTGATTTCTAAAGTAGCTAAAAAAGGCGACTTTCTAGAAGGCTCTGTTGAAAATGGTACAGATAATTATCAGCGTATAACGCTAGATGGTAATAAAGACTTCGGTAATGGGATAGCAGCCCGCGTTGCCATTATGGGGCACCACAATGAAAAAGCCGGCCAGTCTGATGGGGCTGAATATAAACGTGCCGGTATTGCACCAAGTATTACATTTGGTTTAGATACTTCTACTCGTGCGACCCTGAGCTACTACTACCTAAAAACAGACGATACTCCTGATTCAGGCGTACCATACAACAACCCTACTGGATATTCGCAATATTCAGGAAAGCCAATTGATGTCAAACAAGGAATTTATTACGGCTGGAAAGACCGTGATTTCCAAAAACAGGAAAATCAGGTTGGTACAATCAAGTTAGAACATGATCTGGCTGATAATCTAACCATTTCAAATACCGCAGTTTATAGCAAGTCTAAGAATGATTATCTGTGGACCAACCCGGATGATTCTCAAGGAAACATTTATAAAAATGGGAATGTATGGGCACGTGTAAACTCACGTATTGCTAATACTGATACATTTACTGACCAGTTAGCATTAACTGGAAAATTTAATACTGGCACTCTTAAGCATAGCTTTAACTTAGGTGCTGAGTATTCGGATCAAGAAACAGATCGTACTCAATATATTATTAATGGCTTGTCTGCTACAGGTGCAGAATACAACAAATGTACCCCTGCCGATATTGCTTCGGGCTGGTGTACTTCTGTTCAAAATCCTAATCGGGGACCATGGACAGGAAGTATCAGTACTGAAGGTGCAGACCAATATAATACACAAACTAAGTCTACTTCTATTTATTTCCTAGACAGCATTGAATTCAATCCACAATGGATTTTAGATTTAGGCTTACGTTGGGACAAGTTTGATACAGAACAAACCATGACATATGGCGCACGTAACAGTGCTGTTCTAGGTTCATCCACCACTCCTCCAACAAAACAAGTTGGCGAGCAAGTTAAAACTGAAAGTGATACTGATTTCTTTACTTATCAAGCAGGTATAACTTTCAAACCAGTTGAAAATGGTTCAATTTATGCCAGCTATGCAACATCTGCAAACCCTGTAGGTGTAGATGCTGGTGACGGTTCTGAAGGTATTGGCGCAGCGTATAGCAATTTAGATCCTGAAGAAAGCCAGACTTTCGAAATTGGGACCAAATGGGATCTTTTAGAAAATCGTTTAAATTTAACTGCTGCAATTTTCCGTACTGAAAAGCAGAATGCGCGTATTCAGTTGAGTCCTACTACTTATAGTAATATTGGCGAAAGCAAAGTTGACGGTATTGAGCTGGGCTTGAACGGTAAAATTACCGATAAATGGGATATCAGCGCCGGCTATACCTATCTAGATAGTGAAGCAACTAAGAATGGCGTAAGCTGTCGTGGCACAACCTGTACTGACCAAGCGGTATTTAACGGTAACCGGATGCCGAATGTTCCTAAAAACAGCGCTACACTTTGGACAAACTATCAGGCTCTTCCACAACTTCAACTTGGTGCTGGTGCAACTGCAATGGACAAAGTCTATGGTGACTTAGCCAATACCAAGTATGTACCGGGCTATGTCCGTTACGATGCCATGGCACGCTATAACGTAAATAAAAATGTTGATCTGCAGCTGAACCTTAACAATCTCTCAGATAAACGCTATTTCACTAAAGCCTATGCTTCTCACTATGCTACAGAAGCAGAAGGCCGCAATGCTGTACTGTCTTTAAACTTTAAATATTAATCTTGTGCCGAAAACCATAATATTTTTATGGTTTTTAGCTTAAAATAGCCTCTATATAGGGGCTATTTTTATATCCATATTTTACTAAGACAGGTGAAAGCCGTGATCCATCATATTCCTCATGTATTAACTCAAACCCAGGTCCAGCATTTTCGGGAAGAAATGGCTAAAATTGAGTGGGTCAATGGCAAAGTCACCGCAGGGACGCTGTCAGCCACGGTCAAACAAAATCAGCAGCTTCCAGAAGACCATCCTCTTACTCATCATTTAAGTACAATTATTTTAGAATCTTTAGGCCAGCACCCATTATTTTTATCGGCCGCCATTCCTCTTGATATCATTCCTCCGTTATTCAATCGCTATGAAAATAATGAGGCATTCGGTTTTCATGTCGACAACTCTATCCGCCGTATCCGTGGGACCAATGAGCGGTTACGGACCGATCTGTCCTGTACTGTATTTTTAAGTGAGCCGGAAGAGTATGTAGGAGGTGAATTGGTGGTAGAAGATACTTATGGTTATCACGAAGTCAAGCTGCCAGCCGGAGACATGATTCTCTACCCTTCAACCAGTCTGCATGAAGTCACACCAGTCACCCAAGGCTGCCGGATTGCTTCATTTTTCTGGGTACAAAGTATGGTACGTGATGATGCAGAACGTCATATGCTGTTTAATCTGGACCAGACTATACAAAACCTGCGCATGCAGCTGGGTGACCAGCATCAGGAGGTTATCAAGCTCACAAATCTGTATCACAACCTGATGCGTAAATGGGCAGAGCTTTAAGACAGTTAAAGAAAAAATAAACTGTTATTTTAATAGGCTTTTTCTATTAATTATAGTTGTCTGATTATTTTACAGATAACGATTGACAGCTTATTTTTTATCACGTAATTTTAAGGGCATGAATATATACCCGAATATTCTCGCCCTCCTCCCTACAGGCTCCCTCCTGAGCTTGCCCCTGATGCTGCGCCTCGCGCGCGCATAATATATACCTGCCTGTATAAGGCTAAAAGATACCTTGAAATTTTAAATAGTTTGACAAAATATAGTTAATATAAAAGTAGTACGTTGCGCTTAAATTCGATCCGAGCCACCTTGCTACATAAGGAGTTCCCTCATGATGTTGGCTGACCCAAGTAAAAAATACCGTCGTATGTATCAGCGTGTCGATTTACCAGACCGCCAGTGGCCAAATAAAGAAATCAATCAAGCGCCTATCTGGATGAGTACTGACCTGCGTGATGGTAATCAGGCCATTTTTGAACCGATGGATCTTGAACAGAAATTCAAGATGTTCCAGATGCTGATAAAGATCGGTTTTAAACATATTGAGATTGGTTTTCCATCTGCTTCACAGATTGATTTTGACTTTACCCGTAAGCTGATTGAAGAAAATCATATTCCAGATGATGTCTATATCGAGGTTCTGGTTCAGGCACGTGACCACTTGATTCAACGCACTTTTGAAGCGCTGGAAGGTGCCAAACGCGCGATTGTGCATATCTATAATGCCAACTCACCGACTTTCCGTAACAAGGTATTAAATGTAGATATCAATGGTGCCAAGCAGTTAGCGATTAATGCAGCACAAAAAGTGAAAGAATATGCAGCGCAGTATCCTGAAACTGATTTTATTTTTCAGTACAGCCCTGAATGTTTCTCTGCAACCGAGCTTGAGGTTGCCAAAGACGTTTGTGATGCTGTAACTGAAATCTGGGAAGCCTCTCCGGAAAATAAGGTTATTTTAAACTTGCCAGCTACTGTAGAAGTTTCTACGCCAAATGTTTATGCAGACCAGATCGAATGGATGCACCGCAATATTGAACGTCGTGATGGCGTAATTATTTCAGTTCATTGCCACAATGACCGGGGCTGCGGTATTGCTGCCTCAGAACTGGCCATTATGGCAGGTGCAGACCGTGTGGAAGGCTGCGTATTTGGTAATGGCGAACGGACTGGTAATGTTGATGTCGCAGCAATTGCCCTGAATATGTACACTCAAGGTGTGGCACCAAACCTGGATTTTTCCAATATTAATGAAATAATTGCTACAGTTGAAGAATGTACCGGTTTGCCTGTACACCCGCGCCATCCATACGCAGGTGATCTGGTCTTTACTGCATTTTCTGGCTCGCACCAAGATGCCATCAAGAAAGGTTTTGAATTCCAGAAAAATGAAGAAATCTGGGATATGCCTTATTTGCCAATTGATCCCAAAGATCTGGACCGTGATTATGATGCAGTAATTCGCGTCAACTCACAGTCAGGTAAGGGTGGTATCGCCTATTTGCTTGAATCTAACTATAACGTTGTATTGCCACGTCGCTTGCAGATTGAATTCTCACAAGTAGTACAAGAGCACACAGATGCGACCGCAACCGAGATTACTGCCCAGGAAATCTGGTCACTGTTCAAGCAGACCTATGTCGAAGCTAAAAATACTCACTACATTGCACAGAACTATAAGCTTTCCGACCATAATGGTAATCAGGTCATTGAACTTGAAGTGACCATGAATGGCCAGAAGCAACAGATCCGTGGAGAAGGCAATGGGCCAATTTCGGCTATTCTGGATGCCTTGCAACTGCCGATTGATGTATTGAACTATGAAGAACGCAGTATTGGTTCAGGTGCTAATGCAAAAGCACTGGCACTGGTCGAACTGCAAGTCAAAGGTTCGGGTAAAAATGCTTTTGGTGCCGGCGTACACGACAATATCGTAACCTCTTCAATTGAGGCCATCCTTGCCTGTACTAACCGCCTGATTGATCAGGGCGTATTACACCCTGAACAGGTCATTGCTGCCGCGATTTAATATACAATTCCTTTTGAAAGGATACCCTGAGCTTGGTATCCTTTTTATTATTCATTTTTAAAGATTTAAGGCGAACCATTCCCGTGTCTTTTCCAAGCGACTCAGTGGGCCTGGTCACCCCGCAAAAGTTTCAATTTGAAGAACCACTCGAACTAGAATGTGGACGTATTCTGCCCCGTTTTGACTTGATGGTTGAAACTTATGGTACCTTGAGCCAAGACAAGTCCAATGCGATTCTGCTTTGCCATGCATTATCTGGTCATCATCATGCCGCAGGTTATCATCATGAAGATGATAAAAAACCGGGCTGGTGGGATGCCTGTATTGGGCCTGGCAAGGCCATTGATACCAACAAGTTTTTTGTAGTGGCCCTGAATAATATTGGGGGCTGCCATGGCTCAACCGGTCCAACCTCCCCTAACCCTGATAATGATAACCTGCCCTATGGTCCGGATTTTCCACTGGTCACTGTACGTGACTGGGTAAAAACCCAGGCACTCCTGTCAGACCGGTTAGGAATTGATGTGTGGTACGCAATTGTGGGTGGATCACTCGGCGGCATGCAGGCACTACAGTGGTCAGTAGATTATCCGGACCGCTTGAAGAATTGTGTGGTGATTGCCAGTGCACCTAAACTATCTGCACAGAATATTGCTTTTAATGAGGTCGCACGCCAGTCTATTCTCTCTGATCCGGATTTCCATCATGGGCGCTATCTGGAACACGACAGTTATCCAAAACGCGGTCTGATTTTAGCGCGTATGGTCGGCCATATTACCTACCTTTCGCAAGAAGCCATGATGCAAAAATTCGGCCGTGACTTGAAGTCCGGAAAATTCATGTATGGTTTTGATGTCGAGTTTCAGGTTGAAAGCTATCTGCGTTATCAGGGTGAACAGTTTAGCCGTAATTTTGATGCCAATACTTATCTGATCATGACCAAAGCTCTGGATTACTTTGATCCCGCCCGTGAATATGAAGAGTCCCTAACCCGGGCCATGAGCCAGACCAAATGCCGTTTTCTGGTCATTTCCTTTACTACAGACTGGCGTTTTACTCCAAAGCGTTCACAAGAAATTGTAGAAGCTCTGATTACGAATCATAAACCGGTCAGTTATCTGGATATTGACGCTGAACAGGGCCATGACTCGTTCTTGTTCCCGATTCCGCTTTATGTAAAAACCTTGCGTGCTTTTCTTGGTGGCGAAGAACACCTGAAGTCCACCCCGAAGGAGACGGTATAATGCGTATTGATCAGCAGCTGGCAGAACGTTGGATCAAACCAGGCTCTAAAGTCCTTGATCTTGGCTGTGGGGATGGAGAATTACTCGCCCATATGAGCCGCCGGCATCAAATTCAGGCCTATGGACTAGAAATTGATCAAGAAAAGATTGCAATTGCCATCAGTCGCGGGTTAAATATTATCCAGCAGGATTTGAACCTGGGTTTGAGCCGTTTTGATGATCAGTCTTTTGACTATGTAGTCATGGCACAGGCTTTACAGGCGGTGGATGCACCAGATGTGTTACTTCGTGACATGGTGCGTGTAGGGAAACAGGCTATTATTACTTTCCCGAACTTCGCCCACTGGAAAACCCGTTCTTTTCTGGCTCTTAAAGGGAAAATGCCTGTTTCGGATGCTCTACCCTATATGTGGTATAACACCCCAAACATTCATTTATGTACGTTCCGCGATTTTGAAGCTTTATGCGCGGAAAATGATATCCAAATTATTAACCGACTCGCCGTGAATGGGAATCAGCAAGGTAGTTTACTGAGTAAACATGTTCCGAATCTGTTTGGTGAAGTCGCTATTTATCGAGTGAGCGCTCTATGAAAAAAACGACCTTAATTGGCACATTGGTATTTGGACTTTTAACTATCCAGGCGCATGCTGACTATATTCCACAACAACAATCTACAGCAGCCCAGGCAGCGCGTTATTCAACTATGGGGATCAATGATCTGGTTAAAGCTGCAAAAGCAGGCCAGCCAGGTGCCCAGTTCTATTTAGCCACCCATTACCAGTACGGTAAAGATATTCAAAAGGATGAAAAGCAGGCATTTGCCTGGTTTAAAGCTGCCGCTGACCAAGGTTTGTCTGCTGCCCAACTGAATGTGGGCCGGATGTATGCAGACGGGATCGGCGTAAAAAAAGATGAGATTCTGGCTCGCCGTTATTTTGAAAAAGCCGCCAGCAGCGGTGACAACCGTGCCAGCTTTAACCTGGCAATGATGGAAGAGCAGAAAAAGAACTATGTAGGTGCTTATCAGTGGTATGAACTGTCTACCCGCGACGGTATGCTCGACACTAAAGTTATTAATCTGTCTGAGGGCAAGAAAACTGCACTGGCAGCTAACCTTACCCAGGAACAGATTCGTATGGCACGTGACCGTGCAGACAAATGGATTCAGGCCCAATAATTTGAAGCTTGTATTTAAGGCGCCTTCGGGCGCTTTTTTATGGTCTCAATAAAGCATTCGATTTGAGGTAAAATATTTAAACTGTTTCTTAAAGTGACGAGCACAATAAAATGTCTGCAAATACATGGTTATCTCAGGAAAGTCTGGTTCTGGCCAGTAACAACAAAGGGAAAATTGCCGAGTTTGAAAAACTGTTTGAACAGCTGGCACTTCCAGTTGAGGTCATTCCTCAAGGTCAGCTAAATATTGCTGATGCAATTGAAGACGGGTTGAGCTTTGTTGAAAATGCCATTATTAAGGCCCGTCATGCTGCACGTATTTCTGGCAAACCGGCGATTGCCGATGATTCGGGGATTTGTGTCCCGATTTTAAATGGAGCACCCGGTATCTACTCGGCTCGCTATGCTGGAGAACATGGGAATGATGCAGCCAATAATGCTCGCTTACTGGAAGAATTAAAATCTCTGCGAAGACCCGGAGAACCGGTTGAAGCCATGTTTGTCTGTGTTTTGGCCTTAGTACAACATGCTGAAGATCCGCTACCGCAAATTTTTGAGGGCGTGTGGCAAGGAGAGATTCTGGAAAAACCACGTGGTGAACATGGCTTTGGTTATGATCCCCTGTTCTGGTTACCAGAACTTGGCCTGTCCAGTGCCGAGCTGCCAAAAGAAGAGAAAAATAAAATCAGTCATCGCGGGCAGGCCATGCAGCTATTTCAACGAAGTTTGCAGAATCATCAATAAGCCACAGTTTAAATTCGTTTTAAAGGGTGAAAAGTTCCTTTTCTTTAAGAAAGGAACTTTAAACGATGTGTAGTAGCAGACCATAAATCAGAATAATTGCGCAGCTCACCATAGTACCTGAAGCAATATACTTGGCAGAGATTCCAGTACCCTGATAATGAGTTTCTAGCGCCACAATATTTGCCGCCGGCGGCAAACAGAACAGTAGAAACATGACTCCTATATACTGCCCGATATGTGGAATAGAAATAAAAAAATAAGTCAGACTACATAAAACCAGTCCACAGCACAGTTTAAGTACAGCCAGTTTTAAACTATAAGTTATATCGTCTAGCTGAACTTTCGTCCGGCGCAGCCACATGCCTAGCACGCACATCCCCGCAAAGCTCATACCGATTTTGGCCAGACCGTAAAGCATATCAATCCATTTATGCTCAGGCATATACTGAAAACCGAATAAGCGGCACAATATAGCAATAGTCAGGGCAATTACTGGTGGTGATTGAAGCACTTTTTGCAAAATACTCTTCCAGGACTGCTGCTCCGAACTGACCGCAGTCACTGCCCAGATGTTGCCAAAAATTGAACCGCCAATATATAAAGCTACCATTGGTGCACTGATTTCAGGCCCAAATAAAGCAATCGCAAAAGGAAAACCGAGCCAAGCCATATTTACATAGCTAAAACATAAAGACTGGAGCTTGTCTTGAGAAATGAGCCAGAAAAAATAAAATAGAATTACCGCGACAATAAAACTAAATATCATCAGGCTAAGGCTGCCTGCCTGATAAAACACCATATTATAAATAATGACAGCGGGTATAAATACTCGTGCCAGCAGGGTTGCGAGCATAGTTTTTAATGCAGAGGCATATGCAGTTGTCGCCAGTCCCAGACCACATAAAAATGCAAAGAGGGGTAAAAGCAATGCCACGTGGTTTTCCTCTGGTGTTGTGGCGCTATGGTAGCACTAACATTAATTAAATGCTCTAAATGGCAGGCTGTCTTTAAACTGCAATATATAAGTCACAAGGCTGTCATACAGACCTGTTGAGATATCTTCTAGTTAAAACAGGAGAATTTTCTATGGCTGGACTATCTATTTGGCATGTGGTCATTTTTGCAATTGTCGTTATCTTGCTGTTCGGCACGTCAAAACTTAAAAATTTAGGTAAAGATGTAGGTGGTGTAGTTAAAGACTTTAAAAAATCTATTCGCGAAGATGAGCAGCAAACTGTAGCCCTTCAGGAACCGCGCACTATTGAACACCAGAATGTTAGTGCTGACACAAATTCAACCGTAAAACACTAGGGTATTTTTCATGCTCAATATTGGTATGACTGAGCTGCTGGCTTTTGGCATCATTGCTTTATTGGTGCTTGGGCCGGAAAAGTTACCAGAGGCAGCACGCTTTGCTGGCAGGTGGTATGGCAAGATCAAACGTATGGTCAGTAATGTACAGGCTGATCTGGACCGTGAATTGCGCCTTTCAGAACTCCGTGAGCAGATGCAGCAGGAAATGGCCCGTATTCAAGAGCTGGAACAGAAAATGCAAGCCCAGATGCATGAACTACAACAACACAAAAACTTTGCAGATAACGCTCTACAAGAACATGCAAATACTCATAATAAAAATTTATCCACGCAGTACTTTTTTATTGAGCAAGCCCCGTCTCTGGTCCTGACTCGTCAACCAGAACGGCCGGCCTGCTTTTGCCAAATTACTGAACAGCCAGAAAGCCCTGTACAGTCTTCTTATCCTGAACTCAAGGTGGCTGTATGAGTCAACTTTCTCCTTCACAGCTCCCAGGCCCAATATTAAATGAGCAGTCACAAACCCAACTTGAAGAGATGCCCATTACCCGGCACTTAATGATTTTGCGCCGTCATCTTTTTAAAATTGTTGCTATTCTAATTGCTCTATTTTTTTGTCTGCTGCCTTTTGCAAACCGGACTTATCAGCTACTTTCAGAACCACTAAGGGCCCAGTTACCCAGCTCGTCAACCATGATTGCGACCGATGTAACCGCGACGTTCATGGCGCCCTTCAAGCTGAATTTCTTTATCGCCCTCATGATTGCCATGCCCTTTATCATTTATCAGCTCTGGACATTTGTAAAACCGGCGCTATATGAAAAAGAAAAATCCTTAGCCCTGCCCTTATTGGTAGGAAGTATCAGCTTGTTTTATGCCGGCATTGCATTTGCCTATTTTGTTGCCCTGCCTTCAATTCTGCATTTCTTCATGAGTGTGTCACCTGAAACAGTGGCACCGATGACAGACATTAATAGTTACCTAGCTTTCTGTTTAAAACTGTTTCTGGTATTTGGACTGACTTTTGAAATTCCGATTATTACTTTGCTTCTGATTTTGATTGGGGTTGTATCTACACAACAACTGGTCGAGAAAAGACGTTTTATCATTGTCGGGTGTTTTTTTATCGCCATGTTTGTTACTCCACCAGATGCAATTTCCATGGTTATGCTGGCTATTCCAATGTGGCTACTTTTCGAAGCTGGACTTTTCTTTGGAAAACTCATTGAAAGGCGTAGAGCAGTCTAAGATCTTCAACTTTATTTCAGCAGACTTCGGTCTGCTTTTTTCATCATACTGTCTTATTTTCTTCACCTGAATGTCACTTAACCGTCAAGGTCCCGTCATATTTATCACCTAATTTAATTACAACTTAACAACACCTTACTTGTATTTAGGAAAAAACATGACGCAGCTGACGCCATATCATGAAGATCAAGAACTTGATAATAATACTTCATCTAATATCCATTTCCGTGACATTTTAGAGCAACGCATGACGCGCCGCAGTCTCATTACCAAGACAGCAAGTGGAGCAGTTGCCTTGGCGCTGGCTTCTACACTGACTGGCTGTAATGATGATGACGACAATAGTAATAGCGGAACAGCACCAGTTACTCCGAATGACCCTAACCAGAAGCCTAGCAAACTTTCATTTACTCCAGTGGCTAAAAATCTGGATGACATTGTGACTGTACCTGAAGGCTATCAAGCTACTGTAATCTATGCGTTGGGAGACCCAATTAATCCAATGCTTGGGGACTGGAATGATAATGATATTCCACCTGGTCCAAGCTTCCAGTTCCGTTCTGGTGACTGCCATGATGGTATGCATTTCTTTGGTTTAAACAGCGCTACAGACCGCTTTGATGATACGGTCTCAGCACAAGGTTTGCTGGTAATGAACCATGAATACATCAACCAGACCTTCCTTCATCCTAAAGGTCCAACCAAGGTTGAAGGACGCCGTCCTGAGGATGAAGTTATTCGTGAAACCAATGCGCACGGCGTATCTGTAGTCCATATTAAAAAGGACCCGGCAACTCAAAAAGTAGAAATTGTTAAAAACTCTGTTTTTAACCGCCGTATTACTGCCTCAACAGAAATGGATTTTGCCGGTGCTGCTGCAGGTTCCAGTCTGCTTGCTACACGTTTTTCACCTGCCGGACGTCAAACACGTGGTACACATAACAACTGTGGCAATGGCTATACACCTTGGGGTACTTATTTAACTACCGAAGAAAACTTTATTGGCTATTTCCAGCGTTCAGGACATGACGAGTACCAACGTACAAATGCCGAGAAAATCGCATTAAAACGTTATGGTCTGGGACTAAAAAAAGACGAACCTTATCTTTATGAGCTGGATGAGCAGGGCGCTCCTAAAAAGGGTGAAGATGGCAAAATTGTTTATAGAAAAGATTCAAATGGTAATTTAATACCAAATATTGATGATCAGGGTCGACCAGTCTATTTGGGCGCAAGCTCACGCTATGCTTGGGAAACTGTCATTGGACAGGTTGAGTCACAGGATCTATATGACCGCTGGAATGCTGATGTAAAAGCGGATCAGCCTACTCAGGACTATCGTAACGGACCCAATACTTTTGGCTGGATGGTCGAGATTGACCCGTTTGATGGCGGTCAGAGACCGGTTAAACGTACTTCTTTAGGCCGTTTTGCACATGAAGACAGTGCCTGCCGTGCAGTAGCGGGCCAACCTTTGGCATTTTATATGGGTGACGACTCTAAAGGCGAATACATCTATAAATTTGTCTCGAGTGCAGTATGGGACCCGAAAGATGTAAACCGCGGCTATACTGCTGGCGATAAATACATGAACTCAGGAAAACTGTATGTTGCCAAGTTTAACAGTGATGGTTCAGGCCAGTGGATTGAACTAAGCTATGGTAAAAATGGTCTGAATGAAAGTAGCAGTACTTATCCCTTCACCTCTCAAGCCGATGTGGTGACATTTGCCCGTTTAGCGGGGGATGCTGTCGGCGCAACAAAAATGGACCGTCCGGAATGGGCGACCGTTAATCCGGTAAATGGTGAAATCTACGTTACCCTGACCAACAACTCGAATCGGGGAACCAGTTACCCGACAGATGCAGCTAACCCGCGTAATTATGATGACCTTAAAGACAAAAAAACTCAAAGTGGCAACGTAAATGGTCATATTATCCGTTTTAAAGAAACCGATGATAAAACTACAGCTGAAACCTTCAAGTGGGATATTTATCTGTTTGGTGCCGAAGCCTCTATGGCATCAAATATTAACCTGTCTGGTCTGACTGATAACAATGACCTGTCTTCACCAGACGGAATGTGGTTTGACCCGCGTGGTGTGCTCTGGATTCAAACAGATGATGGAGCTTATACCGATGTCACAAACTGTATGATGCTTGCTGCTTTGCCAGGTCAGATTGGTGATGGTACTACCGCAACTACTTCAAGCGGACAGCAGACATTAATGGGTGCAAAAGTAACAGACTCAACCCTGCGCCGTTTCCTGGTAGGGCCAAAACAGTGTGAAATTACCGGGATTGCCATGACCCCTGATTACAAAGCTATTTTCATTAATGTGCAGCATCCGGGCGAAGACTCTGCCAGCTATGTAACTCCTGCAAGTCACTGGCCGGCAACCCAAACTGACCGGAATAACACTACAGCCCGCCCACGTTCGGCAACTGTCGTAATTACCCGTAAAGACGGCGGCGCAATTGCGGGTTAATCCTCTTTTTATGAATATGCCGGCCTATTGACCGGCATATTTATTTTTGTTGAGTCAGAGAAATCCGCTGCTGCACAATCTGCCCGCTCTGCTCTCCTTGCTGAGTCTTTTCCAGCCAATTCCATGCATGATGGTACAACCTTAAAAAATTTGAACACCGGGTTCCGTACATCGGGCTTTGAATAAAAGTAGAAGAAAGTAGCAGTTCCATATCCTGACTGATACCCGTCTCTGGCAGGGCATTCTGATCTACCTTGCGCTCATCTTCTAAAATATCCCAGACAGCTGACTCCAGTATGTGCT
Source organism: Acinetobacter radioresistens DSM 6976 = NBRC 102413 = CIP 103788 (assembly GCF_006757745.1). NCBI lineage: Bacteria > Pseudomonadati > Pseudomonadota > Gammaproteobacteria > Moraxellales > Moraxellaceae > Acinetobacter > Acinetobacter radioresistens. Next base: position 448,695 of record NZ_AP019740.1, on the reverse strand, counting down.
CAGCAACAGGACGCTGGAGCATAGGTAAAAATTCCTGGGTAAAGCGCTTTCGTAAATGCAAGGTCTTTTGCCAGGAGTCGCTCATGAGCCCGTTAGAAATTACGTATACGCCACTGGCCAGCACCTGAGGAGCCTCACCTCGGTTACTCATATATACTGCCTGCGTTTGATCTCCTATCACCAGGTTAAAACCAGCATATTCCTGCTGTTGTTTCTCAAGCATTTGAGCAAAGCGAATGGGTTTCTGCTCAGATTCCAAAAAGGCCTGCACTAAATGACCACGCGAGGTCGGATAATGCTGCCGGTCTGTGCCATCACGAAAATTGGTGATCACTGCCCAACGTCCAGATGCTGTAATACCCATCCACGTACCACCAGATTGTAAATCTTTGCCAGCTATAACCGGACTGTTCTCCCAGTGATTCAAGACTTGCGTAGGTCGCTGATAAAACTCATCCCGGTTAGAAATCAGGCATAATGGCATACGATCTAACACTTGCCAGGCTAAAGCCACAATACACATAGGCATCTCTCATGATCTTTACACATTGAATGTACAACATTTTTAGGAACATTCCGCTAGAATCTGTGCAAAACGAATACATAAAGGAGCTGTAATGCTGACCTATCCGAGTATTGACCCAGTCGCGCTGGCACTGGGTCCTTTAAAAGTTCACTGGTATGGGCTGATGTATTTATTGGCCTTCTTGTTTGCTTGGGGACTGGCCAGCTACCGGGTTAAACAGCGTGTAGGCTGGACCACCGATATGGTATCTGATCTGGTTTTCTACGGCGCACTTGGTGTTGTGATCGGTGGACGGCTGGGTTATGTGTTCTTTTACGGATTTGATCAGTTCCTAGCCAACCCGCTCTGGTTATTCGAGGTCTGGACCGGGGGCATGAGTTTCCATGGCGGTTTTCTGGGGGTTATGCTAGCAATGCTGCTCTGGTGCCGTAAATATCAGAAAACCTGGTTCCAGACACTGGACTTTATTGCGCCATGTGTCCCCACTGGTTTGATGTTTGGCCGCATCGGAAACTTTATCGGTGGTGAGCTTTGGGGTCGTCCAGTTATCAATCCAGACTATCCCTTCGGAATGGTTTTTCCGCATGTAGATAATCTGGTACGTCACCCATCCCAGCTTTATCAAGCTTTAGGCGAAGGCCTGATTCTGTTTATCGTGTTGTGGTGGTTTAGTTCCAAGCCACGTCCACGTATGGCAGTTTCAGCGCTGTTCCTGATCGGTTATGGTATTGCACGCTTTGTGGTTGAGTTCTTCCGTGAACCGGACAATGGCCAGCTCTTTATTGGCTGGATGAGTAAAGGCCAGTTCCTGACCCTGCCAATGATACTGATTGGTCTGTGGATGATGTGGTACGCCTACCACAGAAAAATTTATGACTGGGGTCCACAGAAAAATACCTGATACATAGAGGAGCAATTGCTCCTCTTTTTTATGCTAAAGTTCTGAGCTGTTCTGCTTGATTTCAAAAGACTATGCTTGAGTTCTGGTTTGATCCTAAAGTTTCCATCACACGTAAATTGCTGATCTTTGTATCTATTGCAATAATTACTGCTGTGCTGTATGGGATGCAGCCGTTGGCATTAGACGCTATTTTAATGTTTTCGGGCACAGGTATCATTTTTTTAATCTGCCGTTACTGCAAAATGCACTTTGCAGCCGGGCAGCCCGCTGGCTTGCTCTATCGTCTGTTAACCTGGATTCCCATAGCATTATTGCTTGCCCTGATTTTTATGAATATGAAAGAGGGCGAAATTTTACTGCCAGGTGCACAGGGAATTGGTTTTATGGCACTGGCCGTTTGTCTGTTCTCGCCTTTATCCCTTCTACATAAAAACAAAAATCCAGAAGAGAGTATGTAATGCTTGATTTTTGGTATTCGGCACGCTGCACCCGTCAGGTTAAGCTGATAGTTTGTATTATGACCTGTGCCATGATTTACCTGTGTTCTACTGTGCAGGCGTTGTCGGCTGTATTGACAGGATTTAGTCTTGGTTTGGGCATATCAATACATCTACTCAGGCAGCTGAATCTTAAAATAAGACAAGATAATATTTATAAAAATGGCCTTTCTATTTTGCTCTATAGCGTACCTTTGGCTGTTTTTCTTATTTTGCTTTATGTATTGCCTGATGAACATAAAATGATTTTAGGATTACAGGTGCTAGGGTTTACTGCATTAGGACTATTTATCGTATCGATCTATGAAAACCGCGCCAAACGCTTTAAATAAATTTTTCTCCAACCAAAACGCTAGATTTATATTTGAACTATAGGCATTTCAGGTTTCAGGACAATAAGCTGTAGTTTCAAGCTGTTTTAGAAAAGTCGAAAAACCTTGAGGTGTACGGGCTATTAAGCGGCTACTGGTCATGACCCTTACCCGGTTACTCCATATCACCTTGTATTGCAGGTTTAACATTCTTTTCACCAGACCTACATCCTCATGACAGGTTAGTGCTCCAAACCCGCCAGACTTGATATAGGCCTCGGCACTAAAACTCAAGTTGGCGCCATGAATATGTCGATGATCCATATCATCACAATAATGCTGCAGATAGCGCTGCCGGGTAAGTGACGACAGATGTTGCCAGCTATCTACCTCAACCACGCCACAGATTACATCAGCAGGCTGATGCAATAGCTGCTGCTTAAGCCAGAAGCGGTCTACTTTCGAATCTGCATCAGTGCAGGCAATCCAGCGGGCACCTGTAGCAATGAGAGTGCGAACACCCAGATCACGGGCATGGCCTACACAGCGCACTGCACACTGCAAGTAGTTTATACCTGCACGTTGTACCAGTTTCAGAGACTGATCGGTACAACTATCTAGCACCACCAAAACTCTTACCTGAACGGAAGCCGGCAGTTCATCTACAGCCTGTTGAATGGCCAGCAGGCAGTCAGACAGATGCTCTTCCTCATTATGGGCAGGAATGACAATGCCAATCATGTTAGTCCCTCCTGATGTGCCAAGCTACCAGACTCTGTAGTCCAGAGGTCGACCAGAAAATCCGGATCATCTAACCCAAGATAATGATAAAGTTTCAGGTGCTGCTTTAACAGCTGATGGACTAAATTCCCGTTTAAACTAAACCCGTCAATTGGGTAACGCCAGTGACAGCACAGCAAAGTACCGGTGTCATTTAAACTCCGTTGTACCCATTCAATCAGCTGTAACAGTTCATTCTCATTTAAATAGTAAGCAATCTCGCTAATCACGATGAGATCAAATTTTTCTTCAGGACACTGCTGGGGAATCCGTTTCTGCTGTATATCAATATGTAGCTGTCCTTTTAAGCGCTGCCGGGCCAACTCGACTGCTTTGCTGTTTGCATCCAAACCAAGCAGTTCGTCACAGCGGCTGGCCAGCTCTTGACTAAAAACCCCATTGGCACAGCCAAGTTCCAATATGCGTCCGTACCTTTGCCGGGGTAGCAAGGCCAGACAAATCTGCCGTTTGCGCTGTTCATACCAGCGCTGGGTATAACCCCATGGGTCATCATTATAATGATAGAGTGTATCAAAGTAATCCTGTTCAGGCATGTATATAAACCTCGCAGGGCATCAAGATTCGCTCTACCGTATGTGAAGATAAAATAGGTGCCTGTCCGGTACTTGGGTCTGTTTCAAGCTGGCTTTTAAAGCACTGAATCGCCTGTTTCTTGAGCCTGAGCTGTGCGGCTGTCAGTTCCAGCTTGCAGGCAGATTTCCAGGGAATACGGTTGTCCTGTGGCCTGGCCCAGTGCCATGACCAGATCAGGACTTGATAACAGCTAAGCTGCTGTTGATCTGCCAGCCGCTGTACAGTTTGACCAGTTGCTTCATGATCAGGATGACCATCCTTTGCAAATGTACACACCAGAATATCATCAGGTCTGACCAGCTCTTTTAGAGCAGCATACAACTTTTGCTGCTCAGCAGTCACTTCACCATCTGTCAGCTGCAGTGCAATCCGGTTTACCCGATTCTGCACGCCTAATACTTTAAGCGCATTCAGGCTCTCTTGAGGCCGCAGCTGATCCAGCTGCTGTGGTGTATAAAGCTGTGAGTCCGGATGGCTTTGTGTACCATTAGTCACAGCCACCAGCAGAATTTCACGTTCCAGTGTACTAAGCTGCTGTATCAGGCCAGCACATCCTAAAATTTCATCGTCTGGATGCGGCGCTATAATCAGTATACGTTGCCCTGCCGGAAAGGCTTGCTCAGGGACAAGCGTCTGTAATGACTGTAACCCGCTCCATTGCTGCCAAGCCCGTTTGGTCGTGCCATTTCCATAAATCAGGCGGTCTCCTACCGGACTATTTATAACATCCATGCAGTGTCCTCCATAACCGAACGCTCACCAATCTGTTCCAGATCAAAAGCCGCATGGCTTTGCCTTAAAAAAACCGGTAAATCTGCTGCCATTTGGGCAAACATGGTATTTTCACAGAAAGGTCGTGCTCCCAATGCCTTACCAACCAAGTCCAGAACCTTTTGTGCAGTCTGCTCAGTCTGAATACGCAACATCCGAATAATCAGCTCGTGACTTTGCGTAGGATGCTGATCAATTTGTGCTGCTACATATTTGAAATATTCACGGGTGGTAGCTAACGCACTATTTACTTCACCTAGATACATTAGCCGAAAAGTATTGGGTTTCTCCTGACAGGCCTGTTGTAATGTATGGGCCAGACGGGTAGCCGCACCATACCAGCAAGCTGCCACACCAGCAGCACCATGCCAGAATCCTGATCGGTCTAGATATTGTCCGGGCTGCCCTACCGTTTGTGCAACAACTTTATTAAAACTGATTTTTGCAGTCTGGGTATAAGCCATTCCTATAGCATTCCATCCACTATGGTCGATGCAAATATCTGGCTGGTGCATGTCAACAATTAACAGCTGTGAATTATTCTGTGTATCCCGATAGGTCATGAGTCCATAATCGACCAGCCCCGCACCCGAACACCAGTACTTATTACCTGAACATTGCCCATTTTGGTAATAAAGTGGTTGTATGCCACCCTCTGCAGCCCAGACAGCATAGACTCCCGCAGGCACCTTGCTGTAACCAAGCTCATGCAAAATACTCAAAGCATCCAGATGGGATTCAAACCATTTCACCAGATTCAGGTTAGTTGCCGCGACTTTTGCCAGAACTTTCCAGCGTTCATACGTCTGGCCGCTTGCAGGATGAGGAATTTCGCTACTCAAATTGCAAAGTTGCTTAAATGTCGTGATCAAACTGTCTGAAAGATGAGAAGAATCCTGCTCAAACTTGGTCAATATGATATTCAGGGTGGTCATAAAACTCCCAGATATAGCTGTATTACTTTAAAAAGAACACAGCGAGCTCAATGATTATGATGAATTTTTTATAATTAAAAACTTATAACATTGAATAACTTGATACTCATAGAGGTCTTATACCTTTCATTCAGTCAGGTTCTGTAAAAAAATATTATTAAAAGTAACTTACTCAGTAATTATTTTTATATCCGGTTCTGTTGATATTCAGGAACGTGGTTGGAAAATAAAACCATGATGAACCTCGTCTTTTAATGTAGCGGTTTTCAGTCAGGCTAAAAAAAGCTAATATGTACGGTCAGCTGATACTTATCTCTGATCTTCTTAAGCCCTTCGATTTTCTTAGGCCCTTCCTAGTGAGAGAACCATGCGCCAATATCTAGACCTTTTACAACATATCCTTGAACATGGTGGTGATAAAGGTGATCGTACCGGAACAGGTACTCGTTCTGTATTTGGTCATCAGATGCGCTTTGACCTCTCTAAAGGCTTTCCACTTTTAACCACAAAAAAGGTCCATTTTCGCTCTATCGTCGTTGAACTGTTATGGTTTTTAAAAGGCGATACCAATGTGAAATATTTACAGGATAACAAAGTAACAATCTGGGATGAATGGGCAACAGCTGAACAAACTGCCCGCTTTGGGCGTCCTGCCGGAGAACTGGGACCAGTCTATGGACATCAATGGCGTAACTTTGGTGCGACCCAGAATGAAGATGGCAGTTATCAGCAAAACGGGTTTGACCAGATTTCCTGGCTAATTAATGAGATCAGAACCAATCCGAATTCACGCCGGCTCATCGTTTCTGGCTGGAATCCTAAAGAAGCCAGCCAGGTTGCATTGCCACCTTGCCATACCCTGTTTCAGTTTTTTGTACAAAATGGCAAATTGTCTTGCCAGCTTTACCAGCGCAGTGCCGATGTATTCCTGGGTGTACCCTTCAATATTGCGAGTTATGCCCTGCTCACTCATATGATTGCTCAAGTCTGTGACCTTCAAGTTGGTGATTTTGTCTGGACCGGGGGTGATACACACCTGTATGCCAACCATTTTGAGCAAGCCAGATTACAGCTGGGCCGTGATCCGCTAGAACTGTGTCAGTTAAAACTGAATCCAGAAGTAAAAAGTATTTTTGACTTTAAATTTGAAGATATTGACATTATAAATTATCACTCGCATCCTGCAATCAAGGCACCGGTGGCTGTATGAGTTTTCAAGGCTTAGAAGTTGTACATGTAGTTGCGATGGACCAGCAGCGCTGTATTGGCAAAAATAATGATCTGCCTTGGCACATTCCAGCTGACCTCAAGCATTTTAAAGAGATTACTCAGGGCGGTGTAGTAATCATGGGCCGCAAGACCCTGGAATCCATGGGACGTGCTCTACCTAAACGGGTCAACTGGGTAATTACCCGTGATCCAGACTGGTCGTTTGAAGGTACCAAGGTTGCACATAGCATCGAGGATGCTCTAGAACAGGCCATCACTGATGTGAAAACCAGTGAAAAACCTGAGAGTTTATTCATCATTGGGGGTGGAGAAATCTTTAGACAGACGCTGGAGATAGCTGACCGTCTGGAGCTTACTCATGTTAAACTAAATGTGCAGGGTGAAGCTTATTATCCTGAAATTCCTGAATTTTTTAAAAGGATTCAAAGTACACCACAAAAAGATGACAAAAGCGGAATTGAGTTTGAGTTTGCAACCTATCAGAAATAGAAGGGACTCAGACTGACTTGATCACTTATGCACAATATTGGAAAACGTGATTTTTTTTATTGCTTTAGGCAAAGGGTTACTGCATTTTATCTTTAGCTTGTTTGTTATTCTTTCATCTATCTGGTTATGTCTGGCACTCTGGGTTCAGGAACCTGTTAGCTGGCTGGTTACCCGGATTCTGATCGGAAGCTGGATCGCTTTTGCACTTAGTGTGCTTGGTATTTATGCCAGCCAGCATTTTTTTAGCCGCCGTATAAACAGTATCATCTATATTTTGTGTTTTATGGGTGCCCTGTCTTGGTATATAGGACTGGATGCCCGGCAAGACCGCGACTGGAACCCGGAAGTTTCCCGACTTCTTGAATACGAGCGTCAGGGTGATCAAGTAACCTTACATAATGTCCGTAACTTTGCTTGGGAAGCAGACGGTAAAGTCCATGAGCGCTGGGAAACCCGGCATTTTGATTTAAACCAGATTACCGGAATTAATATCATCACCTCTTACTGGATGGGTCCACAAATTGCTCATACCCTGGTCAGTTTTGATTTTGCCAATCAGGAGCCCCTTACCTTTTCTATTGAAATTCGTAAAGAAAGAAATGAAGAGTTTTCAGCGATTGGCGGTTTTTTTAGACAGTACGAACTGAGCTTGGTGGCCTCGGATGAGCAGGATATTATCTATACTCGTAGTAATATTCGTCATCAACAGGTATATTTTTTTCCCATCAGGATGAGTGCCTCGGAACGTAAGGCTCTTTTTTTAGAATATTTAAAGACGGCAGATGAACTGCGGGCAGAACCGCAGTGGTATAACACTCTGACCAGTAATTGTACTACCATCATTTTTGATATGGTTCAGGCAATTAACCCGTATCAGTTACCCAAAGATTATCGGCTGCTGGCTTCGGGCTATTTACCAGAGTATTTGTATGATCTGTATGCTCTAGATCATCAATGGAGCATTCAGGAATGGTATCAGCATGCACATATTAACCCGCGCACTGAACAGATCAGTCAGAATCCTGAAAAGATTCAACAGTTCTCTCAACTGATGCGTCAGGGTTTACCCTCACCTCAGCCTTAAAAAGTGAGACTTTACTCATTTTATTTAGAAAATACACCTAAAGCTACATATTGAAGCTAAATTTTGCGTTATGTTTTTACTTTAATGTCAATAACATAATAAATGATGAGAACGCTAAAATGTTTAAACAGATTTTAATGGCGAGCGTGATAGGCAGTTCGGTTCTATTTACTGCATGTACGAATATGCCTGATCAAGGCAATACTACTGTCGACGTTGTTCAAGCACAATTATTGGATCGCAACTGGACCGTAACATATATCGGCAATACCGAGATTGTTAAAACTAGCCAAGCTGTCCAGACTCTCCCAAGCCTGATGCTTGAATCAGCCACACAACGTTTTAGCGGCACTGATGGCTGCAACCGGATTATGGGTAGCTATCAGCTTACCAATAAAGGACTGGTTTTTGGCCAGATGGCATCCACCCGTATGGCTTGTTTAAATCCGAGTAACCAGCAGGTTGCTGCAGCTTATAACGAGGCTCTCGCTAAAGTAAGCGCTTATCAGGTCTATCATAAAACCTTAAAGTTACTCGACCGTCATGGCAATGTAGTAATGCAGCTTAGCAGTCCAGCCCGACTACGCTAAGAATTGAATAGATTGATTTGCCCGTTTAGACGGGCTTTTTTACGTCTGTTGCACACAAGCTCTATTGTAGCTCTATGAAAATTTATTATAGTGGAGGAAATCTATTCAACAGGATAAGACTATGCAACAGGCATTATTTGGAGGCGGCTGTTTCTGGTGTGTTGAAGCAGTTTTTCTGCAACTCAAAGGTGTAGAAAAAGTCGTCAGTGGCTATGCAGGCGGTCATACTGAGAATCCGGATTATGAAGCTGTATGTAGCGGACAGACACATCATGCCGAAGTCATTCTGGTAGAGTTTGATGAACAGCAGATCAGCTATCAGCAGCTACTTGAAGTATTTTTTGCCACTCATGACCCAACTACGTTAAACCGTCAAGGCAATGACATTGGCACACAGTACCGCTCAGTGATTTATTATTTTGATGAAGAACAGCAGCAACAGGCACAGCAGATGATTAATGCGCTCAAAGCTGAGGGTTTAGATATTGTGACAGAACTGAGTCCGGTACCTACTTTTTATGAGGCTGAAGAGTATCATCAGAATTTTTTTGCCAAAAACCCTTCCCAAGGCTACTGTAACTTTATGATTCCTCCAAAACTGTTAAAGTTGAGAAATAAATTCCAGGATTTACTCAAATCTGAATAAAAAACATCTATAAAAAAAGCGGCTATACTGGCCGCTTTTTTAACGTTTTTATTTTAATTATCACTAACGAAAGCAATATCGCTGAGCCCGGCTTCGCTCGCACGAGACATTACCTGCGCTACAGTGTCATACCGTGAGTCTTTATCTGCTCTTAGCTGAACTGTGGGTTTACGTTCAGCCTGTCCGGCTTCTGCAAACCGGGTTTCAAGCTCTTGAAGACTGATCATCTGATCATTCCATGCCACCTGATTCTGGGCATTGATACTGATTGTAATCGCCTCAGGCGGCGGATCGATAATTTCTGCTGTAGTTTGTGGCAGATTTAATGGAATTGATGGGTTGGCAACGGTCGCTGTCACCAGAAAGATGATCATCAAAACCAGCATAATATCGATGAGCGGAATGAGATTCATCTCATTCATGCCAGCATCGTTATCTTCACCCAATTGAAAAGCCATTAAGCCTGACCTCCAGCATATTGCTGCTGTGCAGCATTATTTACTTCTGTTTTAGATACATTACTGTCCTGCTGTAACATAGTATCAATCAGCAAGCTATGTGCCTGATCTTGCAGGTCATGAGCAAGTCCACGATTGAAACGTACTGCAATGTTATAAGCCAGTACTGCAGGAATCGCTACGGCCAAACCAAGTCCTGTCATGATCAAGGCCTCACCTACTGGTGTTGCAACCTGAGCAAGACCGGCCTGGCCACTCTTACCTACGGCCACCAGGGCATGAAAGATTCCCCATACTGTACCGAACAAGCCAACAAATGGTGCAATAGAAGCAATAGTCCCCAAGACTGCCACACCTTTTTCTGCAGAAGCTTTCTCTGCAGAAATCTGGCGCAGTAGAGCCTGTTCAGCGACTGCTTTACGCTGCTCAAAACCGAGTGGTGCCAGTTTGGTTTTAAGTTTAGCCAAAGCCTGCGAGAGTTGAGCATAAGCTTGCTGTTTAAGTTGGCGGGTACCCATCAGACGTAAAATAAAGATGGTCCATGTCGCAATCGACATTGCCAAGAGCACGAAATACAGTGTTTTGCTGACTGCATCCGCATGTTGCCAATAAACTGAAAAGTTCATACTCGAACTCCTGAAAATGTTAGCCGTTAGGATTCAATGTTAATTCAAATGGCTGCTCGGCCCGGATCGGATAAGCTACACCATTTTCTTTATACGGTTTGAATTTTGCACTACGCACTGCGCGTAAAATCTTTTCATCGAGTGCACTAATCCCACTTGATTTGGTAATACGGGTCCGCTCTTTAATAATAGAACCTTTTTCATCTGCCTCGATATGCACCACAATTACCCGGGTTTCACCCTGCAAGTCTTTATTACTATAAGACGGTTTTGGTGAACGGCTCCACTGTACTCCTGCTCCACCAATTGAAACAGTTTTTGGAGACGGTGGCGAAGGCGGAGCCGGTGGTGCAGCAGCAGGTGCAGGTGGCGCAGCGGGTGCGGATGCCGGTTTAGCTATTTTAGTTTCTGAAGCTGTTGTGGTAGCTACAGGTGAAGGCACTGGCGGTATTTCTACCGGTTTCGCAACAGGTTTAGGTGCTTCAGCTTTTTTCACCTGCTGAACCTTCTCAACCTTTTTCGGTGGCGGAGGTAAAGGTTTTTCAACTACTTTTACTTCTTTAACCTCTTTTGGCTTGGCAGGTTCAGCTTTTTTTGGCTCAACCTTTGGTTTAGGTGGTAAAGGTTCAGGTGGCTGCTGGATCTTGACAAACCGGACCTGTAAAGGTTCTTTTTCAATCGGTTTAAGATCAGCAGTTTTAAGATGGCTCACACCCCAAAGCACACCGATATGCCCGACCATTACCACAGCTAAAGCTGCGACAATTTTCTTTTTCATCGGGTTAGAAGGGGGCATACTGGACACGGAGGAATGACTCATAAGAATCTGTTACCTAATAGATTGCTTTACTTCAATACAACAGGAGAAGAAGATAAAGCTCATCGGTTAGCACAATGAAAGTATCGCAATAATAAATGAGAAGTGTTTTCATTTGCAACCGTTATTTAATTTATTTTAACCAACTTTCTAATTCAGCAATAAAAAAAGGCATATCCCTAGATATGCCTTTTTTTAGTCAGACTTTAATTAGTTTTACTGAAAAACAACGGTCTTGTTGCCATCTACAATAATACGGTCTTCAAGGTGCCATCTCACTGCTCGCGCCAGTACGTGGCGCTCTACATCCTGACCAAGCTCACGCAACTGCTCTACTGTAAAGTCATGGCTCACCCGTTCTACATCCTGCTCAATTATCGGACCCTGATCCAGATCAGCAGTGACATAATGTGCTGTAGCCCCAATCAGTTTTACACCTTTGTCATAAGCTTGCTGATATGGATTAGCTCCTACAAATGCTGGCAGGAACGAGTGATGAATATTAATAATTTTCATCTCCCATTTGCTGACAAACTCTTCGTCCAGGATCTGCATATAACGTGCCAGTACCAACAGATCATTGCCCTGCATCAATTCATCAATCTTCGCATAAGCTTCACGCTTGTTTTCTTTATTGACGGGCACCACTTCAAATGGAATACCAAAGTTCTCTACTGCTGAACGCAGAGTCTCATGATTAGATACCACCTTGGTAATTTCACATGGCAGAGCTCCGCGGGCATGACGCCATAGCAGCTCGAGCAAGGCATGGTCGACTTTAGAGACTAAGATACCCACTTTTTTCACATCACTGACAAAAGCCAGACGCCAGTGCATGTCATAACGCTGGGCTACATTCACAGCAAAGGTCTGGATCAGTGTTTCCTTACGGGTCTGCAAATGTTCAAGTTCAAATTCAACACGCATGAAATATCGACCGCCCTGCGCTTCAGTTGCATATTGATCAAGTGCGGTAATATTTGCTCCCTGATGATACAAAAAGCTCGATACAGCCTGCACAATGCCCGGCTTGTCTTCACAAGTAATCAGGAGTCGTGCTGTATTGGCAGTGGTCATGTTCATGTCGGTTGATATCGCTTATAAGTCAAATTAAAAACAAGCCGCATATTCTAGCGCGTTTTTACGGCGGGCAGAATAGTTATGAAAAAAGCTGTATGCTATTTTGCTGAAGACAGGCTGGCAAACAGTTCTGAAGAGCCGAAGGTTTCAAGCAGACGCTCATAAGTCTCACGACTTTCTCCCATGAGGTATGGCCCTTCCAGAAAGACCATCTGGCGCAGCGCCTGCCATACCCATTTTTCTTCAAGATGGTTGCTGTCACTGATGTGGCCAGACATATACAGGAAATTGGTCCAGTTGGTCAACACAATCCACAGGTTAATAATGAGTGCCTCAATTTCTGAAGCAGTCATTTTCATTAGCCCTGCATCGACAAAAGCCTGATAAATTCTCTGGCCCTGCTGCATGACCTGGCCGGCAAAGCGTGGATACATCTTTCTAAAGTCATCATTGTTTTCGACCAGATGATAAACATCCCGATGCAAAAAGCGGTATTCCCATAACTGGCTGCTAAGAACCTGAAAATAACGAATCTTGTCATTGGCATTCAACTGACGGTCATCTGGCAGAGACAGCATGTCGAGTGTCTCTTTCTGGTATTGTTCCATCAGTTCCTTAATAATTTCCTGCTTGTTGCGAAAATGGTAATACAGGTTACCTGGACTGATTCCCAATTCGGCTGCAATATGGTTGGTGGTTACAGAACGCTCTCCACGCTCATTAAAGAGTTGCAAACTGATCTGCAAAATCCGGTCTTTAGTTTTCATGGTCTTGGAGTGGGACATTCTTAATAACCATCTATTTCAAAAAGTTAGTGGACTAACACATAAAGTGACTTGACTATTTAGAGCATTTACTCTAAAAAATTAAATATTAGATTTTATTTAATGGTAGCGTGTCATGAATAGTCAAACAAAAACAACTCAAATGACTCCACATTCACCTGATATTCAGCATATGCAAGACTTGCTTGAACATCAGAGATTGGCGTATCAGCGTCATCAGGTACCTTCGGCCAAAGAACGTATTGACCGCCTGTCCCGTTTAAGACGCGTACTGGTAAAATATCAGGACCAGTTTGCAGACGCAATCAATCATGATTATTACAACCGTTCAATTGGTGAAACTAAAATTGGCGAGCTGCTGACCTGTCTTGAACATATTAAATATTATAGCAAGCATTTAAGCCAGTGGATGAAACCATCTAAACGTCATGTTGCCATGATTCATCAGCCTGCCAAGGCATGGGTACAATATCAGCCTATGGGCGTGATCGGCATTATTGCGCCTTGGAACTATCCCCTACTTTTATCCATAGGCCCATTAATCTGCGCATTGGCAGCAGGCAACCATGCCATGATCAAGATTTCCAGCGCGTCTTCAAATTTTGGCCAGATTCTGGAACGAGCTCTGGCAGAAGCTTTTCCGCAAGATCTGGTCGCAGTAGTCAATGGAGGCGGCCCTATTTCAGATGCCTTTAGCCATCTGCCTTTTGACAAGATTATTTTTACTGGCTCAACCGCAGTAGGTAAAACTGTAATGGCAGCAGCAGCTGAAAATCTGGTACCAGTCATTTTAGAACTGGGCGGCAAGTCACCAGTGGTAGTACACCCTTCCATGAATATGAAAGATCTGGCACAGCGGATCGCTGTGGGCAAACTCTGGAATGCTGGACAGACCTGTGTTGCACCAGACTACATGTTTCTACCCAAAGGTAAGACAGAGGAATTTATAGCAGAATTCCGTACGATTGCCACGACTATGTATCCTCATTTACGTAATAATCAAGATTACACCTCCATCGTAAATGACAAGCAATACCGCCGGGTACAGAGTTATTTAGATGATGCGCGTGAACAGGGTGCGCAGATTGTGGAAATTAATCCAAAAAATGAACTGCTGGAAGATGTCTATAAAATTGCACCGACCCTAGTGACTGGGGTCACCAGTTTTATGCAAATCATGCAGAATGAAATTTTTGGGCCGGTACTACCCATCATGGAATATGATCAGATTGATGAAGTGATTGAGTTTATTAATCAACGTCCACGCCCACTTGCGTTATACTATTTCGACTATGATTCAGCACGCGCTGATTATATCGCACAGCGTACGCATTCCGGACATTTTGGTATGAATACCGTATTAACTCACGTTGCTCAGGATGACTTGCCTTTTGGTGGGATCGGGGCCTCCGGTATGGGTAAATATCATGGACCGGAAGGCTTCTTCAGTTTGTCGCATGAACGTTCAATGATGTCAAATTCCAAGCTCTATAGCTTAAAATTTATTCTGCCACCATTTAACAAGCCGCTCTACAAATTGATTTCAAAAACACTGTTGCGTTAAATGATCAAGGCATGATCTATCACACCAGATCATGCTGTGTTTTAACCGAATTCGCTTGTCTTTTAATCGGATTTTTGGTATAAAACGCCCCTTGAATGAATTCATCCGTTTATTTTATGACTGGCCACACATTTGCTGCTGGCTAAATCAATGGAGTTCCACCATGTCTAAGGTTTGCCAAGTTACCGGCAAGCGTCCAGTCGTTGGTAACAACGTCTCACACGCCAACAACAAAACCAAGCGCCGGTTCGAGCCGAACCTGCACCACCACCGTTTCTGGTTAGAAAGCGAAAAGCGTTTTGTACGTCTTCGTCTGACCACTAAAGGTATGCGTATTATCGACAAATTGGGCATTGAAAAGGTTGTAGCTGATCTTCGTGCTCAAGGCCAAAAGATCTAAGGAGTCATTGCAATGCGTGACAAAATTCGCCTAGTTTCGTCTGCTGGTACTGGTTATTTCTATACCACGACTAAAAACAAACGTACAATGCCTGAAAAAATGGAAATCAAAAAGTTTGACCCAAAAATCCGTCAACACGTGATTTTCAAAGAAGCTAAAATCAAGTAATCTTGATGAAGCGCCAAGAAACGATCTCCCTAGAGGTCGTTTTTTTTTGCATTTTTTTTGCTTGACTTGCTACACTTTTTATATCAATAGATTTTGGCATCTTTTGTGCTTTATTTTTATTATTTTCTTTTCACCTCCATCTTTAAGGAGTAGGTAGTGCCTCATGACGTAGATCTCATTATTTTACTGGCAGTCGGTTTTGGTATTGCTCTGATCTTTGGCTATATTGCTGCCCGTCTACGCCTTCCTCCCCTGATTGGCTATCTTATTGCCGGTATCATTATTAGCCCCAACACCCCAGGTATGGTGGGTGATATTCAACTGGCCAACCAGTTAGCCGAACTTGGTGTAATGTTTCTAATGTTTGGTGTGGGCATGCATTTCTCGCTTAATGACCTGCTTCAGGTTAGGCGAATTGCTGTGCCAGGCGCAATTTTACAGATTACAGTAGCAACACTGCTGGGAATCGGTATTAGCATGTTATGGGGCTGGAGTTTCGGCTCAGCTCTGGTCTTTGGTTTAAGTCTTTCCTGTGCCAGTACAGTCGTTTTACTTAAAGCACTGGGTGACCGTGGCCTGCTCGAATCAGTCAACGGCAAAATTGCTGTAGGCTGGCTACTGGTTGAAGATCTGGTTATGGTACTGGTATTGGTGCTGCTTCCTGCTACTGCAGTGCTTTTAGGCGGAACACCACTATCTGATGGTAGTGGCGATGAAAATATCTGGCTTACTTTAGGTCTGACTTTACTTAAAGTGACCGGTTTTATTGCTTTTATGCTGATTATTGGAAAACGCCTAGTCCCAATGATTATGCAGTTTGTCGCACGTCTGGGTTCTCGTGAACTTTTTACTTTAACTGTGGTTGCTGCGGCAGTTTCAATTGCTTATGGCTCATATGCGGTTTTCGGCGTATCGATGGCACTGGGAGCTTTCTTTGCCGGTATGGTAGTCAAGGAATCAGATTTTAGTCATCGTGCTGAAGAGGAAACCTTACCACTGCGTGAAATTTTTTCGGTACTGTTTTTCGTTTCAGTTGGCATGTTATTCGACCCTCGGATTCTAGTCGAAGAACCTGTTCACATTTTAGGTGTAGTCGCCATTATTATGATCGGCAAGACACTGGCAGCGATGGCACTGGTCCTGTTCTTCCGTTATCCGATTAATACAGCCCTGACTGTCGGTGCCTCACTGGCACAAATTGGTGAATTCTCTTTTATCCTGGCCACATTAGGCTTATCTTTAGGTCTGCTTAGCCTGGAAGGCCAGAATCTGATTTTGGCAGGGGCCCTCATTTCGATTAGCCTGAACTCATTTATTTTCTCTGCCATTGAACCAGCACAGCGCTGGATTCGTGAACGATCTCATTTAGCCCGGCTACTGGAGCGTAGCGGTGACCCGCTTGCGATGCTACCGGATGAAGTATCTCAGGATTATCTGCGCGACCAGGTGGTAATTGTTGGGCATGGGGAAGTTGGCCGTCGCATCACTCGCACTTTAATGCAAGAGAATATCAAAGTTGTTATTGCTGAAGAAAACCGCGAAATAGTAGAGAAATTACGTGAGCGGGGTATTGCTGCGGTCAGTGGCGTTGCAACTGAGCCTGGTGTATTGATACAGGCCCATATTATGCATGCACGACTGTTAGTATTGTCGCCCATGGACATTGTAAATGTGCATCGTATTATCGATATTGCCAAACAGCTAAATCCACAGATTCAGGTACTGATCTGTGCGGAAAGTAAGGAAGAGGCTGAAGTTATCCGGGCAGAAAATATTGGCGAGGTATTCTTTGCCAAAGAAGAAATGGCTAAAAATATGAGTAATCATATCTTGAACCAGATCGAAATTGCGCACCATACAGCCCCGACACACTAGTTAAAATGTTTAAAAAAGCGTACTTTGATGTACGCTTTTTTAGTATAAATTCTAAGTTTCCAGTGCTTACTAGCTCAGGTATTTTGGTTTTTCATCAATAACCTGAGCCTGCCACTGATTAACCTGTTTTTCAAGCAAACCAAATAATGCGGCCTGTATCATATGCTGTGCTACTACAGCAGTTTCATCACCAAGCAAGGCTTTAACTTCATCATTAAACTGGATTTTAACCAAGGGTTCTTTTTCTGAACCTGCATTGCGCAATGCCAATTCACCACCTTCGAGCTGTACCAGTTCCAATACTGCTTCCTGATTACCAAATAATTTTTTCAACTGTTGTATAGACATAACTCCTCCATGCTCCGACATGGTGGCAAAGCATTGATACTTTGCATCTCGAAATATTTATATAAGAGCGGGTCAATCAAATTTCAAGTCTATCCAATAGACCCTTTTAGAACTCAACCATTTCATTACGAAAACCATCAATCAGCTGGGTCAGTTCACGGTGCCATTCCCGCAGAATTTTAACATCTGGCAACCAGCTTTGTGGGCCTTGGGTGACTTTAATAATCAGATTGGATGAGGTCTCTTCTTCAGGTACAGGAGCATTAGGTTCAGGTGCATACTGGCATAAGCGATAAGCCCGCTTAAGCTCGGCAATAAAGCCATGTTTGGCCAGTTGCTGCATAACGACCACTTCAGGCGAAACCTGTCCTTTATCTGCCATCTGTTCCTCAATTGACTTTAAGGTAGGCTGTGAATCATTTAAGCGGTAATAACGGGCCAGTTCCTGTAAAAATGCCAGTAATGAACCATGCAGATGAAACACAGCAGCCTCACGATAAGCCTGTGCCTGCTGTACATGCTCAATCTGCTCTGCCTGCTGGCAAGCCAGACGTGCAAAATAGAGTTTCTGGTTAGTACGGTCAGCATGAAAGCGGGCAACACGGGACATGAAAAGTCTTCCTAAATTTTGTTTTTACTTACAAGATTAAGATAAACAGAATTAGCCGGGATTCACAATAAGAATTATGGATGAGTAACATAACCTGGATAGATTTTTTCTTTTGAATGATATGACTACATTGCTCTATAGTAATATTTTATTGATCGCTATCCATCTCAGCCAGAGAGTATTCTTCCACAATATAGGGTATATCAGATTTACTCCAATTATTCCAAGTATAAAAAAGGAGCATTATCTGCTCCATCTTTATTTAAGCCTTAGGCTTGTCTTCCGCAGCTTTTACGCGAATACCATGACCATGCAGTCGCAAGGTATTGAGACCCTTGATTGCTTTTACAGCTTCACGCCCATGTGGCATTTCAACAAAGGCAAAGCCTTTAGACTTGCCAGTTTGTGCATCAAGTACTAGCTGGCAGGAGTCAACCGTACCATAGGCCTTAAACAGCTCTAGCAGTTCAGCTTCAGTGACGGTACGTTCCAGGTTGCGTACTAAAATTTTCATAAATTACCTTTTCCAGCGGCAGGTATGTAACATCAAAAAGTATATGCCTATTCTACTTTTCGAGTGCATTAGCACAATCTGACTAGTTTAATCGAGATCTATACCAAAACCTAAATTTATTGCAGCTGAATTATTCCAGCGTTTTTGCACAAAACTGCGCGATGACGGTTGATGGATCTGCACATCGACCAGTGATTCAGGCAAGTCATTTAAAAAATAACTTTCAATGATACGGCCCTGTTCATCATATTTATCTTGTGCCCAGCTACTGAATTCCTGCTTGGTCAGAATCAGCTCATCCTGCGCCCGGGTCAATGCTACATACAGAACACGGCGCTCTTCTTCTACTTGGTCAAAATCACCCTGTGCACGAGCATGTGGATACTGACTTGGTGAAACATGAGGAACGTAACAGACTTTTTGCTCTGCTCCCTTGGCAGAATGGATAGTAATCAGGGTAACCAGATCCTGATCAGTGCTACGCTCCACTTCTGACACCGAAATAGGCTCCAGTACATATTCTTCAAGAAAACCGGCCAGGCTGTTATGTTTACGGGCTAATTGCTTGACCAGATCAAAGTCTTTCAGACGTCTGGACCATTCTTTGTTTTTGTAATTATCTTCTAGCTGTTCAGAGAGTGCTTCTACAGCAAGACTGATACAAACCTCGACTTCATGTTGTAAAACATCTAGCTGTTTCATCATCAGTATTGCTTTAAGTTCTACCCGGCCATGCTGTTCCAGCCGCTCACAACGCATATCAATATCAGACAACTGAATCAGTTCATGAGCGAGCTTGCTGGCACCTACATCTCCTACACCATTCCAGAGCGTCAGAAAACGCATCCAGGCAATATCATCCTGTGGATTAGCTACCACCCGCAGCATGCTCAGCATATCTTTTACATGCGCAGATTCAAGCAGTTTTACCCCACCCACAAATTTATAGGGGATATTGGCATTGATTAATGCCGCTTCCAAATGCCGTGCAGTAAAAGAAGAACGTACCAAAATCATATGCTCATACCACTGGGCGCCTGTGTATTGACGCTTGATCAGATCTTGAGCGATCCAGTTAGCCTCTTCAAATTCATTACTGAACAGGTGCAATTGTGGTTTTATTCCGCGGCCTCGAGCGGCAATCAGATGTTTATCGTAATGAAGTGGACTTTTATCAAGCAGCCAGTTAGATAAATCCAAAATCTCCTGAGTAGAGCGGTAATTAAAATCCAGATTTAATACCTCGGCATCAGGCACATGTTCTTTAAAATGATGGATATTCTCAAAATCAGCCCCCCGAAAGCCATAAATCGACTGTGCGTCATCACCCACACAGAATAGTTTGATTTTACCCACCAAGGGCTGTAGTAAAGCCCATTGCAGCGGATTAGTATCCTGCATTTCATCAACCAGCAGAACTGAACACAGTCGGGTTACCCAGTTAACCAGTGCTTCTGAATGTTGTAAGTGCACCGCTACAATTGCCAGAATATCATCATAGTCCAGAAAATTACGCTCACGCTTTCGCTGTTCATAAGCTTGCATGAGTTCAGCGATCTGTGCCTTATGTTCCAAAGCATCTGGCCATTGCTGTGCAATTGCTTCACTCAGTTTGTTCCGGGTATTACGGGCATATGAATAAATATCACAAAGCTGTGCTGCCTTGGGCAATACACTCTCTTTATCTTTGCCACGTAACAGCCGGAACATCAGTATCTGGTCATCACGGTCAATAATACTGAACTGGCCCAGTCCAAATGCCTGAGAATTACGGCGCAGCAGGTACATACAAAAGGTATGGAATGTTGAGGCACGCAGACCCCGGGCTTTTGCTCCGAGGTGCTGCTCTACCCGAGTGACAATTTCACTCGCAGCACGACGGGTAAAGGTCAAGATCTGAATCTGGTCAGCGGGTATACCCTGATCAATCAAGTAAGCAGCCCGGGCTACAATTGTTTTGGTTTTGCCACACCCGGCACCCGCCAGGACCAGACAATTCTGGGCAGTGGTGGTAGCCGCCTGTTTCTGTTCTAGATTTAACTCATCAATCAGGGTACTTAAACTCATGCTATCTGTTCATCCGCACTTGAAGCACCAGTTTAGCAGAGCCAATATAGAAAGGCAGGCTCATCTACCCTGCTTTTCAGCCAGTTTTAAAATACGACCGATATTTTCGCAAGTACGCTCCAAATTAATGGCTCCATTTTGGCAAGCTGCGATAATATCGCTGCACTGGTCCAGAATTCCGAAAATTGCAGTAAAACCTTCTTCATACAGAGTGTCAGCTTGTGGGCCAATACTCCCCGCACAGGCGATCACAGGTTTACCATACTGTCGAGCCAGACGAGCGACTCCCACCGGAGTTTTACCAAAACAGGACTGTTCATCCAGTCTCCCTTCACCAGTAAAAATATAGTCAGCCCGGGCAATATATTTTTCCAGCTGGGTTTCCTGTATAACCAGTTCAACACCTGACTGAATCCGGGCACCCGTAAAAACTAACAAGCCAAATCCAAGCCCCCCTGCCGCACCTGCGCCAGGAACTTCGCGTTTTCTCAGGTTTAACTGCTGTTCTACAATATCTGCAAAATGGCTGAGGTTATGATCTAGTTGTAAAACCATATCAGGCGTAGCACCCTTTTGCGGACCAAAAATATAAGAAGCTCCCTGCGCTCCAGTTAACGGGTTATTGACATCACTGGCAATAATAATTTCTGTAGACTTCAAGCGTGGGTCCAGTCGAGACCAGTCGATTGTTTTTACCCGATCAAGTTCCCTACCCCCTAAAGATACTTCATGGCCATTATTATCATAAAAATGTACACCTAGTGCCTGCGCCATACCTGCTCCGGCATCATTAGTAACACTCCCACCGAGCCCAATAATAATTCTGGATACACCTAATTCCAGTGCCAGACGAATCATCTCACCAGTACCATAGGTTGTGGTTAAAATCGGGTTACGTTCTGCCGGAGTAAGCAGATGAATACCATTGGCTTTAGCCATTTCAATCACAGCAGTCTGGCCAGCATCGATAAGACCAAAATAGCTTTCAACTTTCTGGGCAGGTAGAGGACCCGTGACCTGACATTTAACTTGCTGTCCCTGAGCAGCGGCAATCAGTGTATCTAATGTACCCTCTCCGCCATCTGCCATAGGAACTTTTATAAACACAGCTTCAGGAAATATTTTACTGAGTCCGTTTTGCATGGCATGACAGGCTTGTAGTGCAGTCATACTTTCTTTAAAAGAATCAGGAGCAAGTACAAAGGTAGGTGCCATAAAGTTTTCTTTTTGTGGATAAATTTAAACTTTCAATGAACAGAAAGAGGCTTATGTCTCTTTCTTGTTTTAAACATCTGCCGAACTTTTTGGAATACGCTTAATCGCAGCTGCCAGTGTTAAATAGTTAACTCCCTGAAAAAGGATATCGACAGCCAGAAACAAGCCTAACACCCAAAACGGCGCATCGGGCGACATCAAAATGATAATACCGGTAGCCAGAGTCAGCAGCCCGGAAAGCAGGATCCAGCCCCAGCCTATTAAGGGTTTTAATATAAAAGCATTTACACTTCGAATTACGCCGGCAATGATCAGAAAAATAGCCAAAATATTGGTCAGGACAATTGCTGTTTTAACTGGTGTACTAAAAGCATAGTAACCGGCTACCAGATAAAGAATTCCAAACAGTGCCCACAGCCAGCGTGAACCGCCTCTAAAAATTTTAAAGGCAGCAACAAAGTGCAAGATACCGCCTATCATCATCAAGATACCGAACAAAAATATTACGGACAACGTTGCGAAAGGCAAGGAGGCTAATAGTAATATTCCGAATAGCACCAGAAGGATACCAATACCTAAATACCATTTACGATTTTCATGTAATTGATGCCGGATGAGATCATTGCCTACAGTTTTCATTTTCATTACTCTTCTAGTTATTAAGTCTTTAACTACTGTAAGTAACAAGTCATCACTTGTCTGTATAAATAGTTTTTATACCGGTTTCATGCATTGTGGATAAGTTGGTTTTTATCCCCAGTTTATTTTAGCCAGCCAATTTCTGTAGCTGTTTGTCGACTAACCATCGTTTGCTGGAGGTTTTCTGCCATTCTGCTTTTATCGGCTGAAAGCGGAATATGGCCAGTCATAATCTCGGCACGCTTTTGCGGATATAAAGGTTGAAGATGAGGATCAGCATAACCTTGCGGATATAAAGGTAAACCAGTATTGAGATCATATTTATCGGATGCTCCAAATGCATGGAGCAACTCATGCGCTAGCACAATCTGATTCTGTTGTGCCTGCTTACTCGAAGCAAACAGATTGACTGAGCCGATCCGGCCTTTTTCAAGTGCTGTAGAATGTTTTAGTATCCGGTTAAATTGAGGATCATAGAAGTTCAGATAGAGCGTTACACTGGGGGAGCCTTCTTGGCTCATCGAATTTTTCCAAGCATAAAAGCGGAATTTTAAACTCCACAATATGACATCGATTAAACCCGCCTGTTCAGGAACTTTAGGTGGAAGCTGTTGTAGAGGCCGGCCCAACTGAAAATAAAAATAAACTGGTTGTATCCGGTACGGAGCGGCAGCATTGCTGAGATACTTCTGTATATCTTTAAACTGATCGATTGTGAGCTGATCAATATACTGCTGTGTTGAACTACGCTGGTCAGCATTAATAGGATGTAATAAAACAGTCACCGGGCGGTCCCAGTTCTGGTTCTGGTCACGCCAGGCATTTATGGCAACCACCAGCAAGATCAGCAATAAAACTACAATCCGAATACTTTTCCACACTGCTGTGCTTCCCCATCAATTTCTTAGAGATTCTATTATTTTCTTTTGTTTAGTCATAAAAAATGCCAGTCGAAACCGGCATCTTTTTAGTTAGATA
The DNA here is from genome assembly GCF_006757745.1 of Acinetobacter radioresistens DSM 6976 = NBRC 102413 = CIP 103788. Lineage (NCBI taxonomy): Bacteria > Pseudomonadati > Pseudomonadota > Gammaproteobacteria > Moraxellales > Moraxellaceae > Acinetobacter > Acinetobacter radioresistens. Next base: position 425,197 of record NZ_AP019740.1, on the reverse strand, counting down.
TCAGGCTTCGGTCCATTTACCATTTTGGAAGACTAAACTCCATTTGGTCTGTTTACCTTCTGGTGTTTCAGAGCCGATATACTGCTGTTGGTTTTTACGGCTGAATTTTACCACTGTCGGGTTACCTTCAGGGTCAGTATCAGGTGCCTGTAATAGAAACTGATATTTCGGATCCAGCTGTCCGGCTACTGTACGCAGCTCGGCAACTTTAGGTGCCCGGGTTTCACGGATTTTTGGAAACTTACTGGCTGCCAAGAACAGACCGGCTGCCCCATCGCGTAGGACAAAATAGTCATCATGCTTGGTGGAGCGCAGATGCTCCATCTTGATCGGATCAACACGCGGTGGCGCAGGCTGCCCGTTTTTCAAAACTTTACGGGTGTTGTCACAGTTATTGCAGGCAAAGTATGGACCGAAACGTCCAGTCTTAAGCTGCATTTCACCATCACATTTATCACATGGAATTGTTGGGCCATCATAACCCTTAATCTTGAACTCACCTTCTTCAACTTCATAACCGTCACAATCCGGATTATTGCCACAGATGTGCAGTTTACGACCACCATCGATCACATAGCTGTCCATAGCAGTTCCACAGATCAGACAGCGTTTTTTCGACATCAAATCGGCTGTTTCTGCTCCATCATCATCAGATAGTGCGGCCAGTGACTCAACTGGTACAAGATTCAATGTACCCTTACAGCGTTCTTTAGGGGGAAGGTTATAACCTGAGCAGCCCAAGAATACACCGGTGGTTCCGGTGCGGATCTGCATTGGACGATCACATTCCGGACAATGTACGTCAGGCACTTCAACCGGCTGATTACGACGCATCCCCTGATCACCCTGTGCATTATTCAGCCGCTGCTTAAAGTCACCATAGAAACTGTCCAGTAGTTCCTTCCAGTTGCGTTCGCCTGTCGCGACTTTATCTAGCTGTCCTTCAAGGTCAGCAGTAAAAGCATAGTTCATCAGGTTATTGAAACTTTCATCTAAGCGATCAGTAACAATCTCACCCATTTTTTCTGCATACAGACGGCGGTTTTCCAGTTTGACATAACCACGATCCTGAATTGTTGAAATAATCGCAGCATAAGTCGAAGGACGGCCAATTCCGCGTTTCTCCAGTTCTTTTACCAGAGAAGCCTCAGTAAAACGGGCGGGTGGTTTGGTAAAATGCTGACTAGGGTCAAGTTTCTCCAGTTTAAGCACTTCACCCACTTTCACAGCAGGAAGCAGTACATCATCATCAGATTTGTTTGCACCACGAATTTTAGTAAAGCCATCAAAAACCAGAATTCGGCCTTTGGCTTTCAACTCGACATCAGAAGCCGTGACCGTAAGAGTAGATGATAAATATTCGGCTGGTGTCATCTGGCAGGCTACAAACTGACGCCAGATCAGGTCATATAGACGCTGGGCATCACGCTCTACACCTGCAAGCTGGTCACCTTTAAGCTCTACACTCGATGGACGTATTGCTTCATGAGCTTCTTGTGCCCCGGCTTTACTGCCATAGCGGTTCGGTTTTGCCGGTAAATATTTATCACCATATTCACTTTCAATATGGTTACGTACCATTTTAATCGCGTCATCACTCAGGAAGGTTGAGTCCGTACGCATATAAGTAATGAAGCCGCCTTCATATAAGCGCTGGGCCAACATCATGGTTTTCTTGACTGAAAATCCGAGACGTGTGCTCGCTGCTTGTTGCAGGGTAGAGGTAATATAAGGCGCACTCGGATTAACCTTGGTCGGCTTGTCTTCACGCTGCGCTACGGTAAACTCGGACTTTTTCAGTACTTCAAGCAGCGTATCAGTCTGGGCCTTATTTTTTAGTTTTAAGGTTTTACCCGCCTGTTTTACGGCTTCCAGACGAATCTGGTCTTTTTTAGACAGGGTATCAGCAAATACCTGCCAGTATTCTTCAGGAATAAAGGCACGGATCTCCCGTTCACGCTCAACCACCAGTTTGACTGCAACAGACTGTACCCGGCCCGCCGACAGGCCACGGGCAATTTTTTCCCATAGCAAAGGCGAGATCATGAAACCTACAACACGGTCGAGGAAGCGGCGTGCCTGCTGGGCATGAACCTTATTGGTATCCAGGCGACCGGGCTGCTTAAATGCTTCCTGAATGGCATTTTTAGTAATCTCATTAAACACTACACGCTGGTAGCGCGATTCATCACCACCAATTACTTCTTTCAAGTGCCAGGCAATTGCCTCACCTTCTCGGTCCAAATCCGTTGCGAGATAGATTTCATCAACTTGTGATGCCAGCTTCTTTAACTCAGAAACTACATTTTCTTTACCTGGTAGCACTTCATAATGCGCTTCCCAGCCGTGTTCAGGGTCAACCCCCATACGGTTGATCAGAGCCTGCTGGGCCTTTTTAGCCTTGTCGGCTTCGGTCAGTTTGGTCCGGACAGCCGGTTTTTTGTCGGTATTTTTGGCTGAACCACCGGTAGGCAGGTCACGCACATGGCCAACAGAAGATTTAACAATGTACTGCGAACCCAGATACTTGTTGATGGTTTTCGCTTTTGCAGGCGACTCCACAATCACTAAGGCACGCTTGTTGGCAGCACTTGACGAACTTGCTGAGGTGCTTTTGGATGTGGATCGAGGAGCATTCGCCATAATTAACTGTTATTCCTGTAGATAAATTAAGAGATTAGTGAGCAGCCAAAGCATGCAGATAAGCTTTGATATCTTCTAACTGTGTAGCCCTGAGATCAGTTTCTTCATCCCAGTAAATTCCAACACAGTTTGCCTGCATATCAATAGCATAAATCCCTTTTAATGCAATGGGAGAATCATCCAAGCTTTGATCTCCCTCGATGACTTTAAGTTTCTGGTCAACAACACGCGCCCGCATTAAAGGCAGACGGGCATCTGGAATCAGGATGCTGTAATAAGCCACCATACTGGCACGGTTTTCTGTAGCCATCGGAATTTTAGTCCAGGCAGGGGCTGCAACCAGTCGCGGATGCAGGCCAATCTTACGGGCTTTTTCTCGCATCAGGCCGAGTGCTTTTTCTCGCGGGCTAACTCTTAACCCGACAATAGATCCAAACACAAAAACAATAATGACGATTGCGACCCAAATTCCAACGTTTTCCATAGTTCAACCTTTTTATTCCTTTATTAGAGTTGCACAAGGCCAATATAAAACGCAAGTTTACTGAATAAATTAATGCTGGAGCTGTTCGGGACTATAAATGAAGAAAACATATGATTTCTGTATAAATTTGTGTTTTTCAATATAAAAAGCATTTAGTACCAGATTTCCAGCTGTTCAAATTAGCTTCTGTTTTAGGCGGCCTAACAGTTTAAAATGCCTTCTCTTCATCTAAATCTATTGTTTCAATACTGATTTAAACTTAGTTCTAGCCCAAAAGTTTTAACATTCAAGGTATTAATGCAGTAGAATTTCCGGACTATAATGCATTTTATATCCATCCCAATAAATATAGCCTTTTTCAAGCATTTCCTTCAGTAGCAGCTGGATATTTTCCTCTGGAAAAATGCTTTTTAACAAATCACGCAAGGCATAGATATTGTCAGGTTTTTTATGTCCCGCCTGATCCAGCTGACGTATAATCTGCCATTGCAGCGGATCAATACGGGCAAATTCTGAATACAGGTCTTCCGTATGGCGCTGCTGTTTTAAAGCAGCTTCGAGTGATGCAGATGAATTTGTTGAAATTTCAGTAGTGTGGATATCAAAAGTTTCAACAGAAGGCTGTGAAGGTAAAGGCATCGTGTGCACTTCCGCCTGCATATACTCTTCAAGCTTTAAGTTCAGCCAGTGTGCCAGTATTCTTTTTCGATATGACACGTGTCCATCCTGTGACCTGACAATTTTCAGATTGATCAATAGCCCCACCAGCTGCTGTGCTGTTTCAGCGAATATATTCAAACTACTGATAATTGAATGTTTTAAGCCCTGTATAGTTGCCGGTTTACCCTGCATTTTCCCTAACAGATCACAATATTTTTTAACGAGCTGCAGCTGAGGCTTTTTTTCAAAGGCTTCTCTGCTCGGCAACCTGTAAATTACGGTTCTTGACTTCTGTTTTGCGGAAGCTTCCATTTTTATCAGGCTGCAACTGACTGCCGAAGCGCCCAGCAGCTGCACCAGTAACTCACTTTCTGGCATTGCTGAAATAACATCAACATGCACTTCAGCTTCCAGAAGAGCCAGACACTGCCCCACGGCTAACGCATATTCAAACTCTTTAAAATCTGCTTCTGCAGTTTCCAGTACCACAATCCGGCCTGACTGAATCCAGCCAGCCAGCTCTGTCAGGTCAACCAGTGCATATTCAAACTGTTTCTGGCAGTTGAACAGATACAGAGTTGAATAGTGCTGAAGCAGTTCACGCAGCAGACTGGCAGCCGGCTTATTTTTTTCAAGATCAAAGAGTATGACTTTATTCATGGTATTTCAGCAGTTGTAACACAGCGCGCTGCATTACAGCTGTATTTCAGTTCAAGGTCAAATGAATTTCAGATTAATAGTGTGGAGGAATATTGGTAGAAGGATCAAACGGGGCAATCCCTTCTGAAAGATCAGCAGCTTCAACACGCTGATAAAGTAGCTGCATTTGCTGCTTCAGATGGGTAATCTCGACACTCTGTCGGGTGACCTGTTCATTGAGCTGTTCAACTAAATCATCCAGAAATGCAATTCTTACTTGCAAATCTTCAATGGGTGCGGAAAATGTCGCCTGATTATTATGGTATGTTTGTTTAGTCATTTAATACTCCTCACGGATTTTTTCAGGAAACACTATGGCCTATATTACTTTAAGGGATGTCCAGCTTGCATTTGGTGGACCCGCCCTACTCGATGGCGCGAACTTTACATTAGAACGTGGCGAACGGGTATGTTTGATTGGCCGTAACGGTGAAGGTAAGTCTACTTTACTTAAGCTGATCGAGGGAAGCCTGCTACCTGACCGTGGTGAAGTTTCAATACAAAATGGCGTAACAATTTCAATGCTGGCTCAAGATGTACCGATGGATTCGGGCAAGGTTGCTGACATTGTAGCCGACGGAGCAGGCGAAGCTGCCCAGGTACTCAAGGATTATCATGAAGCCAGTGATGCCTGCGTACTTGGTGATATGGAAGCCTGTGACCGTATGGGCCTGCTACAGCATAAAATGGATCAGCTTGATGGCTGGGCATTAGAAAACAAGGTCAATAATATTCTTAGCAAGATGGGCTTAGATCCGGATGCTGATCTGGCTGATCTGTCAGGTGGACGTAAGCGCCGGGTTCTTTTGGCCCGTGCACTGCTTACCCAGCCGGATGTACTGCTGCTTGACGAACCCACCAACCATCTGGATGTCGAGAGTATTGAATGGCTAGAAAAATTTCTTATGGATCAGAATAATCTGACCTTACTGTTTATTTCACATGACCGTTCTTTTGTTGACCGGCTGGCTACCCGTATTGTTGAACTTGACCGTGGTACCCTGCGCAGCTTTGAAGGAAATTATTCACGTTATCTGGACCTGAAAGCCCAACAGCTTGAAGCAGAAGAAAAACAAAATGCCCTGTTCGAGAAAAAACTGGCTGAAGAAGAAGCCTGGATTCGTCAGGGTATTAAAGCCAGACGTACCCGTAACGAAGGCCGTGTCCGTGCATTAAAGACTTTACGTGAAGAATCCAAGGCACGCCGCTTCCAACAGGGCAAAGTCAATATGGGGGTACAGGAAGCTCAACGGTCTGGCAAACTGGTATTTGATATTGAGCATCTCAGTGTTTCTTATGATGACCAGGTGTTAATTAAGGATTTCTCGGCGATTGTACTGCGTGGCGACCGTATTGGTCTGGTCGGCGACAACGGTGTGGGCAAAACCACCCTGATCAAGGCAATACTCGGTGATATTCCACATCAAGGTACAGTCAAGGTCGGTACCCAGCTAGAAGTGGCTTACTTCGATCAGCTACGTAACCAGCTTGATCTGGAGAAATCAGTTTCAGAGAATGTATCCGAAGGCTCAGATTTCGTCGATGTAAATGGCCAGCGCCGTCATATTTACAGTTACCTGCAGGACTTCCTGTTTTCACCAGAGCGTGCCCGCACACCAGTTAAAGCACTATCAGGAGGAGAGCGGAACCGCGTATTGCTGGCTAAATTACTGCTTAAACCGTCTAACCTGATTGTCATGGACGAGCCAACCAATGACCTCGATATGGTTACATTGGAGCTGCTTGAGGAAATGCTGGCTGAATATAAAGGTACGCTGCTTCTGATCAGCCATGACCGTGCCTTTATGGATAATGTCGTAACATCGACTTGGGTCTTTGATGGCAAAGGCCACATTGAAGAATATGTGGGTGGCTATCAGGATTATCTGATGCAGCGGCCAGACCAGAAAGTAGTAGACCAAAAAGCGGATGTAAAAAAAGCTCAAGCAAAAGCAGAGACCGTAACCATGCCTAAAAAGGCAAAGCTGAGTTACAAGGATCAGCGGGAACTGGAACAGCTCCCTGCCGAAATTGAGCAGCTTGAAGCGGAACAGGCTCAATTAAATGAAAAACTGGCAGATGGTTCCTGGTTTGTAACAGATGCAGATGCAGCAACACAGGCTTCACAGCGTTTGTCAGAAATTGAAGAGCTCTTGCTTGAAAAACTGGACCGCTGGACTGAGCTTGAAGCAATGTCGCAAAACGGCTAAACAAATAGCCTGAACTTGTTACCAGATACAGGTTCAGGCTTCAATTTTCAATTTGAGTTCCTGCTGTTCCAGGAGCCGCTGCTTTAATAATTCTTCATACAATTCAAAATTCTCCAGATCAAAACATACCAGTGCAACTTCCTGTACTGTTTCCGAATTTTTTAATAGTGGAATCAGAGTATCAATAGCTATGGCAGCTGCTTCCACCTTAGGAAAGCGATATACACCTGTTGATATGTTGGGATAGGCAATGCCAGTCAGATAGTGCTGTTCAGCCAATGCAAAACTGTTTTGGTAAGCCTGCGAGAGTAGTGTACGCTCATTTGCCTTTCCCTCTTCCCATATTGGCCCGACAGTATGAATCACATACTGGGCTGGCAAGCGGCCCCCAGTTGTCATTACAGCTTCACCGACTGTGCAGCTTCCTTGGCGTGCCCTAATCTGTCTGCACTCTTCAATTATATCAGCCCCACCAGCCTGATGAATGGCACCATCTACACCATGACCTCCCAGCAGGGTACTATTGGCTGCATTTACTATGGCATCAATTCTAATTCCGGTAATATCTCCATGAATCAGACGAAACTGTTTCATGTACTGTCTCCTTCTTTATTTGAATTTTTGTTCTTTCATATTTAGCGGTAAAACACGTATGTAACCAGATAAGAAGTGCTACCAATTAAGTGTTTCAGGTAACGGACAGCGGTTTTTCTTTTCAAAAACAGTTCATGCTAAACTGTCGGCACTTTTGAGGCACAGTATTGTCAGGATTTATGAGCAAGAAGCAGCACTATACGCCAGGTGAATTTCAGTGGTCTTTTTTGTTACCACAGTATTGGGGCATTTGGCTTGCGATTGTCTTTCTGATGTTACTGGCAATACTACCTTGGGCAGTCCAGCACCGTATGGCAAAATTTCTGGGCAATGTAGCATTTGAACGGCTAAAATCACGTCGAAAAACTACTGTCCGTAATCTTGAAGTATGCTTTCCAGAGTGGACAGAGGAACAAGTTCAGCAGCAGGCCCGTGAGGTATTTATTGACATGATGCTGGGGGTTTTTGAAACCTTGAATGCCTGGTATAGCCCTACCTGGTTTAATGGCCGGGTGAGTATTGAAGGACTTGAATACTTAAACCAGGCACAAGCCCGACAGCAAGGTGTATTACTGCTTGGTACCCATAGCACCTTGCTAGATGCTGGCGGTTATATCTGCTCTCAATATTTCAGTCCAGATGTGGTGTACCGCCCTCAAAATAATCCGCTTTTAGATATGCTGATTTACCGCTGCCGGGCAACCATCTATACCCATCAGATTGATCATGATGACATGCGCGGCCTCATTCGACACCTGAAAAATGGCCGTGCGATCTGGTATAGTCCGGATCAGGATTTTGGATTAAAACAGGGTGTAATGGCGCCTTTTTTCGGAGTGCCTGCCGCTACAGTGACTGCTCATCGGCGCTTATTGAAAATTTCCAGGGCAGTTGCCATCCCCTTATATTTTTATCGTTATGGTGATATTAAGGATCCCAAGTACCGTATCTTGCTTGAGCCCGCACTTGAGCAGTTTCCAAGTGAAGACGAAGTAGCTGATGCAACCCGGGTAAATTCCATTATTGCGCAACAGCTACGGATTGCGCCTACACAGTACATGTGGTTTCATCGCCGTTTTAAAAGCCGTCCAGAAGGCTATGACAAAATTTATTGAGCTATTGAAAATAGTAATTCAACAGTGCAATGAGCCCCCTATTTAACAAGAGAATAAATATGAAAGTGATGCAACTGCTTCCAGAGCTCAATAGTGGCGGTGTAGAGCGCGGGACACTTGAAATTGCACGGGCACTGGTCAGCCAAGGTCATCAATCTCTGGTCGTGTCCAATGGTGGCCGGCTGGTGGCCCAGTTAGAAGCCGAGGGTTCTACTCACTTAACATTGCCTGTTCACAAGAAATCATTGTCCAGTTTATGGCAAATTCGCTCACTTCGAAAATTAATTATGCAGTATCAACCAGATATTGTTCATGTACGCTCGCGCGTACCGGCTTGGCTGATACATTTTGCCCTACGCGGCATACCCGCTTCACAACGTCCACATCTGATCAGTACTGTACACGGATTTTATTCAGTTAACCGTTATAGTGCGATCATGACTCAGGCAGAGAAAGTCATCGCAGTTTCCGATAGCGTGGTGCAGTACATTACTGAACATTATAAAAACTGCCCGCCTCAAGATATTGTACGGATTTACCGGGGTATCGATCCCAAAGCTTTTCCACATGGCTATCAGCCATCAGCGCAGTGGATTCATCAGGCTTTTGTAGATTATCCTCAACTTGAGCATAAATTTCTGCTCTGTCTGCCCGGACGGATTACCCGCTTGAAAGGTCATGAAGTACTCATTGAAGTGATGGCTGCGCTTAAACCCTTTTATCCACAATTACACGCTGTCGTTGTAGGCGGCGCCGACCCGAAAAAACAGGCCTATCTAGAAGAGCTGGCTAACACTATTCAAAACAAAGGACTGGGCGATGATATTACGTTTGTCGGCCATCGTTCCGATATCCGCGAATGGCTGGCTTTCTCAGATGTAGTGTTGTCACTTTCAACTCAGGCAGAAACTTTTGGTCGTACTGCTTTAGAAGCTTTATCAGTTGGAACACCAGTTATTGGCTGGAATCGCGGGGGTGTGGCTGAAATTCTGGCAGAACTTTATCCGCAGGGACTAATTCCCTCCGAAGATATGAATAATTTACTTGGCACCATTAAACAGCATATTGAACAGCCACAGCAGGTTTCACCTGTCACCCTGTTTAGCCTGAGTGATATGTGTCAGCAGACACTGGATTTATATCAGCAGGTGATCAATTCTAAAGAGCAGCAATATTGAAATACTGTAAACTAAAAGATTAATAGTATTTAATCTATCCAGTAGATTTTTAATACGGTTGCTTAAATTTCAAATGGCTTAAACTTGATTTCAAGCTATACTCTAAAACATAAACCCGAGTTCTGCTTCCTGCAAAACTCGGGTACATGAGGTTGTGCTTTCAACTTACTTTATTCTTATAGAGTGGTTTTCCCTACCAACATCTTATCCTTGATGTATACCATCAGCATTTAACTATCCTTAAGGGATTTTCCATTCCCAGTTCCTTGTGCTGATAGACTTAGAGTAAGCTATACTTTGTGTTGCTGCTAGCCGTTTGGCGCCTAAATCGATGTAAGCAATTTCGTACACTTTTCTATGGCTTGAAAGTAGGTGTAGGTACTTGTTCTTTATAAGGCTCTACAATTTCATCTGTTAATTTTTTTTCTTCCTGTTCAGCTTTGGCAACCCCCTGTTCGATGGCTTCTTGCGCTTCCTGCTCATCGGCTGCACTCTGCTCCAGTTCTTGCTGTGACTGCTCAAAAACGCGGCCACTTTGTAAAACGATATAAACTGGAAAGTGGTCAGAGCCGACATGACTTAGCCGCTGCATATCAACCAAAGCAAAATCAGTACTATGAAAAACATGGTCTAACGACCAGCGAAATAAAGGATAATTGGCATGAAAGGTATTTACAAAATGCCGGCCTACCCGCGGGTCCAGTAAACCGCTAATACGCTGAAACAAGCGTGTTGTACGTGACCAAGCCACATCATTTAGGTCGCCCATTACAATACAGCTCTTGTCCATGTCTTTAATCTGATCACCCACAATCAGCAGTTCAGCATCACGCAAGGTTGAATCTTTGGCCTCAGTTGGACTTGGCGGTTTGGGATGTAGACAGAATAGCTGTACCGGTTGTCCTGAACGTAAACGTACAGTGGTATGGATGGAAGGAATTTCATCACTTAAAATAAATTTGACTTCAGTATCTTCAAGCTTTAAACGGCTGTACAGATGCATGCCATATAAATTATCAAGTGGTACAGCTACCCGGAAGGGATAATCTTTTTCGATTCCTGATAGTTCATTTTGCCAGGTCTGATCAGTTTCCAAGGTAAGTACTATGTCTGGCTGATATTTTTGAATCTGCTCAATCAATAGGTGATATTGAGTATTAGGGGTCAGAACGTTCGAAACGATCAGTGAAATCTGCCGTTCGGGATCCAGCTGTTCTGGTTTGACCTTTTTGACCTGTTTTTTCCAGACAAATGTATAAGGCAAAACCATTTTTAGCTGATAGGCAATCGCTGCAATCAGGCCAACAATCCAGATTTCACGCCATATAGTCCAGTCCGCCTCCCAAACCAGCATTAAAACAAGTATGACCATACCTGCTGATAATAACTGTAGCCGTGGAAAATCTGCACCACGAATCCACCATTCGTCACGGGGGATCAAGGACCAGAAGCTGAGCCAGATCACCATACCGGCCATAATTTCTATCCAGATCATATTCACACCAATAATTTATAATTTTTTGAATAAATCAAACAAGTTAGCGTTCTACTATCTGCTCTATGTAGCACAGTTATAAAATTATTCACAATATTATTTATGTAGTGCTTGAAGTTGCAAACACTTTTGTTACACTCAAACCCCCTTTAATTTTTTAACGCACCGAGGCAAAGAGACAATGAAAGTAGGTCTGGTCGGTTGGCGCGGGATGGTTGGTTCTGTCCTTATGCAACGTATGGTTGAAGAGAATGATTTTGCTCATTTTGAGCCATTCTATTTTTCTACCAGTAATGCAGGTGGTGAAGCACCTGTATTTGGTGGTAAAACTGCCCCAGCACTTATGGATGCTTCAGACATTAGCAGTCTGAAGCAGATGGATGTCATTATTACCTGTCAGGGTGGCGACTATACCTCTGAAGTCTTTCCTAAACTGAAAGCGGAAGGCTGGAAGGGTTACTGGATTGATGCGGCCTCGACCCTGCGCATGAGTGATGATGCCATTATTGTCCTAGACCCGGTCAATCTCAACGTGATTAAGGATGCGCTGGTTAAAGGCACCAAAATATTTGTAGGTGGCAACTGTACCGTTTCCCTAATGCTGATGGGCCTAGGTTCACTGTTCCAGCATAATCTGGTGGAGTGGATGAGTGCCATGACCTATCAGGCAGCTTCAGGTGCAGGTGCACAGAACATGCGTGAACTGATCACCGGCATGGGATATTTATATAATAATAGTAAAGATCTGCTCGATGATCCCAAGTCAGCTATTCTAGATATTGACCGCAAGATTGCAGACTTGCAACGTGGTGAAGGTTTCCCTTCAGCCAACTTCGGTGTGCCACTGGCCGGTTCACTAATTCCATACATCGACAAGCAGCTTGAAAATGGTCAGTCGAAAGAAGAATGGAAAGGTCAGGCCGAAACCAATAAAATTCTGGGAAATTCACAGATAGTACCTATTGACGGGCACTGTGTACGTATTGGCGCAATGCGTTGTCACTCTCAGGCTCTCACCATCAAGCTCAGAAAAGATGTACCTCTTGATGAAATTGAAGATATGATCCGTTCTTTAAACGAGTGGGCCAAGGTGGTGCCAAATACCCGTGAAGCCTCAATGACTGATCTGACTCCAGTAGCAGTTACAGGTACTTTATCTGTGCCAGTAGGTCGACTGCGTAAACTGAATATGGGTAAAGAATATTTAGGTGCTTTTACTGTAGGTGACCAGTTACTTTGGGGAGCTGCCGAACCTTTGCGTCGTATGCTTCGCATTTTAATTGACTATAAAAATGTTTAATTAATTTTAAGTATTTTAATAAATAGAACCGGTCGACCATGGCCGGTTTTTTGTAATTGTAGTTTGAATAATTTCCACTGCCTTTATGGCAAGATCATGTATACTTTTTGTGTTTGCATTGTTTTCAAGCTCCAGATCAAGATGACTGTTTATAAGAAATTAAAAATTGCTGTCCTAGCCATCATGACATCGCAAACAGCTTCTGCGATCATCATTGAACCAATTCAAGTGCAGTCCGCACCTGGAGAGCTTCTGTATGCAGAAATGGCTTTCAGCCAAGCCGATACAGATGAAAACATGCAGGTCAGCCTTGCCAGCCCAGAAGATCTGGCGGGCTTGGGAATTCAGCATCAGCCACCGGGTCATCTTAATTTTTTTAACCGTCGTAACGGTCAGGGCGCTGGTGTCATCGTGATTACCTCTTCTCGCCCTCTCACCAGTTCCGAACTGAACATTGTGGTTAAGGTTAAAGAAGGAAATGCTACCCGGCTACAGCACATAAAAACCACACTTAAACCTAGCCAGACAGTGCCATTGCGAGCCTCGGTTAATGAAAAACCACTTGTGCCTGTCATGGTTACTGAAAAAGATATTGCCCTGAATTTGCCAGAGAGTACGGCGTATCAGGTCACCCAGCAGAAAAGCCGTAGCCCGCTCCCTAGCAAGCAGGACCGGCCATTGTTAATCAATAACAGCCGTCCCCCTGCATTAAGTGGTTCGGCTATTTCTATCGTTCAGCAGCCAAGTTCGGTTGCATCTTCTATCGTACAGCCAAAAGATACACTTCATAGACAAGAGCAGGCACTGAGAAATAAAACGCAGCTTTCCGCTACACCTAATACAAGGCCTAGCACAACAGCTTCTGCCAGACCGAACCCCACTACGCAGTCTGCATTAACAGCAAAAACAGGACCTAGCGCCAAGAAAACTGCTGAACCCCAACAACGGAAATTAGCTGTAAAACCAGCAATCACTTCTACTACCAGTAGCAGGGCTCCGGTAGAACAGCCCCATACTTATGTAGTTCGAAATAATGAGTCACTCTGGACCATTGCATCACAGGTTGCAGCCCAAACCCAACAGCCTGTTACAAACGTAATGCAGCAAATCAAGGAAGCGAATCAGCATGCATTTATTCAGGGAGATGTGAACCGGTTACGTCGTGGTGCAGTTTTAAATTTAAACACTCAACCTGTGATGACACAGAATAAATCTCGTCCCAAAGCTGTTTCTCCTTCTTATTCACCTAAGACAAAATACCGTCTAAATGAAGCAGAAATGAGCTTGGTCGCTGAAAGTACAAAAAATACAGCTCAAGGAAATGCTAAAAGAAATAACGACCAGTCCATGAGCAGTGCGGATTTAGTATTAAAAGTTATGACAGCTCGTGAAAAAACCGTTAAATTACAGAAGAACGTAACGCAGCTGGATCTGGCATTACAGAAAAAGGATCATAAGATCCAATTATTAAATGCCCGGCTGGCGCAGCTCGAACAGCAACTCAAAGCACAGCAGACAAAAAAATAGGTCAAGACGCAGTTAAAAAGATTTCAATCAGAAATTAGCTGCCATGATGGTTCAGTATTAAGGGGTTTAAATTATGTTGTTGTATGTGATTCCATTTGTCCTGCTCTTGGTCATCGCAATTTTTCTTAAAAAACGTGAAGCGGCCCAGCAGGATGACAGTTCTGCAACAAAAGGAAGTTCACGGAAAAAAGCGTCTAAAAAAGTTGCAAAAACCAAAGCAGTTAAAACTACTCACAAGCGTAAAGCGGCTCGCATTGTAGAAGATCCGATAGCAACTCAACAAAAAACGTCCACCCCTATTCCTGCTGATGTTCATCGTAAAATTGAGAATCTGATTGAACAGCGTAATTACTTTTCTGCTGAAGCACAGATTAATCAGGCACTAAACCGTGATAACACTCAGCATGAATTATATTTATTATTACTTAAAATTCATCTAGACCAAAAAGATGAATTTGCCATAAATCAGCTGATTCAGCATCTTCACTCTTTGGGATTAGAGGAAATTGCCAGACAGGCAGAACAGAAGTATCAAGCTTATAATCAGCAACAGCAACCTGATGCGATCGAGTTCGCTGTAACAACAGATGTTCCTGACCCTGCTCCTGTCACTCTATCACAGCCACATGCACACAATAGTGCTGATTTTGATGCTCTGGTACAGCAAGCTCCGGTAAATATTCCCGTTTTAACGCCTTCATTTGATGAGTTACAGGCAGAACCAGCCCCATCTGTACAACCCAAAGAAGCTGTAGTTGAACTTGCGCCCTTAGAGTTTAATTTCGGTGAAATCAACACTAAACCAACAGAAACCGAACAGCCGCCACAAGCCACTGTCCTTGATCAAGATAGAACTGTTGATTTTTCTTTCCCACTTGAGAGTCAAGAAGAGCGATCTACAGACAAGACAGCTCTTGCTCAGGAGCAAAGTCAAAACCAGTCCGTACCACTTGCGCTGGACTTCAATTTTGGTGAGCTTCATCTGAGTCCTCAAGAGGAAGAGAAACCTGAAAGTGTCAAACCGGTAACTCTTGATTTTGAAACGGTTCCGTCAGCAACCCATGCTCCAGCATCCGGTTTAGATTTCAAACTTGAACCCGTTGAAATTTCGACTGAACCTGCCCTGTCTGAGCCACAAGTTTCATCTGTTCATGCTTCTGAGACATCAGCTGTAGTTTCAACAACTGATATTCACCAGAATGATCCCCTAGTTCAGGCATTTCCCGAATTGGCACAGATCAATGCCATTAATTTGGATC
Source organism: Acinetobacter radioresistens DSM 6976 = NBRC 102413 = CIP 103788 (assembly GCF_006757745.1). Taxonomy (NCBI): domain Bacteria; kingdom Pseudomonadati; phylum Pseudomonadota; class Gammaproteobacteria; order Moraxellales; family Moraxellaceae; genus Acinetobacter; species Acinetobacter radioresistens. The sequence continues at coordinate 410,033 of NZ_AP019740.1, read as the reverse complement.
TGGAATTGGCGCAGCGCTATGTCGAGTTGGGCGCCTATGAGTCTGCACGTCATCTGCTTAGTCAGAATCAGGACCAGTTCAATCCTGAACAGCAAGAACAGTCAAAAAAAATACTCAATCAAATAGCTTCTTGAGTGTGTTCAATTTAGTATAGGGCAGTCATATGACTGCCTTTTTTTATGATGAAAAAGATTGCTTTACTTTATATGGGAGGAACTTTCGGCTGTGTAGGTGAGCCATTGACGCCCATGCCGGAAACAGAATTTCTCCCTAAACTGCAAAATACTCTTCCTGCCAAGTATCAGGTCGACTGTCTTGCTGCACCCTTAATTAAAGATAGTAGTGCTTGCAGTGCTGCTGACTGGCTTTTGCTTGTACAGTATATACAGCAGCTTAAAGTACGCTACACTTACTTTGTGGTGATCCATGGTACAGATACGTTAAGTTATGCTGCAGCATTGCTGGCACGTTTTTTAGGCCAGTCTTGCCATGTAATATTAACCGGTAGTCAGTATCCGTTGCTTGATATCCAAGGCAATGCCCCCCGGGTATTTACAGATGCTGTCGATAATCTATATTTTGCCTTGGAACAGGTTTCCCGCAAACCAGCCGGAGTCTATCTAGCATTTCACCAGCAGGTTTTTCATGCCCAGTCTGTCATGAAAATGCATACTACTGAGCTGGATGCTTTTAAAGGAATAGAGGCTGACCAAGATTTCCCTGTTTATAAGGAAGAGATTTCCGTCCAGGATGACATAATTGAACAGGCGAAGAGTTTTAACCTGATCAGCTGGCAACTTCAGCCCCAGCCTGTAGAACATCTCATCAAGAATTTAAGCTTATTACAAGATGAACCCCCACACTTTTTAATTCTACAAGGTTTTGGCACAGGAAATCTGGCAGTTAACCAGGCTGTTATCGAATGCTTGCAAAAATTTCAGCATAAGGGCTGCTTACCTGTTCTGGCTACTCAGGTTCCTTTTGGCAGCATGGATCAACGCTATGCAGTCAGTAGCTGGGTTAAACAAGCCAATATTTTAGTCAATAATACATATAGCAATGCAGATCTTTATGCAAAAGCCCTGCAAATCTATTTAAAATATCCATCTTGCGAGCAACGGTATCAGGGCTGGTCTACGCAGTCTTAAAAGAGGAACAGTATGCAACGTTATGCAGTCGGTATAGAGTTTTGCGGCATTCGCTATCGGGGCTGGCAAACTCAGCAGGCCGGTGTCCCGAGTGTGCAAGAAACTCTGGAGCGGGTTTTAAGTAAAATTGCCGATGAAAAAATTATTCTGCATGGTGCCGGGCGTACTGATGCTGGTGTACATGCCACTAATATGGTTGCACACTTTGATACCCATGCCATTCGCACGGAACGTGGCTGGATGATGGGTTCAAACAGCCAGTTACCAAAAGATATTGCACTACAGTGGTTACAACCCATGGGTGAAGATTTTCATGCCCGATTCAAGGCCTGTGCCCGCCGCTATCGTTATGTCATTTACAATGCCCCATATCGGCCTGCCTTACTGCATAAACAGGTGACTCATGTTTATCAGCAGCTTGATATTGAAAAGATGAAGGAAGCTGCAAAAAAGTTTCGTGGTGTACATAATTTTGAAAGCTTTCGTGCTGCTGCCTGCCAGTCTAACCAGCCGATACGTGATGTAACTCACTGCGAGCTGTTCGAGCACGGACGTTATCTGGTCCTAGATATACAGGCCAATGGTTTTCTGCATCATATGGTCAGAAATATTGTAGGTTGTTTGCTAGAAGTCGGACAAGGCATGTATGACATTGGCCATATTGATAGTATTTTTGCAGCAGAAGACCGCCGTGCTGCAGGAATGACCGCCCCTGCAGATGGACTGTATTTTATTCAGGCTTATTATCCCGAGCAGTTTGCATTACCGCAATTACCACTTGGCCCACATTGGCTTAACTTGCCAGAATAGAAAATGCCGGTCTCAGACCGGCATTTTTTTAACGCTGTTTACGTTTTCGGTACTCTACCGGCGTTTCATTGGTCCAGCGCTTAAAAGCCCGATAAAAGGTACTCGGTTCAGAAAAGCCTGTCAGATATACAATGCGTTCTACACTTTCACTGGTATTGGCAAGAAGCTTTTTTGCCAGTCGGCAACGGTAATCAGAGAGTATTTGCTGAAAACTGGTATTAGCTTCACTCAGTTGGGTGCGTAGGCGTCGAGGCGTGATATTCAACTGGGCAGCTACAGTTTCCAAGGTTGTTTCACCACTTTCTAGTGTAGAGCCGATCGCACGCCGCACTTCTCCGACCAGGTCATAACGCGCCAGTTCCTGCAATTTTTCCAGTGCCAGCTGTTCATGTAGCTGTAATAATTCCGGCTCGGCCTGCCATAAGGGATAATCTAGAATAGAGGGTTCAAAATACAGGCGGGTTTCTTTCTGGCCCAGACTGACTGGACAACCGTAAACCCTCAGGTATTCATCTGGCGATGCGCCTTCACTAAAATTAAAATCAATGAAGATCGGGGTGAAATTCCCCTCGGTAATAAATTTGAAGAAGCGTAGCACGCCTGACATCGCACACTCAGAAAAATGGCGGTTAACCAGATTATCAGGAGAAGCTACTGATCCGTTTGTTAAATAGCAGCTGTCTTCTTCTATGATAAGTTTGGCATGGAAAGCATCACTGATCAGACGCTGATAAGCCAAAGCCCGTTTCAGGCCTTCGCCAAAATTATCACTACTAATAAAGAGATGTTCAATTACCTGGCCCCGATATAACGGCAGATGTTCACCTAGATGTAACCCGATATCAGCGTCTTTGCTGACTTCTTCAGCTGCTGTCCAGAAAGCATGTTGTGCGCTTAAAGGTGTACGTGCATTGATTTCAACCTGATTCAGTGCAACGCCTGCTTTTGTTAATATTTCTTCGGTTGGTAATCCCGCACGACGAATCGCTTGATAGCCAAATCGCAACACAACCGATGCATCAGTTAGCTGACCCACGCAATACCCTTCCTTGTATGTTATTCATTTATACTTAAAACATTAATTTTAGATTAACTGTGATTGGCCGAACTGACAACTCTATTCAGGTATTTTTTGTTGAAAATATTTATGAAATGACTTCGCTTAATTTACTAGCAGCTGGAACCTCGACAGGCCTGATGTGTCTTGTGTTTGACACAAAAATTGGCTATAATTTGCGCCTTTCCAATTTGATCATCAGGTAGGCTATGGCCAATAAAGAGGAACTCATTGAGTTCGAAGGCGTTGTCACCGAAACGCTTCCTAATACTATGTTCCGTGTCCGTTTAGAGAATGGTCATGAAGTGATTGCACATATTTCTGGCAAAATGCGCAAGCACTATATTCGTATTTTGACTGGCGACAGCGTTAAAGTTGAAATGACGCCTTATGACTTAACTAAAGGCCGTATTACTTATCGTGCCCGCTAAGTCTGAGTAAATATAAAAAGCCACCTCTATTTTGTGGCTTTTTTTATACCTGTTTTTATATTTTATAAATTACCTATCCGAATTTCTTTATAGATTCCTGTATTTGATCCCGCCTTTTATCGTGTTTTACTGTTCTATAACGCTTTATGGTTTTTAAAAATCTTAAGCTTGATATTGTTTTCTGATTTATAGGTTAGATCATGAACAGTTTAAAACTTGTTTTCCTAGGTCTGGGCTTTACCGGTTTATTGACTGCCTGCACCACAACCTATCAGGCACAGCCAAATCTCGATACTTATCTGGAACAGTTTATTGGGCAATCTGCTGAACAGATTAAAGCCAAGATTAATCTGCCAGCTTTAGGCTATGAGCTTAAAGGTTCACCAGTGCAGACTACAAACCAGCTCAGCTATACGATTTTGCGACCCCTTGCTGTACCTATTCCGTCTGGCCTGCAATCTGTAGGCACAGGTGGAGCTGTCATTGCCCCCCCTACCAGTTTAGGTGCCAACTCTTATGAAATTGATATGTATTGTCAGATCAGTTTTATTCTTCAAAATAATATTGCCAAAGATGTGCAATATCGTGGCCGTTCCTGTTAGCTCATCCTATAACTAAAATAAAAAACGCAGCATAAGCTGCGTTCTTTATTTCTTTTTTAAATTAGCCGAGTGCCTGCACTACTGCCTGGCCCATTTCAGCAGTTCCGATTTTCTGCATGCCTTGTGACATGATGTCTGCAGTACGCAAGCCCTGGTCTAATACCTGGCCTACTGCATCTTCAATCGCTTGAGCTGCAGTTTCTTCACGGAAAGTATAGCGCAGCATCATGGCAACCGACAAAATAGTGGCTAGCGGATTGGCAATATTCTGGCCGGCAATATCAGGTGCTGAACCATGACAAGGTTCATACATACCTTTACCATGTTCATCCAGTGAGGCAGATGGCAGCATTCCAATCGAACCGGTCAGCATTGCAGCTTCATCAGAGAGAATATCCCCAAACAGGTTACCGGTTACGATGACATCAAACTGTTTTGGCGCACGTACCAGCTGCATGGCTGCATTGTCGACATACATATGTGATAATTGGACCTCTGGATACTGCTCGGCCTGAAATGCAGTTATTGTTTGCTTCCAGAGTTCAGTGACTTCAAGTACATTGGCTTTATCAACCGAGCAGACTTTTCCACCACGCAGTCCAGCAATCTCAAAAGCGACTTTAGCTATTCGCTTGATCTCAGATTCGCTGTATACATCGGTGTTATAACCCTGCTTTTCACCATTTTCCAGTTCCCGGATTCCGCGTGGCTGGCCAAAATAGATTCCACCCGTTAACTCACGTACGATCAGGATATCCAGTCCAGCTACAATCTCAGGTTTTAAACTTGAAGCATCTGCCAGCTGGGGATATAAAATTGCCGGACGCAGATTAGCAAACAGATTCAACTCGCTACGGATTTTAAGAAGACCACGCTCAGGACGGATTGAACGTTCAATCGTATCCCATTTAGGCCCACCTACAGCACCAAGCAGAATCGCATCTGCCTTTTTTGCCTGCTGACTGGTAACTTCAGGGTAGGGTTCACCATGTGCATCAATTGCGGCCCCGCCCAACAGTCCCTGTTCCCAGCTCAAGTCCAAACTAAACTTTTCATTCACACGGTGAAGGACCTGTTCTGCTGCTGCAATAATTTCAGGTCCGATGCCGTCGCCAGCTAAAATGAGGATGTGTTTGGACATATGCATTTCCATAATTTTAAAACCAGCGTATATCTACAGCTGATGAGCGATTAAAGTTTCTTTTCCACAAACTCGCCCAAACCCGTCAATACATTATAAGGACGGCAGAACCGGCGAATCGTGCGTTTTTCCTGTTGCAGATCGACACAGAGCGGATCAGGTGCTGAAACATTTAGCAAGCTTCCGGTTCTGCTTGAACGATCACGAAACATATGAAAGGTATAGCGCTGATTAGCCTTGAACTGATGAATGACATGCAGTTTTTCAGCCCGATCCTGCGATATAGGATAAAAACGGATTACCACTTCATACTGTTTGGCTGGAACTGATAGGTACAACGGATTCGGCTGGCTGAGGGAACTGCCCTGCAAACGTACAATTCCTTCACGGATTGCTTCCGAATTTACCCGATGTGTTAAGGGATCAACGATTTGAATATCACTAATCCGCTCAAATTCACAGTTTTCTGTTCCTGAACAGTAAATCAGCGCATTCGTCTGAGATTCTGGTTTTTCCGCATATTTAATACGGACAGTGTCTACCGCGTTCTGAGTACTTTGACATGCACTAAGTAACACGCCACATAAACTGATAATAACACTATGGCCGAATATCCTGTTCATCGTCCGAGCCCAACCTCATATATAGAGAAACTATAAATATTTTTATAGTCAAACATGTTAGCAAGACTTGGACTCCTGCGCTACGCCTAAATGTCGAGCTTAACCTTGAATATTATTGAAAACCCATGGACGTGACTTTTGGATTTTCGCTTCATATTCACGGATTAAATCTGCATCCTGTAAAGTCAGACCGATATCATCAAAACCGTTTAACAGACAATGCTTGCGAAACGGGTCAACCTCAAAACTGAAGCTTTGACCATCAGGTGTACACACCTGCTGAGCGGCCAGGTCTACTGTGAGCTGATAGCCTTCATGGGTATTTACTTCCTGAAATAACTGATCGACCACTGACTCAGGTAAAATAACCGGCAGCATGCCGTTTTTAAAACAGTTATTAAAGAAAATATCAGCAAAGCTTGGCGCAATAACGGTACGGAAGCCGTATTCATTTAGCGCCCAAGGTGCGTGCTCACGGCTGGAGCCACAACCAAAGTTCTGACGCGCCAACAAAATTTTGGCATCCTGATAACGTGGCTGGTTCAAGACAAAATCCGGATTGATCGGACGCACTGAATTATCCTGACCCGGATAGCCTTCATCCAGATAACGTAATTCATCAAACAGGTTATCACCAAAACCGGTCCGTTTGATGGACTTTAAAAACTGCTTTGGAATGATCAGATCAGTATCAACATTTGCACGGTCTAATGGCGCAACGATTCCCTGTTCAACAGTATATGCTTTCATGGTGTGCTCCTTAGAAAGAACGAACATCAACAAAATGACCGGCAATTGCCGCAGCAGCTGCCATCGCTGGACTTACCAGATGAGTACGTCCACCATTGCCCTGACGGCCTTCAAAGTTACGGTTAGAAGTAGAAGCACAGTGTTCGCCTGGCTGTAACTTGTCTGCATTCATAGCCAAGCACATGGAACAGCCCGGTTCACGCCATTCGAAACCTGCTTCAATAAAGATTCTATCAAGACCTTCGGCCTCAGCCTGCTGTTTTACCAAACCAGAACCCGGCACCACCATCGCCTGTTTGATGCTTGATGCAACCTGGCGTCCTTTAACAACTTCTGCCGCTGCACGGATATCTTCAATACGGGAGTTAGTACATGAACCAATAAAGACACGGTCCAGCTGGATTTCAGCCAAAGGCTGTCCGCCATTTAAGCCCATATACTGGTAAGCACGGGTCCAGTCATTGCGTTGTACATCATCTTTAGCCTGTTCTAACATAGGTACAGCCTGCGATACAGGAATAACCATTTCAGGTGAAGTACCCCATGAGACCTGTGGTTCAATCTCTTCACCCTGTAATACAACTACCGTATCAAATACTGCATCACTATCCGAATGCAGGGTATTCCAGTAAGCCACAGCCTGATCCCATTCTGTACCTTGCGGGGCATAATTACGGCCTTTGACGTATTCAATAGTTTTTTCATCGACTGCGACCATGCCTACACGTGCACCAGCCTCAATTGCCATATTGCAGACAGTCATACGGCCTTCAATCGACATGTCACGGAAAACCTGACCACCAAATTCAATGGCATAGCCTGTGCCACCTGCGGTACCAATCTTGCCAATAATTGCCAGGACTACATCTTTTGGCGTGACACCCTGACCAAGCTGGCCATCGACACGAATCAGCATATTTTTCATTTTCTTCTGGACCAGACACTGGGTTGCCAGCACATGTTCAACTTCTGATGTACCAATCCCGTGAGCCAGACAGCCAAATGCTCCATGAGTTGCAGTATGTGAGTCGCCACAGACTACTGTCATACCTGGTAAGGTTAGACCCTGCTCCGGCCCAACTACGTGCACAATTCCCTGACGGATATCATTAATACCAAATTCTACAATATTAAATGTCTTGCAGTTGTCATCTAGGGTTTGCACCTGAATTCGTGAGGTTTCATCTGCGATACCGGCAATGCCCTGTGCCCGCTCTGCCTTGGAGGTAGGTACATTATGGTCAGGTGTTGCAACATTGGCACTTAAGCGCCAAGGTTGACGGCCTGCTAGCTGTAATCCCTCAAAAGCCTGCGGAGATGTCACTTCATGCAATAAATGACGGTCGATATAGAGTAGACATGAACCATCATCCCGCTGGGAAACCAAGTGATCATCCCATAATTTGTCATATAATGTTTTTGCTGCTGATTGATTGCCTGCCATGTCGATGTGCTCCAAGGACTGGGTATTTCCTAAATTATTTTAAATTATAATCGCTATTTTACATAAATCTAATTTATCATTTTTATTAATTATTAAACTTTTTGGAATTAAAAAAATTTTATTCATTAGAAATAACTTAAAATCGGATTTGCTTTATTATTTCTTAAATTTTATAAATAATACTGAATATATAAAAAATCCTTATAGGATAGAGTATCCACATGAATCTTGCCGCCTTCGAAGCTTTTGTCAAGGTAATGGAAACTGGTTCCATTTCCCAAGCTGCCGAACAACTATTTATCACCCAGCCTGCGGTGACCAAACGTATCCACAGTCTGGAGGATTACTTCGGAGTTAAACTTTTTGAATCTGCGGGACGAGGTGTACAGGCGACTCATGCGGCCCACTCTCTCTTGCCTAAAGTCAAAAACTGGTTAAATGAGTTAGGTGATATCCACCATACTTTGAGTCATGAACAAAGTCAGGTGCAGGGACGCCTAAAAATTGGCACCAGTCATCACATCGGACTGCATCACTTACCCCATCATTTGAAAAAATATGTACAACAATTTCCAGATGTGACCCTGGATGTACATTTTGTTGACTCTGAACAGGCACACGAACAGGTGCTCGCGGGCGATCTGGAACTGGCATTTTTAACCTTGCCGCCACAGGGAGATAGTCGCCTGAATTACAGTACCATCTGGAATGATCCTTTGGTTTTTGTAGCCGCACCTTTTCACCCACTCGCCCAGCGCAGTAACTTAAAGCTGGAAGACCTGATTGCCTATCCGAGCCTGCTACCTTCAATTCAGACCTATACCAGCCAGATTACGCTTGCAGAATTTGAAAAGAAGGGATTAAAACCCAAAATCACAATGAGCAATAATCCTTTAGAATCAATCCGCATGCTGGTTTCAATCGGTCTAGGTTGGTCCGTCCTGCCACAAAATCTGATTAATCAGGATTTACAACGCCTGAATATTCCGCTGGAAATGAGCCGTAAACTGGGTCTGGTATGGCACCCGGGGCGCAGCCAGTCCAGAGCCATGCTGGAACTGATCGACATGATGGATACAGAAATAAAAATATAGCACCTCGAAGTGCTATATTTTGAAACCGGATATACAGCTTAGATTGACCAGTCCTGAATTTCCCATCCCTGTGCCTCGGCCAAGGCCTGCAAGCGCTCATCCGGATTGACTGCAATAGCATGGCTTGCATATTCGAGCAAGAACCGGTCATTAATTGAGTCCGAATAAGCCCACGATTCGGTTACTGTACGGCCATTTAACCATTGTTCCAGACGAGCCAGCTTACCCTTCTGGTAACATGCTATTCCAGTTACCTTGCCAGTATACCGATGATCAATTAGTTCTGCATTGGTGGCAATAATCTCGGTAATACCGAATTCACGGAAAATAGGCGCAGTAATGAAGTCTGAAGTTGCGGTAATCCCGACAATTTCATGACCCAATGCCTGATGTTTTTTGACAGTTTCAAACCCTTGAGGCCGCATTTGTGCACGAATAACTTTTTGCATAAATCGTTCATGCAATTCGGTCAGGTAAGGTAAATCATGTTTTGTCAAAAACTCAAAAACAAATTCATTGTAAGCAATCGGGTCCAGCTGACCAGCTTTATAGTCTTCATAGAAGCTGTCATTGATCTGACGGTGACGTACCGGATCGACCAGTCCCTCATTGACCAGAAATTCTCCCCAAGAATGGTCAGAATCGGTGTTAAGGAGCGTATGGTCCAGATCAAATAAAGCCAATTTCATAAAAATTCTCGTTAAAACTGAAATTTAAAGCAAAAAAATGTAAATCTATCTCCGCTAGTCGATAGAAATTCGTTAAGATCATAGCAATTTTTAACATTTTACTTTGATCTTTTTTCGAGCTGGATGCAGTTATTTATCATCCCCGATTTCAAAGTTAAGCCAATAGATAAATTTAGGTAGCCAAATGATCGACTCAGAAGGTTTCCGACCGAATGTCGGGATCATTTTGGCAAACGATGATGGACAGGTGTTATGGGCAAAACGCATTGGACACAATGCATGGCAATTTCCACAAGGAGGGATCCAGTTTGGAGAAACCCCTGAGCAGGCACTTTATCGTGAACTGAGAGAAGAAGTCGGCTTATTGCCTGAACACGTTGAAATTATTGCGCAGACTAAAGGCTGGCTGCGTTATCGTTTGCCACACCGGTACATCCGCTCCGATTCAGAGCCTGTATGTATCGGACAAAAGCAGAAGTGGTTTTTATTAAAACTAGTGGCCTCTTCCGAGCATATCCAGCTGGACCTGTCCAATCCGCCAGAATTCGACCAGTGGCAATGGGTCAGTTACTGGTATCCGCTCGGACAGGTGGTAAACTTTAAACGGGATGTTTACCGTAGGGCCATGATGGAATTGTGTATGCAGTTACCACAGCAGCCATCCTGAAAATTCAGCATTTTCGCGAATGATTTTTGTCAGGGCTGCTGTTATAAAGAGTAAATAGATTTAAAAATATTTGGAGCATTCATCCATGTCAAACATGCAGCTGGACACCCTAAGACGTATTGTGCAGGAAATCAATGCGTCGGTCAGTCTGCATGAGTCCTTGGAAATTATGGTGAACCGGGTGGCCGAGGCCATGAATGTGGATGTGTGTTCGGTTTATCTGCTAGATGAACGCAATCAGCGTTATCTGCTTATGGCTTCAAAAGGTTTAAAGCCAGAATCTGTCGGGAATGTTTCGTTACAGGTAGGTGAAGGCCTGGTTGGACTGGTCGGTCAACGTGAGGAAATCGTCAACCTCGACAATGCCCCTAAACATGAACGATTTTTATATTTGCCAGAAACCGGTGAGGAAATCTACAACTCCTTTTTAGGTGTGCCGGTCATGTATCGCCGTAAGGTGATGGGTGTGTTGGTCGTACAAAACCGGGAATCACAGGATTTCAGTGAAGCGGCTGAGTCTTTTCTAGTCACACTGTGTGCACAGCTCTCCGGCGTTATTGCTCATGCCCATGCTGTAGGCAATATTGATGTCTTTCGAAAATTCAATAACTCTACCACTTATAAAACCTTTCAAGGCGTTTCAGGTGCAGGTGGAATCGCCTTAGGCCGTGCAATCATTTTATATCCTCCGGCTGATTTGGCTGCCGTGCCTGACCGTGAAGCAGAAGATATTAGCGATGAGCTGAATTTACTTGATCAGGCGGTACAGTCAGTGCGTACTGAAATCAAGGCACTGGATGAGAAAATGCAGGATTCCCTGATTTCTGATGAACGGGCGCTGTTTAGTGTCTTTTTACGGATGCTGGATGAAAATGCTTTGCCGGCCGAGATTAAAGAGTTGATTCGAAATGGCAGCTGGGCACAGGGCGCTGTCCGCCGGGTAATTGATAAACATATTAATCTGTTCTCCCTGATGGAAGATGATTATCTGCGTGAACGGGTGGCAGACTTAAAAGATTTAGGCCGACGTATTCTGGCTTATTTGCAGGAGGCTGAGTCTGGTCACCGTGAACTAAGTGCTGACAGTATTTTAATTGGTGAAGAAATCAGTACGGCGGCACTGGTAGAGCTACCTGTCGATAAAATTGCTGCGATTGTCACCTCTGAAGGCGCAACCAACTCACATATGGTGATTGTAGCGCGGGCATTAGGTATTCCGACTGTTGTCGGTGTAACCGAATTACCCGTTAATACGCTTGATGATGTCGAGATGATTGTAGATGCCTATCAAGGCCGGGTTTTTATTAATCCGCCACGGCGCCTGCGTCAGCGCTATAAAGATGTGCAAAAAGAAGAAGAGCAGATCGCCAAGGATTTAAAACAGTATGAGACTCGTGATGCGATCACGCCAGATGGACATGTGGTTCCGCTTTACGTCAATACTGGTTTAATGATCGATGTGGTCCGTGGTGTTCAACGCGGCGCCAAAGGTGTAGGCCTGTACCGCTCTGAAATCCCCTTTATGCTGCGTGACCGTTTTCCGGGTGAAGAAGAACAGCGTGCAATTTACCGCCAGCAGCTGAGCCACTTTGCCAATAAACCGGTAGTAATGCGTACGCTTGACATTGGTGCAGATAAAGATCTGCCATATTTTTCAATTGAAGAAGAAAATTCGGCGCTCGGCTGGCGTGGTCTGCGTTTTACACTAGACCATCCGGAAATTTTTTCCTCACAGATTCGTGCTATGCTCAAAGCCAGCATTGGACTCAACAATTTGCACATTTTGCTGCCTATGGTAACCAGTGTCAGTGAAGTAGAAGAAGTGCTTTATCTGCTAGAACGGGACTGGGTCGCGGTTCAGGAAGAAGAGCAGGTCAAGATCACTAAACCAAAAATCGGAATCATGGTGGAAGTACCGAGTGTACTGTTACAGATTGATGAATTCGCCGATCTGGTAGATTTCTTTTCAGTGGGTTCGAATGACCTGACTCAATATTTGCTGGCAGTTGACCGTAATAATCCTCGGGTTGCCAATGTCTATTCACATTTTCATCCTTCAGTACTGCGAGCCCTCTACCGCCTGGTGGGAGAATGCCGGAAATATAACAAACCTATCAGTATTTGTGGAGAAATGGCAGGCGATCCGCTTTCGGCAGTATTGTTAATGGCAATGGGCTTTAATACTCTTTCCATGAGTTCAAGTAATATTTTAAGGGTACGAAAAGCAATCTGTCATACACCGTTTAGTGATGCTGAACAGTTACTGGAAGAAGTACTGAGAATGAATAATCCGCTGGTCGTAAAAAGCTGGCTTGAGCATTACTTTAAAACGCATGGCCTGACTGATATGGTGAAATCTAGCCGTCTGGTGGTATAAATGTCAGCTTAACTTAAGCTGCAAAGCTGAAACAGGAAGGACGATAATCATCAGAATATCGCCCTTGCTTATGTTTGCTATAACCGCGTTTTGCATTTTTTTTGCGGTCTGTAAATACATGACTGCGGTTGACTTCATGCATATGTTTAGCAACAAAGTTATGAATAATAACTTCTGGCTGCTTCTTGCTTTTTGCCATAGTGTTTACCTATCAGGTCAGATTAATTCAGAGTATTATTTTTACACAGAGCCTGTGCCAGCAGATTATCGCCTATTTTACTCTGCTGGCAAGAGATATTGATGGGGGCAGTATGTATTTTTTAAAGTCACGCTACCCTCTCATCAAGATGCTTTTTTATACCCTTAAAATTATAGAAACTTTAAGCAGGAAAAGCCCGTTCCAGTACACGCTGCATATCAACTAAATGGAGATCGATCAGTCCTGTAACCCGACCATGAAATGCCGTATAGCGAGTCTGGATAAAGGCATTTGCTACAAAATCTGGAGCATATTTTTTCAATAGTACTGCTTGTGCCAGAATGACCAGGCGACTCACTAAAGTCCGTGCCATAAATTGCAGCTGATCTGGACTTTGTGCGAAAAGCTGTAGCAACTGCTGTAATTCCTGTTGTAACAATGGTTCATCCTGAATAGTTCCGGCAAATGAATGTATTAAAATCTCTATAGATTCGCGGTCACGCTGTACCGCACGTAATACATCCAGGCACATTACATTGCCTGAACCTTCCCAGATTGAGTTTACCGGTGCTTCCCTGAAAATACGTGCCATGATTCCGGTTTCGACGTAGCCATTGCCTCCAAAAACCTCCATTGCTTCGCCACTCAGTTCTACCACTCTTTTACAGATCCAGAATTTTGCAGCTGGCGTCATCAGACGTTGCCAGGCTTTAGACAGCGGATCATCTTGCTGGTAGCAGGAAGCCAGATGCATAGCTAACTGTACTGCTGCTTCAGATTCCAATGCCAGATCGGTCAGTACTGATTGCATGAGAGGCTGTGCTGCCAGAGGTTTACCAAAAGCCTGACGCTGCCGGGTATAGGCTAGACACTGAACCAGTGCCTGACGCAACATGGCACTACTGCCTACTACACAGGTCAGCCGGGTATATGCGGCCATTTCAATAATAGTCGGAATACCTCTGCCCGCCTCACCCAGCATGATTCCCCAAGCCTCCTGAAATTCGACTTCACTACTGGAATTACTGCGGTTACCCACCTTATCTTTTAAGCGCTGCACATGAATACTGTTTTTGCGACCATCCTCCAGCCAGCGCGGCACAAAGAAACAGGCCAAACCATCTTGTTCGGTATTGGCGACCACCAGATGTGCATCACACATCGGCGCTGAAAAAAACCATTTATGACCGGTAATCAGATAACCCTGCCCACGTCCGTGCTGTCCGACTGGTACTGCTTTGGTCTGGTTGGCACGCACATCGGAACCACCTTGTTTTTCAGTCATGCCCATGCCTAACCAGATTGATTTTTTCTGGCTTATGCGCAGGTCGCGCGCATCATAATGCTGCGACAGTAATTTATCACCCAGCTGTTGCCATAGCGCCGGTTCACGCTGTAGCAAGGGAATACTGCCAAGCGTCATGGCAGTTGGACACAGACTACCGCATTCGATCTGCCCATTTAAATAAAAACGTGCTGCCCAGTTCAGCCAGCCTTGTGCATCATCTGGTTTACTAAAAGGATAGGCATGGACTTCATAGCTGCGGTTGAGTACCATCCACTGATGCCAAGCCGGATGAAACTCAATTACATCACAGCGCCGGCCACGTGCATCAAACGCCTTAAGCTCCGGTGTATAGCGGTTAGCCTGTTCGGCATACTGATAATATTCGGCAGAACCGGCTATCGTACCTAACTGGCTTAGCCTGGCCTGATCTTGACTTTGATGGCGTTGCAATATTTCCTGTAATATCGGATCGGTATCAAACAGGTTATAGTCTTGAAGTTCATCAAACTGATTCTGGATTTGATGAGTCGCCCATGTATTCATTCTTCTTTCCATATAGTCATTCTTATCTTTCTTCAGTATAAAAGAATCAGCTCTATATAGTGTTCGGTTTCTCCTATATGAAAACACCAGCCTTTAAAGCTCGCCGCAAACCGCAACAGTCACGTGCGCGCATGACTCAGGCCGCCTTACTAGAAAGCTTTGTTCGGCTTTTAGATACTCAAGATTACCCTGATATCACTATTCGGGATATTACTGAGCTGGCAGGTGTCGGCTTGGGTACTTTTTATGAATACTTTGGTGATAAAGATGAACTGGCCGCACTTTGCATCCATCAGTACATTAAACAGCAGGCCAAAGCCCTAGAACAGTATGCCAATACCTTAGAAGCTTCTTTAGAAT
The DNA here is from genome assembly GCF_006757745.1 of Acinetobacter radioresistens DSM 6976 = NBRC 102413 = CIP 103788. NCBI lineage: Bacteria > Pseudomonadati > Pseudomonadota > Gammaproteobacteria > Moraxellales > Moraxellaceae > Acinetobacter > Acinetobacter radioresistens. The sequence continues at coordinate 394,810 of NZ_AP019740.1, read as the reverse complement.
TAGCGTTATATATTGAAGCACTGGTTAATTTCCAGATTCAGAGTATTTGGCAAGAACAGCACATTTGGGCCACTTTATTTTTACTTGAACGTCAGATTTCCAGTTTGTCTGCCTATCAAAAACACTATCGCTTACATGTAGAAAGCTGGTGTAAGGTTCTTGTGCACCTCTGCAATTGTCCTAGGCAAGAACTCGAAAGTCTTGCCCTCAATCTGCACCGGATTATTTATGGCATGATTTCACAGACCCTGCTTCAGGAGCCGGAATACCAGCACTGGTTTGAACTGAAACAAGATATCCGGCGCGCTATCTCCGGCTTTTTACCCTTAAGCCCTTAAAATCTAATTAATTAATTAAAAATAAAATAATAATCGTTTTTACCTATACAAACCATTAATTTTTATCGTTGGTAAATCAATCAGATAACCTCTAAATTATGCTTAACAGAACAGATATACCGAACGTTTATATAGCTCGTAGTTCAAGGCAGAGCCAATACGCAGTGAACATGCCGGTATATAAGGTTCCTTACCGATACTGGAAACAGTGGCAGCTAGAATACAGTGATTTGATCAGTAGTTTAGTCAGAAGAACTGGTCCTATTTTAGAGCACCACTGCACCAGACATTCAAAGAATGGAGCATAGCATGAGTCAAGACATCAAAAAGTGTCCAGTCAGCCACTTAACTACAGACTTCGGTGCGCCCGTTGTAGACAACCAGAATAGTATGACTGCTGGCCCACGCGGTCCGCTTTTAGCCCAAGATATGTGGCTCAATGAGAAACTTGCCAACTTTGTCCGTGAAGTTATTCCTGAACGCCGTATGCACGCTAAAGGTTCCGGTGCATTTGGAACATTTACTGTCACCCAAGATATTACCCGGTATAGCTGTGCCAGCATTTTCTCTGAAATTGGTAAACAAACTGAAATGTTTGCACGTTTTACCACTGTAGCAGGTGAACGTGGAGCAGCTGATGCTGAACGTGATATTCGTGGCTTTGCCTTGAAGTTTTATACTGAAGAAGGCAACTGGGATATGGTCGGTAACAACACGCCAGTGTTTTTTCTGCGTGACCCGCGTAAATTCCCGGATTTGAATAAAGCTGTTAAACGTGACCCACGCACTAATATGCGTAATGCCACTTATAACTGGGATTTCTGGACCTTGTTGCCTGAGTCATTACATCAGGTCACCATTGTTATGTCAGAACGCGGTATTCCTGCCAGCTACCGACATATGCATGGTTTTGGCAGCCACACCTATAGCTTTATTAATGCCAGCAGTGAACGGTTTTGGGTGAAGTTTCACTTCCGTACCCAGCAGGGTATTAAAAACTTGACAGATGCTGAAGCAGAAGTACTGATCGGAAAAGATCGTGAAAGCCACCAGCGTGACCTGTATGAGGCCATTGAACGGGGTGAATATCCGAAATGGACTATGTATGTTCAGGTCATGCCAGAAGCAGATGCCGAGAAAGTACCATATCATCCTTTTGACCTGACAAAAATCTGGCCACATGCCGATTATCCACTGATTGAAGTCGGTAAGTTTGAACTGAACCGTAATCCGGAAAATTTCTTTCTAGATGTAGAACAGTCAGCTTTTGCGCCAAGTAATCTGGTTCCGGGAATTAGTGTATCACCTGACCGTATGCTGCAGGCACGCCTATTTAATTATGCCGATGCCCAACGTTACCGTCTGGGAGTAAACTATCAGCAGATCCCGGTGAATAAACCACGCTGTCCGGTACACTCTAACCACCGTGATGGACAGGGCCGGATTGATGCCAACTATGGCAGCCTGCCACATTATGAGCCAAACAGCTTCAGTCAATGGCAGGAACAGCCGCAGTATAGAGAGCCGCCATTAAAGATTACAGGTGATGCAGCATACTGGGATTATCGTCAGGATGATGCAGACTATTTCAGTCAGCCACGTGCACTTTTTGCTCTCATGAATACTGAACAAAAACAGGTTTTATTTGAAAATACGGCACGGGCAATGGGGGATGCGCTGGATTTTGTTAAATACCGCCATATCCGTAACTGTTATGCCTGCGACCCGGCTTATGGTGAAGGTGTTGCTAAAGCACTGGGATTAGAGGTAGCTGATGCTCAGGCTGCACGTGATTCGGACCCAGCCTATGGCCAGCCAGGTTTTCTTTAACCTGAAATAAACCCTTTAAAAAGAAACCATCTGGTATGGTTTCTTTTTTTGCTTGTCAGGCATAAGAGCATTAACTCTTTACAAAAAATTCTCGTCATGTGCGAGAATATTGCTCCTGAAGAAATCAATTAAAAATAATTTCTGAAAAGACACTACTAATAAATGCCAGGCATATTTTTATGCGTCCACTCTTTACCATTCAGCTCACGTTAGCCTTACTCTGGTTATATCAGGGGCTTGTTCCCAAACTTCTGTTTCAATCTCCTGATGAAATCATAATCTGGCAAAATATGGGCCTTGATCTGGTTCTGGCTAAAATTTTGCTGGGTCTGTCCGGGGGCATCGAAATGCTGTTCGGTTTATTCTTCTTGAAATGGCCTAGATCTATTCTCTTGCATAGCTTAAACATCATCGGACTTATAGGACTGCTACTGCTGATTATATGTATAGCACCTCTTCAACTTACAGCTGCGTTTAATCCGGTAGTCATGAATATTGCCATGCTGATGCTTTCTGTAGTGGCAGTTCAGCTTATTGTACAGGAACAGAATAAAGACCTTAAACAATGAGGCGTCTTCCTTCCCGTATGCAATAAAATGGCCCCAACAGTTTGGATGAATTCTGCATGGCTATATTCAGGTCCTGTTCAGGCTGCTCGCGACCTTCATCTGTGAGCTGGAAAGTCCGGTAATGGATTGCCAGTGAACGACGGGGTGCCAGATCCAAATGTGCCTGAAATGCTTCTTGAGGATTCATATGCATATATTGCATCAACTCTCGCGGCTCATATGCGCCGATCGGAAGCAAAGCGATCCGGGGAGCTCCCAGTTCGGCATGAATCTGTTTGAAATGCGGTGAATAACCTGTGTCACCTGCAAAAAAACAGTGACCGGTCTCATGTATGATTGAAAAGCCCCCCCACAAAGCCCGGTTACGATCACGCAAACCACGCCCTGAACCGTGTTGTGCAGGTGTGTACACTATTTGAAACTTATGCAACAACGCAGCCTGCCACCAGTCCATTTCTATTACCTGAAACTTTTTAGGCAGATAAAAACTGTTGCCAAGCCCGGTATAAATTGGCATGGCAAATTTTTTGTGCAGCCAGCGTAGAGTTGCCAAGTCCATATGGTCGTAGTGGTTATGACTCAAGAGTACGGCATGAATTTCCGGTAATTGTTCTAATGCAATACCGGCAGTACAGCTTCGTTTTGGACCTGTACCCTGCTGCGGACTGACATAGTCTGCCCACACCGGATCTGTCAGAAAATTATACGGCCCGATTTGAATCAGTACGGTAGCATGACCAATAAACCAGACCTGCCAGTCGTCCATACTGGCATGTGGCCGGTTCTGTGGACCCGCATGTGCCGGAATTTCTGTCTGTGTATTTTCCTCTTCCCATGGCAAAGGTTTACGGCTATATAACCACTTGATCAGATCACGGCGCCGATAACCGGCCGGATGAGCCACATAATTAAAGAACTCTTCTCCATTGTAATGGTCAGAAGGGCTGAAACTAAACTCAGGTTTTCTCAAGGTATGTAACCAGCAGGATTCCGTCTTTAAACGGTAAGAGTAATGAGCTTGCTTATTCATGAATAAAAATCTTTATATAAAACGGCAAATCTGTAGGTGCAAGTACTGATATCTGGCCGTGATTATGCTGTGTCATCGAGGCGATCTTTCATACGTTCCATCCAGACCTTCTGGGTTTGGGGTTTTACAAAAAGTGCCACCACTTCCGGATGCACTTTTTTTGTATTGGCCTCAATCCGGTTTACACAGGCTTCAATCTGGTCTGAAGTCAGATTATCTTTAAACTCAAGACTTAAGGCAGCCAGCACCTGATGTGCACCCAACTGTTCAGTAATCAGACCGTTTGCCGAGAGTACCGCCGGGTCCTGCTGTGCAATACTCAGAACATTTTGCCGCAGTAAGGGATCTGCAGTTTCTCCCAGCAGCAATCCCTTGGTTTCCCGGCCCAGCAATAGGGCTGCCACAGCCAGAATCACACCAATGAGAATTGAAGCAATACCATCAAGTACTGGCATATTCAAAGTATGAGAAAAATAGACACCGAGCAATGCAATTACCAAACCAAGCAGTGCAGCTGTATCTTCAAACAGAACTGTAAATGTAGTCGGATCTTTACTACGCCGGAATGCCTGAAAGTATCCAAGTTTACCCTTGCTTTTGCGAAAGCTTTTTAAAGCGATAAACCATGAAGTACCTTCTACAACAATAGCAATTCCAAGTACAACATAGTTAATCACCGGTGAAACGATTTCTTCAGGATGACGAATATGCTGAATCCCCTGATAGATCGAAACTACCGAACCTAATGCAAACACCATCAGAGCCACAATAAAAGCCCAAAAATACAGTTCTCGTCCATAACCAAAAGGATGACGCATATTGGCTGGCTGCTGGGATTTTTTCAGTCCATAGAGCAGCAAGATTTCATTGAGGGTATCAACAACTGAATGGATTGCCTCACTCAGCATAGCCGAACTGTTCGTCAGATAAGCTGCCACGAACTTGACCATTGCAATGATCAGGTTCCCGATCAGGGCTGCATAAACAACGACTTTATTGGATTCAGACATGGAAAATGACCTAATTTTATTTTTATCAGACCGGCTGATTCAATTTTCTAATGGACTTTCCTGATCTTAGCCAAACTTGGGCCTGACTTTTTTTATTTTTTGTTGTTTTCTCTGCTGTTAGTTATTACATCTTCATCAGCTAAAGTTGCAGGGCACGCCCGTGCTTTTATAGAAGCTACTTAACTATAAACATTTAAAGTTTAATATTTTTTTGCTCTATATTGGCTATGCCAGTCCTTCCAGAAGTACAGAACAATACCAAACATTACAACACTTACCCCAGCAAATGCATGTGAACCAATTTGTTCATTATTCAGTGTGGCGCCTAGCATAAGCGCCAATACCGGGGTAATCACATTACTTAAAGATACTGTAGAAGCATTTAAGCGCTTGATCAGCCAGAAATAACACAGCATCGCCACAATAGAGGACATAACCATGGTAAATAAGAAGCCGATTATGGTTTTAGTACCTGGTATAGCAGTCGGTATATGTTCATAAATAAAAGGAACCAGCAGTAGTGAAGCCAGTGCTGATACTAAAAGCGAGCCTGTTGCTTGAGACATAGGGGCCAAAGGCGCATTAATCTGTTTAACCCAGAAAATCGAGCTGATATAGGACACCATACTGATAAACATCAGTACAACGCCAATTGGATTTACCTGAGTTTCTGCCTGATCTGCAAAAACGAAACTTAACCCTGCAACTGCTATCGCCATGCCCAGCCATTGTAGTGCCACCAATTTTTGAGTTTTCAAGATGACATGACCAATCAGCCCGGCAACCAGTGGCGAAAAACCAAAAATTAAAGCCATTAACCCCGAAGTAAGATAATTAGCTGCTAAATAGATAAATAACTGTGCACCAATCAGGTTCAGGCTACCGGCCAGATAACTCTTCATGGCCATCTGATCAAAAGGTAATGGAGCACGCATCAGTTTTAGAATCAGGAATGCCAGTATTGAAGCGCCAAAATAGCGAATAATGAGTACCCACATCGGGTGAACTTCTTCTACACTCCAGACAATGGCCAGTGGCGTGGTTGCCCAGATCAATACCAGTAGTGCATAAACAGATGAAGTAAACAGTAACGATGCAGATGGAGTGCCTGAAGCAGTTGAACTCATAAAATCGCTCATTCTTTAAAATTGAGTTTTTACCAATAAAAAACAGACCTATAGTGGGTCCATACTATAGGTCTGTTCAATAGAAAGCCGTTTTATTTAGGCAATTTTACGTAGCTCTTGGGCAAGGTCCAAGTGTGTATCTGCATGAAAAGCGATACCTTTGCTAATCATTTTTTTCAGATGGCGCATATCTTTAGCGGCATTGACCGTAATACCAGCCACAATAATTCCATTACTGACTCCGTACAGAATAAAAGATGAGGCAGGCCCCTGGCTAATATCCATAGTACCGCGCACATGCCATTCTGCCGCGCTCATGTCACCGACAAACTGGAAATTGATACCGAGCTGATCAGTCCAAAACCAGGCCGGATTTGCTTTAGAATGTTCAATACCCATCACATGGCGTGCAAAGATACCTGCCTGCAGATTGGCATTTTCCCAGGTTTCAACCCGGCTATACTGACCATCTGCACGAAGCTGGGTAGCAACATCCCCTGCTGCATAAATATCTGGATTAGAAGTCTGGCAGTTCTCATTCACCTTTACAGCAAAATCAACGTCCAGCCCAGCCTCAACTGCCAGACGCGCATTTGGGATAATGCCGATGCCATATATGACTGCATCTGCACGTAGCTCTTCACCATTTTCCAGTTGAATCACCACCTCTTCACCCTGCAGGCTACAGCCTGCAATTCTGGTTTCAAGACGGATATCGATACCGGCCTGACGATGCTGGGCCAGCAAGAACTCACTGAGTAACCGTGGTGAGCAGCGACCCATCACCATAGGGCCCATTTCAATTACAGTTACATGACAATGTTTAGAGCGCGCTGATGATGCCAGTTCCAGACCAATCACACCGCCACCAACCAAGATAATCCGGCGCTCGGGCTGCAATACGGGCACCAATGCCTGAGAGTCTTCCAGATTACGCAAGGTATAAACATGTTTACCTAAAGCATCAAGGTCCGGCAAGCGGCGCGGCGCGCCACCGGTAGCCAGTAACAACTTGTCATAACCAAGTACTTCACCATTTTTCAGAGTGAGCTGATGGGTATCGGCATTAATTTTTACTGCGGCATTGCCACGGATGACCTCAACGCCTAGCTCTGCCAGCTTCTGCACTGAAAGAATCTCAACTTTGGTTTCTTCAGGCTTCAAGATTACATCTTTAGATAAAGGCGGGCGTTCATAAGGTAAATGAACTTCATCACCCACCAGTATGATTTTCCCTGTGTATCCATTGGCACGAAGTTCCAGGATAGCGCTCGCACCTGCCTGACCGGCTCCTACAATAACAATAGTTTCAATGCTCATCTGTCTGTTTCCTTAATCTTTCAGTTCAGCAGAAACAATACCGAAACCTGCAATCCACTCACTGATAGCTTCATAGACATGGGTTGTCATCTGGTACTGCCCCAGCTCGGCAAAAGCGGCAAAGGCTGCAATCCAGCAGCGGATTTCCTGACCGCCACGGCCACCCTCACGGCGGATCTCGTCTTCGGTCATAGCCTCTAGCGCGGCAAAGTCCGCTTGGGCAAATTTTTCTAGTAATGCCTGATCCCACTTGGCATTCAGGGGCACTGCCACAGAAGTATCTCCTGCTGCCAGCTTCTGACCGACTGCAATGATTTTGGCCTGGCGTGCCTGACGTGCTTCAGCAGTCGGGTTACGGCCGGCGATCAGAAACTCTTCTACTTCGGGGGGTACTGCGCCCATTTGCGGCGTAGGCGGATCATGAGATAGACCACCTGTACCCAGAATCAGTACACGCTCCGCCTCAAGATCCAGTGACTTGATAAACTGGCCAATTGCCCGACCAAGCGCTACAGTGCGTTTAGGGGTAGGCATCGGAGCGGCTGCTCCGTTTACAAATACAGGAATGGTAGGATAGCGGTCGAGTTGACCATCACATAAAAAATGCAGTGGCTGCGTGACACCATGATCAGCCTGCATACGGTAGGAGTAGGCAACATCGACGCCTTCATTTAGTACACAACGTACCAGACTCAGGGCGGTCTGCTCTGGTACATCAATTTTGCCCGGACCATAGTTCCAGTCTCCCGCTGCACTGGCCCGGATACCTACACAAAAACTTGGCATCAGGTCATAGAAGAAACCATTAAAATGATCAGGGCCAAAAGCAATAATCAGTGTCGGATTATAAGCCTTGACTTGTTCAGACAACTTGGCAAAAACGGTACGAACTTTTTGTTCCTGAGAACTGTCCTGTGGAGAAGCAAACTCCATTAAAGGGCTATGTGAAGCACAAATCAGTTTAACGGGCATAAGACGCTCCTTAACACAAGGCAGCCAACAGGCTGCCATTTAGTCCTTTACTGCATGGGAAGATTTTATTCATCGAAGAAGCCTGCACGTGGCTGACGCAAGCCACGAATTCCCAATCCACACTCGGCATTAATCAGGACGCCAGTCAATGGCCGGTTATTCTGGCGAGAGGCCAGCAGTACGTAAGAACCTGTCATTTCCTCAGGTTCTGGCAAAAAGTTAAGCGGCATACCGCGAGCAATTTTTTCCGGATCACGCGCATCCAGCAGCCCAATATTTTCCTGTCCCAATGACGCCGCACCTTTGATATTGATATTCATACCGGAGGGAGCCACTGCATTGCCCCGAACTTTAGGTGCAAGTTCATAAGCCAGTTCTTTCATGATACCCACACCAGCATGCTTGGAAGCGGTATAAACCGGGCCGCCACCTGCTGAATACAGTGCAGAATTAGACAGGGTAAAAACAATCGACCCTTCAGTTTTGACCAGCTCATTCAACGCAGCCTTGGCCCCTAGAATAAGTGACTTGGTGTTAATACCCATAATTTCATCAAAGGCTTTATCCAGCTGCTCGCCAGAGGTATTGACGATATCGGCATAGTGATCCCAGATGCCAGCATTACCAATGAAGCAGTCCAGCTTGCCAAATCGCTCTACGGTTGCCTGAACAGCACGGACATTGTCTTCATAGTTGGCCACATCACCAGCGACAGCCACAATCTGGTCACCAAACCGTTCTTTTAGGGCATCTACTTTAGACTGTGAACGTTGTAATACCCCCACATGCGCGCCTTCTTCCAGAAAACGCTCAACTAAAGCCCAGCCCAGACCTGAACCGCCACCAGTGATCAGTGCAACTTCACCTTTTAGCCAACCCATGATTACTCTCCTGCCATCTCTACATATAAAGCACCGTCTTCAATCATTACCGGAAAAGTCTGAATCGGATCGGTAGCCGGCAGGCATAGTGCCTGACCGGTTTTTAGACAGAAACGGGCTGAATGCAGAGGACACTCTACCGTCCCGTCATCTTCAAGATAACCTTCTGACATGGAAGCATTACCATGTGAACAACGGTCGTTCATGGCGAAGAAATCTCCGCCATTGTTGAATACTGCCAAGGCATCAATACCATTTATGCCGCAGTCTACTTTTAGCGCTTCACCTTCATCGAGCTCATCGACCTGGCAAACAAAAATCTTATTCATTAGAAGAATACACTCAGGTTATGTGACGTATAGGTCGCTTGATCAAGCGTGATCTTGCGGTTGAAAATCTGGAAGCCAAGACCACCTTCAACCTTGCGAATCTTGTCATGACGCTTGCCACAATAAATCGTCACGTCTTTTTCTTTCTGGGCACGGTACAATACATAAGTAACGTAGACATAGTATTCACCTTCTACGTCAGTTGGCTCAACAATAATATTTGAAACCATGTGGGTAGTACGTGATGGAGGCTCTTCAGCCCAAGCCATACCGGTTTCCAGACGTGCGACCCGGCGTTCCAGCAGGTCTTTGGTGTCATTAAAAACCCAAGTGGTTGGCGGTTGTACCGAACGGCGACGGTCACGGGTCTGCGCATTTGCAGTCGTACGCAGCGTATAAGAGATATCATCGGCCAGCATGTCTAGCCAGGCACGGAAATCCCAGTCGTCCAGTGCTTTGGCTTCACGGTATAAAAACTGGCTAATCTGATGATGAAGTTCTAAACTGATCTGACTCATTTCATTAGCTCCTTCTCATATTCGTCAGCGGCTTTCTCGACTTCTTCCCATGTTTCATGAATCAGCAGATCTGCCCAGCGGCGATATAAACCACGTGCTGCAGTTTCAGAGAAAATGTAATTGATAATCCCCGGAATGCCATCTTCACGAACTTTTTCATTGCCCAGACCCATTTTCATAATGAGCGGATTATTACGGGCCTTATAGCCGCGTAATACTTTCTGGATTTCGATCCAGTTCTCAGAGTCATCCTGCTCAAGAAAACCTGCCGGACCAAATGCACGTGTCGCAGAGCGTTCAAATGCTTCTTTAACTTCCTGAGAGGCTTCAGCATCAGCAATACAGAAAGCCCAGACTTCTGTCTTATTTGGACCACGCGGATGCCACACACGGAGTGTTGCTGTACCATTTAGCCATGACAATGTCGGGAACATATTATTGTGACCCGCCAAACGTAAAGCACGTACTTCACCCAGACGCTCTTTGACCTCTTCATAGGTTTCACGGAAATAATTGGCGACTTCACCATCTACCCATACATTTGCATCTGGCTTTTCCGTAAAGAAGAAGCCTGAACCGTGGCCACGCGAGCCATACTGGATAGCATCTTTCGCAGTTTCCCAAACTGGACGTGCAGTCTGTGCTGCGCCTAATTTCTTAGAAGTTTCATCATCCGGTTTTGCGCCCAGAACCTGAATGGCAGAAGCATGCGAAAACAGTGCATGGTACTGGTCAGAAGCAAACTGTTCCGCTGCAAATTTCCAGTTACATTCAATTTCCCATTTATGTACGCCGCCAATGATTTCTGTACCACCCGGACGACGGTCCAGCACCCCATCCAGATACCAGGCAATATCACCCATGTAGTCCACCAGATCAGGCGTGGTTTCATCCCAACAGCCAAAGATCAGGCCTTTATAAGACTCGACACGGTTGACTTCAATTAAACCCCATTTTTCTTTACAGGCACCTTGTGGAAAAGCACGGTCTTCCAGGGGAATATCTTTTAATGAACCATCTACACCGTAAGACCAGCCATGATACGGACAGGTAAATGCACGGGTATTACCACAATCAGCGAAACTGACACGCATTGAACGATGGCGACACTGGTTTAATAATGCTTTGATTGAGCCGTCTTTTTGACGTACCACAATGATTGGATCTTCACCCATATAAGTGTTGAAAAAATCACCCGCCTTAGGTATCTGGCTTTCATGACAAAGGAATAACCAAGTACGCCCAAATACGCGTTCCAGTTCCAATTCGTACAGATCCGGATCAGTGTAGATAGATGGCGAGATACGTCCATTTTGTGCATCGACCAAAGCATCGATTTCACGCACATCAATTTTGCGACTCATGAAAAGCACTCCTGTGACTGAGCGTCAACCAAAGTTATTAGACTCAACTAGACAGGGATAATGATTTTTTAACCGTTTTTAGTGAAATATTTATTTTGTTTTAATTAATAGATTTTTTAGATTATTAAGAGATAAAATTTCTATAGTAAAACTCGGGCATATTGTCAAATAGTATTTATTTTCTAAATAGTAGAATAATCTTCACGAGATAGTTGTTTATAGATTATACTTTTCGCCAATTATAATAAGACATTTTTTGGATTAGTCTTATGGAATTACGCCACCTTCGCTATTTCATTACAGTTGCAGAAGAACTGAACTTTAGTAAGGCAGCCTTAAAACTGTATACCGCCCAGCCCTCTCTTAGCCAACAGATCAAGGACCTTGAAGAAGATGTTGGCGTCAAGCTGTTACACCGTACCAAACGTAAAGTTGAACTGACTGAAGAAGGCGCTGTTTTTCTGGAACAGGCGCGTTTGACCTTGGCGCAGGCAGATAAAGCCGTAGCAATGGCGCGTCAGGTTTCTAAAGCCAAACAGCAGATGCTCAGAATCGGTTTTGTTCCGGTTGCTGAAATGAAAGTATTCCCTTATGTTCTACCTAACTTAAGGGTTCAGAATCCGGACCTTAAAATCGAACTGCTCAGCCTTAACAACAATGAACAGATGCGGTTAATTAAGAAGGGTGAACTGGACATTACCTTTACCCGGCAGAACTTTCAGAATGACGAAATTGAAAGCCAGTTTGTTCTGCGTGAGCCCCTGATTTTCATATTGCCTAAAGATCATCCGCTCACTAAATATGAGCGTATTCCAGTAAAAGCACTTGATGGCATAGATTTTATAATTCCAGCTGCGGAAGAGTCACTTACCCTGCATAACCTGATTCTCGATTTTGCCAAACAAAACGGTATTGAGTTCAATATCATACAAAAGGCAGATAACATCCTGTTTAATATTAATTCTATCGGTATCGGTCTTGGCTGTACAATTTTGCCGGGTTATATTGCGCCACTGATGATGGAAAATACGGTAATCCGACCGCTCAGTGTAGAGCTGCCTTTTTTAGATTTATATGTCAGCTATCGTAAAGACACGGCTTTAGTTACTGCGCATAAATTTATTGAACTGCTGACCAAGGTGTTTTATCTCGATATTAACCGTAATGATGCCTAATTTTTTTCCTGACTGATGCGTATACATTTTACCCTACTATTTTTTTAAAAAATATTAGGGTCTGTTTTTTAACTACCCAGCCATATTTTTTCAGGTACTAGCTCTCTTTTTTTACTATTTCAGCCTACTTAGCACGTATCTTAAAAAGCCAAATTTTAGTGCTGTATTTTTCTCATGATAAATTACAACTTAAGTCTAATATCTGAACCAGACTCTATAGTAAATTGAATCTAGCTTAAAGTTATAACAATAACCAATTGAAAAACTGGAGTTATATATGACGTTCGGTATTTTTCATTCTTTGATGAGTGGTATTAAAAATCGTCCGCAATTTTTTCTGGCTTTTCTGACAGCAGCAGTATTAAGTATGCTGTTATTCTGGTTAACGTCCTGGTCTTGGTCGACCAATTTATTGATTGGTTGGAATACAGCAATATGGTTATTTCTGGCTAATCTGGCTTATCGCATGTGGCAGGCAGATCATAGCGATATGCAAGAACAGGCAAAACGCCAAGATGAGAGTAAATGGATTATTCTGCTTTTAGTCATCATGGCTTTAATCATGTGTATGGTCGCCATCGGAGCCCAACTTTCAGACTTGCCTAAAACAGGCTGGCTCAAATTTGGTCATCTTTTACTGGCATTTTTAACGATCATGTCATCCTGGTTATTAATGCATAGTGTATTTGCCCTGCACTATGCTCATGACTTTTATCTTGCCCGCTCCAGGGGCCAGAATGATGGCTTGAATTTTCCGGAAACTGAACGTCCGACCTATCCCGACTTTATTCACTTTAGCTATATTATGGGTACGGCCGCCCAGACAGCTGACATTGAAATCACCAATCGGCGCATGCGCATGTTAAATACTTTACATGCCTTGCTGTCATTCGGTTTTAATACTGTGATTCTAGCTATTTGTATCAACGTTGCTTCAGGCTTACTTGGCGGTTCTTAAATAATTTACCTCATAAAAAGGATGGCTAAAGCCATCCTTTTTAAGTGAAATACTATACCGGTTAAACACCATGTGCCGTGAGATAGTTTTTAACAACGGTATTAAACTCATCAGCTTTTTCAACCTGTGACCAGTGACCGCACTGGCTAAAAATATGTGCGTCCGCATTTGGTACTACATTCAGGATATCCCAAGTCCGTGACACTGGAATCACCACATCTTGCGTCCCGTGAATCAGCAGTACAGGAACTGTAATATTTTTCATTTTCTCGAAATCAAGCGGGAATTCGAAACGGTCACGATCACGTGCGCCCACAACATCCATCAGACGGTCAGATGCATAATCATTTTTTGCAGAAGCAAAACGTACCTTAACCAGCTCATCGGTAATCAGGTCTTTGTTGACTACAAACATTGATAGGGTTTTCTTGATTCCGTCTTCGGTCAGCACCGGATTGGCATGCGCTTTAAGTGCTGCTGTCTGTTTTGCACCGCCTGTGCCCATCGATACGATTCCAAGCACACGTTCCGGATAGTCAAGCGCCAGCTGGAATGCCAGCCAGCCACCAAGTGAATTACCTACCAGCCAGGTCTTTTCAATACCCAGTGCATCTAGAGTACGGATAGCATGGTCCACCCAGGCACGAATACCATATGGAGTGCCCGGTGCCACTACAGTCTGTCCATAACCAATCGTATCAATTGCTATACAACGCGCCTGCTCGCCAAGCTGGGGCAGGTTTAACCACCAGTTTGCAGCAGCAGAGACACCAGTTCCCGACCCATGTAAAAACAGAATAGGTGTTCCCTCACCCACCTCATGATAATGGGTCAGCTCACCTTCAGCCGTCTCAATCCACTTATCTTCCAAACCAAAAAATGGGTCCGTTTTATAATCAGGGATTTGTACAGTGCTCATACTTACTCCTCGTACAGCCTTAACCTGTTTTTGCTTCATTCATAAAACAGGTCAAAAGATTCAATTTGATGATTTTACCTATTCATATTACATGTTCGGCAAAGTCCGACTGATACTTAATAACGATGACAAATGACAAAAAAACGATAATTTAAACTTTTGTTTTTTATAAAATTAATTTCATTATTTATTTAAAGATTCTGTATTTTCATTATAGCGTAAACAAAAAGAGGATGGCCTGTTTCAAGTCATCCTCTAGCAAGTCTCTGTGGCTAAAACTTATAAGTATAGGTTGTCGCTATACGATGTTCTTCCAGATCCATAAATCCTGGAATCTGCTCATAGTTCACATCAATATACATCCATTGCAGTCCTAAGCCCTTCAGCCTGCCTTCCGGTACTGTATAACCTATAATGAGATTATTCTCATCTTCTTTACCCCGGGTCCCGTTGCCATTATCTATATTCCAGCCTTCATAGTGGCGAACTGTTGCAGTTAATCCGGGTACACCAGCTTCTTTGAAATCATAGCTGTATCCTAGACTCCATGATTTTTCATCTTTACGGATAAAACTCGCCACTGACCAGTTGGCCAAGTAGGGTTGTGGGACCCAACCCGACAAGGTTGGAAAAAATGGAGCATGACTACCATGCTCACCAAACATTTGCTGATAACCGGCATCTAATGTATGCGAACCATGAGTCCAGGCAGCTTTTAATGACAGAGCCTGACTATCAATCTGGCCATATAGTGCTTCTCCTGATTCCTGATTGTCAAAATAGCGGACATGGGTCGCCAGCTGGTTGTGCTGGTCTAGTTTTTTGTTATACATGACGCCAATATAATGCTGACGATAGATTTCAGTGACGTCTCCGTAGAAATAACTGAGCCCAAGCTCGGGGCTAAGCTGGTAATCCACCCCAGCTATGATCATGCCATGACTGTCTCCCGCTTTGATCTGGTTTTTTTCTGTATTCAGTTCATTTGGCCACAATTTAAAATCATGCAACTGATTTTCATATCGTGCATTAATACCATCCAGATAACCGAATGTTATCTTGGTTTTATCAAGATCTTTAGATTCAAGCCATATGCCCTGATAAGTGGTCAACAGTTGCCGTGAAGGGTCAAAGTAGACTACTGGCGTCATGGGCAGGATCTCTCCGATCCGCAATTCGGTGTTACTAACTTTGGCTTTAAGAGTGATACCTAGCTTGAAATTATCGCGGGCCTGCTTTTTGCTAGCATAATCATAAGGCATGATATAATCATTATCTCCACGGTCATTACTCAGACGCAATGCATATTGCGCCAGCAGGTCTATGCCGACCTGAGCTTTCCCTAACTCCAAATAACCTGATTTTGCGTCCAGCGTGATTCCCTGTGACCAGCTGCCAAAATCTTGTGGCTTGTTCAGATCAGGCTGGCTAATCTGGCGGTCCAGATAAAAATTACGCAGCTTTAGCTGAACTTGACTGTTATCAGTAAAATCTGCATGAGTAATAGAAGTTCCTGAGGTTGTTACCGCAGCAAAAAGTGCTATCCATAAGTTGTGGGAATGCATGGCTCAAATCCATTGATCAAGTAAAGCAATGGCGCTATCATGCTGAACAATAATCTGATAAAAAATCAGACTACAGTATGAAGATTCTGATTAAAAAGTATTTTTTAGACAGAGTATAATGATCTTTTATTATTCTTTAAGAGCTTTTAGCAATAAGCCATTTTTCTGGATAAATATTAAGATATGATTTAAAACCTGACTAACTGGCATATTGCCCAGAAGAATCAGATATTTTTCTCAAATTATAATTTTTATAAGTGTTTTTAAGTTTAAGTATTTTATTCAGATTTAATATGTCTAAATTATACTTATAAGAAATAACTTTAATCTGAACGATATTTTCTATATTTCAGTTCTCAGATTTTGTATAGACCCGTTAGCTTTAAGTCAAAAAGGCTGAGTTTTAATGAGCTTAAACTGGCCGTTCTGCTCTATAAAGTATTTGGTAGAGCAGCCTTCCTCATTATCATAACCGCCAGAAGTAATAAAGAGACGGCTATTCGCCCGGTAATAGATTTCATAATCGGTGAAGCTCGCTTCTTTATAACATGCGGTCAATGCACCAGAAGGTAAAAACTGGGTAGCACCATTTCTCACATTAAATGCAATTCCAATAATACAGCTGGTCCCGCAGCCAAAAAAGTCAATAACATAATGTCCGGCAAAATTTGGCTTTTCATTTTTCAGATAGCCAAAACGGGTTCTATAATTTTTTGTATTTTCATTCAGTTGCATCGCCGCATTTTTACCCTTAAACACTGGAGCAGGATAATCAGAGAACTGCGGGACTTTTGCGAAAATAATACTGGAATTTAGCAGCAAAAATATAATCAGAAGTTTCTTCATACTTGTTTTGGTTTTATTGAATATATTGAAGCAGTGTATATGATATTGCTTTAAATAAAAAAGCGTCCGAACTGGACGCTTTTTAAACTGATTATTTTAAAGCTTAAACACTTGCTGTTTTGGCTTTTGACATGGTGAGTGCCAAGTCTTCAATCATATCCTCCTGACCGCCTACGGTACCACGGCGACCAAGTTCCATCAGGATTTCACGCGCAGAAATACCATACTTCGCTTCAGCACGTTTAGCGAACAACAGGAATGAAGAGTAAACACCAGCATAACCTAAAGTTGCCGCATCACGGTCGGCTCGGATCGGGTTGTGCATCATTGGGATCACTAAATCTTCGGCCACATCCTGTACTTTGAACAGGTCAACACCAGTGTCCATACCCATACGGTTTGCAACAGCAATAAATAGCTCAAGTGGTGTATTACCTGCACCCGCACCTAGACCTGCAGATGCCAAGTCTACACGAACAGCGCCTGCTTCAACCGCAGCCACAGTATTGGCAACCCCCATACCCAGGTTATGGTGACCATGAAAACCGAGTTCGATGCCTGAATCAAGTGCATCACGCAAACATGCTACACGGTCAGTGACATCTTGTGGCAGCATATAGCCCGCAGAGTCCGTTACATAGATACAGTTTGCACCATAAGACACCATTTTTTTTGCTTCTTCAAGCAGTTGTGCTGGAGTTGCCATGTGCGCAAGCATCAGGAAACCGACAGTATCCATCTCTAGCTTACGTGCAGCTGTAATGTGCTGTTCAGAGCAGTCGGCTTCAGTACAGTGAGTCGCCACACGAATGGTAGATACACCAATTTCATGTGCCATTTTTAAATGGTCAACCGTACCAATACCAGGCAGGAGTAATGCAGAAATTTTTGCATTTTTCATCCGTGGCACAACTGCAGACAGATATTCTTCATCCGTTGCGGCAGCAAAACCATAGTTCACTGATGAACCACCCAGGCCGTCACCATGAGTCACTTCAATTAAAGGTACGCCAGCATCATCCAGTGCTGTTGAAATCGCAATCATTTGTTCAACAGTAGTCTGATGGCGCTGCGGATGCATACCATCACGTAAAGTCATATCATGAACAATAATCTTAGACATTTTGGTATTCCTTTAAGCTTCAACAGTCTTAAACACGTGTTCTGCAAACATTTCTGCTGTACGTGCAGCTGCTGCAGTCATAATATCCAGGTTGCCTGCATATTTCGGCAGGAAGTCACCCAAACCTTCTACTTCTAAGTAAATTGATACGCGGTTACCATCAAATACCGGACCATTTACCAGTTTATAACCGGGTACGTATTTCTGAACTTCCTTGATCATCGCATGCACTGAATCAGTGATTGCAGCCTGATCCGGCTCGCCTTCAACCAGACAATGAACTGTGTCACGCATCATTAGAGGTGGCTCGGCTGGATTAATAATAATGATAGCTTTACCCTGTTTTGCACCGCCGACCTTCTCGATTGCACCCGCAGTGGTCCGTGTAAACTCATCAATATTCTTACGCGTACCCGGACCAACTGATTTGGTCGATACAGTGGCAATGATTTCACCGTATTCAACAGGCTGAACGCGTGATACTGCCGCCACCATCGGAATCGTTGCCTGACCGCCGCATGTCACCATATTAATATTTGGCACCTCACCTGTAGCCAGTAATGCCTCAAGGTTGACCGGTGGTACACAGAACGGACCAATCGCCGCAGGCGTCAAGTCAATCATTAGTACGCCAAGTTCATTTAGCTTGCGGCTGTTTTCAGCATGGACATAAGCAGAAGTGGCATCAAATGCAATCTTGATGTCATCTTCGATTATGTGAGGAAACAGACCATCGACACCTTCAGCCGTGGTTTTTAGACCCATTTTCGCTGCACGTGCCAGACCTTCAGAGGTTGGGTCGATTCCCACCATCCAGACTGGCTCCAACCATTCGCTGCGTTGCAGTTTATAAAGCAAATCAGTACCAATATTCCCAGGACCAATCATTGCACATTTAATCTTTTTCATGAATGTACTCTCTCAAAATCTAGCTTATTCAGCAGCGAATGCGGCTGTAACAGAGCCGAAACCTTCAATTTCAACCTTGAATTCATCACCTGGGTGAGCTACCACCATCGGGCCTAAAGCACCTGTTAAAATAATGTCACCTTTTAACAATGGTCGACCACGGCGCACCATCTCGTCTGCCAGCCATACTGCGGCATTTAAAGGATTAGCCAGGCAGGCTTTACCAATGCCTTGAGACACCACTTCTTCAGCGCGTGTCATCACCATCTTGCAGTTCACCAGATCAAGATTTTCTAATTTAACTGGCTGAGAACCCAGTACAAATGCAGCAGAAGAGGCGTTATCTGCTACGGTATCAATCAGGCTGATTTTCCAGTTTTCGATACGGCTATCGACCACTTCAATCGCGGGCAATGCATAATCAGTTGCACTGATGATGTCTGCATAGGTATGTTTTTCTTTGGTTAAGTCTTCTTTAATTACCAATGCAATTTCTGCTTCTACTTTTGGCTGAATTAGTTTGCCGGCAGGAATCAGTTCAGCATCGCCATACGCCATATCGGCAAATAGCATCCCGAAATCTGGCTGATCAACTCCAAGCTGAGCCTGCACAACCTTAGAGGTCAGGCCAATCTTTCGACCGACCAGACGGCGCCCTTGGACAAGTGCCCGTTCAGTATTCACATCCTGTACCGCATATGCGATATCAACATCAGCATTTTCACCACCCAGTTCCAGACGGATCGGGGCAATAGCCTGGACAGTAGTTTCAGCCTGATAAAGTGCTAAAGCCACTGATTCAACGACAGCAGAATTTGACATCAAAGTTCCCTTAACTGCAAAGATTGTTCAAATACCGTTTCAAATGGAAGCTCGTCTGTACATCAAGGAAAAATAAATCTGAAGAAAACAGATCAGTCAGCACAGTGGCTGGATAGGACCCTTCCAGAAAGCAGGTATATATAGACAGTTTAAGAATGGGAAAAAGCAGCAATGAATGCCAATACTTATTTTATTTATTGCTATAGTTAAAGACTATTATTGCTTTTAAAAAAATGTGTATGGGTATAACCATAAAAATATTATAGGAATAAGAAAAATTCCTGGTCAGGTGCTATGTAGTGTCTGACTAAATGACCAGGTGCTTATGTGTAATTAAACCGAAATACATTGGGCTCAATAGCCAAACTATATCTGTTAAAAGCAATCGAGACTTTCATGCTGCCGGTCTAGGTTTCCAGCTCCATGACAGGTTCTGCTTGCTGATCAGCTATATACTGCTGCAAGAAACGGTTTAGAGCACTCACATCATCTGCGATAAATAAAGGATCAAACTGTGCGAGGATTGCCCTGCTATGTACTCCATAACCTACTCCGACCCGTGGCATGGCTATATTTTTAGCCATTTCCAGATCATAAGAGGTGTCTCCCACCATAATGGCCTGTTCGGCATCAACACCGGTATATTCTAGTATTTCTGCCAACATTAAGGGGTTAGGCTTAGAACGCGTTTCACTCGCCGCCCGGGTTATATTAAACAGTTCCTGACTCATGGTCTGAGCTAATACCCGGTCAAGCCCTTTACGGCTTTTACCAGTCGCAACTGCAAGTTTAATATTCTGCTGTTTCAGGCCGTCCAGCATCTCAGCTACACCCTCAAACCAGGCATCTGTCTTGGAATGGGCCACGTAGTGCTCAGAGTAGCACTGTAAAATATCATGATGTAATTCTGGAACTGCAGGGAAAAGGCACTGCGCCACTTCAGGCAGACCCAGTCCGATTATACTTTTAGCAGCCTCGTCGGTTAAAGGTTGTTGGTACTGACGTGCTGCAAATTGTAAACTTGCTACAATCTGTCCGACTGAATCAAACAAAGTACCATCCCAGTCAAAAATGATGAGTTCCACAGGTTTTTTCATATTATTCTCTAGGTTCCAAAACAGTTATCCGGTACAGGTAAAGTGTGCCCGCAAGAGCTTATAATAATCCTGCCTGGAAGGAGATCAGCTCCCCCCATCATTCAGTTTAAGGGCTTTAGGGTATCAGAAAAATATTTTTTCAATCCTTCTTCTGCGCCCGAAGCTGTGCAGCCAGACTTTGCATATCCTCTGGCAAAGGCGCTTCAATAGTCGGATAGCCAGGAATTTCCAGACGCATGGCATGCAGACAGAGCCGACGTGGTTTTGGTCCTTTATATTCTGTTTCATGTCCGTATTTATCATCACCTACCAATGGATGTCCAATACTCAAGCCATGCACACGAATCTGATGAGTACGACCCGATAGCGGAGATGCATAAACCAGTGTAGCGTGCATAAAGCGTTCTGCTACGTTCCATTGGGTTTTAGAATCTTTCCCTTCTTTAGAAACCCGTACACGCCGTTCGCCATTGGCCAGTTCGTAACGGTATAAAGGAGCATCAATGAGCTGTTGATCCAGACTGACCTGCCCTTTCACAATTGCCGCATAAGTTTTTTTAATCTTATGTTCACGTAACAGGTCCTGTAGGGTTTTTAACACACTACGTTTTTTTGAAATCATGACCAGGCCTGATGTATCGCGGTCAATCCGGTGAACCAGTTCCAGGTACTTTTTACCCGTCGCTGCACGCAAACCCTCGATCAGGCCATACGCCACACCGCTACCACCATGTACTGCAATACCTGAAGGTTTATTGACCACCATCAGGCCTTCATCTTCATAAATCACACGGCTTAGCAGACCTTGAGCGACTTTGTCAGAAACAGGTACCGGTGTTTCATCTTTGGGCTCAAAACGGATAGGAGCGACACGAACCTGATCACCAATTGCAAGCTTACTTTCTGCTTTAATGCGCTTTTTATTGACCCGCACCTGGCCTTCACGAATGAGCCGATAAATGCGGCTTTTGGGTACGCCTTTAAGCCGGCTAAACAGAAAATTGTCAATCCGCTGACCTGCTTGATGCTCATCCACTTCAAACCATGTGACACTTTGCCATTGTTGTGTAGAATTCATACAGTTACCAAGACTCGAAATTTGTTGAATTTGAATAAAAAATGATCATTCAGGCTAGTGGTTTCACAAGAAACATAAGCTTAGCCCATAGGCAGATGATGCAAGGTTTGATATAGTCAGCGCACGGATACCGCCGTAAGTGATCGAAATGAGGTTATCTTCAATATTTTTGAATAATAACCAGAATTTGCATTTCACCCCAAGCTCGGAAAGGTCCTAAAAGAATATGCCGACGCCGAAGGCTTATTATATCGGTAAATTGACAAACTGTTGCGTTAAATTGTGCCTGTGCACATAAATCAGTTTGTCTAAAAAAAATATGTCGCCAGCACAAGTTGGCTTTTAAACGTAAACTGATACACATCAGACAAGTCGCCTCCTGATGTCGTCTTCAGGCTAAAGCGTGATGCATTGGATCTGCACATAACGCACCGATACGATGATTATTCCGTATCAAGATTCTTAAAAAGAAGGGATCTTCAAGCTTTGTGACAGTGAAAGTTATCATCCAATGCACCGCCTGTCCGCCAGTGAAACGCACAGGAAACTTTGATCGTTTAAAAGATTAAAGCAGTATTGCCAACATCAATACGCGAATCAGACCGCAGCCCTATGCAGGCCGGTAAAAAAAGCTCAGACCACAATCTGTTTTTTGAGATCTGAGCATTGATCCCGTCATGTTCGATGTTCGCAGAAACGGTATTGCGACAAGTTGGTGTGGATCACTATTAGGTGTTACACCCATGAAACGTATGTTGATCAATGCAACACATGCTGAAGAAGTACGCGTTGCACTTGTCACTGGTCACCGTCTATACGATTTTGATCTCGAAAATCGTACCCGTGAACAAAAGAAATCTAATATCTATAAAGGTCATGTGACCCGTGTAGAACCTTCTCTTGAAGCTGTCTTTGTTGAATATGGAGCAAATCGTCAAGGTTTCTTGTCGATGCGTGAAATTGCAAATTCCTATTTCAAAGCTGACTCGCGCCAGACTTCAAACATCCGTGAACTAATTACTGAAGGGACCGAGCTTCTGGTCCAGGTGGAAAAGGAAGAACGCGGCAATAAAGGCGCAGCACTGTCTACCTTTATCTCTCTTGCTGGCCGTTATCTGGTTCTGATGCCGAATAATCCGAAAGGTGGTGGTATCAGCCGTCAAATTTCAGGTGCAGTGCGTGAAGAACTCAAGGAAATGCTGGCCTCTTTAGATGTACCCCGCGGCATGAGCGTGATTGTCCGTACGGCAGGTATTGGTCGCAGCCAGGAAGAGCTGCAAACCGATTTACAGCATTTGCTTGACCTGTGGACCCAGATTCAGAGTACGGCTAATTCAGGCCCTTCCCCAATGCTGGTACATCAGGAAGCTGGTGTAGTAACACGCGCAATCCGTGATTATCTGCGTGATGATGTGTCCGAGATCCTGATTGATTCAGAACAGGCTTACAATGAAGCTTATAACTTTGTCAAAGCAGTTATGCCACGTCAGCTGGACAAGTTAAAAACTTATACTTTAAATGAGCCTCTGTTTGCACATTTCGGTATTGAGAGCCAGATCCAGACCGCTTATGAACGTGAAGTAAAATTGCCTTCAGGTGGATCAATTGTAATTGACCAGACTGAAGCGCTGGTTTCAATTGACATCAACTCGGCAAAATCAACGCGTGGTCATGATGTAGAAGAAACAGCACTTTCGACTAACCTTGAAGCGGCTGAAGAAATTGCCCGTCAATTACGCCTTCGCGATATTGGTGGTCTGATCGTGATCGATTTTATTGACATGACTCGTGACCGTAACCAGCGCATGGTTGAAGCCAAGTTACGTGAAGCTACCCAGAGTGACCGCGCCCGCATCCAGTTTGGCCAGCTCTCACGTTTTGGTCTTATGGAAATGAGCCGTCAGCGTCTGCGCCCTTCTCTAGAAGAAGCGACTGGCTATGTCTGCCCGCGCTGTCATGGTACAGGTATGGTACGTGACTTGCGTTCACTGTCGCTGTCTATCATGCGTAAAGTTGAAGAAATTGCGCTACATGAACGTCAAGGTGAAGTTCAGGTTGAAGTGCCAGTAGAAATCGCGGCCTTCATGCTCAATGAAAAACGTCATAGCCTGGTTTATCTGGAACAAACTTCAAATACACGTGTCACTGTACTTCCACATCCACACCTGGAAACTCCACATTACGAAATTTCATATAACCCTGAAGGTTTTGCACCGACCAGCTATGAACGTACTGAAGCTACGCGTTCGAGTGAAAAAAACCTGGGTTATGAATCTGCCGACTGGCATCTAGAAGAAGCTGAACAGGTTGGACAGAGCACGGCTGCCCCAGCTGACAAGCCAGGTAAACCACAAAACCGTAAAGCACAGCCTCAGGCTGCTGCCCCGCAACAACCTGCTCAAGTGCCTGCCGCAAAAACTGCAACTAGCAGTCCATGTGCGTGGCTGGAAAACCTGTTTGTACAAAAACAGGCACACACGGTAGATCATTCGCGTACAGCCAACAATGCCGCTGCTGCAATTGAACAGATGGTGAATACAGGTGCAGTTAGCCGGGGCCAGTTTGGCCAGATCAATAATACTGCTGTAGCAGTACAACCAGAAACGGTAGTTGCGCCAGTTGCTGCCAATAATGTTTATCTGTCACAACCGGCAGGTAATAGCGCTGCAAAAACTGATGCACAACCACTCGAAAGAGAAGAAAAAGCTTCAGGCCAGCAGCGTCATAACAAAAAACGTAATGGTCGCGATCGCGATAATCGTGACAGAAACCGTGAACCACGTGAGCAGCAATCTGAAACTTCAACTCAGGTTCATGAGGAAGTAGTTCAGTTATCACGTCAGGAACAGCGTGATCAGAAACGTCAACAGCAGAAACGTCAACCTCAGCAGGAACATCAGGTAGAAAGCCAGCAGTCTGAGCAGTCATACCCTGTACCACGCCGCGACCGCAATCAGCAACGCCCACCGCGCCCGAACCGCTATCGTGATCCAAGCGTGCTGAATGAGCAGCCTGTGGTAGCTGCCGCGCCTGCTGCAGTGACAGATAGCAACCAGGTAAAAGTTGATGTCATTGAAACCCCAAACAATGAAGCTCTTGCTACTGCACTGGTAATCAATATTGATCAGGGTCAAAGTGAAATCGTAACGCTAAATTCTGCAGATACAGCGTCAACTGTAAATGCAGAAGAGGCACCGGTTGAAGTAAAACCTGAGCCAGCTGCTCCAGCCAAGAAAGAAGCTGTAAATGCTCAACCAGCCCCGGCTGAAGCAAAAGCGAAAGCCAAAGTTGAAGAGCAACCACGCCGTGCCAGTAATGATCCGCGTATGCGTCGCAAGCAAGGTGGCTCACAGCAGAAACCACAGCAGGAAGTGCTACCAAAGCTTAGCCCTTCCCAAGTGCCACTCTTGGCGCAGTACACTGTAGGTAGTCTGATCCGTCATGTTTATGGTGAAGACTGTACGGTACTGATTGAACAGTTCGGACTGGTGCCAACATTCAATCGTGCTTTGCTGAAATTTACTGAACAGTACATCAGTACCCTTTCAGTAACCACTACAACAGAGCGCACTGAACCTGTAGAAAAAACGCCTGTTACCCGTGATGCTGCCGCGCCTATGGCTAAACCGGCTCAGGAACAGGAACCAGCGCCAGTTTTACCACTGACGCCTTCCCAGAATGCGACACCGCGTGTAGCAAACGATCCGCGTGAACGTCGTCGTCTGGCTAAACTTGCTGCAGAGCAGGCATTAGAGCAGAGTAAAGCTTCAGCATCTCAGGCAGAAGAGCAGCCTGCGGCTGTACAGTCTGAAAATCCTGTAGCGGAAAATCCTGCTGAGCATGTAAATTTAGAAATAAATGCTCAAGCAGATACAACTTCAGTCGGTACTGAGCAGGACGCAGCAGATGCAGCATCTCACCATGCCAAAGTGGTAGCTGAGACTCAGGCGCAGGATCCGGCAATTCAGACTGCTGCAGCTATGTCTGAAGCAACTACTGCTGCCTCGCCAAGTGCAATTGTTGAAGAAGCACAGGCTCAGCAAGCGGCCGAACCAGCTGCGCCAGCAGAAAAGAAAGCACCTAAACCGAGCAAGGTAGAAAAGTCTCAGCCGGCTGATCAGCAACCGGCACAAGCTTCAG
Source organism: Acinetobacter radioresistens DSM 6976 = NBRC 102413 = CIP 103788 (assembly GCF_006757745.1). Taxonomy (NCBI): domain Bacteria; kingdom Pseudomonadati; phylum Pseudomonadota; class Gammaproteobacteria; order Moraxellales; family Moraxellaceae; genus Acinetobacter; species Acinetobacter radioresistens. The sequence continues at coordinate 368,890 of NZ_AP019740.1, read as the reverse complement.
TAGAAGAAACTGCCGAAGACAATAAGACGACTACTGCCGATAAGGATAAACCGGCCCGTCCGCGTCGCCCACGTGGCCGTCCACCGAAAAAGGCCACACCTACAGCCGAGTAAATTTGCACAATTACTCGTAATAAAAAAAACCTAGTCATTTCGGTGGCTAGGTTTTTTTTGATAATTTTGTTGAATTAGGTTGAATGCACTAGACTGAACAGATTAAAAAACACTTGTATAGCTGCATGGGAAGCTTAAAGCTGTGTTTAAGTTCAGCTGAACCCTAGTCGACCCAGACCTTACCGGGACTAATCAAAAAATAATATAGGATTGTTATGAGTCAAACCCAACAGAGCGACCTCATCAGTATTACCGATGTTGCTGCGAAATTACCCCAGTTTATAGCGAAAGTACCTCATCTTCTAGCTGGTCTGAAACAGGCTTATATCCGTACACCTGACACCCCGGCGGGACTAGGGCTAGCTTTTGAAAAAGCGGTAAAACGTAACCCGCGTGGTTATGCTCTCTTGTTTGAAGATCAAAAATATACTTATCTGGCCTTAAATGAATGGGCCAACCAGATCGCACACTATTATCTCTCGATAGGTGCGCGCAAAGGTGACGTGATTGCTGTCATGGTGGAGAACCGCTCTGAACTGGTCGCAACTGTACTGGGACTGGCCAAAATCGGAGTGACCATTGCTCTGGTCAATACTTCACAAACAAGTAAAGTGCTAACGCATAGCATTAATCTGGTTAAACCGATTGCATTGATTGTTGGTGAGGAAGTTCGCAGTGCAATTGATGACATTCGTCAAGATATTCTCTTGCCAGAAGACCGGTTTTACTGGTTTGCCGATCAGGCAACACGTGCAGATGTTGGTAAAGCACCAAAGTATTACCAAAATCTAGCAGAAAAAATTGAGAATTTTCCGAAATTTAATGTAGCCACTACCCAATCAGTACAGGGTAAAGATGGTCTATTCTATATTTATACCTCTGGTACAACCGGCCTGCCAAAAGCTGTGATTTTCACCAACAGCCGCTGGACTCTGGCTTATGGCACTTATGGTCATGTACTTGATCTCAAACCGAATGATGTCATGTATGTAACCTTACCGCTTTATCATGCGACTGGCATTGTTGTCTGCTGGTGTGGTGTGATTGCGGGCTCAGCCTCTCTGGCCCTACGGCGCAAATATTCAACTTCAAGCTTCTGGAAAGATGTGCATAAATATAATGCCTCTGCCATTGGTTATGTAGGCGAATTATGCCGTTACCTGATGGATGCAGAACCCACTGAACTGGAAACAGGCCACCGGGTTAAAAAAATGATTGGTAACGGCATGCGTCCAAATATTTGGGATAAATTTAAGCAACGTTTTGGCGTAGAGGAAATTCTGGAACTCTATGCTTCAAGCGAAGGAAATGTCGGCTTTAGTAATATTTTCAATTTCGACAATACAGTTGGATTTTCTCCAACTCCTTATGCAATCGTTGAATTTGATAAAGAAACGAATGAACCGGTACGTGATCAGCATGGCTGGTGCAAGAAAGTAAAAAAAGGAGAAGTAGGTTTACTTCTTGGAAAAATTACCCGTCGCTCCCCTTTCGATGGCTATACAGACCCTGAAAAAAACAAGTCAGTCATCTTAAAAAATGTCTTTAAACAGGGCGACCAATATTTTAATACTGGAGACCTGGTACGTCATATCGGCTTTCGCCATGCCCAGTTTGTAGACCGACTAGGAGATACATTCCGCTGGAAAGGTGAAAATGTTTCCACCACTGAAGTCGAGAATATCGTTTCAGAATATCCTAAAATTGCTGAAGCAGTCGTCTATGGGGTAGAAATTCCCCATACTAATGGTCGTGCAGGAATGGCAGCTATTACTTTGGCAGCTGGCGAAGCACTTGATGAGCATGACCTTACTGCAATGGTGGTTGAGTTTAAAAAACATCTTCCTGCTTACGCAGTTCCGGTATTTTTACGTGTACAGGAAAAAGTAGAAACTACCGGTACTTTTAAATACCAGAAAAACAAGTTGAAGGAAGAAGCGTTTCATCCCGATAAGACCACCGATCGTTTATTGGTTTTACTTCCAGGCAACTCTGGCTATAAAGATATTAGTATGGAGATTTACCAAAGTATTCAAGACTACCAGTATCGTTTCTAAATAGACTAAAAAGAGCGTATTCGTATAAAAATACAGCAGGCGACTTATTTCTAACCAACTAAAGCAATAAAATTTAATTTTTGCTTGTGCTGGAAAAATAAATTGCTACAATACGCTCCATCAAGAAAATACGGGTCGTTAGCTCAGTTGGTAGAGCAGCGGACTTTTAATCCGTTGGTCCCGCGTTCGAGTCGCGGACGACCCACCATTTTCTTAAGACCCCAGATGGGTCGTTAGCTCAGTTGGTAGAGCAGCGGACTTTTAATCCGTTGGTCCCGCGTTCGAGTCGCGGACGACCCACCATCTTTTTAGAATATCTTTTCAAAAAGAGCAGCTTCTAAATCAGCTTTAAGATTTATATATGGGTCGTTAGCTCAGTTGGTAGAGCAGCGGACTTTTAATCCGTTGGTCCCGCGTTCGAGTCGCGGACGACCCACCAAGATTCCAAAAAAATCCCGGTCATTACTGACCGGGATTTTTTATTCTTCAAGGAATTATATATTAAAAATATTGAATTCCCGAATGATATGATTAATGGCGAATACGGTTCCAGGCATCACGTGAAGCATGTTTTGCTTCTTCCCAAGACAGGCGTGATTCAGCTTTAGTCTGTTCCCATTTAGTGCGCAAATCTGGCTCAGCATCTTCAAAACGCGCATCTGGGCCATAAGCTGAACGATTTTCATAGCCCACTCGGTATGCACCACGATAATCGCGGTCATAATCCAGATCCGGATGAGTATTTCGTGTGGCAGAGTAGTAAGGCTGATTTATACTGTTTTCACGCCAGTAAGCATCTTCAACCGTTGGGTCCATTGCTTCACCAGCTGCATGGCCAGCTAATCCGCCCACGACGGCACCCACTGCACCGCCGACTACAGTACCCACTGGTCCAGCTGCACTACCAATTGCAGCGCCTGCGGCTGCACCACCTGTTGCACCTAAGCCTGTTCCTACTGGATGAGAACCTGGTTCACCTGTAATTGGATCAGCATTTAAATCTTTTTTTACATCATCCGATGCATGCTTAATACGATCGCGGTCATAATCTGAAGTCGCCATCATCATTCTCCTTATAATAATATTGTGATTCTGGAAATCTGCCGCTATGGTGAGATTTCCTGTTCGCTCGTTAAGTACACATTCAGCTTAGAAGGCATTTATGTAAAAAAACAGGCTTAAATAAAGAGCTTTCAGTTAAGCAATATTGTAGAAAGTAAAAAAAATTGGCCAAAATTACCTGTAAGATTTAAAAGCTTACGCATTTTTACTCAACCATTCACAACCTCTATTTTTCCCCCTACTTCTCTTCTTATTTTTTATAAAAATAAAAAGTCCGGCAATAAGCTGGACTTTTCAGGTATGAAAATTTATTTTAAGACAGCATGGTAGTTACTGATAAATAAAATTATTTATTTAAAATAAGATAACTACCAAATAAGGTAAAAATACCACCCGAAATACCGTCAATCCATTTGGCAGCACGCTGGTATGCCCGCTTGAAGGAAGGCAGGGAGAAAACAAAAGCTACAAATAGAAACCAGATTGCTGTCTCGACCGTTACCAGCAGGAGTAACCACCCATGTGCATGATCCAGAGCTGGATTGGCCAGAAAAAGTGAAAATACGCTACCAAAATATATAATGGCTTTTGGATTAGACAGATTGGTCAATAATCCCCGGAGGAAAAAACTCAAAGGGCTCTGAGGCAGGGAAATCTGTACAGGCTGGGTATTTTCTTCTTTACGAAAGGCTGAACGCAGCATCTGAAAGCCTAACCAGCATAGATAAATTCCACCTGCGACCAATAAGGCATGTTTTAGCCAAGCCATTTTTTCAAATAAAATATTCAGACCCAGCAAGGCCAATAATGACCAGATCATGACACTTACACTGATACCTACCACCACAGCAAATGTCTCCATCCGAGATTTACTGATTGCAGTTTGGGAAACCAGAAAAAAATCTGGTCCGGGCGTGATCAGGGCACAAAAATGGATAAAAATTAGTGTTCCGAGCGCAATTAACATTATGTATTTACCTGTAACCTGCATGTCTTTAGAACAAGAATACGCTGTATCCTGATCTGTTTATAAAAATTCTTCAAGCACCGAGTTTAAAAAAAGATGGCCATGTGCTGTACAGGCGAGTTGTTCAGTATTTTCTGAAAACAAATGACGTTGCCGTAATGAATCCAGCTTGGCCTGTATTTTATCCAGTTCATAGCCGGTTCTTTCTTTATAGAACTGGGCCGGCACGCCTTCATTTAAACGCAAGGCATTCATCATAAATTCAAAGGGCATGTCTTCACGCTCAATCTTTTTAAATTGTAAGTGTTCAGCAGGTATTTTGGCCAGATAATCTTTAGGTAAGCGGGTCTTCTGAAACCGGTAAACTCCGTCTCTCAGACTGACTTTAGCATGTGCCCCTGCTCCGATTGCCAAGTAATCTCCAAATTGCCAGTAATTCATATTGTGTGCAGAAGGCTGTTCTTTACGCCATGCCGAAATTTCATACTGTATGAATCCATGTGCCTTAAGATATGCTTCACCCTGTTCCTGAATGTGCTCTAGTACACTCTCTACCGGCAATACTGGTTGAGTCCGGAAAAATACTGTATTCGGCTCAATCGTCAACTGATACCAGCTGATATGGGTGGCTCCGTTTTCAACAGCCAGACGTAGATCTGTTAGAGCCTGCTCTAGCGTTTGTTGTGGCAGGCCATGCATCAAGTCAATATTGATGCGTTTAAAACCGGCTTCTTGTGCCTGATGTATAGCATTTATAGCATTCTCAACACTATGAATCCGTCCCAGTTGTTTCAGATGCTGCTCATTAAACGTCTGCACTCCAATGGATAAGCGATTAATACCAGCCGCAAGATAGCCGGCAAAAGGATCATGTTCTACTGTTCCCGGATTAGCTTCCAGCGTAATTTCACATTGCTCTTCAAAAGGCAGTAAACCATTTAGCTGCTGAAACAGCCACTGGTAACCTGAAGCTGATATCAGTGACGGGGTTCCACCGCCAATAAATATGCTATGGAGTTTGCGGCCCTGTGCAAAGTGGAGCTGTGTTTTAAAGTCTTCCACCAATGCTTGCAAATATTCCTGTTCCAGTTCCAGAGATAATTTTCCATCGGGTACAGCATGTGAGTTAAAGTCACAATAAGGACACTTTCGCACACACCAAGGCATATGGATATAAAGTGAAAGTGGAATACATGAAGGATCTAGGCTACTCAAAAATTTTTCTCGGAGAAGGATGGAGCGTCTTACAATTTTAACATGACTGCATCATTGTACTTAACGCAATTCACATGAAAATCTCCTACACTCTTTTGTAATATCGAGAATAAATAATGAATTCAATATGATGAAAATATCGAGTCAACTTTTATTATTATTTCCCCTGACTTTGGCCATCGGAGTAATGCTGACCATACAAACTGCATTAAATACTCAGATGCGTATGTATTTGCATTCACCATTCCAGCCGGCTTTTTTTTCTTTTTTAATTGGAACAATTGTACTGGCGGTAATGGTGATGTTGCAGTCTGCACCCAAACCTCAGTTAAATGAACTTGCCCAGATTCCTTGGCATTTATGGTTAGGCGGACTGATTGGGGTTTATGCTATTAGCATGAGCATTTATACTGCCCCCAAAATGGGTTTTCTCATTCTCTCCGGACTGGTTATTTTCGGGCAACTGCTCATGTCAATGTTACTTGACCATTTTGGCTGGTTAGGCGTAGAGAAAAATCCGATTAACTGGCAGCGTTTACTGGGTGCAATTGTTATTTTCATAGGTGTATTACTGACACTGCAACGCTAGTCTGCCGCTTACCCCATATGAGTAAAATTAGTGTCTATTGCTACCACTACACGCTTTGAAATCAAGAAACTCTTTCAGTTGATGTTGCCTATTCTGGTTACTCAGTTTGCTCAGGCCGGTCTTGGCCTGATCGATACAATTATGGCAGGTCATTTATCTCCTACTGACCTGGCAGCAATTGCAGTAGGAGTCGGTTTATGGATTCCAATCATGTTGCTGTTTAGTGGTATTATGATTGCGACTACTCCCTTGGTGGCTGAGGCCAACGGCGCACGCGATTTTAATAATATTCCCACCATTGCCCGCCAGTCATTATGGATGGCTTTCATGCTGGGCATACTGGCAATGCTGGTGTTACAGTTGATGCCTTTTTTACTGCCTCTATTTGGAGTTCCTGAAAATCTGCAACCCAAAGCTGGCCTGTTTCTCCATGCCATTGGCTTAGGCATGCCAGCAGTCACCATGTATGCAGCCCTAAGAGGTTACTCGGAGGCATTAGGTTATCCGCGTCCAGTCACAGCAATCAGCCTGCTGGCTCTATTGGTCTTGGTGCCTTTAAACATGATTTTTATGTACGGCTTGGGTCCTATTCCTGCTTTAGGTAGCGCCGGTTGCGGCTTTGCCACTTCTATCTTGCAATGGTTGATGTTGATTGCACTAGCGGGCTACATCTATAAGGGGCGTGCTTACTGCAAGACCCAGGTGTTTAGCCAGTGGGAAAAATTTAATCCGGTTTGGGCCAAGCGTATCTTGAAACTGGGTTTCCCGATTGGTCTGGCTATTTTTTTTGAAGTAAGTATTTTCAGTACTGGAGCAATCATATTAAGCCCACTGGGAGAAACTGTTGTGGCCGCACATCAGATTGCTATTTCCGTGACCTCGCAGCTATTTATGATTCCCATGTCCCTGGCCATTGCACTGACTATCCGGGTAGGCATGTATTATGGTGAAAAGAACTGGCATGCCATGCGCAAGGTACAACACCTCGGTTTAATTACCGCGACTGTATTTGCAGTATTGACCATGCTGGTTATGTGGATTTTCCGCTCAGAGATTGTCGCTGTTTATACCCGGGATCTTGCTGTTACCCATATGGCCCTATATCTGATCCTGTTTGCGATTGCCTATCAGCTGATGGATGCATGGCAGGTCAGTGCTGCAGGTTGCCTGCGTGGAATGCAAGACACTAAAGGCCCAATGTGGATTACTCTTCTGGCTTATTGGGTAATTGCCTTCCCTGTGGGTATTTATCTTGCTCGTTTTACCAGTATGGGAGCTGCTGGAGTCTGGACCGGACTAATAGTAGGTTTGAGCGTTGCATGCGTTCTTCTGCTGCTACGTCTTTATATGAATAATAAACGGCTAAAATTAAGTGCCTCTACTGTTTAACCGTATTTCCATCATGCTCTTAACCAGCCACACCGGCTGGTTTTTTAACTTTAAAAATAAAGATAGCCTGTTTTTATAAAGGTGTTTAATTAAGACCTAAAAAGTGAATCTATAAACAATAATAAGATCAGCTCTTTTCTGTTATGTGTTCTTACAGGAACTGAACAATTTCAACTAGGCAACTTTTCTATTGTCCCCTATGATCAAATAATTCATTCACTTTATTTTAATGATTGAGGTCTAATACCGATGGCTAAGAATGCAAGCTCGCCCGGCCGGCGTTTTATGAAACTTGCCGGCATGACCGCCAGTATTGCGACCCGAAGTGTATCTAATTCCATTCGTAATATCCGGGCAGATGAAGAACAAAAACAGGCCGCCAGAAGCCAGCTGTTTCAAGATATTGGAGTTCAGATTGCCAATACCTTGGGAGAGATGAAAGGCGCTGTCATGAAAGTCGGGCAAATTGCATCTCAATATAAAGATATTTTCCCGCCCGAGGTGGCTAAGGCAATTTCAAAATTACAGCGTCAGGCTCCTCCCATGCCTTTTCCGGCCATACAGAAACAGCTAGAAAAAGAGCTGGGACAACCGATTGATAATCTGTTTACATCTTTTGATCGGGAACCTTTTGCGGCAGCATCAATTGGTCAGGTACATAAGGCAATATTACCTAATGGCGAGCAGGTCGTAGTCAAAGTGCAATATCCAGGTGTGGATGAAGCCTGTGAAAGTGATTTGAAACAGGTTCGGCTGGCTTTACGCCTGATGGGTGTTTTAAAAATCGATAAAAAACTTCAGGACCGGCTGTTTGCAGAAATTCAAGACAGTCTAAATGCTGAACTTAATTATGAAATTGAAGCACAGAACCTGACTGTGTTTAAGACCTTTCATGAAGCATTAGATGAAAAAATTATTATCCCACGTGTCTATCCACAATATTCTACCCGTCGAGTACTGACTTTAAGTCTGGAACAGGGCAAATCTATAGAAACTGCCAGTACCTGGCCGCAGGATGTCCGTAATCAACTTGGCCGACGCCTGGTCCGCGCGCTAGGACAAGAAATTTTCTATCTTAAACGTTTTCATTGTGACCCACATCCGGGTAACTTTGCATTCCGTGAAGATGGCCATGTCATTGTTTATGATTATGGCGGAGTAAAGACTTTAAATACTGAAATTATTGAACACTTTAAAACTTTGATCAATGCTGCACGCCAACATGATATTGATACGCTTGAAGACCAGTTAATTACTTTAAATGCACTTTCAGAAAAAGGAAAATTTCCAAAAGAACTGTATGAAGAATGGCTAGATGTGTTACTTAGACCATTAACCACCCAGTATGATTTTGCTGAAAACTCTGCCCATCATGACGGGGTATTACTGGTGAAAAAGTCGCTAAAATACTGGGACCTGTTTAAGCCTTCACCGGATACTCTTATGGTGAACCGGACAATCTCCGGGCATTACTGGAATTTGATCCAGCTCAAAGTAAATGATGATTTAAGTGATTTATTTGAAGAACTGGTCGCCTCAGATCAACAAGATAAACTTTAAAATTGTTCTATTGCCCTGTTTGAATATGTAATTTAAATAGGGTGATGACTTGAAAATAATTATAAAATCCCTATATATTGTTATATTATAACATTTCATTTAGCTATGGAGTTTACCATGCGTAAAGATATCCACCCTGAATATCAGGAAGTATTATTTCACGATACCAATGCTGATGTATATTTTGTCATTGGTAGTACCATGAAGCCGAAGCAGACCAAAGAATATGAAGGCAAAACCTATCCATACGTTACCTTAGATATTTCGAGTGCCTCTCATCCGTTCTATACAGGTGAAGTTCGTCAGGTCGGCAATGAAGGCCGTATTGCAAGCTTTAATAAACGTTTTGGACGTTTTAAACGCAGCAATTAAGCAGTAATAATTTTTAAATTGAATTCTTCTTATTTGAAGTCTAAGTCTTTGCTCTCCTCCACTTAGACTTCTTTTTTACTTATCGATTATCTAATAAGAACTGGAACAGATAAAATCCTGCTGTCAGTAAGAGCATACCCATGATTAAACTCGACAGACTATAGGCAAGCCCCATTGTTATTTCATTCTGTCGCAACAACTGAAAAGTTTCCAGACCAAAGCTTGAGAATGTGGTAAAGCCGCCCAGTATACCCACCATCAGGAAAAGCCGTGTTTCCTGTTGTAGAACTGCGTATTTCTGGCTAATAGCAAAAAATATGCCTGCACAAAAACAACCTAACAGATTAATCCACCAGGTTGCCCAAGGAAATAAACTGCCTGTCTGGCTGAGTGATAATGTTATGCCATAACGCAGGCTTGCACCTATTGCCCCACCGCAGGCAACCAATAACCAGTTCATAATGATATATAGCTGATGTGGATAAGCCCTATTTTATCCACAAACTCAAAAAATATTCATTAAAAATTCGCCTTGAGAGGCTATACACAGCTCGTTAAATTCTGCATAAACCAAGAAAAATACTCATAAAAGCGCTATGCTAGGTTGCTTAATTCTTTATAGGGAATAGGATTTATGGCCCAGGAACTTCTTGAACAGCTACAAGCTGGCCAAGCAAATTTTACAGATGTCATCGCTTATATAGACTCTCGTTATATTCATAACCCTACTGATTTTCGTAACGGCGCACAGCATAATGCAGCGACAGAAAATCAGGGTAGTGCCAAAGTCTTGAGTTTTGCCAAACTCAACAGTCTAAGTCAGGAACAGACCTTAGCTTTATTTGCTGAGCACTATGCAGCAGTCTTAGCAACCCCTGAAGGTACAGATCATCAAAATATCCGGCAGTTTATGCAGCATGGCTGGGATGAAGTACAGTTTCAAGCCGAAGCTTTACAAGCCAGGTAAATATTAAAAAAAGGACCTCATGGTCCTTTTTTATTCTGGTCGCTCATTAAATTGTGGTAACTCATCACAAATAGTCTCCCACTCTTCTTTAGAGCCAACAAAAATATGTTTCCCCGGTCGCGTCTGGATCGGCGTATCTAACGTACCAATTCTAAGACGGTAAAAATCAGGAGTATCACTCTTAATACTGATAATTGGCGAGCCACACACACCACAGAAACAGCGTTCGGTCGTTGATGAAGACTGATATTTTTTTAAAAGGTTCTCACCCTGTATCCATTTAAACTGCTGGATAAGGACTGGTGCATTAGTCGCAAAAGCTGTACCATTGGCTTTACGGCATTTCTGGCAATGACAATAAATAATTTCATCAAGCTCAGTTTCAATTTCATAGCGAATCCCTTGACACAAACAGCTTCCCTTTAGGCTCATTCTAGTTCTCCATCATAAATTCTATTATCAGTACATACTATGAACTCTGTTGTTCCATCAGATAGGTATGCACGCCTTCACCAGCAGCCCGACCAGTAGCAAAACATGCTGTCAGTAAATAGCCCCCGGTTGGCGCATCCCAGTCTAGCATTTCACCACAGCAAAACACATGTGGCTTTGATTTTAGTTGCAGCCTTGCGGTCAGGGCATTCTGTTTTATACCACCAGCACAACTGATAGCTTCTTCAATCGGCCGGAAACCCTCCAGGACTACTTTCAAATGTTTGACCTGCCAAGCGAGCTGTACAGGATCTTTCCATAAGGTTTTATCGACCAGTTCACGAATCAGACCAGCTTTGGCTGCATCTAGGCCCGCCTTACGCCAGACATTACTCAGTGACTGCTTTCCTGACTGTAATTTTTTTATTAACTGTTCGTTATCTACATCGGGTAATAAATCCAGATACAGAGTTACAGGCTGCTGTTGCCGCTGTAACTTGCGTAAGGCCGGTCCGTGCTTGTAAATAAGGCCACTTTCCAGACCATAATGGGAAATTACGACATCACCCTGAGCTCTGTGTTTAGGGCTAACCCATGCTTCTACCCGCTTTAAAGGCTGGCCAAATAAAGGTTGCATAAAACTGGACCACGTTCTGACCACACCTGCATTGCTAGGTTGAAAAGGCTCAATTTGCTCTCTATCAAGCCAAGCCTGCCACTTGCCATCGCTACCTAGCTGTGGCCACGATACCGCGCCACAGGCCAAAATAATCGCGTCAAACTCCAGCTGAAAAGGCGTATTCTCAGGTTGTTTTAAATCCAGAAGTTGCACCTGTTTAGCCTTGAGACCTAAACACTGATGACGGTAATGAAAGTGTATGCCTTGCTGGTCCAAGCGTGTTAACCAGGCACGGAGCAGAGGCGCAGCTTTCATCTCTACGGGAAAAATTCGGCCAGAAGAACCAATATAGGACGCTATACCGAGTTCAGCTATCCAGTTCTGAATCCAGTGTGCATCCCAGCGCTGTATCCAGGGATACAGCCATTCAGGGTGATCATAGCGCTGGATAAATTCAGTAAGAGGCTCAGCATGAGAAATATTTAATCCGGTTTTCCCCGCCATTAAAAATTTTCGCGCAGCTGAGGGTTTCTGCTCAAATACATGAATCTCATAGGCATACCGGCTCAATACTTCTGCCGCCATTAACCCTGCCGGACCTGCCCCTATAATTGCAATACGTTTAGCCGACATCACTTTTTCCCTGTAATGGCAAAAAGTCATCAAAACGGGTGGAATAACCACAATGTTTGGTAATTATCAATTGCTGGCATGATTCACCACGCTCGAGATACTTGATTTCAAAATGTGTGCGTGCTGACTCTGGTCTAATCTGTTCTTTTTCATAGGACAACTGCCAAAGTTGCTGTAACTGCTGCTCAGCTTCCTCAATATACTCAGGAATATTGCTGGCCAGTGTGATCGTACCTTCCGGCTTGAGACGCGACAGTAAAAATTCAAAAAATGGCATATTTACCCAGCGTTGTGCCGGATTATGCGGTTCAGGATTCGGATATAAAATAAAGAATTGTTCAACCTGCTCCGGATACAGAGCATGAACTATCCATGGAATAGCGTCTGCATGTACAGGAGTCAGATTTTGTTGACCTTCGAGCTGATGCTGCTTTTGCATGGCCAAAAATTTTTCCCGGGTCCGTTCAATGGCAAACAAGCGCTGCTCAGGATACTGACCACTAAATAATAAGGCGTGTTTTCCTTTACCTGCCCCGATTTCAACACAAAGTGTCTGCTGATCAAGCGCTGAAAAATCACGTGGCGCATGCATACGATGGGCTTGAAATTGACGAATCGGCATATTCACATCAAACTATGGAGAATTTGACACAAGTCTATCAAGAGCTGATTACTTTGCCTAATAATCCTAGGCTCTCTACTGAAAGGATATTGATTATGCAGCAGCGTACCTTCCCTTGCCCACGCTGTGGCAAACCTGCCACATGGGAAAATAATGAATTCCGGCCTTTTTGTTCAGAACGATGTAAAATGATTGATTTAGGTGCTTGGGCCAATGAAGAATATCGTGTACCAACACAGGATTCGCCCAGCCGACAGGATTCCAGTTTTGAAGATGACTAAGCATCAACTCATACAGCCAGTCGAGTTACTAATATAAGCCAAGCTGCCCTACAGTACGCCCTTATAATTCTGTTCTTTTAGTTTTAACATTTTGGATGATATTGCTCCAGCAAGTGTATAAAATAACTAACAGATATTAATGAATAAATTTTTATCAATATTTATAAGTTTACTGCTTTTATGAATACTGCTTAAAAATAGTTACCACCTTAATAATCAAGTTAAATACTTGCTTAGGCAGTGATAAATATTCTACTTTTTGAATTATTTCACTGCCAAAAACCTTTAGCATTCTACTGATTATATTTTTTAGATTTATAATATACTGACCTAAAAATTTAAATATTGTTTGAGTATAGTTTGAATAAAGATGATATGCATGATAAAAGCTAAATCTCTTATAGATTGATTATCATAAATACTGGCTAATACTATTGCTCAAACTATATTCTTTAACTAGTTTATAATAATAAAGTTTCCTTATATTAAATATTTTATAAAAGTTACTTATATGCGTTTTATATACTTTTTCTTCCCTAAATTTTACTTAAAAAGTAGCGATAAAGCTGGAATAAAAGTTTAACCAATTTTCATAAAATTAATTTTACTTTTACAATGTATCTACTTTGTATATCTAAAATCTATGCTTTTAAGCTTTTTAAACAAAAAGTTATGTTATTTCAATAGACTCTAAACATCTGGTTATAAATTAAACATTTACTTTTTTAATTCAATACTTTTCTTAATAAAACCAAACATATATTTAAATTCAAGTTATAACATGCATAATTTCTCTTTTAGAAACTTTACTTTATCTCCTTGTTATGTCTTTATATCAATTACTTAAAATTCTATTTTTTATCTTTGTATTGCTGGCTATATTTTTTATTGGTTTAGGTATATATGCCTTAGACACAACACTTATTTTAATTGCAGTCTTATTTGCTACAGTTGCAGTTCTCATTGGCCTAGAGACTAAACAGATTCTTGCCAATCCATTTAGAAAGAAGTGAGCAGAAGCTTACTTCTTTCTTGGCTTGATTAACCTGCTTTACCCGCTAAAAATGGGTTATGTTGTTTTTCAAAACTAATTGTACTCATCGGACCATGGCCACAGATAAACTGTGTATCATCTGGTAAAGTAAAACACTCCCGCTGGATTGAATCCAGAAGTTGCTGATGGTTACCCCTTGGAAAATCAGTTCGTCCAATCGAACCTTTAAACAGCACGTCTCCCGTCCAGAGCAGGCCATGCTGTGCATTGTAGAAAATTACGTGACCTGGTGTATGTCCGGGTGTGAAGCGTACCTCAAATTCATTTTTACCCAGTTTAAGTGTTTCGCCCCCTTCCAGCCATTGGTCTACCTTAACAGGCTGCGGTATAGGAAAACCATAACGTGCGGAAACTTCTTGAATCATATCGAGCCAGAACTGGTCTTCCTTATGCGGTCCAATTACCGGCACATCCCACGTATTGGCCAGCTCTCCTACTGCACCGGCATGGTCAAGATGACCGTGTGTCAGCCACAGTGCTTTAACATTTATGCCCAATGCCTCGACTTCTGCCTTTAGCTTTTCAGCATCGCCACCCGCATCAATCAATATGGCTTCTTTAGTTTCTGCATCCCAGACAATGGAACAGTTCTGGGCAAACGCAGTAACTGGAACAATTTTGACTTGCAACATGGTATACCTCTGGCTATATAGCACTAGTTGGCTAGGGTTTGGGTTAATGTATCAAGATTAGCCTTAACCAGACTGGTGAGCAAATCCAGATGGTCTTCACGATTATTCAGCGCCGGAATATACGCATATTCTGCACCACCTGCATGCTTAAATGTTTCAGCATTTTCCATAGCCAGCTCTTCCAAGGTCTCCAGACAATCTGCAGAAAATGCAGGACTCATGACCTGAACTGATTTCACACCTTCTTGACCCCACTGTGCAAGTAGCTCATCAGTATAGGGCTTAATCCATTCCTGTTTACCAAAACGTGACTGGAAACTACAGGCCCATTCATGTGGCTGCAGATTCAGGCTTTTCGCTAAGCGCTGTGCAGTAATCCGGCAACGTTCTGCATAAGGGTCGCCCTTATCGGCATAGGGCTGTGGAATTCCATGAAATGACATTAATAGTTTTTCAGCACGTCCATGTACAGATTGAAACTCACGTACACTATTTGCCAGTGATTCGATAAATAAGGGATGCTGATAATAATCACGGATAATAGTCAGACCCGGCAGATTACGCTGTTTGGGTATCCAGCGGGCTACTGCGTCATAAAGTGGTGCGGTAGAAGTCGCCGAATATTGTGGGAAAAGTGGAAAAAGAAGTATATGATCTTGTGGATCTGCCTGAAGTTTAGCCAGAACTTCATTAATACCCGGGTTACCATAGGTCATGGCAGGTATGATTTTGAGTTCAAACTGTGGATATACGCTACCAAGACGGCTTTGCATCTGTTCAACTTGTTTAAACAGGACTTCACGCATAGGAGAATCCTGATTCCATACCTGGGCATAGGCTTTTGCTACGCGCTTGGGACGAAATGGCAGTACAAAAAGGTTAAGGATGACTTGCCAGAGCAGTTTGGGAATCTCAATAACACGCTGATCAGACAAAAACTGTTTAAGAAAACGGCGTACTGCTGGAACAGTAGGTGCATCTGGAGTACCCAGATTGGCCAGAATAATTGTGACTTTAGCTTTAGAAGCAGGCGTCATAACAGGTTTTCCAAAGTAGACTAAAGCGATGATCTTGTTAATTTAACAGCTTTTTATATATCTTAAAAATTAATTAATACCTAGAACCATATTGGTAAATACGATCAAAATCTGTATGCTGATTTTCAATCAGTTTTTGGCCTTTAGGAGTAAGTTTCCATAACATGCGCTGTCGGTCATCACGGCCGCTAGGCATAATCCAACCATTTTGACGCATCTGTAATTTAATATTGTGCAAGGCACGGATATTAATCTGTGAACGTGCAACGGCATGAGCACGTGGCATTTCAAGGCGTGCTTCCGACAAACCGGTATCATTTAAATACTCATTTAAAGATTTAGAAAAATATTCTTCCGGAGTAGGAGATTTGAAGGTATTGCCCAGAACTGCCAGCAGTTGTGCCCAAGATAATTTACGCTGCAACTTTAGTTCTTTAAAATTACCATCCTGATAAGCATGCAACCGGTACTCAAAAGTGTAAATCTCGCGTGGGCCGACTTTAGGCAAATCCAACAATGGGTCATGTTCACGTGTTCCCATTTCAGTTTCTAGCTGGGCAATTTTTTCTTTGAGCTGGTCAATTTCATCCTGCAAACGCTGAGTATTTTGCGGCCGTACCCAGCCTACCACGGGATAACGTTCAAGCATCTGTGGCATATTCAGACGCACCGCCATTTCCAGATCACGCAGAGTTCGGTAGCTGAAAACCTGATCCATATCCTGTTGTAGCTGTTTACGGAAATCTTTAAATTTTTCTCTTAATTCTGGTTTTTGGTCATACAACTCTTGTGCACGTGCTTCTGGCTGCTCGTGCATAAAGACAATAATCGGTTTCTGCTTGCTTACTGCATAGATATATTCAAGGTGCATATATCCCACGCCAGAGACAGACTGCTCACCATACTGGCTACCCAGTAAAATTACGACATAATCACAATCATCAATCTGCCGGCGGGCAAATGCTGTGGTCAAAGGTGTGCGTTGCTCGAGGCCCCAAGAAAAAAAACCCATCCCCACCAGAGTTTGTGCCAAGACGATGCGCTCAGGTTGCATATCACTACCCGAGGTCGATATGAATACTTGATAACGCTTATCGAGCATGGCATGTCCTCATTTTTCATAATAGTTATCTTCGCTCAGCTTACTTTATTAAACTATAGCAAGAGTGCTAATTTCCCCAATAAAATTTAAAAAAATTACCAAAAATTCAACAATCTTTCTTAAAGTTTCAGATTTTGAACACTCCAGCTCAATGTAGGAGAAATTAAGTGCTGTAGGATAGGTTTCAAATTCTCAGCATTGTGTCCACTGACATAACACTGAATCCGGGTTTCAGACTCACAAGACTGCTCACCAAGCAGTTCATTTTTTATCAGGATACGGGCTGTTTGTCGGGCCACGGCCTGTCCGGAATCAACTAAAGTAAGCTGTTGTCCGAATATAGTCTGGATAGCCGGCTTTAGAAAAGGATAATGGGTACAACCCAACACCAGATGATCTGCTCCCTGCTCAACTACAGGCTGCAAAATTTTCTTAAGCGTATTCAGACACTGCTGGCTCATCTGAAGCCCTTGCTCAACCAGCGGAACCAGCTCCAGACAGGTAATAGGTAAAACTTTAACTCCCGTGGGCATGGCAAAACGTTCAATTACATCTTTAATCAGGTTTCCACGAAAAGTGGCCGGCGTAGCCAGAACAGCTACAACTTTTGTTTTGCTTTGTAATACTGCGGGTTTTAAGGCAGGTACCAATCCAATAATCGGAAAAGACTCCCCATAATGCTCACGCAGGTAATCCAAGCTGAAGGCTGAAGCAGTATTACAGGCCACTACTGCCGCTTTGCAGCCTTGGCAATAAAGCCATTCAATCGCCTGTGCAGTCAGCTCACGGATATTTTGATCACTCCGCGGGCCATAGGGAACATGAGCAGTATCGGCATAATATAATATCTGTTCATTGGGCAAATGCCGGGCTATTTCCTGAGCTACTGACAGCCCGCCAATTCCCGAGTCAAAGATCCCAATGGGTGCATCCCGCGACGCATGTGGCATAGGGTTAACAAGAGTATAAAGGGGCTGTATGGCTGTCATGCGGGTTATTAGCAGTTCAGGAAATTCAGCTATAAAGCTTAAACCTCAGGTGCCTAATTGCAAGTGCAAATCACCACTTTGTAGATGCAAAATAGTCTTTCCCTCGGCATTTTCTTCAAGTTCACCATATTGAACCAGATGATAGAAACTTTGACGCTGAATCAGGGCATTGATTCCAAAGCGTACATGTACATAAGGTCGTAACTCACCCTCATATTCACGCATAAAAATTGGATGGTCTTCATCAACAATTACCACATCCTGATTAGTAGTGGTTAGCTCTATATATTGTTTACCATTGAGCTTGATCTGGTTCACCTGATTAACAAATAACGGTTCATCCTCTACTTTAATCTCAATCTGCTCGGCCGGAGTTTTTAAATAAAACTGATCATTCTCTTTCCAGAGCACACTTGAAAACAGGTCTAAAAGTGACTGTCTCTTAATCAGTTGACCTTCGTGCCACCATTCTCCATTGGCTTTTACGCTTAAATCCATTTTGCCACAACGCTTTGGCTGCCACTGGTCAACCGGGGGAATTGACCTTTTGTGACTTTGCTGTGCATCTTTTATGTATTGTGCAATGCTCAGTAAGTTTTTATCATCTTTTTGTGGCGATTCTTTCAGCTCTTCAAGCGAATTATTTTGTTTTACCATGGTTTATGCCTTGCTGACGGGAAATTAATACGACTCAGCCAATTGGCTTGATCAAGGTTTGAAACTATACTAGCCCAAACTATATTAAGACACGTTATGCAATTTGTGTCTCACAATCAAGAACACTCATGGCAGCGCCGAATTTTTCCAAGGATTACGGTGGCCACCCCTAGCGATATGAGGAGTCCTACATGGAACACGTCGAACGTGAATCGATGGAGTTTGACGTAGTGATCGTTGGTGCAGGACCTGCAGGTCTTTCAGCTGCGATCCGCATCCGTCAACTGGCGATTGAAAACAACCTACCCGATCTTTCCGTTTGTGTCGTCGAAAAAGGTTCCGAAGTTGGTGCGCATATTCTTTCAGGTGCTGTACTTGAACCCCGGGCCATGAATGAACTCTTCCCCGACTGGAAAGAGCTCGGTGCTCCGCTTAATGTCCCCGTGACTGAAGACAGAACCTTTTTCCTGCTCTCTGACACCACCTCCAAAGAAGCACCGCACTGGATGGTACCAAAAACCATGCATAATGATGGCAACTACGTCATCTCGCTGGGCAATATCGTACGCTGGCTGGGTGCCAAGGCAGAGGAGCTGGAAGTCTCGATCTTCCCGGGCTTTGCTGCATCAGAAATCCTCTACCATGAAGATGGTTCGGTCCGCGGAATCCAGACCGGTGACATGGGCATTGGCAAAGATGGACAGCCAACCCATAACTTTATGCCAGGCTACGAGTTGCTGGCCAAATATACCCTGTTTGCCGAAGGCTGCCGTGGCCATTTGGGCAAGCGCCTGATCCAGAAATTCAACCTGGATAAAGATGCCGATCCGCAGCACTACGGCATCGGTATTAAAGAGCTATGGGAAATTGATCCTGCCAAGCACAAGCCGGGTCTGGTGATGCACGGTGCCGGCTGGCCGTTGTCAGAGACCGGTTCGTCTGGGGGCTGGTGGCTATACCATGCCGAAAATAACCAGGTGACGCTGGGCATGATTGTCGACCTGTCGTACAAGAATCCGCATATGTTCCCGTTTGCTGAAATGCAGCGCTGGAAGACTCATCCCCTGATCAGACAATACCTCGAAGGCGGCAAGCGGATTTCTTATGGCGCGCGTGCAGTCACCAAAGGTGGCCTGAACTCGTTGCCAAAGCTGACCTTCCCGGGCGGCTGCCTCATCGGTGATGATGCGGGTTTCCTGAACTTTGCCAAGATCAAGGGTTCACACACTGCCATGAAGTCCGGCATGCTCTGCGGTGAAGCGGTATTTGAAGCGATTGCCCGCGGTGTAGAAAAAGGTGGTGAAGTGGGCTATGCCCGTGCGGCCGAAGGCGAAGACTTCTTTGAAAAGGAACTGACTGCCTATACCGACAAGTTCAACCATAGCTGGCTGAAAGAAGAGCTGTACAGCTCCCGTAACTTTGGCCCGGCCATGCACAAGTTTGGCCAGTGGATTGGCGGTGCATTTAACTTTATTGACCAGAATGTGTTTAAGGTTCCGTTTACCCTGCATGACCTGCTGCCCGACTTCAAGGCCCTGAAAACTGTAGAGGCAGAAAGCTTCAAGCCCAACTATCCGAAACCGGATGGCAAGCTGACCTTTGACCGTCTGTCTTCTGTCTTTGTATCCAACACGGTACATGAGGAAAACCAGCCGTCTCACCTCAAGCTGGCTGATGCGTCTATTCCGGTTGAGGTCAACCTGCCGAAATATGACGAGCCGGCACAGCGTTACTGTCCGGCCGGGGTTTACGAGATTGTTCAGGAAGAGACTGGACCACGGTTCCAGATCAATGCAGCGAACTGTGTGCACTGCAAGACCTGTGACATCAAGGACCCTTCACAGAACATCACATGGGTAACACCGGAAGGTGGTGGTGGTCCTAACTATCCAAATATGTAATAAGAAAAGCCCGCTTCATGAAGCGGGCTTTTTATAGAGATTGATAACAGGTATATATTTTTATAGAAAAGATCAGGCTTCAACGATCAGTGAAGCTGCAATTAGCCACATAATCATGCCAATTATAATATCCAGAATTTTCCATGCCTTGGGCTTTTCAAAAACGGGCTCCAATAATCTTGCACCAAAAGCCAAACTGAAAAAGAATATAAAGGATGCAGATACTGCGCCGCTGGCAAAGGCCATCTTATTACTATACTGGGATGAGATTGATCCGAGCAGAACCACGGTATCTAAATAAACATGGGGATTAAGCCAGGAAAAAGTTAAACATAGCAGTATAGTCTGACGCAGAGAAGCAGTTTTCTGTTTTGAAGCATGTAAACCTTCCTGTGCTCTATAGGCCTGATAAAAACTGCGTAGTCCGTAACCAAACAGAAAAATGGCGCCAAACCATTTCATCGCCTGAATGAGACCTTCCTGCTGGCTTAAGAGATGGGCAAAGCCAAAAACACCAAGAGAAATCAGTAGTGCATCGGACAGCGCACAAACTAGAGCTACTGCAAATACATGCTGACGAAGCAACCCCTGTTTTAACACAAAGGCATTTTGTGCCCCAATCGCCATAATCAAGGAGAACCCTAAAACCAGGCCAGATAAACAACTACTCACGCACCATTAACCCTTACGTACCAGGTAATGATATTCCTTATGCTGTTCAGTATCTGTTAATTCTTCCTGAAGCAGTAGCTCGTGACCCAAGTGCATACAGAATTTCGGGATATCCCAAGAGGTTGAAGGATCAGTTGCGAATACCTCGACGACATCACCCGTTTTTACTTTTCGAATAGCCTGATGCAGCATCATTACTGGCTCTGGGCAACGTAACCCACGAGTATTTAACTGGATATCAGGCGTTAACGCAGGTTCAGACATGCTCTATCTCGAATGACATAAACCGCTCTATTTTAACATAAAGCGCTCAATACTCTGACTGATTTATTTATAGGGTGCATTTTACTGGACCGTTTAAAACATATATACCAAAGCTATACATGCTTATAGTTTGTTACAGCCTTATAGCAATAGCACTGCACTGTTTTTTAGATTATTGCTAAGCTGATTATTCGCTATTATTAATTGATTGTTCTTACCTCCCACTTTTCTCTATAGCAATAGCAGGAGTGAATAAGATGCTTCATCAGGAAATGCAAAAAATATTACAGGACTTGCAAAAGGTTCAGGCGAAACCGGCGGTCAGTATCTTTGTCAAAACTCACCGTACTTTTCCAGATAATGAAAAAGATCCGATTGCTTTAAAAAATCAACTCAAAGCTGCTGAAGATTGCTTGAAGAAAAAACATGGTGCAGAAATTACCCAGCAGGTCATGCGAAAAATTCACCAGGAGCTGGATGACTTCAGACCAAATTATAATCTTGATACGCTGGCTATTTTTGCCTCGCCGGAACAGGCGCATGTATTGCGGTTTCCATTTGATACAGTGGAGCGTGTAGTAATCAATGATCAGTTTGCTGTACGTGATATTTTAAAAAGCCTATCTTCTGCTGTGCATTATTATGCACTGGTTATTACCCGTGAAAAGGGCCGTCTGATTGAGGCAATTGATGACAGGGTTATTCACGAATTTAACCCAGAAGATACTGATTTACTCGAAAATCTGCCTTATGGTGCTTTTCCGGTAGTAACTGACAGTTTGGCCACTACCAGTGCTGCTGAACGTTCTATCAATGAAGATAAATATCTCAAAGAGTTCTTAAATCACATTGACAAGAACCTGCAGGCAGTTTTAGGCAGACGTAACTTGCCTGTAATTCTGATCGGTGACAAACGTAATATCGGTTTTTATAAAGAAATTTGTGACCAGCCTAATGTAATAATCGCCACTGTTGATAATGTAACTTATCTGGATAACGGTGATGCCCAACATATTGTTAACAGTATTCAGCCTGCGCTACAGCACTACCAGCAGCAGCGGCAATTACAGGCACGACAGAATATGCAGTCGCTTTATGGCACCCCAAGAATTCGGACAGATCTCCAGGAAATTTATCGGGCAGCATTAGAAGGTAATACTGCAACGCTTTATGTGCGTCAGGGTCACACACTACCGGGCCAACTGGCTCCTGAACAGCAGAGCGTTATACTAAATGATGCAGGCGATACAGAACCCCGGACTAATGATGTTATTGATGACCTCATTGAACTGGTCAGAAAAAATAGTGGTCAGGTTATGTTTCTAGATCAGACCATGATGGAAGGTCATGACCCTCTGGTTTTAGCTACCCGTTATTAATGTGACGTCCCAGCCATAGTCCTCGAGGGCTATGGCTCTTTTGAATCTTTTTTATATAAAACCGGGGCTATTTTTAGATTTATCTATAAAAATTGGAATTTTTCTAAAATAAAACTTCTGACTCTGCCGTTTGCAACTTTTATCCTTTCGCTGATGTTTGTAGATGCACAGGTTTATTTTCTTCGGTATGATTAAATTACTTTTATTAGCTACCAAGAGTCTTTAGGAAAGATCATGCACGAGGAATCAGGCCCGTCGTGGGGTATGCGAGGCTTACGCAAATGGTTGGGCACCGCCCCCGGCACCCGCGATGAACTGTTAAAACTAGTACAAGATTCACGTCGTTTTTTGGAACCCGATACTGTCGCCATGCTTGAAGGCGTACTTGACCTGCCAGCCACTAAAGTACGTGAAGTCATGACTCCACGTACTGCCATTATTAGCCTGCAGGAAGACGATCAGTTACTTGATATCCTGCATGTCCTGATTGAATCGGCACATTCGCGCTTTCCGGTATTTTCATCTGATCAGCCAGATAATGTAGTCGGAATTTTGCTGGCCAAAGACCTCCTCCCGTTTATGACCACGCCAACACCTAAAATTGATGTACGTGCACTCATGCGTCAACCGCTGTTTGTACCTGAAAGTGCACGCTCAGATCAGGTATTGAGAATGCTCAAGAATACCCAGACCCATATTGCAATCGTTATTGATGAATATGGCTCGACTTCTGGTCTGGTAACACTTGAAGATATTCTGGAAGAAATTGTCGGCGAAATTGAAGATGAACACGACAAGATTGATGAAGAAGCACAATATATTATTCCAGACCAGACACATAGCACAGCCAATGCATGGATTGTTCAGGCACTTACACCAATTGAACACTTCAACACAGTTTTAGATGCTGATTTTTCTGATGATGAGGTAGAAACTGTCGGCGGTTTGCTGCTACAGGAAATCGGTCTGGTGAGTGACCTGCAAGGTCAGGTGATTGAACTTGGAGACTGGGAATTCAGTATTGTAGAAGCAGATGCCCGCACTATTCATCTGATTCGAGCTGTACGTAAATGAGAGCATATTTTGACAAGCTGTTATCCACTTCAGAACAAAAAAAACAGCTCCCCCTTATTTTTCCTTTATTAATTTCTTTATTTGCCGGCGCTATTTTTAGCTTTGCGCTGGCCCCTTATTACTGGTGGTGGCTGGCGATACTCTCACCAGCACTCTTGTATGCGTCATTACGTCATCGCTCAGCCAAGCAGGCGTTTGTACTTGGCTGGGCCTATGGTTTCGGCTTATGGTTTGTTGGTGCATTCTGGCTGTTTACCTCAATCCATACATATGGCGATACTAATGCAATCCTCAGTGTACTGATGATTGCCATTATGGCACTGGTTATGGGACTGTTTAGTGCCTTGCAGGCTTGGGCTTATCGGCGCTTTTTCCCTGAAACTCCTCTCACTTTTGCACCTCTCTGGGTATTTTCAGAATGGGCCAAAACTTGGGTGTTTACCGGGTTTCCATGGCTGTTTGCCGGATATGCCTTTACTGAACGCTTCCTAGACAGCTATGCCCCACTTTTTGGTGTGTTTGGGGTCTCTTTTGTTGTTATTACTCTGGCCTGTGCCTTGGTCGAAGTTTTAAATCGACGGGTATTCTGGGTGGTTCCCTCTGCCGTGCTATTGCTGGGAGCTTGGGGTGCTGCACAGCTTCACTTTGTTGAACAGAAAGCAACCAAACCGCTATCAGTTTCCCTGATTCAGGGCAATATTCCACAGGACCTAAAATGGTTGACTGAATACCAGGCCAAAACCCTCATGATTTATGTAAATTTGAGCCGGACCGAATGGGGGCGTGACTTGATTGTCTGGCCGGAATCCTCGATTCCAATGTTCCAGAGTGATATTGAACCGTTTTTAAAAGCTATGCAGGCTCAGGCAGAAAAAACTGATACTGCCTGGGTAACTGGTATTCCATATTGGGATTTGAAAGAATCCAAACAGACCGGTTATCCGATGTATTATAACAGTATTATGGCTTCTGGCAGTGAAGCAGAAGGTCTGTACAAAAAACAGCGACTAGTTCCATTCGGGGAATATATTCCGCTTTCAGGCTTACTCAGCTGGGTTTTACCAGGTGTACAAAATGATGTCATGCTCAGTGGTTTTTCCCGTGGTTCAAGCGAACAAAAACCACTGATGATTAAAAACCATCCCTTAGCATCAGCTATCTGTTATGAAATTGCCTACCCCAACCTGACTCGCCGCAACGCCAGCACCAGTGACTTTCTGGTGACTGTCTCGAATGATGCCTGGTTTACTGGTACAGCTGGACCTTGGCAGCATTTACAAATGGTTCAGATGCGGGCCAAAGAAAATGGACGCTGGTTTATCCGGGCAACCAATACAGGTGTAACAGCATTTATTGATCATACCGGTCATATAGTAAAACAGGCTCCAACTGATCAGGAGTTTGTACTGCGCGGCGAACTGCCGGCCATGCAAGGCCAAACTTGGTATAACCGTTTTAGCGACTGGCCGATTCTGGGCTTTTCACTTTTTCTTCTGGTCTTGGGCTGGATCTATCGTCCACGTAAAGTAGATGTTTCATTTAAATCGCGACGCTAAGGCCTAAATTTTTATTCTAGATAAAAAAACCGGATTTCATCATCCGGTTTTTTGTACATTTTAAATAGGCATTAAAATCAAAGCTGAACACTCAGATAAGAAAGTATGACAGCCAGAACACTCATTGGCAGATGGCGATATAATTTGAGCATACACTGCTCCCAGCGATTGGGTATTTTCATTGTGAGCTCTACAGCACTAGTTTTTAAAGCAGCCCAGAAACTTAAAAAAATTAAAGCACCTATTAAACTGGTTGCGAAGAAACCCACCATAATCTGACTACTGCCCTCTACGGTTTGCCAGAAGTCTAAAATGAAATGGCTGACAGGTAATAAGCTCAGCACCAAAAGCACAGATTTAAGCATGGTTAAATGCAGTGAGTTTAAATTATCTGAGAATAAGACTGCTTTCATATTTATGACTCCCTGACATTTACTGTCTATAAATATATTATTCAATCTTTTTTTAAATAAGAAGTTTATTTTTATTCATGTTTCACTATTATTGTAACTATTCGATATGAAAATAATTCTTATTATTAACATTAAATAAAATCATATCATAAAATTAATTAAAAACAATTATTTAAATAATATTAAATATCAAGAATTATTATCACTTCACTTAATATTTACTGTCTATATTAAGTGAAGCTATTTATTTACTATTTATATTTTAAATTTAACCCCATCATTCTATTCCTTTCGCCATACTCATTTTATTTATACTCGTATTAAATATTATAAAACTTACGGCTGGTAATAAATATCGGCATCTGTACCTTCACCACCCTGTTTACCATCTGCGCCAAATGAATACAGGTCATAGCTACGGCCTTCTGAACCGGGAATTACATACTGGATATCATTATCCCAGCTATCTTTAGGGTAGCCCCCTTTTACATAACCTCCCGGTAGCCAGTTCTTGGCTGTCGCTGGCTGATTAACCAATGCATCCAGTCCCCCATCCTGCATTGAAGGAAATTGGCCATTATCGAGTTTGTATTGATCCAATGCCCCTGCTACACCTTTTAAGGTAATGACTGTGGTATCAATCTTGGCTTTTTCACCTCGTCCCATTACATTCGGTACAATCAGCGCTGCCAGTACACCTAAAATCACAATTACCACCATGACTTCAATCAGGGTAAAACCAGACTGACGGGTTCGATAACTCTTGTTCTGCATTAAAATTTTCTCACTTTACTTATAGTCTTTAAAAAAATTAAACCATATTGTTCATATTCACGATAGGTAACATCACTGCAATTACTATTACCAGCACAATACCGGCCATGAGAACCAGCATCAGCGGTTCCAGCAAAGCCAGTAACGTAGATATAAAAGTAGCCACTTCACGGTCCTGCATGGTAGATGCCCGCTCCAGCATGCGGTCCAACTCACCGGATGCCTCGCCACTGCGAATCATCTGTACCATCATTGGTGGAAAATAACCGGCACGTTCAAGCTGGGTCGCCAGGTTACCGCCTTCTGTTACTTTTTCTGCGGCAAGATTGACAGAATCCCGGATTACCCAATTATTACTGACCGCCGCACCAATTTTAAGCGCATCAACCAAAGGTACGCCGGAGCGGGTTAAAATAGACAGGGTACTGGCAAAACGGGCAGCATTGATACCACGAGCCAATTTACCAAAGAGAGGCAACTTCAGTACAAAGCGGTCAAAGGTATAATGGCCGGCTGAAGTCTTTAAAAAACGTATCAGCAGCATAATACCCACTACACTGATCACCAGTAAAAATGGCCAAGCCTGACGGATAAAATCACTGGTCTTCATTAAAATAACCGTAATGGCGGGAAGTGCCTGCTTGCTCTGATCAAATGTTTTTACAATATCCGGCACTACATAGGTCATTAATCCCATTACGATCGCAAATGACATCAGCATCAAGATAATCGGATAAATCATTGCCCCCTGAATTTTCTTGTGCATGGCAAAGCGGTTTTCTGTATAGTCGGCCAGCTGATCCAGAATTAGGTCTAGATGCCCTGAACGCTCACCCGCTGCGATGGTGGCAATATAAAGATCAGGAAAACGCCCAGACTGTTGTATAGCCTGAGCCAGTGAATGGCCTTCGAGCACCTTGGAACGTACCGACATCAGTAAATTCTGTACATGTACTTTTTCACTTTGTTTGCCTACAGCCCGAATAGCTTCTTCTAACGGAATTGCGGCCGCGACCAGCACTGAAAGCTGACGGGTCATAAGTGCCAGGTCATAGGCATTTAAGCCTTTTTTGCGCCATGATCTGGTCTGACCTTTTTCTTTATTTTCTACTGGTTCGACACTGACCGGAATCCATGCTTTATCACGCAGCTGCTGTCGTATCTGACGTGCGGAATCGCCTTCCAGTATGCCTTTTTGCTGCTTTCCCGAAGCATCCATTGCAGTAAATTGATATGCTGGCATTGTAGTTTTCTAGTTTTTCCCAAAATTTATCATCATTGCTGTTGCATCAGGCAATACAGATCATTCATATTCATGTTGTTGTCCGCTTGCTCACTGTAATATAACCGAGTCGATAGCATGACGCCATTTTATCTAAAACCTTTAACGAAATTTATATGCCTAGCTCGTCCCATAATAACTGCTGTATATACCGTGTCCGGGTAGCTGTACCTGTTCATCTCTATGATAGTTTTGACTATCTGCTTAGTGCCGAACAATACTTACAGGCAGAAGTCGGTGCGCGGGTAGCAGTATCTTTTGGACGGCAGAATCTGATTGGTATCATTGTAGAGAAAATCTCTCCCGATGTTATGCCTGATCCGCGTATCAAGCTTAAGACTATTACTGAGCTGCTCGACAAGGAAGCCATTATAGACAACAAAGTTTTAAGTTTGTTGACATGGTCTGCACAGTATTATCAATTTCCTTTGGGTGAGGTAATGCAATGTGCTCTACCCGGCCTGTTGCGTCAGGGTAAACCGCTAAATCTGCTGGCTCGAGTCTGGAAGGTGGTACAGCCTGATGCAGAACAGCTGCTCAAGCGTTCAATCAAGCAGCAAGATGCTTATAAGATTTTAAAATTACATGCAGCCGGTACAACAGAAGACATTCTGAATTTAAGTGGTGTTGAAACTGCCACCTTAAAAACTCTTGAAAAAAAAGAAATTGTTCGCTGTGAATTAACAGCAATAAATACCACGCCTGAACCGGTGCAGCTGGCGCAAATGCCACTCACACCCAATGAAGAACAGCACAAAGCAATTCAGCGTATTTTAAAATCATTGAAGAAATTTCAGGCCTTCTTACTTGATGGTTTGACTGGTAGCGGCAAAACAGAAGTTTATTTGCAGGTGATGTACGAAGTACTAAAACAGGGCAAGCAGATATTGGTTCTGGTTCCCGAAATCGGGTTGACACCTCAAACCATTTCCCGGTTTAAATCACGGTTTAATGTAGATATTGTACTATTACATTCTGGTTTGAGTGAATCCAAACGTTTGCAAGCATGGCAGCATGCCCAAACCGGCAAGGCTTCCATTATTCTCGGAACCCGTTCAGCAATTTATACGTCGTTGCCCCGGCTGGGACTGATTATTCTGGATGAGGAGCATGATCTGTCATTCAAGCAACAGGAAGGCTTTCGCTACCATGCCCGTGACGTAGCTCTCTACCGTGCCCATCTGGAAAACTGTCCGATTATTCTTGGCTCAGCCACACCCAGTCTGGATAGCTATCATCTGGTAGAACAGAATAAACTGACACGACTGGAACTTAACCAGCGGGCTGGCAATGCGGTCTTACCCAAAATGCAGTTAATAGATCTGAAAGTAGCCAAAAAACAGCATGGAATTAGTGAACAGCTCATCAAGCAGATTCAGCAGCGGCTGGACAAAAAAGAACAGGTGCTGGTTTTTTTAAACCGACGTGGTTATGCGCCGGTACTGGTCTGTAATCATTGTGGCTGGCAGGCCAACTGCCCCCATTGTGATGCGCATTTTACTCTGCATACACAGCCCTATAATCATCTGCACTGTCATCATTGTGGTTCCATTCATCGTGTACCGGAAAGCTGTCCCGAATGTCAGCAAACGACCTTAAAAACGCTCGGGATGGGCACTGCCAAGGTTGAAGAAACCCTGACCGAGCTCTTTCCAGATTTTGATGTAATTCGTGTGGACCGTGACAGTACCAGCCGGGTTGGCCAATGGGACCGTATCTATCAGCGGATTCATCAAAGCCAGCCTGCTATTTTACTCGGTACCCAAATGTTAGCCAAGGGCCATCATTTTCCCTACGTGACCTTGGTTGCGATTCTGGATATTGATGCCGGACTGCTCAGCTTTGATTTTCGTGCGCCGGAACGTACAGCCCAGCTCATCATTCAGGTGGCTGGTCGTGCTGGCCGTGGAGACCGCAGAGGCGAAGTCTATCTGCAAACTTTAAGGCCTGATCATCCACTGTTAACTACATTGATCGAGAAAGACTACCGTGCTTTTGCCAAACAAGCACTCATTGAGCGCCAGCAGGCACAGCTGCCGCCTTATCGTTATACGGTACTGGTACGAGCCGACTCCAGAAACCAGCAATACAGTCAGGAATTTGTAGCTGAAATTGCTCGTAAGCTACGTGAACTTGCAGGTAGTCAGGTTGATATCTGGGGCCCTATCCCTGCCCCTATGGAGCGTAAGGCGGGTCGCTACCGGGCCCATCTGGTCCTGCTTTCAGCTGACCGGGCACAGCTGCATTTTTATTTACGGCAATGGTGGGCGATGGTAGTACAACAGTCACGACAGCATCAGTTAAAACTGAGTATTGACGTTGACCCGCAGGAACTCAGCTAGACAGATACGAGCGGCCTCTACAGCTTGGCAGTATTTTCAGGTTTAATAGTACAAAGAACAAAACAAACGCCCGGGATAAACTTATGTCTTTGATGTTATATATGACGATTTTTCTTGGAGCATCCTTAATCCTGGTAGCCCTGAGCAGACGTTTAGGTTTGACATCAGTGCTCGGCTATCTGGTGACAGGCTTAATTCTGGGTCAAAGCGGATTTAATCTGATTAAATTTTCCCTGATTCAGAATTTTATAGATTATGCATCGATTCTTCTTGTATTTTTGATAGGACTGGAACTCAGGCCGCAACGAATCTGGTTGATGCGATCACACCTGATTAAACTAGGTGGTATTCAAATTGTTATCACTGCAGGGCTCATCGTAACCTTGGGAATAACTGTATTGCAGTTACCGCTGCTGAACAGTTTTATTGTCGGTTTTGCTCTAGCCCTCTCTGCCATGATTCTGGCCCTGCAGTTACAGACACAATATGAACAGCTTAATACCACTACTGGTCAATACACACTTGCAGTTACTCTGGCACAGGCATTGGTCGCCATATTCCTAATTGCCTTATTACCCTTATTTACCCGTACTGAAAGTTCACAGCATGGGATTGCCTATTTTGCTGCAACTCTTGCAACTATTAGTGGCGTTTTTCTTTTTGGCCGTTATCTGATCCAGCCATTTTTAAATTATCTGGCCAAACAAAACAGTATCGAACTGATGGCCGCTACAGCCCTGTTTACCGTACTGGCCATTTTTCTTACCGTAGATGCTTTAGGGCTGCATGTGCTGATTGGTGCATTACTGGCAGGGATGTTACTGGCAGATACTCCTTTTCGACATGCGTTTGAAACCATGATCAAACCTTTTCGTAGCCTGATGTCCGGTTTTTTCTTTCTAAGTCTTGGTTTATATGCTTCATTCGCTGTGATTACACAGTCCCCAGTCTTTATTGTCTCTCTGGTTGCGGCCCTACTGATCATTAAGTCAATTGTATTAGCTGTACTTGGACATTACTCGCGCCTGAACTGGAGTAATGCAAGTTTGTTGGGTTTAGGACTTTGTCAGAGCGGAGAGCTAACTTTTCTAGTGCTGTATGCGGCATTAAAAGAACAGTTAATTGGACAGGTTATAATGAACCAGCTAACCGCAGTTATTGTATTGTCAATGTTGCTCAGCCCATTTATCTATTTACTGGCCCAGCACATTATAAAACAGCGACCCGAACGAACCAGACAAGATGATGTTAATACTGAAGCCTCTCCAGCACTGATCATTGCCGGTTTTGGCCGTTTTGGTCAAATTATTGCCCGAGTTGCCCATCAGCAGCTGCTGCCCTTTACCATCATTGATAATAATCAGCCTGGAGCAGAGTTTATTGAAGCGTATGGCGGACGGTTTATTGAGGCAGATATTACTGATTCTCAAACCCTGCAACAGGCCGGTATTGAACAGGCCAAGATACTCGTTATCGCCATTGATGATGTCGAGGACTGTATGAATGCAGTACGCTATATACGGCTGAACTATCCTGAACTAAAACTATTGGTACGGGCTCGCGACCGCTATCACGTACATTTGCTACGTGATATGGGAATAGAACATTTCTGGCGGGAAACCCAGCTTTCTGCATTAGATATGGCAGAATATATGTTACATGCTCATGGTTTATCCTTAGAAGAAGCCCATGAGCAAGTAGATGCATTTCGCCAGCACGACTTAATACTGCTTAAACAGCAACAACGTCTTAATCGTGATGATCATAAAATTTATGAAACCCATGGCAATGCTTTAGCAGAGCTCAAACATTTGTTTGCCTATAATGAGCAGGTACAGGCAAGATATGAAGAATCTGATTTAAACCCGAATGTGGAATATTATCGTAGTGATGTTACACAGGGTGGTCAAAATTAACTTGTATTTTAAAATAAAGACACCATAAAGACAGGGTTTGGAGAAATTTATGTCTGATTTACGTCAACGCTTCTATCTTGAGAATAGCCCTGTTCGTGGTGAAGTTGTTCATCTTGAAGAAGCCTTACAAACTATTCTGGCACAGCGTCCCTATGCACCCGCCGTACAGCTGTTAATTGGTGAAATGCTAAGTGCGACTGCACTGCTGGCCAGTACCCTGAAAATTAAGGGCCGTATCAGTTTACAAATTCAGGCTGCCGGTACTTTTAAATGGGCTATGGCTGAGTGTACTCATTTAGGTCAGGTCCGCGCCTTGGCTGAGTATGAAGAAGATCCACGTTTTGGCGAGGCCATAGATAGTAGTGTCGTACTCAGCTCTCTGGTCAATCCAGTGCTCTTTATCAATATCGAACCCGAATTTGGTGAACGCTACCAAGGGATTGTACCGCTTGACCGTTCAACTTTAGCAGAATGTCTCATGCAGTATTATGACCTGTCTGCACAAATTCCGACCCGGTTAGTGTTGGCCAGTAATGAACAGCGTTCCGGTGGCTTACTGATTCAGCTTTTACCACGTAACAGTGAAGAAGAACAGCAAATCGTGGATGAAGACTTATGGCCACGGTTAACCATGCTGACTGAAACATTAAAATCGGAAGAACTGACCGAACTTGGCGCCGAGGAAATACTTTATCGTCTTTATAACGAGGAGGACGTCCGCTTGCCTGAGGTTGAACATTTACGTTTTGGCTGTACCTGTTCAAAAGAGCGTTGTGCTGCTGCTCTTCAACAGATTGGCGTAAGTGCTGTGCGTGAAACACTTGAATTCCAGAATCCAATCGTAATGGACTGCCAGTTCTGCCAGGCACAATATACTTTCACTGCTGAAGAAGCCTTGGGCCTGTTTGGCGAACATCTCAGTTAAAAATTACTAAGAATCAGAATTTTAAAGCCCTAATTCCTTAGGGCTTTTTTATTATTTTCCTTATTCGCTTACCTGTTTCTCACGCTTTAATATTGAAGTTCTTATATCTTTATCTAAAAATAAGTTTTTGATTAATAAATAAAAAATTTAACTTCCTCTATACCAAAGCTGGCTCAGATTTTATGACTGTCTTACTACTTTCTCCTTATCGCAATATCCTATTGATTTTTTAGTTGAAATTTTAAAGATGAGCCGTTATAAATTAGGCGTTTTACTCTAAAACAAGACTGAAAAAATTATTATTTTATATTTGGGGTTCATTTCATGAAGAAACTATTGTCCTGCATGGCTGCGGGGATCTTTTTTACAACGATCAGCACTTTAAGTTTTGCAAGCGCTGATCCTTTAGTCGGTAAATGGAAAACGGTAGATGACCGGACGGGCTATTCCCGCGCTGATGTAATGGTCAAGAAAAATGCAGATGGTACTTATACCGGCACAATCGTAGAAACTCGTGCAGTACCTGGCCGCCCAAAAATGGAAATATGTGAAAACTGTCCAGGTGATTTAAAAGGTAAGCCTTTTATTGGCCTTCCCTTTATTTATAACTTTAAACAGAATCCAAATAATCCATATGAATACATTGATGGTCGTGTACTTGATCCGATCGGAGGAAAAATTTATAAGGGTAAGGCCAAGGTCAATGCAAATGGCAAACACCTCACGCTAAGAGGCTACGTAGGTGTATCCGTCGTAGGCCGTAGTGTGACTTGGGTTAAATACTAGAATATTTAATTGAAACTTAAATCAAAAAGCTCCAGTTCTCGGGGCTTTTTTTGTCACGCTTTGAAACAATATAACTAATGCTTTACTCTGGCTTTTTTTTATACAACTCCAATAATGAATTAAAACAGATAAATGAATAGACGTAGAGCTGATCTATGGAAAAAAATTATTATGAACAATTGGGTATCTCACGAGATGCCAGTCCTGAAGAAATCAAGAAAAGTTATCGAAAACTGGCCCGTAAATATCATCCTGATGTCAGTAAAGAAGCAGATGCGGAAGCACAGATGCAGGCCATTAATGTTGCCTATGATACGTTAAGTGATCCGAAAAAAAAGGCTGAATATGACCAGATGCTGGATCATCCACAAGGCTTCTCTGGCTTTAATCAGAATGCAGGTCAGGGTGGCTTTGATGGCAGCCGTTTCTATCGGCAAGGTTTTTCTCAAGGAGATGCTTCAGATTTTAATGGTTTTGAAGACCTTTTTGGTCGTTTCGGTACAGGATTTGGTGGAGGCCACTATCAGTATCAGCGCGAGCCTCGTAGTTATCGTGGTGAAGACCAGCACGCCAAGATCGAAATTGATGTAGAAGTCGGCTATCAGGGAGCGACTCAAAATATCACTTTGCAGATTCCGACTGTAAATGCATATGGGGAACCAGAGGTACAGCGCAAAACCTTACAGGTTAAAATACCTAAAGGTATGAAAGAAGGCCAGCAAATCCGCCTAAGCGGTCAAGGTCAGCTCGGTATTAATGGCGGCGAGAATGGCGATTTATATATTGAAATACAGTATCGCGATACTGACCGAATCAGGGTAGATGGTACGGATGTTTATTATACCGTCAATGTTACTCCCTGGGAGGCTGCACTAGGCAAAGCGATTACCGTAAATACACCAGCCGATTCATTGAATGTAAACCTGCCTAAAAATGCCCAGTCTGGCCAACAACTTCGCCTGAAGGATAAGGGAATTCCAAATAAAACACCGGGCCATCTTTATCTTATCCTGAACATTGTAGTGCCACCGGCAACCACTGCACAGCAACAGCAGGCTTATGAATCTCTGGCTGAAGCATTCGTATCTTATCAGCCTCGCGCTTATTAAGGAGCATGAAAAATGGCGATTATTCATTACCGTGAAGTTGTATATCAGGGCCAACATGACTCTGAAATTATTGACGAACAATCTATGCTAGATCTTGAACATTTTGCTCAAGTGTGTGGACAGAGTCAGGAATGGGTATTAGAATTGCTCGAATACGATATTTTACCAGTACGCTCTCAGCAATCTTCATATCAGTTTCTGGGCGAAGATGTAGCTCGTGCCCGGAAGGCTTACCGTTTACAGCGTGATTTTAATGCCAGTTTATCTGCAGTTGCAGTAATGCTAGATCTGATTGATGAAGTTCAGCATTTACGCAAACAGATTGGTTTATTTAAACCCAAATAGCTGTATAACTTGGGCCAAATAAACTATAAATTTAACTCTGGAGTAGAGAAAAATTAATCGACCGATTTACGTAATTTAAATCTGGCCCGTTTTCTCTGCTGCTGTGCTGAATGATACCTTTCTTCATCGAGTAACCAGGACAGGTTTACATTACGCTGATGATGCTGCTGAGCCAGCAGATCCAGAATACTGCGCTCTCCCCGTCCCAGCAAATGTCGCCGGTAAAATAGATAAATGAGCAAAACTGTGCAAAATAGCATAGCTACCAGCATGAGCCAAAACCCGTTCTCTACACTGAGTCCCGGCATATATTCAAAGTTCATTCCATAAACACCGGTTAATAAGGTCAAAGGCGCAAAAACAGTTGTAATAATCGCCAGAATCCGCATATTTTCATTGGTCTGGTTGGAAATAGCAGAGAAATGTAGGTTAATGGCACTTTGTATGGAGTTTCGAAGCCGGGTAGTATGCTTTTGTACCCGTTCAATATGGCCAGTTAGATCATCCAGTCGAATCAACAGGATATCCTGAGGATCAACCAGATCTTCTCCCATTAGATGATGATAGTTCTGAACAATTTCATCACGGATTTCCTGCATAGCCTCAATCTGTTCTTCACAGAGATTTTCAATTTGCTGAAATAGAGTCATTTCCTGAAATAATTGATGCCACTGTTTGAAACGTTTTCTGCCCTGCAGCAACTCACGCTGCCAGTATTCAACCCGCCGTGTTAATGGCATTCGGATATCGAGATAGTTATCGATAATGCTACATAAAAGACGTAATGCCAGATCAAAAGGAGAGGTAGCGAGTTTTTGTGGTTTTCCAGGATCATCAATATTGCAACTGAGGCTGGCCTGAAGCCGGTGGATAAAGACTTCCAGTATAGTATTGCCTTTTTCCCGCACTGTAATTAATAGATCAGGGTTAAAAATAAAACTGACTGGCGTGGTAGCCAGACCAAAAGCACTTTCCTGCGGTTCCAGTCCAAGATCAATATTTTTGATCTGGTCATCTGGCGTAACCAGTTTTCTAAGGATCAGTAAATTGTATTCTTCAGTACTATCGAAAGTACATGGATGCTCTACGTTTAAAATATCTTTGACATGATATTCAGACAGGGACAGCTGTGAAAGCTCATGAATTTTATTCTGCCAGTCTTTAACATGATTAATTACATCGTCACGGGTCGAATCAATCCAGATAAACTCAAGCTCGTGGCCTTCTTCGGGTTGATGACTCACAAAAATACACTGTTCGCTCAGATGTCGATAGAAATAATAAACCTGCATACCTGATAATTATTATAAAAATTTACATATGCATCATGACATAAAAAAAGCCTGCATCAAGCAGGCTTTTCTTTTCATTTCAAATTGATAACAAACTTAGTTAGAAGTTTGTTCAATATCTTTCATCGTCAGTTTAATACGGCCACGGTTATCTACATCAGCAACCTGAACTTTCACTTCCTGACCTTCTTTAAGAACATCAGTCACGTTAGCAATACGCTCATTTGAAATTTGTGAAATATGTAACAGACCATCAGTACCTGGCATGATATTTACAAATGCACCAAATTCAACAATACGGATAACTTTACCGTCGTAGATCTTGCCTGGCTCAACCTCAGCAGTTAGGGCCTGAATCTTGGCAATTGCAGCGTTCGCAGCAGCTTTAGTTTCACCGAAAACACGAACGGTACCATTATCTTCAATATCAATTGCAGCTTTAGTTTCTTCAGTAATCTGACGAATTGTCGCGCCGCCCTTACCAATAACATCACGAATCTTGTCTGGATTAATTGTAATCACAGCAAATGTTGGGGCATGCATACTAATTTCAGGACGAGCACGAGAAATGACTTTATTCATTTCATTCAAAATATGCATACGACCAGTAAATGCCTGATTCAGGGCAACTTCCATGATCTCTTCAGTAATACCTTCGATTTTAATATCCATCTGAAGGGCAGTAATACCATTAGCAGAACCGGCTACTTTAAAGTCCATGTCACCCAGATGATCTTCATCACCCAAGATGTCAGAAAGTACGGCGAAACGCTCTCCTTCTTTAACCAGACCCATTGCAATACCTGCAACTGGAGCTTTTAATGGTACGCCTGCATCCATCAGTGCAAGTGAAGCACCACAGACAGAAGCCATAGAAGATGAACCGTTTGACTCGGTAATATCAGATACTACACGTAGAACATACGGGAAGCGGTCAACCGGTGGAAGTACAGCCTGTACACCACGACGCGCCAGACGTCCGTGACCAATTTCACGACGTTTAGGACCAGATTCACGGCCAGTCTCACCTACTGAATACGCCGGGAAATTATAGTGCAGCATGAAGTTGTCAGTTTTGGTCCCTGACAGTGTATCAACCATCAACGCATCACGGGTATTACCCAGTGTTGCAGTAACCAGAGCCTGAGTTTCACCACGGGTAAACAATGCTGAACCGTGAGCACGTTCCAGTACGCCAACCTGTACATCAAGTGCACGTACAGTCTTAGTGTCACGACCATCGATACGTGGTTTACCTGACAGGATATTGTCACGTACGGTACGATATTTCAGCTCTTCGAACAGTTCGTTTACTTCATCAGCAATACCAGTCTCGTCATTTTCAGGAACAAACTGTGCAATAGCTTCAGCATGTAAGGCATCAAGAGCTGCATAACGCTCCTGTTTTACAGCAATTGTATATGCTTCAGAGATTTTAGCTTCAAAAGCAGTTTTTAGCTGTTCAAGCAGTGCATCATTTTTAGTAGGTGCAACCCAGGTTGACTCAGTCGCGCCTGCTGCTGCTGCAAATTCTTTAATTGCCTGAATAGCAATCTGCATTTCATCATGACCGAAGAGTACTGCACCCAGCATCTGGTCTTCTGAAAGCTCTTTGGCTTCAGACTCCACCATCAGTACCGCAGTTTCAGTACCAGCAACCACGAGATCAAGATCACTTTCTTTTAACTGTTCATGGTTCGGGTTAAGAATATATTCGCCATTAATTAAACCAACACGTGCGCCAGCGATTGGGCCACGAAATGGTGTACCAGCGATTGACAACGCAGCTGAAGTACCCAGCATAGCAGCGATATCGGCATCCATGGTCTTGTCAGAAGAAACAACGGTCGCAGTTACCTGAATTTCGTTGTAGTAACCTTCTGGAAACAATGGACGAATTGGACGGTCGATCAGACGTGAGATCAGAGTTTCAGCTTCAGATGCACGGCCTTCGCGTTTACCGTAGCCGCCCGGGATACGACCAGCAGCATATTGTTTTTCTTGATAGTTTACAGTCAGTGGAAAAAAGTCCTGACCAGCTTTGGCAGTCGGTTGAGCAACTACAGCAACCAGTACAGAAACACCACCCATAGTGATCAGCACGGAATTCGCCTGACGTGCTACACGGCCAGTTTCCAGTACAACCTGATGCTGACCAAATTGAAATTCTTTACGGACAATGTTAAACATCGACATATATTTTAATATCCTGATTTTATTCTAGTGGAGGCCCCTAAGGTTTGACATTCATATCATTCCCGACAGCAATGATAAATGACAAAGCTTAGAAGCCGCACCTCACTAGTTTTAAACACAAAAGAAGGGACGAACTATTCGCCCCTTCTCACTTTAACCTGCAAAAGCAGATACACTTTCATTCTCAGCAAACGAAAAATTGATCATTCGACTTACCGAAAACAAAATAGGAATTGCCAGATTAACGGCGCAGACCTAGAGCAGCAATCAAATCGCTATAACGTGTAGTGTCTTTACCTTTAAGGTAAT
Organism: Acinetobacter radioresistens DSM 6976 = NBRC 102413 = CIP 103788; assembly: GCF_006757745.1. Taxonomy (NCBI): domain Bacteria; kingdom Pseudomonadati; phylum Pseudomonadota; class Gammaproteobacteria; order Moraxellales; family Moraxellaceae; genus Acinetobacter; species Acinetobacter radioresistens. The sequence continues at coordinate 330,006 of NZ_AP019740.1, read as the reverse complement.
CAAGTAGCTTACGACGCTGGTTAACCATACGGATCAGACCACGACGGCTGTGATGGTCATGTTTATGAGCTTTGAAGTGAGTCTGTAAATCATTGATTTGAGCAGTCAGCAAAGCTACTTGAACTTCCGGTGAACCTGTGTCGTTTTCAGCACGAGCAAATTTAGCAACAATCTCTGCGCGATCTTGATTTGTTAAAGCCATTCGATTTCTCCGAGATGCTTTGAAAAGAGTTTTGATACCTACCAGTTTGACCGAGCCAAACTGACTGCCGTGCATCACTACAGCAAGCGTCATATTTTAAGCGAAAAACGCTCTAATTGCAAAAATTGCAGGCTGTTTTTCTGATTTAACCCTTTACCCTGACCGATTTATGATTTTTCTCCGCCTTAAATTTTTTATGAATATCTCTTATGTTTTATAAAATTGAAACTCACAGAATCCCTTAATTATTTTAGTACTTTATTAAACTTTTTAAAGATAATATATTTTGCCAATTCTAAAAATAATTATTTAAAAAAAAGCCCAAGCTAGGCTTGGGCTTTTTTTGCGCTGTAGTTTCTTCTTTTCTCGTTATTATTCTTTAATTTATAGTTGTTCTTAACTTCTTTAAGCCAATCTTATTATGAATGAATTAATAATGTCCTGTATATAATTGTATATTTCCTTATGTGTAATATTTTGTCAGATCTAATTATGTATAAAAGTCGTATTTTACGTATCAATATGTAAGCTAAAACCTACAAATGAGTAAATTTTATCTATTGGTGTATTTATGGTTGAGTCCTTTTGACATTTTAACAAGCAATAAAAAAGCCTTGTAGTCTCTCCCAAAACTACAAGGCTTAGCGGCTGTAAGTTTCCTCTTTTTCACTTACTTCATGCAAGTTCGCTGTCATTCGACTGATTATAGTTATAATGCGATTATTGCTTAGCTTTCCGTGCTAGGCTTTTTATGTGAAGCCATCATCTCAGAAACTCTGCATTAGCTCTAGGCGCTAATTTCTCGAATTGATGTAAGCAAAAACTTACAACAAGGCTTATTATTAACTTTTATTTCACAAACTTAGTTTTCTATTAATTTTACTAACCAATCCACTTTTACGGGTGGTTTTTACTGTTAAAGACTGGACAAATGCTTCCGTGTCTACCAGTAAGCTCACTACTTTCTTAGCTCGAGTAATGGCTGTATAAATCAGTTCCTGACTTAACAAGTTTTTCGCTGTCTGGTCTAATACAACTGCGGTATGAGTAAATTCTGAGCCTTGTGACTTATGAATAGTCAGCGCAAATGCTGTTTCAATATTTTTAGGTAGCCGTGTAGCAGCCACCCATTTGTTCAGACTGGGAAAATAAACTTCAAACTGGTCAGGATGCTCCCGATGTCGAACACAGATACCGATATCACCATTTGAAAGCCCCAGCTGATAGTCGTTATAGGTCATCATAACTGGACGGCCAATATACCAGTCACCTACTGCAATTGTTTTCAAAGCCTGATTCAGCCATTGTTTAGCATACTGATTAAGTTTCTCAAGCCCTAATGCCCCGTGTCGGGTAGCTGCAAGCAGTCGGTAATGGTCAAATGCCTGAACCAGAGGTTTGACTGTATCCTCAGAAGTTTCTTCTGCCTGTAAATAATTTTTAAGTGCTTTAAGATAAGGTAAATAACCCTGCATCAGTTTTTCATAGAATTCTGTCCAATTCAGGCTTTGAGCTGAAGCAGGCAAGAATTCAAGTTGTACCTGATCCTGCATATCATGACTTAATGTAATAGCTGAAAGTTGGTCAGCCGGTACAATCTGTTGCTGGAAATAATCCAGAATCTCTGTATGAGGTTTTCCAGCTTGAAACTGCTGGATAAACTTGGCCATTTTTCCAATAAGTGCATCTTCTGTAAAACGACGGCTATTTACCAGATGGACCCGGTGTTCCGCCAAGGCAGGAATCTGTTGCAGGTCAGCAAGAACCGAGCCTACTTCAACTGAGGCTAACTGCTGAGCATCTCCAAGTAAAATAAGCCGGCAGTGATCTGGTATAGCTTCAAATAGTAAGGTCGCGAGCTCCAGGTCAAGCATGGAAGCTTCATCAATAACGATAACATCATAAGGTAACGGCTGCCGGCTATGAAAACGCGGTTGCTGGTTTTGACCCAGCCCAAGCAGCCGGTGAATGGTTTGAGTAGTCTGCATTTGCAGGCTCTGTGTGATCAAACCAGATTCCAGTAATTTGGGATCTTGAAAAGAATAACGTAGTGCTTCCTGCATACGCTGGGCAGCCTTTCCCGTAGGCGCTGCCATAGCAATACGGATATCGGGAATAGCCTGGTTAAGAACCGCGATAATACGTGCCAGTGTATAGGTTTTGCCTGTTCCCGGTCCGCCAGTAATAATACTCAGTATTTTTCCGGCAACCATTGTCAGAGCAGATTTCTGATATTTATCTTGTAACAGCCCAGAATAGGCAGTCAGGTCAACCGGAGGAATCTGCTGCTGCCACAGGCGTTCAATCTGCTTTGCCAGTCGGGTTTCCAAGTTCCAGTAGCGGTACAAGTATAATGAGCTACCATCAAATATAAATGGCGCAACCGGCAAGTGCTCCTGCTGCTCAAATCCTACCAGATTATTTAAAACCTTGACCTGATCCTCGGTGGCTTCAATACAGCTATTGCCCTGCTGAAGAGCCTCGAGAACCTGGACAATTATATTAGTAGCATTTTCATGTTTTTCACCCGCATGAAAAGGGGCCTGTGTAATAAAACTGCTCCATGTACTGATCCATTGCTGTTGGGAGTTTTCATGAAGCTGTTTATTTTCCACACAGTTATCCTCATAGTTATCTACAGAGTTATAAACAAATTTATCCACAAGTTAAATTTTTGTTTATAAAATATTTCAAATAACTTATTAAGCAATTTTACTCATTTTATCTTCAATAAAATAACCTAATAAAGCATCAAGTCGCAGGATAAATTCTGTACTGGGTTTCCAGTGATACACGCCATGATCCGGTTGACCGTTCATGCCACGCAGATAGAGATAGCTTGCTCCGCCCAGATCCCGGCTGATCTCGTAATTTTGCATCTGTATACTCAGATAACGATGCAGTGCAACCAGATAAAGACCAGCCTGTAACCAATAACTTGAATGTGACATACTGGCTCGGATTGAGGCATGATTATAGTCTGACTGATCACTACCCAGAAAATTACTCTTATAATCGGCAATATGATACTGATGACCATCAAAATAAACCAGATCGATGGAACCATTCAGATAACGCGCGGATTCGGCAGGATTTAGTTCAGGCATATCAATCCCGTATTCAGCAAACAGCTGGTGAATTCGCTGAATTGCCAGTACATGATCTGAAAGTGCCAGACAAAACGGAAATTCAGCCAAATGCTGTTCCGGTTGTAACTGCTTTAACTTAAAACCTGCGTGTAATGGGGTGGCAAGTACCTGTTGGAGCCACTCTGCCAGCCAGTTTAACAGTAGCTGTTCATCTTCTGCCTGTTCGGGAAAATCCCGCTGATATTTGTCCCGTAATTCATTCCACAGTCCACTATAATCATTTTTAAAACGGCGGCGGATTTCCAGTATCCAGTCTGCCGGCTCCTGAAAATCAATATGCTCAAAAATCTCATGCAGGAAATTACCAGCAACAGTACCCATTGGAAAGTTCTGTTTGATCCAGCTTAAGGGCTGGGTTGCCGGTAAGTACACTTTATCTACTACATGCAACTCGTCTTCGGCACTTTCTGGTCGCTTTACTTCATTTGCAAGCGGATCAAAGATTTTTCTAGTTTTGAGATGCTGCGCCAGATAGCTAAAGCTGGTTTTGGCCCGAGGATAAAAACGCTGCTGGGGCAGATTCAAGGCTTGGACACTGATTTGCTTTGAGACCGAACTGGCAGAAACTTTTGCCGGTAGCTGCTCTAGAAGCGGCTCATCCATGCAGTGACGATGTACAAAAGGCTCTGTCCGATTACGCCAGAAAGCCAGGCTGTCCTTGGCTTTACCTTCAGTATCTTGCAGCATGGCATAAACACGGTGACTGGCGCGGGTTAAGGCCACATACCAGAGACGGCGGTTTTCTGCTGCTGCACGTTCCTGATGCTGGTTTACTGCATTTTCATCTAGCAGGTTTTTGTCTGCTACCGCAATAACCCGCTGCTTTTCAAGCTGACCTGTTACAGGGTTTAACTGCTCAACCGTAGAGAAATTCAGGGTTTTATTCATTTCCTTAAATGCTTTGTCAGCACCCAGCAAAAATACCACCTTAAATTCCAGTCCCTTTGACTGGTGAATGGTCATCAGTTGTACACCTGCTTCATTAGACAGGCGTCGTTCCAGTTCCCATTCTCGCTCGCTTGGTGACTGTAACTGTTTAAAATACCAATAATACAGATTCTTGGCACCCGGATAAATTTCGCTATGCTGGCTCAGTACTTCGGTTAAATGCCGCAGATTTACTACAGCCCTTTCGTTATCTTTACTGGCAATGGCTACCAGTTTCTGCCAGACCTGAAAATGTTGCAGACAGTACTGCCAGGCACTCAGGAAACCACGTTCCAGCCATAATTCACGGATATCATCAAACTTGTGTATAAAACTGCTCAAACCATCAGTGCGCTGCTCCAGCTCGACCAGACTTTGCAAATTAAAATCGAGTAACCGGCTCAGTAAAGCCCGTTTAACCTTACCCTCATCATACGGATGCATGATAGCCGTCAACAGTGCTCCAACATCACGGGCCACTTGGCAGTCAAATACGCTACGCTTAGAAGGCCGGTTAACCCGGATACCTAAAGACTCTAAAGCATACTGGGCTTTGTCTAGCCCATCATGATTCTTGGACAGGATAGCAATATCATTTTCATTCAGAGGACGCTGACCGCCCGACTCGTCAAATAACAACTCTTTGGCTATACCATGATTTAATAATTGACGAATCTTCCAGGCAACCTGTTCGGCCTCTTTGTTTTTATCACTAAGCTGGACCCAGCGTAGTGGACAGTAGTTTTTACGCTGCCGGTCGGTCAAAGGCGGATGCTGACGTGCTCCTGCCTGAATCGGGGTATAAATAACCTCTTCACCAAAGTTGACTTCACGTTGAAATAGCGCATCGACCACTTCTACCAGTTCAGGAACTGAACGGTGGTTTTGTCTTAAGGTATAGAGTTTACCCTGTTTGATTAAAACATCCTGCCGGGCCTTGATATAAGTCAGCATGTCTCCGCCCCGGAAACCATAAATTGCCTGTTTTGGATCACCGACCATAATCATACAGCTGTGCTGATGTCGCTGTGGATGCCGCCAGATACTGGCCAGCATATTATCTTGATCCTGATTGGTATCCTGAAATTCGTCGACCACAATCAGGGGATAACGGGCTTGGACATACACTGCAAAACGCTGACCTTGTTCACCCTGCAAAGCCTCAGCCAAAGTCCGGATTTGCTGTGAAAATGTGGTTTCCCCACGCTGCTGCAGTAATTGTGGAAGGCGCTTACGCACTTCCTGACTAATATAAAACTGTAAATAGGTATCTAACCGGGAAAGATCAGTTTTTAAATTGGCTACACATTCGCAAAACCGGCGCAGACCCTGGATAATCTGATGATTTTCAAAGTATTCCAGCACCTCGGCAGCACATTTATTTAGAACCTTTTTTGTGGCCAGATCTGTAATACACTTAAAGATATCGGTCCAGTGTGCTGCAAATAAGGCATAAGAACGCTGGGTATGTAAAGCCTTAATAAAATCTGGCAGATTCTGACACAGCGTTGTTTCCATTAACTGCTCAGTCCGCCATTTTTTTCCGACTATACTATTGTGCTGTCCATCTGCCCGATAATAATCGGCTAGCCCTTCTACTAAAGACAGATCCAGTTTTAACAAGAGATCCAGCTCCGCTTCAAACTGTTCCAAATCCATGACTGGTGCGGCAACAGGCATAAACTGGGCTGAAGAGAAATTCAGGCTGTTTTCTACAATCGCCAGATAACCGTCAGTATTTTTGAGCTGTTTGCTTAACAGTAAATAGTCAATCAAGGGCTGCGGCTGAGCTTGAATCCACTCTCTTAAAATGTCATGGACGATTTGCTGACTATAGGCCTTAGCATCTTCAGTTAACTGTGCCCGTTCAATTTTGCCACTTTCAAAGGCAAACTCACGCAGCAATTTTTGGCTAAAACTGTCCAGCGTACTGACAAACAGTTCATCCAGCTGGTCTATGACCAGTTTAAGTCGTTCGCAGACATAACCAACCTGTGTCGAAAATTGTTTACAGAGCACCTGATACAGGGGATCTTTTTCCTGTTCCGCCTTATGCAACATTTCAATTTCTGTCAAATCCTGACAATCATTAAAATATTGATAGGCTTCTACCAAACGGCTACGAATCCGGCTTTTTAGTTCAGCTGCCGCTGCTCGGGTAAAAGTGGTGGCAATAATCTGGTTGGGAAGATATTTCTCAATGAGAATACGCACTATCAGGCTAGACAGGGTATAAGTTTTTCCTGTGCCAGCCGAGGCCTCAATCAGATGCAGGCCAGAGAAATACATATCAGCAATCGGATATTCCGAAATAGCCTGTGGCTCATTCATGTTGTTTCAACCCGCTGATATTCAAAAATAGGTGCATATAACTCATAAGAGAAAGTTTTACAGCAATGCTCCAGTAAGGCAGTGGCGTCCTGTTCCTGCAAGATAAACTGCCAGTCACGGTGGAGCCGTACCGCCTCATTTTCTGTTGCGGAAAATGAACTGTACTGATGGGTTTCATTCCAGTCTTTTAACAGCGCATCAAAATTATTAATGACTTTCTGGCCAGCTTCATTTTCAGTCCATTCATGCTTTTTACCCTTTTCAGCCACACTTAATATCAGGGCAGCCGGTAAAACCAGCGGCTGACTTTGGCCATATTGCCAAGCCTTAAACCAAGGATCAAGCAGCTTTCGTGCTTCTGCTGAACAGACACCCACACAGATTACAGTCTGGTCACTGAAGACGACCACACGCTGTAATTTTCGGCTTGTCTCTTCTGACTGGTTCAAATAAGCCAACCATAAAAGATATTCAAGCCAGACTTTGGCGCGGCGCTTAGCCCGTGCGCTAGATGGCTCCATACTGACCCAGTTAGTCATACCTGCTTGAGGAGTATTAATCTGCATATGCAGTTCAGCACTGACTTTCCACATCTGCTGGGTGACAGGAGTAACTTCGGGTGCATAACGTTGCAGACGAGCCTTTAAAGTTTCCTGTTCAGCCAGGCTGATCTGCCAGGTACTACGTGCCACTTTTCCAACCGGCAGCTGATGCATCAGTATTTGTGGTTCTCTCACACTATTCTGCTGATAGAGAAAATCTCGAATAGCATAGCGGCCTAATCCATCCAGTATTAAGGGTTCATGCTGGGCTGTACTTTCGCTCGAACTCAGATTTTCAACACCTAAGGTCTTTAAATACAGTCGCGCTGGAAAGATGACATCTTGTATCCATTGCTGGCTATGGAGAACCTTAATATTTTCAGTATTTAACGGATATGGTATGTTTGCCCACGGCTGGCGTTGTCCACGCGCCTGTAGTAAGTGCTGTGCCACATTAAACCATTGATCCTGATAGCGGATCAGCTTTTCAGTGGCAAAACCAGCCGGGTCAAAAGGTTGCAGGTGATGAACGTGATAAAGCTGCTGAAGCTGTCGGGGTACTTCAATCCCATTCAGGGAAATTTTTTGGTCTATCACCTCATCGGGCTGTTCAGAAGCGACAATCAATGCCAGATGCTGTACAAATTCCTGCAAGGTACTCGATGGCTCACGTACTTCCCCGTCATTAACATCAAAGCCATTATAAAATAGCCATAAATTTTCCTGAGCTAACAGTAATGCATCTAGAAATGCACCCTGATCATCTTCCAGTCGTGAGCGGTCACCCAGCTGTGGACGCAGTATATCCATCAGGTCAAAAGGTAACCGCTGGCTGCGACTTGGAAACGTGCCACTGTCCAGGTTTAGCATGACAACCAAGCGGTACGGTAAGGGCCGGATTTGCCCGATCTGGCTAAAGGTAATCTGGCCGGTAGGTTCCGCCTGCTCAATCTGCGCATCGAGCGCTGTATTAATTTCTTCAATGAGGTATGCCAAGGGTAAACAGATACCGCGTAAATTTTGCTCTTCTTGCTCACTATAAAAGTTGGCCAGTGTCAGCATTCTAATCTGTTTATGAATAATTTCGCGTACCGGTTTTAGTGCAGTAACGCCCTGTTGTTCAAATTCTGCAATATCTTCATTTAAACGCTGTAACCAGCTCTCAACTACTACTCGTTCTCCCAGCTCATGGCACAGTAGCCAGTCCCGGCGCCGGTCAAAGTCTTGATAAATTTCGATCAGCTTGGCGATCAGCTCAAAGTCACTCGGTTGTACCTGGGCAAAGCTTAGGGTTTCATTAAAAATCGTATGGTCAGGAATAGCAATGCCCAGTGCCAGCCGGTCTAGTGCAAATTTGAATGTAAAACGGAAGTCCTCATCATGTCGGCTCAGGCTATATTGTAAATGCCGGGCATCCAGTCCGCGTTTAAAGCCGGCTGCAGCCAGCAGGACCAGCATACGTTCACTGCGATTGACATCCAGTCCGTAACACTGTTGGGTTGCCGTCAGATTTAACCAGTCTGAAAATTCTTGCAAGGTGAAGCGGCCACGCACCAGCTGAATTCGTTCCAGAACTGCGCGCCAAGCATTGCTGGCATCAAGTTGTGCCACACCGGCAATTTTAATAGGCAGATGAACCTGCCGCTCTCTGTTGGCTGCCTGAAAAATATTAGAATCAGTGCTAGATATACCGTATTTAGGGGCAACAGCAAACACACTGCGAATTAAAGGTTCAAGTTCTTTTAGATTAGGTACCAGCACTAAAACATCGCTAGGCCTACGCTGCTGGTCTTTTGAGTTTTGCGAGAGCCAGTAAGTCAGCTGGTCTTTTAAGACTTCAAGCTGACGTAACGAAGAATGACAGACATGAATCTGGATAGAATCATCTGTTGCATTTAGTGGATATCGATGTTTCTGCGGTTCTGCCAGATACAGGATATCTGACTGTAATTTACCCAGCAGATTATCAGGAAACTCGTCAACAAAAGCATCTACCCATTGTCCTTCTTCCCCTGAGGATAAACTCGACAGCAATGAAAAATGGTCACGTGCCTGCTTGCCAAAACGGGTCAGCAGCGGATGACGCGACTCTCTGACTTCTGCATTAAAATGCAGGGTGAAATCCTCAAAAAACTTTTTGATATCGGCATCGGTTGCCTGCGGATTTTTGCTGATAAAACGCTCTTTTACGCGCAGGTCATAACGCTTTTTCCAGACCGGATCGACACTATCTGCCCAGTATTCCTGCGAAGGGTTGTAGTGCAGAATGAAGACATCAATATATTGTCCCAAACGGCGCAAAAACTGTAACTGGATCGGTGGCAGATCCAGTAATGTAAATACCACCAGTTGCTGAGGCAAACGTTTAAGCGCCTGCTTGCGCGTTGCTTCCTGCTCCAGCTGTTGCCAGAACTCGGCATCAATTTCCTGCATCAGCTCGAAGTCTTCATGAAATACTTCCTGCCAGAGCCAACGCTGCCAGCCTTCCAGTTCATGTGCCTGGTTCAAGGTAAAGACAGAGATTTCAGTGCCTGTTGTATAAAATAATGCTTCGATATCAAGTGGCTGGTTGTTCCCCCATGCTTTTAGCCAGTTGGTTGGACAACGACAAACTTCTGTACACCCTTTTTTAGTACAATAGCCACGGTAAACCATATAGTTGCTGAACAGGCTAGAGACCTGCTCAGCTACCCAGTACAGCATGCCTTGTTTCTTGAGCTGCCGGATGATACCCGGTTCAAGTCCTTCGGCTGTATCGTAAATCCGGCAAATAATCGGATATAGGGGATGCTGCTGATCTAGCTGTAATTTTTCAGCTTCAATAAAAGGACCCAAGGCCTGATAAACCCGCCACTTCATAATCAGACGTGGAATATTGGCTTTACGGACCTTATCTTTATCAGCCAGTACCTGTTGATAGGCATACCATTGGAAACCGCGTATACGCTGGTGAAACAGCTGGTTGGCGCTAATGCCCTGTTCTTCAGCCATTTTCTGGGTCAGCCACTGCTCGATAGCTGGAGTCGGTACCACAAAGTGTTGGGTTTTCAAGACTTCAAGCGGATGTACTGCCGGCTGGCCCAAGGTAGAAAGCACCCCGTGTACCAATACGTCAATACGCTGGCTTTGAATAACATGAATCCCCATATTCTTTTTACCCTAATAACAAATATTCAAGTTCTGTGCACAAAATCACAAAGATAATTCACTGTACAACATCTGCTGGCCATGTCACTTTTACATCATCCATAGGTACAAAATTTCTTTGAAATACGTATCTTAATAGTGATTCAATTGGAAAATTAACACTTCACTGAATAAGGTATTCATATAATGAAAATAGACAAGATTCCTGATGCCATTGATCCTACCCTGAATTTAGAACAGATTCGTCAAGAATGTCTGGAACTGGTCAAAAAACGTGCTTACGTATCCGCCGGGGCGGCCGTAATTCCAATTCCTTTTTTTGATGTCGTGATTGACATCGGTATTTTATCGCAATTATTGCCGGAAATTAACCATCGTTTTGGTCTGACCCCTGACCAGATCAGTGTGTATGACGCAAAAACCAAACAAATTCATTGGAATGAGCTGCGTAAACGTGGCGTAGAATTTTCTGGCTTGGTAGTTGCCCGTACTGCGGCAAAGCAGTCATTAAATGGAATGGTCGGTAAAGTATTGACTAAACAGGTGACCAAATTTATTCCGCTCGGTGGTCAGATTGTTGCAGCAAGTCTGGGTTATATTATCATGAAGAAGATAGCCGAAGCCCATGTTGAGGAAAGCTATAAAATGGCTAGAAATATTCAGCAGAAAATGCAAAAAGCTTAAAAATGATCTCTATAACTCAATATTAAAAAACTACAGGCTGACTAATCAGCCTGTAGTTTTTTCAGAATGCCTTCGAGTACCTGTATACGAGCGGCTTCTTTATTATTCGTCGCAATTACCTGCCAAGGCGCCCATGCAGGACTGGTCCGCTCAAACATGTCAGCAGCAGCTTTTAAATATTCATCCCATTTTTCGCGGTTACGCCAGTCTTCATCTGTAATTTTAAAACGTTTATGTGGCGTATCGGCACGGGCCTGAAAGCGCTTGGCCTGCTCGTCCTTACTGATCGCCAGCCAGAATTTGATCACCAGAGTTTGACTGTCAGTTAGGTCTTTTTCAAAACGGTTAATCTCATCGTAGGCTCGTTGCCACTCTGCCGGTTTGGCAAAACCTTCTATACGCTCGACCAGTACCCGGCCATACCAGGAGCGGTCAAAAATCATGATATCTTCATGTTCATCCAGCTTGTTCCAAAAGCGCCATAAGTAGGGACGGCGCAGCTCGTATTTTTCCGGGGCAGCAATGCTATAAATTGTATATTCACGTGGATCCAGCTTTTTAACAATCCGTTTAATGGCTCCCCCTTTACCAGCTGCATCCATGCCTTCAAAAACGATTACCACCTGACGTTCATCATGACGTAGTGCCGTTGCAACCTGACGACTTAATTCCTTTAAACGACTCTTATACTCATTTTCTGCCAGTTCTTCATTTTGGGGCTCCAGCAATAGTTGCGGAACAGCTGCCTGTTTCCAGTTAGCTGCTCCATTGTCCTGATGGACTGGCAGGCGTTGCATGGCTTCTAATATAGATTGCGCAAACTGCTGGTCACGGATTTTTTCATCCTCTCCATCAATGATCAGCCAGTCATCAGTAAAACGCTGACGTAACTTTTGCAGAGTTTCATACTGTTTTTTATTGCGCCAGTCCAGCCCATGCAGGCGGTGCCAGTGCAATTCTGAAGCATCGATATTGTCCAGACGCTTTTGCAGATTTTTCCAGGGCAGATCAAACCAGACTTTAACAACCTCGACATGATTATTCTGGAGGTCCTGCTCAAAGGCACGCATATTTTCGATATAACTGTCATACATGCCTTGGTCAAGCGGTTCAGAAACATGCATAGCTGTTGCCAGCAGGTCGCTGTACCAGTTCCCGAACATCACCACAATCTGCCCTTCTGCAGGTATGAAACGACTATATGGCTGCCAGAAAGCCAGCTTGGGGGTCAATAGATGTGGAGGATCAGCCTTGACCTGCAGATAACGTGGATCCACCCATTCACGAAGCTGCTTGACTGCCTCGCCCTTGCCAGCCAGCTCAATGCCACTTACCAAAATGACCAGACTTTTAGCCTGCGGTGTTCCCCGGCTTTCCCGCAGGGCATACTGGGCATCGATCAGGGCAAGTGATAACTCATCTTCATTCATCAGTTTAAAAGATCTTTTTTCTTGTCCGGCCATGCGTGCCTCATCATTTCTGTTTTGTTCAATATACTGTGATTTACACTAGCGCCCTGAAACTTAATGTATTATTTGTTTCACTTTATTTAGCGCATCTTTTATAGATTGACTGACTATTTTTTAATAAGTCCAGAATAATGTTGTCATAGCACCTGATTTAAACTCTGGCTATGCTTTTCTTTTTTTATATTTAAACTGGGTTGTGTTATCTCATGTCTAAACTCGACGCCCTTGACCAGCTTTTAAAACAATATAATGACTTAAGCTATCATCAGGATCCTGCTTTAAAAAAACGTTTATACGAGGCTCAAGCCTGGCTTAAAGCCCGAATCCAATCTACGCATCAGGGACTTTTTAGTCAGCCACAAAACCAGCTGATGGCTACATATTTTCTAAATCGTCTATATGGCGGACCAGAATTTGATGATCTGGCTAAACAGATTGAACGCTTACTCAAGTATGCACATAAAGCAGAGAAGCTATTGCCTGAAAATGCCATCAGAACCGGATTGAAATCCGTCAGTCTGGCAGTATTGGCAATGCAGCTTGATGAACAGGTGGCTGCACAGCTTCTTGAAGACTACCCGGCTGAGGAGCCTATTAATGATGAAATGATGCGTCTGACATTAATCAAATTAAATCAGTCAGATGCGCGTTACCATCAACTTGATTTACTTGATGAACTGGGGCTAAATCTTGATAAATACATGCGTTCTTTTGTTATGCATACTGCATTCAAAATGTGTAAAGGCGTAGCGCAAAAATACCAGTTCCAGCTGATGTACGATTTTATTGGGGAGGGGTTTATGGCTATGAAACCCATGAAATCAGCTGCTGCTTTCATTCATAGTTTCACCGAGAAAGAACGGCAAATCATCGACAATGTTCATTCAGGCAAGGCAGATCCGTTTAAAATATAATCTGTGCTAGAAACCGGATAAAAGATAACTCAACAGATGTTTTCTGTATATTATTCCGAGCAATTACAAGATGAACGCTGTAAAAATGGCAAGAATCTGTCATCATGCAATCTACTGCAAGATTTATTATTTCTGTGTTCAGGAGTGACTCGTATGTCTAATGAAAACCCTACATCCAGCCCAGCCACTGAGTCGGTATCCAATACAGAGAAAGTCAGTCCGTTCTTAACCGAGCCTTTACCGCAAGGTGCACCTCAAGGCCAGCAGCAATCCCTACAACAACAGCTGACTGATACTTCAACCAATACCCAGGTACCTAAATATAACCTGCCACGTGGTGCCAACACCGGCAACGTAGGTGAAGTGACTCACTTTGGCTATAAAAGTGTACGTGCTGAAGACAAGGCACAAAAGGTTGCAGAAGTATTTCATTCGGTCGCCAGCAAATATGATGTCATGAATGACTTGATGTCTTTCGGCATTCATCGCTTGTGGAAGCGTTTTGCAATTAACATGTCAGGTGTGCGTCGCGGCCAGCATGTACTAGATATTGCAGGCGGCACAGGTGATCTGGCTAAAGTTTTTAGCCGTGAAGTTGGCCCTACCGGTCATGTTGTTCTGTCTGATATCAATGAATCCATGCTCAATGTTGGACGTGACCGTCTGCTAGATGCGGGTTGTACTAATGTCGATTTTGTACTCGCTAATGCTGAAACACTGGAACCATTTGCAGATAACAGTTTTGACCTGCTGACTATCAGTTTTGGCCTGCGTAATGTGACAGATAAAGATGCAGCGCTACAAGCCATGTACCGTGTACTTAAACCGGGCGGCCGCCTGCTGGTTCTGGAATTTTCTAAACCGGTATTTGAGCCTTTTTCAAAACTCTACGACCTATATTCATTCACTGCCCTGCCGCTTATGGGCAAACTGGTTGCAAATGATTCTGAAAGCTATAAATATCTTGCTGAATCCATTCGTATGCACCCGGACCAGCGTACACTTAAAACAATGATGGAAAATGCCGGATTCCAAAACTGTGATTACCACAACCTGACGGGTGGTATTGTTGCGGTACACCGTGGATTTAAACTTTAAAAGGTAGAACGGTATGTGGTCGATTTTAGCACTGGGTGCTATCGAGCGTGTCATTCATCACTGGATTGAGCTGGATTCACTGACACGTATTCAGCTTAACCAGCTACAAGGCAAAATGCTAAGGGTTGTAATTGCTTCACCGCAGCTGTCTGTAGATATCTGCTTCGATGAAGATGAGGTGCGGCTGGAACCAACTATTACCGGGCATCCGGAGCAGTCTTCTGTTTTTGAACAGCGTCCTTTTGATCCAGAACATGCTTTTAGTGAAGCGACAGCAACCTTAAAGGTTGAAAATATAGTTGAACTGGCTAAACTTTTTCTGGCAGAAGAGATCGGTAATATTCCGGTACAAGGTGATTATCGCTTGCTACAGGAGTTACAGCGTATTATTCAGCAGGCCGAGCCTGATCTGGCAGCACATCTTTCCCCATGGATAGGTCCGGCCTTGGCACATGAGCTCGGCAAACTCCAGCTTGCACCTAAAATTTTAAAGCGTTCAATGCAAAGCCACTTCTTTTTTGCCGAAGATGCACTCAAAGAAGATAGCGGGCTATTTGCAGGCCGCTGGGAAATGGATGAGCTACATCACTCTACCCGGCAACTTAACCAGAATATTGACCGTCTAGAAGCACGTCTTCAGCAGCTTCAAGCTCAGCTTTTGTCTCAATCAGTCCAAAAACAAGACTAGGTAACACTCTCTATGATTCCGCACGTTACACGTTTACTCGAACTCTGGCGTATCGCAGCCCATTACAGACTCGACACCCTGGTTCCCGCGGAAGAAATACCTGTCAAAGCCCGTCCTATACTAAATTTAATCCGCCTGCATCCGGCTGCATGGTCGAGTAAAGAACGTAAAAACCCGCTCAAGCTAAAAGAAGCCCTAGAAGACATGGGGCCATTAGCAATCAAGCTGGGACAACTGCTTTCTACCCGTCGCGACCTGATACCACCCGAGATTCTGGCACAGCTGGTGCTGTTGCAGGACAGAGTCAAGCCTTTTCCAGTTGAGGTGGCTAAATCAAGAATCCAGCAATCCCTGAGAGCTGATATATATACCCTGTTTGCGCGTTTTGACGAGCAGCCGCTGGCTGCTGCTTCAATTGCCCAGGTACATACAGCTGCCTTGCATGATGGCCGTGAAGTGGTCGTTAAAGTAACCCGGCCCGATATCCGAGTGCAGATTTTACAGGATTTTGAAATTTTGGCCTGGCTGGGCCATTGGCTGGAAAGCCGGATTGAAGCAGCACGTGCCCTGCATTTATCTGAAATCATCCAGGATTATCGCCAGATTATCCTGAACGAACTCGACCTTACTCTGGAAGCTGATAATACGCGTCGTATGCGTCATTATTTTACTGGCTCTAGCATGATGTATGTGCCGGAAGTCTATATGGACAGTCCGGATGTAATGGTTGCAGAGCGTATTACGGGAGTTCCAATCTCAGATACGGCCACCTTTGACCGTATGGGGATGGACCGGGCCGATCTGGCTGAAAAGGGATTAACCATTTTCTTTACCCAGGTATTCCGTGACAACTTTTTCCATGCTGACATGCATCCGGGCAATGTCTTTGTGGAAACTATCAACCCGCAGAATCCACGCTTTATCGCACTGGACTGCGCGATTATGGGTGAACTCTCCAAACATGACCAGATGACTGTCGCACGAATGCTGCTGGCCGTGATGAACAGTAATTTTATGCAGCTGATCCAGATTGTGCATCAGGCGGGCTGGATCCCTCCAGGTACGGACCAGGATGCGTTGGCTCGTGAAATGCGCCGTACTGTCGGGCCAATGGTTTCCAAGCCAATGGATCAACTGGACTTTGCTGGTATTCTTATTCAGGTGATGGACATTGCCCGCAGGTTTCATCTGGAAATTCCACCACAACTGATGCTTTTGCTTAAAACATTAGTTCACGTGGAGGGTTTGGGTACTGACCTGTATCCACAGCTGGATATCTGGAAACTGGCCAAACCCATCCTGACCGACTGGATCAAGGCAAATATGCATCCCGTTAAGAATATTAAGGAAATAGGTCAACAAATTCCAGACCTGCTACTGGGTGCACAAGATTTACCAAGCTTATTGATTGACAGTCTTAATGGACTAAAAAACCAGTCATCCTGGCATGAAAAGCAACTGCGTGAGTTACAGGGTATGCGTCTGCAAATGAAACACCAGCAGCGACGTAGCTGGATTTTCGGCAGCCTCATAGCTATTTTTCTCAGTATAGCCATCATTGCGCCATGGTATTTGTCGGTTTTGCTTATTGCGTTTGCTAGCTTCTTAGCTTTATGGCGGGTAGTAAAATAATTTTAAATCAGTTTTAGTTTTTCTTGACTGACGCCATAGGATCAAATATTCATGGCGTCTAATCCTGTCGTTTTTTTCTTGGATAACGTTCTTATCTTCCGTGCTTTGCCGTACACTATAGCCTCATAAAAATTCCTGCCGGTCTTTTCACCGGTTCCATCTTTTATTGCGGTGATGTATTCATGAATAATTTGCAGTGGCTCGATGAAGTAAAATTTAACGATCAAGGTTTAGTACCTGCTATTGCACAGCATCATCAGACTGGCCGTATTTTGATGGTGGCATGGATGAATCGCGAAGCTCTGGCACTTACTGCTGAAAAAATGCAGGCTGTGTACTACTCACGTTCACGTCAGAAACTCTGGCATAAAGGTGAAGAGTCTGGATATTTTCAGACTGTATATGAAATCCGTCTGGACTGCGATGCTGATGTGATTGTTTTGCAGATTGAACAGCATGGGGGAATTGCCTGCCATACTGGACGTGAATCCTGTTTCTATCGAAAACTTACAGCCAATGGCTGGGAAATTGTAGATACCCAGCTCAAAGATCCAGAGCAGATTTATAATAAGAAAACACAGAATACACATACAGCAGTGATGTCTGCATCAAATGCTAAATCCGAACAGGTAGAGATTTTATCTTATCTGGGTGGGATGATGCGTGAGCGTAAAGCAGCTGATCCTGACTCATCTTATGTCGCCAAACTCTACCATAAAGGTTTAAATAAAATTCTGGAAAAAGTTGGTGAAGAAAGTGTAGAAACCCTGCTTGCAGCAAAAGATTTCGCTGCATTAAACAACCAGGACAATCGCAATGATCTGGTCTATGAGACAGCAGATCTCTGGTTCCATACTATTTTAATGCTCGGTTATTTTGATCTGGAGCCGCAACTGGTACTCAATGAACTGGCACGTCGCCAGGGTTTATCCGGACTGGTTGAAAAAGCCAGCCGCCAACATTAAGGCGTTTTGTGTCTATTCAAGAAAAACCTCAAGCCACTTATGAGCAGGCTGTCGCCATAGACAATGCCCGTCTTGGCCAATCCTTTAAAGTGATTGCCTATGCAGGAACAGGTAAAACCACAACCTTACAGATGATCAGCGATGCCATGCCACAAAGGCGTGGCATGTATCTGGCTTTTAACAAGGCAATTGCCGCTGAAGCACAGCAAAAATTTCACCGTAATGTCGACTGCCGTACTTTTCACTCGCTGGCTTTTCGTAGCGTACCGCGTGGTGTGACGGATAAACTGCGTCTACCACGTTTGAGTCCCAGTTTTATTGCTAAAGAATACCGGCTACAGCCTATTACATTACGTCGTTTAATGGGCGGACGCTATGAGAAGTATGTACTCATGCCCAGCCGTCTGGCGAGTCTGGTTGCCAATGCAGTCAGCTTTTTCTGTTCAACCAGTTCGCAATATCCGGCACCACGACATATTCAGGCTCCAAGCTGGTTACATGCAGATGATATTATTACTCTACAGCAACATCTGTATCCTGCGGTAGAACGGCGCTGGTTAGAATCAATTGATCCCAATCATCAAGCAGGTATCGGGCATGATATTTACCTGAAGCTTTGGGCCTTGTCTGAGCCGTATATTCCAGCTGACTATGTCCTCTTTGATGAAGCTCAGGATGCTGATCCGCTGATGCTTGGAATTTTACTTAAACAGAAAAGTACCCAGGTTATTTATGTGGGAGATGCCCATCAGCAAATTTATGCCTGGCGCGGGGCTATTAACGCCATGCAGCAGCTTCCCTTGCCAGAATCCCGTCTTACCACCTCATTCCGTTTTGGAAACGAGATCGCACAGGTAGCGAACTATCTGCTGGGTGCATTAGATGAAACTGTGCCCCTTCTTGGAAACCCTGAGCTAAAGTCGAGCGTAGTTAACAAGCCTCATATTAAAATGCGGGATGCTATCTTATGCCGGACCAATGCCCGGGCGATGGAGCTGCTATTGGCCGGTTTAGTACATGGAGATAAAGTCAGTTTACAGGCTGACCATCTTAAACTGAATCGTTTTGTCGATGCAGCCAGCCTGCTTAAACAGGGCAAGCGAGTTACCGATGTGCCTGAACTGGCTTGGTTTAATTCTTGGCATGATGTTCACGAATATTGCGAAACTAATGAAGGAAGTGATATTAAACCGCTGGTCAAACTGGTGGATGATCATGGTACGGATCCACTCAAGAGGGCACTAGCCAAAATTACCCCGATTGAGCAGGCCGATTATGTAATTTCAACTGCACATAAGGCAAAAGGACTGGAGTGGAACCGTGTCCATATTGAAGATGATTACCAGTTTAAAATAAATGGACTGGAACATAAAATCAGTGATGAAGAGCTAAGATTACTATACGTCGCATGTACACGTGCTAAAGTGAGCTTAAATATTCATCATATCTATGACCTGATCCAGCAGCTCAAGCTCAAGGCTCCTCAAAGTTTGCGCCGCTCCGTGGGTTAACTTATGCCGGGGGCATATGAAGCTCAAGTCTGTCCGTTTAAAACATATCAGCCATTTTACTGACCTACAGCTGGAACTTGATGAGCAGCCACTGACATTGATCATTGGTGATCAGGCTTCTGGCAAAACATCAATCCTTAAAAATATCTATCAGGCACTGACCTGGTTTCCTGCACGTTTAAAAGATCTCAGAACTGCAGGCGTAGTTATTCAGGACCAAGATATCATGCATAACCGGCTGCAGGCCAAAGTCGATATACAGGTGAGTATACCTGCCGAAATTGGTAACCTAGCTGAAAGTAGTAATGTTCAAGCCACAAGCTCGTCTCTGTGTTCATGGCAATTGTATAAAACTCTTAATACTCAAGGCACAGGTATCAGCAAAGTTGAAACTGTGCAGCTTGAACAGATGGTTATGCTGTACCAGCAGGCGATCAGACAGGATCCAATGCTGGGTTTACCGCTAATTGCCTATTACCCGGCAGAGCGCTTTACCAATGAAACCAATTTGCTGAGCAAAAATATTCCGACCATTTTTCAAGCGGCTTCAGCATACGATCTGGTATCAGTACCCTTCACCACTTTTATACGCTTTTTCGAATGGTTACGTGAAGTCAGTGATGTTGAAAATGCCCGGACTACCCAGCTTTTTCATGAGCTGCTCAAGCAACATCATGCATCCACTATAGAGTTCCAGCATGGACTCTCCCAGCTTCAGACACAGCTCTATGCCCCTTGTCTCAGTGCTTTAAAACATAGCCTTCAGACAGTCTTACCAGAATTAACCGAGATTTATCTGGAGTATCAGCCCAAATTACAGCTGATGGTCGTCTATGCAGGAAAAACGTTGATGTTCCAGCAGCTCTCCAGCACTTTAAAAACCTGGGTTGCCCTAGTCGGAGATATAGTACGCCGCCTTTGTTTATTAAACCCGCTAAGTCTATATCCATGTCTTGAAGGAGAAGGTATTTTGCTGATTGACAATATAGATGCACATTTAGATTTGCAAAGCTCGCACTACATACTTGAAGGTTTGAAGCAGGCTTTTCCAAGGCTACAAATTATTGCTACTGCCAGCCAGAGTGAGCTGCTGGAGACCAATCCCTTATACGCGCTGCGTTTAGACAACAGGCAATTATATAAAAAGCCAGAAAGTACCACCTGGACTGGCTTCACTACTCTCTATCAGGACTTAGAGGGACAAGAAACATTACCTGATTCAGCAAATACAAATGAGGCAGCGTGCTCGGCTTTGCCCCAGATTGTTGAGCTGATTAAGCAACTTTCAGCTACAGAATACGAAGAGCTTTTACGTTTGATAAAAAACGGTTCCTATTCACTTCCTATATCTGATGCTGATTTTAAATAAACCTGGTAATGAAACTATTAAACAGGCAATTGCCTTAGCAATATGAAAAAAATCTTGGGATCACGAATGAGTCGCGTATAATAAACAGGCGTAACACATAAGTCTTTGATGTTGTTATTTTCGTGTAATAAAATCAAATTTTACGTAATTTTTTATAGTAAGATTATTGATCGTTTTGCTATAGCATTTTACAAGTTGCGCAATACAACTTGTCCTTTTCTGATTTACATACAAGTTTCGGCTTTCAAGATTTAAAGCTTTGGATATCTCATTGATCTCCTATAAACCCTTGAAAGATAAGGTTCACCTTTAGGTCTCGACCTAATCATGACATGGATACGAGTGTGCTATCGATTATTATACTGCTCCCTTTAATACTTGGCACCACCCTTGTCTCGTGGCTGAAGAGATTCTCGCGCGGGGTAACAGCTTTAGGGGCGATTGGAGTCAGTTTAACCAGTTTTAGCTTATTACTGACTCACGCAAAAAGTATTTTAAATGGTCAGGTTTTTTCAGAAAGCTGGCCTTGGCTACCCGAATTGGGACTGAATCTGAGCTTGCGTCTTGACGCACTAGGGCTGATGTTTGCCTTGCTGATTACCGGTATCGGCACCTTAATTTATATTTATGCCTATTACTATCTTAGTCCTAAAAACTCCCTCAGCAAGCTCTACAGTCTACTCATGCTGTTCATGGCAGCCATGCTGGGCATCTCTTTATCTAATAACCTAATTCTTCTGGTGACCTTCTGGGAACTGACCAGTATTTCATCATTCCTGCTGGTCGGTTACTGGAGCAACTATGAAGCCGCCCAGCGTGGTTCACGTATTGCACTGACGATTACCGGTATGGGTGGACTGGCAATGCTCGGTGGTTTTGTTCTGCTTGGACATATTACTGGCACTTATGAAATTGACCAGATTTTAACTATGCGGGAGCAGATACAGAACCATTCTCTTTTTGTACCAGTCTTATTACTGGTTCTACTCGGTGCATTTACGAAAAGTGCCCAGTTTCCCTTTCATTTTTGGCTACCTAATGCCATGGCAGCACCTACCCCAGTTTCGGCCTATTTACATTCGGCCACTATGGTGAAAGCTGGTATCTTTCTACTGGCCAGACTGGCACCCATTTTTGTGGGGGCTGCGCTTTATCATAATATTGTTACTTTTATTGGCCTGTTTACATTAACCATGGCAGCTTTTTTTGCCATTTTTAAAGAAGATCTAAAAGGTCTATTGGCCTACTCTACCATTAGCCATTTGGGACTGATTGTTTGCCTGTTAGGCATCGGCTCACCGCTGGCTGTTGCTGCTGCTATTTTCCATATTATTAACCATGCAACGTTCAAAGCTGCATTGTTCATGATTGCTGGAATTATTGATCATGAATCAGGCACTCGTGATTTACGAAAATTAAGTGGTCTCTGGCAATTCCTGCCATTTACCGGCACCTTAACCATGATTACCGCTGCAGCAATGGCTGGTGTCCCCTTGACCAATGGTTTTCTGTCTAAGGAAATGTTCTTTACAGAGCTACTGGCTAATCTCTCAGGCCCAGTTGTAATAATTTTTGGCATCATGGCGACCTTAGCCGGAATATTTGCAGTTGCTTACTCTGTCCGGCTGGTTCATGGTGTGTTCTTCGATGGACCAATAAGTAAAGCGGTACCAAACCGCTCACCACATGAACCGCCATTTGGAATGCGGGCACCTGCGTTACTGCTGGCAATCTTATGTATTTTAGTAGGTATAGCTCCAGCCTTACTGGTTGAAGATATTATTAACTCAGTTACACGTGCCAGTTTAATGCAACCAGGATTTGAAGGTGCTCATTTGGCCATCTGGCATGGGTTCAACTTGCCACTGGTTATGAGTATCATCGCTCTGGCCGCCGGTGCAGGGCTATACTTTGGCCTGGCTAAAAATGGTCGTATCCGCTCAATTGATCTGGACCCGAAACTTGGAAAATTACAAGGCCGGGTACTGTTTGATCTTTTTCTAAAATACCTATTAATCAACTCACGTCGACTTAAACGCAAGACTGAGTCTGGGTCATTACAAAATTATCTGCTCTGGATCATCTTATTCAGTATCGCACTGGTGATGACCCCTTTATTTAATCAGGGCTTGACTACTGGAGCACGCGAACTTACTCATGCACCTGCTATTGCTATCGTTTTATGGCTATTACTGTTCTCATCCTGCTGGATGATGCTGTGGTTTCATCATGAGCGTATCAAGGCAGTCCTTATCAGCGGTGCTATTGGCTTAGTCGTCACCATGGTGTTTGTGGGACTTTCGGCACCTGATTTGGCATTAACCCAGATTACAGTCGATGTAGTGACCACCGTACTTTTACTGATGGGGCTGGGTTTACTGCCTCAGCTTACACCATACGAATCAAGCCGGACACGGCGCTGGCGTGATGCTGTGATTGCCATTGTAGCGGGCTTGGGTATTGGCTGGATTACCTGGTTATTATTAACCCGTGACCATGAATCTATTTCATGGTTTTTCCTCCAGCAGTCGCTGCCGCTTGGAGGCGGATCAAACGTAGTGAATGTCATCCTGGTTGATTTCCGTGGCTTCGATACCTTTGGTGAAATTACCGTTCTGGGTATTGCGGCAATTGGTGTGCTCTGTCTGATGGATGGTATGCGGGCACATGGCACCACCATGACTCAAGGCCTGACCTTCCGGTTTAATCCTTCACCGTTGATGTTGCGCTCTACGGCGTCTTGGGTATTGCCTCTTGCCCTGGTGGTAAGTCTGTATATCTTCTTACGCGGTCATAATTATCCAGGAGGTGGTTTTATTGCCGGGCTGATTACTGCAATGGCCTTAATTATTCAATACATAGCCTTGGGTCAGGACCAGACTGAACAGATGCTTAAAGTCCGTTCCGGGCGCCTCTACGAAGTCTGGATTGGTGTGGGCCTATTAATTGCAGGTCTGACTGGTATTGCTGCCTGGTTCTGGGCACGGCCATTTCTTACCAGTGCTCACATTTATATTTCTCCACCCGTTCTAGGTGAACTGCACTTAGCTTCTGCTGCGGCATTTGATGTAGGTGTATATGTAACTGTTGTCGGCGCTACCATGCTGATGATTTCTGTATTAGGCGACTCCAGACATTCCAGCATGTCAGGACCGATGCCAAGGGAGTAATTATCCATGATCAGTTTAGAATTCTTACTTGCCTCTGCGATTGGTCTACTGGTTGCTACAGGGGTCTATCTGTTATTAAGAGCGCGTACCTTTCCCGTGGTTTTAGGCCTGGCAGTTATTGGTTATGCCGTTAACATGTTTTTGTTTGCAACTGGCCGTATTCAGCTTAATGCCCCGGCAATTCTGTCACAGACTGTAAGAGTCACAGATCCATTGCCTCAGGCACTGGTATTGACAGCTATTGTGATCGGTTTCGCGACAACTGCTTTTATTGTACAGCTAGCTTTGCGTAGTCGCTATGAATCAGGAACTGACCATGTCGATGCTAAGGATGACCCGTCACCCAATCTTGATGCGCGCGGGGATGAGCCATAATGTCTGATTTCTTAAGTTTCTGGCATGCTCATACGCCAATTTTTAGTATTCTGATTCCGTTATTTACAGCAGTTCTCTTATTATTGTTGGGAAATCCGGGCTCAGGAGAGTTAGCGCAAGACTGGCGTCAGCCCTGGCGACGCGGTATCAGTTACTTTTCTGCACTTGCCGGGTTTGCTACAGCCATCAGCTATTTTATACAGGCCAGCCAAGGCAGCATTACTGTTTATAATTTAAGTGAATGGGCCGCGCCCTTTGGCATTATTCTGGTTCTTGACCAGTTATCTGCCATGATGCTAGTGCTTACCTATACCCTGGCGGTGCCTCTGCTCTGGTATGCCAGCAAGGACTGGGATACCCGTGGACGTTATTTTCATGCCATGGTTCACTTCTTGCTGATGGGGCTGTGCGGCGCATTTCTAACGGGTGACTTATTTAACCTGTTTGTATTCTTTGAAATACTGCTCATGGCCTCTTATGTACTGCTGCTACATGGTCAGGGGAAAGCACGTTTTCAGCTTGGGGTACATTATGTCACGATTAACCTGTTGGCTTCTGCCCTGTTCCTGATTGGACTTGGAATTATTTATGGCAGTGTAGGCAGTCTGAATATGGCTGATGTAGCGCGAATTGTACCTTCATTACCACCAGATCAGCATCAACTGGCAGTTGCGGGTAGCCTGCTTCTGTTTGCCGTATTTGCGATTAAGGCGGCGTTACTTCCGGTCGGATTCTGGCTGCCTAAAACCTATGCTGTAGCCACTACACCCGTTGCCGCATTATTTACCATCATGACCAAGGTAGGTATTTATGCCATCCTGAGGGTAAATGGCACTATTTTTGATGATTATTTTGCCCAGACTGCACTTAAAAGCTGGCTTCTACCACTTGCTATTATTACTGCTATTTATGGCACTATCGGAGCAATCGGTGCTGAACGCTTACGACGCTTCGTAGGCTTCATGATTGTATCTTCAATTGGTACTCTGCTGATTGCCATTTCGATGTTTAATACCGAAGCCTGGTCTGCGGCTCTTTATTACCTGGTGCACAGTACTCTGATTGGTGCTGCTTTTTATCTGCTGTGTGGCTGGATAACTTCGCAACGTGGCGAGTTTAAAGATCATCTGGATGTGTCACCAAAAATGAAACAGGACAAGACCATTGCTCTGGTTTACCTGATCATTGGTATGATGATGGCTGGCTTACCGCCATTTAGCGGCTTTTTTGGCAAGCTATTTATTTTACAGGCAACCGCTAATCATCCGCAGCAGGGAATTATTATTGCAAGCCTGCTGATTGTCAGCCTGCTCAGTATTATTGCTTTTGTCCGGGTCGGCTTCATCCTGTTCTGGCGAGCCACTACACCAGAAATGGACCCACGTGAAATTGCTTTCGAAGCGTATAAGGTTTTACCTGAAACAGCGCCGGTACGTAATGATAAAACCTTGTACCTGTTACTTCTGCTTCTGATCCTTTATGTGGTTTTTGCTGCACCGATCCAGCGCTATAACCATAATACGGCACTGCAGATTCAAAATGATCAGGCTTATGCAGATACGATTTTAAAACGTGGTCCGCTTAATCAGGTCATCAGTGTTAAACCTTACGATGCCAGTTATGTACCAGAAACAAAATATGGCGGCGAGAATAAAGACCGAAATGCCAATCTGATTCCATTTATGATCAGTGAAAATACACTAGAAGGTGGACACATCTCGGAATATAAATGGCGACAAATTCAGCAACAGCATAGTCTGGAACCTGCTGTTCCGGAAGATGCACAGCTTAAACCCATGGAGCCTTAATTAATGAAGAAATCCATGCATAAAATACCTGTTTTAGAGTGGTGTTTTCCACATCCCTTTGTTTCAATACTGGTAGGTTTAAGCTGGCTCATGCTGGCACATAGCAACGATGCCGCCAACCTGGCCATGGCAGTTTTACTGGGCATTGTTGTACCGAAACTGGTTCAGCCCTTTATTATTCGTACACCGGATATTCACTGGGGTATGGCCTTAAAACTGTTTTTTGTAGTGTTGTGGGACATTGTTACCGCCAATATCAAGGTAGCCATTTTAGTACTTGGCCCCTCTCGCAACCTTAAGCCAAAATGGTTTAGGGTACCGCTAGAGAGTGATCACGAACAGGTTAACAGCTTGCTGGCGATGATTATTACTACCACGCCTGGAACAGTCAGTGCGGGCATAGATCAGGAACGTGGTGATATTCTAGTCCATGCCTTAAGTGCCGAAAGTGAGGAGGAAGAAATTGAAACTATCAAGCAACGCTATGAAGCTCCTTTACTGATCATCTTTAATGTCGAGCCAGCTCAAGGAGAAATCGAATGATCTTACCTTATGCACTAGGAATCTGCCTGATCGCGATTATGGTCTCGATGTTAATGTGTCTCTACCGTCTGGTTACAGGCCCATCCATAGTTGATCGGCTACTTGCACTGGACACATTTTTCCTGAATGCCACCTGTCTGGTAGTTGTACTCGGAATTTACTGGATGAGCACTTCACTGTTCGAAGGAGCACTGCTGGTGGCCATGCTGGGTTTTGTTTCTACTGTTGCGCTTGCCCGTTACTTTACCAGTGGCCATGTAATCGACTAGGAGAACGAAATGCAAGAACAGTTCATTATGGAAATACTGGTTTCTTTTTTCCTGGTGGTTGGCTCATTTTTTATGGTGGTTGGGGGCATTGGCATGGTGCGTTTACCCGATTTATTTATGCGTCTGCATGCCCCGACCAAGTCCAGTACTTTGGGCTTAGGTAGCTTCTTGATTGCCAGTATCATCTTCTCGGCATTCCATGGCCGCTTTGGTTTTGCTGAGATTTTAATCACCTTGCTGGCTTTTATCACAGCACCTGTTTCCGCTAATTTGATGGCACAGGCTGCGCTCCATCTGCGTTTACGCTCTAGAAGTGGTGATGTACCGGAAGCACTGGACCGGCCTTTGCCTTGGGAAGGTTATCGACGCCGGGTAACCAAGCGGATTAGAGAGAGTCGAAGAGGAAGAAAAAACACCCCAGATTCTTGATGATTCTATTTCAGAATATTAAGGATCTGGCTGAATCATCAGGTCATGATCAAGGATGGTACTTGACCTGAGATCAGTTACTCACATATTAAATAGATTATTAGAATTTATAACCACATTCTGAGCTTTTAATTTCTAAGCATGTATTGCTAGATAAAGATTAAAATATTTATGGAATCAATCATTAAATAATTGATATAAAGTTTAGCCCAATAATTCAAGGGTTTAATTTATAAACTAAAATTTTCATTTCTGGCTTAACAGAAGCCACCTTTTATAGAATACGAGTAAAACCTGTAATAAAAGAACTTTTTTTAATTCTTCACGATGAAACCTTTTATTTTATATAAAATTATCAGTGATAAATATCAGGTCAGATTTTTACTCTAATAGCGTAATAAATAATTTAAATAAAATAAATTTTTCAATTAAAAAAAAGCGGACTTTAAAGCCCGCCTTTTTACCAAAAATTTTTTTAAAAGAATTCAGAATAAAAATTATTCTTCATCTTCTTTACGCTCAGGCAGGTCTTTCACTGCCTCAGCAATCAGCCCAAACATATAGTTGCCGTAGGCATTAGTCTTGTCATAATGGAAACGCAATCTTGGTGTAATGCGTGTCTTAATACGACGACTCAATTCCTGGCGCAGGAAACCTGAAGCCTTGTTTAGAACTTCAAGTGTCTGCTGATGTGCCTGTTCATTCTGGTCATCAGATAACTCACGACCCATAACTGTGACATACACATCGGCATAACCTAAATCTGGGCTCACTTTCACGGCCGAGATGGTCACTAGGCCACCCAGACGTGGATCTTTCAGCTCTTGGCGGATCAGCTCAGACAGCTCACGCTGTACACTGTCGCCCATACGCTTCAGACGTTGACTACCCGCCATTAAAGACTCCGTTTGATTTGCTGAACATCATAAACTTCGATTTTATCGAGTTCCTTGATGTCATTATAACCTTTAACTGCCAGACCACATTCGATACCCGCACGAACTTCGTTTACGTCATCTTTATAGCGGCGTAGAGATTCTAGTTCACCCTGGAATACTACAACGTCATCGCGCAGTACACGGATTGGTTTATTACGATAAATCGTACCTTCCATGACCATACAGCCGGCAGCAGCACCAAACTTGCTTGAACGGAATACTTCACGAACCTGAGCTACACCCAGAATCGTTTCACGATGTTCTGGAGCCAGCTTGCCGCTCATTGCATCTTTTACATCATCAATCAGTTGATAAATCACGCTATAGTAACGGATATCAATTCCATCAATGTCAGCTTTCTGACGTGCTGTGTTGTCTGCACGAACATTAAAGCCGAGTAGTACCGCTTCAGAAGATTCAGCCAGTGTCACGTCAGATTCAGTAATTGCACCTACACCTGAACCAATGATACGTACTTTTACTTCATCTGTAGCCAGATCGGCCAGCGCCACATGCAAGGCTTCTAAAGTACCTCGTACATCTGTCTTCAGTACCACGTTTACTACAGGCACATCTTTCTTACCCATAGACGCCATGATATTTTCCAGACGCATTGCACTTTGACGCTCAAGACGTTTTTGGCGTTCACGGTCCATACGGGCATCAGCAACTTCACGGGCTTTTTTCTCGTCATTCACCACAAGAACTTCATCACCCGCCATTGGCGCTTCTGGTAGACCCAGAATTTCTACCGGAATTGAAGGACCTGCAGATTTAATCCGTTTACCGTTTTCATCTGTCATGGCACGTACACGGCCATAAGATGCACCGGCAAGAACCAGATCACCGACATTAAGCGTACCATTTTGTACCAGGATCGAAGTAACTGCACCACGGCCCTTATCGACACGCGCTTCAATAACCACACCTTGCGCTGCACCTTCTTCAGAAGCTTTGAGCTCCATCAGCTCTGCCTGGATCTGGATCAAGTCAAGTAACTCATCAATCCCTTCACCACTATGTGCAGAAACTTTGGCAACTGGTACATCACCACCCCATTGTTCAGGCACGATTTCTTTAGCGGTTAATTCATTCAGTACGCGGTCTGGATCAGCCGATTCTTTGTCCATCTTGTTGATTGCAACAATAATCGGTGTTCCTGCAGCACGTGCATGATCAATTGCTTCTGCAGTTTGTGGCATGACACCATCATCTGCTGCAACGACCAGCACAACAATATCAGTCGCCTGTGCACCACGTGAACGCATTGCGGTAAAGGCAGCGTGTCCCGGAGTATCCAGAAAAGTGATAATTCCCTTGTCGGTTTTCACATGGTAAGCACCGATATGCTGGGTAATTCCACCTGCTTCACCGGCAGCCACTTTCGAGCGACGGATACGGTCAAGCAAAGATGTTTTACCATGGTCAACGTGACCCATAATTGTCACGACTGGAGGACGTGTAGTTTGAGCACCACGAGCCTCTTCAGCAGCTTCTAGCAGGTTATCTTCTGCCTGTGTATCAGAAACAAGTACCGGATTATGGCCCATTTCTTCTACAACCAGGGCAGCAATTTCCTGATCAATTGCCTGGTTCTGAGTTACCAGTTCACCCATTTTCATGAGTGACTTGATCACTTCACGTACTTTAACTGCCATTTTCTGTGCAAGATCAGCCACCACGATGGTTGAACCGATCTCAACATCATAAACCTGCTTTTTAACCGGTTTTTCAAAGCCATGTTTATTGGCCTGACTGGTTTTTAAACCACGTTTATGCTGATTCTGGTTAAATGACTGCTCTTCTTGACCACGACGACCACCTTTTTTCGGTGAACGTGTATTATTAGTATTGGTACCCCGCTTGATTTCACGGTCTTCTTTAGCAAATGAATCTTCATATGCCTGACCAACCAGACCTGCCGCGAGTGGAGAATCATCTACAACACGAATAGTTTTGGTGGCATCTTCATTTGAATATTTGGAAGCCATCTGGCGCATTTGTTCAAGCGTACGCTGTTGCGCCTCTTCAGCAGCCTTGCGACGCGCAGCTTCTTCAGCCGCTTTTAATTGTGCTGCCTGCTCTTCACGTGCTTTACGCTGCTCTGCAGTCTCGGTTGGCTTGACTACCGGCTTAACAATCGGCTTATTGGTTGAGCGTTTTTTCACCACAACTTCAGCTTTTTGCGGGCTTTTCGCAGTTTCCTGCTTAGCTGCTGCACGCATTGCTTCCAATGTTGCATTCGCTTTATTTTCACCACTAAGTTTTTGCCCGTCATTTTCCTGACGCGCTGCCTGTTCAGCTTTTTGACGTGCAATCATGTCAGCACGCGCCTGCTCTTGCGCATCAGCTTTAGCGCGCGCTTCAGCAGCAATCTGTTCAGGGTTCGGCTTAGTAAAAGTATGTTTTTTACGTACTTCTACATTAATCGTTTTCGCCTTACCTGAGGTACTGGCCACTTTAGCCGTACTAGTTGTTTTACGTTTCAACGTGATTTTTCCTACGCCACTATTCGCTTGCCCATGTACTTTTTTGAGATGACTCACTAGTACATCCTGCTGCTCGGTAGTAATAATATCTTCAGCTTGACGCTGTGGTAAGCCTGCATCGCGAACTTGCTCTAGGAGCTTTTCTACAGGACGACCTACGCTGAGCGCTAACTCTTGAATCGACTTGTCCGTCATATATTTCCTCCTAGTTAAACCATGATTCACGCGCTTTCATAATGAGCTGACCCGCACTCGCGGCATCCAAACCTTCAATATCAGCAATATCGTCAGTTGCCTGATCGGCCAGGTCATCTACAGTCACTACACCACGAGCGGCAAGTGAATAAGCAATCTCTCGTGTCATCCCTTCCATATTCAGAAGTTCTTCACTCGGATCTTGAATATTTTCCTGCTGTTTTAACGCATCCGCTAAAGCAGCTTCTTTGGCACGGCTTTGCAACAACTCGACCAGTTCGGTATCCAGCTCAATTTCATCGAAGGTTTCTGCTGGTACATAAGCCACTTCCTCAAGTGAAGTAAAGCCCATTTCAACCAGTGCCATCGCCAGGTCTTCTTCAATATCCAGACGTGAAACAAACATATCCAGATATTGCTGTGCTTCATTCTGCTGGCGAGCACGATACTCGTCTTCCAGCATCATATCCAGCTTGTAACCGGTAAGTTCTGAAGCAAGACGTACATTCTGGCCCTGTGAACCAATTGCACGAGCAAGCTGGTCACTGGTCGCAAAAATGATATCTGCACTATGTGTATCTTCATCCAGTACAATTCCAGAAACATCAGCCGGCTCTAGGGCACTGGCAATATACTGGGCCGGATCATCAGACCACACTACAACATCAATACGCTCACCGTTGAGCTCCTGCTGAACAGCCTGGATACGTGTACCACGCATACCAATACATGCACCCACCGGATCAATACGGTGGTCATTGGTTTTTACGGCAATTTTAGCACGAACACCAGGTTGACGTGCTGCTGCTTTAATCTCAATGATTTCTTCAGAGATTTCAGGAATCTCTTTTTTCATCAGGGCAATCAACATTTCAGGCTTGGCACGCGAAAGTAGAAGCTGAGCGCCACGGCCTTCACGGTTTACACTGTACAAAATGGCATTGATCCGCTGTTTTGGACGCAAAATCTCTTTAGCGATCATTTCTTCACGCGCCAGATAAGCTTCTGCATTATCTCCCAGATCAATGATAAAGCCATCTTTGGTCTGCTTCTTCACTTCACCGTAAATCAGCTCGCCTACTTTAGACTCATAAGCATCCGCAATGAGCGCACGCTCTGCTTCACGAATCTTTTGTACAATAACCTGTTTGGCAATTTGAGCTGCGATACGGCCAAATTCAATTGACTCGACTTCCAGCTCCCGAATATCGCCAATTGACCATTTTGCTGGGTCTACATCGGAAATCGCATCTTGACATGCCGGCATTTCATGGTCTTCGTCTGCAACCACTTCCCATTGACGGAATGTACGATAATCCCCAGTCTTACGATCAATTTCAACACGTAAACGTGCTTCTTCTGCGGTGGTACCTTCGTAGAATTTTTTCTTCGTCGCTGCAACAAGCGCCTGCTCTAAAGCTTCGAAGATCGCTTTCCGACTAACACCTTTTTCATTACTGACCGTTTCAACAACGGTAAGAATTTCACGGCCCATAAGTCACCTATTAAATTGAATTCTTCTTAATGGAATTAATTTAGTCCTGATAGATCAAATTTGCTTTATCGATATTGTTGCTATCGATTTCGAGCACCTTGCTGCCTTCTACTTCTACCTGAATCTGTTCTTGCTCCAGGTCCACACTCACCAGTTTAGCTTGAAATTTACGGCGGTTATCAACAGCACTAATCAGACGTAGAGCCACCTGCTGACCAATATAAGCCGACATCTGTTCAAGCTGGAAAAATGGGCGATCCCATCCTGGTGAAGAGACTTCAAGTGAATATTCACCTGAGATTGGATCATGCACATCAAGAATTGCGCCCACTTGCTGGGTCACCCGGACACAGTCCTGCACACCAATTCCACGGCCCTGTTCCAGCTCACCGTCTTCATTCAGCACAGGTTCTGCATTTTCATCTACAGGTTTATCAATAAAGATGCGGACTAAAGAACGTTTGCCCTGAGGAAGGAATTCGATTCCCCACAACTCGACGTCACAGGCTTCGACCGCTGGTGCAATTAAATCATGGAGGGCTTGGGTTTTATTTGATAATTTCATTTACTCTCGTCTTCTCGTGCCATTCAACCGGTCAGTACGTTCTGACCGATGCAGACTGTTATAGTGAAGCATCACTATTTGACCAATTGATGTCGACACTACACGATAGCCAATAAAAAAGGGCGTCAATCGCCCCTATATTTTACACAGAAAACTAAAGTCCACTGTGCAAAAAGGCCCACCTATTTGTGAGCCCTCTTAGAAACTTGGTAGCGGGAGCTGGATTTGAACCAACGACCTTCGGGTTATGAGCCCGACGAGCTACCAGACTGCTCCATCCCGCATCAACGTGCAAAAATTATAAACGAATTTCAAAAAAAGTCAATCTGACTTACAAGAAACTCTCAACTGCTTTACACTGCAATTGAATTGGTAGCGGGAGCTGGATTTGAACCAACGACCTTCGGGTTATGAGCCCGACGAGCTACCAGACTGCTCCATCCCGCATCAATGTTTTCTGCTGCATGCATCAACGATCTGGTTTATCGTTGGTGCGGAAGGGGGGACTTGAACCCCCACGCCCGAAGGCACTACCACCTCAAGGTAGCGTGTCTACCAATTCCACCACCACCGCAGCAGGTCGCATTCTAGTAGCTTCCCTAGTAAAAGAAAAGCTTTAATTTAAATTATTCACCAGTTTTTGGTGCAGTTGGTGAAGTTTCAGGCGAAACCGGTTGCACAGGCGCACTGGTTTGTACACTTTGCAAGCTATAAGCAGCTGTAGTCTGTTTTTTTGCAAAGACTGCCAGGGTCAGGCTGGTTACAAAAAACAGTGCAGTTAAAATAGCGGTGAGCCGGGTCATGAAGTTACCAGACCCTGAAGCACCAAATACGGTTGCCGCACCACCGCCTCCAAAAGAAGCTCCGGCGTCAGCACCTTTACCATGCTGAACCAGGATCAGTCCAATCATCAAAACAGCCAGAATAATATGTATTACCAATACAAACGTATGCATGCCGAACTCCTCATTCTTTTATTTGGGCAAATGCCTGAGCAATTTTATGGAAGGACTCGGCGTTTAAGGAAGCCCCGCCAACCAGTGCCCCATTAATATCCGGACAGGCTGCCAGCTCTACTGCATTCTCAGGCTTAACACTGCCACCGTAGAGGATGGCTATATTAGAGCCAAGCGGGGTGATTTGGCAAAGTGCTTCACGAATTTTTTCATGCATGGCCTGTGCATCTGCGGCAGAGGCAGTCTTACCCGTACCAATTGCCCAGATCGGCTCATAAGCAATCATGATATTTTGCCATTGCCCGGCCTGTACAACTTCGGCAATGTCACAAATCTGTTGCAATACCACTTGTGCTGCCTGCCCTGCCTCACGCTGCTCCAGGCTTTCCCCTACACAATAAATAATTTTCAGACCGGCATTTAATGCATTTTTAATTTTTTCTTTTAAAATCTTTAGATCATCACCCAACAGTTCTCGACGCTCTGAATGGCCTATGAGCACCCAGTGAATCTGACTGTCTTTTAATAGCTCTGCACTAACTTCGCCGGTATACGCCCCAGTTCCTGCTATACGTGAGACATCTTGTGCCACTATATGCACCGGACTTGCAGCATTTCCAAGCTGCTGTTTTGCAGAGGTCAGCGCAATTGCCACAGGCGCTATCCCCAACTGACATTGCTCAGGACTGATGTGCTGTTCTATAAGTAATTGCTTAAATTGTTCAATGAGTTGCTGGGCATCTGCGTGCATTGGGTTCATTTTCCAATTACCAACAACCCAAGGAATAATTGTCGAACCCGACATACTTCTAACCTTTCATCAAAAATGCACCACATTCTACACGGAATTCATCTATTTGAAGATAAATTTCGTAACTCCATTGCTGCTATTAGGCTTTTAAAGTTAAGCTTATTGTTCTGTGATATGTCCTGACGATCTATATAGAAAATTCTTCCTAAAGATAGCCATTGTTCAGGTTAAATACATGATTTCATACCAGAGCCCTTATTTAAACTGTGGTATTTTTCGGCAACAAAAGTATAATTTTACAGAGATCTATAAATCGTCGGTCATTTAAAGGCGCAATAAACAATGACAGTTAATTTTACTCCAAAGTTTTCCGGTTTTATTCGCCGTCTGGTTGAGGATAACCACGTGTCTGCTGCTGAAATGCAGAATGCGGTCGATACTGCTAAAAGAAACCGGCAGGATATCGTGCCTTATCTGATCGATCATTTTAAGCTTTCACCCTTACTGATTGCAGAATTTATCTCGATTGAATTTGGTGAAGCTTTATTCGATTTGGCTGTTTACGATACTGTCCAGATTCCACGAGATGTAGTTGATGAGAAACTGATACTCAAGCATCGGGTCTTGCCCCTCATTAAGCGTGGTCATACTCTGTTTGTTGCTACCAGTAATCCCACCAATATTGAAGCTTTAGAAGCTATCCGGTTTAACAGTAAACTGAATATTGAAGTTGTTATTGTCGAGCATGACAAACTGCAGCGTACTATTGAGCAGAATTTTTCTGAAGAAAGCAATTTTGATTTTGGTGATGAAGAACTCAATATTGATGTTTCAACCAGCAATTTAGATGAGGACGACAGTCAAGATAATGCGCCTCAGGAAGAAGAAGCTCCAATTGTTAAATATATTAACAAGTTATTGGTAGATGCCATTCGTATTGGTGCATCAGACTTACATTTCGAGCCTTATGAAAAATATTACCGAGTACGTTACCGGGTCGATGGCGTGTTAAGACAGGTGGCAACACCACCTTTACAGCTGGCCACCCGACTGGCTTCACGTTTAAAGGTTATGTCACAGATGGATATTTCCGAAAAGCGCGTTCCCCAAGATGGCCGGATCAAATTAAAACTCTCTAAGACCAAAGCTATTGATTTCCGTGTGAACTCACTGCCTACACTATTTGGAGAAAAACTGGTTCTGCGTATTTTGGATCCGTCCAGCGCCATGCTGGGTATTGATGCATTAGGCTATGAACCCGAGCAAAAAGCCCTGTTTATAGAAGCTTTAGAAAAGCCGCAAGGTATGTTACTCATTACCGGGCCTACCGGTTCCGGTAAAACCGTATCGCTTTATACAGGCCTCAATATTTTAAACCGTGAGGATACCAATATTTCAACTGCCGAAGACCCGGTAGAAATTAATCTTGAAGGTATTAACCAGGTCAATGTGAATAATAAAGTCGGGTTAAGCTTCTCTGCCGCGCTAAAGTCATTCCTGCGTCAGGATCCAGATATTATTATGGTAGGTGAGATTCGTGACTTGGAAACAGCAGAGATTGCCATTAAAGCAGCTCAGACCGGTCACATGGTTATGTCTACCCTGCATACCAACAGCGCTCCTGAAACATTAACACGCCTAAGAAATATGGGCGTAGCAGCATTTAATATTGCCACTTCAGTTAATCTGGTCATTGCACAGCGTCTAGCTCGACGTTTATGCAACCAGTGCAAGGTACCAGCAGAGATTCCTAGAAATAGTCTGCTTGAGATGGGCTTTACCGAAGATGACTTGGCCAACCCTGATTTTCAGGTTTATCAACCTGTCGGTTGCCCGGAATGTCGTGATGGTTATCGGGGTCGTGTGGGTATCTATGAAGTAATGAAAGTTACACCGGAAATTTCAAAAATTATTATGGAAGACGGTAACGCCCTTGAAATAGCAGCAACAGCAGCACGCCTGGGTTTTGATAACTTGCGTCGTTCTGGCCTAAAGAAAGTCATGCAAGGTGTAACCTCTTTACAAGAAATTAACCGTGTGACCAGTGAATAAAGTCAGCATTTAAAAATAAGGATAAAGCAATGGCAGTCAAAAAAGCACAAATGATGCCGACTTTTGCTTATGACGGCGTCGACCGTAAAGGAATTAAAGTTAAAGGGGAGCTGACAGCCAAGAATATGGCGTTGGCTAAGGTGACTTTGCGCAAGCAAGGAATAACTATCAAAACCATTCGGGAAAAACGTCGCAATATTCTAGAAGGCTTGATGAAGAAAAGGGTTTCTACACTAGATATCACTATCTTTACACGTCAGTTGGCCACCATGATGAAAGCGGGTGTGCCCCTTGTACAAGGCTTTGAAATTGTCGCTGAAGGTCTCGAAAATCCGGCTATGCGTGAAGTGGTTTTGGGTATTAAGGCTGAAGTTGAAGGAGGCAATACATTTGCCGGTGCACTGCGTAAATATCCCCAATATTTTGATAACCTGTTCTGCTCACTGGTCGAATCTGGTGAACAGTCTGGTGCACTTGAGACCATGCTCGACCGGGTGGCCATCTATAAAGAAAAGAGTGAACTTCTCAAGCAGAAAATTAAAAAGGCGATGAAATATCCCGCCACAGTTATTGTGGTTGCGGTGATTGTAACGATTATTCTGATGGTTAAGGTAGTTCCGGTATTCCAGGACCTGTTTAGCTCGTTTGGTGCAGATCTGCCTGCATTTACCCAGATGGTTGTCAATATGTCGAACTGGATGCAGAAGTACTGGTTTATTCTCATTATCGCAATTGCTGCTCTTATTTTCGGTTTTCTTGAAGCCAAAAAGCGGAGCCAGAAGTTCCGTGATGCGCTTGACAGAATGGCTCTTAAACTGCCAATTTTTGGTGATCTGGTCTATAAAGCAATTATTGCCCGTTATAGCCGTACGCTAGCAACCACATTTGCAGCCGGCGTACCACTTATTGATGCGCTGGAATCTACTGCAGGTGCAACTAATAATGTAATTTATGAGCAGGCTGTCATGAAAATCCGGGAAGATGTAGCAACCGGTCAGCAGCTTCAGTTTGCTATGCGTGCCTCTAACCGTTTTCCGCCTATGGCAGTACAGATGGTTGCCATTGGAGAAGAATCGGGCGCCCTTGATGCCATGTTAGATAAAGTCGCGACACATTTTGAAAATGAAGTTGACAATGCCGTTGACGGTCTGACTTCCATGATGGAACCCCTGATTATGGCAATTCTGGGTGTATTAGTGGGTGGCCTTGTGATCGCCATGTATCTGCCAATTTTCCAGATGGGTTCAGTTGTTTAATGCAAGAATTAATTACCTTATTAAGTAATAACCCGACTGCGCTCTACATTGTGGTTGGGCTTTTCAGTCTATGTATTGGCAGTTTTTTAAATGTCGTTATTCTTCGCACTCCTAAAATGATGGAGCAGGAATGGCGCAATGAATGTCAGTTGTTGCTTCATCCAGATCAGCCCCTAATTGATGAAACAAAACTCACGCTCAGCTATCCGGCTTCTACCTGTCCCAACTGTCATACGCCGATTCGCTGGTATCAGAATCTGCCTTTAGTCAGCTGGCTGCTACTCAGAGGCAAATGTGGTCAATGCCAGAATCCGATCAGTATCCGTTACCCTCTAGTTGAACTTTTAACTGCTCTGTGTTCACTTATTGTAGTAGCTGTCTATGGCCCTACCCTGCAAATGCTATTTGGTCTGTTACTGACTTGGGCATTAATTACCCTGACCTTCATCGATTTTGATACACAACTGCTTCCAGACCGGTATACCCTGCCGCTTGCCGCCCTAGGCCTAGCTCTGAACAGTTATGCATTATATACCTCGGCAAGCTCTGCTATTTGGGGTTATGTGATTGGGTTTTTATGCTTATGGATTGTATATTATCTGTTTAAAGTCATCACCGGTAAAGAAGGCATGGGATACGGGGACTTTAAGTTACTGGCCGCACTCGGAGCCTGGATGGGTCCTTTAATGCTGCCTTTAATTGTGCTACTTTCATCTTTAGTCGGGGCAATTATTGGTATCGTACTGCTCAAGATTCGCAAGGAAAACCAGCCTTTTGCCTTTGGTCCCTATATTGCGATTGCCGGCTGGATCGCTTTTTTATGGGGTGAGCAAATTATGAAAATTTATCTGGGAGGCTGATATGACATTTATCTTGGGGTTAACAGGAGGAATAGGCAGTGGAAAGTCAGCTGCCAGCCAGTGGTTTGAGTCTCAAGGTATACAGGTCGTAGATGCCGATGTAGTAGCACGTGAAGTGGTACAGCGTGGCCAGCCAGCACTGGCACAAATTCATGATGCTTTTGGTGACTGGGTGTTACAAGAAGATGGCGAGTTAAACCGGCGGGCATTGCGTGAACATATTTTCAAGCTACCGGAAGCGCGTCAGACTCTGGAAGGAATTACCCATCCTGCTATCCGCCAGGCGTTAATCCAGCAGCTACAGGCTGCCCAAAGTCCTTATGCCATACTGGTTTCTCCTCTTTTATTTGAAACCAATCAGCATGAACTTGCCCAGCATACACTTTTAGTCGATACCAGCGAAGATATTCAGATTATGCGTGCCTGTGCGCGTGACCAGCAGTCTGAGGAGCAGATCCGTCAGATCATTGCCGCACAGATGCCTCGCTCACAAAAACAGACTCTCGCTCATGATATTGTAACCAATGATGGCCATCTGGAGCATCTATATGCTCAATTACAGCCTCTTCATCAGCTTTACCTCATCAAGGCCGAAAAGCTAAAAGCAGATTAGGAGATGCGAGAGTCTGAACCAGAACCTTTTTTCTGGTTTTCCAGCTGCGCCTGTAAAGTATCTTTGCGGAACCAGCGCCATGGCTGTAAAGCTCCAAAACTCATCCCGATTAATCCAGCAAGCACAGAGAGACTTAATGATTCGCCGAGCAATGGTATAGCAAGCAAGGCTGCAATAAAAGGTGCCAGAGTTACAATACTTCCAGTTTTAAAAGCCCCTAAACGCTCAATGGCTGCCACATAAGTCAGGGTAGCAATGATTACCACAAAAACGCCGTGGAAAAGTGTCTGGATAACCAGATGCAGAGGTTCTGGCTCACTGAGATGTTTAGGTATAAATAACAAGTAAATTGGAACATAGATAAGGGCTGACCAAATTACGACGCTCGCCATAGAGTGCCACGCAGACAGCTTCCATTGCTTGAGCAGTACAGTAAATACGCCCCACCAGATGGCACTGGTAAATAGAAGGATATCTCCTATACCAAATGCATGACTGCTTGAGCGTGAAATCAGATAACTCATGACAGCTAAAGCAAGTAGCATAATGCCAAGACTTAGCCAGGTATGCTGATCAAAAGGCTGTTTAAATAAAATCCATGCTGCTACAGCAGTGGTTAGTGGAATACAACCGTTGAGAAAAATCGCGGCATGGGCAGCAGGAGCATACAAAAATGCTGTATACACTGTTAAGCAGTACCCTAAGCCGCCAATCAGTGCCAACAGAACAGACTGCCTCGTCCATAAAA
This sequence comes from Acinetobacter radioresistens DSM 6976 = NBRC 102413 = CIP 103788, assembly GCF_006757745.1. NCBI lineage: Bacteria > Pseudomonadati > Pseudomonadota > Gammaproteobacteria > Moraxellales > Moraxellaceae > Acinetobacter > Acinetobacter radioresistens. Next base: position 289,866 of record NZ_AP019740.1, on the reverse strand, counting down.
ATGCCGTATCTTTTTTATACAGCAGAATAGGCATGAGAATGAGAAAGGCCAGACCGAAACGTAAGGCCGTAATATCCCAAGGACTGATATGCCACTGGGCATTTAAACGGGAGAATAAAGTGAAACCGCCCCAGATACACATGGTAATCGCCACAAACAGATAACCTTGAACCCGGGGAGTCATACTGAATCCTTTTAATTAATTAACTTAACTTTTAGCATTACGCTGACGACAGGCTTCATAGAGTGCCATACCGGTCGCCACACTGACATTTAAACTTTGCAGATTTCCAGCCATCGGAATGTAAACCTTGTGGTCGCACTGTGCCTGGGTGATAGGTCTTAAACCGGTATCTTCAGCACCCATTACAATCACTATAGGTCCGGTCAGGTCACATTGCTGAAGCGGCAATGCCTGTTCGTCGAGCATGGTTCCTATCACTCGTACCTGTGACTGCTCTTTCATCTGTGCAAGCGTACGGGCCAAATTGGTAACCTGAATAAACTTGACTTTCTCCGCCCCACCGGCTGCCACTTTCCGTGCCGTCGGTGTCAGACTGGCTGAACGGTCACGTGGCACAATAACTGCCTGTACACCCATTGCTGCGGCTGTACGGATACAGGCCCCCAAGTTATGCGGATCAGTTACCTGGTCTAGCGCCAGCAATAGAACATCTGGTGTTTGTTCAAGTAACTGTTCTAGATCTTTTTCATTCATAACCGGATGTGGACGGACAGCAGCCACAACCCCCTGATGAAAGGGTAACCCGGCCAGCTTTTCAAGACTGTCCCGGCTGGCTTTTTGCACGCTAATTCCGAAAGGTTCAGCCAGTTCCAGAATCTTTTGCAAACGCTGGTCTTCACGCCCTTTTAGTGTAAACAGGGTCAGAACCCGTTCTGGCTCCAGTTCTAATAATGACTCCACTGCATGAACGCCATAATAATATTCAGGTTTCGCCATGAACGACCTCTAAGCTGGTGACTTGTGAAAAACAAAAATCCTGCAAAGTAACTTCGCAGGATCTCCTATATCAGTCTAGTGTACCTGATTTATTGCAGAATGCTTAGCCTTCTAGGTGGCAAACATAATCAAGCACATCATCAGTTTCAATTTTAAAGGTGCTGTTACCTGGTACATAAAAAGACTGACCGGCGCGGAACAGTTCAGCCTCTTCATTATTGGCAATTTTAACACGGCATTCACCAGAGATAATCTCCATACGCTCAGGCACATGGGTTTCAAAGGTAAGCGGCTGCTCTGTCGGTAAAATGACCCCCAGAGTTTTTTTAGTACCGTCTTCAAATAAAATTGTATGGCTAATACATGAACCACCAAAATAAACATTTGATTTTTTTATTACTGATACATGATCAAACTGTGCTGACATGCGTATTCTCCAGATAATGCGCATTTATATACGTTATGATTGCGGTAGTTTAATTGCGGCAGCGCAACTAATCAATTGCCGTTTCAACAGGAAAAATCAATATTTTCCATTCCTTGCCGTTCAGTTTATTCAGATCTACAGGCAGCCTTGAACCAATAGTTGAAAGATCCAGCATAACGGTTGATGAGCGACCATTTTTTATCATTCTCTGTCTATAACTTACTATGATATTGTGTCTGCTATATTTGTTGCACTTGTGCTTATAAAGATGAAATTTTTAGTTAAATATCTAATTCATCATTACATTTTTGATCAAACCGTATTTTTCATTTTGTAATTCTAACCATCAACAATATATGACTGGCATAACAACAATGGAACACTGATCTTTGCTGGCAATATATTCTCTTAATTAGTTTTCAGTATTGTTAAAGCGAATACAGCTTTTTGCCAAGAACAGAACAACTGTATTTACAAAATTTTTATTCGCATATTTATTTTAAGATCGCGTTATCATATTTTGAATGTCTTAAAATAAAAGCCATCTTGTGACCACAACAAAACTTGACTATCTTAGACACAAACCTTTCGCAGCCTGGATGCGTTTATGCTGACACATTTAACACTGATCAATTTTGCGCTTGCTGACCATCTAGCCCTTGATATTGAACAAGGTTTTAACGTACTCACAGGTGAGACCGGTGCTGGTAAATCCTTATTACTTGATGCGCTTTCTGCCTGCCTCGGTGAACGTACCGATACCAACTATGTTCGTTATGGCACAGACAAGGCCGACATTACTGCCGTCTTCAGCTACCAGCCAGATAGCCCTGAAGCAGGGTGGCTCAGTGCGCATGAGTTAAATGATGAATCAGGTGAAATACATTTACGCCGGGTAATTTTTGCTACAGGCCGCAGTAAAGCCTGGATCAATGGCCGCCCGAGCAGCCTATCTGAACTGAAAGAAATTGGACGTCTTCTGGTTCAGCTTTATAGCCAGCATAGTCAGCAGCAGCTTCTGGAACCACCTTATCCACGCAAGTGGCTAGACCGCTACAGTAATTTTTATAATGAGGCCCAGCAAGTACGTGATGCATATAGCCAGTGGCAGAAGAATATTCGCCAGCATCAGGCTGCGCTTGAAGCACAGGCTAGCCGATTACAGCGGATCAGTACGCTGGAGCTACAGCTTGAAGAACTTGAAGATATAGTTGCTATTCACTATAAAGAAATAGAGCAGGAATTTGACCGTCTCAGCCATCATGAACATATTATGCAGGACTGCGCTTACAGCCTGAATATACTCGATGAAGCAGAATCCAATCTTTCTCAGGAGCTCTCTTCGGTAATTCGCCGGCTGGAAACACATGCTGGGCGTAGTGAACAGCTATCCAGTATTTATAATGCATTATTAAATGCGCAAAGTGAACTAGATGAAGGGACAGCGCAGCTACGCCAGTTTATTGACCGGCAGAGCTTTGATCCAGAACGTATGGAAGAGTTGAATGCCCAGCTTGAAATTTTTCATCGTTTGGCCCGTAAGTATAGAACCCAGCCAGAGCAGCTAAAAGAAGAATATGAACTCTGGCAGCAGGAACTGGAAAAACTGCAACAGCTCGATGACCCAGAAATGCTGGCCGAACAGGTTGAACACGCTCATCAGGACTTTTTGCAGAAGGCTGAGCATCTGGACCAGATTCGACGTGAAGCCGCGATACCACTTGCCAAACAGCTGACTGAACAGGTAAAACCACTGGCCCTGCCCGAAGCTTATTTTGAATTCCGTTTTGATGCACTGGAACAGCCTACTGCAGAAGGCCTGAGCTTTATCCAGTTACTGTTTACCGCCAATAAAGGCATACCGGCCCAACCACTGGCACGGGTAGCTTCAGGAGGTGAGCTGTCACGTATTGCACTGGTAATGCAGGTGATGAATGCCGAGAAAACTGAAGCTGAGGTTCTAGTGTTTGATGAAATCGATGTCGGGATCAGCGGCGGTACTGCCGAGATTGTAGGACGACTGCTTGGAGGGCTGGCACAGCATGTACAAATTCTGTGTATTACCCATCAGGCCCAAGTGGCGGCTCAATCTGACCAGCATCTTCTGGTAAAGAAACTGCAGACTGATCCGGCCAGCAGTACCATCATTGAACTGGATGAAGATGAAAGGATTCAGGAACTGGCCCGTATGACAGGTGGCGTTGAAATTAGTAACACCACCTTGCAGCATGCCAGACAGTTGCGTCAGCTTAAATTCCAGCAGGCTTAATAGATAATATCTTTTAGCAATCAGCAGCCAGTTTGAGCTCTTGATTTTTATAAAATCGCCACAACTATCTTCAAGCAGCAGCTTTTATATTCTAGTCTGTCCCCATTCTGCAAGCCTTGAATAGACAGTATTTAAGGCTACATCTGACCAATAAGTTTCTGCTTTTTTGCTGAAAGGCACAGATGCTTACGTGCAGAGGATTGTATTCTCGACAGTAGTCACTTATAAGTGAAGAGACCATACTCTGTAATTTTATTGAAATTTATCTTTTTGCCTCAATTTTTGTCCAGACAAAACTTTATGCTGACAATTTAGGAGAACAGCTTAGGTGACCAAACAATATTTGACGCATCGTTGTCTTATCGCTCCTCCAGAAATTGCCGATGATTTCTTTGCTCATACGGTCATCTATCTGGCTCGACATGATGAAGACGGCGCACAAGGGATCATTATCAACCGACCTGCTGGCATTCAGATCAAGGAATTGTTGAATGACTTGGAAATTGATGCAGATAATGTCCAACCTCATGATGTGCTTCAAGGCGGTCCATTGCGCCCGGAGGCAGGTTTCGTTTTACATACCGGTCAACCCGTTTGGCATTCGTCTATTGCTATTGGTGAAAATGTTTGTATCACCACTAGTAAAGACATTCTGGATGCAATTGCACACAATGAAGGAGTGGACCGTTACCAGATAGCGCTGGGTTATGCCAGTTGGAGCAAAAATCAACTTGAAGAAGAGATTGCACGCGGTGACTGGCTCATCTGTGATGCAGATATGGACTTGATTTTTAATCTGCCTTACGATGACCGCTGGGACGCTGCCTATAAAAAAATGGGCCTAGACCGTACCTGGCTAGCTTCCGAGATTGGTCATGCCTGATGCCTCTCATCCGGGCCTGATTATGGCTTTTGACTTTGGCACTCAGAAAATGGGCATGGCTATCGGACAGGCAGCTATTCAGAGTGCTAATCCCTTGACGCTCTTCCCGATGAAGGATGGAATCCCGAATTGGGAACATTTGCTGAAGATTGTCAAAGAATGGCAACCGGACCTGTTTCTGGTCGGTTTACCCTTAAACATGGATGAGAGTGAGTCAGAACTTTCTGCCCGTGCCCGCAAGTTTGCACGGCGACTGCGTCATCAGACCAATATTGAGACCCTGATGGTGGATGAGCGTCTAACGACTCGTGAAGCCCGTAGTGAACTGAATCAGTATCAGGCTCAGGGTGGGAACCGTAAACTTGCGGCTGACAGTATTGCAGCTGCCCTGCTGATTGAAAGCTGGTATCGGGAACCAGATGGACTTAAGCCCTGATATTTTATCTTCTATAAAAAAAGAAGAGTAATACTCTTCTTTTTAATGATTTTTGCCAAGACCGGTCAAATATGATCTTTGGCTTCAATGATTCGTACTGTTGCGGTACGGCCTGATACCAGGGTTAACCGGTTTTCTGGCAATTTATCAATCATGATTTTGACCGGTACCCGCTGTGCCAGACGCACCCAGCTAAATGTAGGGTTGACGTTGGCCAGCAGGTTAGAACTGTTGCCACGCTCACGGTCCTCAATTCCTGTTGCTATACCCTGCACATGACCATAAATCTTTTCCGAATCTCCCATGAGCTGTACTGTGGCTTTATCTCCCACATGTATTCTGTCAAGTTTGGTCTCTTCAAAATAACCGACCACATAGAGCTGCTGGCGGTCGACCAGGGCAGCCACTGCCTGTCCAGATTTCACGTAATTACCAGGACGCATATCGAAATTGGATAAAGTGCCGTCTGCCGGTGCAATAACTGCTGAGCGGTGCAGGTTGAGTTCAGCCAGATGTACCTGGCTGGTGGCAGCTTCAATCAATGCTTTCTGCTGACGGATAGTGGCCTGCGCCTGCTGAATAGCAGCCTGCATCTGTTCATGCTCAGCACGCGCCTGGTCACGCACTGCGAACATCTGGTCTTGTTCCTGCTTGGAAATTGCACCATTCATTAGGCTGGCATAACGCTGTGCATTTTTCTCTGCCAGCCGGATATTGGCTTGAGACTTGATTGAGTTGGCATGTGACTGGGCTAGAGCAGCTTCAGCTTCGGCCAGCCCTGCCCTGGCTTTAGCCAGATCAGATTTAGCCTGTTCAACATCTAGCGCCTGACGGGCGACATCTATTTTAAACAAGACCTGACCTTTTTTTACCGTCTGGTTATCTTGTACCAGAACTTCTGTGACCAGTCCGGAAACATCTGAAGAAACCTGCATCACATCACCCTTCACCCGACCGTCACGGGTCCAGGGTGCAGCATTATAGTAGTTCCATAAATGTATAATGGCATAGAGAGCAACTGCCGCCACCAGCAGCAGAGATAAGGGACGAAGCAGCTTGCGCGCATCAAATGAGTTCATCACGGTCAACCTATCACCAGAGAAAATCAAGCAGAAAAATAAAGAAAGAGCCAGTGGATACAGAGCAGTAGCACTAGATACCAGCAAAGATGAAATATGCCTGGCCACATAATCCAGCCATTTGTAACCCAGCGATGGGTAAATACATCTGTAAGCTTGAGTAATCCGTAAGCCAAAATCGCCTGTATCAGCAGAATCGGAACATAAAGTCCATAAATATTGACTTCACCCATCTCAAGCTCCTGCCATATTAAAATGTGGTTGTGTATTGCTTATCCCGATATGGCAAATACTGCACTGGATATTGTTCAGTGAAATTAGCAGTCGAAGTCGCAGCTCATTATCTTCAACATTTGTGGCAAGTAAACGTAACTCTTGGAGCTGCCGTACAAGTTCAGTGGATGGTACAGCGTTCCACAAGCCTGCCTGCTCACGTAGTTCAAAATAGTGCTCGAGCTGCTGGCCCAGCTGTGCAATCTGTTTCACCAGCAGCTCATGATCAGATAACTGACCTGCCAGTTCCTGCAGCCGGCTTAAATCGACAATCGCACTACATTCAACCAGTGCTGCATTAATCGAAGAACGAATCTCAGATGACTGAACCATTTTGGTATTCAGTACACCGATTCGGTCGAGCATACTTCTAAGATGAATCCTGAACTGGGTACCATAAGGCAATACAAGTGCTTGGTGCATGGCTTTACTATGCAGGGCCAGTATTCGTGTTGCGCTGGTTTCTGGTGACATGGCGCGTACAAAATAGATCACAATCAGTGAGACCAGAACACCCAGAATCATGGCAAAAGAGCTGTCAAAATAGGTCACTGCATCCATATTGTAAGAATTACGCAAATTTAGCCCCATCATGGTATTAATACCCAGTACCATTCCTACTGGCATCAGAGAAGGATTGGCCATCATGGATACAGAAAACAGGAACATGGGCAGAAGCACCAGTGCCAGCTCCCAAAACGCCGTAATATGTGGAAAAATACCAAAGGCATATACAAACACCAGCCCAGCCGAAACCAGACTGCCCCAGATAAAGATACGCAGCACGGGTACCGGGTTATCAAGTGCTGTCAAAATACATGCTGTTACTGCCCCCATCTGTGCCATCATGAAGCCCATGCGCCAGCCAGAAAGGATCCAGAGCGCACAAACGATCAGTGTAATCAGAAAAGCGCTGACTCCTCCGCGCACTGCCACGCCATAATCACGATGTAAACTCGGATAAGTTGTAGTAATTGGAGTAATACTCTCAGGGATATTTTTCTCACCTGCCTGAATCAGCCCCCACAATAATTTAACCGTCCGGATATTATGAATAAAATGCCGGATGTCCATTTTTATACTGCTTAAAACGATATATTGTTCAGGGTTAACATCTCGCAGCAATTCATTGAAGTCAGCCTCGAACTCTGCAGGCAATTCAGTCAGTTGGCTCTCGGCTACAGGCTGCTTTTGATTTAGAAAATTCAGCACATGCTGCTGAAGTTTTTCCAGATACTCAGATTTTTTAAAATCAAGTTGATGAAGCTGTTCGCGCTTTTCCGACATGGCGACCAGATTGGCAATTACCATGGACATTTGATGCAGCATTTCCTGCAACTGTTTGGTCATGCCCTGCAATTCACCCTTCTCGTAAGACAAGTGCACAGCAAGTGCATGAATATCACTACTGTCACGGGTTATTCCAGCCAGCAGTTCGCTATAGTTCTGGTCTGGATGCGGATTTTTCAATAAATTACTAAACAGGTTTTCAGTATCATTCAGAAGTTTAGTGACACGCTGCCTGATGACCGAGCCAATATGTATCGGTAAAACTGTCGCTGAGACCACAGCATGGGCAATCACCCCGATTGAAATTTCTAGTACCCGAGCCAAAGCCAGATCAAAGATGTTATAGCTGTCTATATAGCCAATCGCATTACATACGATCATGGCAGTAGAATAACCGGCCAGCATAAATACATAACTGCGCGGTGTACGGTCCAAAAGAGAAATATAAAGTGCAAAACCGACCCATAGCGCCAGTATAATAGAAAATAGCCACGGTGTATTGATCAGGGGTGGAGTCAATAGCAATGCGATTATTGCCCCGGCAACCGTTCCGATAAGCCGGTATACACATTTGGAAGAGACCATGCCTGAGAATGGACTGGCAATAATCATCACTGTACCAATCGACCACATCGGGTTAATCAGATCCAGACGAAAAGATACAAATAGAGCCAGCATGCCAGCAATAAAAGTTTTAAGCGCAAAAGTCAGTTCCATCCGGCCCGGACGAAAGGCCAAGATTTGTTTAAATAGCATGTGGTATCTCGAAAATAGAAATCCGTTTTAAGGCGTACTTCCAAGTCAACAACAACTTACCCTTGCCTAGACCTGCTAAATATCGCACATGGCAGGGCCCTAGCTTTTAAGCCCTGATATAGATATTGCAGCAGTCAACACATCCCCGTTTTAAAAGCAGGATCAATGTTCAGGTAAGTTTTCTTTCAGACGAAAGAAAAGGAGAGAATAAACAGCACTTATTTTAATCTTGATAGTTTCTAAATAAGATACTTAATGTGAGTATTTTTTCAAATAAACACGAAATAGTCAATAAAGTATCTTATTATGATAATAAATAAATTATTTTGATTACTAGTTATTCCTTAAGCGTACTTTAATAGGCCAAGTTTTCCAGCCTGAAAATATATTCACCGGTCTCTACAATTTGTTATAAAGGTAATAGCTCATCATTAAGATTTTGGACAACAGTAGGTATACATGGCACTTTCTAGTTTTGGCAAGATTCTGACGGTTCTTGATTTATTTTCAGTTTCACGGCCTGTCATCAATGTTGACATTATCTGTGAGGAACTCGGCCTGTCCAAACCGACCAGTTATCGCTACCTCAAGGAACTGGTTTCTTCAGACATCCTGCAGCGTATTAGTGGTACATCAGGTGATTATACGCTGGGTTCAAAAATTGCTGTACTGGACTATATTTCACGTACAACTGATCCTGTAGTACAGGCCAGCAGTCCGTTTATGAGTGAAATTGCAGAACGCACCGAATTGTGCTGTCTGCTTACTCACCTTAATCAGGATTACTGCATTGATGTGCATCATGAGGTTTTCCGTAATACCGACCTGCTGTCCTATGGTCGTGGTTGTCCACGTCCGGTATACGTCGGGTCTTCTCCCAAGGTTATCTTGGCACATCTGCCAAAACAGCGTCTCCATAATTATTATGAACGCTTTGCTACCCAGCTCTCTGAAGTCGGCTTTGCGCAGGACCTGGAAAGCTTTATACAACAGATGAAAAAAATTAAAAAACAGGGTTATTATTTTTCTCAGGGCGAGCTCGACCCACGGGTATCCGGTCTGTCTGTACCCATCCGGTTTTCTTCTAAAGAAGCGCCTATGGCATTAACTGTACTGGCTTCAAGAAGCCGCTTTGAGTTTATTAACGTCAGTAAACTGATTGAGACATTGAAAGAAAATGCTGCACAAATCGAGAAGAAATTTTCTGTTATTTCAGAAGAAGGGAACTGATCTATTAAGTAATAATCTATACGATAATTTACATAAATTACTCGAAGAGATTTCTTGTAATTTTAAATAAATTCTCATATGATGATTTTGTTCTTCAGTAATTGCCAAAAGTGTTCCATGACATTACTGTTCTGTTTTTTCGAAAACAGCTCCTCTGAATAAAACAGCCCATGTCCTCCACACATGGGCTGTTTTATTTTATTGTCTCTGCTGGTCTGCCCTGCTTTTTAGCCCTCTGGCCAGAAATACCGAAATGTAAGATTAATACGGGGTTCCTGTACCCGAGTGCTTTTCATTAAGGCATGTTTCCAGAAATGCTGGGTTTCATCGCGCATTAACAGCAATTGCCCATGCTGTAATAAGACCTCTATCTTGTCATTTTGGGTTTTATGCCTAAAACAGAATTTACGGGTTGCCCCCAGACTGACAGAAGCAATCACCGGATTTTGACCTAGAGTTTTTTCATCATCACTATGCCAGCCCATGCCTTGGCTGCCATCTTGGTACAAGTTGGCCAGACATGAGTTAAACTGTTGGCCCGTCAGTTTTTCAATATACTGTTTAAGTTTCCAGAGACTGTCATCCCATATATGTCCTTTTCGTGTAATACCTGAATAGCGGTATTCAAATTTTTCATCACCATACCAGGCGATCATACGGCTGGTTCGTATATGCTTGCCATAAAGGATAACTTCATCATGCTGCCAGGCCAGCTGTTGTAGAAAATATTGCAGATAGGCTGTTGCGTCTGTCTCGGTCAGTATCTGACCATAATCTTTAACAGAGCCGTTATAAGGCAGCAGATTTGATCGGGGCTGGGCCGCAAAGAGCTCAAGGTTCATTACTGCTCCGGTCAGATCAGGGTAATACTTATTTTAAACATGGTTTTATCACTTTGCTCAATTCACAAATTGTCACAGAGCGGTGGGTTGAGCCGGTATATTTAAATCCTTAGACTGAATTTAGAACTTAAGAACAAGAACGACCTGCATGAATTTATGGCATTTATTTAAAAAGATCTCCCCTTTTGTCAGGCCGTACCGCCTGCTGGTTATGGCAACACTGGGCTTGACGCTAATCGGTGCATTTACGGCCCAGGTCAATGCACTGACCTTGCAGTATGCTGTCGACAGTATTAACCGTCTGGTCGAAGCTGGTCAGGGACTGAATGCAGGCTGGCATATTCTGGTTACCATTAGTGTAATTCTGCTGGGGAAGGAAATTATTAGTGCACTGGTTTCCTTTGGCCAAAAATTTTATGGTGAAAAACTTAGAATTCTGGTGTCACAAGACTTGGCCCAAGGCATTATTGAAAAATTTTTGACCTATCGGCTGGCCTTTTTTAACCAGGAAAATAATCAGGCAGGCAAATTACAGACACGAATTGACCGCGGAATCGGGTCTTTGACCCGACTGGTACAGATTTTTTTTATTGATATCTTGCCTCTATTTACCAGTGCAATTGTCGCGCTTGGTCTCATGTTTTATGCCAATGTCTGGGTAGGACTTGTGGCCCTATGTATCGTGCCGGTATATTTCTGGCTAACCTACAAACAAGCCCAGAAGCTGGGAGGATGGCGGCGCAACCTGCGCGATGGAAGAGAAAAAAAGAGTCAGGGCATTTTGAGTATTATTAACTCAATTACCGTAATTAAATCTTTTAATCGCGAGTCGATAGAAGCAGAGAAACAGCTCAAGCTACAAAAAGAACTGACCCAAAACCAGATGCGTACCCGTCAGACCAGCTTTTTGTTTGATGGCATGAAAACCTTTATTGAACAGATCGGTATTGTTCTGATCATTATTCTGACTGCGTATTTTGTTCTGTCCGGCCAGATGAGTATAGGGATGATCATGTATCACGTACTACTCTTCAATAACGTTTCTGCCCCTATTCGCTCGTTGCACCGTATTTATGATGAAGTTAATGATGCCATGATTTATTCAGAGAGTTTTTTCCAGATTCTGGAGGCTGATGATGAAATTGAATCAAGCGGTACACGCAAGCCGGTTATTCAGGGCCAGTTCGAGCTAGAAAATGTCGATTTTTATTATCCAAATGGACATCATGCTCTCAAGAATATAAATATGCAGACTCAACCCAACCGTATTACTGCACTGGTAGGCCTGTCTGGTGCCGGAAAATCCACTCTTATCAGTCTGCTGGATAAATTTTATCTTCCAGCCTCAGGTAAACTCTACCTCGACGGAGTTCCAATTGAAGAGATTGATACGGCCTATCTGCGTGACCATATTGGTCTAGTGCTGCAAAAAAACCACATTTTTCAGGGTTCAATTCTTGAAAATATTCGTTATGGTAAGACTGATGCATCGCTGGATGAAGTCATCGAAGCGGCACGGAAAGCATCTATCCATGAGCAGATCATGCAGTTGCAACATAGCTATGAGACGGATGCCCTGATGCTTTCTGGTGGTCAGCAGCAGCGCATTGCTTTGGCACGGATGTTCCTTAAAGATCCACCGATTATTTTTCTGGATGAGCCCACTGCAAGTCTGGACGCGATTGCTTCCGAGCAGATCAAGCAGAGCCTAGACAAGATCAAGCAGGGACGGACGGTTATCATTATTTCACATAGCCTGTCACAGATCATTGACGCCGACTATACGTATGTCATGAAAGAGGGACGAATCGTCGAGCACGGCGAACATGATGCACTTTATCATCAGGACGGAGTTTATAAGGAAATTTTCAATGCCATGGCGAAAAGCCTAAATATTGAAAAAATTGCCAAGACTTTTGGTGAAGAGGCTGAGGAAGAAACTCACAGTTAAGGCCTGTATTGGCTTAAAGAAAGTTATAAAAAATCCCCTGTATCATGGGGATTTTTTATAGGGCCACTGTTAAGGCTGCTTTAAATAAGGCCAGGCGGCCTTTAGATAAATAAACATTGACCATAAGGTTAAAAGCACTGCGGTATAAAGCAGTGCATAAGCAATTAATTCAAGCGGCGGCCAGTTCAGCAGAAATACAGAAATCGCAATCATCTGAAATGCTGTTTTGTACTTACCCACCGTAGAAACAGCTACGCTGGTCCGAGCTCCCAGTTCTGCCATCCATTCACGTAAGGCGGAAACTGTAATCTCACGAGAAATAATAACAATCGCAGCAAAGGCCATTGAAATTGTCGGTTGCCATTGCACCAGCACAATCAGTGCCGCTGCAACCATCAGTTTATCTGCCACAGGGTCAAGAAAGCGCCCAAAGGCTGAAGTCTGATTCAAGGTTCGGGCCAGATAGCCATCGAACCAGTCGGTTACTGCAGCAAGCACAAAAATTGCAGTCAAAATAATATGCCGGGTCATACTGCTTTCATGCCCACTTACCTGCATTGCAGGTGGCCAGTAAACCACCAGCAAAAATACCGGAATCAATCCGATACGTGCCAAAGTCAAGATGTTCGGAATATTCAGGATACGACCTGTAGTCATAGACACCGCCAGTGTTTCCCCCTACCACATGATCATGTAATAGAAAATTTTGAGGATTTATCCATTTTTAGTAGGGTCACTTTATACGAAATGATATTTAGTGTCACTAGGCAAACACTGTTACAGTCTGCCGGGAAATCGCAATCAGGCGATTTTCGGCATCCCAGATATGGGCATATTCGGTTGAATAGCCGTCCCCTGCAAAATCTGTAAAAGCTTTATATTTAAACCAGTCATGCAACTCATGCTGGACCGGATGTACCAAAGTGATATGCCACGTCAAGGAACTGGCAGGAGCCACCTGTTTAAAGAGCGGTATCACAGCAGGTGGCCAGATATCCATCAAGGTCAACAAATGAGCCAGCTCAAGTTCGCTATTATCATGAAATTCGGGCTTAAACCGGAACCAGCCACCAAAGTCTGGAGTTTTGCTGCCACTACAGGGTAACTGCCCTTCGGCCCAGCACAGTTCAAACTGCTGATAACACAGTGGTAAGAAGCCCTCCCGATAAGGCAGACAGTTTAATTGTTCAGGCAACGGATAGTCAGGAGCATGACGCTCCTGATGGACTTCAATTGCAGATGGGCGCTCAGCACCAAAGCTGGCCAGCAGAATACTTTGGACTTCATCATTCTGCCATAACCTTACCTCTACCGTCGTTACGGATTTACCTTCACGTAACACCTCAGCGGTGATTCTGGCACGACTCTCCTGTACCGGGCCAACAAAGGTCACACTAGTGCTCAACAGCCGTTTTTGCAGATCATTGACAGTTGCTACAGCCTTGTGCATCAGGATTCCCGCTACCAGTCCGCCATAAATGGTCCGGCCCTGTAACCAGCCTGCTGGAATATCAATCTCTTCTGAAACTGTCACAGCCTGAAAAAGTTGTTTTAATGACATCCCTTGCCTCAATTATTCTTGTGCTCGGGCCATCATGACAAGTTTTTTAAGTGCTGTGAATGGCTGCTGACTCGGGAGTCATCCTCTACTTTGGTAATTTTTGCCTATTATTCATGCAGTATTTTATAAATCGTTCGAGCCAGTGCCGGACCCAAACCGGGAACTACCATTAACTCTTTTTCTGAAGCCTTCAGTACACCCTGAATCCCACCAAAATGGGTAAGCAAGTCACGCCGGCGCTTTGGACCAAGTCCAGGTATGACTTCTAGAACCGAACCTGCACGGCGTTTGTCCCGCTTGGCACGGTGCCGGGTTATGGCAAAACGATGTGCCTCATCACGTACCTGCTGAATCAGATGCAATGCTTTATGGTCTTCAGCGAGCTGAATCTTGCGGCCATCCGTAAAGTGCAGGGTTTCTAGTCCCGGTTTACGTCCTTCACCTTTAGAAACACCTACCATGAAAGCATCCAGGCCCAAGTCTTGCATGACTTCCATTGCCATATGTAACTGGCCTTTACCGCCGTCAATCAGCAGCAAGTCTGGTAATAGACTTTTTTTATAACGCCGGGTCAGAGCTTGCCGCATGGCTGCGTAATCGTCTCCCCCGGTGATATCCTGAATGGCAAACTGCCGGTAGTCACGTTTACGTGCTCCTCCCTGATCAAATACAACACATGAGGCAATCGGTGCTTCACCCATAGTATGCGAAATGTCAAAACACTCAATTCGGTCAACTGGCCGGCCCATGACCTGCTCTAGCTGGTGAAAGCGTTCATGCAGTTCAAGATGGTTGCTCAGCTGCCCCTTAATGGCATGCTGCACGTTCATGACTGCAAGCTCCTGCCATTCGGCACGGGTTTCCCGTACTTTATGCTTGATCTGTACTTTCTTGCCAAATTCAGTCTGAATAGCCTGTTCAAGTTCCTGTGTGTTAGGTAAGGCTACATTTACAATCAGCTCAGCCGGAACCTCATCAGCTACCTGAAAATAAAAGTTAGCCATAAAGTCACTAAGCATCTGTCCCAGGTCATCACTTTGCATGTCGGGAAAATAGCTTTTACCCCCTAACATCCGGCCATTACGCACATGCATAATCTGGACACAGGTTACTCCGGCCTGATAGGCAATTGCCAGAATATCGGCTTCACCCTTGACCTTATAAACTGCTTGCTGGGCCTGTACTTCGCGCAACAGTCCCAGACGGTCCCGATAAAATACGGCCTTTTCAAATTCGAGCTTTTCTGCGGCCTCTTCCATTTTGGCAATCAGTTCCTGATTCAGCTCTTTGGTATCACCTTGCAGAAAGCGAATGGTATTCTTTACATCTTCCTGATAATCCTCAGGACTTACCAGTCCGACGCACGGTGCAGAACAACGCTTAATCTGATATTGCAGACACGGCCGTTTGCGCTGGGCAAAATAGCTGTTTTCACACTGGCGTACATTAAACAGCTTTTCCAGTACCACTAAGGTGTCACGAGCACTATATGCACTGGGATAGGGTCCAAAAAACTTGCCAACCTGATGCTTGCCCTTGCCCCGGCCACTGGCTACCCGTGGATAAGGCTTGTCACTCGACACAAAAATATAGACATAAGATTTATCATCACGCAGCATGATATTGTACGGCGGACGGTGCAGCTTGATCAGGTTTTGTTCAAGTAATAAGGCTTCTGTTTCAGACCGGGTGATTAGAGTCTGAATATCATAAATACGTGCCACCAGTGCCTGAGTTTTGGGATGCTCGATAGTTTTAACAAAATAGCTCGACACACGATTTTTTAAATTCTTGGCTTTTCCTACATATAAGAGTTCACCATCTTTACCCAACATACGGTATACCCCGGGTAAAGTGGTCATGTTTGCCAGAATTTTTTCTATATGTTCGCGTGCATTTTCGTTCACATGGGGCCTATATTGACAAGATCTTGCTCTTCACATGATGTGATGCTTTTACTGGCTTTTTCAAGCATCTTCACAATTTTCAAAGAAATTCACTAGCCTTTAACATCAAACTCATTACGTATAGATATATTATTTGAAAAATCAAATTTTGCTGGTCATTTAAGAAAACACCTGTGAAGAAATATTAATCCCTGATCTTGCTAGCCGGTTTTGTTTATACTTAAAAAATTGAATATTAGTTATCAAATAATGGTCTGAATATTTTAAATTTATTTAATTTTCAGAAATATCAATTATAGAACAGGAAACTGTATTAAACAGAGTAAAATAGCTTACGACTTATAGCAATGGGTTCATTAGTCCTGATTCAAAACACCTTTAAAAGTGCACATTCTATTTTTATCAAAATTGATCTATCTGTTTTGATGTACATCCTGCTAAGTTATGCCTGATTTATCAAAGCATTCGAATATAAAAATGCCCCGCAGGGCATTAAATTTTTAAGTAATATATGGCCGGATAAAAATCAGGAAGAAAATACCCAGCATTAAAAACCATTTTAAAACGTAATAAAGTTGGCGATTGGTCTTTTTCAATGCTTTAGCTTTAAGCCTGATCTGGTAGACATAAGCAAACAATTTATTTAAACCGCCTGTCTGGTCGCCAGCCTCATTCGGCGAGCTGGCCGCAGTCATCACTTTTTTACCAAACCAATGATTAAAATTTTGCATCAAACGTGTTTTTAATGGACGCTCTACATCGCAAAACAGAATAATCCGGTTTTCATCTGTCTTGTTCTCTGCATAATGGATATAGGTTTCGTCGAAAACTACACTCTCCCCGTCCCGCCATGAGTAACGTTGACCATCTACATCAATAAAGCAGCGATCATCATTAGGTGTCAATAAACCCAGATGATAGCGTAATGAACCAGCATAGGGGTCGCGATGTCGAACTAACCGGCTATCTGGGGCCAGCTCAGTAAACATGGCAGCTTTAATGGTCGGTAATGTTTTTAATAGGGCCGTGGTTTTTGGACAGAGTTCTGCTGCAGACGGATGGCTAGAATCATACCATTTCAGGTAAAAACGTTTCCATCCAGTCTTAAAGAACGAATTAAAACCCAGATCGTTATAACTGCTGGCTGCCTTGATCCCGCCCTGCTGGTACAAGGCTCTGGCCTCATCCCGAATCATTTCCCAATGCTCGTCCAAGGTTTGCAAATCCTTAAAATGCTGGGTAGCAATATAAGGCTGGTTAGGTACCTTGGAAAACAGGTACATTAAAAAATTAATCGGTGCGAGAAGCGTTGAATGGTCAAAAAATTGACGATAGAACGAATGACGCACTTTACCGCGATTTTGGATATACAACGCTGAAATCACAAAAATCGCCAATACGATCCATTTAATCATATAGCTACTCTGCAACATAAAAAGAGAGAGATTAGAGCTGCTCGACAGGTCAATGGCTCTGTAAATGGCGGCAATTTTATCAAATGTTGATAAAAAAGACGATAAAGGGTAGCCAAAATAGAACTCTATCTAATGATGTATTATCAATAACAACTCCCAAACATAACAATTTCAGTGCATTCAGAAATTTTAAAATTGAATTTAACAGGTTACTAAAACATAACCTGAGTATTTAAACTGCCTATTACGGTAGATATTCTCTTATTTTCTATAAATAGTTTACATCAACTGATTAAAATAATAATTATTATAATTAATGACTTATTTCAAATAATCTATCAAAGATTTACTTATTGGAATCACAACCAGAATATTGTCCTTTAAAATTGATGACCCTTGCGTCACGGCTTGATACAACTTGTTATGTTCTTTTTGGATATAGTTATCGTAAGATTAGCGGAGCATCGATGTGTGCGGGAAATGTACACACGCTTCATTACATCAACTTAGAAGTCCTCCAAAATAAAGGAGATCAGGGCATGATCCACGCTGGCAATGCCATTACCGTCCAAATGCTTGAGGACGGGATTGCAGAATTCCGCTTTGACTTACAAGGTGAGTCGGTTAACAAATTCAACCGTGCAACGATTGAAGATTTCAAGGCTGCGATTGACGCCGTATCCGCTGCTGATATTCAGGGTTTAATCGTTACTTCAGGCAAATCTACATTTATCGTTGGTGCTGATATCACTGAATTCGGTGATAACTTTGCACAAGGTGAGCAGGCAATTGTTGATTGGGCGATGCCTGTCCATGAAATTTTTAACAGCTTTGAAGACCTGGACATTCCTAAAGTGGCTGCTATTAATGGCATGGCACTGGGTGGCGGTTTTGAAATGTGTCTGGTCTGTGACTACCGTGTCATGTCAGAACAAGCACAGGTGGGCTTACCTGAAATCAAGCTGGGGATCTTCCCGGGTTTTGGCGGTACAGTTCGTTTAAGTCGTGTTATTGGTATTGATAACGCTGTTGAATGGATGGCAACTGCTGCACCGAAAAAACCGGCTGCTGCACTAAAAGACGGTGCTGTTGATGCTGTTGTGTCAGCTGATAAGCTCAAAGATGCTGCTGTTGATCTGGTTAAGCAGGCTATTCATGGCCGTCTGGACTGGAAAACCAAGCGTCAGGAAAAGCTCGACCCTGTAAAATTGAGTACACTTGAGCAAATGATGGCGTTTAATACAGCCAAGGGTGCGGTACTGGCTAAAGCTAATCCGGCTCAATATCCTGCTCCAAAACTACTATTGGATTCTTTGCAGGCAGGTGCAAGCTTACATCGTGACGAAGCTTTGAAAGCTGAAGCTGAAGGTTTTGCCAAAGCAGCCATTACTCCGCAAGCAGGAGCACTTATTGGTCTGTTCTTAAATGACCAGGTTGTGAAAAAAGCTTCTAAACAGCATGAAAAAGGTGCACATCCTGTAAATCAGGCAGCTGTTCTGGGTGCAGGGATCATGGGTGGCGGTATTGCTTACCAAGCGGCAAGCAAAGGTACACCAATTATCATGAAAGATATTGGTAACCCGCAACTGGCCCTGGGTATGTCTGAGGCAAACAAACTGCTGACCAAGCAGGTTGAACGCAAGAAAATGAAACCTGCGCAAATGGGTGAAACCCTGGCACGTATCCGCCCGACTTTAAGCTATGAAGAGTTTAAAGAAGTAGATATCGTGATTGAAGCAGTCACTGAAAACCCAAGAATTAAAGAAGCGGTTCTGGCAGATACTGAAAAATCGGTACGTGAGAATACGATTATTGCATCCAATACTTCTACAATTTCGATCACGCGCCTGGCAAAAGCCTTACAGCGTCCGGAAAACTTTGTTGGCATGCACTTCTTTAACCCGGTACACATGATGCCACTGGTTGAAGTCATCCGGGGTGAAAAGACATCTGAAGAAGCAATCGCAACAACAGTAGTTCTTGCCCAGAAAATGGGTAAAACGCCAATTGTTGTTAACGACTGTCCGGGCTTCTTGGTTAACCGTGTATTATTCCCTTACTTCGGTGCATTTGACCTGTTACTTAAAGATGGTGCTGACTTCCAGCAAATCGATAAAGTCATGGAAAAATTTGGCTGGCCGATGGGTCCTGCCTACCTGATGGATGTTGTGGGTATCGATACCGGCGTACATGGTGCAGAAGTCATGGCTGAAGGTTTCCCTGACCGTATGAAGCCAGATTACAAAGGTTCTATCCAGACCATGTATGAAGCAAAACGCCTGGGTCAGAAAAATGATGTCGGTTTCTATAAATATGAGCTCGACCGTAAAGGCAAGAAAGCCAAAACTGTTGACCCGACTGCCTATGATGTCATTGCTCCGGTAATATCAGGTGAAAAACGCGAATTTGATCCTCAGGAAATCATTGACCGCATGATGCTGGCTTTCTGTAATGAAACAGTTCGTTGCCTGGAAGACAACATTGTGGCTACTCCTGCTGAAGCAGACATGGCGATGATCATGGGTGTAGGCTTCCCTCCATTCCGTGGTGGCCCATGCCGTTACATTGATCAGACCGGTGTTGCTGAATATGTAGCGCTTTGCGATAAATATGCGCACCTAGGTAAAGCTTATGAAGCGCCACAAATGTTGCGTGACATGGCAGCTAACAATAAAAAATTCTACGGTTAAGGAGTGACGTGAATGGCTACTTTAAATCCACGTGACGTTGTGATTGTTGATGGTGTACGTACAGCCATGGGCAAATCGAAAAACGGTATGTTCCGCAATGTACGTGCCGACACCATGTCTGCTGAACTTATCCGTGCACTAATGGTACGTAACGAATTCGACCCGAATGAAGTTGAAGACGTGATCTGGGGCTGTGTAAACCAGACCCTTGAACAAGGTATGAACATTGCCCGTAATATTGCTTTGCTGGCAGACCTTCCAAAAACTGTTGCCGGTCAAACCGTTAACCGTCTTTGTGGTTCTTCCATGCAAGCCATTCATACAGCAGCTGCACAGATTGCAACCAACCAAGGTGATATTTTTATCATCGGTGGTGTAGAGCATATGGGCCATGTAGGCATGATGCACGGTATCGACCTGAACCCGGCTGCTTCCAAGCATTATGCTAAAGCATCTAACATGATGGGTCTGACTGCTGAAATGCTGGGCCGTATGAACGGCATTACCCGTGAAGAACAGGATGCCTTTGGTGTGGAATCACACCGTCGTGCTTGGGCTGCGACTGAAAATGGTCTGTTCCAGAACGAGATTGTGGGTATTGAAGGTCATAATGCTGACGGTTATAAAGTATTGTGTGATATCGATGAAGTAATCCGTCCGGATGCCAATATTGAATCTTTCCGTGCTTTACGCCCAGTATTCGACCCTAAAGGCGGTACAGTCACTGCTGCAACCTCTTCTGCATTGTCTGATGGCGCATCTGCCATGTTACTGATGTCTGCTGAACGAGCTCAGTCTCTCGGCCTGAAACCACGTGCCGTAATTCGCTCTATGGCAGTTGCAGGCTGTGATGCTGCGATCATGGGTTATGGCCCGGTTCCAGCAACCCAGAAAGCACTAAAACGTGCTGGTCTCTCGATTGCTGACATGCAGACAGTTGAGCTAAATGAAGCATTTGCCGCACAAGGTCTGTCTGTACTGAAAGGTTTAGGCCTTTATGACAAACAAGACATCGTAAACTTAAGTGGTGGCGCAATTGCGTTAGGACATCCACTGGGCTGTTCTGGTGCGCGTATTACCACTTCTCTGCTGAACATTATGGAACAGCAAGATACACAAATCGGTCTTGCGACCATGTGTATCGGTTTAGGTCAGGGTATTGCTACCATTATCGAACGTGTTTAATTCTTAAAATACTAAACTTAAAGAAACCCTGCTCAATGCAGGGTTTTTTTACAATTTTTTTAATAAAAAACTTGGCTCTGCAACAAAAAGGAATCAATATCAATACTCAATGTGACGAATAATAACTTATTGCACATTTTTCTTTCACAATTAATCTTATATTTCTCAAATGAAAAAAATTTTATTCAGCTTAAGCTGTGCTGTAGTACTTACAGGTTGTAATACTATGGCGATTAAACCCGAAACACGTAGCGCTTTAGACCGTCAACAAAATGAGCTCCGACAATCTTCTGTAGCAATTTTAACTGATAGCTGTTTATCGCGTGCAGAGTTAGGGACTTCTCACATTATTGGTCAAGAAAGTGCTCAACTGGCCCTAGGCTTTAATGAGGCTCTTGCCCAGCAATTAAAAGAAGTTTCGGTTAATACAACTGTGAAATCAGCACCCTTCATTTGCGGTTTTATGCCAAAGAAACAGATAATAGGGTATGACATCCGTTTACATCCAAAGGATAAACGGCAGGAAATTAATCAGTTTCCTGTGCTTAACGCTTTAAATCACACTACGCCCAATCTATCTCAACAAGACACCCTTTTACGTCTGTTTGAAAAATTGAATAAAACCACTGTTTCACCCAACCAGAATACTTTTCAACCAGTCAATCTGGATTTATCTGCTGAAGATTTAAGTACGCTTAAAACCTTTACTCAGGCAGATAAAATGTTTGTTGTGAATATTTCCGGAGCTCAGCCGTCTTTCGGGCGTAAATTCTCACAAGCGACCTTGAGTGCAGGCGTATCACTGGCAACCATGGGAGCAGGCGCTGGACTAATTTATTATTCAATGCCGGTTGAAGGTCAACGTTATGCTTTAAATCTGATAGATCTCAGTAAAAATCAGATAGTGTGGCATCAACAAAATAACTTTGCTGGAAAACTTTATAAAGTAGAGAAAGTGGATTTTGTCGCGCCTAATTTCCTGGATCCACTTTTCCCTGCTACAGTCGCGAAAAAATAAATCGCCTTTTATTTTAACCCTAAAAAAGAATCATCCCTGAACACTACAGGGATGATTCGAGCTAGAAATAACATGATTTCGAGGTTCTTAAGCTATAGTTCTTGCTTCAAGGCTTCGACATTTTTCTGTTCAATCTTTTCGATTTCAGCATTAAGCTGTAATACTTCCTGATATAAAGTGTTGAACTGTTTTACCTGCTCATCTTCATAAAACAGAATTGTTTCACCTTGCTTGACCCATTTGTACTTTTTCAACATTTCAAACATGGCTTCTGCTTTTTCTAGAATTTGTAGTTCTAACTGAAAAATTGCCTGATCTTCGTCACTTTTCTGGCTACGTTCGAGCTTGGTAAGCATAGCTTTACGCAAATCAGTACGAATGGGTAACTGCTCTACTTTTTCTAAAGTCTGCTGTTTAATCTGGCTGGTTTGCTGCTGATACTGCTGCGAAATCTTGCGAACCTGCACCAGCATTTGCTCAGTTTCCTTATAATTCTGTTTCCGGTCTTTATCGAGCCGGTCTACATCCAAAAAATCAACCCAGTCAGATTTCTCCAGTTCCCGTAAATAACGGTTACGTGCCTCTGCACTATTTACCCAATAACTGAGCAAAGTATCAGCCATGAGCTGGTAATCTCCGGACAAACGCTGGTCTTTCGTTTGTAAATGTATAGGGGTGGTCCAATCTTGAGCCTGAAGATACAGCTGCTGCATTTTTTCAGTCATCACTGTTTCAAACTGCTGTGCCTGTACCTCATCCTGACGCTGTGCTGAGTACTGATAAAATAATAGAGCAAATATCGCAAAGGTCACTACACCTAAAATCATGAATATACGTGGCATATTTAGCTCCAGTGACCGCTTCATTTTTATACTAACCTGAATCAGAACACAGCACTGTTTGACTTTTATGACTAAAAACAGTTCTTTATATTTTAAAAAATGAAGGAATCCGGGCTGACTTGCATTTTATTACAGCCTCTCTCTTTAAAAGCGCTCATGTCGCCCTTATCATTTGAAATGAAGCATAGAAAAGAGAAACAGCATGCGTGTAGATATCTGGTCAGATGTAGTCTGTCCTTTCTGCTATATCGGAAAGAAACGTTTAGAGTCGGCAGCTGAACAGGCAGGAGTCGAACTTGAAGTCTATTGGCATAGCTATGAGCTTGATCCAGAAGCACCAGTCAAGCATGAACAGTCCAATACAGAGCGTCTGGCCCAGAAATACGGGCGTACAGTTGAAGAAATGGAAGAAATGCAGCAAAAAATTGCTGCTATGGCCGCAGAAGAAGGAATTGAATTTAACTGGAAACAGGCCAACTCAGGTAACACCTTTGATGCTCACCGTATTATCCATCTGGCCCAGAGTAAAGGTTTAGGCAATCAGGCCGAAGAAGCATTTTTCTATACTTATATGACACAGGGCTTAGCCATTGGCGAGCGCGAAACAGTAGAAGATGTGGCAGCGCGGATCGGGTTAGATGCAGCGGAAGTCGAATATGTACTAGATACTGATACCTTCGCAGATTTTGTGCAGCATGATGAGAAGCTGGCTCGTGAACAGCTTAAAGTTACGGGCGTTCCTTTTTTTGTGTTTGACCAGCGTATTGCTCTGGCAGGTGCACAGCCACGTGATGTGTTCATACAAGTTTTTGACCAGGTTTTAAAGACACAGCAGGAAACAAGTATAAATCAGCCAGAAGATGGCGTAGTTTGTACCGATGAGAACTGTGAGATACCTGATCAAAAATAATTTCATTAATAAATCCCCACAAGCTGGGGATTTTTATATAAAAGTTTATAGATCTAATTTATTTTACTGACTTTTAAAAATAAATTATTAAAAATACTTAAGATATTTATAATATTTAATAATTTTTATTTTCTAATGTGGATTAAAATCTAATAATAAAAATTAAATTTCTAATTTTTAAATTTATTTTAATATTAAAACAACAATTTAAACTTAAATATATTTAAATTATAATTTATCCTGATTTCAATAAGTCATATATTACTTACCAAAATTTAAAATAACTTTAATATAGCTACAAGAGACACTTTTTATTAACTAAAAGCAAGGTCAATATAACAGCACTTCAACATTAAAATTTTCTATTTTCCTTAATATAGATGACTAACCTGTTTTATTTTTACATGAGGGAAAATATATGACTACTGCAAAAAATGATAGCAATACTTCAAATACTCATGCATCTACACAACATGACAATCAGCAAGACTCAAGCGTAATGAACAATGTCATGGAAAAAGTAGATCAAATTAAAGAAAAGGCACAAGATAGCCTAGAGAAGATCAATAAAGATGCAGCAGAGCATGGTGGTGTAACCAATATGGTTAAAGATAAAGTAACTCATATGATGGATAACGCTGGTGGTCAAACAAATAATAAAGGCAAATCTGGCTATGACACATCTGCTGGCAAAAAATCACGTTTTTCCCCTACAGTTAAAGGTGTAATGATTGGTGCTGTAGCCGGTAGTGTATTACCTGTATTTGGCACATTTAGTGGTGCGATTATTGGTGGTATTGCAGGTAAAATGTATGACCGTCGCTGCAAGATGAAACTATCTCACTCTTAATTCTGTGAACTGAATAATAATTTAAAATCAGCTGTATCTCTTTCCTACTCCTCATCCCCCCATGAGGAGTTCTTTTTATCTAGTTAGCCATTTTTTGAGCAGTTTGATTTTTATATAACTTCTCACGCGAACATAGTTAACATCAGCATCTGTAGAGCAAATGTAATTAATGTCCGTTTTTTAGACAATTTTATAAAGTTGCGGCTTTTTAAAACAGCAATTCAGATAATGAAGTATTAAAATAAACCTTACTGTTAAGATAGTCACTCTTATACAGACCGTTTTTTTTAATGAAGGAATTTTTTCATGGGCTTTATGAAATCTGTAGTTGCTGTTGCCATAATTATGGTATCGGGACAGGTATTGGCTGCAGGCGAAGCTATGAATACTCAGCCCATAACAACAGAAGGCAAGGTATCCGATAATCAACTACAGAATAAAACCCGTTCAGCGGCCAAATCTGAACTTTCGGTTGAAAGTAGCAAGCAAGAAGCACAAGCTCCTTTGAGCAAAACAGAACAGGAAAAACAGAGAGCGGCGGCTCAAGAACAATTAGAAAAAATGAAAGAAAAAACAATTGCTGAAAGCTCACCTAGAAAAGGCTTTTTTCAATGGTTTAAGAAGTCTGCTGTCTAGTTATTAGAAAATTTTTAAAGAGAGCCATATTATTGGCTCTTTTTTTATAAGCGTCTTTAGATTTAGCGTTCTATACTGCCAGCTTATAGGCTCATAAAATGGGCTTAATTTAAGAGTCTATAACATATAAATTAGTCTAAATGCTCTAACGTTAAAAGAATAAAGGATTTTTTTTTATTTTGTAGCTATATCTTGCATTTATAGGACAAATCAACAAAAGTGTTAGCCGACAAATGTAACAATAATGATTTTACAATGAAAAAACTTAAGGTTTTAAATTTATTTTTACAAGGGCTAATCTTTGCGGCTGGGGCATTAGGTAGTGCATATAGCTTTGCTGAAACTAAAACAGCCACTCTTCCCTACGCCAATTATCTAGGCGATAAAAGTCAGGATAATGAACCTGACTTGCCTGTTGAAGAGCGGGGACCAGAATGGCTGGACTATATCCCATCATGGGTAGATAAAACGCCTACTCTATTACCCAAGCAGTCTGATGAACCTATTGTGCCTCCAACCGAGGTAACTGAAGACAAAAGTTGGGCCGACCGCAAACAACGTCAGATCCGCAACTGGGCTGATAGATCTTCAAATAAAATTGATAACTGGTTTGGTGAGACAGATCCAAACAAACCAGCAGATGCAACACTACGAATTTTAATTGATAACCGCTGGGATAAACATGATGGCTATGAAATTAAACCGCGTATTCGGGGTAAAATTAATTTGCCCACCTTGGAAAAACGTTTAAGCATTGTATTTGGTGATGAATCTCTTGATAACGAGATTCGTAATAATGTCGCAATTAGTAATGAAAACCGTAATGAGCCGGGTAAATCTCTTGATACGCGTCGTACCCGTGAAGAAAATTCTTCTCTTGCTTTACGCTGGTCGAATTTTGCCAAGCGCCTACCCTTTGAAATTGATGCTGACTTAGGTATCCGCTCAGGTGATGATATCTATGCGCGGATAAAGGCCGAACGTGATTGGCAACTGCGTAATGATTTTACTTTCCATGCTGAACAAATCTATCGTTATGGTATCGACAGTGAAAATTATTTAAGGACCAATCTGGAACTGGTGCATGCCCGTCCAGAGCAACCTGTGCTTGCTAACCAGTTTTCACTGGTCTATGCCGATGAACAGGATGATGACCTCACTTGGGACAACCGGGCCTATCGCGAACACCAGTTCTTTGCCGGAAACCGTTTTAACTATGGTCTTTATACGGGCGGTTTTTATAATAATAGCGACCTGCGTTTAAACAGTTGGGGGCCCTTTATTTCATGGCGTCAACCGCTTTGGCGTGAATGGTTCTATGTACAGGGAGACCTGAATTATCAAAATGATCAACGTGAAGACCGGAGTCATTACTTAAGTACACTGGTCCGTCTGGAAGCAATTTTTTAATTTAACAGTAAATTAATAGGTAGAAAGATATTGTATAGGTCTACAGGAGTCATTAAATATAATACGCTGCTATATATAGGAGTGTATTCCAATATTATGAGTCTTCATAGAAACTTATTTAAATATCCAGTTTATAGAACTTAAAGGTTTAGTTTTTTAGTCATATTAATAGATATTAGTGTGGCTAAGATGATAAGGTAATCACTAAAATTATATTACCCCTATTAATTCTATAATTTGAATTGATTTTATAGATTATTTATTTAAGCCTAAGCTGAATGAAAGTTTATAAATAGATTTATAACCACACCATATAAAAAAGCCTCCCAAAGGAGGCTTTTTTATAAAAATTTTATTTCAGTAATAAACTGTTGATACGTTTTAGATAGGCTGCCGGGTCTTCCGGTAAGCCCCCTTCTGCAATCATGGCCTGATCAAAGATTACGTTTGCCAATTCATCAAACTGCTCAGTATTTTCAAGCTTTTGTACCAGCGGATGTTCAGGGTTAATTTCCAGAATTGGTTTGCTCTCTGGAATAGGCTGCCCAGCCTGTTTCAGCATACGAATAAGTTGCGGAGAAAGCTCACCTTCAGCTGTAACCAAACAGGCCGGTGAATCAACCAGACGCGTAGTTACACGGACTTCTTTGGTTTTATCTTTCAAGGCTCCACTCAGCTTTTCTACTACCGGCTTAAGCTGTTCCTGTGCTTGTTCAAGAGCTTTCTTCTCTTCTGCATCCTGAAGATCACCCAAGTCCACTGCCCCTTTGGAGATATTCTGCATCGGCATACCATCGAACTCATTTACAAAGTTCATAGCCCATTCATCAACACGCTCAGACATCAGCAGAACTTCAATTCCTTTCTTTTTGAATAATTCCAGCTGAGGTGAGTTTTTGGCAGCAGTTAGACTATCGGCAGTAACATAATAAATTGCCTTCTGACCATCCTTCATGCGTGCTTTATAATCTGTCAGAGAAGTGGTGATTTCATCATTGTTTGAAGTTGCATAGCGTAATAGTTTAAGAATACGCTCACGATTGCTGAAATCTTCTCCTAAGCCCTCTTTCAGCACTGCACCAAACTCAGTATAGAACTGCTTAAATTTTTCCTGGTCTTTTTCATCTTCAGATTTAGCCAAGGCATCAAGCATGGTCAAAATACGGCGCGCATTGCCTTCGCGGATGGTTTTAACATCACGGCTTTCCTGTAGCAATTCACGACTCACGTTTAATGGAAGGTCAGCACTATCTACCACGCCCTGTACAAAACGCAGATAATTTGGAATCAGGTTATCTGCATCGTCCATAATAAAGACACGCTTTACATAGAGCTTGATACCAGCTTTGGCCTCACGAGTGAAAATATCATGTGGTGCTTTACTCGGTACATATAACAACTGGGTATATTCGGTACTGCCTTCAACCCGGTTATGTGCCCATGCTAAAGGAGCTTCAAAGTCATGCGTTAAATTTTTATAAAATTCGATATATTGCTCTTCGGTAATCTCGTTTTTATTACGGGTCCAAAGTGCGCTGGCTGAGTTGATAACTTCCCATTCATCAGTTTTGACCATCTTGCCACCCTTGGCTTCTTCACCTTCGGTCGCTTCTTCTTCCTGCCAGACTTCTTTTTGCATCTGTATTGGCAGGCTGATATGGTCAGAGTATTTATTCACAATCTGTTTAACTTTATAGCTTTCCAGATACTGCAACGCATCTTCACGCAAATGCAGAATAATATCTGTACCGCGAGATACTTTTTCAATTTGCTGAACTTCAAATTCACCAGTACCACCGCTAATCCAGCGTACGCCTTCATTTGCTTCGGCACCAGCACGGCGCGATTCTACTGTAATCTTGTCTGCTACAATGAAACCCGAATAAAAACCGACACCGAACTGTCCAATCAGCTGAGCATCAGATTTTTGATCGCCTGTCAGTTTAGACATAAAGTCTTTCGTACCTGATTTGGCAATCGTACCCAGATTATCAATCGCTTCCTGCTGACTCAGACCGATACCGTTATCAGAAATGGTTATGGTTTTATTGTCTTTATCCAAACTGATACGTACATGCAGATCTGGATCGTTTTCATAATATTCAGGATGGTTGATACCTTCAAAACGCAACTTGTCACAGGCATCTGATGCGTTAGAGATCAGTTCGCGAAGAAAAATTTCAGGATTGGAATAGAGAGAATGAGTAACCAGATGTAATAACTGGGCTACTTCAGCCTGAAAGCTATAGTTTTGTGATGTGCTTTGTTCACTCATGATTCACTCCTTCAGATAAGCAGTCATTTTTATTGAATGCCTTATCAATGGAGTGTGGCTTATATTTTTCAATAGATCCGGGTAAATATTTTTATTTTAAAAAGGTCTTTGTGGGTATGACTATAATCTGTAGCCCTCCGGTTGCTGTAACTTGTATACGTCCTGAAAGCATGCGATAGAGGCAACATACTGGTCACGCAGATACAACTATTTCACCTATTGTTTCTAAATAATGGCAGGAATAGCCATCAGTACTCACTGCTTCACAACAGAATAAATTATCGCTATTTTATTATTCGCATCAGGTAGAGTCTGGTATTGGCAGATGATAGGCTCACTTGAAGTCTGAGTTTTTTCATAAAAAGAACTATGGCAGTAGTGTAAAACTGATATTTCTAAAAATAGTCAGACTGCAATCACATATTTCAATTTAACCGCCTCTTATCTGAAATTAATTTAAAACCGGATTAAAAAGAAACTCTATAGATTAGGGGCAGTGATTTTTAATAAGAATAAAATGAATAAAAGCTCTGAATGATTTTTAATCTTTTTATTGTGTTATACCCTGACGTCCTGTCTGGGTATATGGGTTTTACATATTTCAAAAATTTAGAATTTATAGCTATAGCCGAGTGTATAAACCCACGGATTAATATCCAGCGTACCAATATCTGTACCATTTAAACTCAAGTCAGATTCAACCTGTGCATAACGTACATCGACAAATACTCCCCAGTTTTGTGCATCAGCAGGCTGGAAATTAAAGCCCACCTGTCCGGCTACACCATAGGTCACATCAGCTTCAAGTTTTGCATCAGAACCTTTGAGTTTTTCATCCCATGGCACGGCTACTGTGGCACCGATGCCAACATAAGGTGTAAAACGGCTGGCATTCTTGAAATTATATTTTGCAGTAAGCGTTGGTGGTAAATGTTTAAAACTGGCTTCCCCTACATTTTCCAGAATAACATCATGTTTAAATGGTGTAGCAAGCAGAAGTTCTACAGAAAAAGGGGAATCTGCAAAGAAATATTCTACCGATGGAGTAAAACCAATTTCATTGCTCACGGTTGCTGTTGTGTTTGCAATCGTCCCATTATCATCATTTTGAGGAGCCAATACACTAGCGCCCATTTTCACTTGCCAGTCCCCAGCAAACACAGAAGTAGATAATCCCAGCAAAGCAAAAACAAGTATATTTTTTAACATATTTAAATCACCTCAACAATTAACATTTTTATAATAATCGTGTGTATTAATAATATGCAATAGCATAAATAATATAAATTTTATTTTATTTACATTCCATTGATTTATAATGTTTTTATTTTAAATTTACTAAAATACTAGGTTTTAAATTAAAAGAAAAAATATTAATCCGAGTAATACAATATAGTTTATTTAAAATATATATTATCAATATAATTATTTATAGGCTTAATTATTCATATTAATTTAATCGGATTTATTTTAATTTTAACTTTATATTAAAATAAAATAGGCTCTAGATTTTCTCTTTAAACAGCTCATTTTTAAGATGAGCTTAAGAGGATAAATCGGAGCCTTGAAAGAAGCTAATAACCAGATGGATTTAAAGTACCATCGCAGCAATCCAGCCGAAGATAAGCAGCGGAATATTAAAATGGATAAATGTAGGTATCACTGTATCCCAAATGTGATCATGCTGACCATCTATTCCCAAACCGGCAGTAGGCCCTAAAGTGGAATCTGAAGCAGGAGAACCGGCATCACCTAGAGCAGCCGCTGTACCAATCAATGCAACTGTGGCTAAAGGACTAAAACCGAACTGTACACATAGCGGAACATAAATTACTGCCAGTACTGGCACACTCGAGAACGATGAACCAATACCAATGGTGACAAATAGGCCGATAAACAGCATAAGAAATGCAGCCAGTGCATGGTTATCTCCAATTAGATGCACAACCCCATTAACCAGACTATTAATGTCACCGGTATGGGTCATCACTGAAGCAAAACCAGCAGCCGAGATCATGATAAAGCCGACCAAGGCCATCATGCGCATACCCTGTACAAATACGTCATCAGCATCTTGCCACTTAAAGATACCTGAAGCAGAAAGTACTGCAAAACCGACTAGACCACCCAGAATCATTGAACCTGAATAGAGTTGAGCAGCCAGAGTTAATGCAATTGCCAGAAAAGCCATGATCATGGTTTTCTTTGAAATAACTGGAGCTTCACTCGCAACCTGCTGCAATTCTTTGGCATCTTCCTCAAGTTTTACTTCACCAATGCGAACAGGTTTATCTAAATCAATAGTGGTGACACGGGTGACCGCTTTATCTATGTAATGGCGTGGTTTACGGTAACTGATGAATACAGCCACTAAAGTACCAAGAAGCATACCTAATACAGGAATAGCCATACCCATAGGCATCATCCAGCGGTCCACATGCAGATTATAAGCAGCCCCAATCTTGTTAATATTTCCCATGAGAATCTGCTCAAGGAAAATCGCCCCAAAACCGACTGGCAGGAAGATATAAGTCCCCACTAAACCTAGTGTTAAGACACAAGCAGCTGCTCGACGATCCAGATTAAGATGATTCATGACCTTAAGTAAAGGCGGAACCAAGACCGGAATAAAAGCGATATGAACTGGAATCAGGTTTTGAGAACAGATAGCTGAAATTAGTAATATTCCTAACAGCAAAAACTTTACTTTCTTAGCACGTGCCTGAGAGACTTCTGCTCCGAGCAAGCCGATCAGTTTATGTGCCAGTAAATCTGGTAAACCTGATTTAGATAAAGCCAGGGCAAAAGCACCTAATACCGCATAAGCGAGTGCTACTTCGGCACCATCACCCAAGCCTGCATTAAATGCACTTACTGTATCAGATAGGCTTAAACCAGCAACCAGGCCCCCAATCATTGCTGAAATGACTAGTGTCAAAACAACAGAAACTCGCGCGATGGATAAAATAAACATCACGGCAATTGCGATTACGACTGCGTTCATGAATTTAATGAAGAAACAAAAAGTGCCTCATTTTAACAGAATTTTTTCAGTCGCAAGCTTACTATCCGCTGCTATAGAAAACTCATAGGGACCATGCAGATAAGAACCAAATTTAGTCAATATTTTTCAAATATTTATAGTTATTTTGAATTTATTTACTCTAGAGTTTTTATTGATAATTTAACTAATCTGGTTGCAAATTTATATAGATTGACCATTTATTTAGATGAGAACAGTATATGATCAATGCGAGTTTATCTTAGTTAACTTAATATTATTTTATAAAGACAAAAATTATAGGTCCGTATGAATCTTTTAAAGAAACTCCAGAATATTCCTGCAGTGTCCAAATTCATGATTAACCGCTATTCCCCTTATCGCGGTGCCGGAATTATGATCGATCAGATTGATCTGCCCAATTATCATATCCGGGTTAAAATGCCACTGACTCGTAAAAACCAGAATATCGTAGGAACTCATTTCGGTGGTAGCCTTTATTCCATGGTCGACCCATTTTATATGCTCATGCTTATGCACCACTTAGGCAATAAATATATTGTATGGGATAAAGCAGCCTCTATCAGTTTCCTTTCGCCAGGACGCAGCACTGTATATGCCGATATACGTCTAAGCCAGGAAGAACTTGAAGAAATCAGAAGGCTGGCCCACAATTATGAACCTGTCCTTCGTCACTACACCTTAAATATTCTGGATGATCAAGGCGTCAGAATTGCTGAAGTGCAAAAAACCTTATATATCCGCCGTAAAAAATCTAAAACGCTGATTAAACCCTATACTCAAATTTAATCTATGCAAAAAAATAAGCGCATCTAGCGCTTATTTTTTCTGTGCTGTTAGCGACGTCTTTCCTGGATAACTACACCGGCGCCACCACCAAGCGCCCCACCAATTGCAGCGCCAGCATTACCACCAATGACTGCTTCACCAACGACTGCTCCCAGACCTGCACCAATTGCACTACCTGTGGTACTGCCGCGCGTGCCACCTTGAGAATTAGTACCTACGCCTGCGCCAGCCGCTGCACCTAAACCAGCACCGACTTTACCGCCTACTGCATTCCCTGCTCCACCACCTACCGCACCACCTAAAGCCGCCGCACCAATGCGCTGCTCACGAGGTGACATGTTTTCACAACCTGCCAACATAAATACTGATGCAGTGGTCACTGCCAATACGCTAACTAATTTTTTCATGGTTATTATCCCCTGCTTCTATGCTTTATTAGCTTAGTTTAAATTTATGCAGCAATTCTGATGAATATGTTATGAACTAAGTAAGTATTCAGTAATTTATGTAAAAAACTCATGCACTTTATCAGGTATGATTTATCAAGAAATATCATTTCGCAGCTATAAAAAAAGCACCCTTAGGTGCTTTTTTTTAAATTCTAGAACTTAAAGCTCTTCATTCAGTGCTTGAGAAAATGCCTGATCTACTTCAGAGAAGTCATTAGCCAAAGCGAATTCTGCAGCTTCTGCTTCCTGACGACGACGCTCCAAGTGATAAGCCAAGCCTGTTCCTGCCGGAATCAGACGGCCTACTACCACGTTTTCTTTCAGGCCGCGCAGATCATCTTCCTTACCTGTTACAGCTGCTTCAGTTAACACACGAGTGGTTTCCTGGAACGATGCAGCAGAAATGAAGGAGTCAGTCGACAATGATGCTTTGGTAATACCCATCAGTTGACGTTCAAACTTCGCAGGGAACTTGTTCTGAGACAGAACTGCCTGGTTCTCTTGAACCACGCGGATATAATCCACTTGTTCACCTTTAATGAAGCTTGAATCACCACCATCAGTGATTTCAACCTTACGCAGCATTTGACGTACGATGACTTCAATATGCTTGTCATTGATTTTTACACCCTGAAGACGGTAAACGTCCTGAACTTCGTTCACGATGTAGTTGGTCAATGCCACTTCGCCTTTCAAACGCAAGATATCATGTGGATTTTGTGGACCATCAGAAATGACTTCACCACGATTCACATGCTCACCTTCGAACACGTTGATCTGACGCCATTTAGGAATCAGCTCTTCATAAACTTCAGCACCATCATCCGGAGTAATTACCAGACGGTTTTTACCTTTGGTTTCTTTACCGAAGCTTACTACGCCTGATACTTCTGCCAAGATCGCATGCTCTTTTGGCTTACGTGCTTCAAACAGGTCGGCAACACGTGGCAGACCACCGGTAATATCACGAGTACGTGAAGATTCCTGTGGTACACGGCCAATAACATCACCTACGCCAATTGTTTCACCGCTGCGTACAGTCACAATCGTGTTCTGTGGCAGGAAGTAGAACTGTTCACTGCCATCTGCTGTATCAAGTACGATCGCTGGACGCAAATCTTTACCTGATGCAGGACGAGCAGTCACTGGCAGAATCTCAACAGTAGTCATACCTGTTGCATCATCTGTTTTCGATGTTGCAGTCACACCATCAGTAATTTGCGAGAAACGCGCCTTACCAGCCACTTCTGTTACCAGCGGATGGGTATGCGGATCCCAAGTTGCCACAATACCACCAGCTTCTACAGCTTCACCTTCTTTCAGCAGAATGCTTGCACCATACGGCAGTTTGTAACGTTCACGCTCACGACCCAGCTCATCAGCAATACCAACTTCACCCGAACGGGAAACTGAAACCAAGTGGCCTTTAGCATGCTGTACAGTTTTCACATTATGGAAACGTACAGTACCTTTATTACGTACCTGAACACTGTTTGCAGCAGAAGTTCGGCTTGCAGCACCACCCACGTGGAAGGTACGCATGGTTAACTGTGTACCTGGCTCACCAATCGATTGCGCTGCCATAACACCAACAGATTCACCTGGATTCACCAGATGACCACGTGCAAGGTCACGACCATAACATTTTGCACATACACCAAATGCCGAGTCACAGCTGATCACTGAACGTACACGGATTTCATCGATACCTGCTTCTTCAAGCTGAGTAGCAATTTTTTCGTCAATTAACGTATTACGCGGGAAGAGAACCTCTTCACTGCCTGGACGGATCACATCTTCAGCAATCACACGGCCTAGTACACGATCACGTAACGGCTCGATCACGTCACCACCCTGAATGAGTGGAGTCATCGTCAAGCCACCCACAGTGCCACAATCCGGCTCAGTAATGACCAAATCTTGCGCTACGTCAACCAGACGACGCG
The DNA here is from genome assembly GCF_006757745.1 of Acinetobacter radioresistens DSM 6976 = NBRC 102413 = CIP 103788. Lineage (NCBI taxonomy): Bacteria > Pseudomonadati > Pseudomonadota > Gammaproteobacteria > Moraxellales > Moraxellaceae > Acinetobacter > Acinetobacter radioresistens. The sequence goes on along the minus strand of NZ_AP019740.1, from coordinate 254,564 downwards.
TCAGGTAACCCGAGTTCGCAGTTTTCAATGCAGTATCGGCCAGACCTTTACGTGCACCGTGAGTCGAGATGAAGTACTGAAGTACAGTCAAACCTTCACGGAAGTTCGCTTTAATCGGCGTTTCAATGATCGAACCATCCGGTTTCGCCATCAGACCACGCATACCTGCGAGCTGACGAATCTGTGCTGCACTACCACGCGCACCAGAGTCAGACATCATATAAATCGAGTTAAATGATTTCTGCTTTTCTTCCTGGCCTTCACGGTTGGTTACACTTACAAATGACAGGTTATCCATCATCGCTTTTGCAACCTGGTCATTAGTACGTGCCCAGATATCCACTACTTTGTTATAACGCTCACCTGCGGTAACAAAGCCCTGTTCAAACTGCTGTTCAATTTCACGAACCTCAGTTTCCGCCTTGTCAATAATTGCCTGTTTCTGTGGCGGAATAACCATGTCTTCCATACCAACAGATACACCAGAGCGAGTCGCTTGACGGAAGCCCAAGTACATTAACTGGTCAGCAAAAATAACAGTATCTTTCAGGCCCAGCTTACGGTAGCAAGAGTTAATCAGTTTCGAGATATTTTTCTTGGTCATCTCTACATTGATCTGCTCGAAGCTTAAACCTTCCGGCACAACTTCCCATAGCAGGCAGCGGCCTGGCGTGGTCTGTACAATGATTGTCTGCTGCTCGCGCTCACCATTTTCATTGATAATGGTCTGGTGTACACGTGCTTTTACGCGGGCATGCATCGCTACCTGACCGGTAGCCAGTGCACGGTTTACCTCATGCGTATCAGCAAACACCATGCCTTCACCTTTGGCATTCACTGCATCACGGGTGATGTAGTAAAGACCTAAGACCACGTCCTGAGACGGCACAATGATAGGTTCACCGTTCGCAGGAGACAGGATGTTATTAGTCGACATCATCAGTGCACGTGCTTCAAGCTGGGCTTCAAGCGTCAATGGTACGTGTACAGCCATTTGGTCACCGTCAAAGTCGGCGTTAAATGCGGTACATACCAGTGGATGCAGACGGATTGCCTTACCTTCAATCAGGATCGGTTCAAACGCTTGAAGACCCAGACGGTGAAGTGTTGGCGCACGGTTTAGCATAACCGGGTGCTGACGGATAACGTGAGCAAGAACATCCCAAACTTCTGGAGTTTCGCGCTCAACCATTTTCTTGGCAGCTTTAATGGTGGTTGCTTGGCCTGAAGCCTGCAGTTTTGCAAAAATAAATGGCTTGAACAGTTCAAGTGCCATTTTCTTAGGCAGACCACACTGATGCAGACGTAGAGACGGCCCTACCGTAATTACTGAACGGCCAGAATAGTCAACACGTTTACCCAGCAAGTTCTGACGGAAACGACCTTGCTTACCTTTGATCATGTCTGCCAAAGATTTTAAAGGACGTTTGTTAGAACCAGTAATGGCACGACCACGACGTCCATTATCCAGCAATGCATCTACAGATTCTTGAAGCATACGTTTTTCATTACGTACGATAATATCTGGAGCAGCCAGGTCAAGAAGACGTTTTAAGCGGTTGTTACGGTTGATCACACGACGGTAAAGATCATTCAGATCAGAAGTCGCAAAACGGCCGCCCTCAAGTGGAACTAACGGACGAAGATCTGGTGGAAGTACTGGCAGTACATTCATCACCATCCATTCCGGCTTATTGTTCGACTCTTTAAAAGCTTCCATCAGTTTAAGACGTTTTGATGCTTTCTTGAGCTTGGTCTCAGACGTAGTTTGTGGAATTTCTTCACGCAAACGAGAGATTTCTGCTTCAAGATCGATATCTTTTAACAGGTCTTGAACAGCTTCCGCACCCATTTTTGCGGTGAATTCATCACCGTGTTCTTCAAGTGCGTTGTAGTATTCTTCATCAGTAAGCAACTGGTATTTCTCAAACGGAGTCATACCCGGATCAGTCACTACATAAGATTCGAAATACAGTACACGTTCAATATCACGCAAGGTCATGTCAAGAAGCAGACCAATACGGCTCGGCAATGATTTCAGGAACCAAATGTGTGCCACTGGAGAGGCAAGCTCGATGTGACCCATACGTTCACGACGAACTTTCGCAGTTGTTACTTCAACGCCACATTTTTCACAGATGACGCCTTTGTACTTCATACGCTTGTATTTACCACACAAGCATTCGTAATCTTTTACTGGACCAAAAATTTTGGCACAGAATAAACCGTCGCGCTCCGGTTTAAAGGTACGATAATTAATTGTCTCAGGCTTTTTCACTTCGCCGTGAGACCATGACTTAATCATTTCTGGTGACGCAAGACCAATACGGATACGGTCAAATTCAACCGGTGCATGACCGTCTGAATCCGTTTTCTTACGCATGATATCGAGCAAGTCTTTCAATTTTTTTCTCCGTGTACCGGGGGGCACATTGCCCGCCCGGCTGGGTCACAAATATTGTTTTTACCTGAAAAGGTGAAGGGTCCTAGACCTTAGTCACCATTTTTCAGTTCAATGTTGATACCTAAAGAACGGATCTCTTTGGTCAATACGTTGAACGATTCAGGCATGCCCGGATCCATATAATGGTTTCCATCTACAATATTCTTATAGATGCGGGTACGGCCTTCAACGTCATCCGACTTCACGGTCAGCATCTCTTGAAGAGTATATGCTGCACCGTAAGCTTCAAGTGCCCAGACTTCCATCTCACCGAAACGCTGACCACCGAATTGTGCTTTACCACCAAGCGGCTGTTGCGTTACAAGAGAGTAAGAACCGGTAGAACGCGCATGCATCTTGTCATCCACCAAGTGGTTGAGTTTAAGCATATACATGTAACCTACAGTTACCGGACGGTCAAACTGTTCGCCTGTACGTCCATCAAACAGGATCTGCTGGCCAGAACGTGGCAGTTCTGCAAGTTCAAGTAACTCTTTGATCTGGCCTTCTTCGGCACCATCAAATACTGGAGTTGCCAGTGGCACACCCTTGCTGAGGTTTCCTGCAAGTTTCAAGATTTCATCATCAGTCAGTGTATCAAGCTGTTCTTGCTCACCACCGACTTTATTGTAAATCTTATCAAGAAAATCACGCAGTTCAACAATAGCACGCTGCTGTTTAAGCATCTTGTCGATCTGCTCACCTAAACCTTTTGCAGCAAGACCCAAATGTGTTTCCAGAATCTGTCCCACGTTCATACGTGATGGTACACCTAGCGGGTTTAATACCACATCAACCGGAACACCATTGGCATCATGTGGCATGTCTTCTACAGGCAGGATTTGTGATACCACACCCTTGTTCCCGTGACGACCCGCCATTTTATCACCCGGCTGGATACGACGTTTAACTGCTAGATAAACCTTCACAACTTTCAATACGCCATGAGTCAGCTCATCACCCGTAGAAAGCTTGCGTTTCTTCTCGGCAAACTTCTCGTCAATCTCGGTGCTTTTCTCTTTCAAGAACACCTGGATCTGGGTTAAACGTTCAGCAATCGCTTCATCGCTTGGCTGGATTTCGAGCAGATCAATCAGTTCAAGGCCAGATAGCAATTCTTCAGACAGTTTCTCACCACGTTTAGTATTTCCACCGCCGTTAGACACCTGATCTTTCAGCAAACGTACAATACGTTCACGAGCCGCTTCTTCAAAGATTTTATATTCTTCTTTCAAATCTTTACGATAAGCGTCAAGTTGTGCTTTCTCAATCGCCAGTGCACGGTCATCTTTTTCCAGACCATCACGTGTAAACACCTGGACGTCAATTACCGTACCTTTGGTACCTGATGGAACACGTAAAGATGAATCTTTTACATCAGCTGCTTTCTCACCGAAGATAGCGCGAAGCAGTTTTTCTTCAGGTGTGAGCTGAGTTTCACCTTTAGGTGTCACTTTACCAACCAGAATATCGCCAGCCGTTACTTCTGCACCGATATAAACAATACCGGATTCATCCAGTTTAGAAAGCGCAGCTTCACCTACGTTTGGAATATCCGCAGTAATTTCTTCTGCACCCAGTTTGGTATCACGTGCTACACATGACAATTCCTGAATGTGAATAGAAGTTAAACGGTCTTCCTGAAGTACACGTTCAGAAAGCAGGATTGAGTCTTCGTAGTTGTAACCATTCCAAGTCATGAATGCAACACGCATGTTCTGACCAAGTGCTAATTCACCACCATCCGTAGACGGGCCATCAGCCAGTACATCACCACGACCAACTTTATCACCCAGATTCACCAGAACTTTCTGGTTAATACAGGTATTCTGGTTTGAACGTGTGTATTTGATCAGGTTATAGATATCTACACCCGCTTCACCCGCAATCATCTCGTCTTCGTTAACACGAATAACTACACGTGACGCATCTACGAATTCAATGGTACCGCCACGTTTTGCAATTACACATACACCTGAGTCACGTGCAACATTCGCTTCCATACCTGTCCCTACTAGCGGTTTGTCCGCAATCAGTGTCGGTACAGCCTGACGCTGCATGTTTGAACCCATCAATGCACGGTTGGCATCATCGTGCTCAAGGAATGGAATCAGAGATGCCGCTACAGAAACTACCTGCTGTGCAGAAACATCCATATGCGTAATACGCTCTGGAGCCATACGCACAAATTCGCCCTGGTAACGTACAGAAACCAGCTCTTCGGTTAAATAACCATCTTTATCGAGTGCAGAGTCGGCCTGAGCAATCACAGTTCCTACTTCTTCAATTGCAGACAGATATTCAACTTCATCTGTTACACGGCCATCTACCACTTTACGGTAAGGCGTTTCCAAGAAACCAAATTCATTGGTTTTTGCGTATACAGACAGCGAGTTAATCAGACCGATGTTTGGTCCTTCAGGGGTTTCAATCGGACACACACGACCATAGTGGGTCTGGTGTACGTCACGCACCTCAAAGCCTGCGCGCTCACGGGTCAAACCGCCTGGTCCAAGTGCCGATACACGACGCTTATGTGTAATTTCAGATAGCGGGTTATTCTGATCCATAAACTGGGACAACTGGCTTGAACCAAAGAATTCTTTGATTGCAGCAGCTACCGGTTTAGCATTGATCAGGTCCTGTGGAGACAGGTTGTCAGTTTCTGCCTGTGACAGACGCTCTTTAACTGCACGTTCAACACGGACCAGACCTACACGGAACTGGTTCTCAGTCATTTCACCTACAGAACGGACACGACGGTTACCCAAATGGTCAATATCATCGACCTCACCCTTACCGTTACGAATTTCAACTAAAGTACGTAATACATCGATGATATCTTCATTCGAGAGAATACCTTCAACTTCACGTGACTTCTGGTCAGTTCCTACTTCGTATGGGCGACCTAAACGACGGTTGAACTTCATACGACCAACAGGTGACAGGTCATAACGCTCAGAAGAGAAGAACAGGTTATTGAACAGGTTCTCAGCAGCTTCTTTTGTTGGCGGCTCGCCTGGACGCATTACCTTATAGATCTCAACCAGGGCTTCTTCACGGCCACTTGTTGTATCTGCACGTAAGGTATCTGCCACGAATGAACCACGGTCAATATCATTGGTATACAAGATATTAAACTGCTTCACGCCACCTTCAGCAATCTTCACCATGATTTCATGGCTCAGCAAGGTATTCGCAGCAATTACATCGCCTGATTTCAGGCTAATATCTTCAGCAGTAATCCGTTCGTACAGGTACTCATCAGGAACTGGCAGTTTAGTCAGGCCAGAAGCTTCCATTTGACGTACATGACGTGCATTGATACGTTTACCCTGCTCAACAATCACTTTGCCATCATTGTCAGCAATATCGAACTGCGCCATTTCACCACGCAGGCGTTCAGGCACGAGATCAATCTGATAACTGCCCATATCCAGATACACAGGGACTTTCTCATAGAACAGATCCAGAATCTGTTCATTGTTATAGCCCAGTGCACGCATAACTACAGTAGCAAGTAATTTACGACGACGGTCGATACGTACATATACCAGGTCTTTGGCATCAAACTCAAAATCAAGCCATGAACCACGGTAAGGAATAATACGTGCTGAATACAACACTTTACCGCTTGAGTGGGTTTTACCTTTGTCATGGTCAAAGAATACACCCGGTGAACGATGTAACTGAGATACGATTACACGCTCGGTACCATTGATGACAAAGGTACCATTTTCAGTCATGAGTGGAATTTCACCCATATAGACTTCTTGTTCACGAACATCTTTGATTGATTTCGTTTCGCGATCTTTAATGATCAGACGAATCTTTACGCGCATTGGTGCCGCATAGGTTGAGCCACGAAGAATACATTCGCGGACATCAAACTCGGGTTTACCAAGGCTATACTCAACAAATTCTAAAGCAGCATTGCCAGAATAACTTTCTATAGGAAAAACTGAACGAAATGCGGCTTGGAGACCGATATCTTCGCGGTTTTTTGGAGTTTTGCCGTCTTGCAGGAAAGTACGGTACGAGTCGACTTGAATAGACAACAGGTACGGTGCTTCCATGACTTGGGGCAATTTACCAAAATTCTTACGGATCCGTTTCTTTTCGGTATATGAGTATGCCATCTGGAGTCCTCGGAAAGTAAACCAAGCCCGCCTGCAGAACGGGCTCAGAAGGAATTACGCAGGCCGATATGGCCACCACTTTTTACAAAAGCTGCAATCTTGAGTGGTATGAAAACGCTTATCAATATTTTCAAATCAAAAAATATTGGTAAGCGTTTGAATTTATTTGATTTATTATTAAATTAACCGATATATTCAGCAAACTAACAAAAATCGAGCCGATTATTGTAACGCAAAAAGGCTGATGACCCAAGAGCCATCAGCCATTTTATGGAGCCGATTAAAAAATCGACTCCTTAAAGAATTACTTAAGAGTAACTGTAGCACCAGCTTCTTCAAGTTTTTTCTTAAGCTCTTCGCCTTCTTCTTTAGAAACGCCTTCTTTAACAGCTGAAGGAGCGCTTTCAACAAGATCTTTAGCTTCTTTAAGACCAAGGCCAGTTGCTTCACGAACTGCTTTAATTACAGCAACTTTGTTCGCGCCGAAAGAAGTCAACTCAACGTTGAATTCAGTTTGTTCTTCAGCAGCAGCAGCGCCAGCACCTGGAGCAGCAGCAACAGCTACAGCAGCAGCAGATACATTGAATTTCTCTTCGAAAGCAGAGATCAGTTCAACAAGCTCAAGAACAGTTTTTTCAGCAACTGCATTTAAGATTTCTTCGTTAGTTAAAGCCATGAGAGTAACTCCAAATGGATATTGAATGGTGTGAAAGTAGATTTAAGCTTAAGCAGCTTCTGACTCGTTTTTCTCTTTGAGCGCAGTAATAAGGCGACCCAATTTCGAGATAGGAGCCTGAAGAACATTAGCAAGCATAGTAAGTGCTTTTTCTTGGTTTGGAAGATTCGCGATTACACTAACTTCAGCACCTTCATAAACCTTGCCATCAAAGGCAGCAGCTTTAAGTTCAAATGCTTTGTTAGTTTTAGCAAATTCTTCAAACAAGCGTGCAGCTGCACCCATGTCATCTTCAGAAGTTGAGAAAGCCAAGATTGTTGGGCCAACAAGGTTGTCATTCAAGATATTGAATTGAGTATCTTGAAGAGCACGCTTAGCCAGAGTGTTACGCACGATACGTGTAGTAACACCAAGCTTACGAGCTTCAACACGAAGAGCAGTTAACTGCCCAACTGTCAGACCTTGGTAGTCAGCAACAACAGCTGAGAACGCTTTAGAAGCAACTTCACTTACTTCTGCAACGATCTGTTTTTTGTCTTCGATAAGAAGAGCCATTGTAAAACCTCCTAACGGTGATTTATGTACCCAAACAGGTACACTCCCAATTCGTAAATCCAATCACTGGACTTACACGCGGAGGAGGAATAAATCACACCACCGCGTCTACGCAGGCTGGGCTATTAAGAGTTCAGGTACAGAACCTTCCCTCGCCTGAGGTCTTTGACGCTAATAGGCTTTAACCTATCAATTCAAAGTCCACTCCAGTTGCTAAAAATTTATATTTCCAAGCTACTGGAGATTTTAAGAATTCTGTCTAAGAATAAACTTAGTTAGAAACGTTGCTTACATCAACAACCAGACCAGGACCCATAGTAGAGCTTAGTGTGATTTTCTTGATGTATACACCTTTTGAGGTCGCTGGTTTAAGTTTTTTCAAATCAGCAATCAAAGTTTCAACGTTTTGACGAACAGCAGATGCTTCAAAGCCAATCTGGCCGATTGCAGCATGGATAATACCTGCTTTGTCTACACGGTAACGTGCTTGACCTGACTTTGCATTTTTAACTGCATTTGCCACGTCAGGAGTTACAGTACCCACTTTCGGGTTTGGCATTAAGCCACGCGGACCAAGAATCGTACCCAATTTACCTACAACGCGCATAGCGTCAGGCGCAGCGATCACAACATCAAAGTTCAGATCACCACCTTGGATGCTCTCAGCAAGGTCATCAAAACCAACAATATCAGCACCAGCTGCTTTAGCTGCTTCTGCTTGTGCACCTTGAGCAAAAACTGCAACACGTACAGTTTTACCAGTACCTGCAGGAAGCGTAGTCGCACCACGAACAACCTGGTCAGATTTACGTGGATCTACACCAAGGTTTACTGCGATATCCAAAGATTCTTTGAATTTCGCTGCTGGAAGGCTGCTTAGAACCTGTACTGCTTCTTCTAAAGTGTAAACTTTGTTTGCTTCAATAGCAGCAGCAATGGCTTTTTGACGTTTAGTTAACTTTGCCATGTCTTATAGCTCCACTTCCAAGCCCATAGAACGCGCAGAACCAGCAATGGTACGTACACGTGCGTCTAAATCAGCACCAGTTAGATCTGGTTCTTTAGTAGTCGCAATTTCTTCTAATTGAGCACGAGTCAACTTACCCACTTTAGTTTTGTTAGGTATAGCTGAACCTTTTTGGATACCAGCAGCTTTCTTAAGAAGAATTGCTGCAGGTGGAGTTTTCATGATAAAAGTGAACGACTTGTCGTTGTACACAGTGATCACGACAGGAATTGGCAGACCTGGTTCAACTTTTTGTGTAGCAGCATTGAATTCTTTACAGAATGCCATGATGTTTACACCACGTTGACCTAATGCAGGACCAATCGGTGGAGATGGATTCGCTTTACCAGCTGGAACTTGCAGCTTGATATAGCCGTCAATCTTCTTAGCCATTATTAAATACCTCTGGGTACAAACGCCGTCAGGCTCCCCGATTTATTCATGTAACAGTAATCGTTACCATAACAATGCCCGACGAATCGGGCGTTTTAACACCAACCTAGCTTAAACTGATTTTTCGACTTGGCGAAACTCGAGTTCAACCTGTGTAGGTCGGTTAAATACATTGATGGTCAGCGTTAAACGTGACTTATCGTATTGAACTTCTTCCACCACGCCTTTAAAGTCGGTGAATGGACCGTCAACTACGAGTAATTCTTCACCTGGCTCGAACATTGTCTTAGGACGAGGTGCTTCACCAGTATTGCGAACACGTGCAAGAATCGCATCTGCTTCACGCTGAGTGATGGGTGCAGGTTTTTCAGGCGTACCACCGATAAAACCAAGCACTTTTGGACATTCTTTTACAATATGCCAAGTATCATCATTCATTTCCATTTCGACTAACACATAGCCTGGAAAGAATTTACGTTCAGATTTACGTTTTTTGCCATCCTTCATCTCTACCACTTCTTCGGTAGGGACCAGGACTTCACCAAAGCTGTCGGCAACAGCGCTACGCTGGATTCGATCATTAAGCGAACGCATCACTTGTTTTTCATAGCCCGAATAGGCATGAATAATGTACCAACGTTTCATAGCTCTTTACCCGATAATTAGCTTAATCAACCAACCCAATCCGTAGTCAAAACACCACAGTACCACTGATGCAATGATAACAACCACAAGAACCTGCCAAGATGTGGTCACGGTTTCTTGCTTGGTTGGCCAAGTGACTCGGCGCAGCTCAACTCGCGCGTCTTTCAACAAACGAATAAAGGCTTTGCCTTGATGGGTGGCGTATAATAAACCTAAAGCCACTACGATACAAGCCAAAATTACCCCAACGCGCACCCAAATATCATTTGCAGGTGCCCAATACGCTGGCAGATGCTGGTTCACCAAAGTCGCACTGATTAATAAGGCTAAAGCAATAAGCCATAGCACAACATCTAGCACAGACCCGGAACGGACAACTTCAGCAGGATTATTTCTTTGAGGAATTGGCGCGTCGCTCAATGCGTCACGCGATTTATCATTCGACATTTTTGTACTCGTCGTAGGATTCGCGACTTATTATATGACAATTCAGCCAGCATCAAGCTTTTTTATTCAGAAAAAGTGGCAGGCCAGGAGGGACTCGAACCCCCAACATTCGGTTTTGGAGACCGACGCTCTACCAATTGAACTACTGGCCTGTAAGACAAGCCGAAAATCAGGGTTCACGGCTTGAAGATTCAACTATTATATATTATGCAGTTACTTTCGCAACAACACCAGCACCTACTGTACGACCACCTTCACGAATCGCAAAACGCAAACCAGCGTCCATCGCGATCGGGTGGATCAGCTCAACTGACATCTCAACGTTGTCACCTGGCATAACCATTTCAACGCCTTCTTTCAGCTGGATCGCACCAGTTACGTCAGTTGTACGGAAGTAGAACTGTGGACGGTAACCATTCAGGAATGGAGTGTGACGACCACCTTCTTCTTTAGAAAGTACATATACTTCTGCATCGAATTTAGTGTGCGGCTTGATTGTACCTGGTTTAGCCAGTACCTGACCACGCTGAACGTCTTCACGTTTAGTACCACGTAGCAGAACACCACAGTTCTCGCCTGCACGACCTTCGTCAAGCAGCTTACGGAACATTTCCACACCCGTTACAGTCGTTTTAACTGTATCTTTGATACCAACGATTTCAACTTCTTCGCCGACTTTAACAATACCAGACTCAACACGGCCCGTAACTACTGTACCACGACCTGAAATTGAGAATACGTCTTCGATTGGCATCAGGAATGCTTTGTCGATTGCACGTTCTGGTTCTGGAATGTAAGTGTCAAGCGCTTCAACCAGAGCAAGAACTGCAGACTCGCCATACTGACCGTCGTTGCCGTTCAGTGCTTGAAGAGCTGAACCACGGATGATTGGAGTGTCATCACCTGGGAAGTCATAAGTAGACAGAAGTTCACGAACTTCCATTTCTACTAGTTCAAGTAACTCTTCGTCATCAACAAGGTCACATTTGTTCAGGAACACGATGATGTAAGGTACACCAACCTGACGAGAAAGCAGGATGTGTTCACGAGTCTGTGGCATTGGGCCATCAGTTGCTGCACATACAAGGATCGCGCCGTCCATCTGAGCAGCACCAGTGATCATGTTTTTAACATAGTCAGCGTGGCCCGGGCAGTCTACGTGAGCGTAGTGACGAGTTGGAGAGTCATATTCTACGTGTGAAGTATTAATGGTAATACCACGCGCTTTTTCTTCTGGTGCAGAGTCAATTGCTGCGTAATCTTTCGCTTCACCGCCGTAAGTTTTTGCACAGATTGTTGCAATCGCAGCGGTTAAAGTTGTTTTACCATGGTCAACGTGACCGATTGTGCCCACGTTTACGTGTGGCTTATTACGTTCAAACTTGGCTTTAGCCATGATGATCTTCCTCGTTTACGTCGAAACCAGCTTAAGAAAACAGCCCTGAGATAACTCAGCTCATCGACCCATTGTCTAAAAACAGACACCCAATACTTGAAAAGCAGACTTAAAAGCCTGCTTTTTAAAAACTTTGTAGAAAAATCTACTAAACTGTATCTGGAGCTCTTATCCAGATTTGAACTGGAGACCTCTCCCTTACCAAGGGAGTGCTCTACCACTGAGCTATAAGAGCGAAATTTAGCTTTAAATGGAGCGGGAGACGAGGTTCGAACTCGCGACATGCAGCTTGGAAGGCTACCGCTCTACCAACTGAGCTACTCCCGCATTGTTGGTAATTGACCACTACATTTAAAGTAAAAGTTGGTGGTGGGAGAAGGATTCGAACCTTCGAAGCTTACGCGGCAGAGTTACAGTCTGCTCCCTTTGACCGCTCGGGAATCCCACCAATCGCACTTATTTCAGTGCTTTCCTCTACAAACTTACACACTTTAGATGGTGCCGGCACACGGATTCGAACTGTGGACCTACTGATTACAAGTCAGTTGCTCTACCAACTGAGCTATGCCGGCGCTTCTTAGTGTTTCGTACGTTTCGTATCGGAACGGTGTGCAGTTTAGCAAAACTTCGCAGGCATGCAACAGTTTTTTTAAAAAAAACTCTCAAAAACTCATAAAATCAATCCGTTTGATGATAATTCAACCGCTTTGATCACTGCGCGAGCTTTTATTTGAGTTTCATTCCATTCAGATTCAGGATTCGAGTCAGCGACCAGCCCCGCTCCAGCCTGTACATAAACCTTATTTTCACGAATCACACAAGTTCGAATGGCAATCGACATATCCATTTCACCATGCCATCCCAAATAACCTACAGCCCCACCGAAAATCCCACGTTTAACTGGCTCGACTTCATCAATAATTTGCATTGCACGAATTTTAGGGGCGCCAGAAAGTGTTCCAGCCGGAAAAGTAGCTTTAAATACATCTAGTGCATCAATATCTTCACTTACTTCACCTTGCACATTTGAAACAATATGCATGACGTGTGAATAGCGTTCAATAACCATGCGGTCCGTCACCTGTACCTTACCAATTTGTGAGACTCGACCGATATCGTTACGCCCCAGATCAATCAGCATTAAATGTTCGGCAATCTCTTTTTCATCAGATAAAAGGTCCTGTTCAAGCGCCAAGTCCTCTTCCTTGGTTTTACCACGCGGACGGGTTCCTGCAAGTGGCCGTACAGTTGCTATCCCATTTTCCAGACGAGAAAGAATTTCAGGCGATGAACCTACAACATGAAAGGGCTTGCCATCAGTTAAAGTTTGGCCTTGTACTAAAAATAAATAAGGTGACGGATTAAGGTGACGTAATGCACGATAAACCTGTAACGCCTCTCCATCAAACTCAGATACCATACGGTGACCTGGCACTACCTGCATTACATCACCAGCCCGGATATACTCCTTAACTGTCTCAATCGACTCAAGGAATCTATCTTTTCCGGTGAGAGACTCAAAATGTGGTGGGGTGTGTGGATAAGCCTGCAAGCTGATTGGTGTATTCAGTGTCTGTTCCAGATGATCGAGTTGTAACTGCGCGCGCTGATAGGCTTCAGGATCATTGATATCTGCATGCACAATCAGAAATAGCGTATCTTTAAGATTGTCAAAAATAATGACTGTTTTTGACAGCATCATCCATATATCTGGCAAGCCCACTGGATCTGCTTGCGGCATATTATTGAGCTTGGGTTCAATATAGCGCACTGCATCATAGCCAAAATAACCGACTAGCCCTCCTGTAAAACCGGGCAATCCAGGTAACAACTGCGCATCAGGTACTTTAAACTGAGCTTGGAAGTCTCGAATAAACTGGAATGGATCATCACACATTTGGGTGGTAAGCTGGCCATCAGCAGCTTTTACAGTGAGTTCTCCCTCATTACAAGAAAATACTACAGATTCACCCAAGCCAATCATTGAATATCTGGCCCAGTTTTCACCCCCCTCAACTGATTCAAACAGATAAGCTTGACTATGGTGTTTTAAACGCGCAAATACGGACAGCGGAGTTTCGGTATCTGCCAGGCGCTGACGGTAAACAGGGATCAGGTTATAGCCGGCATGTTTAAGTGATTCAAACTGGTTTAGGGTGGTCATACAGGGACTCTTGATTGTTTTTCGGTAAGTTAGGCATCAGGCTTTAAAGCTATGTTATGTCGCCATCGAAAAACCATACTGTCGTCCATTGTTGTATCCTTCACTTTCTAAACTTTTTCAATGATCAATTAATTCTCTTAAATCATCTACGACCTGCTGTGGAGCCGAGTCATGAATATCTTCACCATGATTATAACCATAGCTTACGACAATACAATCAACCCCTGCACGGCGTGCTGCCTCAATATCATTGCTTGAATCACCAATTAATAGTGTCTGTTTCGTATTACTCTTGAGAACATCCATACAGTGCAGTAGAGGTAGAGGATGCGGTTTTTTATGTTCCAAGCTATCACCACCGACCACCAATTTAAAATACTGGTCCAGCCTTAATTCATAGAGTAAGGCTTCAGCCAGTTTTTGTGGTTTATTGGTCACACAAGCCAAAGTAATATCTTGCCGGACGGCATAGTCAAGAAAATCAAATACCCCAGGAAATGGCTTACTGTCCACACAAATACCAGCAGCATATACTTCTAAAAATTCTGCGTAGAGCTGCTGATGCTGACTCGGTTCAACTTCACCCAGAAGATTAAGTAATACGTCTTCACATAGTTTAGATGCACCTTTACCTACCCATTGCCGAATCTGTTGTTCTGTAACCATCGGGAGTTGCAGGGTATTTAAGCTAATATTCATCGCTCTAAACAGATCAGTGGCTGAGTCTACCAGCGTTCCATCCAGATCAAACAGGATTAAATTGCGTGTTGTAAGTTGAGCAACTGTCATATTTTTTATCCGGATAAAAAGGCATGCGAGCATGCCCATGAATGTGACTATATAATTATTTAAAGAATACCCATGCAATTACTGCCAGAATAATCAGCATGATCACTGTCATTAAGCCTACTGATGCATTTTTCTGTTGCTCTTTTTCTTCAGCAACACGTGATACAGGCTGTTCCAGTGGCACGGACTGAGGTTCCGGCTGCACTTTAGGCTGGGCAGTTTCAGGAATTGGCGCTGGCTTAGGAATATCTACTCGCTGCGGCATCCCTTCACGGCTAACCGGAACTTCTGCACGTTCAGTCAGGCTCGGCATACCTTGCTCGTTCATCTGCTCTGCAGCAGTTTTTTCAACCACAACTGACTCGGTAGACTCAACCACTGGCTCCATTTCAACTTCTGGCTCATCATCCTGCACTGCATCTGCTACAGGTGCCAAAATTGAGAACTTAAGGCTGGCAAATTGCAGAATGTCACCATCTTTTAGCAAGGTTTCATGGTCAATCCTGACATTATTAACAAAAGTGCCATTGGATGAATTAAGGTCTTGTACCCAAAGTCCCTGATCTTTTAACAACAGGGCAGCATGGCGGCGGGAGATTTCCGCAGACTGTAACAATACATCAGCGTCCTGATGCCGGCCCACCAGCATGTCATGGGTAATACTGATCTCCTGCCCCGTAATATCACCTGTAATTGCTTGTAATTTCCAAGTCATAAACTCATCTCTTGTGATTTTTTTATATCATAACATGCCTTATTTCATGTTCCGTGCCTTGTCTGTTAAGAAGCCGGACGCAGAGTAGTTGTAGTTACTGTATTTTTAGTACGTTCTACCTCCGGTTGAGGCAAAGCTACACTACGTTGTCCAATACCAGGTTCAATTGCTACAGGAGTCGTCTTTACCACAGGAGTAACGCCCCCTGAAGAAAGCTGCTTGTACACATTAGGTTTATCAGAGGTAGCAGGAACCGGCAAACGTTGCTGATAGACATCCTCTACATTTTCAGGCAATTTGGCGAAATTCCCGTCTTTATCCATAGCCAGCTGTAAGCTATAAAGCTGATCATAACGGCGTTGCGTTAATCGGCGTACATCATTAGCATCGCCGACAATGGTCGGATGGATAAATACCAGCAGGTTTCGCTTTTCATTACTGTTACTGTCAGACCGGAACAGGCGGCCTATGCCCGGGATAGCCCCCAAACCCGGTACAGCCTGTCGACTGTAAATAGAATTATCTGAGATTAGTCCACCGAGTACGACTGTTTGACCATGTTCAGCCAAGACTGCTGTTTTAATTGCACGTTTACTGGTAACCAAGTCTGTAGCCTGTCCTTTATTAGGCTGTACATTTGATACTTCCTGCTCCACCTCCAGCCGGACAGTACCATTTTCACCAACATGTGGAATAACTTTTAGAGTCACACCAACATCTTTACGTTCCACAGTTGTATAAGGATTTACACCATTTGCATTTGTTGTCACTGAACCGGTAACAAATGGGACATTCTGGCCGACAACGATATAAGCCTCTTCATTATCCATGGTAACAATAGAGGGTGTGGACAACAGATTAGACTTGGTATTGTCCTTTAAGGCCTGAATCAGGGCGCCATACAAACGTCGTGAGCCATCAGCACCTTCACGATAGTCACCTAAAAGAAGTGATGAACCTCTTAAATTACTGGCTGCATTAGCAAGTGCTGAACCACCAGCCAGATAACCAGCAGCAAGACTGGCGAGACTGCTTCCTACATTTGTAAAATTAACCAAGCCAATTCCACTGCTGATATCACCGAGTGCCCACTGCACTCCAAGCTGATCTGCATCATCACCAGCAACTTCAATAATTGCAGCTTCAATCAGAACCTGCTGGCGACGTATATCCAATTGCTGAATTGCTGATTCAATTTCACGCATCAGCTGGGGATCAGCCTTAACTACCAGAGCATTCTGGTTAGTATCCGCAATAATGCTAACCCCATTGGCATTAAAACTACTGATCGGATTTTGCCCGGAATTAGTGTTAGCGTTGAGGTTAATACCCGGTGTAGAAATTCCAGAGCCAGTGCCGCCCTGATTATTAGTGCCAGTATTATTAGTCAGGTTATTAATAGAATTACTGGAACCAGAATTATTTGAATTATTGTTGCTATTTACTGCCTGCCCGGTCACCAGTCCTTGCAGGATCTCGGACAGGTTCTGGGCACTGGCATATTTCAAGCGGAATACTTTAAGTCCCCCCAGACGGTCTGCTGAGGGTACATCCAGCATCTCAATCATATGCCGGATACGTTTACGTGTCGCCGGATCGCCTTTAATCAAAATACGGTTAGTCCGGTTATCTGCCATAATTCTTACCCGTGCCCCACTAAAATCTTTAGCAGCGCCCGTTGAACTCATGGACTCCAACAGTCCAATCACTTCTTCTGCCTGGCTCGACTGCAAGCTAATTGCTTCAATATCATTTTGCCCGGTACCATCGAGATTGCGGACAATTGTTTCTAATTGCGCAATATTACTGGCACGATCAGAGACAATGAGAGCATTTGTTCCTGCCACTGCAGCAAGATGTGCAAACTGTGGCATTAATGGACGTAAAGCTGGTATCAGGTCATTAGGATTCGTGTTTTCCAGCCAGATTACCCGGGTGACCACCTGATCACCACGTGCATTACGTCGTGCATCATAAGGAACACCTGAGCTTTTTATATTACTATCTGGAACCAGTTTAATAGTATTCCCTGATGGAATTGCCACTACACCGTTGACATTTAATACACCCAGGAACAGATCATAAACTTCATTTTTATTGAGTGGCTTATTAGAGATGACCGTCACATTTCCGCGGACCCGTGGATCAACTGCAAAATTTTTCCCTGTGATATCGGCAACTTCATTGATAAAAGCAGTCAGGTCTGCATCACGCAGATTAATTTTCCAGGTTTGTGCATAGGCTGCAGTGCTTATAGCAGCGATGACTGGTGCTGCAGCCACTAAAGCCCAAAGTGGACGATGATGTTGTAATAAAGCCATAGCCTGTTATTTTTCCTAACACTACTGTGAGGTATCCCCACTTAAAAACTTTGTTGGATGGTCATCACCTGATCACCACGTTTTATTTCTATTCTGACTTGCCCTTCACGTCTGGCTTGTTCAAGTAACTGAATATCACTTTGTCCCTGGCCGACAGGCTGACCGTTTACAGACATAATCCGGTCACCTGGGCGTAAACCCAGCTTACTGCGCAATGCGGCCGGTGTACGGCTGGTGACCTCATAACCGTTACCGGTCGAGCTTACACCCATTTCCTGCAAATATTGTTCACGGTCTTCCTGAATTTTTTGTATCGCCTGTCCTAAAGCAGATTGAGAAGAATTTGCAGGTGATGGCGAAGGAGCTGCCGAAGTGGCAGAGTCAGCGGGTGGCACAATCGGCTGGTTCAGGCCATTTTCAATTCCTTTAAACTGAACTTCACGAGATGTACCATTGGGTTGACGCAATATCACCCGGTCCCAGTAAACCTCTGCCAATTGAAATGAAGAATTAGCAATGGTTTCTCCAACCCGATAACGCTCTGCAATCTGGTCTACTTTAATTACAGCTGAGGAATAACGGTTTGGATAACCAATGACCACACCCTGCAACTCTATATTTAAACTTTCAGCAGATGTATTCGCCGCAGCACTTTGACCTGGTTCGTAAAACAGGGAAAATGAAGAAATATTTGGAACTTGTGGCTGCTGTGAGCCCAGCATGACGCGCTCAAACTGTATACCTTGTGGCGGTGCTACCACCCACCAGAACAACGCTGCCAGCTTCCAGCAAAAGATCAGAATTAATAATGCCAGCACGAACGGTCCAGCCCGGTCCAGTTTAGACCAGGAAATATCCTGGAGTTTATTCAGATAGGTTTTCATCACCAGTTGCCCCGTAATAGAGGCTGACGGGAGCTAATCACATAGGTATCAAGTCCAGCTTTACCGTCATAAGAAGGGACATTCAAGAGTAGACGCTGGGTTAGTTGCACATCCAGCATCATGTCCGGGTCAAGAACCAGATTTGCCATTTTCTGTCCACGCTGATCTTGTATATTAAAGATGAGCTTTCCACCGTCGTCTTGAATCTCTCCTTTTAAAGAGGGTATATTCATTCGGTCCTGCCGTGAGCCCAAGCTATACAGGAGTTGTCCGCCTGCCCATTGCAGCTGGCCAGTTGCATCGCTAAAGCCATCATTTTTCTGATAACGTAAATTAATATTTTGAAGCTGAATACTATTGGCTGGCCATTGCCAGTCTACTAAGGTCTTTAAGGTTTCTGGCGCTATCTGGCCCTTCATCTCTTGAATAATTATTTTTTTACCTAAACCATAGGCCACTGTACCATTTAGCTTTGTATTGGCACTATGAATTTCCAGGTCTGCTCCCAAGCGTAATAGCAATAAGTCGAGAGGCCTGGTTTTCCAGCTGACTGATCCACGCAATTTATCTTTATGCCAGTCTGCCTGGCCCTGCCAGATATTACCGCTGACATTTTGCAAGGTTTGATTATCTTTTGAAAATTTTGAAATAATCCAGGCAGCAGGTATCTGTAACACTACAAATAATAAAAACGCCAGGACTGCAAATATCCACCACGTTAATTGCTTCGTTCTTTTATTCATTCAGCAATAACCAACATTTAATTTTTTTCCTATAACTATATTTCTCCCCTGCGTCCCATTATGCATAATTTTTCTACCTCGCCAATTCACTGCTATAAAAAAACCAAGCATTCATGCTTGGCTTTTTTAACATTCTAAGGCAGTCGAATGACAGTTCGATGAAACTTAGATCAGAAAATCTTCAAGTTTTGCACCTTTTTCAAGGGCTGCTACTAACCAGCGTGGCTGCTTACCACGTCCTGTCCAAGTTTCTTCAGGATTTTCAGTATTACGATAACGTGGCTCTACTGATTTACGTGTTGTTTTCTTGCGCTTTTGCGCTCCAAATTCTAGCAACTGTTCAATAGTCAGACCCACATTTTCAGCAATTTCTAAAACCTGTTCATAAGCTTCATCTACTGCTTGATCTTTTTTGCTGGCGATTAATGCTTCGGCTTCAAGCTGTAATCTTTTGAGATCTTCTACCGAAAGTTCACTAATATCTGGCTTCATTAATATTGGCTCCGCAACACAGGTTAATCATATTTATTTGAATTAATATTCAAACTCATATTATGTATTTTAAATACAATTATCAAGACTATTTAATTAAATTAATAACAATAACTCAACATAGCCAAATTAATATGAAATAGGAGGTTTTATTTAATAAAACTAATCATCGGTTATTTAAATCATGCTTAACAGTTTTTTCAATCTTAATGATTTTTTCTCTTATTATTTCAGGAATGAGTGTCTTTTGCATATTCTCTTTATCTACGCAAACAATTACTGCTTCTCCTAAAGCGACATTTTGTTGTTGGGCACTACTCCATATCAGGTAATTCATGCGAAAGGCACTATTCCTAATCTCTTCAACCCTGACGCCAATTTTCAACTGATCTGGATAAAATACCGGTTTAAGGTATTTACACTGGCTTGAAGCCACAACAGTATTAATATCAAGCTTGAATATATTCAAGCTATCAAGATAACAAATACGGGCACTTTCTATATAACGGTAATAAATTACATTATTGACATGCCCAAATGCATCCATATCTCCCCAAGCAACATTCTGTTCATAAATTACTGGGTAATCTGTTAACTTGGTCATATTAATTCCTTAAATCTTTAACTGCATAAAATTAGCGTCATTTTCAAAAATCAGATTTAATTGCTGAATTAAATCCTCATTTCCTTTAAATACTGTTTTGATCCTTAAATAAATCATCAATATATTATCTGGATAGAGTTCAAGTAACTGCTCTGCCTCCAATGCACGGTCAGTTGCTTGATATATGTGCCATTTTGCAAAACTTAATATAGGGATACTTGGGTACTTGTTTTCTAAAAATAAAATACGCTGCTCGACATATTCATAGTCAGGTTGCTGCTTAAGTAATTGTTGCTGAAACCATAAATAGAAAACATCTTGATCAAAATTATCAGCCAGCAGTAAATTGGCTAGTGATTCATGCTGCTGACTCATTTCAGGCATACGTGCCAGTAACTTAAGCCATAGAATCTGAATATCAGGTGTACGGTTCTGTATCTGACCTGCCATGTCCAAATAACGTTGCTGCAATGCTTGCAGATCATCAAGAGTTGCTTGGTCAAACTGGCCCAGCAGTTGCTGTAGCCACTGTTCTTTATAGTCGTGACTTAAGTGACCATATTTTCTGGAGCGCAAGTAGAGCCATGGATACTGAACTGCGAATTCCCCCCAGAGCTCATTAATCCTGTATTGATAGGCACTTTCCACTTGTTGTAACCAGGGAGACAAAGCATGTTGACTCAGAAATTCAAGATGAGTTAATGCCTGTTCAGGATCTTGCTGATGCAAAAAGATTTCAATCCGTTGTAGCTCTGCCAGTTCAAATGCATGGGGAGATGCCTGATTCAAGCTTTTCAATGCAAGGTCTGTCTCGGCATTACCTAAGAATAAGCGTGATTCAATCACTCCTCTTAATAGACCTGATTGAGAAAAGACCCGTTGAATAAATAACTGCTGATCCTGTTCCGCTTGTAACAGCCAAATCACTCCCAACTGCTCGTAAGGATGTAAGGTTTTGAAGTCAAGTACAGTTTCTGTTTTACGCTGTTCCCGAGCCAGATAACGTTTTAGTTGTAGCCAGACCAGCTGGATAATCAAACCGAATATTGCCAGTAAAGCTAGCCATATCCATAAATTGGTCTGCATTTGCCAGTTGCGCCATTGCACATAAACATAACCAGCACCGTAGCCATAACTTAGTACACTTAATAAGGCCAAAACCAGTAAGCTAACCAGTGTATAAGCAAGAAAAATCTGTTTCATACTGCCCCCTTAACCCAGTAATGTCATAGCACCAAGTTTCGGATTTGGTATGACTGGCAGATACTTCATATTCATTAAACGTTTTTTTAACTGCTGGCTGTCATAGTCGGGTAGCTGATTCAGCTGTTTAATTACATCATCCAGGCCCTGCTGGTATTCTGCATATTGCCCCTGCATAAGTGACTGTCTTACCAGTAACAGCCTTAGCTGTACCTCTTTGAGAACCAGTTGCCGATTCATCAATATAGCTCCTGGACGCTGAACTGGTTCAATCTGCAACCAGCGCTGCCAGAAATGTTGCGGCTGAATCTTGGCAGGACTTAAATTATTTTGCTGTATGGCCTGCTTCAGTAACTGGTCAGTTTCTAACAACAGTGCATCTAAAGATTCTTGTTGCCGAGTTTTAGCCTGCACGAACTGTTGAATCGCTAACTGATCTGTATGAATCACCTGATGTAGACTTTGTTTGAGTTCAGGTGCCAGTACATAGCCATGTAAATCACGATCCAGTTCTGATAATTTTTCCAGCGCATACACATACTGCTGCTGCCGGACAGCAAACTGAACCAGCTCTAAACGTTCACCAATTAATGCGACCGGGCTAAATTCTGCTAAAACGTCTGGACTTGACTGCTGCTGGGGAGACTGAGAGGGATTAGTGGAGGTAGTCACTGCTATCTGGCTAATCTGGCGCTGCAGAGCTACTACCTGGTCGTTGAGGCTTGCATTGAGCTGCTCAGTTCGATGCAAACTAACTTCTACTTCCGGTAATTGGCGGGAAACCTGAAACAGGTCATAACTAATTTTTGCCAACCAAGCCAACGCCAGAATGATTATACAGAATAAAAACTTTCTCATAATTTCCCTTGCAACTCTGCAATATACTGGAGTATGACCTCAGGTTTTAAATATTCTATTTTTGAAACCTGAAATTTGGCCTGATGCTGGATTTTATAACCGTGTATCAACTGATATAAACGCTCTCCCAGCACCAGATAATGACATAGCTGCAAAACAGACTGCTGATTCTGGCATAAATCCAGCCAGTTAGACCAGCTGGCTTCACTAGTAATAGGGACCAGCACCTGATTTCCGTATTGTATAATCTGTGCTGCAACTTTAGAAAAATCATGAATGCTTTGTGTCGGGCAGGACCGTTCGTATAAAATAAAGTTTAAAACCTTTATTCCCTGCTGATGCAGATTTTGCATCATAAACTGGCGCCCCCCCTCTCCGCGCCAGAATGCTACACTGTGCAGGTCATTAAATTGTCTGAATACATCAAGCTCAAGCATCCCCTCTGAGGTCTCAAGTTTAGGGACCTGACTGGAAATACTGTAATGCTTCAGGTGTTCAGCTGTAGTTTGGCCTACCGCTATCCATTGTAATTGTCTTAAATCGTTCAGGCTGATGCCACTTTGCTGAAGATACTGCATCCCAATATCTGCTGCTGCAGGACTCACTACCACAATTACCTGACAGAATGGCAGATTCTGATAGAGTTGTTGTAGCTGGAGTGAGTAAGCAGTTGGTGTTAGTTCAAGTAAAGGCAACTCAAGTACTTGATGACCTGCTTGCAGTAAGGCAAGACTTAATGCCTGACTGCGTTCTTGCGGGCGGGTATTAATAAATAGCATAAAACTTACTTATAAAGGGCTTTTAGCAGCTCGCCAGCACCTTGTGACAATAAATTTTCTGCCAATTCAACCCCCAACTGTTCAGCATGTTCCGGCTGTCCTGAAACTTGAGATGAAAGTAATATTAAGCCATCCACACTTCCTACACGGCCTTCAAGCTGGAGCTGGCCATTTTCCAGAGTCGCGTAAGCAGCAATCGGAACCTGACACCCTCCTTCCAAATGACTATTAAATGCTCGCTCTGCCCGTACACATATACTTGTCTGCTCATGCTGAAGTGGAGAAATCAGATCAAGTATGGCCTGATCATCTGTACGGCATTCTAGTCCTAGCGCACCTTGCCCAACAGCGGGCAGACTTAATTCCGGAGACAGGGTATGTTTAATGCGCTCACTCAATCCCAGACGTTTCAAACCAGCACTAGCCAGAATAATCGCATCATATTCACCTGCATCAAGTTTAGACAGACGGGTACCCACGTTACCACGTAAATCGAGAATATTCAGATCTGGACGGGCTTTCAAAATCTGGGTTTTACGGCGTAAACTTGACGTCCCGACTGTTGCCCCCTTTGGTAACTGCTCAAAGCCTTCAAAACGATTTGAAACAAAAGCATCACATGGATCTTCACGTTCACAGATCACAGGTAACGATAACCCTGTTGGCAAATGCATAGGCACATCTTTCATCGAGTGCACTGCCAAATCAGCACGCCCATCCAGCAAGGCAGCTTCAAGTTCTTTTACAAACAGGCCCTTACCCCCAATTTTTGCCAGAGGAGTATCAAGAATCTTATCGCCCTGGGTTACAAACGTGACCAGTTCTACCGTCAAGCCAGGGTGAAGTTCCTGCAAACGGGCACGAATATGTTCAGCTTGCCAGAGCGCTAGAGGGCTTTTACGGGTTGCAATTTTTAAGGTCATCATCATAATTCAGGCGTTAAAAAGTCCCTTTAAACTTAACGTGATCCCCTAAAAATGCAAGTAAATTATCGTCCAAAGCCGATAAAACCGTCCTATTTTAGTTCTTTAAAGCTTTTGTATCCGCTCACGCAGACCAGGTAAATGGCGACGGCTTACGGCCAGCCGCTCGTCAAGTTCACGGCAGCGTACCTGATACTGTCCGGAAGTCACAACCTCAAGCCCATCCAGATAGTCAACAGATACCAGTGCATTACGATGGATCCGGATAAACTTCTCCGAAAATTCCTGTTCAAGTTCTTTTAAGGTCTCATCAATCAAAATGCTGCCATGTTTATGACGTACTGTGACATATTTCTGGTCAGCTAAAAAATAGTAAATATTCTCCACAGGCACCAGCTCAACACCCCGATAACTTTTTGCAGTAATTTGCTGACGCTGTAATTTTGCCGTATCTATATCTTTCTGCTTCAGGCCCGACATTTGTGCCTGGTTCAAACGGGTCAGCCTGTCCAGAACCTGCTGCAGCTCACTGACCTCTATGGGCTTGAGCAGATAACCTTCCGCACTTGATTTAAAAGCTTCCAATGCATGATCTTCATAAGCCGTACAAAAGACAATCGCCGGCATAAGGTCCAGCTGGTTTAGCTGTTCAGCACATTGCAAACCATCCATTTCCGGCATTTGAATATCAAGCAATACAACATCAGGCTGATACTGCTGGACCAGTGCAATCGTATGCTGACCACTTGATGTTGTAGCGACTACATGGTGCCCGAGCTGGGTAACCAGACGAGATAAGCGTTCGACGGCCAATGGCTCATCATCACAAATCAGGATATCCATTTTTTCTCCTTGTCTAGACCAACTTCATTTAATTTATATATGTTGATCTGGACTCTGGTTTTATTCTTTTATTTATAATGGTACTGCACGATAGTGGTATAAATCCCCTCACCGGCAAAAGTTTGAAACTGTACAGACTGTCCAAAATAGGCCTGTAACCGCTCCCGTACACTTTGTATAGCAATACCATGACCTTTACGTAATGTTATTTTATCTAAAGAGTAAGGATTGGTAATGACTATAGTAACTTGATTTTGAAGTATTTCAACCAGTATACCGATGGTACCTTGAGTATAGACACTTTCAACTCCATGGAAAATACTATTTTCAATCAAAGGCTGTAAGGTCAGAAGTGGAATATAAACCTGATTTAAAGAGTGAGTATTTTCTATTTTCCACTCTACCTGGAGCCGTTCACCCAGACGCATCTGCTCAATTGAAAGGTAATGCCGGCACAAATCAATTTCCTGCTGTAAGCTGACCAGCTTGAGGTCTTGCAGGCTGGCACGAAAAAGTTTAGACAAGCTGATCAGCATTGTTTCAGCCTTGTCAGGGTCTGTACTGATGAGACTTACTACACTATTTATACTATTAAATAAAAAATGCGGATGAATACGTGCCTGCATGGCCTGTATACGGGCGTTTAATCCACTACTTTGCTGTCTGAACCATTGCTCCCGCATATACAGATAACGTAGAAAGATAACTCCCATCAATATCCCAAAACTGAGATTTAAACCTATATCTTTAAATGAAATATCGGAATCTATTCCCGTCCAGCTCAAATGACTACCCCAATAGTTCAGCATATTCAGACTGAAGGTAGATACCAGAACAATGCACTGAAGTAGCAGAAAACCGAACAGTAAGGCATAAAAATGGTTGAGCTGTCTGAACTGGTTTTGCCAGGTATCTACCAAAGCAGTAAAACACAATACTACCCATTGAATAAAAAAAATGTACTGTGCCAATTGGTCAAGCTGAAGGTTTTGCCATGTCCCCGCTTTTGCCAGAATAAGGATCAGTGACAACAGCGTACTGACCAGAAATAATTCGATTAGATATTGCCAGCGTCCACGCTTTGTAAAAGAATATAAATTATTCCGGTTATTTATTGATGGTATTGCGGAATTATCACGCTGTGCTTCGGCAAGCGCTGTTGAATTTGCTATACTCTTTTTTATTTTGCTGAGCCGACATGACCACATCTTCTCATTCCTCCAATACGCCTGCCCAGAATCAGACTTCCGGTATGTGGGGCGGCCGTTTTTCCGAAGCTACCGATGCTTTTGTGGCTGAATTTACCGCATCTGTACAATTTGACCAACGTTTTTATAAACAGGATATTGCCGGTTCAATTGCTCATGCGACCATGCTTGCCAAAGTAGGGGTACTGACCGAACAGGAACGTGATGACATTATTGAAGGTCTAACTGCCATTAAAGCAGATATTGAGGCAGGAAATTTTGAGTGGCGCATTGACCTTGAAGATGTACATATGAACATCGAGTCACGCCTGACCCAGCGTATCGGCATTACAGGTAAAAAACTCCATACCGGCCGTAGCCGTAATGACCAGGTCGCAACTGATATCCGTCTTTATGTCCGTGATGAAATTGATGCCATTTTAGATCTGCTGGAAAAATTACAAAAAGGTATTTTGGGTTTGGCAGCTAAAAATACCCAAACCATCATGCCCGGTTTTACCCATCTACAAACCGCACAGCCTGTGACTTTTGGTCATCATTTATTGGCCTGGTTTGAGATGCTGGTTCGTGACTCTGAACGTCTTATTGATTGCCGCAAGCGCGTTAATCGCATGCCATTAGGTTCTGCGGCACTTGCTGGTACAACTTATCCAATTGACCGTGCATATACGGCTGAACTTTTGGGTTTTGAAACAGTTGCTGAAAACTCGTTAGATGCCGTATCGGATCGTGACTTTGCGATTGAATTTAATGCTGCTGCATCTTTAATCATGATGCATTTATCACGCATGTCCGAAGAACTGATTCTATGGACTTCAGCACAGTTCAAATTCGTTAATATCCCGGATCGTTTCTGTACGGGTTCTTCAATCATGCCACAAAAGAAAAATCCCGATGTCCCTGAACTGGTACGTGGTAAAACCGGTCGTGTCTATGGTGACCTGATGAGCCTGTTGACCCTAATGAAAGGCCAACCATTAGCATACAACAAGGATAATCAGGAAGATAAAGAGCCATTATTTGATGCAATTGATACCGTACGTGGTTCATTGATGGCATTTGCTGACATGATTCCAGCTCTGGTACCCAATATCGATATCATGCGTGAAGCAGCCCTTCGCGGTTTTTCTACTGCAACAGACCTTGCGGACTACTTGGTAAAAAATGGAGTCGCTTTTCGCGATGCACATGAAATCGTAGGTAAAGCAGTGGCTCTGGGCGTTCAGGAAGGTAAAGATCTCTCTGAACTTAGCCTTGAACAGCTTCAACAGTTCTCTGACCTGATTCAGGCAGATGTATTTGAAAAAGCACTAACTCTGGAAGCTTCAGTAAATGCGCGTAACCATATTGGCGGTACGGCCCCGGCTCAAGTAGAAGCAGCTATTGATCGTGCGCATGCGCGTTTAGAAAAGCTTTATGCTTAAACGCTATATCTTAACTTTGGAGTATTGATATGTCTCGACAGGTGTTTTGCCGTAAATATCAAAAAGAAATGGAAGGGTTAGAATTTGCGCCCTTCCCCGGCGCTAGAGGTCAGGAACTATTTGACACGGTTTCTAAACAGGCTTGGCAGGAA
This sequence comes from Acinetobacter radioresistens DSM 6976 = NBRC 102413 = CIP 103788, assembly GCF_006757745.1. Taxonomy (NCBI): domain Bacteria; kingdom Pseudomonadati; phylum Pseudomonadota; class Gammaproteobacteria; order Moraxellales; family Moraxellaceae; genus Acinetobacter; species Acinetobacter radioresistens. The sequence goes on along the minus strand of NZ_AP019740.1, from coordinate 226,762 downwards.
TGGTTACAGCACCAGACCACCCTCATTAATGAAAAGCGTTTGAATGTATTTGAACCCGACGCAAAAAAATTTCTTGAAGAGCAACGTGAAAAATTTTTCAGTAATGATGCAAGTGTAGAAAAAGCTGAGGGCTGGAAACCAGAAAATTAATCTTTGTTTTGACCCACTTTAGAGTGGGTCAAGATATTGTTGTTCAATTTATACTTTTAATAAATAAAGACAAAGCTTATTTTTAAAGCAATTAATTACACTATATTAACTTAATTTACATGCCCTTCACATCAAAACACATGAACTATAATGAGTAATAAACCTGAAATTCTTATACTGATTTTAAGAAAACTTATATAAAGCTCTGATGAATTCTGCATAAGTGAAATTTTGAATGAGCTCCTCTTTCGTTCCCAGATTTCCCCCAAAGTCTGGGACTTTTTTATTCTATATTTAATTTTTTGCTTACTCTTGTATAAGCTTTAGCTTACAGTGATATCAGATTTTTACTTCTACGATATTTACTTAATTCCATTAGACTAAAGTTGTAGCCAAGCAGGAAGCTAGGTGAGCATAGAAAAATAATTAAAAATTGCAATGGGTACAGGATGTGATGATTTTTCCTTACTCTTGACTCAAAGGTCCGGGAAACTTTCCCCGGGCCTTTTCACTTTTTAAAACGTCTGTTTAGCGGCGTTGTACGTGTTCTTCAATTTCATCTAGGCTGGTATGACGTACATCAAGTCCTTTTGCAATATAAATTACTTGTTCCGAAATATTACGGGCATGATCACCAATACGTTCAAGTGAGCGCAATACCCACATCACGTTCAGTACCCGGGAAATATGGCGTGGATCTTCAATCATATAAGTCATTAGGGTACGGGTGGCTGACTGGTATTCACGATCGATATCGGCATCGGCTAAAAGTACTTTAAGCGCCTGCTCAGCATCGACCCGAGCAAAAGCATCCAGTGCATCATGGATCATAACCCGCACCTGATTGCCAATATGCCGGGTTTCCATATAACCCCGTGGCGATCCGCCTTCTTCACATAAGTTTTGGGCAATACGGGCGATTTTTGCGGCTTCGTCTCCAATCCGTTCCAAGTCAGTATTTGCTTTGCTCATCGCGATCACCATACGCAGGTCAATCGCAGCCGGATGACGGCGTGCCAGAATCAGGGTTAACCCTTCATCAATTTCCCGTTCATAACGGTTTACTACGTTATCCTGAAACTGTACGTCGATAGCCATATTGGTATCTGTATCCAGCAAAGCCCGTATTGCATTGGCCACCTGCTGCTCGACCAGACCGCCCATAGTCATAAATTTAGTCGTAACACCTTGCAGTTCTTCATTAAACTGTGAAGAAATATGGTGACTTAATACAGGGTTATTCAAGCTCAAGATAAAGACTCCAGCCAGCTAAAAAGAAAATTCTGATGCATCTTGTATTAAAGCATAGCTATGATGAAACTTTGATGACAGTTCATTTATGAATAGCTGTCAAAACTTTTCAACCAGCCAGCTGTTCATTTCCTGCAAATCCTGTTCATTGAGCTGACCTGCGGCGGCTTTCAAACGCAATATATTAATCAGATGATCATACTGTGCATTTACATAATCCTGCCGGGCAGAAAAAGCATTACGCTGAGCCAGCAATACATCTACTATAGTTTTTAAACCTTCATTATATTGAGCACGTGAAGCGCGTGATACCAGCTCGGATGATTGCATCGCAGCCTTACGGGCCTCTAATTTATTCTGGTCAGTTTGAACCTGCAGGTAGGCCTGTTTGGCATCAGTTGTACTTTTACGGACAGCAGCTTCCAGCTCTGCTTCAGCACGCCGGATATCGACTGTAGCCTTTCGTATATTTTGTTGTGTGCGTCCCCCATTAAAAAGATTCCAGTTCATTTCCACGCCAATCTGGTCAAACTGACCATCACCAGAGATAAGTGTTTCCGGTGACTGTTTGGTATAGCCATAGGTAGCTACTGCTTCAAGCTGCGGATATAAGGCTGCCCGTTCAATCCGGCGTTGGTCATCATTATATTTTTGTTGCAAACGTGCCTGCTGTACTGAAAGATTCTGATTTTGTGCCAAGGTAGTCCATTCTTGCAAATTAGCCGGATAAGGTTGCTGATAGCTAAAATTTTCTTGAAGCACCGCCAGACTTTCCTGATATGGCCCAATTAGTTGTGCAAGCTGTTCCTGCGCCAGAAGCAACTGTACATTACTTGAAATCCGGTTGGCCCGGGCATTTTGGTACTGGGCATTGGCTTCACTGACATCACTACGGGCAACCAGTCCTTCACGTAACTTGGCGTTCATCATTTCCAGCTGCTCTAATAATGCTTTCTCTTCCTGTAAATGAGAGCTGGTCAGTGTCTGCTGACGTAAGACATTAAAATAACTCTCAGCCACATTGAGAATATGGTCCTGCTGGCGCTGGCGTAACTGTACTTCACTCAGCAGTACGGAGGTTTGTACCTGTTTATAACCCTCCCAGGCATCTTTACGGAATAAGGGCTGACGTGCCGTAATCGAAATTTGCTTCGTGGTAGAGGTCGAGGACATTAAGGCATCACCAAAATTTTCAAAACCTGGAATGGTCACACTATTGCTTTGGTCACTTCCCTGATGTTTACGGGTAATATTACCGCTGACACTGACTGTCGGCAAAAAATTAGTACGCGCAATACCCAGATTAAGCTGATCGGCCTGATACTGGTAAAGATTAGCCTGCCAGCTTGGGTCTGACTGTTTGGCACGCTGATAAGCCTCTACCAGATCAAGTGCATAAAGCTGTGAACTTGTAGTTAGAAAAAACAGGCTCAGGAAAATTTTTTTCTTCATTTTTTTAAATGCCCATCTACACCGCAAAAAACCGAACTATCTTTTTCAGGACAGTTTTCAGGTATGCCATATTACTCATGAATAGCCAAGTTTAAGTATGATTTTTATTAAATTTTCCCAGTTCTTGACTTCAGGCAGTTTCAATAGGGTAAGAATATAGTAAAATCCAGCTATCTTGCCTAAATCCATACTACATATTGCTTACAAATAATTTAAACAATACTACAGCTTTTACTGGGTTTTTAAAGATAATCATCATCAACCATATTCTGCTAGTTTGCTCGCTCTTAGTACGCTGTTGTCTTGCTCACGCATCATACAACCTGAGTCAAGTAGTCCCCCGCCTTGGAGGAAAAAACGTATGAAGCCTCTTGCTTATCTTTCTCTCTCCCTGCTGGTGTTAGCTATGGCTGGCTGCCAGAAGCCCGAAATGGAGAAAACAGCCAAGCAAGAAACGCCGCCTCCTACCCGTATTGCTCCACAACAGGATGATACCCGCTGCCTGAACCTGGCAGAACAGATGCAGAAAATTAATTCGGAAAGTACAGTAGAGTCCTTAGATCAAGTCAATGCACAAATTAAAACCTGTTTGCCACAGCTAAAATTTGAACAGCAAAAACAGATTCTCAAAGCCTCGAATGCCATGTATCAGCGCTTTTTGACAGTTAAGCGTACTCCTGAACAGCAGACAGCATTTGAAGACTATGCTTTTAACCAGTCCCCTCATCCGACGTTACAGCAAAGTTATACCGAAAAATTTTCACCGCGTGATCAGTACCTGCTCAAGCATCAGGGCAAAGTATATTATGAGCTATATGATGGTGGAGAAGGCATGTTCAGTTATCGCCGCCAGCCACAATATCTGGCACAGATTTTTGCCCCCTATTTACCGACTGCCGAGCGAATCTTTATTGAAAAACTGGCTAGCCAGAACCAGCAGAGTCCTCTGCGTGATGGCGCACTGACAATTTCTTGGGATGAAATCGCACAGCGTGCACAGTTCTGGGAAAGCTATGTCAAGCAATATCCGAATAGCAGCTTTATAGATGATGCCAGACTGCTGCTTTCACTTTATACCTCATTTCTGTTTAAAGGTATGAATAACACCCCAATCTCTGATACCTATACTGGTGAGCTTTCTATACGGCCAGATGCACTGACTGTGATTCAGCAAGTTGCTAAACAGCGCGACTCGGAACTGGCCGCCCAGTCCAAACGCTTTTTAGAATTTGTAGAGATGTCACCCGCCCAGCGTAATCAGAAAATAAAAGTTCAGCTGACTGCGCCGGAACGTCTTTCAGGACAGGAAAATATTTTGACCTTACGGCAGCTGGAAAAATATGTTCAGTTACGTGACCCGTATGCCAACTCCCCACGTGACCAATATCGTGACTGTTTTAGTGATGCTGTCTGTATAAGTTATTAAGACCAAAGAACTACATTGTTACTTCAAGCATGGCTGTTCATTCTGAAAATCCATGCTAAGATCTTTACATGCTTGACGGAGCGCGAGTAATTACTCGCTGAGATCATGTAATTCCTTTTTTCAGGAATTGATCATGAGTACCGTTGAACCTGATCAGGTTAAGACCTGCGTAGGAATCAAGCCATCTAAAAACTGAAGCTCTTCTTTTATTCTTACAGGATAAATCTGCCACCGTTTTTGGTCGTGCTTGATTCGTTGATATCATTCATAAGGATCATGTACATGAACCAGTTAACGAATCATTCTTCTTTACCTTTATCTAGTCAGCATGAGCAAGAAGCCAAAGAACTGACCCGTATTTTGCCTGCTTCAAGAAAAGTCTATATACAGGGTTCACGTCCCGACATTCAGGTTCCCATGCGTGAAATCAGTCTGACCGACACCCCAACCGGTCTAGGCGGTGAACACAACCCACCAGTTATGGTCTACGATACATCGGGTGTTTATACCGATCCGAGAATCAAGATTGACCTGAAGCAGGGCCTGCCAGATGTACGTAAACGATGGATTGAAGAGCGTGCAGACACCGAAGTCCTGAACCAGCTTTCTTCAGAGTTCGGACAGGCGCGCTTAAAAGATATTACTACTGCCGAAATCCGCTTTGCCCATATCTCACAGCCCCGTCGTGCCAAAGCAGGTAAAAATGTTACCCAGATGCACTATGCAAAACAGGGTATTATTACGCCAGAAATGGAATATATTGCTATTCGTGAAAATCAGCGTCAGTGTCACGGCGTTGACACCCGACAGCATAGTGGCCAGAACTTCGGTGCACAGAATTTACGTGAAATCACGCCAGAGTTCGTGCGTCAGGAGGTAGCAGCAGGCCGGGCCATTATTCCTGCCAATATTAATCATCCAGAAATTGAACCGATGATCATCGGTCGTAACTTTCTGGTCAAAATCAATGCCAATATCGGGAATTCGGCTCTGGGCTCATCAATTGATGAAGAAGTTTCTAAAATGACATGGGCAACCCGCTGGGGTGCCGATACCATTATGGATCTGTCAACTGGTAAAAACATACATGAAACCCGGGAATGGATTATCCGTAACTCCCCGGTACCGATTGGAACTGTTCCAATTTATCAGGCGCTGGAGAAAGTAAATGGAGTAGCCGAAGACCTGACTTGGGAAATTTTTAAAGATACCTTGATTGAACAGGCTGAACAGGGTGTTGATTACTTTACTATTCATGCTGGCGTATTACTGCGATATGTTCCACTGACTGCTCAGCGTCTGACCGGTATTGTATCGCGTGGCGGCTCGATTATGGCACAGTGGTGCCTGGCCCATCATCAGGAAAATTTTCTGTATACCCATTTCGATGAAATTTGTGAAATCATGAAAGCCTATGATGTTTCTTTCAGTCTGGGAGATGGCTTGCGTCCGGGGTGTATTCAGGATGCCAATGATGAAGCGCAGTTTAATGAACTACGAACTCTAGGCGAGCTGACTCAACGTGCCTGGGAGTATGATGTGCAGGTCATGATTGAAGGCCCTGGTCATGTGCCTATGCATATGATCAAGGAAAACATGGATTTGCAGCTTGAAGTATGTAAGGAGGCGCCATTTTATACATTAGGGCCGCTGACTACCGATATTGCTCCGGGATATGACCATATTACCTCGGCTATTGGGGCTGCCATGATTGGCTGGTACGGTACTGCCATGTTGTGTTATGTCACGCCAAAAGAACACTTGGGGCTTCCAAATAAAAAAGATGTAAAAGACGGGATTATCACTTACAAGATTGCAGCGCATGCAGCAGATCTGGCTAAGGGTCATCCCGGAGCCCAAGTGCGTGATAATGCTCTATCCAAAGCCCGCTTTGAATTTCGCTGGGATGACCAGTTTAATCTGAGTCTGGACCCTGATACAGCCCGCAGTATGCATGACGAAACCCTACCCAAAGAGGCACATAAATCAGCTCATTTCTGCTCAATGTGTGGTCCAAAATTCTGCTCAATGAAAATTACCCAGAATGTCCGGGATTATGCTCAGAATCAGGCAAAGAACCAGGAACTCGAAATAGCACAGCAGGTAGAAGAAGGCTTTGAAACGATGAAGGCGGCTTACCATGAGGCAGGCCAGAAGCTTTATCATAAAGTCTAAATTTCTAAAAAAACATTTGAGTAAGTCTTAATCTCAGTTAGGATGAAGTAAACATTTCTTCATCCTGATTGAACGTATGACCATCATTGAACAGGCCAGCTATTCTGCAACCGATGTTAAGATTGAAGCACGTGAAAGTGTGTACCAAGGTTTTATACAGGTCGAGAAAGTCGCCTTGCGTCATCGCCTGTTTGGCGAGAATACCTACACTCCTGTATTACAGCGCGAGCTGATTCATCGTCCAGAGGCGGCAGGTGTCCTGATTTATAATGATGAACAGCAGAAATTTGCTTTGATTGAGCAGTTCCGTATTGGTGCTGTCGATGACCATGAATCACCATGGCAGCTTGAAGTAATTGCGGGTGTTCTTGATGCAGGTGAATCTGCTGAACAGTGTCTGTACCGTGAGAGTCTTGAAGAATCAGGTTGCGAAATTCACACCCTGCAACATCTTTTTAGCTTTTACCCTTCTGCAGGGGCCTGCTCCGAGTTATTTCACCTATATACAGCCCAAGCAAAGCTCGATCTAAACGGAGGAATCTTTGGTATGCCCGATGAAGGCGAAAATATTCGTCTTCATATTTTGGACTATCAGGACATTGACCCGCTATTTCAGCAGAATCGGTTATGTAATGCCCCAGTCATCATGGCCTTGCAATGGCTTAGGCAGCATGTAGTCACAATAATAAAGAACTGAAGGATAACGATGATAGTCTCTCATTCAATGGAGCATCGAGATACTTGGGTGATCATACAAATCACCGATACGCATCTGATGGGGCAAGCTGAAAAAGAATTTGTACAGATGAACCCCGAACAAAGCTTTCATGCAGTCATACAGCAGATTCTTCTCCAGCATCCCCACATTGATGCGATTATTCATACAGGAGACTTGGCCCAGGAACCCGAACACATCACATACCAGCGTTATCTCAGCTATATGCAGGGTTTAGGAATACCCTTTTTTCAGGTTCCAGGCAATCATGATGATCTTGATTATTTTCCGTTTCAGCAGAGTTATCATGAACCGGGTATTGTCGAGCTTGGAAACTGGTGCTTGTTTTTATTAAATAGTGCAGTGGATGGCCGAGTAGATGGCCACATTAGCCAGACACAGCTTAAGGCACTTGAACAGCAACTTCAGCAACATGCGCATCAGCATGTCTTAATTGCCTGCCATCATCACCCTTTCGAGATGCGATCCCGATGGATCGACCAGCATAAACTCAAGAATACCCCGGAATTGACAGAAATATTGGCTCAGCATAGTAATATACAGGCTGTAATTTGTGGTCATGTACATCAGGACTCCATCCATATCTGGAATAATATCCAGTTTTTATCGACCCCATCTACCTCTGTTCAGTTTAAGCCACTCAGTGACCAGTTTGCGCTAGATGAGCAGGCTCCAGGCTACCGGATACTCAAGCTGCACAGCAGTGGCCAGTTAGATACGCAAGTACATCGCTTAAAAGATTTTCATCACAGAATTGAGACAGAAATTTCAGGCTATTAACTTTTCATTTCTTAAATTTTGGGCTAATTTAAGACCCTTAAATTTAGTATTAAGCCGATAGTCTGAGAGAGTGTGACTATCATCTTAATTAAAATATCTATATGATGACCGCCCCTGATGGGAAAATTCACCCTAGGGGGATGGATATAATACTTGCATATCACCATATTTTTTGCGTATAGATATACGTATATGATGAGGAATGCCCTATATGGCGAATGACAACCAGAATCAAGTCTTAGACGAACATACAGAAGCTGCAGATAGTGAAAAAACTGCTGCAAAACGTACCCGTAAGCCGAAAGCTAAAACTTCAGAGGCAGGTACAACAGCAAGCTTGTTTGGTATAGCGCCTTATCAGCCTAAAAAAAATGAAGAATACATGTCTGAAGGGCAGCTTGAGCATTTCCGCCAGATTCTAGAAGCGTGGAAAGCTGAATTGATGTCGGAAGTAGACCGTACTCTAAACACCATGCAAGATGAGAATACTGCCCTGCCTGATGTAAATGACCGCGCTACCCAAGAAGAAGAATTTGCAATCGAGTTACGGACCCGTGACCGCGAACGTAAACTGATCCGCAAGATTGAACAGTCTTTACAGACCATTAAAGATGAAGACTATGGTTTCTGTGAAACCTGCGGGATTGAGATCGGTTTACGCCGCTTAGAAGCGCGTCCGACTGCTACGTTATGTATTGATTGCAAAACACTGGCGGAAATCAAAGAGAAGCAGAATAACGGCTAATTCTGTGAGCAGTGATTCCTTTCTGATCTCTTCTTTACAAAGGAAAATGTCAATTCAAGAGCATTACGTGGGTCGGTTTGCGCCATCGCCAACCGGCCCTTTACATTTCGGCTCACTTATTACAGCGGTGGCCAGTTACTGTGATGCCAAAGCCCGACAGGGTAAATGGCTGGTCCGGATTGAAGATACAGACATCCCGAGAATCTCTCTTGGTAGTGAACAGCATATCCTTTGTGCCGTTGAGGCCTTTGGTTTCGAAGTAGATTCACATATTATTTTCCAGAAAGACCGCCTTGATATTTATGAGTCGGTTTTGACACAATTGCGAAAGCAGGGCCTAGTTTATGCCTGCCAGTGTACCCGTAAAATATTAGGCTCCAATCATATCTATACAGGTACCTGCCGCCATCTCAATCTGCCATTTGAGCATCAGGCCATCCGTATTAAGGTAAGTGACGAAGAACTGTGCTTTACAGATCGACTGCAAGGCAAGCATTGTTCTAACTTGGCTTATGATTTGGGTGATTTTGTGCTCAAACGTCGTGATGGGATTATTAACTATCAACTGGCTGTAGTAGTGGATGACTACTTACAGGGCGTTACTCACGTGGTACGCGGTGCCGATTTGCTCGACAATACGGTCCGGCAAATGTGGCTGGGTTCAGTGCTGGGTTATCCTGTACTGCATTATATGCACCTTCCGCTTGCAATGAATAGTCAAGGACAAAAGCTCTCCAAACAGAATCTGGCATTAGCACTGGATTTAAGCCAGCCCTCTGTCTTACTACAAAAAGCTTTAAATGCTCTAAATCAGCCTGCTGTTGATTTGGATACGCCTTCTTTAATGCTCAAACAGGCAATTAGCCAGTGGAGTGTTGAGGCCATACCTCACAGCTTGATGCTAAATGGTCACTATCTGTAACATGAAAAGATTGCTTGAATCTGAAAAGTAAGCTGCAATGGAGCAGAACAGATCAGTGGAGCAGCAAGATGTTTTTTATTTTCGGTATCGGGCCCAAAACAAAAACAGTTGAAAATGGACAGTTTGTGTGTCCAGTTTGCCGGACACGCAGCGCTTATGAACTGAAGCAGCAACGTCAGTATTTTTCCTTATTTTTTATACCTCTCCTGCCCCTGTCAAAGGCTAAAGGAGAACTTGTAAAATGCCTGCATTGTGGCCATGAAATGCCGGGCATGGTACTGGAGCATGCCCGGATTTAGAAAATTTAAAAGCTGGATTCTTCACGGTTTGGATTGAGGACCTGAGTAGAGGCATCAATTTTTAAAATCAGGCTGATCATTACAGCACACATCATGAGTGAGGTTCCTCCATAACTAATGAAAGGCAGCGTTAGTCCTTTGGTTGGCATAAGGCCCATGTTCATGCCAGCATTAACCAGAATCTGCAGCAGAAAAATAATACTGATACCATAAGCCAGATAGCCTGCACGCAGGTATTGATGTTGCAATGCACGATGGCCAATTTTGATACAGCAGGCAAGCATGGTAAAAGAAAGGCCAATGACTACAAAAATACCAAAAAAGCCCAGTTCTTCACCCAAGACGGCCAGCATGAAGTCAGTATGCGCTTCTGGTAGATAAGACAGTTTTTGTACACTATGCCCAAGTCCGGTTCCAAACCACTCCCCCCGGCCAAATGCCATTAATGCATTAGACAACTGATAACCGGCACCGAGCGGATCTGCCCAAGGGTCGGCGAAAGAAATCAGTCGCTGGAATCGATAAGGCTCAAACAGGATCAGGAATACGATTGCTGCAACTACGGCGCCTAAAAAGATCAGGAAGGTTCGTGGCGGTGCACCGGCCAAGAAGAAAATACCCAGCATCATCATGACAATAACCACCGTAGCGCCGAGGTCTGGCTCTGCCACAATCAGGCCTACAGTAATAGCCATGATTGCACCTAAACGCACCAGACCTTTCCAGTGATTTCGCACTTCTTCAGCACGGCGCACCACATAGTCTGCGGTAAAAATTGCCATCATTACCTTTGCAATTTCGGTGGGTTGCAAAGTAAAACCGCCCAGCCTGATCCAGCGGGTAGAACCATTTACCTCAGTCCCGATGACCAGCACGGCGGCTAGTAATACAATAGTAATGAGCCATAATGGGAATGTATTTTTAAACCAGACATTCAGGGCAATTTTATAAGTCAGAAATGCTGCAATTGCTGCAACTACAATTGAAAGAGCGTGACGTATAATATAATGAAACGGATTTTCATGCAGATACTCGGCATAGGGCATCGAGGCGGATGCAACCATCACCGACCCGAGACATAGCAATGCCACAACACAGAAAATCAGAACATTACGCGCTGTAATTTCAGCCGGTATTCGTGGTGCACAACGCTCATACCACTGCTGGACCTTGTTAATGGTTGTCTGAGCAAACCCAGCCATAGACCTTTCCTTATCTTTCTTCTTTTAGACCAATGCTTTTACACAAGCAACAAACTGATGACCTCGATCATCATAACCTTTAAACATATCAAAGCTGGCACATGCAGGAGACAGCACGACCACATCCTCTGCATCTGCCTTGGCATGGCATAGCTGTACCGCCTCTTGTAAAGTTGCAGCTTTCAGAATTTCAGTACTGCCTTCGATTGACTGTTCAATCTTCAGTGCATCTTCACCAATCAGTACCACTGTTTTGACATATTGCTGAACTGCTGCGCGAAGAGCCTTAAAGTCCTGCCCTTTGCCCTGTCCGCCTAAGATGACCACAACCTTACCTTTACGGGGTGCTATGGCTGCGCCTAAGCCCTCAATTGCCGCCAGAGTTGCACCGATATTGGTTCCCTTAGAATCATTGTAATAGCGTACGTTATTCACCGTATCGACATATTCACAGCGATGAGCCAAGCCTTTAAAGCTTTTTAATGTTTCTAGCATAGAATTTAAAGGTAAACCGATAGCTTCACCTAAAGCCAGACAGGCTAGTGCATTTGCAATATTATGCGTACCCTGGATATACATTTCTGTGCTTTTCAGCAGGCGCTCGCGGCCACGAGCTAGCCAGAGTGTACCGTCTGTATCACGCAGTACACCATACTGGTTCATATCTGGTGCATTCAGCCCAAAACTTTGTACTGGCACAGCATCAGGAACTAAAGGGCGGCTCAAGGCATCATCACGGTTAAAGACGACTTTTTTAACGCCCTGAAAAATCCGGTGTTTGGCTGCATGATAACCCAGCATATCACCATGCCGGTCCAGATGATCTTCACTCATGTTAAGCACGACTGCCACCTCGGCATTTAACAGTGAAGTGGTTTCTAACTGAAAACTTGATAGTTCCAGAATAATCAGTTCTGGCTGATCTTTAAGTAAATCAAGCGCCGGACGACCCAAATTCCCGCCTATTGCGACTTTTTTCCCAGCCTCTTTTGCCATTAAACCAATCAGTGTGGTCACGGTACTTTTAGCATTCGATCCGGTAATCGCTACAATTGGCACCTCGGTGGCGCGGCGCAACAACTGGATGTCACCTACTACTGGAATTCCTTTTGCTATAGCTTGCTGAATTTCAGGAAGCTGTGGCGCGAGACCGGGGCTTAAAATGATTTCTTCAGCCTGTAGCAGTAACTCGGTATCTAGTTGTCCGAAACTGGTCTGGATACCTGCAGGAATCTGGTCATGCCCTGGTGGATGGGTCCGTGAGTCTGTCACAGCCACCTGATAACCACGCTCATGAAGTAAATTCACGGCAGATACGCCCGAGATGCCCAAACCGGCCACGACTTTTAATCCGCCACGCTGTATTAACATTTTTGCCCCGCATCTATGTGTATTTAGAAACTGACGAAATGGTAGCACTTTGAGATTTTGAAAGCTTTTTCTGTTTTGCTTTTAACCTCATTTTTTTTGTGTCAGCGCGTAAAAAAGCCGTCATCTTGGACGGCTTTTTATAGTTGCAGTTATTGTTATTTAAAGATTAGTGCCATTTTATAGGCTTTACCTCATCATTTTTTATCTGTTTCATATCTGGTTTGGCCTCACAACCACAGCTCCCACCACAGCCACTACTGGTCGACTTTGGTTTTAACCATTTTGCCAGTGTATACCACTGTTTCTGCTCACAGAAACGAGAAAGGCTGAGGAAGACCGAATTGGCAGTTTTTGGGAAGACCTTTTTGAAGACAACCACTGCGCTCCAGATCACTACCAGCGCGACTATAATCATTTCAACCATCTCAACCTCCTCTCTTCACTTAAGCAAAATAATGTGAAGCAATTTGATAGGTCAGGAATGACATAAAATATGCCAGACCAAACAGATATGTGGTCATAAAGGCCACTGTTTTCCATGAACCGGTTTCACGGCGTACTGTTGCCAGTGTTGCCAGGCAGTGCGGGGCATAAATAAACCATACCAGAAGAGACAGACCGGTGGCCAGTGACCAGCCACTACCATCTGCACTGATCAGCTGTGAAAGTCCCTGTGATACCGCATCTTCATCAGTTGCAGACAGGGCATAAACGGTTCCAAGAGCTGCAACCACTACTTCACGCGCAGCCATGGCCGGAATCAGGGCAATACAAATCTGCCAGTTAAAGCCAAGTGGGGCAAAGATTGGCTGCATCAAGTGGCCAAGCATCCCGGCAAAACTATAGTCAATATCTGGCATAGTCGCGCCTGCTGGTGGCTGCGGAAATGTACAGAGAAACCAGAGCAGAACCGACAGTGCAAAGATAATGCCGCCCACGCGTTTCAAGAAAATCTTGCCACGGTCCAGCAAGCCAATCCAGATATTTTTAATATCCGGAAAGCGGTAACTTGGTAATTCCATTAGCAAGGTATGCTGAGATTTATCTTTATAGAAGAACTTCATGATGGTCGCCACCAAGAGTGCACTAACAATACCAGCCATATATAAAGCAAACAGGACCAGGCCCTGCAAATTCATAAAGCCCCAGACTGTCTGCTCCGGAATAAAGGCAGCAATTAATAATGCATAAACTGGCAGTCGCGCCGAGCAGGTCATCAGTGGCGCCACCAGAATAGTGGTTAAACGGTCACGTGGATCACTAATACTGCGGGTTGCCATGATACCGGGAACTGCACAGGCGAAACTGGACAGTAAAGGAATAAATGCCCGACCACTCAGTCCTGCCTTGAACATCAGTTTATCTAGCAAAAATGCTGCTCTAGGTAAATATCCAGACTCTTCCAGTACTAAAATAAAGAAAAACAGAATCAGAATCTGTGGCAAGAACACCACAACCCCGCCTGCGCCGGCAATAATACCGTCAACCACCAAACTGTTGAGAAGTGGCTGCGAAATATAAGGACTGATAGTTTCACCCAGCCAGCCAAAGAAAGTTTCGATCCCGTCCATAAAGGGCGCAGCCCAGGCAAAAACCGCCTGAAAAATCACAAACATCATCAAGGCAAGACTCAGCAGCCCCAAGACTGGATGCAAGAAGATCTTGTCAAAAAAGTCGGTACGTTTATCTTCCTCATCAATATAGTTCACCACATCTTTTAAAATATGGGTGATCTTTTGATGAGTACTGCCTGATAAGCCGCTGAGTTCGGTATGTGGCACATCAAACTTGCGCTGATCCAGTGAATTGATCAGGCTTTCAACCCCGGCATTACGTACAGCCACAGTTTCAACCACATTTACACCCAGGCGTTCAGAGAGCTTTTGTGTGTTGATCTGCATGCCGCGACGACGTGCTTCATCCATCATGTTCAGAACCAGCAGAATCGGACGGCCAAGCTCGATCATTTCCATGACCAGCCCTAAATGCAGTTTCAAATTGGTTGCATCCACCACACACAGAAATACATCCTGCTGGCCTTCTTCGATAATTTTGCCTTGCACTACATCGCGGGTAATGGCCTCATCCGGACTGGTAGCATTTAAACTGTAGGTTCCAGGTAAATCCAGTACACGCACCTGCTGACCCGAAGGCAGCTCGAAAAACCCGGTTTTCCGTTCAACCGTTACCCCGGCATAATTAGCTACTTTCTGGCGGGTACCGGTCAAATGATTAAATAAAGAAGTTTTTCCGCAGTTAGGATTTCCCACAAGGGCAACACGTAAGGGCTCACTCATGCAGGTGTTCCTTCTTTACTGATTTCAATTTTCTCTGCTTCGGCTCTACGCAGGGCAAAACGGGTAAAACCAATCTGGATCAGGATTGGATCACCACCGAATAGCCCTTTAGTAATGACCTGAACCTGAGTTCCCGGAACAAAGCCCAAGGTTTCCAATCGGCTTGCTACAAGGTCAGACTGCTCTGAAGTGCCATCCAAAGTCCGGTTGACCTTGGTAATGATGGCAGTTTGCTTAACTTTTAGCTCTGATAAACGCACCGCATCTAATCCTAATATTTTTTGCCCGGCCAGTATAACAAACAAATGAGAATAATTAACAAATAGGGATCGATTTCAATTCTATTTTTCTGCACAAATCGACAATCACCCTGTTTTAAACTACAGTTTGACCAGTAATGAAGAGATGGATTGGAACAGATTAAATGCTCAATAAAAAACCACGTATCCCCTCTCCGGTGCAGATTCCGGAACATTTAAGTTTTTTACAGGGTTTTCGTGATTTTTTAATTGCACAGACTGTTAGTCCGCATACCCGGAATGCTTATTTATCCGATCTGATCCAGTGTAGTGAATATTGTCCCTCTACTCCGCTACCGCTCTGGAACAGTGAAGATATTGCTGATGTTCTGTTTGAACTCACTAAACAGGGCAAAAGTCCCCGTTCAATTGCACGGACACTGTCAGCCTTACGTTCATTTTTCAAATTTATGCGTGAACAGCAATTACGAAGCGATAATCCGGTTGCCACACACAAAACGCCTAAGCTTGGCCATGCGCTTCCTAAAGATCTGTCTGAACTCGATGTTGAACACCTGCTGCATGCTCCTGACATCAATACTCCACTAGGACTGCGGGACCGGGCTATGCTGGAAGTTCTATATGCCTGCGGACTGCGGGTCACTGAACTGTTAAATTTAAGGCTGGAGCTGATTAATCTGAAACAGGGCTATTTACGTATTACCGGTAAAGGCAACAAAGAACGTTTAGTCCCTTTGGGACAGGTTGCCATTGAATGGGTCGAGAAATATCTCAATGAAGCACGGCCACAACTCTATAAAAGTGCCACAGACTATCTGTTTTTAACTCAGCATGGCGGGATTATGAGCCGGCAAAATTTCTGGTATGCCATCAAGCGTTATGCTCTTCAGGCCGGTATACAGGCAGAGCTCTCCCCACATACATTAAGACATGCTTTTGCCACACATTTACTTAATCATGGTGCTGATCTTCGTGTAGTGCAGATGTTGCTGGGCCATAGTGATTTATCCACTACCCAGATTTATACTCATGTAGCTCAGATCCGTATGCAGCAATTGCATGCAGCTCATCATCCTAGGGCTTGAGAATAAGCTGGTAAAACAGCACATGAAGATTGAACTCACGCCCCATATTTTTGTTATGCTAAACATCTTCAAATAACACAATGTTTAAAATAAGGGTTGTCTATGTTATTTACCCGTTCGAAAATTTTTATGGCGTGTGCCATGAGTATTACTCTCCTGCTAGGCGCCTGTTCTAATGACAAGAATAACCAAGGCAATACCAATACCTTAACTGCAACTGCTCCTGCAACAGGTGAAGCATCCAACCTATCCGAGCGTAATGCCCAGCAACGTCTGATCAAGACACTGCAACAGCATTTCAAGAAGGCCAACATTAATGCCAAAGTGGTTGATGTCAAGGCAACAGAAGTGCCAAACCTGTACTGGGTTTCACTCGAGGGAATGCCGTCAGTTTATGCCACCAGTGATGGTAAATATCTGATTCAAGGTGATGTGATCCGTCTAGGGGACAAGGAGTTGCATAGTGTGAGTGAAAACCTGCAATCAGTTGAGAATAAACGCTATCTACAGGAACTGAAAACTGAAGATCTGATCGTTTACCCAGCTAAAAATAAAACCCAGCACATAATTTACGTATTTACCGATGTTAGCTGTCCATACTGCCAGAAACTGCATGCGCATATGGATGAAATCACCGCCAAGGGCATCGAAGTACGTTATATTGCCTGGCCACGTGGAGATCAGCTTTTCCCTGCGATGGAAAGTATCTGGTGCAGTAAAGACCGCGCTGCTGCATTTGAGCAGGCTATTCAGGGAGTACAGCTTCCTGCTGCAACCTGTAAAACTCCAGTTCGTGCACAGTATGAATTGGGCCACCGTATGGGAGTTAATGGAACACCAGCGATTTATAATAGTGAGGGTGAATACCTAGGAGGCTACCTTGCACCAGACGAACTGTTAAAACGCTTAAATAATTAATTTTTATATAAAACCTAAATATTTTTTATAGGTGAAGATAATCAATCTTCACCCTAGAGTCTGGCGGTTTTTTTAGCTATGATCTAGGCCTATTCAAGTTTTTAATGATGTATGGAGTGTGACGTGAAACCAGTTCGTCTGGCGATACTCGGTCTTGGGACCGTGGGTGGTGGAGCCCTTAAACTATTAGAACAAAACGCTGCTGAGATTAAACGTCGCACCGGTCGAGAAATTCAAATCACCCACGTCGGTACCCGCCGTCCACGTCCTGACCTGGATTTACCGGCTACAGTCAAGCAAAGCGCTGATCTGCTTGAAATTGTACGTCAGCCTGATGTTGATGTAGTGGTAGAGCTTATGGGCGGCATTCATCCGGCCTATGAAGTCATCATGGAAGCCATTAAACATGGCAAACAGGTGGTTACTGCCAATAAGGCGCTGCTGGCCGAACATGGTAATGAACTGTTCAAGGCAGCCGATGATCATGCAGTACAGATCGCTTATGAAGCTGCGGTTGCGGGCGGCATTCCGATTATTAAGGTAATTCGTGAAGGTTTAGCTGCTAACCGTATTGACTGGCTGGCTGGCATCATCAACGGTACAGGTAACTTTATCCTGACCGAAATGCGTGAAAAAGGCCGTGCTTTTGCTGATGTACTGAAAGAAGCACAGGATCTGGGCTATGCAGAAGCTGACCCGACCTTTGATGTCGAAGGGATCGATGCTGCACACAAGCTGACGTTACTGGCCTCAATTGCATTCGGTATCCCACTGCAGTTTGATAAGGTGTATACCGAAGGTATCAGCAAGATTACTGCTCAAGATGTCAAATATGCTGAAGAACTAGGTTTCCGTATCAAACATCTGGGTATTGCCCGTCGTACCAGTGCTGGTATCGAGTTACGGGTACATCCAACCCTGATTCCTCAGGAACAGCTTATTGCAAATGTAAATGGTGTGAAAAACGCTGTACTGGTTCAGGCCAATGCTGTTGGCCCTACCCTGTACTATGGTGCCGGTGCCGGCGCCGGACCAACAGCCTCTGCAGTAGTGGCTGATGTAGTTGATATCGTGCGGGACATTTCCTATACCGAAGATGGTGCAGGTACTATTCCGCAGCTGGCTTTTGAGGCATTGACTGACCTGCCAATCCTGAGCCGCGAAGAAATGACTACAGGCTATTATATCCGTGTTGATGCTGAAGACCAGACTGGTGTTCTGGCCGATATTACCACCATATTAAGTCGTGACGGTATTAGTATCGATGCCATCATGCAGCAACCGCGCCTTAAAGATATTATTCCAATCGTCATCATGACTGATCCGATTGTAGAATCAAAAATGGATGAAGCTCTTGCAAAAATTCAGGCTTTATCTGCCGTTCGTGGCGAAATCGTGCGAATTCGTTTAGAATCGCTTGATAGTTAATCAGGTGGAGAGGGTTTAACCCTCTCACCAGCTCTACCTCATATTTGGAACATCATCATGTCTAATGCCAACCGTTATACCGGTCTTGTAGACCGTTATCGTGACCGTTTGCCCGTTTCAGCAACGACTCGTGCTATTTCTCTGGGCGAAGGTAATACGCCGCTGATCAAGCTTGAGAATATTCCACGTATTATTGGTAAAGATGTTGAAATTTATGTGAAGTATGAAGGTCTTAATCCGACTGGTTCATTTAAAGACCGTGGCATGACCATGGCAGTAACCAAAGCGGTTGAGGAAGGCTCTAAAGCAATTATCTGTGCATCTACAGGCAATACTTCGGCAGCTGCGGCTGCTTATGCAGCACGTGCCGGTATCAAAGCTTTTGTTTTGATTCCTGAAGGCAAAATTGCGATGGGTAAAATGGCTCAGGCTATGATGTATGGTGCAATCACTATGCAAATCCGTGGTAATTTTGATGATGGTATGCGTCTGGTGAAAGAAGTTGCCGATCAGGCACCAGTAACTATTGTTAACTCAATTAATCCATTCCGCTTACAGGGCCAGAAAACGATTGCTTATGAAATTGTAGAAGCTCTTGGCCGCGCACCGGATTATCACTGCCTGCCTGTAGGTAATGCCGGAAATATTACTGCGCACTGGATGGGCTATACTGAAGCTGTTGCCAATCAGCCTGCTGACCAGTTCGAGCAAGTGATTTATGATGCCGTAACAGATACCTTTACTGGACCTAAGCCTGAAGGCCTACCTGTTATGGTGGGTTATCAGGCTTCAGGTGCTGCTCCTTTCCTGCGTGGTGCTCCCGTAGCTGCGCCAGAGACTGTGGCTACAGCCATCCGCATTGGTAATCCACAAAGCTGGAACCATG
This sequence comes from Acinetobacter radioresistens DSM 6976 = NBRC 102413 = CIP 103788, assembly GCF_006757745.1. NCBI lineage: Bacteria > Pseudomonadati > Pseudomonadota > Gammaproteobacteria > Moraxellales > Moraxellaceae > Acinetobacter > Acinetobacter radioresistens. The sequence continues at coordinate 207,379 of NZ_AP019740.1, read as the reverse complement.
CTAAAGCAGTTGTACGTGATTCTGAAGGCTGGTTTGATGAACTGCAAGATAGCGAAATTCTAGACGCACAGCGTATGTTATCGATGTATGAAGGTGTATTTGTAGAACCTGCTTCAGCCGCTTCAATTGGCGGTGCGATCCGTGATATTAAGGCGGGTAAAATTGCTGAAGGTTCAGTTATTGTCTGCACAGTCACAGGAAACGGTTTGAAAGATCCAGATACAGCAATCAAGCAATGTGCTGATGCGGTCATGCTGACGATTGACGCCACAATGAATGATGTTAAGACCTCTATTCTCTCCAATATGGAAAAATAATCTGGTCTGAATATAAAAAGCCCTGTTTCTACAGGGCTTTTTATATGCTTAAGAGCTAAATTCTATCATCAGCTCGTGAGGTTTGGGTTAAATATTCTTAGGAAGCTGATTAAGCCAGCTAAATAAACGGGTTGCATCATTATTACGAGACTGGGTATCTGACGCACCTAATAGCACCACAATAGCCGGACGCTGATTTACAGTTGCATGCATAACTACACAGCGGCCTGCTTCATTAATAAATCCGGTTTTAGACAGGTTAATATTCCAGCCCCCGTTACGTACCAGTGCATTGGTATTATTCGATTTAAGCACACGGTAGCCTAGATTAAAATCATAGGTGGGTGTTGTTGAAAACTGGCGGATCAGGCCGTACTGAGAAGCAGCACTTACCAGAATACCCAAGTCACGGGCAGATGCGACATTACGTGCATCCAGACCCGTAGATTCATAAAACTTGGCACTATGCATGCCAAGCTCGCGTGCCTTGGCATTCATTGCTGCTACAAATGCCGGTTTTCCGCCTGGATAGGTCCGTGCGAGAGCCGCCGCTGCCGGGTTTTCAGACTTCATTAAAGCAAAAAGCAGAACTTCTGCACGGTTCATTTTGTCACCGGCACGCAGAGTAGAACTGGCTTTTTTAGGACCAATAAAATCAATAGGTTGCAAAGTAATTTCTTCTGACATATTTAGACGTGCATCAGAAGTCACTACGGCAGTCATCAATTTAGTGATTGATGCAATCGGTAATGCTGTGTTGGTGTTTTTACTGAACAACACCTCACCTGTTTGTGCATCCATGACCAGTGCTGCACGGGCATTCACTGAAGGTTGGTTCACATACGAGGTTGAGTTAATAATCTGAACCGTTTTAGGTTTCAGAGTGGCTGCTGGACTATTTTGCTGACGAATAGTGGTAGTAACGCTGGTAGAACCTTGTGGGGATGGTTCATCAGCATTCATAAACTGGCTGACATCTTCTGATGACCAGTTAAGTGATGCAGAGTTACTGCCTCCCGGAGAGGAGTTCACAATGAGTTCTGCAAAGCTCGTTGAACTCAGGCCAAGCAGGACAGACATGCTTAGCACATGCATTAAAGACTTTTTAGAATTTTTCACGGCGGTATACTCGTCTTGGAGAGGCAAAACGCGATTTGCTAATTACCTCAAATATGCCTTACATTTGTACAAAACCCGTAGCTTTTTATCGCTTAGGTAATTGTGCATATCTATTCGTTCAATTTTAGAGATAGGATTGCTAATTTTGTCGTTTCATTGCAAGCTAATTTTGCTTTATGTAACAAAAATCATGATTTTTTAGTTTAAGGAGAGCCAAGTTGATCACTATTTTAGTCGTCGATGACCATGAATTGGTACGTACTGGCATTTGTCGTATGTTAGAAGATCATGCAGATGTACAGGTGATCGGGCAAGCAGAGTCTGGAGAAGAAGCCATTGCTTTGGTCCGGCAGCTTCATCCTAATGTAGTTTTACTTGATGTGAACATGCCAGGTATTGGCGGAGTAGAAACGACCCGTCGTCTTTTACAGACTGCCCCTGAAACCAAGGTTCTGGCGGTCAGCGGTTTAGCTGAGGAACCTTACCCGTCTTTGTTACTTAAAGCTGGTGCCAAAGGTTATATCACTAAAGGTGCACCTATTACAGAAATGGTACGTGCTATTAATAAGGTCATGCAAGGAGGCAAGTATTTTAGTGCTGATATTGCCGAACAGTTGGCCAGTTCTTATCTTTCTGATACACAGCAGTCTCCTTTTGATGCCTTGTCTGAACGGGAAATGCAGGTCGCCATGATGGTAGTGAACTGTATCAGTGCTCAGGAAATTGCAGACAAGCTCTTTGTCAGTGTTAAAACAGTCAATACTTACCGTTATCGTATATTTGAAAAACTTGATATTGATAGTGACGTGAAACTCACCCATCTGGCGATCCGCTATGGCTTGATTAAACCTTAAGTATAGGCGTAAAGATGGCCCCTCTACGCCCCGCCTCACTGCTTCAGACCATCTACCGTCTGGGAGAGTGGTACAGTGCTTATCGTCTTGTTTTAGCACTTAGTCTTAATATTATTTTTGCACTAACCCTTGAGACTGTTGCTCAAGACTACCAGCATCCTGACCTGTACTTTTATAGTATTGTCGGTTATGCCCTGATCAGCTGTATCCAGCTGATTTTTTATAAAATTCTACCTTTTGAAATTTCGAAGCAGCTTATTTTACTGTTTATAGTAGATGTATGCTGTTTTAGCCTGCTAAATTTTGCACTGGGTGGACCCAATCTGCACTTAAGTCTACTTTTTGTGGTGACGGTCTTTGCCGCAACAATTTTACTCAGGCCGCAGCTTGCTTTAATTATCACACTGGTTGCTGTAATTAGTGTGATCTACCAGCAGGTAGTAGGAAGCTTTTTTAACAGCTCCCATCTCAACAGTATCAGTAATAGTGCTTTATTAGCTTTTTTATTTTTTGTGATGTATGGCATTGGACAGATTGCTGTACAGCGGTTTCGCCTTTTGGAAAATCTGAATTTTTATCAGTCTATTGAGCTTAACCAGCTACAGAATATTAACCGGGCTATTTTGGAGCAAATTGAGGTAGGCTATTTAGTTTTAGATGAGCAGCAGCAGGTGATTTTAAATAATCCGGCAGCCTGTTCATTACTAGGTATTCCACCGATTTTTACTGATGAAAAGTATTTTCTACGTAAACTCCAGCCAGACCTGTATACGCTTATCCGGTTTAGTGACTTAAAAGATGGTGAAAGATTCTTGTTTGAATCGCAGCTTTCACCTTACAGTGTCGATATACAGGTTCAGAAACTTCTTGTGCCTCATCAAGCTTTAACCTTGTTGATATTGCAGGATGCCCAGAAAATCAAGCAGCAGGTACAACAATTAAAACTGATGGCACTGGGACAGCTTTCGGCCAGTATTGCCCATGAAATTCGTAATCCTTTGGCAGCTATTGTTCAGGCTAATGAATTATTAGCTGACAGCCAGCCAGAACAGTTGCAGATGCTCACTAGCATGATTGACCGGCAGTCACAACGTATTGACAAGATTATCCATGATACCTTGAATATGGCACGTAACAGTCCGACTGAGCCTGCTAAAATCAGATTATCAGGTTTTCTTGCCCAAGTTTTAAATGAAGACCTGATCGATATAAAACAGGCTGTACAGCTACAGATTGAGCAGGATATCTGGATTTATTTTGATGAACTCCAGCTACGTCAAGTGCTTATTAATCTGATCCGTAATGCATTAAGGCATAATTCAGCAGAGCAGTCTTTTATTATTATACGGGTACATGGCACAGAAGAACGCGGCTGGATTGATGTCATTGATTTTGGTCAAGGCGTAGCAGAGCGCGATATTTCACAATTGTTTAAACCCTTTTTTAGTACCGAAATCAATGGAACTGGTTTAGGATTATATTTATCTCACAGTTTTTGTGAGGCTAATCATGCAAAACTTACTTATGTTAAGCAACAACAAGGCGCATGTTTTCGAATCGAATGCTCCATTATTTATTAGAATTAACCAGGTTTTTCGAACATCATGACAAATCAGCAGGCACTTATATTATTGGTCGATGATGAGGAAGACCTTTGTACTTTAATGCAAATGTCTTTGGCCAAAATCAATATCAGGACCCACATTGCACATGGACTGGAGCAGGCAAAGAAACTTTTTCAGCAACATGCTTATGATGCCTGCCTGACTGATCTGAATTTGCCAGATGGCAATGGGCTGGAATTAGTCCATTATGTTTCACAACTTTATCCTTGTACACCGATCGCCGTTTTGACCGCCTATGGCAATATGGAAATTGCTATTTCAGCACTCAAGGCTGGAGCTTTTGATTTTGTCAGTAAACCTGTCAATCAGGCCCATCTACAGCAACTGGTTCAAAAAGCACTCAATACGCCTCAATCGGCTCAGCAACTGGTTCAAGATGCTTTGGAAAATCGGATGTTGATTGGCACTTCTTTGCCAATCCAGCAGCTCAAAATTGCCTTGAAAAAAATTGCCCGCTCACAGGCACCGGTTTTTATTACTGGTGAATCCGGTACAGGCAAGGAAGTAGTGGCTAATCTGGTGCATCGCTTAAGTAACCGCAGTGACGGGCCATTTATTGCTATTAACTGTGGCGCTATTCCAGGCGATCTCATGGAAAGTGAGCTGTTTGGACACAAAAAGGGAAGTTTTACCGGCGCAAGTCAGGACAAACAGGGACTAATTTATTCTGCCCATGGCGGTAGCTTGTTTCTGGATGAAATTGCTGAACTGCCTCTGGCCATGCAGGTTAAATTACTCCGTGCCGTACAGGAAAAGAAAATCCGTCCGATTGGTAGTGATCAGGAAATTGATGTGGATTTTCGTGTAATTAGTGCCAGTCATCAGGACCTGGAAATACTAGTACAGCAAGGTAAGTTCCGGCAGGATCTCTTCTTTCGGATTCATGTCATGGATATTGTTCTGCCCCCCCTGCGTGAACGTGAAGATGACATTCTTCTGCTGGCTAAACATTTTATTCAGGAAGTATGTAAGGAGTGGGATATTCCCAATAAAATTCTGACCGAGCGCGGCCAGCAATTTCTGATGCAGCAATATTTTCCGGGGAATGTGCGTGAACTGCGTAATATTATCGAACGTGCGATCACATTAAGTGATAATGAATATATTGATTTACCCCAACTACAAAGTGCACCTTTGCGCAATGTCCAAAATTTTGTAGCAGGCCAAATTAATCATGAACCGCTAACGGACCAAGTCATTCCGTTGAGCCCTCACAGGAAAATTCCTGCCGAAGGCCTGGAGCAATATCTGGAAAATATTGAAAAAGAAGTTCTGCTCACTGCACTGAACCAGACACACTGGAACCGGACTTTGGCTGCTAAAAAACTTGGAATGAGTTTTCGCTCTTTACGTTATCGACTTAAAAAATTTGGGCTGGATACCGATGATGAGTAGTCAGGGATATTTCTTTAATAGTAATTCTGCCACATTGTCCAGATAAGTTTCTTCTTTAATACTTGGGCTCATCGGAAATAGCTGATCCGGTTGAATACCACGGCCTTCAATCATGTTGCCGTCTGGAGTGTAATAATGTGACACCGTCATCTGTAGTGCTGCACCATTAGGTAAGGGAAATAACTTCTGGACTACACCTTTACCATAGCTTTTTTCACCAATAACCCAAGCTCGTTTCTGAGCTTTTAGAGCTCCTGTAAACACCTCAGCCGCAGAAGCAGAACGGTTATTGATGAGAATACCCATTTTCAGGTTCTGGAACTCATTGCCCGGTAAAGCCTGAAACTGCTGGCTGCCTTCTGAACGACTTTTGGTGGAAACAATAACGCCCTGATTCAGGAATAGATCTGCAGTCTCAACCGCAGCCGAGAGTAATCCACCCGGGTTATTGCGCAGATCAATCAGGACTGTTTTCAAACGTGGTGACTGGTTCTCTTCAATAAGTGATTTAATCTGGTTAGCAGTATCCTGCTGGAATACATGTACCTTGAGTACCAAAACCTGCTGGTTATGAATCAATATCGGCTCAATATCGGCTTCAATCTTCTTGTTACGGACCAAACTGATCGGTGTGGCGTTATTGCCCAGCTGCATTTCTAGCGTTGAACCGACAGTACCATATAACAGGTTATTGACCTGGCTATGGTTCAGACTCTTAAGTTCCTGGTTATCAATACGCGAGACGGATACACCGTTGCGTAATCCCAGTTTGGAAGAGTCCGAGCCATCTTTTAAATCACGGATCCGCCACTGGCGATCATGCGCATCATAATTTAAATTAAAATCAATTGAAGCAATATCTCCTTCAGTATATTGAATCAGTTCACGGTAATCCTCTGCTGAAAGATAGCGTGAGTAACGGTCCAGCCCACTGACCAATCCTCTAATTGCCTGTTGGAACAGTTCATCATCAGTCTTATCGGAAACATAGTTATCTTTTACAATTCCATAAATCTCGACAAACTGCTGAATGGACTCAACCGGAATTTCAGCAAAATCTTCTTGCGTCACTGGTGAATTTAACTCAGGCACAAATGCATCATTAGCCGTATTGGCAGCCAGAATAGTACTACTCCAACACCCTAATAGGCCGGCAATTATTGCCCTGTATTTCCAGTGCTGGAGCATATGATTCACCTATCGTTGTTTAAGAGGTACTTAACTGAATCAGATTACGTCCCTGCATTTCTGCCGGTACAGGTAATTTCATAAGATTTAGCAAAGTAGGTGCAACATCGGCAAGTACTCCCCCTTCGATAATCTCTGCAGAGGTCGGTCCGACATAGATGAAAGGAACCAGTTCAGTGGTATGCTGGGTATGGACCTGACCACTTTGGTAATCTTGCATTTGTTCAACATTACCATGATCGGCTGTTACCAGCATGTGTCCATGCTTGGCCATTACTGCTTCATAGACCCGACCAAGACAAGTATCTACTGCTTCAACCGCTTTTACTGCGGCATCAAATATACCGGTATGGCCGACCATGTCACCATTTGCATAGTTTACTACCAGCAGATCATATTCACCTGAATGAATAGCCTTGACCAGTTCATCCGTGACTTCATAGGCACTCATTTCAGGCTTAAGGTCATAAGTTGCCAAATTTGGAGAAGGTATCAGGATGCGCTTTTCACCCGGATATTCTTCTTCACGGCCGCCACTAAAAAAGAAAGTCACATGAGCATATTTTTCAGTTTCGGCAATACGGAGCTGGGTTTTGCCCAGATTGGACAGGTACTCGCCCAGAGAGTTAACCAGAGCATCCGGCATATAGGCAACCGGTGCATCAATAGTGGCCTGATAACGGGTCAGCATCACAAATTTGGATAATGCTGGCACAACCTTCCGTTCAAACCCCTGAAAATTCTTTTCCACGAAAGCACGGGTCAGTTCGCGTGCGCGGTCTGCACGGAAGTTCATAAAGACCACTGCATCGCCATCCTGAATTTTTACAGGCTCACCAATACGAGTAGCTTTTACAAACTCATCTGTCTCATTTGCTGCATAGGCCTGCTCTAGCCCTTCAGTTGCAGTCATTGCTACGCGCAGTGCTTCACTTTCAGTTAACAGCCGATAGGCCTGCTCTAAACGATCCCAGCGGTTATCACGGTCCATAGCATAATAGCGGCCAATCAGGCTAGCAATACGCCCCTGACCCGGGTATTGGGCAAATAAGGCATCCAGCTTCTGCAAAGATGACTCGGCACTTTTTGGTGGCGTGTCGCGGCCATCTAGAAAAGCATGCAGATAGACCTGTGCACCACGTTTAAGCGCCAGTTCACACATGGCCATAATATGGTCCTGATGTGAATGCACTCCGCCTTCGGATAGCAGCCCCATAATGTGTACTGCACCGTTAGCTGTCTTCGCTTTCTCTACAGCATCAACCAGCACTTCATGTTCAAAGAATGCTCCGGTACGGATTTCCTTGGTAATACGAGTAAAGTCCTGATATAGCACTCGACCAGCACCCAAATTCATATGGCCCACTTCTGAATTACCCATTTGTCCATCTGGAAGCCCCACGTCCTCTCCAGATCCAGAAATCAGACCATGCGGATGCTTTTGCTTCATAGCGGTCAGATTGGGTGTTTTTGCCGCAAGAAAGGCATTGTCCTTAACCGCTTCACGATGACCTATGCCATCCATGATGACCAGTACGTGTGGAATTTTGCCTGTTGTCGCATCCGTCATGTTTTTACACTCTTTTCTGTTTGCAAATTCATCAGGCTATCTTAACCAATTTTGGCTTAAGACTCTATGTAGTCGAGATGAGTTTAGACGATCCCGTCTATCAGTTCCTTCAATTGGTCTAGCGTGCCCGATATAACAAATAACTACCACCGATAAACATCAGCAGAATCGGGAAAAAGACAAACCAGACTGGAGAAGGTGAATAGACCAGACTGGCATAGCCAAGAAAATCCTGCAGATAGTAAAAGCCGAGACCGATAAACAGCGCAATAACCAGCCGGAAGCCCATCGATTGCTGACGTAAAGGACCGAAAATAAATGAGCAGGCAATCAGTACCAAGGTAATCAGGGCAAATGGTGAAGCCAGTTTCTGCCAGAAGGCCAATTGATAGGTTTTGGGTACTTGACTGTATTCTTCCATATAACGCATGAAGCTTATTAGTTGACTTGGAGATAAATCTTCTGGGTCTAGTGTTACCATATGGACATATTTAGGTTTTAACGCCAGTGCGAGAGGCTGCTGTTCAGCAATATGCTGTACTGCATTACCAGCTTCCAGAATGTCTACCTGTACAGAATTCTGTAAACGCCATTGGCCATCTTGTTCAAACTGGCCAGAGTCAGCATTTAGTAAAGCCTGCAAGCGGTAATCCTGATCGAAGTCGACTACCTGTACATTACGCAGATTTCCTTGCGAGTTAGCATAATCAATATAAATAAAGCGCTGGCCTTCCCGGCTCCAGTAGCCTTTGACTTCACCCAGCTGTGCAACTGAACGGTGACTTTTTACACTTTCGGCACGCTCATTAGTTACAGGAATAACCCATTCACTCAAGGCAAAAGATAAAATCACCAGTAATAAGGCTGAACGCATTACCCAGCTAACAATCCGCCAGAGACTGATACCGGCGGCACGCATGATAATTAATTCACTGTTTGAAGCTAGCGTCCCTAAACCTAAAACTGCACCGATCAATGCCGAAATCGGTAGAATTTCATAAATATAACGTGGTGCGCTCCATAACACATACAATAGTGCCTGCCAGGCATTATAGCCTTCTTTCAGATTTCCCAGCTCCCCCAGATAAGTAAACAGGACCTGCAAAATAGACAGCACGACGGTTGCCCCCAGCATGGCGAGCGCTGTGGTTTTGGTAACATGTTTTGCAACAATTCTACGTGCCAGCATTAGGATCTTACTCGCTTGATCTGTTTCTTAAGTTTAGGGGCCAGTTTCTGCTTTCTGGAAAAGAGAGCGCCAGCAACAGCATATACCAGCAAAACTGCCGGATAGGCCCAGATTCCGATTTCATCCTTACTGGCCCGGGTTTTAATGGCCATCAGCGCTACAATCAGACTGGCAAAAATAAGCAAAGCCGGAAATAACTTCATGTAGCGTCCCTGGCGTGGGCTGACCTCAGAAAGCGCCATCGCCAGAATTAATGCGACCATAATGGCAAACGGTACAAATATCCGCCACCCCAGTTCACTTGCCACCACCGGGTCAGCCCGCTGTTCCCAGAGTTTACTGGTGGTAAGTGCAGCAACATCATCACTTTCAAAATTTGCAGTCTTGTCATTTTCCAAACGTAACCGGTAACTTTCAAACTCTGCCTGTGAATAGCGAGGTTGACCCGGATAAATCTCGTAACGGCGGCCCTGCACCAGATCAACAACATTGGCGCTGTCATCCATCATTTCTACCCGGGTAGCTTCTTTGGCCAGAATCATGACATCAGGTTTACCCGGCTTTTCTGCCCGTTGATAAAAAAATATCTCTTTTAAGTTTTTATGATCTTCCGAAAGTGAACCGGCATAAATCGTATAAGGACCTGAAGAAATAAATTCTTTAGGCCTGACCAGATCAAAACCGGTACGCACAGCCTGACTGGTGGTCAACTGCTCAAACTGGCGGATTCCCCATGGCGACATCCACAGCATCAATATGCTCTGTACCAGCATATAAACCAGTGTCAGGGGAATTAGAAGACGTGCTAGCCGGTTACGGCTAATACCACTTCCGTTCAGCACTGCCATTTCATGGTCAACATAAAGACGGCCAAAAACCAGCATTAAACCGATAAAAAATCCCAGTGGAAGAATCAGGGTCAAGAATTCCGGTAAACGGTAGCCAATAATACTCAGCAGAATACTGGCATCAAGCCGTCCTTGCGCTGCGACGCCGAAATACTTGATCAGACGCCCGCCCATCATGATCAGGGTCAATAAGGCAATGACCACCAGTGAAGTCGAAACTACTTGCTTGACGAGATAACGCCGGATAATCAAAGTTAATCTTCCAAAAAGGCCAATCGGAACTAGCGCTAGTTTACCCGAATGTTAAAAATATAAAACCTATCACGGACTTGCTTATTGAAACGCTATCAAAGGAAATGTTTCAATGGTTTAATAAATCAAGCTATTGAATAGGCATGAAAGACATATGAAACTGACAATTAATACCTCTTCCTCTACTCTGACTTCCAGTCAACATCTGATCATTCTGACTGATGCTGAAAACCTTGAACAGCCTGCCACAGCCTACCAGTTCAATGAACTAAAGGCTTTAATAGACGCGACACAGTTCAAGGGTAGTTTGAATGAATGCCTGCCATTAATCGCTCAGACTTCAGCTCATCAGAATGCTGTACTGCTGGGGCTCGATAAGGTAAGTGAGTTTAAAACAGCCAAGTTAGCAAAAATTGCACAAACTGTTATTAAATCTACACAAAAAAAATTCAAGCACATCACTATTGATATTTCAGCACTACCTGATGAATTTCACTACCTTTTTGCTCTTGGACTGACTCAGGCGGCTTATCAGTTTGATGAATTTAAATCAAAGAAAAATGAGTTCCTGCTGGAACATATTGAACTGGTTGCACCTCAGAGCAGTCTGAGCCAGCAACAGTTAACGCTTTTACATGCCGTACAGTCGGGACAAAATTTTGCTCGGGATTTAGGTAATCGTCCGGGCAATATCTGCTTTCCTGAATATCTGGCTGAACAGGCACAGGCACTGGCGGCTCAATATCCTGATCTGTTAAAAGTTACTGTACTTAATGAACAGCAGATGGCTGATCTGGGCATGAATGCTTTTCTGGCTGTAAGTAAAGGTTCAGACCGTCCGGGCCGTGTCATCACATTGGAATATAAAGTGAAAACCGAAGAGGCACCAGTAGTACTGGTGGGTAAAGGTGTTACCTTTGATACGGGCGGTATTTCACTTAAACCTGGTTTAGGCATGGATGAAATGAAATTTGATATGTGTGGTGCCGCTTCGGTATTAGGAACCATACGTGCTCTGTGTGAAGCAAAACTGCCAATTCATGTTATTGGAGCAGTTGCTGCTGCTGAGAATATGCCTTCCGGACACGCTACCCGTCCGGGTGATATCGTTACCACCATGAGTGGCCAGACTGTCGAAATCCTGAATACTGATGCTGAAGGCCGTCTTGTACTCTGCGATACCCTCACTTATGTAAAACGCTTTAATCCTGCACTGGTGATTGATATTGCTACTTTAACCGGAGCATGTGTTGTAGCGCTGGGTAAAGTACTTTCTGGCCTGTTTACACCAGATGATGAACTGGCAGCCGAAATTACCCGTGCCGGAGAGCAGAGCCATGACCGTGTATGGCGTATGCCGGTTCTGGACGATTACCAGGAACAGCTTGACTCACCATTTGCAGATATGGGCAATATTGGCGGGCCACAGGCCGGTTCAGTGACTGCAGCCTGCTTTTTGCAGCGCTTTACCACAGATTACCGCTGGGCACATCTTGATGTTGCTGGTACTGCGTGGTTATCTGGAGCAGCAAAAGGCGCAACTGGCCGCCCTGTTCCAATGCTGATGCAATTTTTAGCAAACCGTGCAGCAGCTAATGGCTAAGGTCAGTTTTTATCTGTTTGAAAAAAGTCAGGAACGGCAAGTAGAAAGTGCTTGCCGTTTATGCCGTAAGATCTTGCGGCAGCCTGCCAGAATCTGGCTATATTGCCCCGATCCAAGTATGCAGCAGCAGCTGGATGAAGCATTATGGAATTTCGATACAGCCAGTTTTATTGGTCATGGCATTGACCAGGTTAATGCACCGGTGTGTATTTCTGCCGAGCTGCCTGCTGAATTAGAATGGCTGGTGTTTAATTTTTCTGACAAAGCGCTTGGTTCAGTTGAAAAATTTGGACATATAATTGAAATTATTGAAAACAATGAAACTGCCAAGCAAACTGGTCGGGAAAAATATAAAACTTACCGGCAACTGGGTATTCAACCCCGTACATTTAAACTGTAAATCAGCTTTGTACCATATACATGAAATGATCTAGAGGAGAATCAGGTGGCCCTTAATATTGGTCAAGACTTTAAAAAGCGCTGGCTGGATACTCCGGAACCTGTCCGGCAAATATATGAAGATGACCTCAAGCGAATCTGTGAATTACTGCGACCAGAAACTTCTATCCAGAACTGGCAGGCAAGGGAGCAGAGAGCTCAGCTTGAATCACAGCAGAGAATTGAAACTGCTTACACTGAACTCAAAGCAGAACTGCTGGAACAGGCCCGTATTCGCAAACAACGGGCTCTAGAAAAATCTCTGGCGAAAAAACGCGCTGACCAGGCTGCTTATAATGCCGGGCTATATGAAGATGAAGCTCATCAGTTTCATCAACAGACTGAGCAGCTGTATATTTTGAACCAGATGCTGAGTCAGGAAACACTAGAGTACAGTTCACGTTATCATAAAAATCCTGAGCTTCCAGCCATTGATTACGCCCAGAAATATTTTCTGAAAGTTCAAGATGAACAAATTCTCACTGAACTTGAAAGTGTACGCCTGCGTTTAGAGCTTGAAGCAGATACCCAGATCGAACAGGCGGTGAGTGCCTTTCGTGCCAGGTTACAGGCAGCAGCTCATGAAGAGATCGAATACATCCTGAAAAATACAAAGTTTAAGACATCTATCCAAGATTAGATGCTTAAAACCGGTAAGGCTGGTGAGCTCTCATAAGACTGGCATAGCAACAAGGTAATGCAATAGATATATACTGCCGAAATCGTGCTCATTACAGCAGTAGGACCAGTTATCAGATGCTCAGGAAGATTTATGGATACACTCAACCAGCCCGCTCTCTGCTCATACTTCACAACTTTCTCTTCACAACTTTCTATGGGTGAACAGTGGTCTATCTCCACACAGAATTTATTGATTAGCCGTGCAGATTTCCCTCTATATCTGTATTTTTATCTCATGCCTCTGAAACAGGCTGATTTAGACTGAAAGAAACTGCCATTTTAAAAAGCCCAGCAGTATATCCTGCACTTATTATGATCAAATTTTAATATAAAAAACCGGTCACAATGGCCGGTTCTTTATATTAGAAGCAAATTATGAGGCTTATTTCAAGAAACCATTTTCTGCCAGAAATGCCATACTGATAGAAGACTCAGGTTTCTGTTCAGCAGCTTTATCACCTAGCAACAAACGTTCAATGTAGCGTGCCAACACATCTACTTCCAGATTAACTTTGCTGCCTGTTTTCCAGGTACTGATATTGGTGCGCTCGGCAGTATGCGGTATCAGATTCAGGCTTAAGATATTACCCCGCAGATGATTAATGGTCAGGCTGATACCGTCTACAGTGATCGAGCCTTTTTCGGCCAGATACTTGGCAATTTCTTTTGGAGCAGTCACTTCATAGTAAACAGAACGCGCATCTTCACGGACCAGGGTGATTTCACCAACCGCATCAACATGGCCACTGACAATATGGCCACCGAAACGCGTAGTCGGTAGCATAGCCTTTTCAACATTGACCGGTTGTCCGACTTTCCATTGCCCTAATGTAGTACGGTTTAAACTTTCTCGTGAAACATCCGCCGCATACCAGTTCTCGCCCCATTCAATCACGGTCAGACAGATACCATTGGTCGCGATCGAGTCTCCCAAATGTATATCAGACATATCAAGGTCAGTCTGAATCCGTAACCGTACATCTCCGCCTACGCTCTGCAGGCTCTGTACTTTTCCAAGACTTTCAATAATGCCTGTAAACATAGATCTCTTCTCTTAAATAATTTACCACAGGGCTAATTGCGTACTCACGCCGGAGGTATCTACACCACCAAGTTCAGCAAAATGATAAAGCTGGCTGAGCAGCTGACGTAAAGGCGGACCGGATTTGGCATGGGTATCGGTAATGACAATAAACTCAAGTACACGTGCCCGCTCTGACTGACGCTGCTTGCTGACCCGATAACGTGGTACATCCTGCGTGAGCAGTGTCACTTTGCCACGCTCCAGATTGGCCTTCAGCAAATCCTTGGCTTCTATATTACCATCAGTTGAATAACTGGTCAGAATATAGCGTGCATTAATCGTTGACAGCAGCTTTTCATAAGCTTTTTTAGCATGTTTAGATGAATTGTATGGACTTGGACGTTCTTTGCGCCAAGCACGGTCAATCCCACTTTTATAGCCTTTGGTATCCGGGCTCGGCAAGTCCACCTGGTCCCATAAAGTTAATGCATTTAATACATGATAGTTACTGCTATAGGCATGCTGGTTATAAGGCGGGTCCAGATAGGCGACATCGACCTCAAAGCTACTCATCTGATTAGCCAGATGCTGGGCATCTACACACCACATTTCAGCAGCCGGCTTGTTCGGCTCACCTACTTCGCAGAAACGGCCAGGCGTTAGCCACAATAATGATTCAATTCGTTCCAGGGCTGTTTGGGTCTTTCCTCCCCAGCCCTGATGAAAACTTTTAAATACACCACTGGTATTACTGACAAAACTGGCAGAATAAAGCAATGGCGCAAGCAGGGCACTCATCTCAACATCATCAATTGCACCTTGTGCCTGCCAGGTTGCAATCTGCTGGCGAATAGCGTCAATACGCATACCGTTGCGACGCTTAAAGAACAGTCTGTCACGAGTCGGATCATAAACTTCGTCATTACGCGGACACAGATTATGGGTCACCCAGCCTTTGACTTCAGGCAAACGGTTTAAATAATCAATTGCTTTTTGATAGCCGCCCAGCTCTTTAAAAGCAGGCGCCTCTACACAGGACAAGATTGCATGATTCAGTGCATGACTATAAGGTTCCCAGTCATTGGCAATCACACGATAGCCATTTTGACGGGCCAGACGTGAAACCACTCCGCTACCAGCGAAGAAATCAGCAAAAATCGGGGCACGTTTATTGCCCTGATTCAGGGTACCAGTAATTTCAAGTGCTTCTAAAATCAGGTGGAGTAGTCGGCGCTTGTTACCCAGATAAGGAACCAGCTGATGAAAAAGATATTCATCTGTCGTGCGGGCGGCATGACGACGCTTGTGATAAACCGAAGACTCTGAATTCATACTGTCTCTTGAGTAGGGATTAACCTTAAGCGGAGATCATCACCTACAATTGTAGCATCTTCCAGCTTAAAACGAAGTTGCTCAGCCATACTGATAAATTCAGCATTAAACATCGCACGGGCAGATTGCCCCAAAAAAGTGGGTGCAACATAGCTGATCATCTCATCAACCAGTTTTTCCTGCAAGAAGGCAGAAGAAAGCGTTGCTCCCGCTTCAACCAGCACATCAAAAATCTGATACTGGTTACATAAGGTCTGTAATAACCCTTTTAAAGGCTGTAACGGTAATTGTATCACGCCTAAGTCGGCAAGTTCCTGCCGGAAGGGTCCCATTACCATAAGTTGTTCCGGACTAGCCAATATTCTGGCCGTTAACGGTAACTGCCCCTGACGGTCCAGTACCAGCCGTTTGGGCTGCACAACGGTCTGCAAATCAGTTCCGGGTAAACAACGTACATTCAGCTGGCAGTCATCAGCCAGCACTGTCTGTATACCGGTAATCACTACTCCTGAAATTGCACGCCAATGTTGCACATCCTGCCGGGCAGCTTTACCTGTGATCCATTTTGACTCACCTGAAGCCATTGCTGTACGACCATCGAGACTGGAAGCTACTTTGAGGCGTACATAAGGCATGCCTACAGCCATGGCTTTCAAAAAGCCGCAATTAAGCTGTACCGCTTCATTTTCACAGATACCACTCTCCACATCGATACCAGCTTGTTTTAAAATGGCTATACCCTTACCTGCGACCAGCGGGTTCGGATCAGGGCAGGCAATTACTACTTTTTTTAATTGATGTTTGACCAATGCTTCTGCACATGGAGGAGTACGGCCATAATGTGCACAGGGTTCCAACGTGACATATGCAGTTGCGTCTTGAGCCTGCTCACCCGCCTGACGCAACGCAAATACCTCGGCATGAGGCTGTCCCGCGCGTGGATGATAGCCTTCACCAATAATTTGGCCATCCTTGACAATTACACAGCCAACATTCGGATTGGGCTTGGTTGAATACTGACCGAGACGCGCAAGCTCAATGGCACGCCGCATATAAAAATAGTCTTGGTCAAGTCCGCTATTCACTACCTTTCTCCGCTTCTGTTAACGTTGCTGCATCTGTTCAATTTGGCGCCGAAATGCCTCAACATCCTGAAAGTCCTGATATACCGATGCAAACCTTACATAGGCTACATGGTCCAGTGCAAACAGAGACTGCATGACGATTTCACCGATAGTCTGCGATTTAACATCACGTTCACCCAAGCGACGGATTTGAAGCTGAATATCGCTCAGTACCGTTTCAATCTGCTCTTGAGTCACCGGGCGTTTTTGCAGGGCATGCATCAGGGAACGACGAAGCTTGGCCTCATCAAACGGTTCATTTTTTCCATTGGATTTAATGACACGCGGCATGACGACTTCATAACTTTCGAACGTCGTAAAGCGCTCACCGCAATTGATGCACTCTCTTCGCCGGCGGATCTGGCAGCCCTCGGCAGCAAGACGCGAATCAATGACTTTACTGTCTGCGGCATTACAAAATGGACAATGCATAGACTTGAATAGAAATGATCAACTTAACCTAGTGTAGCAAAAATTCTGCATATTGCTGCACTTTCGCCAGTTCTGCCATAAAAAAACAGCCCCGTAGGGCTGCCTGTCATCAGGTTCCCGCTTATTCGATGCGTTCCCCATGCTGGCTTAAATCCAGACCCATACGTTCATCGTCAGAAGAGACACGCAGGCCAATCACCAGATCAATAATTTTTAGAATCACGAAGGTCAAGATGCCGCTATAAGCAATAGTCGCCAGCACACCCTCTACTTGTACCCACAACTGTTTCATCATGTCGGTAGGAACTGCATCACCCATAATCAGTTCACTGGCAAATACACCGGTTAAAATTGCCCCGACAATACCGCCTACTCCATGCAGGCCAAAGGCATCCAGCGAGTCATCGGCTTTGAGTAACCGTTTAAGAGCTGTAGTGCCCCAGAAACATGATACTCCACCAATCAGCCCCATAATTAATGCGCCACTTACTGTCACAAAACCTGCGGCCGGAGTAATAACCACCAGACCAGCTACCGCTCCTGAAACAGCACCCAGTACTGAGGCCTTGCCACGTACAAATTTTTCTGCCACCAGCCAGGCGATTGTAGCTGCGGCTGCTGCCACCTGAGTCACGATCATAGCGTAGCTTGCTGCTCCATTTGCACCCAGTGCAGAGCCGGCATTGAAACCAAACCAGCCTACCCACAACAGGCTGGCGCCCAGAATAGTGAGAGTCAGATTATGTGGCGCCATAGATTCACGGCCTAATCCCATCCGTTTACCCAGCATATAGGCAGCCACCAGACCTGCTACACCAGCATTGATATGAACTACAGTACCACCAGCAAAGTCCAGCGCACCATCATTGGCTAACCAGCCACCACCCCATACCCAATGGGTAATCGGGGCATAGACCAGCACCACCCAGAATGCGACAAAAGTAATAAATGCGCCAAATTTCATCCGCTCGGCAATCGAACCACTGATGATAGCTACCGTAATAATGGCAAAGGTCATCTGGAATACAATAAACAGAATTTCCGGGATGGTGCCTTGCACAGCAGACGGCCCGATTCCCATAAGCATGAGCTTGTCCAGTCCACCAACAAAGGCATTACCTTCGCTGAATGCCAGACTATAACCAATCACAATCCAGACTATACTTACTACGGCAGTAGCCACAAAGCTGTGTGCCATCGTACTTAAAACATTTTTCTTGCGGACCATACCGCCATAGAATAGAGCCAAGCCTGGAATTGTCATTAGCAGAACGAGTGCGGTAGAGATAAGCACCCAAGCGGTATCACCTGAATCGGCCTGCGCCTCTTCTTCGGCAGGAGCTATATTAGCCGGCTGTTCGGCCGGAGTTATTATTGTAGAGTCAGATGAAGTTGAAACCACAGTTTCAGTAACGGCGGAATCAGCTGGTGTTGGTTCGGCCCAAGCCGCTGATCCACCTAAAAGTGCGCCCGACAGACTGAGCGCAAGCAGCATTTTTTTCATTTGTGTCCCCCAACCTTTATTTCTGAGTTATCAGTTACTCAGCAAACTTTATGCCAACTTAGACAGCATCCGGTCCTGTTTCGCCAGTACGAATACGGATGACCTGTTCCAGATTAGTCACAAAAATTTTCCCGTCGCCAATTTTTCCTGTGCTGGCAACACGGGTAATAGATTCAATCACTGAATCCACCAGATCATCACTGATCGCAATTTCGATTTTTACTTTTGGCAAGAAATCAACAACATATTCTGCACCACGGTATAGTTCAGTGTGGCCTTTTTGACGTCCAAAGCCTTTGACTTCAGTTACAGTAATACCTT
Source organism: Acinetobacter radioresistens DSM 6976 = NBRC 102413 = CIP 103788 (assembly GCF_006757745.1). NCBI lineage: Bacteria > Pseudomonadati > Pseudomonadota > Gammaproteobacteria > Moraxellales > Moraxellaceae > Acinetobacter > Acinetobacter radioresistens. Next base: position 188,563 of record NZ_AP019740.1, on the reverse strand, counting down.
GAACACCGATGTCAGACAGGGCTTCACGCACGTCATCCAATTTAAATGGTTTTACAATTGCAGTTACGAGCTTCATTTCAGTTTCCTTCGGCTTGTTTCACCAGTAAGGTTTTATGTTCAATTTTCATGCCAAGAATCTCTAAAGGTTGGGGAAAATAGAATTTTTTGGCATGAGACGTACGCTTGATTATACTTGATCAGCTTGACTAAACTTTAAAAAATAAACATTTTTATATGTAATTTTAACTCGTTCAATATATAAAATTTTATATGTACTCAACAGGCTAGGGTATACCCCTCAGCAGTGTTAAAGTATGCCCATATTTATAATTTTCTGGATTCCCTATGATTGAAACCCTATTACAGGCCATTCTTGAGCAGATAGACCAACCTAAAAAAGATATTGAGAAAAATCTAAGGGCTTTATTAAATGAAGCTGTAGAAAAAATGGATCTGGTTTCTAAACAGGAAATGGAACGGCAGCGTGTTGCCCTACAAAATGCCAATTTGCGTCTCGAACAGCTTACGCAACAGGTCAATATGCTGGAAGAGACTTTAAAGAACAAAAAATAAGCACTTTAACAGTGCACTTGAAGACCATAATCAACAAAAATAAGATCATAACGGAACAATAAAATGTCTTTTGCCAAAATTTACACCCGGGGGGTGCTGGGGCTACATGCGCCTTCTATTGAAGTTGAAGTTCATGTGAGTCAGGGGCTTCCCTCCCTGACTATTGTAGGCCTTCCTGAAGCTGCGGTACGTGAAAGTAAAGATCGGGTTCGCTCGGCGATCATTAATAGTGGTTTTCAGTTTCCCACCAAACGCCTTACTATTAACTTGGCTCCTGCCGATTTGCCCAAAGATGGATCACGTCTAGATCTACCGATTGCCTTGGGAATCTTGGTTGCTTCAGGCCAGCTCCCTGAACAAAGTACAGAACAGATTGAATTTATTGGTGAACTGGCTCTAGATGGCTGCTTGCGTCCGGTAAGCGGCACACTGGCAATTGCCATGGCATGTCAAAAAGTACGGCATCAGCTGATACTGGCAGAAGCAAATGCAATGGAAGCAGCGCAGCTCCCTGACTTTCAGGTCTACGGAGCACAGCACCTAAAACAGGTTTGCCAGCATTTACTACAGCAACAGCCATTATTACCGGTTAAAAGGAAACTATCTAAAGCTGCTCAAGATTATAAACTGGATTTGGCAGATATTAAGGGGCAACTGCGCCCACGGCGTGCTTTGGAAATTGCAGCAGCAGGCGGTCACTCTCTACTTTTTAAGGGCCCTCCTGGAACTGGAAAGACCCTGCTGGCTTCAAGGTTACCCAGCATTTTACCTCCGCCCAATGCCCAGGAAAATCTTGAAGTTGCCAGTATCTATTCAATTGCCAATGTTCAGCATCCCTTTGGACAACGGCCTTTTCGGGCTCCACACCATACTGCATCTGCTATTGCGCTGGTCGGCGGCGGCTCGCAACCCAAGCCTGGTGAAATCACTCTGGCACATTTAGGTGTTTTATTTCTAGATGAGCTTCCTGAATTTGACCGCAAAGTACTGGAAGTTTTACGTCAGCCACTCGAGTCTAAAGAAATTGTTATTTCTCGGGCTTCCCGGCAAATGACTTTTCCGGCCAACTTCCAGTTGGTAGCAGCTATGAATCCTTGTCCATGTGGTTATGCATTTAATCAGGATAACCGTTGCCAGTGTTCAGCCGATGCAATCAAGCGCTATCAGAACCGTATTTCCGGTCCATTGCTGGACCGGATTGATCTGCATATTGATGTGCCACCCTTGCAGGCGCATGAACTCCAGCAAACCACACCTGCTGAGAATTCAGACACAGTCAGGAAACGTGTCATCTTAGCTTATGAACAGCAGCTCCAACGCCAAGGTTGCCTTAACCAGCTGCTTTCCCCTAAACAGCTCCAACTGCATGCACAGCTGGACCAAAGCTCACTACGTATAATTGAAATGGCACAGCAACGACTCAATCTCTCTGCCCGTGCTTATCATCGGGTTTTACGTGTAGCCAGAACAATTGCTGATCTGGCACTTTCCAAAGAAATCCAGACAAGTCATTTAAGTGAAGCGCTTTCTTACCGCAGTCAGTCCTGAACTAAAAAAGCCAAGACAGATTCAGATCAGCTTGGCTTTTATTTCTGAGAATGCTTAAAAACTGTATTTTAAGCCAAGTACCACTTTATTCTTTTGTTTATCATCCATACGGTCATATCCACCAATAATATAATCCAGACTCATATTGGCTCCGGTATCTCCTAAAGGGTGACTTAAACCGACAGTAAAATGTCTGAAATTGAAATCTTCTGTCGTCGTAATAAATTCGTCATCATTACCATAGTAATAAGCGCCCAGAGCAAAATTTGCAGTAAAAGCTTGTGGTAAAGCCCGACTGTAAGTGGCTAGCAGATAGGTATCACCCTGATTACCCCAAGTGGTATTTTGGGTCAGCGTCTGGGCAGTAATACCAAAATCTTTATAATTTAAGCCAAGCAGTGTTTCAAAGCCGTCAGAGTCAACATCTGAGTTATAGTAATAATAGTAAGTACCGCCTATCGTGAAGCCGGTATCTTCATTGATTGAACCTTTATAACCCAGATAAAAATCATGCTCAAAGGAGTCACCACCCTTATAGCTTTCAGTCAGTGGAGCGTAATCAGCCAAAGAATAGTCCAGACTGGAACCCCAATACCCCGCATAAAACCCAGATGGATGGCTATAATCCAGCCCACCTTGTATAGTTGCATCCGAGTTCTCAGGAACATTCGTTAGACCACGCAGGTTATAGCTGGAAAATACTCCGATATTTCCGGTAACCTCTCCCGGAAAAGGAAAAGGCCGGGTTTCTTCTGCGAGACTTAAGCCAGAAACTCCACTGATAACTGTAAAAAGAGCAGCTTTAAGAATATTTTTTGACATCTTGTATCCCCTTTAGAGAGTGGCGTGTATTGTTTGGTTTGTTTTTAAAATTCACGCCTAAGACTTAGCAATAGTTATGCCAATTTATTGTTTTTAGAATGATCAAATAATAATAAATTAAAGTTTGCTATTGGGCTGGGTCCTACTTAAAAAATCAAATAAATATCTAAATAACAAAATTTACTTCAGTGGGCCTTATTATTTTTAATAATGTAAACAGAATACTGCGACTTTGGTTTTGAATTTTAATTCAGATAAAGCGATACACTTTTTATTAAAGACAATAATTCAAATTAATAATAATGATTATTATTATATAAAAATACTTTTATTTAACTCTCTTCTTAAAATAATATTCTGATATTGAAAGTAAATTTTAAAATAAAACATCTTATAATGAGTTTTTTAAAAGATTACTTAAATTATTATAAATGTAAATATTGCATAACTTTAGTGTAATAAAGATAATAAAAACGTTATTTTTTATAAACTTTATATAAAATCTAACCTGTTTTGTGTTTTTTCTGGCAAAATAGTAATTTATCTTATTTATGAGGCTCCAATGCTAAAAGTCCAAAAACTTACTTTAGCAGTTCTAATTCATGCTATTGGCCTAACCTCAGTCTACGCTAGCGAACAAAGTGAAGCGAAAGGATTTGTCGAAGATGCTGAAGGATCAGTTTTATTCCGCAACGGTTATCTTTACCGTGATAAAAAAAATGGTGTTCATGACACAAGTTCATGGGCACAAACAGCCATTTTTAATTTAGAGTCTGGTTTTACTAAAGGTATCGTTGGCTTCGGGGTAGGAGCTGTCGGTGATTTATCATTTAAAATCGGGGATAATAAAAACTCTGCTAACAATATGATTCCTCGTGACAGTAATGGGGAACCTTATGACCACTGGGCTCGTGGTGGCGCAAGTGTGAAAGCTCGTATGTCTAACACCACAGTCCGCTATGGTACTCAAGTTCTGGATTTGCCAGTACTGGCAAGTAACACTGCACGCTTGGTCCCTGAATACTTTACAGGTGTACTGGCAAACAGCCGTGAAATTGAAAATCTGGAACTGATTGCCGGTAAATTTACTAAAGACCAGATGTCTGATCAGATTTCTACAGACGGAAATAACCTTGATCGTGCAGTAGTTTGGGGCGCCAAGTACAAGTTTAATGACCAGATAAATGCTTCATATTACGGTTTAGACTCTAAGGATAAATTAGAGCGTCACTATATAAATGCTAATTACAAGTTGCCTTTAGCTAATGACAGTTCTATTACTTATGACTTCAGTGGTTATCACACTGAATGGGATAGAGATGCAGTAACTGGTTATACGACAGCAAGTAATCCGGCAGACCGATCAAATAATATTTGGGCAATTTCTGGAACTTATAACCAGAACGCGCATACGGTAATGCTCGCCTATCAGCAAAATACAGGCAATACTGGTTATGACTATGCTTATAATGCTGATGGTTTCCAAAGTATCTATTTGCCAAACTCATACCTTTCTGACTTTATTGGAAACCATGAAAAGTCAGCTCAAGTTCAATACAATCTTAACTTCAATGACTACGGTATACCGGGCTTAAACTGGACGACTGCATTTGTTTACGGCTGGGATATCAAAACTCCAACTACGGATGATGCTCAAGAACGTGAATTCTTCAATCAGGTAAAATATACTGTTCAATCTGGTTTTGCTAAAGATGCAAGCCTTCGTATCCGTAACTCGTACTATCGAGCAAGTGATGCATACCAAGGTATGTACATTGGTGATACTAATGAATGGCGTATATTCTTAGATGTTCCTGTGAAATTATTTTAATTTTTAGAACTGTTTAAGTGAAAAAAACCTGCACATTATGCAGGTTTTTTTATTGCGTCCTTAATTATCAGAATAACAACGCCGCGCCTAAGACAAATTATTTATTTGCTTCAGCATAGGCAGAAATTGAGCTCAACACTTCTTGTTTAGCTACATCTGCACCTTCCCAACCACTTAACTTAACCCACTTACCTGGTTCAAGATCTTTATAGTGCTGGAAGAAATGTTCAATTTGGCTGATCAATAAAGGTGGCAGATCGGTATATTCTTGAACGTCTTTATAAATTGGCGTTAACTTTTCGTGTGGTACAGCAACAAGTTTGGCATCTACACCGCCGTCATCTTCCATGTTCAATTTACCGACTGGACGGCAACGAATAACTGAACCTGGTTCAACCGGATATGGTGTAACAACCAAGACATCTAGTGGGTCACCATCCAACGATAAAGTATTTGGCACATAACCATAGTTCGCTGGATAGAACATGGCGGTACCCATAAAACGGTCTACAAATAGTGCATCAGAGTCTTTATCAATTTCATATTTGATCGGTACTGCATTTGCAGGAATTTCAATAATTACATAGATGTCATTTGGTGCATCTTTACCCGCTGGGATATTGCTGTAGCTCATAGCCGTACTCTTTAACAGTGAAGTCTTCAGATCCTGTCACTATTACGGACAGGATCAAACCGATGAAATTATAACGCCAGCTCACTAAAAATGAAGATTTATCTGAGCAATGCTTTAATCAACTAATCTTGATGGTAATAATCAGCAGAAATATTGGACAGAGTAGTGAAAGGCACCAGATGATCGAGCGTAACATGGCCAGATTGGCCAGGTAACAAATACCATAGATGACCCGTAACACCAGATAGGCCAAACCTAAGGTCATAATAATGCCCTGTGGTACGACCATGTACTCTGCCATTAACACTGCCGCAATAAAAAGCGGTAAACTCTCAAAACTGTTCTGCTGTGCCGCATTGGCCCTGGCAGCAACACCTTTGGTCTGGGCAAGAAATTCACGTGGATTCTGGTTATCTCTGGCTTTAAATCCACCAGCCATCTTGGCAATGCCTGTAAATACATAGGGCAACAGACAAGCTGCTAAAATGATATAAATGATCCCGCTTATGCCATGCATGAATATTGTTCTCATCAATTCCCAGTGAAAGATATATCATAGCATGGTGTTTTAGCGACAAATTTTGTTAAATATAGTGTTTTTATAAATCTGATGAGTGAACACGGCATGTTAGCACCTGATGAAAAAGATATGTTTGAAGTGCTGGAGAAACAGCAGCAGCATCAGCGTCAAGTTGACCGCGTTTTTAAGATCGTACTGCCTATTACTGCATTTTTACTGAGTGTTATCTGCGCCAATATGAACTGGACATCCTGGTTGGGCACTTTTATTATCCTGACTATAGCCTTTTATGCAGTTGGTATTAAACGTTTACCACTCTGGCACTGGCTGGTCATTGTACTCATCTACTGTCTGATTGATAACTTTCTGACCTATAAAACTCTTCATATTTCAGGTTTAAGTCGTCAGTTTGGTACGATGTTTATTTTTCTCGGTATAGTGGGTATTGGACGGCCTTATTTTGACCGGTGGTTAATGAAAAAATAATTTTGGGGCAATAAAAAAGCGCCCGAAGGCGCTTTTATTTTAAGCAGTTTTTCGTAAATCTTTACGCAGGATTTTACCAACATTTGATTTTGGTAATTCTTCCATAAACTCCACATAACGCGGGCGTTTATAACCGGTCAGATTTTCTTTAGCAAATGCCAGAACTTCTTCAGTTGTTAAGGAAGGATCTTTTTTAACTACAAACAGTTTAGGCACTTCACCTGATTTCTCGTCTGCCACACCAATAGCAGCCACTTCCAGTACTTTAGGATGTTTAGCAATCACTTCTTCAATTTCAGATGGATAAACATTAAAGCCAGAAACCAGAATCATATCCTTTTTACGGTCTACAATTTTTACATAGCCCCGGTCATTCATGATGCCGATATCACCGGTGCGGAAAAAGCCGTCTTTAGTCATGACTTTTTCAGTTTCTTCCGGACGATTCCAGTAGCCTTTCATTACCTGTGGACCACGGATCGAGATTTCTCCCTGCTCACCCAAAGCAACTTCGTTACCATCATCATCCAGAATAGCCACTTCTGTTAATGGCAGTGGGATACCAATCGTGCCGCTAAATTCTGTAGAGGCTGGTGGATTAGCAGTTGCCACTGGTGAGGTTTCAGACAGGCCATAACCTTCAATGATAGTAGTTCCGGTAACCCGTTTCCAGGCTTCAGCCGTAGATGGCAGTACAGCCATACCGCCCCCCATAGCCATTTTCATTTTGCTATGGTCAAGCTGCTTGAACTCTTCGTTATGCACCAGTGCATTGAACAGTGTATTAACCGCCGGGAAGAATGATGGCTGATATTTACGCAGCTCTTTAATAACGCCTGGTAGATCACGCGGGTTAGGAATCAGAACGTTTGCTTGGCCTTTATACATGCCATACAGGGCACAAACCATAAATGCAAAGATATGATAAAGCGGTAGCGCACAGAAAATACGGTCATTTTTGTCCCCATCTGTTGCACCAAATTTGCTCTGAAAAATACCGTCACATTGCAACATGTTGGCAACCAGATTCCGATGTGTCAGTTCGGCGCCTTTGGATACCCCTGTAGTTCCGCCCGTATACTGAAGAACTGCAGTATCACTTAAGGTCAGATTGGGGCGCTTATAATTGCTTGGATTAGCTTTTGCCAGTGCTGCATTAAACTTGATATGCCCCGGAATATTCCATTCTGGAATCTGCTTGCGTACTTTGCGCAGGACAAAGTTTACCAGTGTGCCTTTCAAGGTACCCAGCATGTCGCCTACGGAAGCAACCACCACATGCTTGACTGGTGTTTTACCAATAATTGCCTGATAGACAGAAGCAAAGTTTTCTACAATAACCAATACTTCAGAACCTGAATCATTCAGCTGATGTTCAAGTTCACGCGCTGTATAAAGCGGGTTGACGTTGACTAATATGAGGCCGGCACGGAATACACCGAGTGCAACAACAGGATATTGCAGGACATTTGGCATCATAACCGCAACACGTGTGCCTTTTGCTAACCCCAAGCTTTGCAAATAGGCAGCAAACTTGCGGCTTGCTTCCTCAAGTTCATTAAAGGACATGGCTTTATCCATAAAGATAAAGGCGTCACGTGTACCAAACTTTTGGAAATTACGTTCGAAAATATCGACCAGCGAGGTATCTTCTGGGGGTAATTCTACAGTTTCCGGTATCCCTGTCTTTTGGTATTCAGCGAACCAAATCTTTTCCATAATGCCATTTTCTCCAATCAATATCCTTAGTCAAATATTTTTCAATGACGAGCCTATTTTTTAACTTGTTTATGCTCGATCATCGCATCCATCTTCACGAATACATTCACATATATAACGTATTTATGAACATGGATGCTAGTATTATCTTTGAATCAGGAGTCTATTTACTTTTTGATATCCTCTTGGCAGAAGTTGCCCTTTAGACGCTCTTTTTCCTAAGTATTTATCTAAATCGCCCGGTTTTATATTAAGAATTTTCTGACCTGCAATTACCTGAATTATTTCATTTAAATTCAAAGTTGTCATAGATAATAGCTGCTCGTCCTGCTCAAGTTGTATCAACTTGTTTCCTTTACCCTTGTTGAGACTTGGCAATTCTGACACGGGTAAGACCAGCAAGCGGCCTGTATCAGTTAATAAGGCCAGATGAGAGCAATCTGGATTTACCAGTAACGGTAAAGCTTTGCCACCTTCAGGAATACTGAGAAATGCCTTACCGGCTTTGGCATTAGTATCCAGCTGTTTTGCCTGGGTTTTAAAGCCATAACCCTTAGAACTAATCGCGATAATTTCCTGATCATCTTCTTCAACCAGTATCTGAATAAAGGAAACACCATTCGCTGGAGAAAGTTTAGAACTGAGCGGTTCTCCCAGACCTCTTGCAGAAGGCAGGCTGTTGATAGCCAGTGCATAACTCCGGCCGGTTTCATCCAGAATATAAACACGCTGGTTACTTTTACCAGAAGCATGACTTAAATACTGATCTCCAGCGCGATAGTTAAGTTTTTCTGCATCGACATCTGCACCTTTAGCAGAGCGAATCCAGCCTGCTTCTGATAGAATTACAGTGACTGGTTCTGCCGGAATCAGGTCCTGTTCACGCATCTGAACCGCACCTTCACGCTCCACAATAGGAGAACGGCGCTCATCCCCAAATTTTTTGGCGTCTTCTTTTAATTCACCAATAATCAGATTCTTTAAAGACTCAGGATTAGCCAGCTGTTCACGAATAAGAGCAGCACGTGCCGAAAGCTCATCCTGTTCCTGACGGATTTCCATTTCCTGAAGCTTGGCCAAGTGCCGCAGTTTTAATTCAAGAATTGCCTCAGCCTGGGTTTCATCAATTTTAAAGGTCTGAATCAGTACGGCCTTGGGATGATCTTCTTCACGAATAATGTGGATTACAGTATCAATATCCAGATAGGCAATTAAAAGTCCGGCCAATATATGCAGACGTTTTTCAATCTTGTTGAGATGATACTGCAGTCGGCGGGTAACTGTCTCTTTACGGATTTCAATCCATTCCAGCAGGATTTTCCGGATAGATTTAACCTGTGGACGCCCATCGGCACCAATCATGTTCAGATTGACGCGGTAACTACTTTCCAAATCCGTAGTAGCAAACAGATGGCTCATCACGGTGTCGGCATCTACCCGGTTAGAGCGCAGGACAATGACCAGGCGGGTCGGATTGACATGATCAGACTCATCCCGAAGATCACTAACTAATGGCAGCTTTTTGGCCTGCATCTGGTCAGCAATCTGGGTAATAATTTTGGAGCCTGAAACCTGATAAGGCAGCTCGGTAATAATAATTTCATTTTTTTCGACCGTATACACTGCACGCATACGATAACTGCCACGCCCGGTAGACTGGATTTTTAGCAGTTCATCTTTTGAGGTGATAATTTCAGCTTTAGTCGGCAGGTCAGGCCCTGGAATATACTCGGCCAGTTTGGCCTCGCTGGTATTCGGATTACGGATTAATGCAATAGTTCCCTTAATGACTTCACGCAGGTTATGCGGCGGAATATCTGTTGCCATACCAACCGCGATGCCTGTAGTACCATTCATAAGAATATTAGGTACGCGGGCAGGCAAGGTTACCGGTTCTTTAAGCGAGCCATCAAAGTTATCCTGCCATTCTACTGTGCCCTGCCCAAGTTCAGATAATAATACTTCACTATACTGGGACAGCTTCGCTTCGGTATAACGCATGGCTGCAAATGATTTTGGATCATCCGGTGAACCCCAGTTACCTTGGCCTTCAATAAACGGATAACGGTAGCTGAACGGTTGTGCCATCAATACCATAGCTTCATAACAGGCCGAGTCACCATGCGGATGATATTTACCCAGCACATCACCCACTGTACGCGCGGATTTTTTTGGCTTGCCACTGTGTTTCAGACCAAGTTCACTCATAGCATAAACGATACGGCGTTGAACAGGTTTAAGGCCATCACTAATATGCGGCAAGGCACGATCCATGATTACATACATGGCATAGTTCAGGTAAGCCTGTTCGGTAAATTCTGCTACTGAGCGGTTTTCTGTCGCATGATGCGCAAGGCTTGTCATAACAACCTATAATCCTAAATCAATCGTTTTTATCTGGGTTCTTATGCTATGCCGCACCTGCCAGATACACAAGAGTATGCCGGAATACAGTGCGACAATTTATGTCTTATGATGTGAAACTAAACGTTTTAGAATTTTTAGGCAACCGGAAAACCATGAGATAGCCCAACTTTACAGGCCAATTGACTCCAGTGTTTTACCCTTGGTTTCTTCACCCAGAATAATGATCACCAGCGCTACAGTAACCAGGACCAATGTAAACATCAGGAACACATGGCTAAAGCCATGGTCTGCTACCATCATTTGTGTCACTACCAGTGGCGCCAGTATGCCGCCCATGCGGCCAACGGCTGAAGCCCAGCCTGAACCAAAAGCCCGGATATTGGCCGGATACTGTTCCGGGGTATATGTATAGAGTACGCCCCATGCGCCGAGGTTGAAGAAAGACATCAGACAGCCCCAGAACATGATCATACTGACACTAGAAGCCTGACCGAAGAAATAGGCCGAGACTGCACAAAACCCAATAAAACCCGCCAGAGTGATTTTACGGCCTAATTTCTCGACCAGCCAGGCTGCCACAATATAACCTGGAAGCTGGGCCAAAATCATAATCAGGACATATTCAAAGGACTGGACAATACTATAACCCTGTTTAACCAGCAGGCTAGGTAACCAGGTAAAAATTCCATAATAAGAGTAGACGATCCCAAACCAGATTAGCCATAACATCAGACTGCGACGCGCAAACTGCCCTGACCAGAGCTGTTTGAACGAAACACTTTTCTGGCTAGCAACCGGTTGAACCTCTAGTGTTTCTATTACCTCTACACCACACTGGCGTTCCAGTTGCTGTACTAATATATGCGCCTCATTAATCCGGCCACGGTTAATCAGATAAGGGACAGACTCCGGTACTTTTTTAAGAATAATAAAAATATATAAAGCAGGCAGTCCACCAATTAAGAAAGCCACATGCCAGCCAAAGCTGGGAATAATAAAATAGGATATCAGAGCTGCTACCAGCCAACCTAAACCCCAAAAGCTTTCCAGCAGTACAATAAAACGGCCACGCACATGTGCCGGTACATATTCACTGACCAGTGTTACTGCAACCGGTAACTGCCCTCCCAGCCCCAAGCCCACAATAAAACGAAAAATCAGCAACCAGGTAAGATTCGGTGCTACAGCACAAAGTGCGGTAGCTACGCTATAAACTCCCAGCGTAGTCGCAAATACTGTACGTCGTCCGAAACGGTCAGCCAGCCCTCCTGAAAAAACAGCACCAATAGCCATTCCTACAAAGCCGATACTGACAATCCAGCCACTCTGTACCGGTGTCAGTGCCCAGTCCTTGACCAGAGTTGCCATGATAAAAGCAATAATTCCGGTATCCATGGCATCAAACATCCAGCCCAGACCCACTACCCATAACAGGGTATAATGAAATCTGCCAATCGGCAGGCGCTGTACTCGTGAGACTAAATCCATGCTGCAGTACTCTGGTAATTCAAGTTTTGATTGATGGTCAGGACAAATCTTTAGAGGATGCTGAACTATCATCTTCATCTTTATAAATAAATTTTGGCATTTCCAGACCAAAATAAATAGCAATCAACCGCAAGGTAAAGCCAAATACCAGAGTTGCAATCACTGTCAATTCAAGCGATAAACCCAGATTCAGACAGCTCCAGTAGCAGATCACTGCCACAAAAGAGATACTGGCATACAGTTCACGGCGGAATACTAGAGGCACGTCGTTACATAGAATATCTCGCAAAATACCACCAGAGACCCCGGTAAGCACTCCTGCAACTGCCGAAACCACGAAACCATGTCCCATTTGCAGGGCAATCTGACAGCCAATAATAGTAAAACCAATAAGGCCCAAGGCATCCAGAACCAGAAAGATATTCCGTAAATGACGCATCCATTTAGCAATCAAAATAGTAAAAAAAGCTGCTGCACAGGTCAGCACCAAATATTCAGGATGTTTCACCCAAGTGAGAGGATAATGACCCAATAGCACATCCCGGACCGAACCTCCTCCTAATGCAGTCACGCAGGCAATCAGCACTACACCAAACCAGTCCATGCTGCGTCGCCCGGCAGATAAAGCGCCAGTCATGGCTTCGGCTGTAATTGCAATAATATAAATTATAGTGAGAAGCATTGCCCTGTGTTCCGTCCAGGCTAAAAATAGCGCTATTTTAAGTTAAAGTTGCCAGAAAAGGGGCACAGCATTGCTTAAATTTTTTACCTGAACCACAAATACATGGCTGTTTCATGGTAACCGGCATATCAACCGTCGGGTCCAGAAAAAACCATTGTCCAGCCTGCTGCACAAAATACGATATTTCATGATGAAGTTGTGGCTGCTCGCCATCATAATAATGAGCTCTAAATTCGACTTCAGCATGATGTTTGGTCAGCTTTTCTTTAAAGTTGATTACTTCAAGTCCTAACCAGCGATTTGTCTCACTCCACTGCTGTATAGCAGGTACTTCGAGATAAGGCTGTTGGCCAGATGCTGTAGTTTTTACGATATAGCCAATTTGCTGTAAAGCAAAAGCACTGTAGCGCGAACGCATCAGCTGTTCAGCATGTACCGCTCGGGTTTTGCCACTATGGAGAGGTTCACAGCAATCTTTATATAAGCCTTTACCACATGGACATGATGCGCCTGACATAAGCTGAATCCAAAAAAATAGCCCTTATGAAAGGGCTATTGTAGCGAATTTTCTAATACAGCTTCTAACGATATTCTTCATCAGATGCCGGCTGGTCACTGGTCATAATATGGATTTTCTCAATTTTATGACCGTCCATGGTGACCACTTCAAAGATATGCCCATCTGCCTGTAGCTTTTCACCATTTACAGGTAAGTGGCCCAAGTGATACAGCATATAACCCGATAACGTTGAATACTGCTCACTTTCGTCAACCAAATTACGGCCCAGCAATAAGGAAACATGTCGAATATCGGTTGAGCCTTCCAGCATCAGTGAACCATCCTCGAGGCTCTCTGCAGCCGCTTCCAGCTCATCTTCATCCGGAAATTCACCGGCGATGGCTTCAAGTACATCAATCGGTGTAGCGATACCTTCAATAGAACCATATTCATTTAAAACAATTGCCATCTGTAAGGGTGCCTGACGTAACTGTTCCATTACCATCAGAACCTGAGCATTTTCATGCACAATCACCGGTTCACGCAGATGTTTTTCGAAATTTAGAGTCCCGGTTTCAATGTATTCATTCAGGACTTTATGGGTCAATGCAATACCGGCAATATTATCAAGCTCTCCATGCGCCACAATCAGGCGGGAATGCGTCATGCTTAAGAGACGCTCTTTAATGACTTCAGCATCTTCATCCAGATCAATCCATTCAAGCTCTGGTCGTGGAGTCATCACGGATTTGACCGGTCTTTCGGCAAGTCCAAGTACGCCCTGCACCATTACACTGTGGTATACACCATTTTTTTCATCAAAAACTTCATCGGCAAAAGCGCGTGTTGCCAGCACATCTTCCGGCTCGTTTGATGGTGACTCATTACTATTGCTAGTATTTTTACCGCCGAGCATCCGCATCACTGCTGAGGCAGTGCGATAACGTAAATCAGTGGTGGTTACCAGCTTTTCCTGGTTACGACGCATGGTCTGGTTGACCATTTCTACCAGCACCGAGAAGCCAATTGCAGCGTACAGATAGCCTTTTGGAATATGGAAGCCAAAGCCTTCAACCACCAGCGAGAAGCCGATCATCATCAAAAAGCCTAGACACAGGATCACTACGGTCGGGTGGCGATTGACAAACTCCATGAGTGGTTTAGATGCCCACAACATGATTCCCACAGCAATAATGACTGCAATCATCATGACCGAAAGCTCTTTCACCATGCCTACTGCCGTGATCACGCTGTCAAGCGAGAATACCGCATCAAGCACAACAATCTGGACAATAACCATCCAGAAAGCCGCATGTACCGGATTTTCTTCTTTATGTGCATGATTACTTTCAATCCGTTCATGCAGTTCCATAGTCCCCTTAAAGAGCAGGAATACCCCACCGAACAGCAGAATCAAGTCACGGCCGGAAAACGCATGATCAAAAATATGGAAGAGAGGATCAGTTAAGGTGACCACCCAGGCAATAGAAGCAAGCAGGATCAGCCGCATCCCCAGAGCCAGGATCAGACCCAAAATACGCGCGGTATTTCGCTGATGTGGCGGCAGTTTTTCAGCCAGAATAGCAATAAATACCAGGTTATCAATACCCAGTACAATTTCCAGAACGACCAGAGTAACCAGGCCTACCCAAGCAGAAGGATCAGACATCCATTCAAAAATCATTGAACATGCTCCTGCTGGCGACTTACACTTTCTCTTGGAGAACTGTTACTGAAGTCCCGGATTCGGGTCACTATTTTTTCTTTATAAAAGTCAGGATATTCGGAGCGACTACAACCACTGCCCATGTTGATCAATATGTTGTTTAACAGATTTTCAGTATAGGCAAGATTTTTTAGAAATTCATCTTTTTTTGTTTTTCAATCTTGTGCTCTTCACCAACTTGATACAAACCCTATCTAAAACCATTATAGCCTTCTACTGAAGATGTCATATTTTTTACTTAAGCTAGAGCTAGAGCGAGAAAAAAGAACATGCTAAGGTAAAAATATAATGATGAATAGTGTACTAGAAATGAGAAATACCCCAGTTAATCCTGAACCAAGAACAACTCAGCATTTGGTAGCTTTATATTGTGGTTCGCGTCCGGGCAATAATACAATTTACCGTGAAAAAGCAATTGAACTTTCCCAAGGCTTGGCACAACATGGGTTTGGCATCGTTTATGGCGGTGCCAGTATCGGCCTGATGGGTCAAGTGGCTGACAGCGTATTGGAAGCTGGCGGTGAAGTCGTAGGGGTAATTCCAGAATTTATGCTGGATTATGAAATTGCCCATAACCAGCTGACAGAGCTGCATATTGTTGCAAGCATGCATGAACGTAAAGCACTCATGGCAGAACGAGCCAGTGCTTTTGTTGCCCTGCCGGGTGGTTTGGGTACCTTTGAAGAGATTCTGGAAATTGCCACTTGGGGGCAGCTGAATCAGCACCAGAAGCCGATGATTTTATATAATGTAAATGGTTTTTATAATGCACTGATCAACCAGCTGGATCATGCAGTACAAGAAGGTTTTCTGCCTGCTCAGCATCGCGCCAAAATTGTAGTGTGTGAACACAGTAAAGCCATCTTTAATGCAATGAAGAACCTGAA
Source organism: Acinetobacter radioresistens DSM 6976 = NBRC 102413 = CIP 103788 (assembly GCF_006757745.1). Taxonomy (NCBI): domain Bacteria; kingdom Pseudomonadati; phylum Pseudomonadota; class Gammaproteobacteria; order Moraxellales; family Moraxellaceae; genus Acinetobacter; species Acinetobacter radioresistens. The sequence goes on along the minus strand of NZ_AP019740.1, from coordinate 172,781 downwards.
CAGTCCAAGCCGCTTTGCAATTTAGTCAACTAACTGTAAAAAACGGGCTTAGGCCCGTTTTTTTAATATTATGTCCCCGAAATCAGCTGATAGAGCCAAGGTAAGGTGGTTGCCAAAAGTACGCTTACAGCCAGTCCGAAGAGCAACTTCATAGCATCTTTACTGACATTGCGTGAAGTCCGGTGCCGGTTTACTTCAACCAGGTGCATTGACATGGCAAACTCACGCCCGGCCAGGAGACCCAAAAAGACCCAAGTGGTACTCATCGGAATATTGCTCCATTCCTTGAACACCAGCAGAATAAAGGCATAGATAAAATCAATAATGGTGGCTGAGCGAATATCTGCTACACCTGTTTTGGTATCAATAATATTCTGGATTTTCCCGCCGCGCTGGTAAAAAATGACGCCTAGCAAAATAATAAAGACCGAAATGGCAAATATCATAAAACCAAGAGGAACCACACGGGGAACATAGACAAAAATATTGGCCAGATCCTGAATCAGCCATTGGCTCCATAAAAATGCAGTCGAGACCCATTGCAGACCAATCCAGAATTTGGGAGTAGGATGATGCCGGGTCTGGCTAAAATAAACAGAGATTCTTTTAATAACAAAACGATAAACCAAAATTGCCACAATAAAAGCCACTGCATAACCCATCATTGATTTGGTCAGCATTGAACCCAGACTGCTTGGTGAGAAAATAGTAAGAACCAGAAAAGTAGTACTGACCGGAATACCGTAGCGCGTAAGCAGAATCAGTAATATGGGAGGAACTATATATAACCAGGTAATTCCTTCTTCAGGAAAAGGAATAGTTTCCAGACGTCCATAGGAAGCATCGCCGATACCCGAAGTCCACCAGCCATACATCAGCACTACCGCTAGAATACTGCTGGTATATAGCCATAGTACCCACCAGGGACGATGGGCATTGGATGAAATAAACGTACCTAAGGTTTGTGGCACATCATTTCCGACAATTGAATAAGCTGCTAGACAGAAGCCTACAATCATAAAAATTTCGATTGTCATAGAGGTCAGGATTCTCTTGAAGAATAAGTATCACGACTGCCCCAAGCGGTCGGCTGTGACAAGATTATGACATTTTTATTGCAGCTTCATGACATTCTGATGACGAGAATTTTTTGAGAAATTTACCTTTAAAGAATAAATAAAATATTTTAATGTGAGGCTTATTTGCAAATTAATCATTACTGAGAAAGTACAGAGCACTACAGGACTTTTATTCTAGATTCGATAAACTATCAAAAAATATCATTATTTATAATATTATGGCTGTTACCGCTGAGCATCAACCTGTACAAGCTGAATACCGTCTTTTAGTTTTTTTGGTATCGATCGGCTTCTTCATGCAAGGTCTGGACACCACCATTGTCAATACGGCAATTGCGTCAATGGCCGAGCAGCTGAATGAAGACCCGCTCAAGATGCATAGTGTAGTGGTGGCCTATGTACTGGCCTCAGCAGCCTGTATTCCACTAAGTGGCTGGTTGGCTGACCGTTTTGGTGTGCGCAATACTTATCTTTCAGCCATTGTAATTTTTACCCTAGCTTCACTGGGCTGTGGTCTGTCTGAAAACTTGAACCAGCTGTTGTTTTTCCGGGTAATTCAGGGCGCTGGTGCTGCTTTACTTTTGCCCATCGGCCGGCTATCTATGCTGAAAATTATTCCGCGTACACAATTCCTCTCAGCCATGAGCCTGATGAGCTTGGCAGGGCTGCTTGGGCCATTGATGGGCCCTACTCTCGGTGGCTGGTTTGTTGAAGCATTTTCATGGCACTGGATTTTTCTGATTAATGTTCCGATTGGTCTGCTCGGCTGTATCATGACCTTTAAAGCCATGCCGAATGTCACCGAAGCCAATGTCAGTTCATTTGACTTTAGTGGTTTTATTCTGCTTGTGCTGAGTATGGTCGGTATATCACTGTCTATTGAAGTGATTTCTAATGAAAACTACTCCAATACCTTAGGCTGGATATTATTTGCTGTAGGAGCCATCGCTATGATGGCATATGCTACGCATGCACACTGGCATCAGAATGCCCTGTTCCGTAGCAGCCTGTTCCGAAAAAATCCTGTATTTTCAATTGGAATATTAGGTAACTTTTTTGCACGGCTCGGTGGAAATTCAATTCCCTTTGTATTGCCGTTAATGTTACAGGTTGCATTTGATATCAGTCCGCTACAGACCGGTCTGATGATGATTCCACTGGTTTTGGGTTCCCTGATTTCTAAACCACTGATCAGGCCGCTGATTTCAAGATTTGGTTATCGCCGTTTTCTTATTGCCAATACTTGTCTGGTCGGTTTAACTATTGCCAGTTTTGCCTTGACTACTGCCGATACACCCATCTGGTTAAGAACTTTACATTTTCTGGTAATGGGTCTGCTTAACTCCCTGCAGTTTGTATCAATGAATACTCTGACCCTAAAAGATTTGCCCCAGCAGGATGCCAGTAAAGGTAATAGCTTTCTTTCCATGATTCAGATGGTCTCCATGAGTATCGGGGTAGCGCTGGCTGGTACACTGATTAATATTTTTAGTAATTACTATGGTCCAGTTGATGTTAGCAAGGCCTTTCATTCTGCCTTGATCTGCCTGGGTCTGATCAATATCTTGGCAGTGCTGATCTTTTGGCGTGTTCCAGATGAAAAGCAGATACAGCCGGAGTCCTGAATTTGACTCGAACTTTTAGTAGAAGCAGTTTATGCTTAAGCCTTCTGCCTATTACCTGCTAAGTTATGCCTCAGACTATTTCGCCAAAAATTGCCTGGTCATGGATGCTGGCCGTTGTTGGAAGCCTGCTGCTACTGGGTTTAGTACTGCTGAGTGTATTTAGCAACCGGCCACAGGCGGGAGAAGAATTCCCTGTTCAGGGTTTTGATGTTTCGCATCATCAGGGTGATATTGACTGGAAGCAAATTTCTCCCAAGCGCTATCAGTTTGTCTATTTAAAGGCGACAGAAGGAGGAGATTTTCAGGACCGTAAATTCCAGCACAACTGGCTGGCTGCACGCGAACAAGGCTTACGCGTAGGCGCCTATCATTTTTACCGCCTATGCCGTAATGGCGCAGTACAGGCCGATAATTTTATACAGACTGTACCGCATAAAGCAGACGCGCTTGCTCCGGTAATTGATCTTGAATACGATAGTAACTGTATTAATACCTATACCAAGGAGCAGTTACTTAAAGAAATCCAGCTGATGCATGACCGCCTGAAAACTCACTATGGCAAGCCGCCCATATTTTATGTATCCAAAAACTTTTATCATCTGGTACTAACCGACAGTTTTCCACATACCCCACTCTGGATTCGTGATTATGATGGAATGCCCGAGCTGAAGGATAAACGTGCCTGGAGCTTTTGGCAGTACAGCCGTCAGGGGAAAATTAAGGGAATTCCCAAACCGGTAGATTTGAATGCCTACCGGGGCAGTCCCGCAGAATGGCAGCGTTATCTGAAAAATATCGGTCTGAGTCCTGAACTCTGATGCGCAAGATTATTCATATCGATATGGATGCATTCTATGCGTCAGTTGAGCTGCGGGAGCGGCCGGAACTAGTACATTTGCCTGTGGTCATTGCCTCCCACCACCCTCGTGCTGTAGTGGCGGCCGCTTCTTATCCAGCCCGCAGTTTTGGTCTGCGTTCAGCCATGTCGATGACTCAAGCAAGAAAATTATGTCCTGATGTGTATGTGATTGAGCCGGACTTTGCTAAATATCGGGCTATTTCAGCCCAGATACATCACATTTTTCAGCAATACACTACGGTAATTGAACCGGTTTCACTAGATGAAGCTTATCTGGATGTCACTGAAAATCTGAAAAACCTGCCTAGTGCTACGGCTGTAGCAATGCAGATTCGTGAAGATATTTTTAAAACACTTCATCTGACTGCTTCAGCTGGCGTCGCTCCTAACAAATTTCTGGCTAAAATTGCTTCCGACTGGCACAAGCCTAATGGCATTTGTGTAATTAAACCTCATCAGGTTCAGGCTTTTATTCAAGACCTGCCCCTAAAGAAAATCCCGGGCGTTGGTAAAGTCATGCAGCAAAAACTGCAGCAGTTAAAGCTAGATACCTTGGGAGACTTACAGCAGGTTGAAGAAAGTCTTCTTATTCAGCATTTTGGTAAATATGGCCGGCAGCTTTATCTCTATGGCCAAGGGATTGACCATCGTCCGGTAGAGGCCAATCGACAGCGCCAACAGATTTCCAAGGAAATTACCTTTGATCGAGACTTAAGTTTGCAGGAATGTAATTCTTACTGGCCAATACTGGTTGAAAAAGTCTGGCAATCCCTCATCAATAAGAATCTGGTTGCCTGCGGGATCAGTTTAAAACTGCGACTTAAAAACTTTCAGACCCTGCAACACAGTAAAAGCTTCCGCCTGCCACTACGCTCTGTACTAGAGTTTGCCCAAGCCGTAGAGCTGCTGCTACAAGAAATGCATATTGGTGAAAATTCACTATTCCGTCTGGTTGGTGTAGGCGTATACCAGCTGCAACAAGCACAACAGGAAAACCAATTGAGTTTATGGTGAGGTCCATTTCTGGTTACTCTTTCATCAACCGGAGAAAAATCCAGCAACTTGTGCTCGCTTTTTCTATAGATTAAGGTACTCTAGACAGTGCAGTACATTTATCCATGTACTTTGAGATGCTAGAAATCACCTTTACTTTTAGCATGCTGTCCTGTGATTGGCGTGACGATCAAATCCGAATGTTACAGGGCAACTCGACAGTCAGGGTATAACATATAAAACTGCACAATATTTTCTTATAATTCCTCTCATTCATTTTTTGTTTTTAATAATTCGATTTTAGTTTACTTTTCATTTCCAATTTTACTGAGAAATAGCTGCATGTTATGGTAACTCATCATTCATGAATTAAATGTCGAGTAAAACATGCCTGTACAACGTCTGCATACCACTCCACGCTTTAGTGAGGTGACTATTAGTGGCCAACTGGTACATTTGGCCGGTCAGCTGGCTGAAGATACCCGTCTAGATATACAGGGACAAACACGCCAAACACTAGAGCTGATTGACAAGCTACTGGCTGAGGCAGGTACAGACAAATCTCATATTATGTCAGTACTTATATTTCTCAAAGATATTGAGCAGGATTATGCTGCCATGAATGAGGTATGGGATGCTTGGGTACCAGAGGGTGCCGCTCCACCACGAACCTGTGTTGAAGCTAAACTTTATGCTCCAGATGTATTGGTTGAAATGACTGTTACGGCAGTTTTACCCTAACCTCATGATCAGCAGAACAGGCACCTGACGTTTGTCGGGTGTCTTAATACAGTTTTATAGAATTTATTAAAAATAACAGCTTAATTTTACTAATACTGTCTTACACAGTCTCGGTAGTGCATAATATTTTCAAACTGGGGAGAGCGGGAGGAAGCTACTCCTGCTAGCGGCAGCTTTCCCAAAAAATCAGAACGAAGCTGCTCATATTCAGGTACACCTTTATAACGCACCACTTTATAACCTGCCGTTTCAAGTAAACTACACTGATAATGCTGATATTTTAATTTTTTTAAACTCAATGCATCATCAATTTCAATAATTGCAAAAATTTGGCTTTCTCGATCTAAAATCACAAAGTCAGCAATCATATGCTGATATTTTATACGGGTATGATTATATTTAGTGGTGAGTAATGTATCGAAAGAAACTTGAGCCAGAATATAGTAGTCTGGTAATACCTGTTGCAGGCGGTTAAAAGTCAACTGTTGGGCAGGACTGAAAATTGCACGGCGTTTGAGCGCACTATCATATTTGTCACGGGGCTTGAGTCTGTTAAAGAGCATGACTGCTACAACACACAGTGCAATAAGGCCTGCTATAATCAGGTAAAACATAATAATATTAATCCTTTAATCTATTTTTATAATCAGCTCGGTTTATAACCGCTTTATTCTAGTTAAAAATTTAAAACTCACCGGTCCAACTTAAATGATTTTGGCAGTAAGAGCAAGTCAGTTGGTCATATTCCTGCCTATCTGTTTTATCTTAAATACATATAAACAGTAGGCAATCTATTTATACAGTTTTTTCTTTACCGAATGTTATCCGTATCGGAATTATCGAGTGTAAAAATAAAGGCACCGAAGTGCCTTGATCAATTAATGGGGAGTTTTGAATTTACCTTTACGCTTATTCTTGGTCAATTCAAAAGGGCGCTTCTCACCTGTTTCACGTGGCGGTAAACCTGTATGCTGGGTCAGCATCTGCCCTTTTTTCGGCCGCTGGTTCTGCCCCTGATTTTGTCCTTGTCCTCTCACACCGGTAACACGTTTTTGTGAATCTCCAGCTACTGTCGAGTTCTTTTTGCGCGCCGATTTATATTCGCCCTCCGTCCCTTGCGGCTGATAGGTTGGAATCAAATGCTGTTTGGAATTACCAATCAGATCCTGACGTCCCATTTCTTTTAAAGCTTCACGAAGCATTGGCCAGTTATTTGGATCATGATAACGCAAGAAAGCCTTGTGTAAGCGGCGACGCTTTTCACCTTTTACAATATCAACATCTTCAGTATAACGTGCCACTTTTGCCAGTGGATTCTTACTGGTGTGATACATGGTCGTAGCCGTCGCCATAGGTGACGGATAGAAGGTCTGGACCTGATCGGCACGGAAACCGTTCTTTTTCAGCCAGACCGCCAGGTTCATCATGTCATAGTCAGTTGTACCCGGATGCGCAGCGATAAAGTAAGGTATCAGGTACTGTTCTTTACCTGCCTCTTTACTAAAGCGGTCAAACATCTGTTTAAAGCGGTCATAAGTACCAATACCAGGTTTCATCATCTTCGATAATGGACCTCTCTCAGTATGCTCTGGTGCGATTTTCAGATAGCCGCCCACATGGTGCTGTACCAGCTCTTTCACATATTCGGGATTGAGTACGGCAAGGTCATAGCGCAGTCCCGAACCGATAAGAATTTTTTTAATTCCTTTAATCGCCCGTGCTTTGCGGTAAAGCTGAGTCAATGGAGCATGGTCAGTATGCAGATTCTGACAAACGCCCGGATAGACACATGAAGGTTTACGGCAGTTTTTCTCAATTTCAGGGTCTTTACAGTGCAAACGGTACATATTTGCAGTAGGGCCACCTAAATCTGAAATAATACCTGTGAAGCCCGGCGCGGTATCCCGAATCTTTTCAACCTCACGCAGAATTGATTCTTCGGAACGGTTTTGAATAATCCGTCCTTCATGCTCTGTAATTGAGCAGAACGTACAACCTCCAAAACAGCCACGCATGATGTTTACCGAAAACTTGATCATATCAAAAGCCGGGAAGCGTGCATCGGCATAGGATGGATGTGGCAGACGTGCATATGGCAGGTCAAATACATAATCCATTTCTTCAGTAGTCAATGGAATCGGCGGCGGATTTAGCCATACGTCACGCTCACCATGCCGCTGCACTAGTGCACGCGCATTGCCAGGATTAGTTTCCAAGTGCAGAATCCGATTAGCATGGGCATACAGCACCTGATCATTTGCAACTTGTTCAAATGAAGGCAAGCGAATTACTGCCAGCTCACGTGGAGGTAACTTGTGTTTAATGGCTTTGGATGCTGGCTGCAATTGCACAATTTGTGTATCCGGTTCAAGCTGGTCCCCTTCACGCACGATCGGATTATGAACAATTTCTTTCTGGAAATTCTGATATTGGGTTAGTGAATTCCCCTTATCTTTTTCAATTTCACAGCCATCAATATCTTCAGTCATTACATACGGGTTAATGATAGGATCAACACGACCCACCGTATCTACGTCATTCGAGGCAATTTCGATAAACTGGGCCTTGGAGGCACGATTATGTTTATTAATAATAAATGCTGTACCACGAACATCAGTAATCTCGTGAATCTTTTCGCCTTTGGCCAGACGATGCATTACTTCGATAATTGAACGCTCACCATTGCCGTACATGAGCAGGTCAGCTTTCGAATCCATTAAGATAGAGCGACGGACTTTATCTGACCAGTAATCATAATGTGCAATGCGGCGTAGTGACCCCTCAATTCCGCCTAACAGGACCGGAACATCTGGAAAAGCTTCACGGCAGCGCTGGCAATAAACAGTTGCTGCACGGTCTGGACGTTTGTTAGGTACATTGTCTGGAGAATAGGCGTCATCTGAACGGATTTTACGGTCAGCCGTATAGCGGTTGATCATGGAATCCATATTACCTGCTGTTACACCCCAGGCAATATTCGGTTTACCCAACGCGCGGAAGGCATCGACATTGGTCCAGTCTGGCTGCGCAATAATACCAACCCGAAAACCTTGTGCCTCTAATACGCGTCCGATAATTCCGGACACAAATGAAGGATGATCAATATAGGCATCGCCACAAACTAAAATAAAGTCGCAGCTATCCCAGCCGAGTTGATCCATTTCCTCGCGTGACATCGGCAAAAATGGCGCAGGTTCAAAACATGACGCCCAATATTTGTCGTAATCAAACAACGCTTTTGGCGCAGTCTGAGCGGTATAAGCAGTAGACATGGCTAGCAATTCTCGGCTGGCAGATGGAAGATCAAAAAAAGATCAAAGATGAAAGCCGATCATTTTAACATGAAACCTGTTCATCTTTCTTGACTATAAGAATTGTATAAACAACGAGATACAATTTCTATCGGCTAATCTTTATACAAAAACAATTTTTTGAAATTAAAATACTCATACCCGCAGTTTTAATAAGAATAATAAAAGAGAGTCAGCTACGGTTTAAACGTAATGAGATGATGAGACCGAGACCGAGAAACAGGGTAATTATCACCGTTAAACCACCCCAGCCCCAGTTCTCCCAAACCAGCCCGCCACTACTGCCTAATACGCTTGAACCCAGATAGTAGCAGAACAGGTAAAGTGAAGAGCCGACTGCCCGATACTGTAAAGCCTGTACAGATACCCAGCTACTGGCTGTAGAATGTGCTGCAAAGAAAGAAAAGGTAAAAATCAGCAGACCCAGCAATATGCACCAGATTGAGGGAATCAGCATAATCCATAACCCCAAGATCATACAGATAAACATGGCTGGTAAAACTTTACCCCGACCATATTTACGACCCCAACCTGCGGCCCGCGGTGAACTATAGATGCCTGAAAGATAGGCAATTGAAATCAGGCCAATCCAGGCCTGAGAGAGTTCAAACGGTTTTTCCAGTAAATGATAGCTAATATAATTAAAGACCGTTACAAAACAGCCCATCAATAAAAAGCCTTCTGCAAACAGGAGCCTAAGTCTTGAGTCTGACAAATTTTTGGTGAATGACTGCTTAAACCTCGAAAAATTGATCGGATAAGGCTTGAAGTGCCGTGAAGCGGGCAAGGCAATATAAAATACAATAGCAATGATAAGGTTAAGCACACCAATGATCATTGTGGCAGTTTGCCAAGAAATAAAATCTAGCAGTACACCTGCAATGAGACGACCACTCATGCCACCAATTGCTGTCCCTGAAATATATAGCCCCATGGCAAAGCCGACATCTTTTTGTGCAATTTCTTCACCGATATAAGTCATGGCTACTGAAGCAACACCACTTACAGCCAGGCCAATTAACATTCGGGTACTTAAAAAAACTTCCCAGTAAGGCAGAAAAGAACTGACCAGCAACAATATTGAGGTCGAAAATAGGGAAATTGCCATAACCTGCTTACGACCATAACGGTCTGAAATCAGTCCGGCAAACAACAGGCCAAGTGCCAGTGCAATAGTGGAGAATGAGAGCGGGAAACTGCTATGGGTCGGGCTGATAGCAAAGAACTTGGCAAGGAAAGGCATCATTGGCTGTACACAGTACAATGATGAAAATATGGCAAAGCCTGCCAGAAATAATGAAAGTAGAATAGCAAAAAAAGGTCGCGTCCCATACTCGATATAAGACTGCGACTCTACAGATTCAGACATAAAAGCTCCTTATGCCTGATGAGTATACGCCTGTTTAAATCAGTTTAAAGTGACTTGATTTTCACATAGACGAGCTTTACATATTTTTTCCAGACTAATATAAAGCTTTCGGCAACTGGATCTGGATAATTTCATTATCATCAGCAAGTTTAGCATTACGACCGCTCGACCCCGGAAAATTGTTATCATTTAATACGGTCAGGGTACGGCCATCTTCAATAACGACATCTTCTATAGTCTCAAATGGAAAAGCAAACTGTGTGCCTGTACCAATGTCTCCATCACGTACCGAAGTATAAAGCTGGTTCGGGTTTGCAATCTTAATTAAGTCCAGCAGTTCTTCACGCTCAATTACCTTGCCGGACTCACCCAGCTTGATCCTGATCAGCTTCTTATAGCCACCGAGATTATTCTGGCTAGCATCGCGCTCAATAATGATGCCTTCCTGATTATTAAAGAGCTGAAAGTCTCCAATCGCTGAAGCCTTGCTATCCAGCGTGAACAGATAATATTTTCCGGTATAGGATTTAGTCTTTAGATCAAACTGGGAAATAATCAATTGGCCGCTGGCATCACCTTTTAATGGTTTTTCCAGTAATGGATAAAGATATTGGCCATCCTTAGAAAGTGCCATGCCTTCAAATCCGCCACTTTGCTGAATCAATGGTTCGATATAGTTAATTCCTGCCTTGTTGAGCTGATTCTGTGGTGATCGTAGCTCCTGTCCTTTAACTAAAGGATGCGGAAGAGGAATAGGGGCATCAAGCAGTACGCCTTCTGCAGAAAAATGCAGTAAATAAGGTCCGAACTCATCACCAATCCAGTAAGTCCCATCGGCTACTCGCTGCATTGATTCCGGATCAAAATCCGCCCCAGTTAAAAGACGATCTGGTGTATTATTATTTACAATTTCAAAAGGAACCAACTTATTCGGATCACGTAGCTGGATAAAATCCTGAACAGACACCTGCCCTGTTCCCTTGGTCTTGGTTTTAAAATCAGGCTTAATTTTATAAATTCTTAGCAAATAGTCAGCTGAATTGTTTTGAGTCCCAAAACCATTATCTGACATGGCCATATAACTGCCATCATTATTTTTAACTGCAGCTGAGAAACCCTGTACAGGCTGCCCTTTAAAGGGCGGATAAATTCCATTAGCCCCCGATACGGCAGCGCCTGAGTCGGGGCCTTCTGCATAAGTTGAAACTGGAAGTTTGGCAAATGAAATCAGGGTAGGTACTGTAAGGGTTTCTGGTGAAGAGAACTGATCATGATCATCATCATTACAGGCGCTTAAACTGAGAGCTGTAAAACAAAGCAGAGATAGAAGTTTCTTATTCATCATATGTACTTATAAAAATTTTTATTCAATTAAAGCAATCAATTATGAAAATCTAACGACAATAAGATGAAAAGTTAATGACGATCTTATTACAGAAAATGAAATAGAGAAAATTATCTCCAGTCACATAAAAACTTGAGTATCTTTAAAATAATAAATTTCTGTCGTCTCTGGCTTAGAGGGAATAAGGCTTTCTACCGCTATAGTCTTTATCAGCTTTAAACTGATATAAAAATATATAGAGACAGAATATCTCTAATGTATAAAACAACAGTTATAAAGTAATAGACAGGAAACTTTTCCGGTTGTACCGAATGAGACTATCTAAACAGATAGGTAGAGCGGCCCGGTCAGGATGATCGGGCCGCTCTATTTTATTCTAAATATTTAATAAAAATAAAAAGCCTCAGTTGAGACTTTTTAATCACAGTTTTAGAGCTCTACAATGCGACGCGGTTTTTTAACCGGAATAACAGGCTCCGTTACCTCATCACTCATCGGTACAACTTTAATTAAAGCCACTGCTATTGCTCCAATGACTGCCGGTATAGCAACTGCAAGAAAATTCATTTTATGTGGTAATTCCATACCCAATAGGAAACCAATCAAAATCGGACCAACAATTGCACCAATCCGCCCAACTGCTGAAGCCCAGCCGATTCCAGTCGAACGTACTGCTAACGGATAGTACTGAGCAACATAACTATAGAGAAGAATACTGCTGCCAATTGCTGAAGCGCCCGCTAATGCTACCAGTAAATAAATTACGGCTGGTGGTGAATTAAATCCTAATCCAACCAAAGCCAGTGCCCCCATCAAGAACATTCCGATGATCACCGGTTTCAGATGGAATTTATCTGCCAGAATTCCCCCGCCAATCGTACCAATTACTGCCCCAATGTTCATAGACATCAGAAATATTAAACTGCTTCCCAGAGAGTAACCAGCAGCCATCATTAGTTTCGGTAACCAGCTACCTAATGCATATACCATAAGCAGGCACATGAAAAAACAGCTCCAGAACAGTAGTGTACTCATACCACGTCCCTGTCTAAATAAAGCTGCAACTGAGGCATCTGGAACTTTAACTTCATTTAAGACCAGCTGGGTCTGTAAGGTCATACTTTCCTGAGGCATAATCTTTTGAACAATCTTACGGGCTTTATCCTGCTGTTGTTTTTTAACCAGAAAAGTTAAAGATTCAGGCAAAAACTTCCATATGATTGGTAAAATCAGTAAAGGAATACCTGCAATATAGAACATGATCTCCCAACCAAAGGTCGGCGTAAACTGAGCCCCCAATAATGCCGCCATAATGCCGCCCATGGCATAGCCACTGAACATGGTAGTAACCAGAGTACTTCTTAATTTTTGAGGCGCATATTCTGATGTAAGCGCAACCAAGTTGGGTAGTACTCCGCCTATACCCAGCCCGGCAATAAAACGTAAAATACCAAATTCAGTCGGGTTTGAAGCAAAACCACCTAAAAAAGTAAATCCGCTAAATAAAGTGACACAGATCAAAATAACTTTTTTTCGGCCAATCTTATCGGCTAGCATTCCAAACAGCATTGCACCAAACATCATCCCCGCTAAAGCAGTACTGGCCAGCATGCCTGCCTGTACAGCAGTCATATTCCACTCTTGCATTAATAAAGGTAGAGCAACACCATTAATTGCCAGATCATAACCATCAAAAATGACAATAAATAAGCACCACAATACTATAGTCATATGAAAGGGCTTAAATTTGGCATGATCAATAACCGTATTGACATTTATTATGTTAGTTGACATTAGTTCTCACCTCCACTGTGAGTTTATAATTTCAACTAAAATGAATTATGATTCACTTTTTGTCTAAAACCCTAAAGGTATAAATACATACCCTAAAGGCATTAAAACGAAGATATGATATAAAATGTCAGCTTGACTTGAATAAAAAATCAACATTTAAATCAAAAAATTTAAAAAACTACCCAGTCTATATTTAAATTTATGAATTTTAACAGTTACTTAAGGATATAAGCCAAATTTATAAGACTAAAGAGATATTGAACTGAAAAATGATATCTCAAATTAACTATTATTTTATATAAACCCTCTAAGTATAAAAAAAGCCCCCTCGATGAGGGGGCTTTTTTGGAATAATGAGCTGGCGATGACTTACTCTCACATGGGTAACCCCACACTACCATCAGCGCTAAGAGGTTTCACTTCTGAGTTCGGGAAGGGATCAGGTGGTTCACTCTTGCTATGGTCGCCAGCACAACTGTTGATGGACTTGTTCGGGTCTGATTTAACTGCGGTGCAGTATGTGCCGTACTTTGGTCCAAATGAGTTATTAACAGAGGGCAGATCTGGGTCTGAATTGTATGTTCCAGCATTAGGCTGAATCAAGGGATATTGCATATTTATGAATCGATTGATGCTTTGTATACAACTGTTTGGGTGTTGTATAGTCAAGCCTCACGAGCAATTAGTATTGGTCAGCTTCACATATCACTATGCTTCCACATCCAACCTATCAACGTCCTGGTCTTGAACGGCTCTTTAGGTGACATAAAGTCACGGGGAAATCTTATCTTGAGGTAGGCTTCCCGCTTAGATGCTTTCAGCGGTTATCCCTTCCGAACATAGCTACCCGGCGATGCGACTGGCGTCACAACCGGTACACCAGAGGTTCGTCCACTCTGGTCCTCTCGTACTAGGAGCAGATCCTCTCAAATTTCCAGCGCCCACGGTAGATAGGGACCGAACTGTCTCACGACGTTCTAAACCCAGCTCGCGTACCTCTTTAAATGGCGAACAGCCATACCCTTGGGACCTGCTTCAGCCCCAGGATGAGATGAGCCGACATCGAGGTGCCAAACACCGCCGTCGATATGAACTCTTGGGCGGTATCAGCCTGTTATCCCCAGAGTACCTTTTATCCGTTGAGCGATGGCCCTTCCATACAGAACCACCGGATCACTAAGACCTACTTTCGTACCTGCTCGACTTGTGGGTCTCGCAGTTAAGCGCGCTTTTGCCTTTATACTCTACGCGTGATTTCCGACCACGCTGAGCGCACCTTCGTACTCCTCCGTTACTCTTTAGGAGGAGACCGCCCCAGTCAAACTACCCACCAGACACGGTCCTCGACCCAGATTATGGGTCAGAGTTAGAACCTCAACATTACCAGGGTGGTATTTCAAGGATGGCTCCATAGGAACTGGCGTCCCTACTTCAAAGCCTCCCACCTATCCTACACAAGTAAGGTCAAAGTTCAGTGTCAAGCTGCAGTAAAGGTTCACGGGGTCTTTCCGTCTAGCCGCGGGTACACTGCATCTTCACAGCGATTTCGATTTCACTGAGCCTCTGCTGGAGACAGCGCCGCCATCATTATGCCATTCGTGCAGGTCGGAACTTACCCGACAAGGAATTTCGCTACCTTAGGACCGTTATAGTTACGGCCGCCGTTTACTGGGGCTTCGATCAAGAGCTTCGCTTACGCTAACCCCATCAATTAACCTTCCAGCACCGGGCAGGCATCACACCCTATACGTCCACTTTCGTGTTTGCAGAGTGCTATGTTTTTAATAAACAGTTGCAGCGGCCTGGTTTCTGCGGCTGCCGACAGCTCAAGGAGCAAGTCCTATCACCATCAGCAGCGTACCTTCTCCCGAAGTTACGGTACCATTTTGCCTAGTTCCTTCAGCAGAGTTCTCTCAAGCGCCTTGGTCTACTCGACCTGACCACCTGTGTCGGTTTCGGGTACGATTCCTGTGTAACTGAAGCTTAGAGACTTTTCTTGGAAGTATGGTATCGGCCACTTCGCCAGTAAACTGGCTTGCTATCGACTCTCAGCATAGAGCACCCCGGATTTGCCTAAGATGCATGCCTACTGTCTTCCACCTGGACAACCAACGCCAGGCTGACCTAACCTTCTCCGTCCTCTCATCGCATTACACAGAAGTATTGGAATATTAACCAATTTCCCATCGACTACGCCTTTCGGCCTCGCCTTAGGGGTCGACTCACCCAGCCCCGATTAACGTTGGACTGGAACCCTTGGTCTTTCGGCGAACGGGTTTTTCACCCGTTTTGTCGTTACTCACGTCAGCATTCGCACTTCTGATACCTCCAGCAGACTTCTCAATCCACCTTCATCGGCTTACAGAACGCTCCCCTACCACGCACATAAATGTGCATCCGCAGCTTCGGCACATAGTTTTAGCCCCGTTACATCTTCCGCGCAGGCCGACTCGACTAGTGAGCTATTACGCTTTCTTTAAAGGGTGGCTGCTTCTAAGCCAACCTCCTAGCTGTCTATGCCTTCCCACATCGTTTCCCACTTAACTATGATTTTGGGGCCTTAGCTGGCGGTCTGGATTGTTTTCCTCTTGACTACGGACGTTAGCACCCGCAGTCTGTCTCCCGGATAGTACTCATTGGTATTCGGAGTTTGCATCGGTTTGGTAAGTCGGGATGACCCCCTAGCCGAAACAGTGCTCTACCCCCAATGGTATTCGTCCGAGGCGCTACCTAAATAGCTTTCGGGGAGAACCAGCTATCACCGAGTTTGATTAGCCTTTCACCCCTATCCACAAGTCATCCCCCGGCTTTTCAACGACGGTGGGTTCGGTCCTCCAGTTAGTGTTACCCAACCTTCAACCTGCTCATGGATAGATCACCCGGTTTCGGGTCTATACCCAGCGACTAGACGCCCTATTAAGACTCGATTTCTCTACGGCTCCCCTATTCGGTTAACCTCGCCACTGAATATAAGTCGCTGACCCATTATACAAAAGGTACGCAGTCACACCACGAAGGTGCTCCCACTGCTTGTATGCATGCGGTTTCAGGATCTATTTCACTCCCCTCACAGGGGTTCTTTTCGCCTTTCCCTCACGGTACTGGTTCACTATCGGTCAGTCAGGAGTATTTAGCCTTGGAGGATGGTCCCCCCATATTCAGACAAGGTTTCACGTGCCTCGCCCTACTCGTCATCATTATGTGTGCCCTTTCGTGTACGGGACTATCACCCTCTACGGTTGCACTTCCCAGAGCATTCCGCTAAAACACACATAACTTAATGGGCTGATCCCCGTTCGCTCGCCGCTACTGAGGGAATCTCAATTGATTTCTTTTCCTGAGGGTACTGAGATGTTTCACTTCCCCTCGTTCGCCTTGCATGACTATGTATTCATCATGCAATACCTACCTTATGGTAAGTGGGTTTCCCCATTCAGACATCTCCGGATCACAGGATATTTGCCGCCTCCCCGAAGCTTTTCGCAGGCTATCACGTCTTTCATCGCCTCTGACTGCCAAGGCATCCACCACATGCACTTAATTACTTGACTATACAACCCCAAACAGTCGACGTTACCTACAAGGAGCAACTTCAACATTACAGTTTAGAGCACTGTGCATTTAAGCACTGTACAGCTTCAATCTAAATTCATATACCAAAACGCTTGATTCAGTTAATTTGCTAGTTCTCAGTTCAATCTACGTTAGTCAACAGGTTGCCCTGTAACGTCTATTGAATGAGTTGAACAATTTATTTCAGACTCAAATTTGCCAATCTGTTAATGATTCACTGCATCCTCGTCGGATTGCAGTCAACTGTGATAAATCACAGAAGTTAATAAACCAGGATTCTTGAACCTTCCATTTACTAAATTCTGTAATCTCTAGCTTCGAATCAAATCATGTTTGATTCGTGGTGGAGACTAGGAGAGTCGAACTCCTGACCTCCTGCGTGCAAAGCAGGCGCTCTACCAACTAAGCTAAGTCCCCAGCTTATCAATAAGTCAACATATCTGTTTTTCTGCATTACTGCTTTCGTCAGTAGTGGTGGGTCTGACAAGACTTGAACTTGTGACCCCACGCTTATCAAGCGTGTGCTCTAACCAACTGAGCTACAGACCCTCAGATACATCGTCATGAAGAACAACTTGTTGTGGATTCTTACCAATCGTCAATCTTTCGTTAAGGAGGTGATCCAGCCGCAGGTTCCCCTACGGCTACCTTGTTACGACTTCACCCCAGTCATCGGCCACACCGTGGTAAGCGTCCTCCTTGCGGTTAGACTACCTACTTCTGGTGCAACAAACTCCCATGGTGTGACGGGCGGTGTGTACAAGGCCCGGGAACGTATTCACCGCGGCATTCTGATCCGCGATTACTAGCGATTCCGACTTCATGGAGTCGAGTTGCAGACTCCAATCCGGACTACGATCGGCTTTTTGAGATTAGCATCACATCGCTGTGTAGCAACCCTTTGTACCGACCATTGTAGCACGTGTGTAGCCCTGGCCGTAAGGGCCATGATGACTTGACGTCGTCCCCGCCTTCCTCCAGTTTGTCACTGGCAGTATCCTTAAAGTTCCCACCCGAAGTGCTGGCAAATAAGGAAAAGGGTTGCGCTCGTTGCGGGACTTAACCCAACATCTCACGACACGAGCTGACGACAGCCATGCAGCACCTGTATCAGAGTTCCCGAAGGCACCAATCCATCTCTGGAAAGTTCTCTGTATGTCAAGGCCAGGTAAGGTTCTTCGCGTTGCATCGAATTAAACCACATGCTCCACCGCTTGTGCGGGCCCCCGTCAATTCATTTGAGTTTTAGTCTTGCGACCGTACTCCCCAGGCGGTCTACTTATCGCGTTAGCTGCGCCACTAAAGCCTCAAGGGCCCCAACGGCTAGTAGACATCGTTTACGGCATGGACTACCAGGGTATCTAATCCTGTTTGCTCCCCATGCTTTCGTACCTCAGCGTCAGTATTAGGCCAGATGGCTGCCTTCGCCATCGGTATTCCTCCAGATCTCTACGCATTTCACCGCTACACCTGGAATTCTACCATCCTCTCCCATACTCTAGCCAACCAGTATCGAATGCAATTCCCAAGTTAAGCTCGGGGATTTCACATTTGACTTAATTGGCCGCCTACGCACGCTTTACGCCCAGTAAATCCGATTAACGCTCGCACCCTCTGTATTACCGCGGCTGCTGGCACAGAGTTAGCCGGTGCTTATTCTGCGAGTAACGTCCACTATCCTAAAGTATTAATCTAGGTAGCCTCCTCCTCGCTTAAAGTGCTTTACAACCAAAAGGCCTTCTTCACACACGCGGCATGGCTGGATCAGGGTTCCCCCCATTGTCCAATATTCCCCACTGCTGCCTCCCGTAGGAGTCTGGGCCGTGTCTCAGTCCCAGTGTGGCGGATCATCCTCTCAGACCCGCTACAGATCGTCGCCTTGGTAGGCCTTTACCCTACCAACTAGCTAATCCGACTTAGGCTCATCTATTAGCGCAAGGCCCAAAGGTCCCCTGCTTTCTCCCGTAGGACGTATGCGGTATTAGCGCTCCTTTCGGAACGTTGTCCCCCACTAATAGGCAGATTCCTAAGCATTACTCACCCGTCCGCCGCTGAATCCAGTAGCAAGCTACCTTCATCCGCTCGACTTGCATGTGTTAAGCCTGCCGCCAGCGTTCAATCTGAGCCATGATCAAACTCTTCAGTTAAAATCATTTGTACCTTATTTATAGACAAGGTACCAATTCTGGCTCATTAATCTTCTGACTAAAAATTTACTCAAATAAACTTCGAGAAATTTCTACCATTCAATCAATGAAAATTATTTCGATCGATCAACCAGTAAAAATCCACACAAGTTGTTCTTCATATTCTCTTAATGATCTTCTTACTGCTTCGTCAGCAGCAAGCTAGGTCGGCTATATTACGCTTTCTTTTCAGAAAGTCAACTGGTAATTCAGATTATTTTAAACCTATCTAACAAAACCCGACTTAACTATATTTAACTAAGTTGCTGTTTTATCAGAAGTTTTAATCTTCATCACCGCCGATGGATGTGCATTCTACAGCATTTCAGTATCGTTGCAACCCTTCTAAAAAACATTTTTTATCGTGTGTTTATTTTTCAAACCAATAAAAAAATAAATTATTGTTATTTAATAATAATTTTTTTTAATTATTTTTTTATTTTATAAAGCCTCCTATTTAAAATTTAGCCAAATTAATATTAAAATATTGTTTTATATATATTTTATTTAAAAAATTACTTTCAATATCAAGCTTATTGTTCAATATTAATTCTATTTTTGTCTTCCTATTCGCCAAAGTGCTGTTCAAACATACAAAATACGCTATAAAGCTCAATTTCTTACTATTCAAGTTTTATAATAGCCTTTCCTAAAGTATCTTTGCTTACCTCCAAATAGTAAAAAGCCATTGTTTTACAGCAATGGCTTTTTTGTCTTCATTTACTTTTATAAATGCGAAATGATTAGAACTTTATACTCACACGTGCCCAATAATTGCGGCCCATATTATTAAACTGTTCATGGCTGGCAAAACCAAAGCCTGAACTTCCAGCCCGATTTAAATGCTCGGTATAAGTTTTATTGAGCACATTATCTATACCTAAAGCCAGATCGACATGCTGCATCAGGCTATAAGAGCCATTTAATGACAACGTGCTGAAACCTTTACTTTTTTGCAGATCATATCCTACGATGTTCCCTTGGTTCAGGCTAATCCGGTCCTGCTGCGCCACCATCCGCCAAAGTAAGCCCAAAGTATATTTATCCTGAACATAGCGAAGGTTAAAGCGTCCTTCTAAAGGAGCTATCTGAGGCAATGGGGTATGATCTGTAGTATTTTTACCCCAAGCATACATGGTACTTAAATCAGCCTGTACTGCATCAGTAAGCTGATAACCAACTCCTGCTTCAGCCCCTGCAATCACTGCATCAATATTTTTTGCTCCTGCACTAAAGTTTGAACCATGCCCATGTGCGCCAGCAGCTGGATGGTCATGATAGCTAATTAAAATATAATCATTAATTAGACCGGTATAAGCAGAAAGCCATGAGCTGAAAGCACCATGCTGATGCTGATAGCCCAGATCCAGTTGCAAGGTTTTTTCAGTATCCAAATCATTAAAGGTTGGTTTGCCCATACCCGTGTTACCGTGAGCAGTACTGAACAGCTCCCAGTAATCCGGTGCACGCTGGACATAGCCCAGACCGATATAAGTTTTAGCATCATGCTCTGGATGCTGGCCTTCCAGCCGGACAAAAGCACTTGGTAGAGTTTCCTTGCGGTTCTCATCAAGTTTTAATGCATCTATCTTGATCTGATCAATCCGTGCACCGGTAACCAGCTTGTAATGTTCATTGAAGGGATAACTCAGCTCACTAAACGCACCATAAGACTGAAACTTCATATTGGTCGTCAATGGCATATTCATCATCATGGAGGTCATACCGCCTGCATGATGATTGTGCTGAGAATCTATACCAGTGATGATATTTGCCTGATTCCATGCTGTAGTGACTGCAAGGCGAGTATTCAGAGTACGGCGAGTCACCTGCATCTCTTGCGGATCCGGCATCAGCATGGTCATACCACTATGGGTCATTTCAACCAATGGAGGCGTACGCAAACTAAAGTTATCCATAATATGGTCGTTATAGCTATAGTTTACCTGCCCTTCAATTTTCTTAATCACATCATTAATATTATTCTTTTCAAAACGCAGGCCTAAACTTTCCCTTGCAAATTGGGAACCGTCCATATCACGGCCGGCATATAAAGCCTCGCCATCTGATTTTCCAGCTGTCAATTCAAGCCAGGTCTGTTCATCTGGTGTCCAGCCCAGCGCCAAATCTGTATTCCAGCGCTCCCATGCGGAAGGTACAGTATTACCATCCCCATCTTTATAGCTGTCTGACTTTGAGCGGTTAGCATTTAAACGAATGTATTTATTTTCGTCCCCAACTGCTGCCTCCACATTGTGATCAAGGCGGCCAAATGAACCCAGCATGGCACTGGCCTGACCCTGATAATGCTGATCTTCATTAAAACGGACTGGCTTACGCTCAAAAATTACAGTAGCTGCTGAACCGGTCTGTGCATATTGTACGGTCTGCGGCCCTTTAATGACCGAAATTTGGTCATAACTTTCCGGCTGAATATAAGAAGTTGGTGCATCCATACGTGACGGACAGGCTCCCAGATTTTCCGTACCGTCGGTCAGAATCTTGATGCGTGAGCCAAACATACCCCGAAAGGTCACATCGCCATTGGTTCCTCCATTTTTGATGGCACTAAAGCCAACAATACTTTGCAGATAATCTGCACCATCTGTCGCAGGTACAGGCTGAATGGGCTTTTTAGGATCCGCCTGCACAATCAGTCCACTAGCCTCATTACCCTGCTGGGCAGTTATTATAATAGGGGCCAGAGCCTGCACACTGATCTCGGTTTCGGCAAACAATGTACCTGAATAGCAGGCAATGAAAATTGCAGCCGATAAAGGCTGTAAAAAGAATTTTGGCCGAGCCATATCAATCTCTCTAAAAATACAAATAAACAGTGACCTGGACCAGTGAGGCCCAGAGAAAAAGTTGTTTATGCAGAGATTGGAGGTGCTCGCCCCTGAGGTAATAAAAATAGCCGCTGGAGTACAAACCAGACATGACTGAATGTCTTCTGGAAAGCGAGCAGCCGAACCTGAATACGATCTAGGACTTCTTTTATATCCAGTTCAGGCGGCAATACCAGATTGCCATAGACAGTACAATACTGGCATTGATGATTAGCATCATGGTGATGGTGTTCAGAAGCTGAATCTTTCTGAAGATTATGCTGATGACTATGAGATGCAGCTGAATGCTCAGCATGAGGTACGGTATGGTTCAGTAATAATGCACGGGTAATCGTTTCACAGACAGGCGCAACCTGATACTGCTTGGGCAGCAGAGGCTGTAAAAATACCGCGATCTGTAAACATACTGCTATGACTGACAGCAGTAACCCATAACGCATCAACAAATTTTGAATCTCAAAATTTTACTGGAGCCCCAGTATAGCAAAGCCCAAATTAAATTGGGCCTTATTAAAAGATTATTCAGACAGTTCAACCACTAGCGTCTTGCTGCAACCTTTTCCTTCTGTCTTGAACGCACCAGTTTTTCAACTTTTTCACGGGCACGTTGCCGTTTAAGAGGAGAAAGGTAATCTACAAAAAGCTTACCGTTCAGATGGTCCATTTCATGCTGGATACACACAGCCAGCAACCCGTCAGCTTCGATCTCGAAGGCATTACCTTCAAGGTTAAGGGCCTCAATTTTGACACGTGACGGACGCTCAACTTTGTCGTATATTTGTGGCACAGATAAACAGCCTTCTTCATAAGGCTGGGTATCTTCAGTAAGCGGTGTAATTTTAGGGTTAATAAAAACCATTGGCTGATTCTTTTCTTCAGATAAATCCATCACGATTAACTGAATATGGCGGTCAACCTGTGTTGCAGCCAAGCCAATGCCCGGCGCTTCGTACATGGTTTCAAACATATCTGCAGCAAGCTGGCGAATTTCATCTGTCACTTCTTCGACTGGCTTGGCAAGGGTACGAAGACGCGGGTCTGGGAAACTTAAAATAGGTAATAAGGCCATACAGTCGTCCTCTTTTGTTGCCAGTATTGCAAAACCAAATAAATGAAGGAAAACTTCATTAAAAAATGTGTGTAAGGTCGTTATTATAACGCAACTACAGACATAATTTTTAGGAATTATGATAATGAAAAAAGTTTTCAAAGGCAGCGCACTTCGTGCCTTGGGGTTTAAAAAGCAGTTTATTGCTCTCGCAATCTGTTCAAGTTTGGGAATAATCATGCCTGGCATGGCTGAAGCAGCCAGCCGTAATATAAATCCGCCCTCTTTAAAAGCCAGTGCTCCTAATGTTTATGTGGTCAAAAAAGGGGATACTTTATGGGATATCGCCGGAAAATTCTTGAGTAAGCCGTGGCGCTGGCCAGAAATCTGGGCCAGCAACAAACATGTCAAGAATCCACACTGGATTTATCCGGGCGACCGTTTATTGCTGTGTACTCTAGACGGACGACCGCTGATCGGTAAAGATGAAGGTGACGGCTGTGAAGGTATTATTCGCCGTTATGGTGGCCAGACCAGTATGCAGCCACAAGTTCGTGTTGAATCCCTAAATAATGCTATTCCAGTTATTCCGCTTGAACATATTCGGGTCTGGCTGGAACGCACCCTGATAATGTCACCAGATTCAGTGGTCAATACCCCCTATATTTTAGGCACGGCTGATAACCGGGTATTGGCTGCTGCCGGCCAAACCGTTTACGCACGCGGTAATGGCCTGCAAGTTGGTCAGCGTTATGCAGTTTATCGTGAGGGTGAGCCTTACATATTCACCGATGCTAATGGCAAGTCATATAATGCCGGTGTAGAGCTGCTTCAGGTGGCTTCCGGCGTAGCTGTGCAGAATGAACAGGATATTACTACGCTAGAATTAACGCAAAGTTATAATGGGGAAGTCCGTCGCGGGGATCGGGTCATGCCAGAATATGATCCTATGTTACCTACCCTGTTCTATCCAACAATTGACCATCAGGTGACTGAAGGCGGTCAGGTGATTCGGGTGATGGGATCAATCGGTACGGCAGCCAGACACAGTGTGGTAACTGTTAACCGGGGCAATATTCATGGTGTTCAGTCCGGTCAGGTATTCAGTGTCTATCAGCAGGGTGAAGTTGTACGTGATCCGAAAACTCGCGAACAAATCAAACTGCCAAGTCAAAAAGTTGGTAATATTATGATTTTCCGTACTTTTGACCAGTTGAGCTATGCTTATGTACTGGACAGCGCTCTACCTATCAAAGTAGGTTCCGTCATCCAGGCGCCGCCAATGGCAGAGTAAGGCTGGAGCATTATTATGATTGCCGAATTATCGCAGCTTCATTATCACAGTCTGAAGCTGTGGTATTTGGTCCAGCATTCAGTTTCAAGTTTTAATCAGCTGGTTGAGTATTTTGGTAGTGCTGAACAGGCAACCACTCCGGCAGCATTAGCGCGCTGGGGCAATTTAAAACTGCATGCCAATCATTCCAAGCGGGCACAGGAATTTTATAGCGCAACCGGTCAGGCTGAGTTTGAGCAACTGACCCAACGGGTACTGGCAAGTTGCGATTTTATTTTAGTGCCGGAAGATATACTGTATCCGCAGCAGCTGCACCCTTATACAGATAAGCCTCCGATCCTGTTTGGCCAAGGTTCTGCTCAAGCCTTAAGTCAACCCCAGATCGCGATTGTAGGCAGTCGCAAACCAAGCCCGCATGGCCGGCAAGTAGCCTACGACTTTGCGTATTATCTGAGTGAAAAAGGGTTTTATATTACCAGTGGACTTGCCTTGGGAATTGACGAGGCAGCACATCAAGGGGCATTGCAGCATCAGCGTACTATTGCTGTAGTCGGAACCGGACTGGATCTGGTCTATCCAGCCCATAACCGTAAGCTTCAAGAACAGATACTTCAATACGGCGGTACAATCCTCAGTGAATTTTTACCGGGAACCCAACCACTCAAGCATCATTTTCCACGCCGTAACCGTATTGTCAGTGGTTTGAGTCTAGGTGTACTGGTGGCAGAAGCCGCTTTAGAAAGTGGTTCATTGATTACTGCACAGCGTGCGGCCGATCAGGGCAAGATTATTTTTGCCATTCCCGGCCATATCTACAGCGAGCATCATCAAGGCTGTCATCAACTCATCCGTGAAGGCGCCATACTGGTAGATCATCCGGAACAGCTGATTGAAGATCTGGCTTTACCGACCCAGTGGCACAGCCAGCAACAAAAGGTAAGCAGTGTACCCGAGCCGGCACAGGTACCTGAACATCTATTTGAACTGTACCAACAACTAGACTGGGTAGGACTGGATCTAGACCAGATTGCTCTTAAATTGCCATTACCTGCGGCTGAATTGACCGGACATCTGATGGAACTTGAGTTACTTGGACTATGTGTTCAGCAATCTGGGCGCTATCTGCGTTGCCGTCCGGGCTTTTAAGGTTCACAATAACCCTGTTTTCAGCTCTAAGGTAAATAGAATATATGATCACCACCTCTGTGACAGAAGCAGCAGAATGTCTCAGCCAGGGCAAAGTTTTAGCCTACCCTACCGAAGCTGTTTGGGGGCTCGGCTGTGATCCATATAATGAAGCGGCCTTCCGTGAAATATTGCGCCTGAAACAACGTCCTATTGAAAAAGGAGTTATTTTGCTGGCTGGCCAGCTCTCGCAAGTTGAACACTTATTAGTGTCATTAGACCAAGAGCGCCAACAGCAAGTTATCCAGCAATGGACCCAGCGCTCAGTGACCGAGCGGGCAACTACCTGGCTGCTTCCAGCGGATGAGCAGATTCCTGTATGGATACGTGGCCAGCATCCTAAAGTTGCAGTACGGGTTACCAATCATCCGCTATGCGTAGCCCTCTGTAATGCTTTTAACAGTTTTATTGTTTCTACCAGTGCTAACCCTGCAGGTCTAGAACCGGCACGTACCTTACAAGAAGCCAGCCAGTATTTTGGTTCTGAGCTGAATTATCTCAACGGGGACCTCGGTTTAAGCCAGCAACCTAGCCGTATTATTGATGCGATTACAGGTGAAATTATTAGAGCCTGAGATAAGACCCAAGCTTTTTTAAGAACTGTGCAAGCTTTCTACTTAAATTTAAGACAAAAAAAAACTCAGCCATATAGATAGGAATGGCTGAGTATAAAAAGGGATGTGTTGACACATCCAGAGGGTCTATTACAACTTTATATTCACTTAATGTGAAGTAAAACTTAATAATCCTGCTTAATATGTATTATAAATATAATTTTAAAATAAAACAAATATATTATTTATCTTATACATAGAGCTTTTTATGATCAATACTAATCAATATGGCTAAACAATTCAAAATATGTCTTTATTTATTTAAGGCTTTTTCTAAATATAAAAAAATCTCCACAATTATACTGGGGCTCAGTATCTGATCAGACCTTAGTCTAAGCTTAGATAAAATCTCTCGTATGTTTAACTTTTAGGCACTACTTAATAATCTAAAGATCAAATATGACCAGAGAATGACCAACGCTCATGTTCGACAGGTTTTTTTCTGTGCCATCACAACACCTATGAGTATCAGGACTCCGCCCAGCGTATGATAAATTGTCCAGCTTTCAGCCAGCCATAAACTGGCAATGATTGCGGTAAAAACTGGCATCAAATTCATAAAAATACTGGTGCGGTTAGGGCCAATCTGCTGTACAGCCAGCATCCAGACAAAAGGCGCAATCAGTGAAGGGAAAATACCTGCATATAGCACGCTGCCCAAGTTAGCTGTATTCAAGCTGTCCAGACCTAGCCACGCGATAAAAGGTAAATGATAGATCAGCGCAAAAGCGATCTGAATATAAAGGCTGATCAATAAAGGAATCTTTAATTGCCATTTTTTCAGGAAAACACCATAAAAGGCATAGAAGAACACGGCAACTACCATAAGCAGATCACCCCAGTGGGCGCCACTTTGCCAGAGTGCCGACAGGTTCCCCTGAGCCATTACATAAATCAGTCCGCAAAATGACAGGATACTGCCCATAATCGCGAAGCGGTTAGGTATATCTTTGAGAATAAAAAAAGAAACCAGAATGGTGAATACGGGAATGAAAGCATTAATCAGTCCCATATTGGTAGCAGTGGTATAATGTGCCGCGGTATATGCCAGTCCCTGATACAGTACCATCCCAAAAGCGCTCAGTACTGCCAGCTGTAGCCAGTGCTGCATTATCAGCTGACGCTGTTCCCAGACCTTGCCCAGCATAAATGGCGTCAGAATGAGAAATGCAATAAGCCAGCGATAAAAACTGATACTGACAGGAGAAATCAAATCTGCTGCATAGCGTGTAACTACAATATTTAATGACCAGATCATGACAGCAATGACCGGCAAAACAAATGCCCACGCCGGGTTACGGGAAACACTTGACATCTCTATGCTCTTTAATCATTCAATCCAATATTGTTCTAGAAGTCTGAAATAATTGAAATACTGTTTTTCAGACATCTATACTGTATAGAGGACATCTTGGCTCGATATTCAAAAAATGAAACGACAGTATTCTGCTCTGGATGAGTTAATCGAGATTGATCAGTTTTTTTATGAGAAAAATGAAATTGTGGCTTCTCACTCTTCACTCTGGGGAGATTTTAATTTTAGCCTAGATGGTATTTTGGAAATCCAGACCGGGAAACAGACTTTTTTAGCGCCGCCTAATTATGCTTTATGGCTTCCTCCCCAGACTGAACATTGTTCTATTGCACTGGACCACAACGTAACCCATTTTATTTGTATACGGGTGCATCCAAGTTTGTGTGACCAGTTACCCCGAGAGGTTAAAACTTTAAGTATTCGTCCTTTTCTTTTAGCTCTGGTTAGAGAAATTCTAGAACAGTCTTCCGGCGCCCCTGGTCCGGTTTATTCTCATCTTATACAGGTACTGTTTGACCAGTTGCTACAGGCCAAGATTTATGATGACTATTTGCCTCAAAGTCATCATACAGTACTGCTTCCTGTACTCCAGCAACTGGCAGATCCGAAACTTTTTCAGTATAGCTTACAAACCTTGCTTAAAAGATTCAGCTTGAGTGAACGACAGATTTTACGTTTAAGCCAGCAGGAACTTGGCCTGTCAATTTCTGAGTGGCGTAACCGCGCCAAAATTATTTATGCAATCAGCCAGATTCGCCAAGGTGCTTCTATCAAGCGTCTTGCCTATGAGCTCGGCTACCAACATAGTTCCAGCTTTATTGCCTTTTTTAAACGCTACACGCAACATACCCCCTTACAGCTGAGGTCCTGATTAATAACTGTAGGAATAATATTTTATAATCTAAGCTATTTTAAGATCTTTTAACTTAACGTATATTTTTTAAGTATAAAAAGTAAACTTGGTCTTTCTTATAATAAAAGCATGTTTAAATAAGTGATTAGTTTTTAATACAACACTTCTTTTTTAATAAGAAAGTTGATGATTCAAAATTTAATATTATTTTCTAAACAGGATATCTATTTTAATGAAAAAATTACTTCTTACTACTGCCTGTATGGCATGTTTAGCTTTTGCTGGCTGTAATAAACAAACTGAACCAGCTGCTTCAGAAAACACGCAGACAACTACCGCAACTAATACAGCCAATACTACTGCTCCTGCAATTACAGGCAGCATGACAAAAGATAATCATGAAGATATCCGTAATGACCTGAACAGATTACAAGCATTGGCAAATTCCAAAGCAGAGGCTGCTATAGATTACCAAGATCAGATGATGAAGGCAGTTCAAGCTAATAACCGTGAGCAGGTTATGGATATAATGAAGAAAATGCAGGGTTTCATGACTGAATTTAATGGTGAGCTTAAAAAGCTGTCACTAAAAAGTCAGGAAGTTCATGAACTGCGCAATAAGTTTATTCATTCAAATGAACTTGGACTGGAATTAACCAAGTTAAGTACTGAAGCTAAACCAGATGAAGCCAAGATTAAAGAGCTACAACAGCAGGTGATGGATGTACAAAAAGAGATTATGCATGATGTACAGAAACTTCAGGCAAAAGTAGATCCTCAATCAGCTCAATCAACTCAATCAGCTCAATCAGCTCAATCAGCTCAATCAGCTCAATCAGCTCAATCAGCTCAATAATAATTTAAGGGCAGGCTAAAATAGCTTGCCCTGTTTAACAATTAATAAAACAGCTTGCTGCCAGATAAATTTGCGGCTAAAAAGAATAGGTTAAAACTTTAATTTATTTTATTTAGGGATGCCTATATGACTTCTATTTCTAATATTTCTATTAAAACCATACAAGGTGAAGAAATTACACTTGATCAATTTGCCGGTAAAGTCTTAATCATTGTCAATACTGCTTCAAAATGTGGTCTGACTCCGCAATATGAAGGACTTGAAAAGCTCTACCGTGAGAAAAAAGATCAGGGATTCGAAGTGCTGGGTTTTCCAGCTAATAATTTTTTAGAACAGGAGCCGGGTTCTAACGAAGAAATTCAGCAGTTTTGCTCACTCACTTATGATGTTTCTTTTCCAATGTTTGCCAAAATTTCAGTAGCCGGCCCAGATAAACATCCGCTTTACCAGACGCTGACTACGGCACAGCCAGAACGGATTGGTGAAGGTCCTTGGTGGAAAGATCTGGTAGATTATGGCCTGACTCCAAATCCTAAACCGGAAGTACTTTGGAATTTCGAAAAATTTCTAATTAATAAAAATGGAGAAGTCATAGCTCGTTTCGCACCAGATATCACTGCAGATGACCCGCGCCTAATTGATGCCATTGAGACGGAACTAAAACGATAATTAGAGAAAATGAGGGAGAGCAGCGCCTCCCTCTTTTTAGAAAAGGTCACTGCTCAAGACAGAGTTCTTCAGTAAATATTACGTTTTATATTTATCCATAGTTTTAATAAATCTACTATTCATTCTTCATCTTCGCTCGGAATTCAAAGCTTTTAATATAACTATCTAAACATTTATTGAAACCGGGGTTCCACGTGAAACACTATATTAAGACCACCCTATTTGCTCTAGTTACCGGCCTAAATGCCACAGTGGCTATGGCTGCCCCTGAACGTGCCCATCATACTCATCAAGATCAGAACCAGCCTCATTATCAGCATCAAGCTAAAGTAAACCGGCATGCTTCATCCCATGTAAACTGGAAAACAGGTGATAAAGTTCCTGCACAATATTACTCTCATGCGAACCAGGTTGACCATAAACGTTATAAAAACTTATCCAAGCCCACAAGAAACCAGCAATGGGTTAAAGTTAATGGAGATTATGTGCTGATTAATACCCGTTCACATCAGGTTATTAAAGTAGTTCATCATTAAGCTTTATTTAATAGGTTCTATAAAAAAGGTGCTTCGGCATCTTTTTAACTTTGAGGGTTAATAAAAGTGTTATCGCTTTGCAACAATAAGTTTTATCTCCACATTTTATCCATATATTAAAAAACAATATTTAATGGAAATACCATGGAACATGAAAAAGTTACTGCAAGGGGCTTTACTTCCTTTTATTATTTTTACTTCAGGTCTGCTGTTACTAGGTTGTGACCAGATGCAGCAGGATGAATCTGAAGCAGTGTATAGTGAACACAGCCAGGCTCCTGCAACAAAACCTGCCCCATCTTCCGAACTCGCAAACGGAAATATATTCTATATGGCCCGTGATGTGGCAGATATGCAATATAAAACCCAAGGCTATGTAGTAAAGTTACAGCAGGCTCAGACTGACTTACAGCAGGCCATTGAAAAGAAAGATCCGCATCAGCTTCAGACAACCGCCACTATTTTACAAGAACAACTTCGTGGATTTAGCCAGACATTGTCTTCTTTAAATCTGAAAAGTCAGGAAATTGATTCAATCCGTAATAATATCTTAGAGGCAAACCAGCAGGCTCTTGCTTCTCCTTTACTCAACGGTGAAATTGATTTTAATCAGGTGGATTTTAATAAGGTTCAGGTCCAAATGAATACTATTCAGACAGAAATGCTTAAGCTGGCAGATATGTTGATGCAGAGTTCAGATAAAGATACTCAAGCAACATCTGAACAGGAAGAAACTTAGAATCATAAAAAAGCCCTATAGTTAGGGCTTTTTATTTTAAATTAACTTATTTTTTCGGGCTTTTGACAACGACTAATTTCTTTTGTGCGAATTCTTTAAAACCATCAATGGAAAGCTCATGACCATAGCCAGAATTCTTTATTCCGCCAAATGGTAACTCTGGTGCAGTATCGGTATACCAGTTAATCCAAATCATGCCAGTTTCGACTCGGGAAGCTAATTTTTTTGCCCGTTCAATATTTTGAGAATGAATTACACCACCCAGACCATAATGTGAATCATTGGCAATGGCTACAATTTCATCTTCACTCTTGGCAACATAAAGCTGTGCTACCGGACCAAAAAACTCTTCATACCAAGCTGGATTATCACGGCTAATATTTTCTAAAATGGTTGGTTCATAGAAGTTGCCATCATGGTCAACCGGCTTACCGCCAGTGACTAGTGTTGCCCCATTTTTCACAGCATTTTCAACTTGTTCAGTCAGTTTTTCTAACGCATCTGATGAAGATAAAGGTCCAAGTTGTGTTTCAGGGTCAAGTGGATCACCAACTTTCAAGTCTTTAAAGACTTTAACCATACCGGCTTTAAATTCTTCGGCAATGTTCTCATGTAGAATAAATCGTTTAGCTGCGGTACAGACCTGACCGGCATTATTGATACGTGCCTGACAGCCAATCTTAATTGCTTTTTCCAGATCAGCATCATCCAGAACAATAAAGACATCATTACCGCCCAGTTCCAAGGTGGATTTGGTGACATGTTTTCCAGCCTGTCCGGCTACTGCACGCCCTGCCCCTTCTGAGCCGGTTAATGCTACACCCTGTACACGCGGGTCCGCAATAATATCCGCTACCTGATCACTATTAATAAATAGATTTGTCCATACTCCCCTAGGTGCACCCGCATCTATGATTAACTGTTCGAATGCTTCGGCACACTGTGGAACAATACTGGCATGCTTCGCCAAAACCGGATTACCAATTGCACAGTTTGGTGCAAACACACGCATCAGTTGATAAAACGGAAAATTCCAGGGTTCAACTGCCATAATGATACCCAGTGGATGATGTTCGACCCATGCTTCGCCCAGTTCTGTTTCATATGACACCGGGGCTAAGAATTCTTTGGTATGGTTTGCATAATATTCAGCAATGCGGGCGCAGCTTTCAATTTCACCTTCGCCTTGCTTAATCAGTTTACCCATATCCAGCGTCATGAGTTTAGCCAGTTCTGATTTTCGTTCACGCATACTGCTAGCCAGCTTGCGCAGTACATCAATACGGGTATCGACCTGTTGTGACCATTCTGACTTCAGGATTTTTTCTGCTGTATCCAAGGCATTTTGAATGTCTTGATCGCTATGTGAAGGATAGTCTTTCAATTTTTGATTATTAAAGGGGTTAACTGATTGATAACTCATAGTAAAGTTCCCTGTGTAAGCAATTTAGTTTCTGCTGGAATAAATAAGAATATGTGTAATGTCATGGGAGAGAAAAAACATCTAAAGGCTTTACAAGCTAAAAACCCAAGAGGCATGGAATTAAACTAGCATTATTTTTTTACTACTTTATTTTTGCTTACAGAATGGTTCAAAACATTACGGAGTGCGGGTAAAAGTTATATCGAGTGGTACAAAATAGATTCAACCTAGATATTATGAATAAGAGATTGAATAACTGAAGCTAGCCTTTAATTAATACAAAACTCTGGATCAGCTCTTTAAATAAAAATTTAATGAAACATCTAAAATAAAGAAAAAATATTATCTATTATTAAGTTAATATGAAAAAATTTTAAACTCAGGTTATTAATAAGATACGATTAATAGAATAAATTGAATTAAAATTTTATACCATCCTTAAGAGACTCAAGTATTATATAAAATGCCTACCCCCTATAAAGTATTTTAATTTTGTCTTAAATCATTTGCTTTCAATAACTCTGCTTAGAAATGAATTTTAGTAACTTTACTGTGAAACTGGGTATCTAATAAAAATATTTTCATTAAAAAGATTCTTATCATAAAAAAACCACCCTTTCGGGTGGTTTCTTTAATCTCAAACCGACAATTACATTGCACGATTTTTGATTTTACGGATCGTTTCCAGCTGAGCAGCAGTTTCTGCCAGAGCAGCCAGAGCAGCAGCAGAGTCCAGATCACTCTTCTGGTTAGCCAGCAACTGTTCAGCGTTACGACGCGCTTCCATAATTGCTGCTTCATCCAGATTATCGGCACGGATTGCTGAGTCAGCAAGAACCGTTACCACATGTGGCTGAACTTCTAAAACACCGCCAGATACGTAGACGATCTCTTCCGTACCATTTTCCAGCAGGACACGAATCGGTCCTGGCAGGAGCAAAGTTACCAGCGGCGCGTGACCAGGCATAATACCCAGTTCGCCACCAGCCCCTTTTGCAATTAGCATAGTCACAGTGCCTGAGTAAATTGACTCATTTACACTTACGACATCACATTGCATAGTCGCCATGAGAATCTCCTAAATTAGAGTAGCTAATTAAAGTTTCTCGGCTTTAGCAATAACTTCGTCAATACCACCAACCATATAGAACGCTTGTTCTGGGATGTGATCGTATTCACCAGCTAGAAGACCTTTAAAGCCACGAATTGTTTCTTTAAGCGGTACTAATTTACCAGGCGCGCCAGTAAATACTTCAGCTACGTGGAACGGTTGAGAGAAGAAACGCTGGATTTTACGCGCACGGTAAACTACCAGTTTATCTTCTTCAGCCAGTTCGTCCATACCCAAGATTGCGATAATGTCTTTAAGCTCTTTATAACGCTGCAATACATTCTGTACAGAACGTGCAATTTCATAATGCTCTTGACCAACAACCAGCGGGTCTAGCTGACGTGAAGTCGAGTCAAGTGGATCGATCGCTGGATAAATACCAGAAGATGCGATGTCACGGCTCAATACTACAGTTGCGTCCAAGTGAGCAAACGTAGTTGCAGGTGATGGATCTGTCAAGTCATCGGCAGGTACGTATACCGCTTGGATTGAGGTAATAGAACCATTCTTGGTCGATGTAATACGTTCTTGAAGAACACCCATCTCTTCTGCAAGAGTAGGCTGGTAACCTACTGCAGATGGCATACGGCCTAGAAGTGCAGACACTTCAGTACCCGCCAATGTGTAACGATAGATGTTGTCTACAAACAACAGTACGTCACGGCCTTTACCGTTTTCGTCTTTCTCGTCACGGAAATATTCAGCCATAGTCAGACCAGTTAGCGCTACACGCAAACGGTTACCTGGTGGCTCGTTCATCTGACCGTAGACCATTGCTACTTTGTCTAGAACGTTAGAATCTTTCATTTCGTGATAGAAGTCGTTACCTTCACGAGTACGCTCACCAACACCAGCAAACACAGATAAACCTGAGTGAGCTTTTGCGATGTTGTTGATCAATTCCATCATGTTTACGGTTTTACCAACACCGGCACCACCGAACAGGCCAACTTTACCACCTTTTGCAAACGGGCAAAGCAAGTCAATGACTTTAATACCAGTTTCCAGAAGATCTGTAGAAGCCGCTTGTTCAGCATAAGAAGGTGCTTGACGGTGAATCGGCAAACGCTCTTCAGTCGCTACAGGACCTGCCTCATCAATCGGGCGACCCAAAACGTCCATGATACGGCCCAGACAGGCAGTACCCACAGGAACAGAAATCGGTGCACCAGAGTTAGTTACAGGCAGACCACGTTTAAGACCTTCTGTAGAACCCATTGCGATGGTACGCACAACACCATCACCAAGTTGTTGCTGAACTTCTAAAGTAGTTTCAGTACCGTCAACTTGGAGAGCGTCATAGATCTTAGGAACGCTATTGCGTTCAAACTCGACGTCGATAACCGCGCCGATGATCTGAATGATACGACCGCTACTCATTGCTGTCTCCTCAATTCAAACTAATAATGTTAAACGGCAGCGGCACCGCCAACGATCTCGGAAATTTCCTGAGTAATCGCGGCTTGACGCAGCTTGTTATAAATGAGCTGTAGGTCTTTAATCAGCTGGCCTGCATTGTCAGTTGCAGCTTTCATTGCAACCATACGAGCAGACTGCTCACACGCGATATTTTCAATCACGCCCTGATAAACCATAGACTCGATATAGCGAACCAATAAACCGTTTAGCAGCTCTTCAGCTTCCGGTTCATAGATATAGTCCCAACCATAAGTACGGTTGAGGCTGTCGCCTTCGTTAGCCGGAGCAAGAGGAACAAGCTGGCTTACCGTTGGTTTCTGTGTCATGGCATTAATAAATGCATTAGATACCAGATAAATGCGATCAAGTTCGCCTCTATCAAATGCATCGAGCATGACTTGTACAGAACCGGTTAACTGTTCCAGACTTGGAGCGTCCCCTACTTGTGTAGTAGCGCCGAGCACTTTACCGCCGTAGTTTTTAAAAAACGAAACCGCTTTTTGACCAATTAAAGCAAATTCAACTTCAATTGACTGCTCACGTTGTTGCTGAACATGCTGAACAACTTTCTTGAACAGGTTAATGTTCAAGCCACCCGCAAGACCACGATCTGAAGACACGATGATATAGCCAACGCGCTTAACCGGGCGCTCAACCATATAACGGTGTTTGTATTCAGGGTTTGCTTGTACCAGGTGAGCAATTACACGGTGCATATTTTCGGCATACGGACGGCCCTGAGCCATGCGCTCTTGCGCACGACGCATTTTTGAAGCAGCAACCATCTGCATCGCACGCGTAATCTTCTGCGTGGACTTGATACTTGCGACCTTGGCGCGAATTTCTTTTAAATTTGCCATACGCTTAACCTAATATTCGGAAGCTCAAGGAGCCTCCGAAGGTTGATCCGTGAAACAAACTTAACTAATCAATTAGTAAGTTTGAGTCGCTTTGAAGCTCTCAATACCTGCTTTAATTGCAGCTTCGATGTCTTTGTTGTAATCACCAGTTTCATCGATTTGTTTCATGAGTGCAGCATGTTCAGAGCGGAAGTACGCAATGAGTGCAGCATCAAAGTCTACAATTTTCTTCACTTCAACATCAGCCATGTAGCCTTCGTTTGAAGCATAGATAGATACAGCTTGGTCAGCAATTGAATATGGAGCATATTGTTTCTGCTTCATCAGTTCAGTTACACGTTGACCATGTTCAAGCTGCTTACGAGTTGCTTCATCAAGATCAGATGCAAACTGGGCAAATGCTGCCAATTCACGGTATTGCGCTAGAGCGGTACGGATACCACCAGACAATTTTTTGATGATCTTAGTTTGCGCAGAACCACCAACACGAGATACAGAGATACCCGCGTTCACAGCAGGACGAATACCTGCGTTGAATAATGATGTTTCTAAGAAGATCTGACCGTCAGTAATCGAAATTACGTTCGTTGGTACGAATGCAGATACGTCACCAGCTTGAGTTTCAATGATCGGTAATGCAGTTAAAGAACCAGTTTGACCAGTTACTGCACCATTCGTGAATTTCTCAACATAATCAGCTGAAACGCGCGAAGCACGTTCAAGAAGACGCGAGTGAAGATAGAATACGTCACCTGGATACGCTTCACGACCTGGTGGACGACGTAAAAGTAATGAAATTTGACGGTAAGCAACAGCTTGCTTAGACAAATCATCATAAATGATTAACGCGTCTTCACCACGATCACGGAAGTATTCACCCATTGTACAGCCTGAGTACGGAGCTAAATACTGCATTGCTGCAGGATCAGCGGCCGCCGCTGCGACAACAGTGGTATATGCCATCGCACCACTTTCTTCCAGCTTGCGCACAACGTTAGCGATGGTCGATTGTTTCTGACCAATTGCCACATATACACACTTAATGCCAGAGTTTTTCTGAGCGATGATGGCATCGATCGCCATTGCTGTTTTACCAGTCTGACGGTCACCAATGATCAGCTCACGCTGACCACGACCTACAGGGATCATGGTGTCTACTGATTTATAACCAGTTTGGACAGGCTGATCTACTGATTGACGCCAAATTACACCTGG
This sequence comes from Acinetobacter radioresistens DSM 6976 = NBRC 102413 = CIP 103788, assembly GCF_006757745.1. Lineage (NCBI taxonomy): Bacteria > Pseudomonadati > Pseudomonadota > Gammaproteobacteria > Moraxellales > Moraxellaceae > Acinetobacter > Acinetobacter radioresistens. Next base: position 135,920 of record NZ_AP019740.1, on the reverse strand, counting down.
TGCTACTTTTTCAACAGCATCAGTCATTTTTGCATCAATAGGGCCTTTACCATCAATCGGGTTACCCAAAGCATCTACGACACGACCTAAAAGTTCAGGACCAACCGGAACTTCTAATACACGGCCTGTACAACGAGCTTTTTGACCTTCTTGAAGGTTTAGGTAGCTACCTAAAACAACGGCGCCCACTGAATCCTGTTCTAGGTTCAGTGCCATACCAAATAAGCCGCCGTCGAATTCGATCATTTCACCGTACATTGCATCAGCAAGACCGTGAATGCGCACAATACCGTCGGATACCATAACAATGGTACCTTCGTTTTTAGCGGTCGCGCTGGTGTCCAGATCGCCGATACGCTGTTTAATGAGCGCACTGATCTCGGATGGATTCAGTTGTTGCATTGCGCTATACCTCAATCTTTTATAAGTTCAGTCTTCTGTTTTGCGTTATGCAAGAAGACGAGTCCGCATTTTTTCAAGCTTGTTCAGCGCAGAATCATCTATCACTTGATCGCCCGCACGAATTACAACACCCGCGATTAACGCCGGATTCACTTCAACACTAACATTTACAGCGGCATTAAAACGTTTTTGTAACGCATCTGCCAGCAGCTGTTCCTGTTCTGCATTCAAGGGAAAAGCCGATTCGATAACGACATCGACTGTATTATTATTCTGTGACTTAAGCTCTTCATACTCTGCAGCAATTTCAGGAAGCAATGCCAAACGGTCATTGTCTGCCAGCAAAATCAGAAAGTTTGACACTGCCTGACTTTGTTGTTCACCTAAAACCTTTGCAAAAAGTTCCACCTGTTGTACAGGTGTAAGCTCAGGACGATTTAAATAAGCGGAAAATGCTTCGTCTTGCACCGCAGCACTGAGCACTTGTAACGCATTCGACCAATTGTCAGTTGCACCTTGCTCAGAAGCGTAAGCAAATGCTGCTTTGGCGTACGGGCGTGCCAACGTCAAGAGTTCAGCCATAATCGCCTCGCTTAAAGTTTAGCAGCCAGCTGGGTCAGCATGGCATTGTGAGCTTGCGCATCAACTTGCTGGTTCAGGATTTTTTCTGCACCAGATACTGCCAAGGCAGCAACTTGTTGACGTAATTCTTCGCGAGCAGAATTGATCTCCTGATCAACAGCTTCTTTTGCCTGTTGACGAATACGCTCACCTTCAGCCGCAGCTTGAGTACGCGCTTCTTCGATCAGCTGTGCTGCACGACGGTTCGCTTGTTCGATCAATTGAGCCGCTTGTGCTTTAGCCACGTCAAGCTCTTGCTTTACTTGCGCCTGTGCATCGGCAAGATCAGCTTTCGCTTTTTCAGCAGCATTTAAGCCATCAGCGATACGACGCTGACGCTCACTAATCGCATTGATTAGTGGTGGCCAGACAAACTTCATGCAGAATGCGACAAAAACCGCAAATGCAATCGCTTGGCCAATCAATGTGAGGTTGATATTCATTTAGCAATTCCTCAAATAGTGGAGTTTTGGGAATTAAGCTGATTAACCTACAAATGGATTTGCGAAGATGAAGAACAAACCAATACCAACGCCGATCATAGGCACAGCATCAAGAAGACCCGCGATTAGGAACATACGAGTTTGAAGTTGTGGAGCCAATTCTGGTTGACGTGCAACAGCTTCAAGGAAACGACCGCCCAGAAGACCAAAACCAATCGCAGTACCTAAAGCACCGAAAGCGATCAAGATAGCAGATGCAATTGCAACTAGACCTAAAGTGAGTTCCATGAAAAATTCCTCAGAGGTTAGGTTTTATACCAAATTAAATTAAAAAATTGTGCCTAACCGTCTGATAACAGTCAGGCAATACCATTAATGTTTTTCGCTTGCCATGCTCAAGTATACGATGGTCAGCATCATGAAAATGAACGCCTGCAACGTAATAACAAGAATGTGGAAGATAGCCCAAGGCACAGATAACGCCCATTGGATCCAGAACGGTAAAAGCGCGATCAAGATGAAGATCAACTCACCCGCATACATGTTACCGAACAGTCGAAGTGCCAATGAAATTGGACGTGCAAGGAAAGTTACCAGTTCCAGAATTAAGTTCACCGGAATAAGTAACGCTTTTGCAACTGGGTTACTTGGGTTGAATGGGTTAAGTGCCAACTCGCCAACAAAGCCACCAACACCCTTTTCACGGATGCTGTAAAACAAGATCAGGACAAATACTGACAGGGACATACCTAAGGTAATGTTCGGGTCAGTAGATGGAACAATCTTGAAGTAAACGTGGTGAGGATCCATACCAAATACACTTGCACCAATCTGCTGAGCCAGGTAAGGAACCCAGTCAACAGGAATCAGGTCCATCAGGTTCATGAGGAAAATCCACACGAAGATGGTCAGTGCCAATGGCGCAATCAAGCGAGATTTGCCATGGAAAGTATCACGAACACTTGAGTCAACGAACTCAATGATCATTTCGATTGCAGACTGGAATTTGGTAGGAACACCAGAATTGGCTGCTTTAGCAACCAGCCAGAATAACAAACAGAAAATCACACCAAGGCCAATTGACCAACCCATTGAATCCAAGTGAATTGCAGTGAACCCCATCTGTTGAGCTTCTTCAGCAGTCTCGGCCAATTTCCAAGTACCGTCCGGCATTTTGCCATAGGTCATATTGGTCAAGTGATGCTTAATATACTCTGTCGAAGTAAGGGCATGTTCTTCAGCAGCCATAAATCACACCTGGTCAATGTCAAATAATAAATAGAGCTGGTGAATATCGCGTGCTGCCTGATATCTCACACATCTCCAAAAAAACTTTTCAATTTCTGCTGCGCTTAAACTCGTTTTTGTAGTCGAGATACCCAAAACGGGGCAACCCAAGACATGCTCTGAACGAGTATAAATCCACAAAACAATGCCACCGGTGACAGTGGTTGTACATTGCTTAAAATTAAAATAAAGCCAACAATCATGATTGCAAACTTGCCGAGCATGCCCCGGTACATATTCAATAGAACCTGCTTTGAAGCTCTTGCCCCGGCAGTTCTAAATGACTGCCATGAGAAATAACTGCTTGCAAGCCAGCACACCAATGCACCAAGTGCGGCACTTAATGCTGCGGTTGTATCACTTACAAGCCATGCTATCAAAGCAGACACAGGTATCATAAATGCTTGCAGGTAGACCAAAGCTTTCGCTAACCGTCGGTCAATCAAGCGACTAGTTCGGCTCATTTTTACCCACTTACAGCATAAATGCTTGACAAGTTTAGCTGATGATCGTTTTTAATCGCAGGCATTATAGAGTTACACCCCTGAACATGCAATCTTTTCCCGATTGAACTATGGTTTTTTTCAATCCTCAGCCGGTTCTTGAGAGATTTTCAGGGTGTTCATTTTTTATCTGTTTATCGTGCATTTACTACACAGCGATGGGCCTGATCAGCCAGATCTTTCCACGCTACAATAAAATCCTGCTCATTACTCATACTTTCGTCGACCTTCTGGAATATGATCGGATTCAGGCTACGATACTGGGCCTGGCTGGCATGGCCTTCTGCCAGCAAACACATTTTTTGACTTGGCCGCTGCTGGTTCAGGTAACGAATCTGACTCATAGTTGGAGCAATATGTGGATCATCAGTTAAGGCACCAGCAAAGCGCAGATTAAGAGGTCTTTCCAAATATTGGTAAGCATCATGATAAGACCAGTATGGGCGTGACTGACCAGTCTGGTTATATTGTTGCGTCACTTTGAGCATACGTGCTGCGAATGCCCGTGCATTATTCCAGTAAGCCTGCCGATGTGCTGGATACTGCTGTGAACGTAAGGCCGCTATAAAAAAGCCGATACGTACCGCATTATTCGGATCAAGCCAGATATGGGTATCGACAGTATTTGGTAATGCTTTACCACGGGTATTTCGAAGTGGCAGCAGCTTTACCAATCCTGAATCCAGGATAGAGATTGCTTTAGGCTGGCTGCTCAATACCTTGTCTAAAGGAGCTTCATGAGCTTTCCCAAGCCAGATCACCAGAGAAGCATCCTGAATGGTCTTACGGTGAGCCGGCTTTAGAGTAATATCATGCCCGCTCTGATTGGCTAATAGCAGCTTGGGTTGCTCGATTCCTTGGGTAACTGCTTTACTGATCAGGTAAATAGGTTGTGTAGATGCAACCAGGTCATTTGACCAGCTTAAGGTACAACTGCATAGTGCCAGAGCAACAAGAATAAAACGTAACATGAAGAAGAAACCAAGACCCTTTAATGTTATAATATAACAATTCTACAAAAATACCTATGCCTGTTCGAAACATGCTTAGGCTTCATGTTAATATTTAATAAATTATTTTCGAGGTTTTAGCATGAGCTCATGTTCACATGGACATCATGACACATTGCACGGCGTACATGACCATCATAACGTTGAAGCACGTCTTGCTGAAGCAGAAAGCTTATGTATTGCCTCGGGTGCACGTCTTACTCCTTTACGTAAACAGGTGCTGGAACTGATTCTGAAAGCTTCCAGCCCGATGGGGGCCTATGACCTGCTGGCTAAAATGAAAAGTAATACTGACCGGCCGGCTGCTCCACCTACTGTTTACCGTACGCTAGAGTTTCTGCTGGAAAAAGGCCTTATTCACCGTTTGACTTCAATTAATGCCTATATTCCCTGTTGTCATCCAAGAGAAGGCCATCAGGCGGCTTTTCTGATCTGTACGCGCTGTCACATTGTTAAAGAGGCATCAGCACAAGGCTTGATGCAGCAGCTGGAGCAGCTGGCAGCTTCTGATCATTTTAATGCGCATCACAGTATTATCGAGATTTCAGGATTATGTCAGCAGTGCAACACCACGGCCTAAGCTCTCCCCTGCCCCTGGTTTCTCTTGAAGATATCAGTGTAAGGCTTGATGAGCTGGATATTCTTAAGCAGATTAATTTTACGCTCCATGAACGGGAGATTGTGACCCTGATCGGTCCAAACGGTGCTGGCAAGTCTACCCTGATTAAGATATTGCTAGGCATTATGCAGCCGAGTACTGGTCATGTCCGCACGGCTAAAACGCTAAAGATGTCGTATGTGCCACAAAAATTTAACCCATCACATAGCTTGCCATTGCGCGTCAAAGACTTGCTGGCTTTAGAAAACTGCTCCCAGCAGATCAAATCAGAAATCATCCGAGATACGGGTATCAGCAAGTTAGAGTTATCTAAAGTGCAACAACTTTCCGGAGGTGAACGGCAACGGGTATTACTGGCACGTGCATTACTGCGCCAGCCAGATATCCTGGTTCTGGATGAACCCATGCAAGGGCTTGACATTCAGTCTGAGGCCGAACTGTATGCCTATGTACGGAGCCTGCCGGAACGTTATGGCTGTGCAGTATTAATGGTTTCTCATGATTTGCAGTGGGTCATGCAAGGCACGCATCGTGTGGTTTGCCTCAACAAGCATATCTGTTGTAGCGGCCTGCCAGAGAATGTCCAGCAACATCCTGAATATCAGGCAATCTTTGGAACCCAACGTGTATTTTATCAGCATCATCATGACCACTGTGCGCATGGTGACCATGCTGAACCCTGTCAGCATAATGCCCGCCCACATATCCACCCTGAACCGGAAGTTTAAGTAATGATGGAATGGCTACAACTTCTGCTTCCTGCCTGGATTATGGGTACCCTGCTGGTCTTTCTGACCGCTCCACTTGGCTGTCTGATGCTGTGGCGACGGATGTCATTTTTTGCCGACACCATGGCGCATGGCACTTTACTTGGCGTTGCCGTTGCAGGTGCACTTAGCTTACCACTATGGATGGGTGTTACTTTACTGGCCTTATTACTGGTGGCAGTGTTATGGGTATTGCATGATCCGCGCTTGCCGAGTGATGCTTTACTGGCACTGTGTTCAGCGACCCTGCTCTGTTCTGGCCTGTTGTTTATCCAGCACTTGCCCAGTTTAAGGCCTGAACTGCTCAGTTATCTGTTCGGTGACCTGCTTACAATCAGCTGGAATGACTTACCTACATTTGCTGCGGTTATTCTGCTGGCACTCGCCGTGCTTTATAAATCATGGCAAGCCCAGATCCGTACTGCAATTGATCCGGATATTGCAGCCAGCGAAGGCATCCATAACCAATGGCAGCGCCTGATTTTCATGTTACTGCTGGCGCTGTTTACAGTTCTGGCATTGCGTGCCGTAGGTTCTTTACTGATGGGAGCATTACTAGTCATACCTGCGCTGACGGCACGTCTGCTTGCACATTCACCCAGACAGATGGTGATCTGGGCATTTGTGATGGCACAGATTGGAATAACGGTAGGACTATGGTCAAGTGCTGGTCTAGACATTTCGACCGGCTTAAGTATTGTACTTACTATGGCAATTTTATTTATCCTGATTTTTACTGTACAGAAGATCAGAACAAGTATTTCATAAGGCTTAAAGCCTGTATAAAATTTTGTGGGGTTTTTAATGACTGCTCAATCGGTAATCCTTCCCTTACCTTCTGACCATGCACGTTTTATCAGTTTACGTTTAAAAGATTTGTCAGTGGCTGAGCTTAAAAAGCACATCGCGCTACTGCATAGTACACGAGACCGCTTGATTACCCAGCACCCTGCTGCACAGATTAAAGCGGCCGTTGCTTTCGGTCCAGAAATATGGCTCCAGCTTTATAAAGAAATGCCTTCTGGTTTTAAACAGCTTGCTCCTCAGCAGGGTACTTTTCAGATGCCGGTGGTACCTGCCGATGTATTCATTCATATTGCCAGCGCACGTGCTGACATCTGTTTTGCCTTGAGCCAGGCATTTTTTGAGGGAATCAAAGATAAGGTTGAGGTGCTGGATGAGCGGGTATGTTTTCGCTACTTTGATGGGCGTGATATTACCGGCTTTATTGACGGTACTGAAAACCCACAATTTAATGATGACCGTGCAGAGGTTGCGCTTCTGCCTGAAGACAGTGGTGTCTTTGCAGATGGATCGTTTATTTTCGCCCAGCGTTATGCACATGACCTGGAAAAATGGAAACGTTTAAAAGTAGATACTCAAGAGCAGATCATGGGCCGTACCAAACTTGAGTCTATTGAACTGGATAATGAGGTAAAACCTGAGAATGCGCATATAGCACGTACCGTGGTAGAAGATGAAAATGGTGAGGAAATGGAGATTCTTCGTCATAGTCTCCCATATGGTGATGGGAAAGGTGATCAGGGTCTTTTCTTTATTGCTTATACTAAAGACCTTAACATTATCGATCTCATGCTGAACCGTATGTTTGGAACCAGTGGTGATGGTATTCATGACCGTTTATTACATTTTGTTACTCCACTTGATGGGGCATATTACTTTGCGCCTAGCGCAGAATTACTTGAAGTGATATTAGAGAGTTAAAAAACTGAAGGGTATATTTTTAAAGCTCTAGAGTATTTTAGAGCTTTCTTACATTTTAATAAAATTAAATTAAAAATTATTAGTCTTAAATCTAAAGTTTTGGTTAATAACTTAACTTAAAAAATATAAAAGCTATTAGCCTTATATTTATATAAAAAAGGATAATTAAATCAGTTTACCTGCTTAAAGTAAACTTTTTCTCCTTCGGAACATACTCCATAAAAAACTCCATAAGATTCATCTTTTACAGAAGGATTATTTAAATAGCTATTGCATTCTAAAATCAAATCTCCAGCATTTTTCTTAAATACTATTTTTTGCTTTTGATAATATGGAGCACCTGTATAATTATCAGCTAAATAATAGATTCCTAACTTAAAATTCTTTGATTCAGCCTGTTTAGTTGCATATCCATTCTTTATAAAATCAATCCCACCCAAGGCCAAGTTAATTTTATCAATATTTAAACTCAACTCATTATTATTATTTTTATCTACTTTAGCTTCTGCCCATCCAACTTGGACATCTTCACTATAAATATTTTTATAATATAAGGTAAAATTACCATTATTATCTTTTATATAAAACTCATCACGTGCAGGATCAAGTCTTTTAAAAAGATAATTATTCACTTTTTTTGTGGGTATAAGATGCTTACACTTCCCTGAATTTTTACAGATTTGATATGAAAAATAAAGTTTTGTATTACTTGACTTAGGCTGACCTGCCTCAGTTGTAACTGCATACATTAAACTAATTAAAAATAAAAAAAAGACTCTAATCATTATTGCATAATCTCTATATATATTTTTTTAAACAATACATTACTTTAATTAAAGTCTAAAAAATTCTTCATTTTAAATTTTATGAGAATCAAAAATATAAAAAATAGATAGCTTTAAAAGTTTCTATAATTAATACTTTTTACATTAAAATTCGACTAGTAGAAATATAATATTAATTTATTTTAATATAAGCACTTTTAGTATTAAAGTATCTATATCTTTAAGTAAAATTTTTATCTATCATAAATATTATTAATTTTCTCTCTACTTATTCCTTACATCCAACAAACCCTTACTATATATTTCTTTATTTTTAGTACATGATGCTTGTAAATCCATATCTAGATAAGTATAACGATGTAATAGCTTTTCTTCATTATTAAGCCCTCCCCAAATATTAAAATGTGAACCTTCTTTTGTAAAATATTCAGTTATAATGTTAGGGATTCCATTCCCTATCATATCAATCCTTCTAACTTTATTATTTTTATATAGAATCTAATCCTTATTTAATTCAAAGCCATAGCCTCAAACTAAATCCTTACTTCTTTTATTAATATTATAAAAATAGTTAGGCTCATCTGTAACAATAGTTAATTTTGAAACACAATCAGAATCATCATTTTTCAATACTGGTGCCACGACATCATATTTAATTTTTTCATTATCTTTATAAATAATTACAATATCTTTATTAAGAGGTTTTTCACTTATAATACCTCCTTCACCAGGATCTAATAATAAATAAATTTTATTATCTAGTTTTTCCTTAATATCCTTACTAATCTTCAATTTCTCTACTGTAGGTAGACTTTCTTGTGACTTCTCTTCTATTTTTCGCGGTTTAATAGGTTTAGTATGAGTAGTATCACTCAAATATTTAGTATCACAAGCACTTAGGCCAATAAGCACATACCTATTAATATTTTATAAATCACTTTTACTACCTTTGCATGATTAATGATATATATCTTTATTATTATATTAAATCTATATCCTGAAATTAAAAATACCACCTAAATTTACATAATTATAAAAATATTCATGTTATTTATAATTCTGGAATTTCTTTAAAATAAATTTTTTCCTTATCAGAACAAACACTATAGAACATACCTGAATAATTATTCTTCGGATCTAGGTCTTGCATATAGTTTTTACAATCAAGTAAAAGCTGCTTATTTTTCTTTATGAAAGTTAATTTTTGATATTGTCTAAAAGAATAGCCATCATAGAAGTCATTAATTTTATACATATCTCTTCTATAGTTTTTCGAGGGAACATAATTAGAGTTATCACCATTGCCTATAATATTATAGTTTCCTAAAGTTTGAAATATATTATTAGTTTCTATAATAAGATTATTTTCATTATTTGCAACTATTTTCATTTGTGCCCATCCCATTTCAACACCTTCTGAAAATATATTTTTATAGATAATGTAATTTTTATTATCTTTTATTTTTATATAAAATTCATCTACAGGAGGCTTATAAGCAAACAATGCATAACTATTTTGATATTTTATGTAATTAAATTCACTACAAACATTTTTTAAAGTGCATTTCTTATATGAATAATAAACTGTATTAGCTGTATTAGCTGTATTAGCTGTATTAGCTGTATTAGCTGTATTAGCTGTATTAGCTGTATTAGCTGTATTAGCTGTATTAGCTGTATTAGCTGTATTAGCTGTATTAGCTGTATTAGCTGTATTGAAACATCCAGAAACTAACAAAACTAGTATTAATAATAAAGTATTTTTCATTAGGTTATCTCTATATGCATCGCACCTTCTCCAGGCTCATCGCCAGAAATGAAGCCACTAATGATACCACTGTTAAGCTTAGCAATATTTTTTAGTTATATATTAAATATTTTTATATTTAACAATACAACTAATTAATTATTCTATATAAAATAATATTATAAGAAAAACTTTATATTTAAAAACAAGATATCAACTAAAGATATCCTGTTTTATTAAAAAATTAATTTAAGATTAATTTATTACCATTAAAATATACATTCTGACTACTATCTATTTTAAATGATTTAACTTCACCTAATGCCTTAGTTTTAAATAGACCATCTAAAAAATAGGATAAATATATATTTTCTTGCTCACTATCACCCTCACTATATTTTAAAACATATAAAATCTTACTACCAGCAGAAGCATTAATATAGGTTGTATCAAATCCTCTTTCATTTACAAGAAATCGAAGTTCACTATTTTTATCATTATTTGATATTTCTTTTAACCTATCATTTGTGAGTGTATTTTCTTTACACTTCACTCCATTACACATAAATTTTTTCTTTTCAAATGTAATGGGAAAATTGCTATTTTTATATTTTATATTTTTTTGTTTCTGTACTTTTTTAAAAAAATCTTTATCATTTGGATTGAATGTATAACATTCATTCTCAACATTTATATTATTATCTTGATACGAAAATGTTGTACCTGATAGACAAATTTGATTATTATTTTGACTAAATTTAATACGAGGAGGCTCATTTATGATCTCTTCTAATCTATTATTAACAAAATAACCAACAGATTGTCCTAATGGATATACTCTTTTCGTTGTTGGATCTAATACGACAAAGTATTTAACTTTTCTAGGTGCACCTTTTCCAGTATCTCTTTCTTTATCAATTACTAAAGCAACTTTATTTTGGGCAAAGTTTGCTTTTTTTCTCAATGAATTATTATAAAGCTTTAAATAATTATCTGAACAAAAATCAATAAAACTATGGTCAAAGTTACACTTTAAAACTTTATCTTTTGTAACAAAATCATTAGAAACGTTCTTCTTATCACTTTCAAAATTTTGATTATTTTCTTTAGAAAATCCACAATTTGATACTAACAAACCAATAGAAAATATTATTACTGTTTCCAAAAATTTCACTTCAAACTTCCTATTAGTTTAAACCAATTACTATCAATTTTTTATTTTTTAAATAATACACCCCAACTTAGAGGAGGTATATCACATATTTTTATTTTAAATTTTTCTTTAATAATTTTTCATACTCATCTTTATAACTAATTATCCCGGAGCTATCAATTGAGTAATAATAACCTATTTTTTCTATTTCTAGTTTTGGCTTAATTTTAATCAAATAAAATTCTGATTTAGCCTCTTCATCTGTATCTACATATTTTTCAGCTATAGAGTAAACTATATCATTACCTTTAGATATAAATCTAAAATTATCTACATTAAGATCTTTTATTTTACCATCTGACAAAAACCTCCCTTCAACTGGGAGTTCTTTTAAAATTTTAGTTGATTTATAAGAATAATCTTTTATATCACTTATTTTTTTGCATTCTTTTTCAGATTTATTTTCTCTACATTCTGAATAAAAATTTGATGATATAGGATATTTAATTACTCTAATATTTTTCTCTATTTTATTGATTTCTTTGGCGACTGACGGACTACTTGATATTACTAAACCAATAGAAAATATCATTACTTTTTTCAAAAATTTCATTTCAAATTCCTTATTATTTTAAACCCATTACCATTAATTTTTTATTTTAAAAGATATATCCCAACTTGGATAGGGTATATTACACTATTCTTATTTTAAATTTTTCTTTAATAGCTTTTCATTCTCATTTTTATAACTAATCACTCCAGAGCTATCAATTGAGTAATAATCACCTATTTTCACTACCCCCAGCTCAGGTTTTATTTTTATCAGATAAAATTCAGAACTAGATTCTTCATCTGTATCAATATACTTTTCGGCAATAGAAGGCTTTGTTGCACAAAGCTATTCTTGAAGGCTTCTTCAGTAATATAATTTCCAGATGAAGAAGCCTACACCTAAAATCTATCGTACAACCAATTGGTCCTCGTATAACCAAGCTTTAATCAAGCGAGGAAATATTTCAATCTGGTTTGATCCTAAGACGCAATGGTATGCACAACCACAAGGCAAGCAAGGACGAAATCAAACTTATTCCGATACAGCGATTCAATGCTGTTTAATGATCAAATCTCTATTCCGTCTTTCTTTACGTATGGTTACTGGCTTTGTTCAAAGCCTGATTAAACTCTGTGGCTTGAATTGGACAGCACCAGATTACTCCACCCTTTGTAGACGACAAAAGCATATTGATATTGCGATAAGCTATCAGAAAAGTCATGATGGGTTACACCTACTTGTCGACTCTACGGGTTTAAAGTTTTTAGGTGAAGGCGAATGGAAGCGTAAAAAACATCAGCCTGAATACCGTCGGCAATGGCGTAAACTGCATATTGGTATAGATGCTGAAACACTGCAAATACGTGCCGTTCAGCTTACTACAAATAATGTCAGTGATTCACAAGTACTAGGTGATTTACTGGATCAAATTCCACTAGATGAGCGAATAGATTCTGTCTATACCGATGGCGCGTACGACACGAAGTGCTGCAGAAAAGTGATTTCAGATCGTCAAGCACATGCAGTAATTCCACCCAGAAAGAATGCCAAGCCCTGGAAAGATTCTAAAATAAGTTCAATAGAACGAAATGAGTTACTTCAAACGGTTAAACATTTAGGTAGAACCCTATGGAAAAAATGGTCGGGTTATCACCGTCGTAGTTTGGTGGAAACCAAGATGCATTGCATCAAATTATTAGGTGATAGGCTGACGGCAAGACATTTTCAAAGTCAGGTCAATGAAATTCATGCGCGTGTGGCAGTTCTGAATAGATTTACGGAATTAGGTAGACCTCGCACCCAAGTTGTGTCTTAAATTTGAATGGATTGGGGAGAACTCAGCTTTTGAATGTTTATGCAACAAAGCCGCAATAGAATAAAAACTATCTTTAATTTTAGGAAGGAACCTAAATGTATCTGCATTTAATGATTTTACTTTTGAGTCGTTTAATAAAACCACCAAATCAGGAGATATTTTTTGTAATTCAGATAACGTATAAGGTCTATTATTATATTTTTCAATTTGTTCACATTTTTTCACTGGATTTTTCTCAGTACACTTAGAGTAAAAATCGGAAGAAATTGGTAAGTTAAGTTTCTTTATCTCATTATTGGAACTAAAGTTATCATATTTTTTTGTTTCTTTTCCCAACTCATCTCTTGATTTAAAATTAAAATCCCCATTATTATATACATAGCACGTTTTTACTGCCCTATAAGAATTCTGATATTGGTTAAAGTTACCATTTAAACAAAATAAATTATTATTTGATGAAAATTCTACAGGCTTAATATTTGACATCACACTCAATGAAGCTGGAAATGTAAAAACCTTAAGACTTTCTAAATCGATAACAGCAAAATATAAATAGTTTTTTTCTTTAAAACTCATTAAAAACTTATTTTTATCAAAATTTGATACTTTATTTTTTAAAATATTATTATAATCTTTTAATCTTTCTTTGGTACAAAAATCTACTTCATCAAAATCAATTGAACAGCTTTTGACATCGATTTTATTTATATCTTTTGCTACAGACGTATTACTTGAACATCCTAAAATTGATAAAATTATAAGCACAGTTAAGCTTACAGATGTATTTTTCATTTTTAAATAGATCCTTTATACATGAGGTTTTTTTTAAAACTAAACCTTCAAACCCAAATTCTTTTGATATTATAAAATAACATTCCAGCAACTTTTCAGATTCAAGCTTTTAAAATATTATCTATATATAAAATAAATTACTTAACAAATCTACCCTCTTCATTTAATCTCAGCTTGTGATTTTGGCCAGATTCTTTATAAAAAACTTCATAGTTTTGGTTAATTAAAATATTTTTAGAAACATCCAATGTAATACTCTTAACTAAGCCAAACTTATTAACCGTCATAAGATTTATTTCTGGGCTTTCATTTTCACTTATAGAAGGCGAAGCAATTAATAACACACCATTATTTGTTTCTGGAAAAATAACTGAATCACCATAACTTGGATTAATAAAATTATAAACCTTAATAAGATTAGTACTATTAATTAAATTTATTTGACTACAACTATTTTTTTCTTCTAATAAAATACAGTTAATATGATTATTAGAATTATAAGGAAGTGGTGTTATATAAAAACCATCATTATTTTTCAAATTTTTCGGTCTTTCAATATTTTTCTTTGAGTGACTTAAATTACCTAATCTGCTTTTATATTCTTGATTATAACAAGATTCACGAGCTACAGCAGGACCTTCACCTAAACCATAATTTAAGTGACCTTCACACTTATTAGAAACTTCTTTCTCCCATTTTTTTACATCTTTTTCTCTATTATTCCCTTTATTAATCAATTCATTTTTTAGAAATTCATTATTTTTTAAAATACAGTTTAGATTTTGATTTATATTATCAGATTGACACTTGTTTTCTGAAGCATTTATACATAAAGATGTTAAACCACTTAGACTTACTAAATATAAAATATATATATCTTTTTTGAAAAAAATCATATTAAATTCCTTTAAAAATCAAATACAAATATTATATTCGAACTTATTCAGATTTTTATTTAAAAATTTAGCCACTAATTAGGATAACCTTTGGTATCTCAGCTTGAGAATAAATTATATAATAATCTTGAGCATTCTCTTTAGATAATTCACAAATTAGTACTATCAAACCAATAGAAAATTTTATTTAAAATTTTCTATTGACTCATATTAATCATTTATAGATTTTTATTCTATTAAAAATATATACCCTAATTTTGATAAGGTATACTAATCTAATTTTAAGTTAATCTTATTTTAAATTTTTCCTTAATAATTTTCCTTTCTTATCCTTATAGACTCTATGCTATCAATTGAGTAATAACCACCTATTTTTCTATTTCTATTTTTTACTTAAGGTTATCAGGTAAAATTCTGATTTAACCTCTTAATTTATATATATATTTCTTAGCTATAGAATATACCATATTATTATTCTTCGATATAAATCTAGAATTTTCTAAATTAGGATATTTCACCTTGCTATTATCCACCCTGAACAGGAAATTCTTCTAAAATTTTCATTTTTGATAAGAATAGTCTTGTATATTACTTGTTTTTCTGTATTTTTTTCAGATTTTTCTACGTGCTCAATAAAAATCTGAGAATATAGGTTGTTTAATCACCCTAATATTTTTTTTATTTTGTAAATATATTTTGCTATAGCTGTATTACTTGAGCATCCTAAAATTTATACAAGTATAATTAAGTTAGTAGATAAATTTTCATTATTACTAACTTTATTGCAATTTATGAATACAGAGCCTAGCTGTTAAATAATCTCTAAAGGTTAAATTATTTAATTTGCTTTTCAGCTGCTAAAATACCTGTAGTTTCGCAACCTATAGTTGACGAAATACATTTTAGATTAACATTTAGAGTAATCTTAAATGGGGAAGTTTTTCCATCTTTATAATTTTTAACATTTGCAAAATAGGTATATTGTCTTTTCTTAGCATCATATGTTACCTGATCACCCATGAGTAGATCTGTTTTCTCATTACCATCTTCACTGTCAGAGAGTATTACTGGTATTTCGGTAAAATTATTATCTTTTATATTATATAAAAAAGCAGAGACTTTATTTCTTTTAAAAGGAACTCTAACATAGTTAATAGTACTTAACTCTCTAATTCTAAAAGCTAAAATAGCTTTATCATGATACAGTAAAGATAAGTCAACATTAGACTCCAAAGGCACTGCTGTCCTTAAAATATTATATATATTTTTACCATTTAATATTTGGATACCATATTTTTTTAACGTATAGTTAATATTTTTTTTTGTCTTATTAATATCACCAAAATCTCTCAACATAATCTTCAAAGTAGGATTAATGGCAGAATATTTATTATATGTTCCTATATACTCTACAGGTGAGTTAACTTGAGTGGCATCTTGTAAATAGTCGTCCCAAAGGGAGTTTTCTTTGGCATTGCAAATATTAAAAGAAACACCATAAGCAATTATCATTGCTAGTAATTTTATAGATTTCATAATAACCTCAAAATCAAAATGGTAAATTTGCATTTATAAACGGTATAGGATCAATCCTCCCATCCAATCCAATTCCTAATACAGGAGCACTCCTAGCTTCAAAATGAAGGTGAGCGCCATTAGGAATTGTTGTCATTCCCTTTGCATTGCCTGTTGCACCAGTCTTCCCTATTATATCTCCAGTCTCTACTACAGGATCTTCTAAATTCACATTAATATCTGACAAATGTGCGTAAAAGAAGTAGATATATTGTTTTTTTGCAAGCTTGCTTTGAGCATATTTTTTTTGTTTTTCAGCTAGATCATTGAGGTCAACTTTTAAGACAATAACTTTACCATATGCACCACCAGAATCTTGAGCAACAACAATTACTCCACCACATACAGCGTATATTTGTGTGCCGGGATTAGCCTGTAAATCAACACCCTGATGATTCTTGGTTCCATTATTTCTCACTTTACCAAAGGTAGCTCCTTTAGCATTTGCTAATCCTGCTATTCTTAATTTACATTTTAGTAAAGGATCATGCCATCCCTCATCCCCGCCAACAGTCTTTCCATCGTTTTTAACTTGAGATTTATTGCTTTCACTCTCTGGTACTGATTGTTGAGTATTAGTAGTTTTTGAAGTTACTTTTTGATCTTTAGGAATAGGTGCTGGTATTGACTGTCCATTTAATAGCTTAATAGTTTCTTCCATGCTTAAGTTTATTTTAGAGGTCTTACTCATATCAACAACATAATTATAAATGTCAATATGCCCGTCAATATAATTTCTTAGCCACGCTCCATAAGCCGCTTTTGCATCTCCTTTATACCTTTTTAAGAATTCTTCAGCCTGTTTAGCACCATTTTTACCAAATTGAATAAACAATAGTTTCTTAGCCCGCTCGGGGCTTAGAGTATTTAAGACGAAATTTTTTCCTCCTGAAGCTCCCTCATGGTGTAATAAGTAAGCAAATTTTGCCATTGAACTTGGCTCAGTTAAATTCTGATAAGGAAGACCAGAAGATTTAAAATTACTAACAGCATACGCAGCAGCAGCATCAATTGCCATTTCTGCATTAAACCTCAAATTTAATTTTTGCTCTTTAGTTAATTTTGGATTATTTTTTACATATTGCCCAACTAACGAACTGCTATCATTGCACATAGCGAGCCATGTGCCATCTAAGAATTGAGTTAACCCTGCAGCAGAACTAGAATTCGCTTTACTATTAATATTCCACTCCCCTGTTCTTTTTATTTTTGCCGCTTCAGCATCAATAACAGCTGCTAATGAATGTGCGGTAAAACCATGTCGCTTAGCAGCGCTCACAATATAAGCTCTATATTTATTATTAACTGGCTTTAGTAAAAAATTATCTTCTGTAAATTGTGTAGCAATTATGTGTGTACTATTACCAGCATCAGTTCGTTTCTGCTCCTGTCTTTCTTCAGGTAATTGATTTCTTTGTTTAGATGGTACTCTTTGGAGCTGATGAGGATTTTTTGTACTCGATAGACTTTCAAACGTTGAAGAGACTCCATCGACTATAGGCTTTCCCACCCTTTTTAAATTATTTTTAATTTCAGATATAGTCTCGTTAAGTAAGCCTTCTTTTACATAATGTGATCCTTCAACTTTAATTTTTCTTGAAGTTAATTTTAAGACTTTTCGCCCCAAAGGAAGCATTTTATGGTCAGCAATTAAATCAAAGCTGCCATTTATATTTTTGAAGAATACTTTTAGCCCTTTAGAATGGTCTTCTATTCCTATATCATCAAAAATACCATTAATCGTATTTTTTACTACCCTTTTTCCATCAAATTCTAGTTGAATTGTAGCCTTTAATATTGGTTTAAAAGAAAGATCCATTAAGACTATTTTTAATTGGGTTTCAAATTTATGGCTAATACCAGAGTCTTCTTTTAAATGAATTTTTTGTCCTACTTTTAAGCTATGAATCATTCTGCCTGATAATGAGTTAATTCTCGCAAGCTCTTTTACTGTAATATGATGTTTTTTTGAGATTCCCCAAAGAGTATCACCAGATTTAACTATATAAACTTTTGACATATAGAATTACCTATTGTTCTAAATCTTTTTTTTCAGCTTGTAAACCATGTTCACCAATTTCAAATTCATCGTCATTTTCTTCTTCGTATTTATCCTCATCGTCAAAGATACTTGACCATTCATCAAAACCAATCAATGCTTCGTATCGTTTTGATTCTTCTTGCACTGATAAGTTGCTTTTCCCTATTGAATCCGTTACCCCTTCCCAAATAATTTCTTTCTTATCTGGTTCATACATCTGTATTTTTGCATTTCCTATCCCCGTACCTGCTAAACTTGAAAATAAGAAATCAACAGCATATAGCCCTATTTTTGGTAATTCAGGTACCTCATATGAAACTTTAGCTCCACCAGTAAATAAATGCTGCCCAGCCTTACTCTCAAACTTACCGCCTGTGGTTGAAAACACACCGTTGGCATTGATCTTCAGCTGAGAGCCACCTGCTGTCAGGACAATCTCTTTAGGACTGGTGATTTCAATCTTTTCCTCAGTAGAAATCAGTTTAATGACCTTCTTGGCAATCGCCTCAATCGCATCGTCTTGTGCTTGTAGCTCGAGCTTCCCTTTTGCTGCATAAGCGCGGAGCCCATTTTGTGCAGCAAACAGGCTGATTTTGTCCTGTGCATGTCCAATAATATTCTTCTGCGCACTCAGGTTAATTGAACCACTGGCACTCTCGGCAATATCCTGAGAGGCCTGCAAAACAATATTTTCAGGTGTCGTTAAAGCAATACCATTTGGTGAAGCTAATAACATCAATGCCTGTCTAAAAATTTTGCCCTGCTCTTGCTGTTTAGTGTCGGGACTACTTTCTAAACCTTGGGTATAGCCTTCCATAAAGCCTTGTAACGAACTCAATGCTTTAGAAGGAGTGATTTGCAGCTTGCTACCTTTACTAAAGGTTCCACATACGCTCATTAGGTCAAAGTCTTTCATATCTACATTTGCCAAGACTTTTCCCACTTCTTTAATACTTTCAAATGGGTTCTGCTGAATCTGGTCTTTAATACTGGCAAGCTTGCCTTTTACAATATCAGCACCATGCTCCTCAACATTTTCAATAAACTCTTTTAAGTTCTCCACTGCATCTTTAGCATCAGTAAAAAATGTATTGAATTCATCTATAACCCCTTTTACATCACCGCCTAAAGAACCTATTTCTTCAATAAACCCGCCACAATCTTTTAGTGCATGGATTGGATCATTGTTCATGCTTTCTTTAAATAAGTTGAGTGTACTGTTTAACGCCTGCCCTGTAGTTTTTAGTTCAAGTGACTGGATAAGTTTTGGTAAGCGGTTAATCACATTTAATGCATCAGTCTGCTGTTTGGTAGCAATTTCGCTTAGCATCTTCATGCTTTCATAGCCTTCCGACAGTAAAGACTGGGCTTGTGTAGCTTCCAGATGGTCAGCTATGGCTTGTTCCTGTGGATAGGTACTGATTAGCATTCCTTTACCAGCACGTAATGCTCCCCAAGCATCGGTTCTAAGTTCAAAACCTTCACCTCGGCTATTGCTAACCGCTTTGTCTTTAGGATGACTAAGATTTCCCAAATTCAGTTGTGTCGCTGCATGGCTACTTTGTAGCTGGGTACTAATCTGACCCGTGGTATCGTCAAATCGTAGTTGGTTAAAACCACTACCATTAACTTCCTGACTACGAATACCACTAAGTTTTTTGGTATCAGGTAGTTGCCCCTTAATATCGAAACGGGTCGGATAACGCTCTGCCTCATGAATACGCCCTATAATAAATGGGCGATCTACATTGCCGTCAAAAAAATCGATCACCACCAATTCACCAATGCGAGGTAAAAAGCGGGCCCCATATCCCTCTCCCGCCCATGGTGTGAGTACATCTACCCAGGCTGAGTCAGTATCATTATTATTACTGCCGGCTCCTCCATCATGGCTATGGTCATCTACCCTAGTAAACAGAAACCGGACTTTAATACGGCCCCACTGGTCTACATGAATACTTTCGCCTTCTGGCCCGACGACACGAGCACGTTGTGGATAGGCAGGTGGACGATGGACCAGCGGCTGGTATTCAGGAACAACTTTTACCTGACGGCGTATCAGGACCAGTTCATTGGCCTGTCGCTCATCGTTTGAAGATAACCAGTCTTTAATACTGATCAAGAGGTCAATCTGGCTTTGTATATCTTTAGGTAAATTGTTCTGGTTATAAAAGGTTTTTTCATAAATCAGGAACTGTTTGTCAGCTCCAGTATGCTGGTCAATTTCAGGATGCCCATTTAACTCAAACCAGTAACCGATCTGTGCATCCCGTACACTACTGCTTGCCTTAAAATATTTAGCCTGACTATCTTGGTACTGGTTAAAGATAGAATTCAGCTTCTCTACCTGTGCTGAACCTGAAACGGTTGACTGGTCTGCACCATTCAGGTCACCAATCCATGCTGGACTGGTTGACCAGGCCTGTTCAAGACTCAGACTTTCATTGGTATATTGTTCGCTGTGCTGATGTGTACTTAGTACCGAACCGTTCCCTTCATCCTGACTTAAACTATCTGCCTGCCAGCGTTGTACATGGGTAGCCGTTGACTGAAGATTACGGTAGGCCGTCAGATTGGTGATACTGTCAAAACGCTCAGTCGCATGACTACGATGAAAATTTATCAGGCCACGTTTAAGCGCTGTATAATGCACGTTGTCATCAATCAAACGTAATTTCTGTGGCTGAATTTCCTGTAACGGGTGTGCAACCAGATAGCTTTGCTCATCGACCAGCCAGTTAATGCCCTCGCTACGCCACAAACGGGTTATAAACTCATAATCAGTCTCGTTGGCCTGCATTACAAAAGGGCGTACGTCATAGTTTTGGGACAGACCACTTAAATCCAGACTCAAACTAGCTGTAAATAATGGACTTTTGGCTTGCCATTCCTTGAATAGAATTTCACTGATTTCAGGCACACTCTTATTCATAAACACCCGACTGTTGCGACGTTTATGCCAGAGAACAGTGCCATCTTCCAAGACAAGTTTATAAACGCTGAGCGCTCCATCACTTTGACCTTGACTGGCTTGGGTAATGATGCCCGAATTGCGGCTGAGTTGCCCGGTATCAGTCACTTGGTCAACTGCTACCTGACAACCAATAAATTGCTTTAACGGAAGATGTGCATTGGTTGAGAGGCAAATTAATTCTATCTTTAAACCATGATTGATACGATGCTGCCCATCAATACGTTGCAGAAAAACCTGCTGATTAAGTTCAGGAAGAGAAAACTGGACATGCAGGGCCCGTTTTAATGCGCCTAGCCCCATCTGCTCAAAAAGAGAATAAATATTCTTCAGCATGGTTGCCTTCTTTTTAATTATTGATGTTATAAATTGGGCGCATTTTAATGCAAGATCGTTGTAATCGTCCAGCTTTGGGGTTAAAGTCTTTTTTATTGAATAATAAAAAAGGAGCCAAAGCTCCTTGAATTTACTTAAAGTTAAAAAGGAATTCGTTTATAGCGACGATATTCTGGTTTCCAGAAGTTCTCTTCAATACACTTCTGTAAGAGCTCATCATTAATGAGAGGAGCAACTTCAGCTTCCATAGCTGCTTTCGCAACTTTAAAAGCAATGATTTTAGAGACCTTTTGAATCTCATCAATACTCGGCAATAAGTCTGCCTCTGGATCAATTAACATAGGTGAACAATCTGCCAAGGCATTACTCGAAGCCATAAGCATGCTATCTGTAATCCGGGTGGCGCCACAGGCAATTACACCTAAACCAATACCTGGAAAAATATATGAGTTATTACACTGGGAAATCTCATAAATTTTGCCATGATAATTGACCGGTGCAAACGGGCTACCGGTTGCAATTAAAGCTTTCCCCTCCGTCCACTGGATAATATCGGCGGGTACAGCCTCAACCTGAGAAGTCGGATTAGAAAGTGGCATTACAATTGGACGTTCACAATGCGCATGCATAGTTTTAATAATTTCTTCAGTAAATAGTCCGGGCTGCCCAGATACTCCAATCAATACACTTGGCTGAGCATTTCTGACTACATCCAGTAGAGAGATAACTTCACCCATATCAGCCCAGTCGGCAATGACATCTGCACGCTGCGCCAGTTTACGCTGGAAATCCCGCAGGTTTGGCTGGTTTTCAGTAATCAGGCCAAAACGGTCGACCATATAAACACGTGCTCGTGCTTCGATATCAGTTAAACCTTCCGCAACCATTTGTGCCACAATCTGCTCAGCAATACCGCAACCGGCTGAGCCTGCACCCAGGAATGCCACAACCTGATCTTTAAGCTGCTTGCCAGCAGCACGGCTGGCTGCTATCAGGCTTCCTACCGATACTGCTGCAGTTCCTTGAATATCGTCATTAAAACAGCAGATTTTGTTGCGATAAGTCTGCAATATTGGCATTGCATTATTCTGGGCAAAATCTTCAAACTGAATTAAGGCTTTTGGCCAGCGGCGTTTAATGGCATTAATCACCTGATCAATAAAAGCATAATACTCATCACCAGTAATACGTGGCTGTCGCCATCCCATATAAATCGGGTCATTTAAGAGTTGCTGGTTATTGGTTCCCACATCAATGGTAATAGGCAAGGTATAAGCCGGGCTGATTCCGCCACATGCGGTATATAAAGAGAGCTTGCCAATAGGAATCCCCATTCCGCCAATACCCTGATCTCCTAAGCCCAGAATACGTTCGCCATCTGTAATAACGATAACTTTTACATTCTTTTTGCTGACATTCTGCAAGATGTCATCAATATGTTCACGGTCCGGATAAGAAATAAAAATTCCTCGGTGTCGACGATATATGTCAGAAAAACGCTGACAGGCCTCACCCACTGTCGGTGTATAAATTATCGGCATCATCTCACTTAGATGATTCTCGATCAGGTGGTAAAACAAGGTTTCATTAGTGTCTTGGATATTTCGTAAATAAATATGCTTATTGATTGCATCATTAAAAGAAGAGTACTGTTGATAGGAGCGCTGGCTCTGCTCTTCGATACTTTCAATAATATGCGGAATTAAACCGTGCAGATTAAATGTACTGCGTTCTTCTTCGGTAAAGGCAGAACCTTTGTTTAATAGCGGGAGTTCTAATAGGGTGTAGCCAGCATAAGGAATATATAATGGATGCTTGCTTTGCTCTGTGGTCATTTATCTCATACCTATAGACTTGGTCCAGATTGACTAAAATGTAAGGATCTGTCCAGTCTTCAACTTTCATTCACTTGATTTAACCCTTAGCTTAAGCGTTTTTTATATAAAATGGGTATTTCGAACAGTGATACTGATATTGAGAGTATTTACATAGAGAATAAGAAAGTTGTCGAAGACTGGATCTGGTTTTATATTGTCCTGAACAGGATTCTGATGAAACTTTATTTTGTTATACTTCTGTGCTATTTAACTCTCTGAAAATAATAGTGACTAATAATAAAGCTCTACTTTTTGATTTTATTGATGATTAGTGTTTTTCTGGCTGCAGATGGCAACTATTGAGCCATTTCAAAAATAAGGGAAGATTTAAGCTCTGTTTTGATATAAAAGAATTATTAAATTTTGCCCCAAAGGCATAAGAGATATTCATAAAATTACTCTCAATCCATTGGGGCAGCTCAGTGACACATTCTGAAGAATCCAGCAGGTTTATATAAAAAAGAGAAAGTTTAAATTCTTCAAAACAAACCTGAGCAAAATTATATTTTATCTTTTGAGTTCAATGGTCAGATAGCTTATCAAAAGCTGGTTTTCTATTTGTATGAGCAGCAGTGAATAAGTCTAGACTAATAAACTAGAGACTAGACAGATCCGGCTCTTCTCTTACCCGACAATAAAAACTGCCAATCCCTTTGCGCTTTATCATCTTCCAGAAGCGGAATATGTTCAAACAAAAGTCCAAAATAATAAAAATTAATAAAGTCTACTATTCCCGCAACCTTTATACCTTTCATCTTAACCACGCTGAACTGCTAGAAAAACCACTGACCGCACGGAATTAATTAACGCTGAGGTGGAGATGGCGGGGTCATATCAACTAACAGGCCGGCTATACGGCGTACCAGTGGCAATAGGATCAGTACCGCTGGAAATGCAGCCAGCCAAGATAACATCCAGGCACTAAACCAGAGATGAAAGAAATTTTCGACCCAACCTAAACTGCGTAAAAGATTAATCATGGAAATTATTCCACTCATCAGACAGGATAAAATAAGAGGTATTATCCAGGCAGCGCATGCTGCCGGTAGCTTCGGGATACTGCCGATAATGGTCGCACGCGTTTGGTTCATGGCATAACTCTAGGTTTTTAATATAAATTTATAAAATATTTTCCAGATTTCTTGAGGAAAATAAGCAGCATTATAGCATTTCCTGTAATGAAACGGCCAAAGCGCTTTTAATCCCTGTAAATGCACTCCCCCAAGCTGCTGGAAATTTGTTATATTTGCTCTCTTTCCGCGATACTTATTTTTCGACTGATTATGAATACGGCAATACAAGCAGCTCTTGATCATGCAGTACAATCCCTTCAGAACCAAGGGGTACTCCCCACTGAGTGGACCAACAGCAGTAGCCTGACCCGAACCAAAGACCGCAGTCATGGCGATTTCGCATCTAATATTGCCATGATCGGGGCAAAAGCTGCTGGTATGAAGCCGCGTGATCTGGCTGAAAAAATTCTGGCAAACCTGCCTGAAGTGGCTGACATTAGCAAAGCTGAAATTGCTGGTCCGGGCTTTATCAATTTCTTTTTAAATGCTGACCAGCGCTTTGCGGTACTCGACCAGATTCAGGCTCAAAAAGACCAATATGGTCGCACGCAGGTTAATGCTGCGAAAAAAATTCAGGTTGAGTTTGTCTCTGCCAATCCGACATCTAGCCTGCATGTAGGTCATGGCCGTGGTGCTGCTTATGGCATGACCGTCGCCACTTTGCTTGAGGCGACAGGTGCAAAGGTTGATCGTGAATATTACGTCAATGATGCAGGCCGTCAAATGGATATTCTGGCGACCTCTACTTACCTGCGTTATCTTGAACTGTTAGGACAAGATTTAGTTTTTCCTAAAAATGCCTACCAAGGTGACTATGTCAAGGAAATCGCACAGGGCATTATCGACCTGAAAGGTAAAACTTATGTACACCCTGTCGCTGATGTCTATAAAGATGTTCCGGAAGATGTTCAATATGCTGCTGAGCCAGACAGTGAAGGTAATAAAGTCGTTCTCTCTGGTGATAAAGAAAAGCATATTGATGGCCTGATTTTTAATGCCCAGCACTTACTGGGTGAAGGTTATCGAGTGTTTCACCAGGCAGCGCTTAAAGCCATTCTAGATGATATTAAAGATGATCTGGGCGAGTTCGGTGTAACGTTTAATGAATGGTTTAGTGAAGCTTCGCTCACTGAAAAAATTGATGAAGCCCTACAAACCTTGGATCAACGCGGCTTTTTATATGAAAAAGATGGCAACATCTGGTTTAAATCAACCGAATTTGGTGATGAAAAAGACCGTGTGGTAAAACGCCGTAATGGCCAGACCACTTATTTTGCCTCGGATATTGCCTATCATCTCAATAAACTGCAACGCGGTTATACCGACCTGATTGATATCTGGGGTTCAGATCACCATGGTTATATCTCGCGGGTAAAAGCTGCAATTGAGGCAATGGGTTATGACTCAAAGAAACTGACTGTTTTACTGGTACAGTTTGTGAGTTTATGGCGTAGTGGTGAAATGGTTCAGATGTCTTCGCGTTCCGGACAGTTTGTAACCTTGCGTGACCTGCGTAAAGAAGTTGGCAATGACGCAGCACGTTTTTATTATGTAATGCGTAAATCTGAACAGCATATTGACTTTGACCTTGACCTCGCAGTCTCGCAAAGTAAAGATAATGCCGTATATTATATCCAGTATGCGCATGCACGTATCTGCCGTATGCTAGAAAAAGCCGCGAGTAATGGTATTGTTTTGAATGTCTCTACAGCACGTAGCCATGCACCGCGCCTGGAACTTGATGCAGAAACTGAACTGCTGGCCAAGCTGGCAGCTTACCCGGATATTGTGATTCGTGCAGCCAATGTTTATGAACCGCATCAGGTCGGTAACTACCTGAAGGAATTGGCAGCGCTTTTCCACGGTTGGTATAATGAACATAAAGTACTTGGTGATGATGCTGAACTGACTCAGGCCCGTCTACTACTTTCTGTAAATGTTCAGCAAGTACTTCGTAATGGCCTGGAACTGCTCGGTGTGTCTGCACCGACTACCATGTAAAATAACAAGAGAGGTTTCCACGTGTTTGGAAAAACGCAACGCGGTGTATCTGAACGGTCAACCAAGCCAAAGCAGCCCCTGATTCCGAAATGGTTGGGGACGCTGGTCGCTATATTGGCTGTACTCTGCCTGGCAGTTATATTGATGCTCTGGAAACCGTGGGAACCGGTTAAACCGAAAAACCAGATTACCTCCGAGCACTACCAGGAAGAAACCAACAAGGATTACCGTTTCTATGACTTGCTGCCACAACAGCAGGTTACACCGATCCCTGAACAGGCTATTCCTGAGACCACTAAAGATACTGCACCTGTAGTGATCGTAGAAGCACCTGAACCAGTACAACCTGCCACACCGGCAGATGCAGCACCGGCAGATGGTAGCCTGGATGTGACTGAAGCGCCTGCACCACGTCAGCCATCGTTTATTTTACAGGTACGCAGTTTTCCAGATCCTGACAGTGCTGATGCACGCCGTGCTGAAATTATCCTGAATGGTCTTTCTGCTGATGTCATCAAAACCACTGAAAATAGCCAAACCTGGTATCGGGTCATTTCTGGGCCGTATGACTCACAGGAAGCTGCTGTCATTGCACAGCAGACTTTACAGCATAGTGGTATTGATTCAATTGTGGTAAAACGTTAGACCTGAAAAAATAGAAAAGGATGCAGCCGCATCCTTTTATTATTTATACCTGATAAATAATAAATACAGTTATACTTGAGCCTGTTCCGGGTCCCGTGCCTTAGCCTGCTGATAAGCGGGACGTATATGAATTCGGGCTAAATATTTCTGTATATTGGGATAATGCCCTTGTAGACGTGTTGCCATCGCTTCAAGCGGAAAACTCATCTGAATATCGGCAAAACTGAATTGGCCCGCGACATACTCATGCTGGCCCAGATACTGCTCTAGAAAAGCAATATGATCTTTCAAGCGTGGCTGAACAAATCCGGCCCGGATACCATCCGTGATCTTATTGGCAAGCGGACGGATCAGAAAAGGGACCCGCTCTCCTACTTTTGAAATCACCAGTTGAAACACCAGTAAAGGCATCAGTGAACCTTCGGCATAATGCATCCAGTAAATATAATCACGTAGAGCAGCAGGATCGGTTGGCTTAAAATGTGATTCTTGATCATACTGGCTTTGCAGGTATTCCAAGATTGCACCAGACTCAGCCAGTACATGACCTTCATCTGTTAAGATAGGGGCTTTACCCAATGGATGAATGGCCTTTAAACTATCTGGGCCGGTATAATCTGGCTGACGGCGATAAAATTCAATCTGATAATCTAGACCTAACTCTTCTAGAGCCCAAAGAATACGGAACGAACGGGATTGTTCCAGATGGTGTAGAGTTAGCATGGTTTTATTCCTGAGTTTATTGTGTTTATAAAAATTAAGTTATCAAAACAACAGCAGTTAGCCTATTATTTTATATACTATTACCAGTCATTAGGGGACTTATTTGGCAGGACGCATTTGTCCGGGAACAGGAGGCGCTTCAAGTCGCGGTCCAGCATGACCCTCAACGTTTCCAAAACGGTGATCATGTTTCTCCCATTGCTCACGCGCCTGTCTTATTTCTTCAGAAGTTCGTGCAACCAGATTCCACCACAGGACTATTGGCGTTTCAAATGGTGCGCCGCCTATCAATAAAAGACGGGCATCTTTATTTAATTCAAGTTCAATCTCTTCCAGACCAGGATGCAATACCAGCATATTTTGATTATGTAATTCATGGCCGTTCACTTGTGCACTGCCTTCCAGAACAAGAAAACCATATTCAAATTGTGGATTTAAAGCAAAAACCTGCCGACTATCTTCTCTAGCTTTTAAATCAACACCGAGCAATGGACTATAAACCTGTACCGGAGAAGACTGTCCTAAAAATTCACCGACCAGTACAGTACATTGTAGCTGATCCTTTTCCACAACTGGCAACTGAGAATAATGTTCAAATTTAGGTAACATGTTGCGCTGCTCATCAGGTAAGGCAATCCAGAGCTGAGCAGCATGCATTCTGGTCTCTGACTCAGGAGAAACTTCGGTATGGGTAATTCCATATCCTGCTGTCATCAGATTGACCTGTCCCGGCTCAATGAGCTGTTCAGAGCCGACACTATCCCGGTGCATTACCGTTCCTTCAATCATCCAGGTAAAAGTTTGCAGTCCGATATGAGGATGCGGCCCCACCTTCATGCCCTGCCCCGGTTTAAATGTGGCTGGTCCCGCATGATCCAAGAAACACCACGCACCAATCATACGTTTATAACGGCTGGGCAGGGCCCGCTGAATTACAGTGCCCTGTCCAATTTCAGCGGTACGGGTAGGTATTTCCTGTAATTGAGTTGCATGCGGCAGTATATGCTCTGCTGGCTCTATAGTTCCGGTCCCTGATTGATTCATCTTTATACTCTTATCATGTTTTATATAAAATCTGCTTGATCTGATTCGGTTATAACGTAAATTTTCTGCATAAAAAAGGACGCTTTCGCGTCCTTTTTTATAAGGGATATTTTAAGCCAGCTAACTAGAGCATTTTAAAACTGATTCATAGAAAACCCTAATAAAATACTTCAACCTGTAAATAGCCTGTTTATTCCCATTCAATCGTAGCAGGTGGTTTAGATGACACATCATATACCACACGTGATACATCTTTAATTTCATTCATGATACGGGTAGATATACGGTCTACCAGGTCATAAGGCAAATGAGCGAAACGTGCTGTCATAAAGTCAACTGTCTCCACAGCACGCAGTGCAATCACCCATGCATAACGACGGCCATCCCCCACTACACCCACAGATTTGACAGGCTGGAATACAGCAAATGCTTGGGCAGTCTTGTCATACCAGCCACTGGCACGTAATTCCTGCATGAAAATATCATCAGCAAGACGCAGAATATCAGCATATTCCTTTTTCACTTCACCCAGAATACGCACACCAAGGCCCGGGCCCGGGAATGGATGACGATAGATCATGCTATGTGGCAAGCCTAAGGTCGTACCCAGTTTACGTACTTCATCCTTAAACAGGTCACGTAACGGTTCAACTAGTTCAAAAGCCAGGTCATCTGGTAAACCGCCTACATTATGATGCGATTTAATCACATGGGCCTTGCCCTGTTTGCTGGCAGCAGATTCAATCACATCTGGATAAATCGTACCTTGTGCCAGGAATTTTACACCGTCGAGCTTACGAGCTTCTTCAGCAAAAACTTCAATAAACTCGCGGCCGATAATTTTACGTTTTTTCTCTGGATCAACTTCGCCTGCCAA
Source organism: Acinetobacter radioresistens DSM 6976 = NBRC 102413 = CIP 103788 (assembly GCF_006757745.1). Lineage (NCBI taxonomy): Bacteria > Pseudomonadati > Pseudomonadota > Gammaproteobacteria > Moraxellales > Moraxellaceae > Acinetobacter > Acinetobacter radioresistens. The sequence continues at coordinate 106,139 of NZ_AP019740.1, read as the reverse complement.
TGCGCCAAGGAAGCGCTCTTCAGCAGCAGCACGGATTACACGGATTCCCATATTCTGCGCAAACATCTGCATAACCTGATCGCCTTCATTCAGACGTAAAAGGCCATTGTCGACAAATACGCAAGTTAGCTGGTCTCCAATCGCTTTATGCAACAATGCTGCTACAACAGATGAATCTACGCCACCTGAAAGTCCCAGCAATACTTTTTCATTACCAATCTGTTCACGTAACTGTTCTACACGTAAATCAATAATATGTTCTGGAGTCCATAGGCCACGACAGCCACAGATCTGATGTACAAAATTGGAAAGTAACTCTGCACCTTTAGAGGTATGTGTTACTTCTGGATGAAACTGGATGCCATAGAAGCGGCGTTCTTCATCAGAAACCATAGCAATTGGACAGCTTGGCGTACTGGCAGTCACACTAAAACCGGCTGGTAGCTGACTCACTTTGTCACCATGACTCATCCAGACATGCAGCTGGTTTTCACGGTCTTGTAGCTGTCCGATCAGACCATCGCGAATCAGGATATCTACTTCGGCATAACCGAATTCATGCACCACACCAGGCTCTACCTTGCCACCCAGCTGTTCGCACATGGTTTGTAGACCATAGCAGATTCCCAGTACCGGCACCCCTAGCTCAAAAACCAGTTGTGGTGCACGCGGACTACCTTCTACGTGGACACTTTCAGGACCACCAGACAGAATAATTCCGTTCGGGTTAAAAGCACGAATGTCTTCTTCAGACATGTCATAAGCATACATTTCAGAATATACGCCTGCTTCACGAACACGGCGTGCAATGAGCTGGCTATATTGAGAACCGAAATCCAGAATCAGAATACGGTCTTCAGTAATTTGGGTATTGGTAGTCATGACAAACAACTATGAAAGGCAATCGAAGTAAGCGCGCTATTCTAGCATTTTTTGATGTATTAAGCACATTATTCAGACATATCAATTTTTTAAAATTTTTTGATGATGGGCTTTTTTCATAGCGGAAAAAACAGAAAATAGTCCTTAATCTGTTTTTCAAGGATTGATAATGAATGACTCTTCTCTTTCCTCAAGAGTTTATTGATATTTTTGAACTCCCTATATAAATGTATTTTTTTATATTTTGCTGCTGACTTTCAGCATAGGCACTGCTAGGATTTGGTCACCCCGTATGCTTGTTTTTTCCCATGGAACTCCTCGATTTTATCTTACACGTTGACCAGCATTTACTCGAATTTGTCCGCGATTATGGCATATGGATTTATGCAATTTTATTCCTGATTATTTTTGTCGAAACAGGTCTGGTCGTCATGCCCTTCCTACCCGGAGATAGCCTATTATTTGCAGCCGGTGCAATTGCTGCTTCTACCGGCATGATGGATCCATGGGTGCTGGGTATCTTGTTATTTATTGCTGCTGTACTGGGCGATACACTTAATTATCATATTGGTCGGTTGGTGGGCCCCAAAGTCTTTGAAATCAACTCACGTTTTATCAATAAAGAACATCTGTTTAAAACCCAGCGTTTCTTTGAGCGGCATGGCGGTAAAACTGTAATCTTTGCGCGTTTTATTCCTTTTGCCCGGACTTTTGCACCCTTTGTAGCAGGGGCCGGTAGCATGAACTATAAATATTTTCTAAGTTATAATATTGTTGGGGCCTTTTGCTGGGTTGGATCTTTTATTGCACTAGGTTATCTGTTCGGTAACATGCCTATTGTTAAAGATAATTTTACCCATCTGATTTTCGGTATTATTATTTTAAGTATTCTGCCTGGTATTATTGGTTTTATCCGGCAAAAAATTATAAATAAACGAACAGTGGCTGAAAAAAGTTAAGTGCTATTACAACTTTTCTATCATCATTTATACCGTATAAATATAGCCGATTTTTTAAAATGATCGGCTATATTAGTTTCAAGAACACATCTGCTTTAATTCAGAAAGTTAACATTAACAAGGTATTCAAAAAAAATTATAACGGCTCTATAGTATAATATCCGCCATACATCTTTAGAAGATAGACAACTCTATAACAAGAACCTGAGCTGGATAAATATATCTAAATTATGACCGATCATAATATTGAGGATCTATCGCTTTCTGCTTCAAAATAGCGAGACCCTAAATTTGATATATAGCCGATAATTTATAACAGCCATAGAGGCACAGTCAGTTATAACCTTTTTCTCCAATACCCATACTCAAAAGTAGAGTTATATAAATATTTTAGCTTAAGTGGTAGCACGTTTAACCAGCCGGATCGGACAGTTTTTAAACTGGGCAGCTTGTGCAATAGCTTCTTGTTCACCCAAAAGACGCGCGGTTTCAGTCCGCTTTGTATTTGAGGACTGCCCCATATTTACCGAAACAGATGGCCCGATTCCCCAGCCGCCACGGCTGCCCCAACCACCTCCAATTCCTACACCTAAACCTACACCTGTACGTGTAGCAGGTGTTACGCCCTGATCGAGATATTGTTGAATACGGTTATATTCACTCTGCAATTGCTGGCAGTTTAATGCCTGATATTGAGTGGGAGAAACATAGCTGGGTTTTACAGGGGTTGCACAGGCACTTAATAACAAAGCCGATACAGCAGCCACAGATAAATAGATTCTTTTCATTGAGAATTCCGGACGCAAAGCTTGTCTCTTTATTAAACAATCTGTCTACCAACCAGGTCAAATCATATTCAGTAAGAAATTCGTGATGAGATGGGATGGCATATATACGTGCTGATTTAATTACAAAGAAAAGCTCTGAAATGAACTCCTTTAACCAGTCTATAAATTAACCACACCGCTACTCAAGCTGTATATGGCGTGCTAAAAGTTTGGCTTAATGGTCACGAGTAAAATAATGGCAATAAAAGCAAATAAACCAATGGCCAAACCGGCTCGACGCTGTACTAATAACATAGAATCATCCTTGCGAAAAGCCTTCATGAGCGAAGAAAACAGAACGATAAACAGAATAATCTTGGCATAAAACCAAGGCTGTACCATAAACTGATTCATCACTAATAAAATAATACCTGTTAAAATGATCAGGCTAAAGGATAAGTGCTGTAGTGCGACCAGTATCTTACGTCCGATGGGGTTTGGCTGGTTGCCCTGTGTTCCGATAAATAGGGTCAGGCCACGCAGCACAAAAACAATCAGAGCTAGTGTGGCACTGCTCATATGTATAATTTTTAAGAATAGATGAGTATCCATGTATAATTCATACTCTTGTTAAACTTTAGGTGCATGGGCGCATTCAGGACTTGCAGGTGCAATTCCCGGCCATTCAGTCGGTAAATAAGCATGAATAGCCAAGGCATGGATATTGCCAGGACTCATCAAATCTGCTGTCAGAGCATAAATTTTCTGATGACGCTGTACCAATCGCAGGCCAATAAAAGACTCACTGACAATAATAACTTTAAAGTGTGTTTCTTTACCCGGGAAATAACCGCCATGACTTGAAGATTCATTAACTACCTCAAGATGAGTAGGTGACAAAGTCTGTAATCGTTCAATCAGTTGCTGTTCTAGGCTCATAACTAGTCCTCTGAGTGATTATTGGAGTGGAATTGAAGTATACGTGTTCCTCAGCCAGCTTACCTTAGTAAAATCTTTATGTTTTACATCTTTTTATAGTTATACCTCGATATAAAACCAACTACCTTGTGCTGAATGACAAGGCAAACAGGCTAAAAGATGATAAAAGTTGAATTTAAATAGCTTAAAATGATTTTATTTTATGCAATCAGTTCAATATTCTGTAGAAAAATGTTGACCGGTATCTTCCATAATGTATTATAAGCGGCACGCGGGAATAGCTCAGTTGGTAGAGCACAACCTTGCCAAGGTTGGGGTCGCGAGTTCGAGTCTCGTTTCCCGCTCCAGATTTTTTAGTTCAAGTTTTTATAAAAACTGCTCAATATGCGGGAATAGCTCAGTTGGTAGAGCACAACCTTGCCAAGGTTGGGGTCGCGAGTTCGAGTCTCGTTTCCCGCTCCAGATTCAAAAAGCCCTGATCGAAAGATTGGGGCTTTTTTTATTGTTGATTTTATTATATTTTTTAAAAACTCTCCTTCCTTTGTTATTCGATTCAATAAAAAATAGGCTCTAGACTAGCAAAATGATTATGTTAGTCTAGAATCATGATAGAAAACAGTAAATTAAGCCACTACAAGATTAAAAAAATTATTCAATGCTTTTGTGTTGATATTCCTGCTTCCAAAACAGCCTTATTACTCAATTTAAATCGTAATACGATTAACTATTGGTACATGCTTTTTAGAGAAACTATCTATGATCATCAAACAGATTTAAGAGCTAAGTTTGTTGGTTCAATAGAAGTAGATGAAAGCTATTTTGGAGCGAAAAGGCAACGTGGGTTTCATGGAAAGTTAAAGCGTGGTCGTGGGACTCTAAAACAGCCAGTATTTGGAATATTCGAACGTAATGGGCGCGTCTATACTGAAATCGTACCTGACTGTAAAATGAAGACTTTACAAGAGGTTATCATTGGTAAAGTTTCACTTGAGAGTGTGATTTATAGTGATGGATGGCGTGGCTATAATGGTCTTGTTGATGTGGGTTATTCAAAGCATTTTAGGGTAAATCACGGAGCAAATGAGTTTGCTAGAAGAGAATGTCATATAAATGGAATAGAATCATTTTGGAGCTTTTGTAAAAGAAGGCTAGCAAAGTTTAACGGCATATCAAAAGAGTACTTTGATTATCATCTTAAAGAAACTGAATGGCGTTGGATGAGGGAACCTAATGAGTTAGCAACTGAGCTGTGGAACCTCATTAGGTAAAATTAAGTGTAAATCTGCTAGTCTAGAGCCAAAAATATTCTTAATGTAAACACACAGAAAAGTCTTGCAGAAAAAACTAAAGTCAATAAAACAACAATTTCAGAGATGGAAAATGGCCGTTTTACAGGTTCATTTGACATATTTGAACGTGTGCTTGATGGTGTTGGTTTACAATTCGAAGTGAATAAAAAAAATTGTAAATTGCCACAGTGGGATGAAATTGAAGAAATATTTTCAGAATATGATAAATAAACAGCTTTTTTACACAAACATTCAAAAGGTGAATTCTCCCCAATCCATTCAAATTAATTTTTTTATATGAAAGCTGATTGAAATACACATCTAGATCATAAATCTGATTAGATAAATGCGGATCAAATCGACATCCATTTTTAAGAGAGTTTTAAGGTTAAGAACTTAAATTAATCAAATTTCGTCTTAACTGAATCATTTCTATGTCCCCTGATCGTTCACTCTATAAAGGCACTTCCGGAATACAACGCATTTTCAATGCTACCCGTTATTCCGTGGCCGGCTTTAAAACAGCCTTTCAAAATGAAGCGGCCTTCAGGCAAATCCTGCTCATCAATCTGATTTTGATTCCTCTGAGCTTTGTCATGCCGGTGAGCCGGGTTGAGCAAGCACTGATGGTGGCCGTGTGTCTGTTGGCGCTAATCGTTGAACTGCTTAACTCGGCGATTGAGGCGGTGGTAGACCGTATCTCCATGGAGCAACATGAACTGTCTAAAAATGCCAAGGATATGGGCAGCGCTGCCCAGTTTGTAGCACTCAGTTTAATTACCGTGACCTGGGGTCTTATTTTAGCGGGTTACTTGATTTGATCCCTCGCCTGCTACAGCAAGAAAAATGGAAGATTTAAAATGATATCCGAGCATTCCCGGTTTTTACTGACACAAATATTGCTGCTGATTTTCAGTTTTCTGATGCTCTGGAATTTTTTTGATGTAGGTGGAACGATTGATTTACAGCTGATCTATCCGTTCATTGATGATCAGGGACAATTTCCCCTGCGGCAACACTGGGCACTGGCCGAGCTCAATCATCGCTATGTCAAAAATCTGCTGATTCTGGTGTACATAACATTGTTAGCCGGCTGGCTAGTTTCACTGAAATGGCAGAACTGGCATCAACGGCGCTGGGAATTTGGCTATTTCTTTAGTATGGTGGTGCTGACCACGGCCTCAATTGGTATTTTAAAATCCCAGTCGGCGCATGCCTGTCCCTGGGATATGATCATTCCTACCCATGAAGGTATTTTGTGGGATTTGAGTGCTACTGCCGGACACTGTTTTCCCGGAGGACATGCATCCAGCGGTTTTGCCTTAATGGCTGGTTATTTTGTCTATCGGATTGCTAACCGCAAGCGGGCTTATTTTTTCCTTATCGCGGCACTGATTTTAGGCTTCGCCATGGGCTGGGCACAAATGATACGCGGTGCGCATTTTCTGAGTCATAACCTGTGGACTGGCTGGATGATCTGGTGCATGAATGTCATTGGCTATACACTGTTTAGCCACAAACTGCCACTGGCAAATCATCCCATGCACATGAACATCAGACAGCCTTAATGCCTAAAAACCAAAGCCTATCCACTTAGGCTTCGACTACAGGAAATTTAACTTGTACACACAGGCCGCCAAGACTGCTACTTTGCGAAAATTCCAGCGTGCCGCCCAAGCGCTCGGTGGCTTTATCTACAATTGACAAACCTAAACCGCTACCAATTTCGGCATGGTTATGAATCCGGTAGAAACGCTGCCGGATCTGGGCGAATTGAGCAGGATCTATCCCGGCTCCACTGTCTTCAATCTGTAAAACTGCCTGCTGGCCTTGCTGAAAAATCGATACATTAATCACGCCGCCTTTCGGACTGTATTTAATCGCGTTATCAATTAAATTATAAATAATCGAGTGCAAGGTCGAAGCTTGTCCTTGAATTCGCAATTCCTGTTGCTGTTCTACGCCCAGATCAATTTCTTTCTGTAAGGCCAGCTGAATCAGCTGCTCAAGGCAGGCCACGGTCATCTGATTGAGCGAAAGCATTTGTGCAGGCTCGATTAAGCTGTCGGAGGCATCCTGTTTGGCCAGACTCAATAACTGGTTGACCAGATGCTGCATGCGTAAAACGCCCTGACTCAGATTATGAAGCGAGTCGCTCTGCGGAAACTGCTGCAATAAAATTTGCAGCTGCAAGTTGAGTGCGGTCAGTGGCGTGCGTAATTCATGGGCAGAATCCGCGACAAATTGACGTTGTTCCTGTTGAGCCAGGGAAATTCGACCAAACAGATGATTCATTTCCTGAATAGTCGGTTCCAGCTCCAGGGGATAATCCTTCATTTCAATCGGCTTTAATTCTTGCGCCTTACGGCTGGCCAGTTCCGTTTTAAAATCATGCAAAGGCTGAAAATTTTTCCGGATCATCCAGCCTAAACCAAACACAGCAAAAGGCAAGAAAAGCACATAAGGCAGAAACATATTGCCGGCCAGTTCCAGCGCCAGCTCCTGCCGGACATTTTGCTGCTGACTCACCTGAATCTGCAACTGGTCACTTGGAATGATATAGGTGAGCCAGGTTCCATACGGCGTTTGATGCTTGTAAAAACCTGCTTTCTTGACCGGTGCAACCAGCACATTCTGTGGATGCAAGGGAGTAGCTGTATCTGTATAGGACCAGATATCTACAAATAAATCTTCTTCACTGTACTGTTTTGCCAGATCGATTTGACTTTGTAGCGGTCGTGGATGATTTTCCGCAATGCGCTCGGCCAGACTTTGCATCTGTTTATCCAGCACTTCATTAATTTCTTCGAGGGCAATCCGGTAGGCAGCGAAAATCAGGATGCAGCCCAGTACCAGGCTAAACAACGAAATGTAGATAATCAGGCGTTTTTGCAAAGAATAACGTTTCTGCATAAGGCTCTATCCTAAGCGATATCCTAGACCACGTATGGTACGGATAAAGTCTTTACCTAATTTCGCCCGCAGATGATGCACATAAACTTCAACGGTATTACTGCTGACATCACTATCGAAGTCATAAAGCTTGTCTTCTAGATCATTTTTAGAAAAAATTTTGCTGGGATGAGTGAGTAATGCAGTGAGAATGGACCATTCCCGATTAGACAACTCGATCGGCTGACTGTTAAAGCATGCGATGTGCTGCTCCAGATCCAGTTCCAGACCGCTATGTGATAACTTTTTATGGCTCTCTGACCCGGTATTCTTGGGACTACTGCGTCGGATCAAAGCATGAATACGGGCCAGCAGTTCATCAAATTCATAGGGTTTAATCAAGTAATCATCTGCCCCCTGATTCAGTCCATCGACTCGGTTCTGTAACTGATCCCGGGCGGAGATAATCAGCACCGGCAAATTGGGGAACTTCTGCCGGATATGTTTAAGTACCTGCATGCCATCCATCATCGGCAGGCCCAGATCCAACAGGACAATATCATAGGCCTGCTGTTGTAACTGCTTTAAGCCATCCAGGCCATTGTTGACCCAATGCACATCAAATTGATGCAGCTTGAGCAAGGTTTCAGTCGACTCGGCAATCATAAAGTCGTCTTCAATAATCAGAATTTTATGCATTTCAAGCTCTGTTCTTTAATGATGAGCATTGTGCAAGCATATCATTTTTAACTTCAGCCACTTGCGTTTTTACATCCAGCAGACTTAATAAGCTTGGGAAAAGATGATCCTGACTGCGCGCCTGTTTGGTCTGTGCTTTGAGACAGCTCACCTGCTGGGCATTCTGCTGCGTCCAGTCCTGTGAAAACCACATCAGCATCGGAACATGGGTTTGCTGGGTCGGTGCCATACTATAAGGTGCACCATGCAGATATAAACCATGCTCTCCGGTAGATTCTCCATGATCAGACAGATACCAGAAACCGGTTTGATATTGAGTCTGTTGCTTTAAAGTTTCAATGATCTCGGCAAGAACATGGTCTGTATATACAATCGAATTATCATAGCTATTCTTTAATTCTTCTGTACTACAGCCCTGAATGGCATTGGTATTACAGGTCGGTTGAAATGGCTGATATGGTGCTTTGGAGCGCTTGAAATATGCGGGGCCATGACTGCCCATCTGATGCAGTACAATTAACTGCGGTTTCGAGTTATTTTTATCCAGATGCGCCAGATAATCTTTCAGGCTATCCACCAGGATTTCATCAAAACATTCACCACCAGCATCACACCATCTCTGTTTCAGTTGGGCTGGAATCTGGTATTTTTGTACGCGGTCACAGGCACCTTTACAGCCCGAATTATTATCAATCCAGGTCACCTGATAACCGGCCCGCTGAGCAATATCCAGCAAACCTTCTCGGTGGCTAGCCAACTGTTCATTATAGTTTTGACGTGTCATCCCTGAAAACATACACGGTACTGAAACAGCTGTGGCAGTTCCGCAAGAACTGACTTGATTAAAATTAATTATCGGTAACTTGCTCAGTTCAGGATTGGTATTGCGTGCATAACCATTTAAAGCAAAACTCTCGGCACGTGCAGTCTCCCCAACCACCAGCACCATCAATTTGGGTTGTTTCTGTATTTGAGCCTGCTGCAGCAGATGGGCATCTTCACCATAAGGAATCAAAGGCAAATTGGCTTTAGGTGCTTTCTTTTTATAGTAGGATACGGTGGATGCAATGCTATTTTGCGGGGAAATCATGCCCTTCAGATCGCGGTGCTCGCGGAAGATGGCTGCATAATCGACATAAAAACAGAATAACAGTCCTAGAATCAATACGGCCGAAAGCAGACTGCTAAGGCTTTTATGCAACAATTGACGCCCGAAAGATGCAGGCTGAATGTTCAGCATCCAGACGATACACAAAGGAAAAATCACAAAGACCAGCGTCCAGATCACCAGCCGTATTGACCAGAGATCACGGACTTCCCGAGCATCGGTCTGCAGCATATTCTGGATCTGGTCCGGCGTAATAACAACCCCCAGACTATTGACAAAATAAGCACTAAAACCGCCCAGAATGATCAGCACACTGGCCAGTATCTTGGCATTCCATTTCCAGTTCAGCCACTGCAAGACCAGATTGTACAAGCCGATAACCACCAGGACTGTAGCCGCCAATAATGCGCCTGCCTTGAGGTTGGTATAAGGCGTCAATTGATGGATTTTCTGATAGAAAGCAAAGTTTAAGACCAGTCCCAGCCAAATGGCGAGTAAAAGGTTGAAGCGTGCAAGGCTGATAGGTTTGATCTGGCGTAGACCGGGAAAAGAAGGCAGCTTAAGCATTTTTTTAGTTCAAAGACTTTAATATGCTTTAGCCTAAAATTTGAATCTTAAAAATGACTTAAAATAATCTGAGAACTACAAAAACTTATACATATTTTGATTTCAAATCAAATCTGATAAAACTAAAAATGCAGCCCAAGCACGTTGGGGAAAATCCGCAAGTAATGCTCAAGCAAATCATGAGCACAGCCCGAGTATTACTCAAGTCATGCTTGAACCATGCCCTGAATAGCCACCAAAATTCTAGACACACATAACCATCTCTTGATGGGCCTTTTCATAATCTAATGGAGAACGCTGACCATTGGAACCATGTCTGCGTTTTGAGTTATAGAACATCTCTATATATTCAAAGATATCCGACCTTGCTTCAGTTCTTGTCACATAGATTTTCTTCTTGATCCTCTCTCGCTTTAACAGCTGAAAGAAGCTCTCAGCAACAGCATTATCATGGCAGTTTCCACGCCGGCTCATACTGCTTTCAAGGTTGTGATGCTTGAGAAATGTCTGCCATTCATGACTGGTGTATTGGCTACCTTGATCAGAATGAATCAGGACTTTGTTCTTTGGGCTTCTTCGCCACAAAGCCATCAGTAGAGCATCTAAAACCAGATCTGTTGTGATTCTCGACTTCATAGACCAGCCAACGACTAGCCGTGAGAATAGGTCGATTACTACTGCAAGATACAGCCATCCTTCATGAGTGCGAATATAAGTGATGTCAGTCACCCACAACTGGTTGGGCTGGGTGGGGTTAAACTGTCTGTCTAAAGTATTTCGAGCCACAATCGATGGAGTACTAACATTAGCTCTAGGTTTGCGATAGCCACGCTGTGACTTGAGACCATTCGCCTTCATGAGTCGATGTACTCGATTGATACCGCAACTTTCGCCAACGTCTTTCAAATCACAATGAATCTTGCGATAACCGTAGACTCCGCCAGATTCCAACCAGAACTGTTTAATTAATCCTGAAAGCTGTTGCCGCTTCCTCGCAGTTATACTGGTAGGTTTCTTTAACCAGGCGTAATAACCACTGTGATGAACATCTAACGTTGAACATAAACGACGAACAGACCATATATGTTGGTTGTCCCGAATAAAGGCGTACCTCATTTGGACTGGCTTGCGAAGCGGCGTGAAAGCAGTGCTTTCACTTTAATATGTCCCTTTCTTCAGTGACCCTTTGCAGCTCTTTTTTTAATTTCGCTAATTCTGTAGTTGGATCACTAGATTCTGTTGTCTTGGGCTGCTGTGGATCATAACGTTTGATCCAAGCATACAGACTATGTGTAGTGGTTCCTAAACGTGTAGCAACTTCAGCCACACTATGACCTTTCTCAGTGACTTGTTTTACTGCTTCAATTTTGAATTCTTCAGGGTATCGTTTACTGCTCATAAGCACCTCGTTAATTAGCCATTTTATCTAACTAAAAGGTGTCTACAAAATCGGTGGCTATTCACTTTGCTTTCTGGTGACCACTGTACTTGCCCTTGTAAAATAATTTGTTTTTGTATGTCAGTAGAAGAAGCACCTAATGTGTGTAATTTGATCCCAACTTGCTCAATTTGTTTTGAAGAAATTCAGATTTGTTGCTCTGAGACTTCAGGACTCCGCTCAGCCTCTGAAACCTGTCTCTCTACTTTAGCCTCTATATTTTTATTCGAGAGCAGCTTACTTCCCCACCATAGCCCAAGGCTAATCAAGATCAAGACGCTCATTAGATATAATAGTTTTTTAAAATTTAGTACATCTACTCGCTGATCCACTCGTTTCATCCTTCAAGAGATTTTCTCTACAAAGCTAAGATTAAGTTCTTAAGATCAGATTAAGTTTATAAACCTATTTCAGACTGCATAGGCCCAAGTGAACCGTATTGGGTTTGTGGGAAACTTTTGTTTAACTGATGTTACGTAGTAAGTGCATTTTGAGCATCTTCGCTACTACATGTTGTAGTCGATTTATAAATAATTAATAATCATTAGGCGGATTCAAGCGGCAAGTGCAACAGTATAAAAACCAGCCATAACTTCACTCGGTGTATACCAACCTAGTGTTTTTCTAGGACGATGGTTGAGTGCAAATTCTATCTGCTCTATTTGTTCGTTTGACACGCCATCAAACGATGATGATTTTGGCAGATATTGACGGATTAAACCATTCGTATTTTCATTTCTAGCTCGCTGAATAGACTTGTAAGGATCAGCAAAATACGTCTCTATGCCAGCATCAGTAATTCTTTTGTGTTCGGAAAAATCTTTGCCATTATCAAATGTCACACTATAAGCATGGCTCATTTGTAAACGATCTAATGCACAAGTAATCGTTTGAGAGGATGCTCTTGTTGGCCCTAAATGAACAATATGTACATACAGGCTCTTTCGATCAACGAGAGTCAATAAAGCACCTTTATGATGTTTACCAATCACCGTGTCACCTTCGAAATCTCCTAAACGTTGTCGTTGATCAATGACCTGGTGTCGGCAGTGAATACTTGTTTTATCAATGATTTGACCCCTACGATCCGTGTTTTTGTAACCGCGTTTTCGATATTTCTTCTGATGCCTTAAATGTAGATGAAGTTTACCGCCTTTTGATTTATCTTGATAAATGTACTGGTAAATCCACTCATGTGAAGGTACATCCAGCCAACCGCGTTGTGTTAAAGCACCTGAAATTTGTTCGGGTGACCAGTCCAAACCAATCAAATAATCAATATAAGCGAAGGCAAATGCTGTCATTGATGATGAAGGACGGTACCGTCTTTGACTTGCAAATTTAGCTGCCTGTTGAGCTCTATATCCACGTTGCCCAGTATTTCTTTTTAATTCACGGTAGATGGTTGATCGTGAACGTCCTAATTCCCGAGCAAGGGTAGCGATTGAACTTTTACTTTTCAAAGTAGCATAAATTTCGTATCTTTCATCTTGAGAAAGTTGGGTGTATTTCTTCATTGTGTGCTTTCCAATTGCGAGTTGAAAAAGTCTAATGATTCTATGAATACACCTAACTTTTTCAACTAACTACAAATGTGTTGCACTTGGGATTTGAATCTGCGCTTCATAAGAAATTTTTATACTTAAAAAAGTAAGTTTACAAAAGTGCTCTTTCAAAACTGTGAACAAAAAACCGTGTAGATGATGCTCCAGAGTATCAATCATACAAGATAAAAAAACTCCAAAACAAAAGATAGTATTAGCTACTACCAAGTGGCTTATGTTAAACAAGATCAGCTTGCCTAGATCCTAAATATTGATGCCGCGGAGCCTGTTAATAATTTCTGTCATTGCTTCTTAATAAAAAAGCAACTAATATGCTTCTTATACCACCAAAAAGCAATAAATATGTCTACAATGAATAAGTCTTTACTTCAGCAAATCAAAAAAAGACGAACCCAATTGGGCTTAAAGCAAGTTGATATGCAATCCCGTACAGGCATTTCAAGACAGCAGTACCAAAAACTGGAAAGTCAGGGCAACCCTCGATTAGAGACCTTAGAAATTATCGCGGCAGGATTAAATGCTCAACTGATGCTCATCCCTGATGATAAGGTTCATTTGATCAGACAATTATTGAATGATGAAATTAAAGTCACTATTGAAGATCAGGATGACTTAATGACTAACCCATGGAAGGGTCTTCTCGGAGGAGAGGAACCATGAATACTGTTGCCGTCCTGAAATTAACATTACATCACGGTATCGTTGGATACTTGGCAGGATTTCAGAGCGGAAAAAATATTCTGGTTTTTACAGATTCTTTCCGCTCTGATCAGCAACGCCCGACCTTGAGCCTGCTGACTTCCCCCTTGTATCCTCAAGTGGATAAGATTTTAGAAAAGACCTATGTTACACATCAGCGCTTACACCCCTTGCTATCAAATCTGCTACCAGAAGGTGCATTACGCGAACTCATAGCACAAAGCCTCAAAATACATATAGACAATGAATTTCAGTTATTGGCAGCTTTAGGTCATGACTTACCTGGGGCACTGATTGCAACCCCAGTAGATCCAGAAGAAATCCCAGATGGAATAAAATTTAAGCTTCAGATCTCGAATCCAGATCAGATATTAAAACAAGAGATTCGGACAGATAATAAGTTTTCCTTGGCTGGCGTCCAAATGAAGTTTTCCATGAAAGCCAAAGATGGGCGTTTTACATTAGCACAGGCAACCGAATCCAGCCTACTCGGGGACTGGATTGTCAAAACTCCTTCTACCAAACATGCTTTTGTTCCGCTGAATGAATACTCTATGATGATCCTTGCCAAAATGGTCGGAATAGATATCCCAGAGATTCGTTTGGTAGATATGGCACTCTTACAAGACCTTCCACCATTAAATCTACCCCAAGAGCAATATGCTTTTGCAATCAAAAGATTTGATAGACAGAGTACTGCTGATACTACAGAGCTTATTCACATCGAAGACTTTGCTCAGATCTTCGGTGCATATCCACAGCAGAAATACAGCACCACAAATTATGAGCAGATAGGAAAGATCATTTATCAATTTTCAGATAACAAAATTCTTGATATTCAGCAATTTGCCAGCCGCTTACTTGTCAACATTTTGCTCGCCAATGGAGATGCACACTTAAAGAACTGGAGTATGATTTATCACGATAAAACAACGCCAAGATTATCCCCTGCATACGATATATTGATGACAAGTGTATATATTGAAAATGAGCGTCATTTCGCCTTAAATCTTGCCAAAAATAAAGATTGGTATTTAGCTGAGATGAAACACTTTGAACAATGGGCTGAAAAAGTCGGTGTTCCATGGCGTGTTATTGAAAAACAACTTCACGCCATTATGGACAAAGCACGGTCAGTATGGCCAGCGCTATTACTAGACTTACCTATGATTTCTGTTCATAAAGAAAAATTAAGAGAACATTGGAAAAAATTTCATCCAGACTTTCAGATACTTACAGATGATTAGAGGAAACCTGTAACCAAGCTAAAATTTCTCAAACAATTTCATCACATCATTTTCCGTCAGTTTCGCTTCTCCCTCATGATCTGTGCTTAGAATAGACTGTGCCAGTTCTGCTTTATTCTGCTGCAAGGCAATAATTTTTTCTTCTATGCTTTTATTGGTAATCAGCTTATACACAAATACCGGCTTGTCCTGTCCAATCCGCCATGCACGATCTGAAGCTTGATCTTCAGCAGCAGGGTTCCACCATGGATCATAGTGAATGACCGTATCTGCGGCAGTTAGATTCAGACCAACCCCTCCTGCTTTCAGACTGATTAAAAATACCAGCACTTGTCCAGACTGAAATGCTGTAATGACTTCATCTCGCTTTTTGGTCTTTCCAGTCAGCTTCACATAGCCAATTTTTGCGTGATAGAGCTGTTGTTCAATCAGTTCCAACATTGAGGTAAACTGAGAGAAAATAAGAATTTTTCGTCCCTCTTCCACCATTGGAACAACCATATCCATCAACTGTTCAAGTTTGGCAGAATACGCCTGCCCGGTTTTAACTGAATCCAGTTTCAGCAAGCTAGGATGACAACAGACCTGACGCAGCTTCAGCAAGGCATCTAAAATTTGGATTTGACTACGCTTAAAGCCTTTTTCTGCCACAATTTTCTGAATATTTGCCTGCATCGTGGCGCGAACAGCCTCGTATAGCTTGGATTGCTGCTCATTCATGTCAATATTGACTTCAATCGTGGTTTTTTCAGGCAATTCCTTGGCAACGTCAGTTTTCAAGCGACGTAAAATAAAGGGTTTAATGCGGTTTACCAACTTTTGCCTTAACTGCTGATCACCGCGTTTTTCAATAGGATAGCGGTACTTTTTATTAAAGATTTCTTGTGAATATAAAAATCCTGGCATTAGAAAATAAAATAGTGCCCACAGCTCACCCAAATGATTTTCCATAGGTGTACCAGTTAGACATAGACGATGTCGCGCTGTTAATTGCCGTACTACCTGTGCAGCTTTGGCACGCGGATTTTTAATATTCTGCGCTTCATCCAGAATGAGTTGATGATATTCATATTGCTTCAGTTGCTCTTCATCTCTCGCCAAGAGCGGGTAGGTGGTTAACACAATGTCATAGTGTGAAATCTGCTCAAAATACTGATGGCGGTCGGGGCCTTGTAGCAGCAGTACCTTGAGCTCAGGGGTAAATTTTTCCGCTTCTTTGAACCAGTTATGCATCAGCGATGTGGGTGCAACAATTAAGGCGGGTCTGTCCTGCAAATGACCAGCCTGCTTTTCCATGAGTAAGTGGGCTAAAGTTTGTGCTGTTTTACCCAAACCCATATCATCCGCCAGAATCCCGCCATGCTGGGTTTCCCTTAAAAACTGTAACCAGCCTAGGCCCTGCTGCTGGTATGGACGTAATTCCCCCTGAAAACCTTGTGGTGTCGGCAGTTGTTGCTGATAGCCTTGTTTGAATTTCTGCGCAAATTGCTGCAGGCGATTACTGACCTGCCACACCATCCCCAGATGATGCTGTAATTCTAATAGTTGACTCGCATCATAGCGATCTATGCTACGCTCTTCTTGCTGTAAAATGCTCTGCAGATGCAACAATACCGGCTTAATGTCCTTTGCGGATAAAGCCAAATCAGGTTGATCAACTGCAGTTTTCACGGTGAAAATTTGACTGTCATGCAGATGAATAAAAGTCCGCGGATCAAGTAAATCAGGATTTACTCGCACCAAAGCTACGAGCGCATCAAGTAAATTATAAGAATTGCCTGCACTGTCTTGAACCGTCGCCCCGATATTGAACCAGTCCTGCTGGCCTTCAGATTCAGTGATAGAAATATTTAAATTTTCAACATATTGCAGGTTAAAGGGGCTGTTTTCCAGATGCTCTATCTGCCAGCCCATCAACTCAATTTGATTGATGGGCATCAGCTGTTTGATCCAGTCTCCATAGAAAGCAAAAACCATAGAATCGAGACGTTGTTTATCCAGTTTTAATTGCTGGTCATAACTAAGATCTTTCACCCACTTCAGTGATTCGACTAATAGCTGTAAACGCTGGATTGATTGTTGTTCCTGAACTAAGTCCCGAAGCTGTCGCACCATTTTGTCATGCTGCTCACCAATGAAACTGTCACCTGATGTACCTGCTTTAATTCGCCCGCCTGCATAGGAGAATTCAATTTCAGCACAAACAGACTCTTCCCATTTCCAATCAAATTTATCTAAAACACCGAAGCGTAAAATTGGCTGGGGACTACCCTCAAGGACATCAATATGCTGAATAGACTCGGGCTGAGGCAGATTTTTCACGTCTGAATATTGATGAGTCAGTTGCTCAAACTCTGGCAAGAGCATAGATGGAAGATCAGGCATCTGTAAAAAATGGTACAGAAGATTTGCCGTATATTCACCATATAACTGGCCCACCGTGTTCTGTTGAATATCCACATAACACGGTGGCTGGCTAGCGAGAATTTGGATATGTGGATTTGATTTTAAATCGAGTCGAATATCACCATTGACCAATTCAATATTTAAATGCTCTGTCTGTTTGTTTACACCTTGTTGCCAGATCAGTTCGATGTGATAGCCTTGTTCTGACCATTGAAGTGCAGTATGGCTCTTTTTTTGCCAGTACACATCGCCACTTTGAATAAAAGATTTGAAATGCTCCAATAAAATTCTGGAGATATCAAGATTGCTTTGATAAAAGCGTTCGTCACTGTTTATTTTGGCATAATAATAAATCTGGTTAAATAATTGTCGTTTTTGTTCAGGTAAAGTCAGATGCTTTCTGGTGATATTTTCATATTGGGTATAATAACTTTCCCCCGCAATTGAGCCGTTTTTATTGCGTCTGGCCTTCTGAACATCAACTGTCAATTTCTTTAAGCTGACAGACTGATCTAGCAGGTAAATTAAATAATTGTTTGTTTTGACAGATTGCTCTGGTTCAGTCTGTTGTAAATACCGTTTAAAATCATTCAACCAGCGCTGCGCCTGATCATCCCCCCGTTGGCGTTTTGTGATTCCCTGCGGGGATTGAGAGTCAGCATAACGCTGCTGAAATTCCTGGCGATATTCCTGAAAGAATAACCGCGCTAAAGCAGCAGCATGTTTACAGTTATATCCAACCGGACAAGTGCAGTCGTCATCGATTAAACGGTCTTTTTGGGGATTATAGGTAATTGCGGTATCGTAATAATCTGTTCCTTCAATTTGGGCATACATCGTAACCCCGTCTTTTTCCTCAAAGAACTCAATCGTTTCCCTATCAATGTGTTTAGCATAGCTCAGACTGCGCTGAAGAGTTGCAGTACTAAAGCGAGATAGAAAATTGATCAATGAGGACATAATTACCAGAAACCAAAAATGTTTATACAATTATAACGGACAAAGCTGTCATTTCAGAACAGTACTGCTCGCCAACGTATCAAAAGGAAATAAATCCATGCTCAAAAACTTAATGTTTACTACAATGGATGGGGTGAATATTGGCTTTGGGGTACATTGGTCTCCTCAACCGCAATCACAGGTCGGCCATTAATCGCCTTTGAATACAGTGCAGAAGCGATCAGTAAAGGTTTAGAATTTTCCTCCACATCAAATGGATATCATGGGTGAGGCACTGAATATTCCTCGACAAGCTCTTGTGAAACTTGGTACTCAGGAAGCGGAACTTTGTGTCCAAGAAGTTGATGAAATTATTGGCTCGATTTGTAAGGTTACAATCTGATTCAGCAATATCGCTCATGACCTATTACCTGGACAAATTCAAGCAGAGACTCTCCAACTGATCCAAAATAGGATTGAGCATAATATTCATTTATTGCACTAAATAGCTTTCACAAAGCTTCTATGAAGGGCTTATTCTAACCGTTGTTTTATTACGGCATAAGCTACACCAGTCACCACACTTCCAATCGCAATCGCCAATAAATATTTTAATGGATAATTCATCGCATTCGGAATGATCAGTACCATTACACCGCCATGAGGAGTGACTAGTTCACATTTAAATAATGCAACCAAAGCCCCAGTTACAGCACCACCTGCGATCGCACATGGAAGCACTCGAATCGGGTCTTTGGCAGCAAACGGAATAGCCCCTTCCGAAATGAAACATAGGCCCAGAACTACAGCAGCCTTCCCTGCATCTTGCTCAGGTTTGGCAAATTTATGCTTTGCTAGAAAAGTTGCAATTGCCATACCCAATGGCGGTACCATACCCGCAGCCATGGTAATCGCCATCGGTCCGTATGTTTGTGACGTAAGTAAGCCCACCGTAAAGGCATAAGCCGCTTTGTTTATTGGGCCCCCAACATCAATACACATCATACTCCCAAGGATAACCCCCATGATCATGGCATTGGTCGTCCCCATATTGGCAAGGAAGTGTGTGAGTAATTCAAACAATTGTGCAACAGGCTGTCCAACCACATAAATCATGATTAAACCAACAGCTAAACTGGCCAATAGTGGAATAATCAATATTGGTTTTAATGCTTCTAGGCTACTCGGGAGTTTAAGCTGTTTCGATAAAAATAACGCAATATAACCTGCAATAAAACCTGCAACTAATCCACCGAGAAAGCCTGCCTCTAATTGTGTGGCAAGTAAACCGCCAATCAAACCTGGAGTTAAACCCGGACGATCCGCAATAGAATAAGCAATGTAACCTGCCAGCATAGGTACCATAAGAGTAAATGCTGCAGCACCTATTTGCTTTAAGGATGCGGCAAAGCTTCCTTCAACAGGATTGAGACCAAACATAAACGAGATGGCAATGATCAAACCGCCCGCCACCACCATCGGCAGCATGAAAGACACCCCTGTTAAAAGGTGTTTATAAATTCCTGTTTTTTCTTTGTTTTCATTTCCTGTCTTAGTGGCTATTTGCTTACCCGTTTCAAGCACTTTGGCCTCAGCAATTGCATTTGCAAAAGTCTTATCCGTTTGCTTAAGGGCAAATCCTGTACTGCAGCGATATACACGTTTGCCTACAAAGCGATCTGTATTGACCTCAATATCCGTTGCTAAGATCACCACATCTGCTTTGGCAATACTTTCTGCCGATAAAATATTTTTAGCCCCAACCGATCCTTGGGTTTCAACATCAATCTGATAACCGTGCTTTACTGCACCTTGTTGTAAGGCTTCGGCCGCCATAAACGTATGCGCAACACCAGTTGGACATGCTGTAATGGCGACAAACCGTGTAACCCCTACATTGGCTGCAATAGTTTCATCTAAAGCCTCTGAATGCTGAAGAACTTGTTGCAAAAGCATGATCGCATCGTGTTGTGCGTTATTCAAACCAATGACTTTCACAACCTTGTCACGCAGTTGATCCGCTTCTGCCGGCTTCTGTCCAACAAAAACAACAGTATCAATCACATTTGATAAATCAAGATGCTCAACTGATGTCGCCACATCATTGGAAATACCAAGTGCTGTTGCTGCTTTGGACAATTTTTTGGCCAAAATCACTGCATTAATCGGCTGCTCGGGACTATGTGGCACAAATAAAATATGTTTTATCTCTTGCATCGTATTAACTCAATGATTGGACTGAGATTTGCGATTTCAAATCTTCAATAACAGCAAAGTCTGGAAGGGCAAACCCAATTTGGGTCACAGCATTGCTCGCAATTGCGGTTGCTGTTTTCAATGTTTCTTCTGGGGAATTTGAATTCAACAAGCCATGAATCATACCTGCCAGCAAGGAATCTCCCGCACCCACCGTACTTTGGACGGTGACCTTCGGTGCAGTAGCATGCAGGGGTTGCGTGCGGTGAAGCCAGTTCACTCCGTTTTCACCCATCGAGACCACAATATGTTCGATCTGACTATTTAAACTGGCAAAAAGATGCTGCTGTTCTGCAAACGTTTCTGCTGGCAAATGGTAGGTTTCCGTCAACTCATCTGTATTAGGCTTAATCAACCAAGGATGGGCAGCAATTGCTGCTTTCAACGCAACACCACTGGTATCTACTGCGACTTTTTTACCCGCAGACTGTAACCATAGAATCAGTGTCGAAAGCTCTTCTGCAGAAAACCCTTGTGGCAAACTGCCAGCAATCACAATCACATCAACCTCTAAAATCAGTTGAGATAGGCGTTCACGTAGTTGTTGTTTTGCTGAGGTATCTACAAAAAAGCCCTTGCCATTGATGTCAGTCATCTGACCAGAGGCTTCTGCAACTTTAATGTTTTGTCGTGTTTCACCTGCAACATAAATAAATTGGTTATCAAATTGCTCTTGCTGGATATGATGGTCAAAAATTTGACGGTTTTCTTGCCCCAAAAAGCCACTCACAATCAGTTCATGTCCCAAATCCTTAAGGACCTGTGCCACGTTTAAGCCTTTACCTGCTGCATGGCTTTGGGCCGTTAACTGACGATTGACCTCGCCAACTTTTAGTTGATCCAACTGCACGGTGAGGTCAATTGCAGGATTCAGAGTAATACTTAATATCTTAGCCATTCGTAATTACTCCACCAATGCACGTACGGCAGACGCACTGTCACAAGTTAAGGCTTGCTGTGCGACCTGTTGGCAATTTATATAGTTCAAACCACGAATTTGCGCCTTCACCAATGGAATACTGGTACTCGACATACTCAACTCATCCACGCCCAAGCCTATCAATACAGGCACAGCTTTTGGATCAGCAGCCAATTCACCACAAATGCCTACCCATTTACCATGCTGATGTGCTGCCCGAACCGTTTGATCAATCAATAGCAAAATACTCGGATGTAAGCCATCAGCTTCAGCAGACAACAGTGGATGACCACGGTCAATCGCCAGAGTATATTGAGTCAAATCGTTGGTTCCAATACTAAAAAAATCAACTTCTTGAGCAAGAATTGGAGCCAACAATGCTGCCGCAGGAACCTCAATCATAATACCGACTTGTAAGTTTTCACATGGATGCTGTATGCGAACCTCATCCAAAATTGCTTTTGCTGCTCGCCATTCTTCAACCCGCCCAATCATCGGAAACATAATTCTTAATGGGCGATTATCCGCTGCTTTAAGTAAAGCAACCAATTGCTGACGTAACAACTCTGGCTTACGTAAAGTCAGACGAATACCACGTAAGCCCAAGAATGGATTTTCTTCCTTTTCAATAGGCAAATACGGCAAAGGTTTGTCTCCGCCCACATCAAGTGTACGTACCACCAATGGACGACCTGCCAAAGCATCTAACACCACCCGATAATCGGCTTCCTGTGTAGCCTCATCAGGCGCACTGCTGTGTGACATAAAGACCAATTCTGTGCGTAGCAAACCAATTGCTTCTGCCCCATCGGCCACAGCCTGTATGGTAGCGCCCACTTTGCCAATATTGGCTGCGATTTCAACTTGATGTTGATCCAGTGTGATGGCAGGTTCTAAACAATGCTGTTCCGCTTGTTCTCGCAACTCACGCTGGCGTTGGCGCTCTGCAATGGCATGATCAATCTGACTTTGCTCAGGTGAGACCATATACTCACCAGTATCCCCATTAATTAGTACTGTGGCATGGCTCTCAATATTTAAAACAGCTACACCCGCACCTACGACTGCTGGAATAGCCAGAGCACGTGCCACAATAGCACTATGGGCACTCGCTCCACCAACCGCGGTCAAAATGCCTGCAACACGATCTTTATTCAGACGCGCGACATCACTTGGACCAACATCATGCATAATTAAGATATAAGGTTGCTCGGGTTCTGTGACATCGGCCACACCGCACAAAGCAGCCAAAACACGCTCACCAATATCCCTTAAATCAGCCGCACGCTCTGCCAGTAAACGATCGCTAAGTGCAGCCTGTGCGGTAGCAGCCACTTCAATATGATCATGCCAAGCTGCAGCAGCAGACAACCCCTGTTTTAAACCGCGTTGTACACTTTGGAGGAGGTCTGGATCATCCAGCATTTCCAAATGTGCCATGAAGATCTGCTTAATGGCAGTAGATTCAGTATGTGCAATGAATTGACGTAAGCTATTTTTCACCTGATGAAGCGCAATTTCGAGCTTTTCATTCTCAGCTTTAAAACTCTGTCCGCGACGTTCATAACTAAATTCGCGTGGCTTCACCACATGAGCAGGACCAAAAGCAAGGCCAGTTGATGCCGCAATACCGCAGCTACCCGTATCGCCATGTGATTCAAAAGGCATTAATTCCAAAGTATTTACGACTGGGTCACTACTGCTATGCTGATGAGATGCAAGGTCAACAGCTTCAACCTCTTCTCCTAAGCCCTGCTGAACTGCATCAATAATCTGTTCTAAGCTTGCTACAGCATCGGTATCAGGTTGTGCAATAAAAGTCAGAGTTTGACCACGACGGCATCCCATAGCTAATAATTTGGTTAAACTTTTTGCCGAAACGTAAGCCCCCTCATCTACAGCAACGAGAATATCCCCTGCAAATTTCTTAGTCATATTGACCAAGTGTGTCGCGGGACGCGCATGTAGACCATGAGCATTAGCTAAGACAATACGACGAGATGGCCAATCAGGAATTAGTTCAGCACCAATTAACTGCGCCAATTGGTGACTATCTTGCTCTTGGTTGAGGATATGAACTTGTTCAGTATCAAACAAAATATCCATTAACCGTTGAAACCGTTGCATATCCAGTTGCTCATTACTGGCAATACACACCAAAGTCTTGAGCATTTCCTGCTGATGGCTTAAAACCTGTTCCGCTTTTACCAAACTTACAGCTGGGCTCAAAACATGCTGGTTAGAAGTGATCGACCAGACCCCCTCCCCTAAATGAATCATGCTGTTTAGGTTTAAACCCGACAGAAAACCACACTCCACCATTTTTTGCTGTTTCAGCAGCTGTGTTGCCTGCCAAATTAAATCTTCTACATCAAGTGCGGGAACTTGAGTGGCGATTAAATTTTCATGCAATGCCAAAGATGCAGGTTGGGCTTGTAATAATGCAATAATTTGCTCTGCGGATTGAGCATGTTTCACTTGATCAGCGACATCATTAATTAAAGCCCGCGTCAAAATTTGTAAGACTTGCAAATGCTCATCTGATTTCGCAGCAATCACTACTGCTAAATAAATTTTATTTTCACCGTCCCAAACAACTCCTTCAGGAAAGTGCGCCAGACGAATCCCAGTTTTTAAAATATATTGGCGAGACTGAGGCGTCCCATGCGGAATGGCAATTCCTTGCCCTAAATACGTTGCACTTTGTTGTTCGCGCACGGTCAACCCATGAATATAATCAGGTGTAACCAATTGGTCTTCGACCAAGATATCGACTAGACATTGCAACGCTTGTGCCTTATCAGTGGCGTGTTGTTTCATTCGAACATGTTGTATATCTAGCGCGAGCATAAAACGTCCTTGCAAAGCAGCATAGTGAGAAGATGCTTTTTTACTGCAGAAAAAATAAGTCGAATTCTACTCAGGATTTACACAAAAATCTGTATTTTTTGATTTTATCTTCATGATCATCATTACAACGTAATTAAGAAACGACGAGATTCTTCAGAGTTCAGTGTTGCGATTATTAAGCTCGGGTAAGAATAAAATGTGTGCTTTAGGTGCTGCAATGCGCAAGCTTATATATCTGTGTTATAGCGTTTTAAAACATCAGACTGCCTATCAAAGAGATTATTTATTAGCCGAATAATCTCAAAACCTGATTGACTACCAAGACGGTATCTCAGGTCGCTGACTTCACGTATATTAAAACTCATTCAGATTGGGTCTAAACCACATTTATTATTGATGTTTTTTCATGTGCAATTGTTGGCTGGAAAGTATCAACACGTAAGAATACAGATATGGTGCTTGATGCGCTGAGTTATGTATCGTCTTTTGAGCTTGAAGCAATGTACGATTATAAGATTAACCCGTTAGGTCAGGTGGCCTAACTTAAATAAAAAAGTCTCCGACAAACCCGGTACGGTTCAGTTTGGACTATGTTCAAATGGCTATTCTACGTTTGATTGGTTTTGGAAAAAAGAAGAATTTAAGAAAGTGCTAGCAATTTTAAGAAAGAAAAAGCCTGATAGGGCAAGGATCCTATGAAATTTGTCGTGTACAGAGGTAATTTTTATGAAATCTAAAATCATGAGAAAAAGATAGAAAAGCACTTAGTCAGTTTCGGACTATTATTTAAAACGTGGAGATGTTTTTCCTATGTTGATTAGTCAATTTATTTACGAATGAGGTATAAAGTTTTATCTAATTTTGAGACTGTAAATAAAACTGTGTAAACGCTTAAACTATCCCTCAACGCTGTTGGGGGCAACACAGGTGTTTACCATGAAAGATGAAGCAATGCTGGCATTGGCAAAAGAATTTGCTAAGAACTTAAAAACAGAAGCTGACCTGAATAATTTCAGTAAAGCTTTAAAGAAACTCACCGTTGAAACTGCACTCAATGCTGAACTGACTGAACATTTAGGCTATGAGAAGAATAGCCCTCGTATAGGCAAAAATACACGTAATGGCTATACAACTAAACGGCTATTTACTGATGATGGTGAATTTGAACTAGACACGCCTAGAGATCGTGATGGCACTTTTGAGCCCCAGTTGATCAAGAAGAGTCAAACCCGTATCACACAAATGGATAGCCAAATCCTATCCCTATACGCCAAAGGCATGACGACACGAGATATTGTTGCCACATTCAAGGAAATGTACGATGCGGACGTCTCCCCAACGCTTATTTCCAAAGTGACGGATGCAGTTAAAGAACAAGTAATAGAATGGCAAAATAGACCATTGGATGCCCTTTATCCTATTGTCTATATGGATTGTATCGTCGTGAAAGTGCGTCAAGATAGTACGATTATTAACAAAGCGGTATATCTGGCATTAGGTGTCAATACAGACGGACAGAAAGACCTATTAGGTATGTGGATGTCAGAAAACGAGGGTTCTAAATTTTGGCTCTCAGTGCTTACAGAACTGAAAAATCGTGGTTTAAAGGATATTCTGATTGCCTGCGTAGATGGATTGAAAGGGTTTCCTGATGCGATTAATACAATTTACCCTGATACGCATATTCAGTTGTGTATCATTCACATGGTACGCAACAATCTTAAATATGTGAGTTGGAAAGACTACAAAGCTGTCACAGCCGATTTAAAAAAGATATATCAAGCTGTTACAGAAGACGCAGCCTTACAGGCTTTAGATGAATTTGGACAAAAATGGGATGAGAAGTATCCTCAAATCAGCAAGTCATGGCTTGCCAACTGGTCGAATCTAAACACGTTTTTCGCTTACTCTATGGATATTCGCAAAGCGATTTACACGACCAATGCGATTGAATCATTGAACAGCGTTATCCGCCATGCAACCAAGAAAAGAAAAATCTTCCCAACTGATGATTCCGTGAAAAAGGTGGTATATTTAGCAATTATGGCAGCAAGCAAAAAATGGACGATGCCTATTCAGAATTGGAAAGCTGCCATGAATCGCTTTAGTATCATGTTTGAAGAGCGTGTAACCAAGTATTTTTAAAACTGTATTTACACAGAATTATTTACACCCTCCTAATTTTTCTTTTTATCCAATTTAAAATTAGGTGCGTACACGGCCTCAACTTTCAATAAAGTATAAAAGGTGTTTGTGTAGGCAATACCCTTACTTTTGATAAGCCAAAAGAAAGCAAAAGCCTTTGTTACCCATACATAACATCCCTATTATGATGGATAACGTGTGGCATCCCTGCCACACTCGTGTATTCAAACGTTGCTTAAATTAAACTATGTAATAGTGGCGACATAAAGGTGCTCTTATCGCTATATATTAAAAACTTAGTGGAACACTGTTTCTAAAGCTTTTAAACCCACTTTGGGATCAAGTAGACCGTTGTAAATTTCAGGGATTTCACGTTCCACCCCAAAAAATTCATAAATGGCAAGCATCGCCCCACGAACTGAATATTCCACAGTAAAGACCACGTCATCTTCAATTTCCACAAACTGTCCAAGGAAAGCAAAGTTTTGTGAGCCTTGTGGAATTACCTGTGGACGATCCCCCGGTTTACGGCAGGCGAATAGGGCAGAGGCGTATGGCATCATGGCGGTAGTAACATCAGTCGTTGCCAAAACATGATCTAAAATGTCGTCAAAACCGAGCTGTTTAATCAGTTCTGTTAGGATTTCTTGCCCCGTGGCTTCGGACATTGGTTTTTTGATGTAATCGCCTATATGGTCAATTTGGAAACCGTAGCCCCATAAGGTATATAAACCTTCAGGTAAGTCGGCAAAGTGTGGCTGTGCAGGAACCACGATGGATAAATGCCAACCCGACTCATACCAAGTCATGAGTGCGCCTGTGCCTGGTTCATTGCCTGTATAGTCAATAATACGTTTAAGTAGCACGTCATCTTTCATGGTCAGAGTGAAAGACTCCCACTTATGTTCATCGACATTGCCATAAAAAGTCATTGGACGGCCAAAGTCTGGGGCTTTTTGTGCCAGCGTTTCCCAAAGCGTCCAGCCATGATCTTCTCGATGACGAATAAGGGCAGGCACGTCATGATTACCGCCATAACGTGAGTCTGCGGTAATAGAGCCTAAAGTGAAAATAGCTAAATCATTGGCTTTCAGATTAATTTGCTCTGAGCCTTCAGGCAATTGTACATATAGGCGTGAAGCGTAGCGTTCTTGAGTTTCAGCATTGGTAATGAAGTCTGCATCTGTGACATAGTGTCCAAAACGCACATCGACGCCTTGTGCGACTAACCAACGCTGTAGGGGCAGAATCATCGAGTCATATTGGTTGTACTTGGTACGTTTCACACCCGCTAAGGTATGAATGCGTGGCAATTCTTGAATAAAACGCAAGAAATAGCGTCTTAACTCTGCTGCACTGTGCCATTTTTGAAAAGCGAAAGTCGTGCGCCACATGCGCCAGAAATTGGTTTCAAAAAAGGTTTCATCAAAAAACTCATCAATGCGGCGACTGCCAATTTTTTCTTCTTTTGAAGCTAATAGGCGCAGCATCTGTGCACGATGTAGCGTATTCAGACCAAGCTTTGCTGCATCCGCAATGACATGTTCGGCATCAATCAACCGTGCATTGGCGTGGGTTTTCACTTTTTCATTAAACTCACGACATTCTTCACGCACCGAAATGTCTGGATTTTCCAAAGATGGAATACTGGAAAATAAGTCCCATAGGCACAAATAAGTTTCATCGGTCAGCATTCGCCCACCACGTGTTACCCAAGCTTGCGCGGCATGCGGTGTATGTCCACCATCCATCGAACCACCTGAAATATCGAGTTCTTCTAAAATATGGATATTTTTGGCAGGGACTTTGGCATCACGGATTGCAAATGCAGCAGCAGCCATACCTGCGATACCACCACCAATAATCCAAAGATGGGACTGTTGCGCGTCTAATGGGGTGCGCTTCTTATTTTGCATGGTTCACCTTTAATTATGATGTTAAAAATTATGAAGTAAAAAAATTGGTTTAGAAAAACCTTAAAAATAGTATGTCTTTTTATATATGAAAAATGTATGAAATGGGAAGCAATCCCCTCATTATATTTTGTAATCAAAAATAGACGTATGATGGCTATTTTTAATACACATTTGTCTTTTTATTAAAATTGAATATGATCTAAATAATTGATGTTAATGTTTATTGTTGAGTAATTGCTCTATTGTTGTTTTCACTATGCCGTATGCTAAATTTCTTTAAAAATAGGCTTTTTATTTATCATTAAAAAATATCTTTGTACACGACAAAAAAAGATAACTCATTGAAATAATGGCATAATACTTGTTTTCTGACGACGAATATGATGACACATTTCAATGAGTTACATCTCATCTTAAACAAATATCTAAAGTGGAACAAGTCACATGCAAAATGTTTTACACTGATTATGCTTGCATTAATTGTAAAACAGACATGTAATCTTTCTTCTGCATCTAAAGCCTTACCCATCAAGTGCTTACCACAATCATTTTATCGACGTATACCACAACGCTTCTTTGCAGATCAGTATTTCGATTATCGTCAAATTTCTCAGTTAATTTTCAATATATTTTCATTCGATAAAGTCCAATTAACTTTGGATAGATCTAATTGGAAATGGGGAAAACGAGATATTAATATCTTGATGTTAGCCATCGTCTATCGTGGAATAGCGATACCTATTGTTTGGACATTGCTCAATAAACGTGGAAATTCAGATACAAAAGAGCGTATTGCTTTGATTCAACGCTTTATCTCCATTTTTGGTAAAGATCGTATTGTGAATGTGTTTGCAGACAGAGAATTTATCGGTGAGAAATGGTTTACATGGTTAATTGAAAATGACATTAACTTCTGTATACGTGTTAAAAAAACTTTATTGTGACCAATCACTTAGCCAAGAATCATAAAATTAGTGATTTATTTCGTCATCTTCAAGTTGGTCAAACTGAATGTCGTAAACGACGTATTTGGGTTGGTCGAGTGAAACTGTATATTAGTGCGCTACGATTAGAAGATGGAGAGCTTTTACTTGTTGTTTCTCCTATGTTTAATGCTTCTGCTATTCGTGATTATGCATTACGCTGGGAAATCGAAACGTTATTTAGTTGTCTCAAAGGACGTGGATTCAATCTTGAAAATACTCGTTTAACAGACCCTAGACGAGTCAAGAAATTGATAGCAGTGCTAGCTATCAGTTTCTGTTGGTGCTATTTAACAGGTGAATGGCAACATGATCGGAAAAAAGCGATAAAAATAAAGAAGCATGGACGACTTTCAGTAAGTTTATTTCGCTACGGTTTGGACTATGTTCAAATGGCTATTCTACGTTTGATTGGTTTTGGAAAAAAGAAGAATTTAAGAAAGTGCTAGCAATTTTAAGAAAGAAAAAGCCTGATAGGACAAGGATCCTATGAAATTTGTCGTGTACAGAGATCTGTGTTATAGCGTTTTAAAACATCAGACTGCCTATCAAAGAGATTATTTATTAGCCGAATAATCTCAAAACCTGATTGACTACCAAGACGGTATCTCAGGTCGCTGACTTCACGTATATTAAAACTCATTCAGATTGGGTCTAAACCACATTTATTATTGATGTTTTTTCATGTGCAATTGTTGGCTGGAAAGTATCAACACGTAAGAATACAGATATGGTGCTTGATGCGCTGAGTTATGTATCGTCTTTTGAGCTTGAAGCAATGTACGATTATAAGATTAACCCGTTAGGTCAGGTGGCCTAACTTAAATAAAAAAGTCTCCGACAAACCCGGTACGGTTCAGTTTTTGCATAGACCCAAGTGTTAAATCATCATTACGATTCTTGCGTACCACACCATGGACACGTGAAAAAGTAGAAAGCTTATATTTGTACGTCTTACGCCAAAAGGCCAAACAGAAACCGTAGCCTCAGGCAACACCCCTCTCATCATAAAATTATACCAGTCAGTAAAACACTCTTAGATTAAGCATATGAATGTTGGTTATTATTGTTGATTATCACAATAAATTAGTGACCAAAAATCAAAGTACCTTACCCTACCTTAAATTACGTCACACAAAATTAAAACTCTATATAACTGTTATATATAGAGTTTATTAACATACCAATTATGTAATTTAGTGTATTTTATGTCGGTGACTCTTGCCAAGGTTGGGGTCGCGAGTTCGAGTCTCGTTTCCCGCTCCAGATTCTAAAAAGCCTCAAGTTGAACTTGGGGCTTTTTTAATGCTAATCGAATATATTGTTTTTGAGTTAAAATCAAAAAGCTAAAGCAAAATTTATAAGTTTAAAAATAAGCTATCCTTAAAATCGTATTGTTAATAAAGTCATATATTTGTGGGTATAGAATCATACCAGTCATAAGAACATTTTAGCCAAGGAAGCCGTGCTACTGGTAAAATGAGTAATGTTCACTGGCCCTATAATAAATATATAAAGACTTACCGGATAATAAGAATATAGCTGCAGCAGGTTAACCTATCCGAATTATGGATAAGTAAGATCTTTAATTTTTATATAATGCTTTTTTTATTTAACTGCTAAAGACAGGTTATATATTCAAGTTTAATTTACTTTTATGTTCTTTATTTTTTGTAAGCGTAAGTGATTGATACTTAGAATAACTTTTCGAAGGTCTATAATAAGATCCATCTTTATAAAAATTGATCATCACTCATGACTGTACTTACCTGCTTTAAAGCTTATGACATCCGTGGCAAGCTCGGAACAGAGCTGAATGAAGAGATTGCTTATAAAATTGGCCGTGCCTATGGACAGATTTATCAGCCTCAGACTGTGGTGGTGGGGTGTGATATTCGTCTTAGCAGTGAGTCTCTAAAACAGGCCACTATTCGCGGCTTAAATGATGCCGGCGTTAATGTACTGGATCTGGGTATGACTGGAACCGAAGAAGTTTACTTTGGGGCTTTTCATCTAAATGTACAAGGTGGAATCGAGATTACTGCCAGTCATAATCCGATGGATTATAACGGTATGAAACTGGTCCGTGAAAATGCACGCCCCATCAGTGCAGATACGGGTTTAAAAGATATTCAGGCTTTAGCTGAGAGTGAAAACTTTACACAGATACAAAAACCAGGAACTACCCAGTCTTATAATATTCTGCCAGAGTTTGTTGAACACCTGATGAATTATATCGAACCTGGCAAGATTCGCCTGCTTAAACTGGTCGTTAATGCCGGAAATGGTGCGGCCGGACATGTAATTGATGCTATTGAGACTAAATTCCGGACCTTAGATATACCGGTAGAGTTTATTAAAATTCATCATGAGGCCAATGGGCATTTTCCGAATGGTATTCCCAATCCGATTCTGGTTGAAAACCGTGATGTTACCCGCCAAGCGGTACTGCAACATCAGGCAGACCTAGGTATTGCTTGGGATGGCGACTTTGACCGCTGCTTCCTGTTTGATGAAAAAGGGCAGTTTATTGAAGGATATTATATTGTCGGATTGCTGGCACAGGCATTTTTGATTAAACAGTCGGGTGAAAAAATTGTGCATGATCCGCGTCTGGTATGGAATACCCTAGATATTGTCGAGCAGTACCATGGTGTTGCAGTCCAGTCCAAGTCAGGTCATGCTTTTATTAAAGATGTTATGCGGGAACACAATGCTGTGTATGGCGGCGAAATGAGTGCTCACCATTATTTTCGTGATTTTGCCTACTGTGATAGTGGAATGATTCCATGGTTACTCATTATTGCCCTGCTGTCAGAAACCGGCCAAACACTATCGAGCCTGGTTGAGCGTATGATTGAAAAATTCCCTTGTAGTGGTGAGATCAATTTTAAGGTTGAAGATACTCAAAAGACAATTGAGAATATCTTGGCACATTATCAATCACAACAACCGCAAATTGATAAGACTGACGGGATCAGCCTGAACTTTGGAGAATGGCGTTTCAATGTTCGTGCTTCAAATACTGAACCTTTGCTACGCCTGAATATTGAAATCCAGGCTGAACGGACTGCGCGACCGATGCTGCACTATATTGATGAACTGACCGCACTTATTCAGGGAAGTTAATATAAAAAATTATAAAAAACGGAGTATTGACTCCGTTTTTTCTTTTCAGGAATGATAACCTTGCGGATTTTGCTGCTGCCATTTCCAGCTATCTTTTAACATATCTTCCAAGGTATATCGTGGCTGCCAGCCCAATTCAGCCATTGCACGCGAATTATCTGCAAAGGATATTGCAACATCACCTGTACGGCGAGGAACAAACTCAAATGGAATCTTGACTTGATTCACTGCTTCAAATGCATTTTTTACCTGTAATACCGAAGATCCTTGACCAGTACCGATATTCCAGGCACGACATCCCTGTGAATTTAAACGGTTATTTAAGGCACATAAATGGGCATTTGCCAAGTCAACCACATGTATATAATCACGGATACCCGTTCCATCTACCGTGTCATAATCACTTCCATAGATCGACAATTTTTCACGGCGACCCACTGCTACCTGGGTAATATACGGCATTAAATTGTTTGGAATACCTTGTGGATCCTCACCAATCTGACCACTTTGATGGGCCCCAACCGGGTTAAAATATCTTAATAACGCAATAGACCACCGCTCATCCGCTATAGAAAGTTTCTCTAAGATCTGCTCAACCATTAGCTTGGTGTAGCCATAGTTATTGCTTGGCATACCTGTTGGCATTTCTTCTTTTAAAGGAGAAATATTGGCTTCGTCATAGACTGTAGCAGACGAGCTAAATACCAGCCGATATACCTGAGCTTTCTGCATCGCCTGAACCAGAGCTATACTGCCTGCAATATTGTTATCAAAATACACCAGCGGCACCTGCTGGCTTTCCCCAACTGCTTTCAGCCCAGCAAAATGAATAACGGCATCAATTTTATATTCATCAAATATCTGCTCAAGCACCTGATGGTCTCGTATGTCACCCTGAATAAAAACCAGTGACTTTTGTGTGAGCTGTTGTACCCGATGCAAAGCCTCTTCTGAACTGTTACTTAAATTATCAAGCACAATTACTTCATGTCCGGCTTGGAGTAACACTATACAGGTATGCGAGCCAATATAGCCTGCTCCACCTGTGACTAAAACTTTAGCCATAATATTGACCTAATAACACTTTAATTAAACCTTGGGTAGAAGCATCCAGCTGAGAAATATTTTCCTGCTGACGATTCAGTATGGGGAGCAGTTCGTTGGCAATCTGCTTACCCTTTTCCACTCCCCATTGATCGAATGGGTTAATATTCCAGATAACTGACTGTACAAAAACTTTATGTTCATAGAGTGCAATCAGCATTCCCAGACTAAATGGATTAAGTTCTTGTAACAGCAGGGTACTGCTTGGCTGATTACCTTCATACTGCTTATAGATCGGCAGTTGTGCGGACTCTTCCTGATTCAGGGCTGCATTGCCAAATGCCAGCAAACGCGACTGCGCCAGACAGTTAGACAGAGCGAGATGATGCTGTTCTACCAAAGCTTCAGCATTCTGGATATAGGTAAACTGGTTAGCATTATAACGCTTGACTGGAGCAATAAAATCACAGCTTACCGCTTGTGTTCCCTGATGCAGCAACTGGTAAAACGCATGTTGTGCATTTGGGCCTACCTCACCCCAGATGATAGGACAGGTATTATAATTTACCCGTTCGCTATTGCGCTGTACAGATTTGCCATTTGACTCCATTTCCAGCTGCTGCAAATAAGAGGCAAAATATTTCAGGCGGCCATCATAAGGCAAAATGGCATGGGTCTGTATTTCCAGAAAATTACTGTTCCATACCCCGAGTAAAGCCATCAGTACGGGAATATTTTTATGTAGTGGAGCTTCCTGGAAATGCCGGTCTACTGTGTAAGCACCGCCCAAAAATTGTTTGAAGCCTTCAACTCCAATGGTTAGGGCAATCGGTAGACCAATACAGGACCAGAGTGAATAGCGTCCACCGACCCATTCCCATAACAGTAACTGGTTTTCAGGCACGATTCCCCATTCTGTCATTTTTTCAGGCTTGGTAGAGACTCCAATAAAATGACTTTTTAAAATATGGGGATGCTGGCCGAGTTCTTTTTCTAACCATTGCCGTGCAGTCTGGGCATTTGACAGGGTATCGATGGTACTAAAAGATTTTGATGAAATAATAAAGAGGGTGGTTTCAGGACGTAACTGATGCAGCAGATCTGATAGCTGACTACCATCAATTGTGGAAACAAAGTAGACCCCTAGAGATCTGCGGCTCTGAACCTTGAAATCACCTAATGCATAACTGGTCATCAGAGGACCAAGATCTGATCCACCTACTCCAATGTTTACCACATCCCGTATTACTTCACCAGTCGCGCCGCGGAACTGTCCAGCATGGATTTTCTCGACCAGCCCATACATACGCTGTAACTGTTCATGGACCTGTGCTGCCAGATCAGCATGTTTTACTTCATTTTCAGGCAACCGCAAGGCCCAGTGCATAGCTGCACGCTGCTCGGTGTAATTAATTTCCTGCTCAGAAAATAATGCATGAATCCATTCCGGTAACTTCTGCTGTTCAGCCAATGCTACCAGCTGTTCCATAACATCCTGATTTACCCGATGCTTGCTATAATCAAAGGTCAACTGTTCAATATGAATAGAATAATCATTGAAGCGGTCTGGTTCATTCTTAAATAGATCATTTAAATGCTGGGCTTTGAGTGCCTCAGCCAACTGTTCCAGCTTCTGATAGGCCGGCATATTTTTGGGAAACTCTGATGTCTGTTTTATATTCTGATTCATATGCGCCCCACTCCTTCATAGGCAAAACCTTGGGCTCTGACATAAGCTGGGTCATAAATATTACGGCCATCCAGAATCATAGGATGTGCCATTAACTGTTTTAAACGGGAATAGTCTGGACTCCAGTAGGCTTTCCACGCTGTCATCAGACATAGGGCGTGAGCATCCTGTACTGCTTCATAAGGATTACGGCAGAGAATCAGGTCTTCACGCTTACCATAATAGTTTTCCAGATCTGGTAGAGCAGCCGGGTCATGCAGTTTTACAGTGACCTGCTGCGCCCATAAGGCTTCCAGCATGGTATGCACTGGAGAATTAATGGTACTGCTGGTATTTTCCTTAAAAGCCGCACCCCAGATTGCAACCGTTTTACCTTGCAAGTCACAGCAGTAATAATTCCATAATTTACGGAAAAGTATTTCCTTCTGCTGCTCGTTAATCTCCCAGACCTGCTGTAAAAGGCGACTGTTGGTACCACTACTCGACATAGTTTCTGACAGGGTCAGAATATCTCTGGAGAAATTATCGCCCCCAAATCCGACTCCCGGTTGTAAATAGCTTGAACCAATCCGGCTGTCAGCACCTAGGCCCAAACGTACATTTTCAATATCAATATGCAATTTTTCTGCGACTTGGGCCAAGTCATTCATATAGCTGATGCGGGTGGCGAGCATGCCAGAAATACTCAGCTTGGTAAATTCTGCATCTAGTATGGGCATGAACAGATACTGCTGGCTCAACGGAAAAAATGGTCTCAGCAGCTCACGGGTCTGGGTCTGGGCAAAATCATAATATTTTTCATCAATACCAATTACGACTTCACGTGAGTGAGTAAAACTCTCAGCCGACTTGCCCTCCTGAATCATGTCAGGCAAGTAAACCCAGGCATCTTTAGCCAGAATTTTCTGTAGTGAAGCTGTACCCTTCAAACCAAAAGTAGAACCATTGATCATTAATTTCGGGTGGATAATGGGTTGACGGCTTAAATGCTGGACAATATCTAAGGCTTCCTGAAAACAGGAGGGATTAAAGCCAAAAAAATAGACATCAATATCTTCTTTTAAACTGCTTAAACTGGTCTCTTTTAAATTCCCCAAGTGTTTTTGCCGGCTCAGAAGCTCAAGTAGCTGGGTATCCAGGGTAAGACCTGGTGCACAGGTTTCTTCAAGTCCCTGACACCAGTAGACCTGGTGGCCTGTCTCTGCCCATAAAGCACTCATTACCGCGGCTTGTAAGGTTGCGCCAAATACCGCAATTTTCATAGTGCCTCCTGCTTTAAAAATCGAGTTCCTGAATTAATGCCTTAAAGTCTGTACCCAGCTGCGGATGATTAACCCCATAATGTAACACTGCCTTGAGGTAACCCAACTTGCTACCACAATCAAAAGTCTGTCCCTGCATCCGGTAAGCTTCTACCACCTGTTTCTGCTGTAGAAGCGCAATCGCATCCGTTAACTGAATCTCATTACCGGCCCCCTTGGGCGTCTGCTCAAGCAGCTGCATAATCTCTGCCGGTAAAATATAGCGGCCAATCACCGATAGATTAGAGGGCGCTGTACCAACTGCAGGTTTTTCAACAATCCCCTGCATGGCTATACTTTGCCCTGCTTCAGGTAGAAGAGAGACCTCAACAATACCGTACTGATCCACCAGCTCATCCGGTACGGCCTCTACCATGATCTGGGCAGCCTGTGCAGTCTCATAACGCTGCATCATTTGTGCCAGATCATTTATACCTTTCTCATTTTTCACCAGAACATCAGGTAACAGAACAGCAAAAGGTTCATTCCCTACTACTGCTTTGGCACAGAGCACAGCATGACCCAGCCCGAGTGGCTGTGGCTGGCGTACACTAATAACACTAATATGAGAAGGAATAATTTCAGTAATTTCTTTTAACAGGTCAAACTTCTTTTTTTGTTCTAACGTGGTTTCGAGCTCAAAATTACGGTCAAAGTAATTTTCAATAGCTCCCTTAGACGCATGGGTTACCAGAATAATTTCTTCAATTCCAGCCTCTACTGCTTCACGTACCACATATTCAATCGCCGGGCGGTCAACAACAGTTACCATTTCTTTAGGAATAGACTTACTGGCGGGTAAAAAGCGGGTTCCCAGTCCCGCTACCGGAAGAATCGCTTTTTTAATCTGCATATTATTTCCAAAGTTTAGTTTACTGAAACAAGTCCACTGCGTTTATAACCATCAACATAATATTCAAGCTGGCCAAGTGCCCAGTCAATATCAGTCTGAATAGCTGTCATGTTATGAATACGTTCAAATACAGGTAACAGCTCGTTAAAGGTATAGTGTTTTTCAAATGACCTTAAAATACGGCTATGTTCTGTAATTTGTGTATTGTCATGATCAATCAGCAATTCTTCATATAATTTCTCACCTGGGCGCAGACCACTATAGCAAATCTCTATATCGCCTTCGGTTGTATCTTGTTCACGAACTGTTAAACCACTTAAAGATACCATCTGCCGTGCCAGATCCTGGATTCGTACCGGCTCCCCCATATCAAGTAAAAATACATCGCCACCTGTACCGAGTGCCCCGGCCTGAATTACCAACTGTGAAGCCTCAGGAATAGTCATAAAATAACGGGTAACCTCAGGATGGGTCACAGTAATCGGACCACCTTTAGCAATCTGCTGTTTAAACAGAGGTACTACTGAACCAGATGAGCCCAATACATTACCGAAGCGCACGATACTGATCTGGGTCTGGGTCTGTTCTTCTGCCATCGCCTGACAGTATAGCTCTGCCATGCGCTTGGATGCCCCCATTACATTCGTCGGGCGGACTGCCTTGTCAGTTGAGATCAATACAAAGGTTTCTACACCCTTTTTAATGGCAGCATTCAGACTATTGGCCGTACCAATCGCATTATTTTTAAGTCCGGCAATTGGGTTACATTCGACCAATGGTACATGTTTATAGGCTGCAGCATGGTAAACCGTCTGTACTGCGTACTGCTCAATTACCCGTTCCAGTTTCTGCTGGTCGAGTACGGTCCCTAGAATTGGAATAATCTCGCATTGGGTCGCCAGACGCAGTTCTTTATCAATACTGTACAGGGCAAACTCGGTTAATTCATAAATTACCAGACGTAAAGGCTGGTTTTTAATAATCTGGCGGCATAATTCCGAGCCGATTGACCCACCTGCCCCAGTCACCATAACCACCTTATTATGAATGTTTTTAGCCAGAAGGTGATCAATTGGCGGCACAGGATCACGGCCAAGCAGGTCAATAATATCTACTTCACGGATATCGGCGATTTTAATATCACCATCTACCAGTTTGGTCAGGCCCGGAAGCTCGGTAATTTTAAGTCGTGCCGGTTCCAGCTGTTTAATAATTTCGCTTTTACGGACCCGGCTAGCCGAAGGAATAGCAATTAAAATCTCTTCTATATGATGTTTTTTAAGAAGCTCAAGTGCCTTTTGAATAGAATAGACACACAGGCCCCCAACAATATGACCCTGCAAGTTTGCTTTATCATCTATAAAAAATACAGGTAAGTGTTCATCTGAACGAAACAATGCTGCGGCAATCTGCTGGCCAGCATAACCAGCTCCATAAATCGCAATACGTTTACGTCCCAAACCAGATTGTAAAGCACCTTTAATGACAAAACGGATGATTGCCCGGCTAAACCATACCCAGCCAAACATCATAAAGCCGAACATAAAAGGAATAGACATTGGGATAAAAGCAGGAGAAAAATAGGCCAAGGCATAAAGTGTGCCAATCATTAACAGCATGGCAAGTGCCAGCTTGACCATAAAAAACTCATTGAAGGTACGTACAATAAAACGGTAAATACCGCAAATCGCTAGACAGATGACTCCAATAATGCTTACCAAGAAAGCGCCATGATCTAGGCCAGGTACAACCTCAACACTCGGGTCAAATTGGCGAATGGCATAACAGAGCCACAGGAGTACCGGAAAGACAATTAGATCCAGTAAGACTAGAAAACCCTGTTTAATAAGTCGGGGAGCTGATGCAAGTTTAAAAATAAGTTGTTTCACGATGATCTTCTAGTATGAATTATTTCATCAAATGCAAATCTTTATACGCCTTTGCTTTTGATAAATAAATATTTTTTACCCGAGTACTACAATAAATATGAAATATGAAAACAAAAAAGAGCCAATATGTGCGCTAATTTCATATTGGCTTCAACAATAATCAGGTATTCATCATTTTTATGACTTTTTGAATTACTTCAACTGTTTTAACTAAACTTTTAGTGCTTAAAGTCGGATGCACTAAAAACATTAAGCTGGTCTCGCCCAACTGCTTTGCTTGTGGAAGACGCTCTTTTGGACGCCATGGCGTATCATCAAAAGCATGCTCTAAGTAAACTTCTGAACAAGACCCACTAAAGCATGGTACACCTTCTGCATTAATTTCAGTCATGATTCGGTCACGTGACCAGCCTTCTGGTAAAGCATCAGTATTGACTTGTATATAGCATTTATAGGCAGCATGTACATAATCATCTGATGGACGATGAACTATAAAGTATGGGCTATCTGTAAAGGCAGCATAAATTTTTTCCATATTTGCATTGCGCTGTGCTGTCCATTCGGACATCTTTTTCAATTGAATCCGTCCAATCACAGCCTGCATTTCCATCATGCGCCAGTTCGTGCCAAAGGAGTCATGTAACCAGCGGAATCCCGGTGGATGCTGTTTGTTATATATACTGTCAAAGTTTTTACCATGATCTTTATAAGACCACATTTTTTTCCATAAGGTTTCATCATTGGTAGTGACCATTCCTCCTTCACCACCCGTGGTCATA
The DNA here is from genome assembly GCF_006757745.1 of Acinetobacter radioresistens DSM 6976 = NBRC 102413 = CIP 103788. Classification (NCBI taxonomy): domain Bacteria; kingdom Pseudomonadati; phylum Pseudomonadota; class Gammaproteobacteria; order Moraxellales; family Moraxellaceae; genus Acinetobacter; species Acinetobacter radioresistens. Next base: position 65,989 of record NZ_AP019740.1, on the reverse strand, counting down.
ATTTTATCCTGACAGAATGACCAGGCACCAATATGACCGATTGAACCTGCAGATTTCCCTTTATACATGGCACCATGTGCCTGGGCACAATCCTCAATCACATACAGGCCTTTTTCTTCAGCCAATTGCATGATGGGATCCATATCACACATCCAGCCAGCGAGATGCACACAAATAATCGCTTTGGTATTAGGCGTTAAAACTGCTTCAATCGTACGACGTGAGATATTTTGCGAGTCCATTTCCACATCGGCAAAAATCGGATTTGCCCCAGCAGTTACAATAGAGCTAGCAGATGCAAGGAAAGTACGTGAAGTCACAATCACATCATCACCCGCACCGATTTCCAAGGCTTTCAAGGCTACATCCAAAGCCACGGTACCATTCGCCAATGCTACTGCATATTGTGTGCCAGCAAATTGAGCAAATTCTTTTTCAAATTCACGGCATTCCTGTCCAGTCCAATAGTTCACTTTGTTGGATAACAAGACTTGGGATACAGCATCGGCTTCTTCTTGCGTAAAGCTTGGCCATGGTTCAAATGCAGTGTTTAACATGATAATTCCTAATTTTCAAAACCTTAAAAACTTATTTTTTCTCTAAAATACGTGCCGGATTGCCAACTACTGTCACGCCTGGTGGCACACTTTTAGTTACTACTGCGCCCATGCCCACCACTGCCCCCTTGCCAATCACTAAAGGTTGATCTGGTGTGCCCTGTTTGATCACAGCACCCGTACCAATATAGGCATGGTCTTCAATATGGATATTGCCATTACATTTCACGCCGGGAGCAAAGGTGACGTAATCGCCAATGATACAGTCATGAGCAACATAGCTATAAATATTGGCATGAAAGAATTTTCCAATTTTAATATTGGATGTCAGACAAGTGAAAGGACAAAGTAAGCTTCCTTCGCCAATATGCACTTCATCTAGAATAACGGTATTACTGGCCTGAACATCTAAATGCTGAATCTGGTCTTCAGTTAAACGCTGGACCAGTTTTTCACGAACTTGGCTGTTTGCTATAGCAATCGTTACAGCCTTATGTGTATTCGGTTTAGCAAGAAAATCCTGATAACTTAAAACAGCATAGTCATTTAAACTATTGCCGGCTTGGCCATCATCGATAAAAACAAAGCTATCTTTGGCTAAGGTTGGAAATTGCTGGCGAACCAATGGCATAACTTCTTTACCAAAACCACTTGCACCATAAATACCAATATATAAAGCTGTCATCATGTTTCATCCTTGTTTTGTGAGCCAGTAAAGCGTGTCATAGTGGCTTCGCCTTCGGCACTGATATCATCTTTTGCTAAAACTTTATGTACGGTTTTAAACATGATTTTAAAGTCGAGCCAAATGGACTGATTTTCCACATACCAGGTATCCAGCTTGAACTTTTCTTCCCAGCCAATTGCATTGCGGCCATTCACTTGTGCATGACCCGTCATACCCGGGCGCACGTCATGGCGTTTGGCTTGTTCAGGGCTGTAAAGTGGCAGGTATTCCATCAACAGCGGGCGTGGGCCAACAATGCTCATATCACCTTTAATCACATTCCACAGTTCCGGCATTTCATCCAGACTGCTGGAACGCAGCATTTGACCAAAAGGCGTTAGACGCTCACTGTCCGGCAGTGGATTACCCTGCTCGTCCACAGCATCTTTCATGGTGCGGAACTTGATCATCTCAAAAGGCTTGCCATGTAAACCGGGACGCACCTGGCGAAACAAGACTGGAGAGCCCAGATTTTTTTTCACTTTGTAAGCCACAAAGGCATAAAGTGGTGAAAGCAGGATCAGGGCAATGGAGGCGATGATAATATCGAGTAAGCGTTTTAACATTTAGATTAAACCCATTTCTTGCATCATATGTGCGTTTACCTGATGTACATCGTATTTATGAAGTGCGATTTCTCGGGAGCGACTTCCCATTTTAGCGATCAGCCCTGGCTGAAGAATGAGTTTCTCCATTGCTTTTACTAAACTTTCCACGGATTTTACTTCAACCAGAAAGCCGTTATCGCCATCGGTAACAGTTTCACGACAACCAGGTGCATCCGTGGTAATGATTGCCCGACCCATTGCCATGGCTTCTAAGACAGTACGAGGGGTGCCTTCACGATAGGATGGCAACACATAAACCGAGCTTTCTGCAATTGCAGGGCGAACATCGCTTAGTTTACCCCAATAATTTATTGTTTTTTTAGCAATCCATTCATCTAATTCTTGTTGGATAATCGCTGCTGGATTTTCATCGATCCAGCCTACCAGATTAAACTCTACATGCGGATGTTTATGTTTGATGATTTTTGCTGCTTCGGCATATTCACGGATACCTTTATCTACCAGTAAACGTGCAATCAACAAGAAGGATATTTTAATTTTTTGATCGGCCGTTACAGGTAAAGGTAATACATTAAAATCAGCAACATTGACCCCCGAACCGTTCACTACTACTGTAGCTGTTTGAGTATTTAAAAGCTTTAAATCCTGAAAAAGTTTCAGGTCATCCGGATTTTGGAAAAATGCCTTATGACTGCGCGACAATGCCTGCTGGTATAAACCATGAACCAGTTTCTGGAAAATACTTCGCTCAGTCTGAGTTTCTACATTTTGAAAGGCATAACCTAAACCTGTAATTAAAGCATAGCGATGTGGTACCTGTGCCAGCCATGCGGCGAGTGTTCCATATATCACCGGCTTGATCGTATAAGATAGAACATGATCAGGTTTGATTTTTTTTATAAGCGTATACATGCTTCCTAAGGTTTTTAAGTCTGCTACCGGATTAGTGCCTGTACGTTGCATGGAAACTTCATGTACGTAATAACCAAGATCTAACAGTTTTTGATACTCGCCAGAAAAAGAAGGTAGATCAGGTGCAATAATATGGATTTCATAGCCTTGCTGATGGATCGCTTCGAGTAACTTTCCACGGAAGTTTAAGACTGAAGGAAGAAAGCTAGAAATAATTAAAAAGGTCATTTTATCTTCTCAATTTTCAATTCATTATTTCCAATAACACTTAAAAGTAAAAATATTAAAAAGGGGAGAATCATCCATTTTTGTCGCATTGCAATACCCAGATTTGCAGTAGTTGATGCCAAAATAATTAATGACAAATAGAAATACAACCATAAAAACAACCTATTTGATTCAATAGAAGGTTTATTTTTTTTAAATATAAAGTAAAAACCCATTAGTACTAATAAAATTAAAATAATATTATCAAAGGAGGCTAATAAGGCAAAAATAGAATGTGCTTCAAAAGGTAAAGGTCTAAATAGATATGTAAGCATCTGCATTGGTAAAGACATCGAACTAATATCTATACTGCTACCACCTCCGGCATTATAACTTTGTCTTTTATCTACATAATCACTAACATCATCTATCCCACTACCTTCCTCCAACCCCACATAATTTATAATTACAGGAAGCATCACTATAGAAACAATAGATGCTATTGAACCCATAAAAATCCTTGTATAGAAAGAAACTTTTTTATCCAAAATTAAAGATAATATAAAAGATATTAATAATACAAAAGCAATATGAGGTCTTACTAATAACATTAAAAAAATAGATAAAATTATTAACCATTTTCTATTTTTATAGTTTAGTGCCCCCCATAGCGCCATCCCCGTAGCCATAAATGCAAGAGAATCTTTTCCTAATGCACTAGTCCAAAAACTCACTGAAGGCAAAAAAATAAATAATAAACCAAAAAGCCTATAAGGTAATTTTTTAACTTTAATAGCTTGTATAATAGAAGCAGCAAAAAAAAGAACCCCTACATAACCAAAAAAATTATACAAAACAAATAAGTCAATGAATGAAAATTTTAAATAATTAACGAAAAAAGCAGTGAAATTAATAACAAATGCAGTTCCAAAATTGAGATTTACATTATTATCAACAGCCCATCTAAAATAGCTAATTGCGTCGCCACCATTACTAAGAACATAAAAAAAATAAACAAAACAGAGTAAAATATGCCAAAAATATAAAGAACTACTTAATTTATAATTAATACCAATAATTTTAGAAATTTTTAATGATAAAATTATACCTATGATAAACAAAAACATAGACCAATAAAAACTTTCAAATGGATCAAAACCTAAATACATATTTTCAAATCACTCACTATATATTAAAATTTATTATTCATTTCTGAAAAGCAATTATTAATCTCATCAATCATTCTTTTCTTTGAAAAAAATTGATGCGCTATTTTTTTTGCGTTAATTGATTTTTCATATAATAAATCAGGTTTATCAATTAAACTTTTAAATTGCTCATAAAACAAACTTATATCACTATTTGAAAAATATCCTAAATTATGTTTATCGATTAATCCCTCAGGATCAAAATTTAGAGATAGACTAGCTTTTTGTAAAAGCCATGCTTGAATGAATATATTACCAAATCCTTCAGGCTCACAAGTATGTACATGAAATAAAGATTTTTCTAAGAAAAAGTTTACTTCATCTAAAGATTTTTCACCTAAGTAATAAAAATTTTTTGGCCAAGAGTTTTCATCTTTTAAATATGAATATTCTGAATGCTCATAGTTGTATCTCCCTATCATTAAAAAGTCGATGTCAAGATCTTCAAATTTTTTAGCTAATTTAAAAAATTCCTCAGGTCTTTTCGTAGGCTTAATATTTGCAACCCAGATTACATATTTTCTTTTCCATGGAATAGATGAAGAGATATTAATATCCATAGAATTCCTAATAATAATTTTATTTTTATGATTGATATATGATAAATAATTAGAATTTAAAAAAGTCAATGTTTTAAAATGTGCAAACGCCTTTCTCTGCCAGAAAGTTACATATACATTTTTTACAAACTTCAACAAACTTTTAATTGTCAAATTGTTAATAAATATACTCCAATATGGTTTATATGAAACATCATGGAGAGCAGAAACCGCATAAACTAAATTAAACTTTTTACTCAAGAGTTTAGATAGTTTATAAAAGTCCCCTTTATAAGCACGCCAATATATAACATCTGGATTATAATTATATATCTCATTATATATACTATTAAAATCTTTTCCGATATGTATCAAATTATAATTTTTATAAATTTCCTGACGTACTTCTGCCTTCATAGGCGATAAATATAGAACTTCATGACCCTTTTCTACCATACCACGTGCGATTATATCACATTGTATTTCAGCACCACCTACAGCATCCTTAATATGATAACAAAAAATTAATATTTTCATTTTTTTGCACTTAACTCCTCAATTAATAAAGCTATATTCGACTCTTTAATAACATTAGACCATTTATATTTTTGGATATTGCCATTACAAAAATCAAATTCTTTAATAATATTTTTATCTCTAAAAAATGCTTCAAGATTTAAAAAATTAGCTCCAATGTCTTTCTCAAAAAAATCAACCCACTTATAACGATTTGTAACAACCTTTAATCCCATAGCACAATATTCTATTAATTTAGTACTATCTTGAATGTTAAAAGGATATTGATCGATTGTATAATTAAGACCATACTTTGCTTGTGATGCTAATTCAAACATCTCCTTTTGATCCATTTTTCTATGTGGAAAAATATTTTTTATGGATTTTAATTCAGTATAAGTTTCAAGATTACACCCAATAACTAAAATACTAAAACCTTTATTTGCAATATTTTTAATAACTTCCATGACTCCATATCTGTGTACACTTCCCATATAAACAAAATCGTACTTTTTAAAATTATTTTTTGCTATATTAAATATATCATCATCATATCCCATACTTCTAAAATAATAAGCTTTTGAATTTCCATAAAAACCCAACTCTGTTTTAACATTTTCATTTAAGAAGATATAAGCTTGAGCTTTTGCTGAAAATCTTCTTTTTATAAAATTCTTAATGCGAGGATATGATCCTGTACTCAATGAATGATATTCAATAATAAGCTTAGATTTTATTTTTTTATAAAAGGGCAAATACCCTCCATAATATATAACAATATCCGATTTTTCATCTGCATCCTTGATATTTGAAAATATTTCAATTTTAATATTTGAGTTTATATTAGTCATATATTTTAAATATGCCTTTGTTTCCGGATAAAATGAATCATAAGAATGCACAATTCCTAATTTAATTAATTTTTCCATTTAAAAATCCAGCCGTATAAAAATATAGAAAAAATGATATTTATAAAAAAGCTTATTAAAGAATAGACCAAAATAATTTCAGTTAAATTATAACCAAAATAAATTGAAAAAAATATACCCACGGTTTTAAAAAAAAGACCAATTAATTCGTAAAAAAGGTAAAATTTCTGCAATTTAAAAATATTAATTAAAGCTACAAATGGCCTAAATAATATAAAGGATAAAAACCAAAAACTCATTACAGAAGCAACAGCTCCAGCCATCTCCCATTGAGGGCCAAAAACAAAATAATAAATGCTTTCTGCCAAGAAATATAATATTATAAATACTAGAAAACCAACAGGAATAATGTATTTATAAGATTTTAAAAAAACTTCTTTAATACTATTAATTTCTAGCTTAGACAATTGAGTAAATAGAACATCAACAAAAACCTGACCTATTAAAGCTAAAGGTGCTCCTAGTGTTAATCTCCCCAAAGAATAAAAACCAGCAGATTCAGGACCTAGATATTTACCTATAAATAAGATTGGCAATGATTCACTTAGTAAAAAAATAAAATTCTGAGGTGTTCTATAATAAGCGAAATCTTTAAATTTTATTGCAACCTCTAAAACTTTATCTTTTTTAAATTGAATACCAGAAATTATCAGTAAATATAAATATTGAATAATATAGTTAAATACATAAGCGATAATTAACCAGATATAACTTGCATAATAATAACCAAAAAATATTTTAAAAAAATTTACCGCAATAGCCCCAACAAATAAAGATTTTGATATATCTTTATATTTTTCATATTTTAAAAAAATTTGTCTTTTAACTTGAAATAAAACAGAACCTATTAATGCCAAGGGAGTCAATAGTATTAAAAAATAATCTTCTTTCCCAACAAAAAAATAAAACTCATTTTTTAATAGCAATAAAACTAAAAGGGAAATAGTTGATATTATTATTGAAACTAAAATACTTAAATAAGCAACTTTATTTTCTTCGATTTTATCTTGAGTTAAAATAATTGCTATAGGATAGCAAAGTGCAGCAATAGGCATAATAATCCCTATTACCGCGCTATAATTTGAAAAAACTCCAAAATCATATGGAGAATATAATCTAGTTATAATTGGTAAGCACAAGAATGTAATAGCTTGCGCTGCTGCTGTTCCTGAAGCTAGTTTTAAGAATTTTTTAAACATCACTTACTAAGATAATACTGTATTGTTTTTTTAATTCCATTTTTGAATTTATACTTAGCTATATAGCTTAAATATTTTTCAATTTTTTCCACACTAGCTTTAGAATGTCTTACATCTCCAGCACGGAAATCACGATATAAAGGCTCTTTCGTATAAGTCACACCATTTTCATTTAACGCAGCTTTAATGGCCTTAAACAAATCATTCAGCGTGGTACGGTCACCTACTGCTACATTATAAACCTGATTTTTAGCCTCTTCATTTGCAGTTGCTGCCAGAATATTGGCTTGAACCGTGTTTTCAATAAAACAGAAATCACGACTGGTTTCACCATCACCATTAATGAACACATCATCACCGGCAATCATGGCTGCAGTCCATCTTGGAATGACTGCAGCATAAGCACCATTCGGGTCTTGGCGCTTACCGAAGACATTGAAGTAACGCAACCCTATGGTTTTAAAACCATAAGTTCGAGCAAAAACTTCAGCATACAGCTCATTTACATATTTGGTGACTGCGTATGGTGAAAGTGGCTTGCCGATATTTTCTTCGACTTTAGGTAGCGCCGGATGATCACCATAAGTTGAACTGCTGGCGGCATAGGTAAAACTTTTTACTTCTGCATCGCGTGCAGCGGTCAGCATATTTAAAAAGCCAGTAATATTGGCTGCATTGGTAGTAATCGGGTCAGCAATCGAACGGGGTACAGAACCTAAAGCGGCTTGGTGCAAGACATAGTCCACTCCTGCACATGCTGTCTGGCAGTCTGCAAAATTACGGATATCACCTTCATAAAACTTGAAGTTTGCCCATTGTTCAGGTTTGACCAGACTTTGCACTTCATCCAGATTATGCTGATGACCTGTGGCAAAATTGTCCAGACCCACCACATTTTGGTTCAGCTTTAACAGGGTTTCCAGTAAATTTGAGCCAATAAAGCCTGCCACACCGGTAATTAACCAGGTTTTTGGTGCTTGTTGTAATTGCTCGCATACAGTTTGATATTGGCTCATTTTTATGGTCCCTATAAATTACAGACGAAGGTCAGATTCAGATTGATCCAGTACATATTTTAGATCATATAAAATATGCGCGGACTTGCCCAAGGCACGTAATGCTTCAGCACCCATAGCTTTAAACTGATCATGGGCAACGGCCAGAATCACTGCATCATACTGATCCTGCTCCAGGTTTGCGACTGGAGTAATCCCGTATTCATGTTGAGCTTCGCTTGCATCTACCCATGGGTCATACACATCGGCAGCAATATTGTATTCTGTCAGTTCATTAACAATATCAATAGTTTTGGTGTTACGAATATCCGGGCAGTTTTCTTTAAAACTTAAGCCTAAAACCAGAACCTTGGCACCTTCGACCTGAATTTTTTTCTTGATCATGGCTTTGACCAATTGGGTCACCACATAAGCCCCCATGCCATCATTTAAACGGCGACCTGCCAAAATAATTTCAGGGTGATAACCGATAGACTGTGCTTTATGAGTTAAATAGTACGGATCGACACCAATACAGTGCCCTCCGACCAGACCTGGACGGAATGGCAAGAAATTCCATTTGGTACCGGCAGCCTGCAAAACCGCTTCAGTATCAATGCCCATTTTATTAAAGATCACTGCCAGTTCATTGATCAAAGCAATATTGACATCACGCTGGGTATTTTCAATAACTTTGGCCGCTTCAGCTACTTTAATGCTGGTCGCTTTATGCGTACCTGCCTCAATTACCAAGTTATATACCTGATCAATAAATTCAGCGACTTCAGGGGTAGAGCCTGAGGTAATTTTCAGAATATTGGTCACTCGGTGCAGTTTATCACCTGGGTTAATTCGTTCCGGACTATAACCGGCAAAGAAATCCTGATTGAACTTCAGGTCTGATACCTGTTCCAGAACCGGAATACAGGTCTCTTCAGTGGCTCCCGGATATACTGTGGACTCATAGACCACCACATCACCTTTTTTAAGCACTTGACCAATACTGGTCGAAGCCTTAACAAGCGGGGTTAAGTCTGGCTGTTTAAATTCATCAATAGGGGTAGGCACAGTCACAATAAAAAAGTTACAGCTTTTTAAATCTTCTAAATTTGCTGAATAACTGAGCTGATTTGCCTGTTTGAGTTCTTCTGGGGAAACTTCTAGGGTATGATCTTGACCACTTCTAAGTTCATCAATTCGTTTTTGGTAGATATCAAAACCGATAACAGGTACTTTTTTACCAAACTCTACCGCCAGAGGTAAACCCACGTAGCCTAGGCCTATAATTGCTATTTTTAATTCAGGGAGTTGCAACATAGAACAGCCTTTATCCTTATATGTTAAAATCAACAATTTCTGTAATAGAAAAACTTAGCAAGTCATTAAGGGACAGTAATATAACAGAAAAATTTCAATAGAATTTCTTCATTAAAAGTCATTTTGTTTATTTCTGTTATCTTTTGTTTTATATAAAAAATTTAAAAATAAATATATTTATATATAAAATTTTTAAATTACATTATTCTGACAAGTACACAAATTTATACAAACTATACAAACCAAGAAATTCTTCTAGTGTATTCCATGTTTTTTTCAGTTAAGATTTCTGCGCATTGAGTATCAATTTTATATTGTTCATTGAATTAAACAAATTAGAGATAAATATATAAGGGTCAAGCGTGAAATTTTACCAAGCTCTTTTTTTATTGGGTTTCGGCCTCGGTTCTACAGGATGTGCGATTACTTCAGGTTTTCAAACTTATAATTTGCCAGAAGAAGGGGTGTATCAGACTGAGCTTGGTACACCATTAAATATTGTAAAAATTACACAAGATAATTTATCTGCCATTCAACCAGCTACGGTCAATTTTCAGCGTGACTATGCTCACTTGTTTCAAAATAGTCCACATACCTATTTATTAAGTCCAGGAGATGTTCTTTCCATACAACTGTGGGCTTATCCAGAAATTAGCGGGAACAGTACCGATCCCGCAAATGGTTATCAGATTGATCAAAGTGGATATATACATTTTCCCATGATTGGACGCTATAAAGCCGCAGGTAAAAGTTTAGTCAAAGTTAACCAAGAACTTCGTTCTCAGCTTTCTCGTTACTTAAAAAATCCTGATGTCATTGCACGTGTAATATCTTACCAAGGAAAACATATTTCAATTTTTGGGAATGTTGAAAAGTCTGGACAAATCAACTTAAATGATCAACCCATGACGCTGTATAATGCCTTAAGTATGTCAGGTGGGGCCGCAGAAAACACCAGTAATACCTACGTGCAGCTTATTCGTAATAGTATGACATATGACTTAAATATTATTGAGTTAGAACGTGCAGGAATGTCACTACATAATTTAATTCTGCAACCTAATGATACCATCTACGTCAGTACTCGAGAAAATCAAAAAATATATGTGATGGGAGAAGCCAGTAAAAATCAGGCATTATCTATACGTGACCAGGGTATGAGCTTAGGTGATGTGCTAGGTGAAAGTCAGGGCATTAATCCACTTTCAGCAAGTGCAGGACGTATTTATGTTTTACGTACGAATCTTAATGATCGAAGTACAGAGCTTTATCATCTTGATTTAAGTAATATAGGTGATTTCGGACTAGCCAATCAGTTTAAAATGCGTAATAACGATGTCGTCTATATTGACTCGACTGGCTTAACTCGTTGGCAACGTGTCATTGGACAGATTGTTCCATTCTCTAATGCTATTTATAGTTTTGATCGTTTAGGTAACTAATAATGGCCATTAAGAATATTCTGGTTGTGTGTATCGGAAATATCTGCCGTAGTCCAATGGCGGAGTATTTTTTAAAGCAAGAATTTCCAGAGCTTCATATTGAATCAGCTGGAATTTCTGGTTTAACAGGTCATACAGCAGATGAGAAAGCTCAGCTTTGTATGCAGCGCTTAGGTATGGATATGCAATCGCATATTGCCAAAAAATTAAATGCCGAGTTAATTAAAAAAGCTGATCTTGTACTGGTCATGAGTCAGAATCAGCAAAAACATATTGAACAGAGTTGGCCTTTTGCTAAAGGAAAAACCTTTCGGCTGGGTCACTGGCAGAATAAAAATGTACCAGATCCTTATCAGCATGATCAGCAGGTATTTGATGAAACCTGTGAACTGATTCAAAGCTGTATTGCGGACTGGAAAAAATATATTTAACTTTTGAACCAAGAATTATGAGCCAAAATACCACCACTGAAGATACCATTGACCTAAAGGAACTGTTTTTTTCCTTGATTGCGCAGTGGAAGTTGATCGCCCTCTGTACGATTTTAAGCCTAGTTTGTGCTTTACTTTATCTCAGGACTACACCGAATATTTATCAAGTTGATGCTATGGTGCAAGTAGAAGATAAAAAGGGGGCTTCTGCAGCATTACTAGGCGATCTGTCTGAGATGGTTGAACAAAAGTCTCCAGCACAGGCAGAAATCGAAATTTTAAAATCTCGTTTAATTCTTGGTAATGTTATCCATTCTTTAAATCTTGATGTGCAGATTTCAAGCACTGAAGACAGTTTTATACAACGTTTACTTCATAAGCCTGAATTTCAAACTAAATATTCTAACCAATCAGTTGTTTTTAAAGACGGGAATAAGACTTTTAGTCTCCGTCAATTTGATGTACCCTCTTATTACTTAGACAGAAATCTACAGCTAATTTTTGAGAATAATAATTTTATTTTAACTGATACGATAACGCATGAGCCAATCTTTAAAGGTTTGCTCAACCGTAACAATCAGTTTAATTCCCAATATGGTCTATGGAAAGTTGCCATATATAGTAAGGACCAGTTAGCTGATACCTATAATATTAAAAAACTTTCCTTACCTGCCGCAGTAAATACTATTTCTGCCCCCTTTTCTGTAGCAGAAAAGGGTAAACAGTCTGGTATTCTAGGATTGAATTATGAAGGTACAGATAAGCAGCATATTACACAGGTCCTAAATGCGATATTAGCAGCGTATAGTCAGCAAAATATTGAACGGCGTACAGCCGAAACTGCCCAAACCTTAAAATTTCTAGATGAACAGCTTCCACAATTAAAACAGCAGCTTGATAAATCTGAACGTGAATTTAATAATTTTCGTGAGCGTTTCAATACGGTTGATGTCACTAAAGAGTCTGAATTATATTTAACTCAGAGCATTACGTTAGAAACCCAAAAAATAGAGCTGCAGCAGAAACAGGCAGAGATGGCAGCTAAATATACTGCTGAACATCCACAAATGCGTGAAATTAATGCCCAGCTTGGTGCAGTAAATAATAAAATCAATGAACTGAATGGTACATTAAAACGATTACCTGAATTACAACGACAATATTTACAGTTATTTCGTGAAGTTGAAGTAAACCAGCAACTTTACACCACCTTACTTAACTCTTATCAGCAGCTGCGCGTAGCTAAAGCTGGTGAAATTGGTAGTGTCCGTATTATCGATACTGCAGTTGAGCCATTAGGACCAATTAAACCTAGAAAACCTTTAATTCTAGGAATATCTCTTTTTATTGGGGCATTTATAGGGATATTACTTGCATTACTACGTAATATGATGCGCTCAGGCGTAAAAGATTCGAGCCAAATTGAAAATGAATTAGATTTACCTGTTTACGCAACTGTTCCTCGTTCTCCTGTACAGGAGAGCCGTATTAAGCTTCTTAAAAAGAAAAAACATATTCCTGTTCTCGCAGTTAAGAATAGTGATGATATTGCCATTGAAAGCCTGCGCAGCTTACGTACTGCAATTAATTTTGCTTTAGCAAATGCTAAAAATAATATCATCATGATCGCAGGACCTGCACCGGAGGTGGGGAAATCATTTATTTCAACCAATCTTTCTGCAATTTTTGCCCAAAGTGATAAACGCGTATTACTCATTGATGCTGATATGCGTCGTGGCTATCTGCATAAGTATTTTAATGTAAATACACAGCCAGGACTGTCTGAATATCTAAACGGGCAAAATAATCTATCTGATGTAATTCATGAGACTGAAATTAAAAATTTATATATGATGAGTCGGGGAAAAAGTCCAGCTAATCCTTCTGAATTATTAAGCTCTACAGCTTTTAGTACAATGCTAGAGCAACTTTCCAGTCAATATGATCATATTATTATTGATACTCCACCGGTACTGGCCGTGACTGATGGAATTATTATTTCTCAATATAGTGGTGTAAACCTGATTATTGCCCGCCATGCTAAAACACAAGTGAAAGAGCTGGAGATTACAGTGAATCGCTTTGAGCAGGCAGGCGTAAAAGTTAATGGCTTTATACTGAACGATATTCAGCATACTGCAGCAGGTTATGGTTATGGCTATAACTATGCTTATGCTTATCAGGCAAAAAAAGATGATTAAATCAGTTTTGAAATAATTTAAAAGCCGGAGTTTATTCCGGCTTTTTATTTTACGGTAGCAGATAGATTGTTATACAAGTTTAAAGTAGGATTTTAATGCACAGAAAAAACATATTGTTTGATTGCAAAATATTCTATGCTAAAAGAGTTAGATGACCTGATTACCCCATGGTCTATGTTAAAAGATAAAATGAACTGGAACGCCCTTTATGAGTAAAGCCTTACCTATTGCTGTTGCTGTTATCCTCGGCGGTGCTGCCCTGATCCCTGTTTACTATGCCAGCCAGCATCCTGTGACGCATACCGGTAATGTTAGCAAAGATGCCTCTTCAATCCAGAAAATCAGTTATGCGCTGGGTTATGAAGTTGCACATCAAACTCCACCAGAACTTGATGTTGACAGTTTTGTAACTGGTATCCGTCAGGGACACGCCCGTGCCAAGCCAGCTTATACTGAAGAAGAGCTACAGGCAGCGTATGTGCAGTTCCAGCAAGATATGCAGAAAAAGCAGCTTGAACAGGCTCAAAAAGCTGAATCTGACAGTAACAGCTTTTTGACTGAAAATGCCAAAAAAGCTGGTGTACAGACTACAGCTTCAGGGTTGCAATATAAAATCATTAAAGAGGGTACAGGCAAGCAGCCTACTGCTACTTCCCGTGTGACAGTTCACTATAAAGGCCAGCTGACAGATGGAAAAGTATTTGACAGCTCTTATGACCGTGGCGAGCCAGTCGAGTTCCCTTTAAACCAAGTCATTCCGGGATGGACAGAAGGCTTACAATTACTGAAAGAAGGCGGCAAGGCTACCTTGTATATACCTGCTAAACTTGGTTATGGTGAACAAGGCGTACCTGGTACGATTCCACCAAACAGTACTCTAATTTTTGATGTAGAGCTGCTTAAAGTACAATAATAATGCACAGGAGGGTCTGATTGCCCTCTACCCTTCAGGATTTTTTATGAAAAAAACACTGCTCGCTTCTATTTTAATCTCGGCCAGCTTCTCTGTCTGGGCGTTACCTGTGACCAATAAAAGTCCGCAAAAAGACCAGCTGGGTTATAGCTATGGCTATGTCATGGGTCGTACCAATGCAGATACCTTGAAAGACCTTAATCTGGAAGCTTTTATTCAGGGCCTAAAAGAAGGCTCTGAAGGCAAGTCTGCCCGTTTGACTGAAGAGGAAATGGCCCGAGCCTTAACTCAATATAAAAAGCAGGCGGAAGCTGAACAGCTGATTGAATTTCAGAAGATGGCTGCCAAAAATGGGCAGGCCGGTGCAGTATTCTTAGCAGAAAATATGAAAAAGCCTGGTATTATTAGCACCAAATCTGGCCTGCAATATCAAATTATTCGAGCGGGGCAGGGAAAAACTCCCAAGCCAACCTCACAGGTCAAAGTACATTATGAAGGCCGTTTACTGGATGGTACCGTGTTTGACAGTTCAATTGCACGTAGCCAACCGGTAGATTTTCAGCTGAACCAGGTCATTGAAGGTTGGTCTGAGGGTTTACAGACCATGAAAGAAGGCGGTAAAAGCCGTTTCTTTATTCCAGCCAAGCTGGCTTATGGTGAAATTGGTTCCGGTGACGCTATTCCACCGAATAGTACCTTAATTTTTGATGTAGAGCTTTTGCAGATTTTACCTTAATTTCTGTTCTTTGACATCCTCCCCGACCTTTAGGACAGGGATTCCTCCTACGAGACGCTCATGTCCGAGCGCAAGAATGTTGAGTGCTGAGTTTATATCTCTATCGTGGAATGTACCGCATTCCACACACTGCCATTCTCTTATTCCAAGCCCTGCTCTACCTTTCGGACTACTGGAGCGTGAACCACAGCACGAACAAGTCTGGGTGGTATATGCCTCGTTGACTTCTTCATACCATACTCCTGCGTTCTCGCATTTATACTTGAGCATGGATCGAAGTGTTGTCCAACCTGCATCTAGCACAGACTTGGCTAGTTTGGTCTGTGCCAATGCTTTGGCATTGACATTGCCAACGAAGATTGCTGCATGTTCATTCACCAGTTTATGGCTGAATTGATGCAACATATTTTGTCGTATATTTTTAATTTTGGCATGTATCGCTTTGACACGTTTCTTATTTTTTGCACGTTGTGCAATACCAAGTCTTTGTTCGTATTGGCGATAAATTTGAGGGGCTTTGAGTTTCATCCCATTTGAACAGGTCGCTAAATCTTTTAAGCCTAAATCTATGCCTATTGATGTTTTTGCATTGGTCTTTACTTGTTGAACATTTTCAACCACTAGACATACATACCAGCGTCTACGACTGTCTTCTACAAACGAGCCTGTTTTGATATTATATTTACTTAGTCCATAACTGTCCCATAGTTTGAATTGGTGCTTGCCATATTGAATATAGCCATCAGCATATTTGATTGCTACTTTCTTGAAGGGTATCCAACCTAACGAACGCCTAGCCGATTTCTTATTACTAACACGCCATTTTAGTTTTGCTTTCTTGAATTGCTTGCGTCTTATGACTAATTCTTCTGTGACAGCCTGAATAGTTTGGCTATGCAGATTACATTCTTTAGATGCGCCTTTAGTATATTTAGCAACGTCATAAGCTGAAAAGAATTGCTGTTTTCTTTGCAGATACTTGAAACACAAATCATTGACGTAATTCCAGACAAAGTTTACCTCTAATGCTAGTTGGTCTAACTCCTTGCAATATTTGTCTTTTATGCGTAGTTTAAGTGTCTTCATCACTAAAATATATTTGGTCTATGAGTAATAGTCAAGAGATTAGGACAGGTCGCCATTGTGTTTTTAATATGCACGTTCATTTAGTCTTTGTGGCTAAATATCGTAGCGATGTTTTTACCAAAGCTATGCTTGAAACAATGCGTGATGTGTTTGAGCGTGTTTGCCTTGATTTTGAAGCAGAATTAGTAGAATTTGACGGTGAAGATGACCATGCCTATTTACTTGTAAATTATCCACCTAAAGTTGCTATTTCTAGCTTGGTCAATAGTTTAAAGGGCGCATCAAGTCGTATTTTACGCACTAAACACCCCGAAATTAAAAACAAACTATGGGGTAATGCCTTATGGTCGCCCAGTTATTTTGCAGCCAGCTGTGGTGGTGCTCCAATTTCAATCATTAAACAATATATTAAGAGCCAGCAAACACCTCATTAGTAATCCTAGCTAACCCCTACAAGGGGGACTAGCGGATTGCAGCCTTATATTACCGCCCTGAAGGGTGAGGTTTTACGGCTATCCTGATAAAAAAACCGCCTATATAGAGGCGGTTTTTTATTTATATCGTAGTAAAACTGGCTTAATGCTTGAGCTGGCGAGGATGAAAACCGCTGATCAGCAAACCAACAGCATAAGCTAGAACTCCGACTATACACAGTCCTGCCACTTCAGCCACACGTAACCACTGTGAAAGCTCGCCGTTATACCACTGTAAGCCAAACCATAAGGCAGTTGCCATTATGGTGTTGGCGACCACAAATTGTATAAACAGTTTTTTCCAGTGGCTACCGAAGCGGAAAATATTACGCTTATGCAGGTAATAGTAAAGCAGACCGGCATTGGCAAGTGCAGAACCTGAAGAGGCTAATGCCAGCGCCATATGCTCTGCATGCCAGTTGATCAGTTTAAAAAATCCAATAAAGACTATATTCAATATAGCATTGGTTGCAACTGCAATCAGGCCAACACGGACTGGAGTCTTGGTATCCTGCTGGGCATAGAAGCCAGGTGCAAAGACTTTAATCAGCATAAAGGCAATTACTCCCGCACTCATACATTGCAGTGCCAGTGCTGTCATTCGGGTATCTTCCCAAGTAAATTCACCACGCTCAAATAACGCCTGAATGATCGGTGTAGAGAGCATAAACAGTGCAATACTGGCTGGAATACCAACCAGCATGATTACGCGGGCTGCCCAGTCCAGCATGCCACGGAATTTGGTCTGATCCTGCTCGGCATGACGGGCTGAAAGTGAAGGCAGGATCACCGTACCAATCGCGACACCGATTAGACCCAGCGGCAATTCAGTCATCCGTTCGGCACTATACAGCCATGAGACCGAACCATCCTGCATAAAGGAGGCCCAGATGGTGTTCAGTAACAGGTTAATCTGGGTAACTGACACCCCGAACAGT
The DNA here is from genome assembly GCF_006757745.1 of Acinetobacter radioresistens DSM 6976 = NBRC 102413 = CIP 103788. NCBI lineage: Bacteria > Pseudomonadati > Pseudomonadota > Gammaproteobacteria > Moraxellales > Moraxellaceae > Acinetobacter > Acinetobacter radioresistens. The sequence continues at coordinate 48,094 of NZ_AP019740.1, read as the reverse complement.
GCTGGCAGCATCAGTTTAAGAATACGTTCTACCCCTTCATGCTTGAAATCCACTTTAGGTGGAATCAGCAGTTTTTTACGCCACAGTTCCGGTATCTGAATCGCCAGTTGTAGAATACCAGCGACAACCACAGCCCAGCCCAATGCCATGATTGGCTCAGCCATATACGGCGTCAGCCACCAAGCCCCAGCAATCATCGCGACATTAAGAAGTACGGGTGAAAAAGCTGGTGTACTAAAAGAACCATAGCTGTTTAAAATACTGCTGGCAAAAGCCGTCAGTGACATAAACATCAGGTAAGGAATAGTCAGGCGGAACATGTCGACTGCCAAATCAAACTTGGCCGGATCATCATGAAATCCTGGTGCATAGATATACAGAATAGCCGGTGCTGCTACCATCGCGATAAAGGTTAATAGTGTCATGACCGTCAGCAGGCAGCCAAAAACCCGGCTAATCAGGATCTGGACTTCAGCATGAGTACGGCTGGTTTTATATTCAGTTAAAACTGGAATAAAGGCCTGCGAGAATGCACCTTCAGCAAACAGACGCCTGAAAAAGTTAGGGATACGAAAGGCCACCACAAAGGTATCGAAATCCTTGCCAGCACCAAATACATTAAGCAGGACCACATCACGTACCAGTCCCAGTACCCGTGACAGCATGGTCATTGCACTTACAATAAAGGTCGATCGCCACAGCGCCATGTATCCACCCAAGCCAAAAAGAAAGACGTTATTGTAATGAAAGTGCAGTAAAATTGCGTTGTAAAATCATCAATAAGATGACTGCTTTTTCTGCTTTAATAATTCCCTGAAATGTGCCCAGTCAAAATGGGGCCCTGGATCGGTTTTTCGTCCCGGCGCAATATCGCTGTGGCCGGCAATATGCTGGCCAATTTTAGGGTAAGCCTGTTGCAAGACAATCGTCACTTCAGCCAGCACCTGATATTGAATCTCGCAAAACTCAGTATCATCACTGCCCTCAAGTTCAACCCCGATAGAATAATCATTACACTCTACCCTGCCCAGATAGCTGGAGCGGCCCGCGTGCCAGGCACGATCATTGAAATTGACGAACTGCAGGACTTCACCGCTACGCAGGATCAAAAGATGGGTTGAAACCTGCATACCGCGAATGGTCTGGAAATAAGGATGCGCATTCCAGTCAAGCTGGTTCTGAAAAAACTGTTCAATATAGCCCCCCCCAAATTGTGACGGCGGCAGGCTAATGTTATGCACGACAATCAGCTGGATTTCACATGGCTCGGGACGCTGGTTAAAATTGGGAGAGCTGATCTGTCTGGCCCCCATTAATTTTCCGTCAATTACCTGAAATGTGGGAGCTGTATGCATAAATTTATCCGTTTAGAAAATCTGTAGGTGAGCCTGAACCAGTGATCTGGACGCTGAAAAGCAGGATGAAAAACTGTCTCTTTCCAGCGGGACAATGCTAATATATCGCACAATTTTTATGGGTACATCACGATACGGAAATTATATGAGCATTCCTGCCTCTTTGCTTGAACAGTCGATTCAGATCAATATCCAGCAGGCCCTGCAAGAAGATATCGGTATGGGTGACATCACGGCTTTATTAACGCCTGAAGATGAACAGGCAACTGCAACTATTATCAGTCGGGAAGATATGATACTGGCAGGACAGCCTTGGGTGAATAGCCTGATTCAGACTTATGACCCTAAGATAGAAGTGATCTGGCTAAAAAATGATGGTGACCGGGTACAGGCGAATGAGGCTTTTCTAAAACTGGCTGGCTCTGCACGCAGTCTGCTCACTGTGGAACGCCCTGCCCTAAACTTTATTCAGACTTTATCAGCTGTCGCAACCAAAGTAGCCGACTATGTTCAGCGACTTAACGGGCTGAATACCAAGCTTCTTGATACCCGCAAGACTCTGCCTGGGCTACGTATTGCCCAGAAATATGCAGTTGCAGTGGGTGGTGGACAAAATCACCGTTTGGGTCTGTTTGATGCTTTCCTGATTAAGGAAAATCATATTATGGCAGCTGGCGGTATTGCCCAAGCCATTGCTAAAGCCCATGACATTGCACCTGGTAAACCGGTTGAAGTTGAAGTTGAAACCTGGGATGAACTTAATCAGGCCTTAAACGCTGGTGCAGATATTGTCATGCTGGATAATTTTAGCACTCAGCAAATGCAGGATGCGGTTCAACATGTAGCGGGACGCTGCAAACTGGAAGCTTCAGGTAATATCACCCTGGAAAATCTGCGAGAAGTTGCCTCGACAGGCGTAGATTATATTTCGATGGGTGCCCTGACCAAAGATATAAAAGCTGTTGATTTATCAATGCGTTTTAATGGCTAATACAGAAATTAATTAACAGTTTCCTCACTCTGGTCGGTAGTTTCGGCTGTCTGCCAGGCTGATTCAGCCGTATTTTTTTCTTGGGAGCGTGGATCACAGGCCATTAATGCGAATGTAATAAAAGAAATTAAAATAATAAACAGTTTCAGCAAAAGTATAGTTCCTTATAGGTTAGGTCATAATGAGAAGGTATAAAACACATTAACTTATTCAGATAGACTGCGACGCAGGTTTAAGCCTTTCTATGTATTTTATTGGTTATATTTTGTAGGGGTGAATAAATTGCTGTATTGCCTTGAGTCAAGAAGGCTAATTTATATCATATATGGGGTTAAAATTATGAATTTCAATAGATTATACTTTTTATTTTAGACTCTTTAGATTCTCTTTTATATCATCTGTTCTTTTGAGCTCCTCTGGTTAGAGCCAAAAAGGAAGAGTGTGCTCAAGGCAGGAAAAGTACTGGCTATAACCGGTTTAAATAAACATTATAGCCAGCCAGTTAAGATTAAACCGAATAACCCATAAATGGATCAGAGTAAGAATCTTTTCCTGTTTCAATCCGTCCGGCAAAGCGGCGTTTGAATTCGGGCTCATTTTCTAGACTGACCGTAAAATCATACCAGCCGTACCATTCACTCATATCCAGTAACAGCTCGGTTTCCGCCGTGCGGGTTTCTATGTGCCAGGACTTGTTTAAATAGGCATTGGCCTGAATCACCAGCTTTGCTGTTTTTTGACTCTCACTTCTGAGTTTTAGATATATTTTTGGTTCACACTCTTCTACACATATCCGAATTTCAGGCAGACTTTCACTATAAAGTTTGCTGTGAAGATTCCCCTGAAAACTCCGGTGAAAACCATTTGGTCCCAGTACCCACAAGTCATATCTGCCGTCATGTACAGACCAGATATCGTCTAGCTGTTTCCCTGCTTCTACCATATAACGTCGCGGAATAGCTTCCAGATCAAGCTTGTCATAAACATGAAAAACTGCTGCCTGCTCGCCGGTATTGGAAAAAATTAGCTGAACCTGCTGTCGGGCCAGTTCGACCTTGGCGCTACAGTGCAAAATATAGGGTAAGGCACGTGACAGGCGTATACCAGTCTGCTGTAGTGGCATGTTCTGGTTTTTCGGTACAGCCAGCTGTGGCAATAAAGCCTGCGTTAGACGGATTGCATCTGCTTCCTGTCTGGATTTCTGCCCAGGCAGCTCAGGTAGAATGTCCAGATTAGGAGTTTTAAAATTAAAGGCGGAGGTCAAGTCACCACAGACTGCGCGGCGGTAAGGGCTGATATTGGGTTCCTGTATTCCAAAGCGCTGTTCCATAAAACGTAAAATAGAGGTATGGTCAAAAACCTGTGAGTTTACCCAGCCACCACGGCTCCAAGGTGAAAGGATATACAATGGCACACGTACGCCTGGACCATATACCCGGCCATCCGGCTTGGGTTGTGATTTGGAACCTGCCACCGCAGGGTGATTGAAATATTCATAAGAAAGCTGCTGCTCGGTTAAGGTTGTTTTGCCGTGTAACTGGCCAGTCTGATCTTTTGAGGGTGCACTTGGCGATGGTATATGGTCAAAGAAGCCATCATTTTCATCAAAATTGACCAATAATACGGTCTGGCTCCAGATGTGCGGATTTTCTGTGAGAGCATTTAAAACTTCTTGGATATACCATGCACCTTGTACCGGGCTGGAAGGCCCGGGATGTTCACTATAAGTTGCGGGCGCTACTATCCAGCTCACCTGTGGTAACTGACCCTGCTGGATATCTTCTTTAAAACTGCCGAGAAACCCGCCATCTGGCATGGTATTGGCAATACCTTTATAAAGCGGCTGATTGGCATCAATTCTGGCATCGTATGCTGGACTTTTCAAGTCACTGTGACTAACGGGCTGACCAGACTGCTCATTGGCACGGCGATACTGTTTAAAACCGGCTAACGGATTATCTGTAAAGTTATCTGGCATGTTCTGGTAGACCTTCCAGCTGACTCCCGCCTGCTGTAGACGTTCAGGATATGTACTCCATTCATAGCCTTCACTTGAAGGCCCCAGTCCATCAAATTCATTTAATACGCTGGCTACGCCTGCTCCAGTTGGGCCATTGGTACCAGTCCAGATAAATTTGCGGTTCGGATTGGTTCCTGCATGCATGGCACAGTGATAGGCATCACAGATGGTAAAAGCATCTGCCAAGGCAAACTGATATTCCAGTTCCTGTTTTTTATAATATCCCATGGATTGTGGCTGCTTGTACTTGATCCAGTCTCCCATACGGCCATGGTACCAGGCTGCTTGTCCATCTGACCAGGAATGTGGTGTACCACTGACCCGCTGGGCATTACCTTTCGTACTGTCCAGATGATAAGGCAGAACTTTGTTCTGCTGGGCATCATACTGCTCCCAGACTGAACGGCCCTCTTTCAAGGGAATGGTAAAACGGTCCCCGAAACCACGGACTCCTTTTTAAAGTACAAAAATAATTGTCAAAGGAGCGGTTTTCCTGCGTCAGGATAACTACATGTTTGACGTCCTGCAGCGTACCTGTCTCTACTTTGGCATCGATTGCCAGTGCTTTTTGAATACTGAGCGGAAAACTGGCCAGAGCGGCGGTGCCAAACAAGGTTTTACTAGTGGTTAATAAGAATTCACGACGGTCCATTTTAAGTCCTGCTGTTTGTCCAGAGATTAAGGGGCACAGTGCATTTTGCATCCAGAGGGTGAAGGCACTAATGTGCCGGAGTCGGCCTCATCTTCATTACAGGCACTGAGCAGCAGGCTGCCGGTTATGATTAAAACTAAAAATAATTTATGCATTGTCCATTACCCAATAAAGAAGTAAGGACTAGAAATACTGAAAACCAATGACGTTTACGTTATATTTTGATGTCGTTTCCATGAAATAAAAAACGCATCCGAAGATGCGTTTTGAATAGAACATGCAGCTTACCAGCCCAGCGCTTCCTGCTGTTTCTTGATCAGCTCGCTAATTCCCTGTTCTGCCAGCTCCAGCATGGCATTGCATTGGGCACGGGTAAATGGCTTATCTTCTGCAGTCCCCTGAATCTCAATAAATTCACCTGCCTGAGTCATTACCACATTCAGGTCAGTCTGGCAGTTTGAATCTTCTTCATAACACAGGTCCAGTAACACCTCATCCTGATACATGCCGACAGAAATAGCCGCAACTAGCCCTTTTAAGGGATCATGTTTGATTTTTTTGCGCTCGAGCAACACATTCATGGCATCTACCAGTGCAACAGCTGCTCCAGTAATGGCTGCTGTACGCGTACCGCCATCAGCCTGGATCACGTCACAGTCGATAGTAATAGTATTTTCACCCAGTTTTTTCAGATCGACCATTGCACGCAGGCTACGGCCAATCAGGCGCTGGATTTCCTGGGTACGGCCACTCTGCTTGCCGCGTGCCGCTTCACGGTCACTGCGAGTATGGGTAGAGCGCGGTAACATGCCGTATTCAGCAGTTACCCAGCCCTGACCCTGACCTTTTAAAAAGCGAGGTACAGAATTATCGATACTGGCTGTACACAATACTTTGGTATGACCAAACTCAACCAATACTGAGCCTTCGGCATAACGTGTGTAGTTGCGGGTGATTTTGACATCACGTAATTGGTTTAGGGCACGCTGGTCAATACGCATAATCCATCCTATAGCTGGCTCAAAATTGATTGCGCGCTATTATAGCAGATGCATCTCTTTCCCGTGCAGCTACAAATTGTGCTCATTCGAAAAGCGGTTCTTCAGTAAGGTAAATGCTTCCTTCCAGCGGCCTGCCTTGACCTTTTGCAGACTACCTTCCGGTAAAGAGCATTTCGCCAGCCGGACCCATACGCTCGCAAACTGCTGCATAAAACTCGCTTCATTATAGTGAATGCCATATTCTGCACACAGAGCCTTAATTTTCGGCGCCACTTCGGCATAGCGGTTAGCCGGCATATCCGGAAACAGGTGGTGTTCAATCTGGTGACTCAGGTTACCGCTCAGAATATGCAGCCCTTCCGTGCCACTGAAATTACTTGAACCACGAATCTGGCGTAAATACCACTCTGTTCGGCTTTCACTTTCAGTATTGTCTGGCTCGAAGGTTTCGGCATCTTCAGTAAAATGGCCGTTAAAAATTACCGCGGAGGCCCACAGGCTCCGAATTATATTGGCCACCGCATTTCCGGCAAAAACTGGTAAGGCGTTCGGTCCGGCGATTAATGGAAAGAAGATATAGTCTTTAAGTACTTGACGGCGGACTTTCAGGCGCAGTTTTGCTGCATCTTGCCAGACCTGTTTCCATGTTTTGGTTTTATAGACCAGTACATCTTCCAGATGCAGGTTCTGTACACCCACATACCACTCAAAAAACACCATAAGCTGGATTGCCAGTGGAATATTAAATAGAAAGCGCGGCTCCCATTTCTGTGATTCACTGACCCGAAGCAATCCATAACCGACATCATGATCCTTACCGACAATATTGGTATAGGTATGGTGCACATAATTATGGGTATATTTCCAGTCATCTCCCGTCGAGATAGTGTCCCAGTCATAATTTGCCCCATTCAGGCTCGGGTCATTCAGCCAGTCAAACTGGCCATGCATCACGTTATGACCCAGTTCCATATTTTCAACAATTTTAGAAATACCCAGCAAGGTGGTTCCAGCCAGCCAGACTGGTGGGATCCAGCCGGCAAACATCAGCATGCCACGTGAAGCAATTTCACTATAACGGACGAAGTTGCGGATTTTATAGATATACGCTGCATCCTTTTCGCCAAGACTATCCATAACTTCACGGCGGATTGCATCTAATTTTGCACCAAACTGCTGGATTTCTTCAGGTGTTAAATGGCGGGATTTAGAATTTAGTGGATACTGTATGGACATGTTCATGGGTGCTCTCCAATATTTTTAATTTTTTGACTCTAGAGATTAATCTCAAGCGGACTGACTGCCTGACTGATACAAAGCTTGATCTGAACGTTGTTACCATGGTCAATTTCACCGGTCAGCAGATTTCTGGTTGAGCCACTGACCTTGGTACAGGTGCAGGTATTACAGATTCCCATACGGCAACCGTGCGCAGGTCTTAAACCGGCCTGTTCTGCACTGTCCAGCAGATTACCTTTGGCCTCAAATACCTGCTGTGAACGTATGAACCTGACTGGCTGGGCTTCTAGGGTCTCATCCATGACTGGCTGGAAATACTCCTGATGTAACCAGCCCTCTGCCTGTGCCCCATGATAAATATACTGTACCGCCTGCATCATGCCTGGCGTACCACAGGCATAGCTGTGAGTATGGGCAAAATGTGGCACAATAGCCTTGAGTAAAGCCAGGTCCAGATGCTGTTTCTGCTGGGTAGTATTGATAAAATGATAGTTGAGCTGCGGATAGGCCTCTGCTAATTGCTGGATTTCATTATGCAGGACAGTATCACGGCTAAAATACAGCAGATCGATCTGTCTAACCTTTTGTGTCATGGCTTGCTGTAACAGAGCATAAATAGCTGTAATTCCGCTTCCGGAAGCAATCAGTAAAGCAGGCTCCTGACCAGCATGCAGACAGAACTCCCCCTGTGGCTGCGATATTTCAATTACCTCGCCTTTTTTCAGCTGTGACATGGCCCGGGAAACCCGGCCCTGCACCTTAACCCCTAATATCAGCGTACCAGCATCTATAGCGATAATCGAATAACTACGCTGTAAACGTACACCTTCTACTACAACTGTGACCAGAACCGACTGCCCGGCACGATACTGTTGTGTATTAAACCGGTGGCTGGGTCTCAGTTTAATCCGGTACATGTCGGCTGCCAGAGGATAGACACTAATGACTTGTGCCTTGATCCGTTTTAAGGCCAACATCGGGTCAACCTTTTCCAGAAGAAAGTCTACAAAATCTTCACGTATCCATTGTGGCTTGTATTGCATTTGTGCGGTCATCGGTGTTCCTCTTTATGCTAGCTATTTAGTGAGTGAACAAACGTTCTTTAAGTGTACAATTGTTCACTATACGCTTTTCCATTATTCAGTCAACACCTGTACACTGATATTCGTCGTTTAAAAGTAGCTATTTTTTGCTAGACTCTTGCACAAAGTAATTTTGGGTTAGCATGATGTCGATACGTGATGAACGAAAGCAGCAGAGTCGTCAGGCCTTACTGGATGCGGCATTGCGCCTGAGTACTTCTGGTCGTTCATTTAGCAGTATCAGCCTGCGTGAAGTTGCACGTGAGGTTGGTTTAGTGCCAACTGCCTTCTATCGGCATTTTCAGGATATGGACCATTTAGGTCAGGAACTGCTTGATCAGGTCGCGCTGCATTTAAAAACAGTGTTACATCAGCTGGGTCTGGCTTATCTGTCACAGCTCGGCAGTAAATCACAGAATACCTTACAACTCTTTTTTCAGGCAGTTGACCAGAATCCTGAACCCTGGATTTTTATGATTTCTGAACGTTGGGGCGGTTCCAAGGTCGTTCGCCAGGCGATTGGCCGTGAAATTGAATTTCTAATTGATGATCTGGTCAATGACCTGCGCCGGATTGAAAGCCTCAAGCATATTCAGGATGAAAATGACCTTAAGGTACTTTCTACTATTCTTACCAATCTCTCTTTTACCTGGGCCATGACCTGGATCAGTCTGTCACGCCAGCATAGTGGACTGGCCTTGAAGGAACAGCAGGAGCAATTTATGCAGCAGGCTGCGACCGAATTACGATTTATGTTCCGTGGCGTATCTAACTGGACATAGTGCTAAGCACCAATTTTTAACACAAAAATTGCTATCACCCGGCTTTTGGCTTTCTGTTATCTCAACAAATAGTTTAATTTTACAGTAAGGTAAGTACTGCTACAGTATAGCCATCGGCAAGGAACGGAAAACAGGCATGAATCCAGAGCGCCATAAACAATTTTTATTACGTAAAGAACGCATTCTTCAGGCAGCAGAGAAGCTACTACTGGAAAATAATCAGGAAATTACACTGGATGAACTGGTTGCAGAGCTGGATATTGCCAAAGGTACACTGTACAAGCATTTTAAAAGTAAAAATGAGCTATTACTGGAACTGGTGATCCAGAATGAAAGACAACTGCTGGAAATTTCCCGTGCACCTTATCGTAACTTTAGGGAATATGCACCTGCCTATATGCTACATCACCTGCTTGCGCCTGGCCGTACTATTTTACTGCACCAGCTTGAAGAGCATCTGACTATGACAGCATCCGGTCTGAATACACTCTTTGAAGAGCTGTATCAGGTACGGCAGGAACGGATTCTGGCCATTCGTGAAGTCACCGAACAATATTTAAAATCATTAAATTATGATATGTCGATCCGTGACTATCTGTCTTATATCTGGTCCCTGACTTATGGTGCAGCCCTGTTACTTAATTCTAGCTACTATCAGCGTTCTATCGGTTCACGTAAAAAATTGATTCAGCTTTATATCAATCAGGCACTTTCTTTACCAAGCCAACCGATTAATCTGGATGCATTCGAGCTGGACAGCGAATTACTCTAAGTTCAGTTTAAATACTATCTATAAAAAAGCCGTTTCCTGCCCTGGCAGAAAACGGCTTAAATAATTAAATAACTATAGACTATTTGGCTTTACGTTCTTTATTAATCAGGAAATCAAGCACCTGGGTAACTTTAGCATCTTCACCCTGAATAATATATTTACCATTTACAACTACAGCGGGTACACCAGTTAACTGGTATTGCTGCGCCAGACGGTTAGATTGCGCCACTTTTCCGGTAATCGAGAAAGAGTTGAACATGCTGTTGAATTTACTCTCTGGTATACCGTACTTGGTAAAGAATTTTGCCTGAGCAGCCTGGTCAAAAATCTGCTGGTTGTTGACATGAATTGCATGGAATAATGGCAGATGGGTTTTTTGGCGTACACCGAGTGCCTCAGACACATAATAGCCACGTGCACCCTGTTCCCAGACTTTATTCATGGCAGCCGGAGTACGTACAAAGCGTACGTCTTTAGGTATCTTTTTAAGCCAGGCCTGCATATGCGGTTCAAGCTTAAAACAGTGCGGACAGCCATACCAGAAAAACTCACGGACTTCGATCTTGCCCGGTACTTCAACCTTAACAGGATTGGCCACTACGGTATAATCCTTGCCTGCTACGAAATTGGCTGCCATGGCACTACCTGAAAATGCCATTACAGCAGTACACAAACTACCTAAAATAAACTTTTTCATTGACGCTGAGATTCCTCTGAATTGTTATGCCGAGTTTATGAGCTCACTATAAATTAAATATGCCAGAATCGTTTTCCTTCTGTGAACTTTTTTACAGCTTTTATCGCTTTTTCTGGAATTAACGCTACACTAAGTCTGAATATTTTATTCCTGATCATTAACTGGATAATGAGGTGACTGTCATGTCGCAACTGAATGTTGATCCACAAGAAATTGCTAAATTCGAAGCACTTGCAGCCAAATGGTGGGATCAGCATTCTGAGTTCCGTCCCTTACATCAGATCAATCCCTTGCGTTTGAACTGGGTAGATGAGCTCAGTGGTGGCCTGGCTAGTAAAAAGGTACTGGACGTAGGTTGTGGTGGTGGCATTTTGACCGAAAGTATGGCGCGTCGCGGTGCGGCTGAAGTGCTGGGTGTAGATATGGGTGAAGCGCCTTTAGCAGTTGGCCGCCTGCATGCCCAGCAGGAAAATGTGCAGAATATTGAGTACCGCCAAATTCCGGTAGAACAGCTGGCTGAAGAACAAGCGGGCCAGTATGATATTGTGACCTGTATGGAAATGCTGGAACATGTACCAGATCCGGCTTCTATTATTAAAGCCTGTCAGACTCTGGTAAAACCGGGCGGCCATGTGTTTTTTTCTACCATTAACCGTAATCCGAAATCTTATCTGTTCGCTATTATTGGTGCCGAATACCTACTCCGGATGCTGCCTAAAGGTACTCATGATTATCACAAGTTTATACGCCCATCCGAGCTGGCCCATGACATCCGGGCTGCCGGGCTAGAGCTTAAACAGATGACCGGTTTACATTACAACCCGCTGACCAAACATTACTGGCTGGCACCGAATGTAGATGTCAACTATATGGTACATACCGTTAAGGAAGTCACAGAATGAAAGCTGTCCTGTTTGACCTTGATGGTACCTTAATTGACACCGCAGCTGACTTTATCCGCATTATTCAGGATATGTGCTGTGCCGAAAACTGTGAGGTGGTAGCAGCAGACCTGATCCGCACCCAGGTGTCTGAAGGTGCGCGAGCCATGGTCAAACTGGTCTATCCGCATCTTGAGGTCGATGATCCGGTATTTCTGGCACACCGTCAGCGTTTTCTGGACCTATATGGAGCAGATATTGCAGTTGAGACAGACCTGTTCGAAGGCATGTACCCTTTACTTGATGAACTGGAAGCTCGAGGTATTCCTTGGGGAATTGTGACTAATAAGCCCCGTGGCTTAAGCGAGGCTTTACTTGCTGCCCTCAACTTAACAGAACGCTGTGCAGTACTGGTCTGCCCTGAGGATGTCACCAGAACCAAACCTGATCCGGAACCGATGTACCTGGCTGCCAGACAAATTAATCTTCCGGCAGAGCAGATTATTTATGTCGGGGATCATCCGCGTGATATTGAAGCTGGTCGTAATGCAGGAATGTATACCATCCTGGCTGCTTACGGCTATTTACCGTTAAGCCACAAAGATAACTTAACGGCCTGGCAGGCAGATTGTATAGTAAATGATATTTCCGAACTGCGGCAGAAGGTATGCCAACTGCTGAAACTGGAATCAGAAAAACCCGTAGTACTTTAGACATATCATAATAATGAGGAGGTTTGCCTATGAAATACTCACAATATCAACCTCGTCCAGACTTACTGAAAAATCAGGTTATTCTGATCACGGGTGCAGGTGACGGTATTGGCCGCGCTGCTGCCTTAAGTTATGCCCTGCATGGGGCTACAGTTGTTTTGCATGGCCGTACCCTAAACAAGCTTGAAGTCATCTATGATGAAATTGAAGCACTGGGGGCACCTCAACCTGCCATTTTGCCTTTACAACTGTCCAGTGCTTCTGCACAGGATTATGAACATCTGGTCAATATTCTGGATAAACAGTTCGGACGTCTAGATGGAATTTTGCATAATGCCGGTATCTTGGGTGAGCGTATCGAACTGGCCCATTATCCAGCTGAAGTCTGGGATGACGTGATGGCGGTAAATCTGCGAGCACCCTTTGTACTAACGCAGGCCCTATTGCCTCTACTGCAAAAATCTGAACATGCTTCAGTAGTTTTTGCCAGTTCAGGTGTAGGCCGGGAAGTTCGTGAGCGTTGGGGTGCATATTCTGTTTCTAAAATTGCTATTGAAGCGGTAAGCAAACTGTTTGCTGTAGAAAACCAGCATCCGAATATACGCTTTAACTGCATTAATCCGGGCGCCACCCGAACAGCCATGCGGGCTAAGGCTTTTCCAGATGAAGATCCAAAAGTGCTAGCGACACCAGAAACAATTATGCCGGCTTATTTATACCTGATGGGTGAAGACAGCCGTCATATGAATGGGCAGAGTATCGATGCTCAGGATTAGTCTCGGATTTTATTTTTGAATCACTGTTTGGCTTAAATAAAAACAGGCTATACCAAGTTAAACTACTGCTATTGCAAAAGAGGTTACAGGCATAGACGAGATCATATCTTGCTCTATGCCAAGAATGAGTAAAAGCAGAAATAAGCTTAAATATTTAAAGCAGAAATTTACCGATACATATAAATAATAATAGTATGGAGAATACTTAATTTGTTTTATATTAAGTACGCATTGTCTCTGCAATTTTAAATAATTAGTTGAATTATCTTCACAGTTTCTCTGTTTTTTTTTCGTACAGTAGATGGGTAAAGAAATTTTAAGTATGAATTTGAGGATTAAACATGAAAAAGATTATGGCTGTGCTGGCATTATCTTTCTCTACCTTCATGGCAAGTGTAGCTTTTGCAGCACCTCCTCATAAAAATCAGGACCATTCGGACCGACGTGGCGGGCCACATGGCAAGATGTTCCAGCAGGACGAAGATTCTGTCCGTGAACAGCGTCGTATGCGTGAAGAACGTGGAGTCAGTCGTCTGAAACAGCACAAATGGCAAACCGGTTATATTATGCCGCAACATTACCGAGGCAACGGCTATAAGGTTGAATATGAAAATCATGACCTACCGAAACCTTCGCGTAATCAGCAATGGTATAAGGTCAATAATGATTATCTGTTAGTCGATTCAGATAAACACAGTATTATCAGGATTATGGACTGATACATATTCTTCATTATTCCGTTCATCCAGAATAAAAAGGCCTAAATACAATTTAGGCCTTTTTATATAGGGCTAACTGGCTTTTTCTGTCGAGTTAATCCGTAATTTCCTTCTCAATTCCTTCATTAATTTCACAATTCAATAAAACGGCTTTCATGCTTTATATCTAATTGTTGCCTAAAGTAGCGTTATAAATTGATGAGCTTGCAACGCAGGATAAAAACATGAAAACATTACTTACAGGTATCGCTTTATCTTTGAGCGCGCTGATTACTACCAGTGCTATGGCCGCACCACAGCATTATGATCGCCCTAATACCCCACACTGGAGCCATGATGACCGTCGTTATGATGACCGCCGCTGGGATGATCGCCGCTCATCTTCACGAGTAAATCCAAGTCGTGAATGGCGCAGTGGTCAGGTGCTGCCTCGTCAGTATGATAACAACCGTTACAAGGTTGACTACCGTGATAGCCGTCACCTGAATAAGCCTGCCCGTTATCAGCAGTGGTATAAAATTAATGGTGACTATGTGCTGGTCAATGAACGTAACAACCGTATCATACGGATTCTGGGCTAATTCAGTCCTATATCGATACATATTCACCCGGGCACTGACCCGGGTGTTTTTTTGCTTTTTATATACCTGCCTGCTGTTTTTTGATTAGAATCAGCAGACTGAATAAGCAACTGGATCAGGCATATTATGAATTCTCTGGAAACCGCGAATACTACTGAACAACTCAATGTACGCTGGTTCCGGCATTCTGCTCCCTATATTAATGCGCATCGTAATAAGACCTTTGTCATCATGTTTGGAGGTGAGGCGGTCTGCCATGATAATTTCCAGCATATTATTCACGATATTGCCCTGCTCAATTCCTTGGGAATTCGTCTGGTTCTGGTTCACGGTGCCCGTCCGCAGATTAACCAGAATCTGGAACAGTTTCAGCTGAGTGCACCATTTCATAAGAACCGCCGGATTACTACACGTGAGTCTCTTGGCTGTGTCATGAGTGCTGTAGGCTCAATCCGTCTGCAAATTGAAGCCTTGCTTTCTACCGGGTTAGCGAACTCACCTATGTACGGCGCAGCTATCCATGTAGTCTCTGGTAATTTTGTCACTGCTAAACCTTATGGTATTCATGATGGTATCGATTTTCAGTTAACCGGTGAGGTCCGCTCCATAGACAGTACCAGTATTTATCAACATCTTGAGCATAACAGTATTGTACTGCTCGGACCGACTGGGTACTCCACTACAGGCGAAGTCTTCAATCTGCTGGCAGAAGAAGTCGCAACCAAGACAGCCGTTGCCCTAAAAGCCGATAAACTGATTTTTCTGGGCCAACAGCAAGGTCTATTAAATTCCAAACAGCAATTATTACGTGAATTAACATCTCAGCAGCTGGACCCTTATATAGAACAGCATGAACAGGCAGATCCAACCCAGGCTTTATATTTACGTGCGGCACGCGATGCTTCCCTAGAAGGCGTCAATCGTGTTCATCTGATTTCTTATACGTATGACGGTGCGCTAATTGAAGAGCTATTTACCCGTGATGGGATTGGCACCATGATCACCGATGCACATTATGAAGAAGTCCGCATTGCCAGAATTCAGGATGTAGGTGGACTGATCAAACTGTTACGCCCCCTCGAACAAGAAGGGATACTGGTTTACCGTTCACGTGAACGGCTGGAAACTGAAATCAACCAGTTTGCTGTCATTGAGCGTGACGGTACCATTCTCGCCTGTGCGGCACTTTACCCGATTCCAACTTTGAAGAATGAAATACCTTCGGCAGAAATTGCCTGTGTAGCGGTACATCCGGCATACCGCAAATCGAATCGAGGCAGTCAGATTTTAAATTTTCTTGAAAAAAAGGCACAAGAGAATGGAATCAAGCAGTTGTTTGTACTGACCACCCGCACAGCACACTGGTTCCTAGAACATGGTTTCATGCCAGCCTCTGTTGATGATTTACCCAATACCCGGCAGGCACTTTATAACTATCAGCGAAATTCACTGGTATTTAAAAAACAGTTATAGAACCGGCCTTAATATTTAGCTTTATTTTTAATAAATATATCTTTGAACCAGAAATAAAAATTAGGATTTTTAAGGTTTTTAATTATTATTTCTGGTTCTTCTTTAGCTCAATAAAAAATTAATAATAATATTCAGATATTTAATTAAAAATAATATTAATTTTTAAATCATAAATACTCATAAGTTAAGCAGTTTTATATTTTAGCTTTTTTTTTCATGACTAAACGATAAAAGCTTATTTTTTTAGCATTACCGGGCATCTTAGGCTGTATGTGATTGTTAAATTTCACTGCCAGGAGCACTTTTTCTATGAACAGCCAGCAAATTTCTTGGGCCCGTTCTGCCATCTTATTGAGCAGTCTGGCAACTGCCCTGTTTCTAGGTGGCTGTTCCAAATCTGACCCTCAGACTCAGGTCTTGAATATCGGTTTTCAAAAATATGGTATTTTACCGATTCTAAAGGCCCAAGGTAGTCTGGAAAATGCTCTCAAATCACAAGGTATAAAGATTCGTTGGGTTGAATTTCCTGCAGGTCCACAGCTCCTTGAAGGTTTAAATGTCGGAAGTGTCGCTTTTGGAGAAGCAGGTGAAGCTCCCCCTATTTTTGCTCAGGCAGCCAATTCAAATATTGTCTATGTAGCAAATCAGCCGGGCGCGCCTCATGGGGAAGCATTGGTAGTCCAGAAGAATTCTCCCATACAGTCTGTTGCTGATTTAAAAGGCAAACGGATTGCACTGAATAAAGGTTCTAATGTTCATTATTTACTGCTCAATATTTTAGAGGTGAATGGTTTAAAGCTTGAAGATATTCAGGTGATCTATCTGCCACCGGCAGATGCTCGTGCTGCATTTGAACGTGGTTCTGTCGATGCTTGGGTAATCTGGGACCCCTTCCTGGCCGCAGCAGAACAGCAACTTGGTGCCCGGGTTTTAAAGGATGGTCAGGGGTTGGTCAATAACCTGCAATTCTATCTGGCCGACCGTAAATTTGCAGAAAGCAACCCAAAAGTCATTCAGACTATTATTCAAGAATTAAACACTACGACCCAATGGGTTGCCCAGCATCAGGACGAGGCAGCCAGTCTGTTAGAACAACCAACCGGACTGGAACATAATATTTTAAAAACTTCTATTTCACGTATGGGCTTTGGGGTAAGACCAATTAGCCAGGAAGTTTCTCATGCGCAGCAGAAAGTGGCTGATGCCTTTTATGCCCAAAAATTAATACCTGTCAAACTTGATATTCAGGCTGCGATTTTAAAGCAAACACCATAACAATAAGAAGGATGCCAGATGTACTCACTCAAAAATTTTTTAATTAGCAGTTTTATAGCCTTAGGTCTGAGTGGCTGCCAGAAAACCAGTTCTGATACTGCACCGGGTCAACAGTCCGTTCAAGAAGACAACCTCAAAACCCTGGCGGTCGGATACCAGAAATCCTCACTGAATCTGTTAGTCGCTCGCCAGCAACAGCTATTTGAACAGCAGTTTCCCGGCGTTCAGGTGGCGTGGAAAGAGTTTCCAGCTGGCCCACAAATGCTGGAAGCACTGGCAGTTGGCGCAATTGATTTTGGTGCAGTAGGTAATACTCCTCCTGTTTTCGCACAAGCGGCCGGGAAAGATCTGAAATACATTGGCTATGAAGTGGTTCCCCAGAATGCACAGGCATTATTAATACCTGCAGACAGTTCAATTCGTACACTTGCAGATCTAAAAGGTAAACGGATAGCGGTACAGAAAGGTTCAAGTGCTCATGAACTTTTGGCTAAAGCTTTACAAAAGGCTGGTTTAAGCTGGCAGGACATTCAGCCCATCTGGCTTCCTCCGGCAGATGCACGGGCAGCTTTCGATAAACAGTCAATTGATGCTTGGTCGATCTGGGAACCGTACTTAAGTGCAGCAGAGCTGGATGCCAAAGCCAAGGTATTAATTGACGGCCAAGCCTTTGCACGGACTTATTCATTTTATATCGCTAACCCACAATTTATTGAGCAGCATCCCGGTGCAACTGAAAAGATCCTACAAAGTTTAAATACTGCCGATCAATGGGTACTTCAACACCAGCAACAGGCATTAAAGATTTATCAGCAAAGTACCGGCCTTAAACAGAATATTGCCCAACGGGTTATAGATAAACGGCTCAAACCCTCTCCTATTTATAGCCTTAAACCTGAAGTCGTACAGGCACAACAAGAAATTGCTGATCTCTTTCAACAGGTCAAATTAATTCCAAAATCAATCCAGGTCAGCCAAGTGGTCTGGGTCCCTACACCTAAAAACTGATTTAGACAGATAAGGATACTGAGATGAAAATTTTTTGGTTTATTCCGACTCATGGTGATAGCCGCTATTTAGGCACCAGTAAAGGTGGGCGCCAGGTTGATCATGCTTATATGAAACAGATTGCAGTGGCTGTAGATAACCTGGGTTATGAAGGTGTACTGATTCCGACCGGCCGCTCATGTGAAGACCCATGGATTACAGCTGCCAGCCTGATTGATGCCACTAAAAACCTGAAATTTCTGGTGGCTTTGCGCCCTGGCGTAACCACCCCTGCTCTGGCAGCCCGTATGGCAGCAACTTTTGACCGTCTCTCAAACGGGCGGGTATTACTGAATCTGGTTACAGGGGGTGATGAGCAAGAGCTAAAAGGTGATGGTGTATATGAAGACCATGCTACACGCTACCAGACAGCAGCAGAGTACACCAAGATCTGGCGTGAAATCTTGACCCGTTCTCATACAGGTGAAAGCTTTACTTTCCATGGCGAACGGCTAAGTGTTGATGATGCTAAACTGCTGTATCCGCCTGTACAGCAGCCTTATCCTCCGCTCTGGTTCGGTGGTTCATCTGAAGCTGCTCAAGAACTGGCTGCTGAGCAGGTCGATACTTACCTGACCTGGGGAGAACCGCCTGCAGCAGTAGAAGAAAAAATCCAGACCATGCAGGCTAAATCCGCTGCAAAAGGACGTCGTCTAAACTATGGTATCCGTCTGCATGTAATTGTACGTGAAACCAGTGCAGAAGCCTGGGCCGCAGCTGATGAACTGATTCAGTATGTAGATGACGCTACGATTGCCGCTGCGCAACAAAAATTCCGTCAGATGGACTCAGTAGGTCAACGTCGTATGGCTGAATTACATAATGGCGATAAGAGCAAACTGGAAGTATCACCAAACCTCTGGGCTGGTGTAGGTCTGGTTCGTGGAGGTGCCGGGACTGCGCTGGTCGGTGACCCGCAGACTGTAGCAGACCGTATTCAGGAATATGCAGATTTGGGTATTAATACCTTTATTTTTTCAGGTTACCCACATCTGGAAGAGTCTATTCGCTTTGCTGAACTGGTCTTTCCCTTACTGCCATTACAGACCCGTAAAAAGCTGGCTCAGCCTAACTTGACCGGTCCATTCGGTGAGATTGTTGCCAATAATTATGTACCTGACCGGTTAGCAGATAATAAAATTGTCAAGGAAGGGGCATGATGCAAAAGAATAGTATAGATAACTACGTTTCACGTGGAACAGGTGTATTTAGAAAACATTTGCTACCTTGGTTAGTGCCCTTATTATTACTTGTTCTGTGGCAGCTTACTTCAATGAGCGGCTTACTGCAAAGCCGGATTTTGCCTGCCCCTACAGCCGTACTTACAGCTTTCTGGTCTTTACTCATCAGTGGTGAACTGTGGCAGCATGTCAAGGTGAGTACGGCCCGGGCATTGACTGGTCTTGCTGTGGGTGGAGGTCTAGGTTTATTGCTCGGCCTATTAAATGGTTCTTCCAAGGTAGCCTCGAATCTTCTGGATACTACTTTGCAAATGCTACGTAATATTCCGGCTCTGGCGTTAATTCCTCTTGTTATTTTATGGTTTGGAATAGATGAAAGTGCCAAGCTTTTTCTGGTAGCGATAGGTGTATTTTTCCCGATCTATATCAATACCTATCATGGAATCCGATCAGTTGATCCGCAGCTAATTGAAATGGGAAAGAGTTATGGGCTGAATCGTCGCCAGCTTTATCAGCAAATTATTTTACCGGGCGCTATGCCTTCTATCCTGGTCGGGCTACGCTTTGCTTTAGGTCTGGTCTGGGTATTGCTTATTGTTGCCGAAACAATTTCTGCGCAGTCAGGAATTGGCTATATGACCATGAATGCCCGTGAGTTTTTGCAGACTGATATTGTACTGGTCGGCATTCTCCTGTATGCCCTTTTAGGCAAGCTGGCAGATATTCTGGCTCAAGGACTGGAACGCTATCTGCTGCGCTGGCATCCCGGCTATCAACAATAGGAACAGGAATATACTAATGAGCAATTTAAATATACCGCTATCAGTTGATATAGAAGCTAAGCCAAGTACGAATTTTACCACTCAGCCACAGAATGGAGCAGAAATTGTGGTTGAGCAGCTTCATAAGTTTTATGGGCAGGTTAAAGTTCTTGAGGAGCTAGATCTGCATATTCAGGCGGGAGAATTTGTAGCAATCGTGGGACGTAGCGGATGTGGCAAGAGTACTCTACTACGTCTAATTGCTGGCCTGGAAGCAGCAAGTTACGGTGAAATAAAATTCAAGTCTGCACAGAATTTTCGTGAAGGTATTACCACAGATGATATTCGGGTTATGTTTCAGGATTCACGTCTATTGCCATGGAAGACTGTCGAGAAGAATGTACAGCTAGGGTTGGCCCATAATCGTCATGCCCATGCAGTAGCTCTACTCAAAAAGGTGGGACTCGCTGAAAAAGCCAGTAACTGGCCTGCACAACTTTCAGGCGGACAAAGGCAACGTGCTGCTCTGGCTCGAGCTTTATCCCATACGCCACGAGTTTTATTACTGGATGAACCCTTAGGCGCACTTGATGCCCTTACCCGGCTTGAAATGCAAAATCTGATTGAACAGTTATGGCGTGAGCAGGGCTTCACAGCTGTTTTAGTCACTCATGATGTTGCTGAAGCAGTACAACTGGCTGACCGGATTATTCTACTGGATAAAGGCCAGATTGCTCATCATTTTAAGATTGATTTACCACGGCCCCGTAAAAAGAGTGTCCAGTTCACCGAGCTGGAGCAGCAAGTTTTAGATGCAGTATTAGCCACCTAAACTCATACACGCCAACAGCCATCTTGAGATGGCTGTTTTATACATGAGGCTATATAAACAAGATATCTTTTAACAAGAAGGTAAAGATCATAACTTCTTTTACAGTATAGTCATGAAAAACTCATTCTATACTAAATATAATTATTAAAATCAATTTCTTAAACTTATAAAAAATATATTTGGTACTTTAAAAAAGATTTTTCATTTAATTTTTACAGCTAAAAATAATTTTATTTTAAAATTATTTTTTAAGCTAATTTTTTATTAACTATCAATTTATTAGGGGTTACTTTTTTTACCAAATGTTAAAAAAGATGTTTAATTCAGCATATTGGAAGAATTACTTTGCAAAATTGTGCACAAATCGACCCATTTGTCTTACAATTATGACTTTATCGATATTTGTGGGGAACAATGGAACAAAAGAAGAGCACTCAAAAACGGAATTTACTTTTAAATGCAGCTCTAGACGTTTTTTCTACCTATGGTTTTAACGGGGCAAGCCTGGATGAAATTGCTCAGCTGGCCGACATGCATAAGTCAAATATTTTTTATTATTATGAAAATAAAGAGGCTTTATATGTTGAGGTACTTACTACAGTACTCCAGAAGTGGCTGGCTCCTCTACAGTCGCTTGAAGTAGACCTTGAGCCAGCTGAAGCATTAGCTAATTATCTGATGCTCAAGATCGAGGTTTCACGTCACCAGCCTAAAGCCTCCAAGCTGTTTGCACTAGAAGTTATTCAGGGTGCGCCACATATTTTATCTATTTTAAAAGGCCCGCTAAAAAAACTATTTAAGCGTAAGGCTAAAGTGATCCAGAACTGGCAGGAACAAGGAAAAATTTCTGCAGGTATTGATCCGGAATTGCTGATTTTAAATATCTGGGCAATTACCCAGAATTATGCTGATTTTAGTACTCAAATTGAAATGGTGATGGGAAAAACGCTTAAAAGTAAAAGCACCTACCAGAGGACTATCGAACATACCATCCATCTGATGCTCTATGGTATTTTACCGCGCTCTGAATATAGCCCGGTCACGCTTTCAGCCGAAGTTTCCGAAGCTAACCAGAATTAATGCTTCAGCTCCTTAATTCTGGTCTTTTTAGTTGTTCTTTACGATTGAAATGAAAGCCTTGCTTGCTGGTATAAATCCAACAGTTTATGCGCTCCCAACAGCAGATTATTTTCCCAATCCAGATGTGCTGTGGTGTTGGCACCATCACTAATATATTTGACAGATATCAGGCGTACTCCAAGTTTTTTACAAACTTTAGCCAAGGCATAACCTTCCATATCCACCAGATCACAAGACACTTTAGGCAAGCCTGTTTCGAAGGAGTCACCAGTTCCACAGATTCCTTTAGGCAATTGATCGAAGTATGAAACCAGTTCAATACATACTAGTATTTCCTCATCCATTGGAGTAATGCCCGGGACAAAACCTAAAGGAGAGACATCCATATCACGTTGTACAAAACTGCTGACCTCGACCAGTGAGTGGGTATCAAAGTGACTACTGCCTGCGGTACCTAAGTTAAAAAGTATTTTACATCCAGTACGTTGAATTACCTCATAGGCTTTAAATGCTGCATTGACCTTGCCAATACCGCTGTAATGAACCTGAATACCGGCCTGCTCAAACAGACCTTTAGATTCACTTGGGAGCGCCATGATGAGTGCAGATTGCTCTACCATTTAGAAAACTCGTTAAAATTTGATTATTAGAAAATAAAGTTAACTCAGGTACAAGGTACTAAGGACTGATTAATCCACTGTAAATACTTAACCCTTGTCCAGAAAACTTTTCAGGCAAGGTGAGAACAACAGGTTGCCCTGATAAAATCCTTGTACGGTCTTAGTCGCAACAACCACCCAGAGTATGATTAAAATATAGGCCAGGCTAGAGGCAATATTATGTAATATAGAGAGCTGCAGCTGCTGGCCCAAAGTGTAAATGGCCAGTGTAAACACCCCTAATGGAAAGGTTAAACCCCACCACCCCAAATTGAAAGGTAGACCTCTTTTTATATATTTTAAGGTCGTCAATACTGCAAGACCAAGCCACCAAAGCCCGAACCCCAGTAGAATCAAGCTGCTGGCAGTACCTGCATACTGCAAAAACATGCCTAAATCTTTCTGTCCAATAAAAGTTAGAATGCGTGGTGCCTGTGATCCTAAGCTCAGTAAAGCCAATGCACCCGTTCCAATAGGGCCTAATGCCAGCCAGCTGCTAATCGCCATATCTTTAGAAGGTAACTGATGCAGGGCAAGTCTTAACATCAGAATAGTTAATATGGCAAAAGCTGGCAGTACTGAAATCCCCCATAACCCATAACTGGCGATCAATATAGCCACTGTCTGCTGGCTTATAGCCAGATATTGTATTAATACTCCACCTGAGTTTGCTGCCACCTCACAGGCTACAATTGGTAATAGCCAGATCGCTGTCATACTGTGTAACTGGTGCTGCTGGCAACTAAACATACAGAAAGGTACTAACCAGGCAATTCCCACTGCCATAACGACATCGATATACCAAAGCAGTTTGGCTATTTCTAGTGCAGAATCGCCATATAGCGGCAAACCGTATTTTAAAAATCCATTTACAATAGTGGCCAAGCCCATAGGAATAGCACCCAGAAACAGACTCATGTTTGAATGAAAAAAGATTTGTCTGGCTTCGGTGGGATAGAACAACCAGCGCAGGCTATAAAGCAGACTAAAGCTGATAAATAAGATAATATTGATCTGCCAGAGGAAAGCACCTCCTAACCACAGATTAATTGAACCAGATGACAGTTCAGGTAAAATAAGTGCTACTACACCCGTTCCCATAGTGACGGTAAACCAGTTAGGTGTGAATTGACGAATGATATCTCGTGGCTGCCCTAGCTGTTCAAATGGCCTGTTCATTATGTACCTGATTGAATTTTTAATGCAGCACTAATTATAAAAAGGCCTAAATATAAATAAAACTGATTTATCTATATTATATAAATCAATAAAAATGATATTTAATTTATTGATCAGCCAAAAAAATGAGTAAAAACACAACAACAAGACGAAACTGTGAGAATATGGCAATATATGACCTTTCAAATTTTGCACTGATTTCTTCGCCCATGAAGCTGCTCCGTCTGAATGCCCTGATGCCCGATTTTCAGCTGCCTGCAACCGCAGTGACAATTGGCAATTTTGATGGTGTCCATCTTGGACATCAGGCCATGATTGCTCAGCTTAAAACTGTTGCTGCCCAGAAGAATTTAAAAACACTGGTTATGCTGTTTGAGCCCCAACCGCTAGAATACTTCAAGGGCTACGAAGCTCCTCCCCGTATCAGCTCACTACGTGAAAAAGTAGAGTATTTGACTGAACTTGGTGTGGACTATATTGCTGTAGCCAAATTCGATGACCAGTTCCGTAGCATGAGTGCAGAAGGCTTTGCGTCCCTTTTAAAAGATAAGCTTCATGCTCATAGCCTGGTATTGGGTGATGATTTTCATTTTGGAAAAAACCGGCAAGGCAATAGCGAATTTCTAAAAAACTATGGCTTTGCAGTCACTAATCTGAATACTGTCGACTTTCAGGGAGAGCGAGTCAGTTCGACACGGATCCGGCAGGTATTACAGCAGGGTGACCTGACTCTTGCTGCCCAGCTTTTAGGACGTCCCTACAGTATGGTGGGTCGAATTCAGTATGGTGACCAGATTGGGCGTACCTTGAA
Source organism: Acinetobacter radioresistens DSM 6976 = NBRC 102413 = CIP 103788 (assembly GCF_006757745.1). Lineage (NCBI taxonomy): Bacteria > Pseudomonadati > Pseudomonadota > Gammaproteobacteria > Moraxellales > Moraxellaceae > Acinetobacter > Acinetobacter radioresistens. Next base: position 23,535 of record NZ_AP019740.1, on the reverse strand, counting down.
TTTCCCGACCATTAATGTAGGGATGAACCGGCATAAGCCCTGCCTGCATGGAATTTATGCGGTAGAAGTGATCTCTGAGCATAATTCTCTTGCTGCCAGAGTACGTCTGGAACACCCAGATTTACCCGGAATCGCAGGTTATGGACCGGAGAGTTTATTTGGTGCCGGACATGTGGGAACACGGCCCGCAATTCAGCAGCAACAGCCAGAGTGGCGATTAGAAGTACACTTTCCTGAGGTTTCTGCTAATCTGTATGGCTTGCTGGTGCGGGTCACTTTTTTAAAATATCTGCATGGTGAAGTAAATTATCCTTCGCTTGAAGCATTAAAGACCGGAATTGACAATGATGTAGCCAAGCTCATTGAGTTTCGTAGAAATACCCCAAAATCCCCTGTTTAAATTCTGTTTTTTTGATTGTAAAACCCGTCAGCGTTCAAGCTGATTGAACTGGAAGACAACTTGCATGAGCGATAAGCAAACTCCTGAAAATGCTGTGGATTATAAAGCCACACTAAATCTGCCGGGCACTGAATTTGCCATGAAGGCAAATCTGGCAGTACGTGAAGTAAAATGGTTAGAAGAGTGGTACGCCGACAACATTTATCAGCAGATTCGCACATCGCGTATTGGCAAGAAAAAATATATTCTGCATGATGGCCCTCCCTATGCAAATGGCACAATTCACTTGGGTCATGCAGTCAATAAAGTTTTAAAAGATATTATTGTTAAAAGTCGCACATTATCTGGCTTTGATGCACCTTATGTTCCAGGCTGGGACTGCCACGGTTTGCCAATTGAACTCAAAGTTGAAGAAAAAGTAGGTAAAGTGGGCGAAAAAGTTGATGCAGCCACTTTCCGTAAATTATGCCGTGAATATGCTTCACAACAAATTGATCTGCAGCGTAACGACTTCAAGCGTCTGGGCGTACTGGGTGATTGGGATAATCCTTATCTGACCATGAATTACAAGCAGGAAGCAGATATTGTTCGTGCACTGGGCCAGATTCAGAAAAATGGTCATATTCAGCCTGGCTTAAAGCCGGTGAACTGGTGCATGGACTGTGGCTCGGCACTGGCTGAAGCTGAAGTTGAATATGAAGATAAAAAATCTGATGCAATTGATGTCGGTTTTAGTGTCGTTGACTTAAAAGATTTATCTACCCGTTTGAAGGTAGAAATTGATGTGCCTACTGATATTGTTATCTGGACCACAACACCATGGACCCTTCCGGCTAACCAGGCAGTTTCAGTAAATGCTGAAATTGAATATCAGCTGGTACAGACCCAGACGGACAAAGGCCTACACAATCTGATTCTGGCTAAAGATCTGGTAGAGTCTGCTGTAGAACGTTATAAGCTGGAAAACCCGGTAGTACTGGCCGATTTTACCGGTGCAGTGATTGAAAACCTGCAACTCCAGCATCCACTTCTGGCAGATCGCCAGGTTCCGGTCATTTTAGGTGAACATGTGATTGCAACCAGTGGTACGGGTGCAGTACATACTGCGCCTGGCCATGGTGTAGATGACTATAAAGTTGGTCTGCTCTATCAGCTGAAAGTCGATAATCCGGTGGGTGGTAATGGAGTATATCTGCCAACTTCACCACTTTTCCCGGGTGTACACATCTATAAAGCCAATCCGCAAATCATTGAAGCCCTTGGTGCAGCAGGCCGTTTGTGGGCACATCAGCCAATTCGACACAGTTATCCACATTGCTGGCGCCACAAGACTCCTATTATTTTCCGTGCAACGCCTCAATGGTTCATTAGTATGGATCAGCAAAATTTACGTCAGGATGCACTGGATGCGATTGAAAATGACATCGAATTTGTACCAAGCTGGGGTAAAAATCGGATTGAATCCATGATTGATGGCCGCCCGGACTGGTGTATCTCACGTCAGCGTACTTGGGGTGTGCCAATTCCGTTTTTTGTACATAAAGATACCAATGAGCTGCATCCACGTACTCCGGAACTGATCGAAGAAGTTGCCAAGCTGATTGAACAGGAAGGTATTGATGCCTGGTTTAACCGTGAAGCGAAAGACTTTATTGGTGATGATGCCGAGCATTATAATGCCGTACGTGACACGCTGGATGTCTGGTTCGATTCAGGTACAACCCACTATGCAGTACTTGACCAGCGCGAAGATCTGGAAAGCCCGGCTGACCTTTATCTAGAGGGCTCAGACCAGCATCGTGGCTGGTTCCAGTCATCCCTGCTGACGTCTATAGCGATTCATAACCGTGCGCCTTACAAAGCGTTACTGACCCATGGCTTTACAGTAGATGAAAACGGACGCAAACTATCAAAATCGCTAGGGAATTATATCCCGCTAGATGACATCATCAAGCAGCTGGGAGCTGATGGTCTACGACTGTATGTTGCTTCAAGCGACTACCGCTATGAAATTGCAGCAAGTAAAGAAGTCTTTAACCGTGTTAGCGACAGTTATCGCCGTATCCGTAATACTCTACGCTTCCTGCTGGCCAATCTAAATGGCTTTAAGCCAAGTACTGATGCACTGCCAGTAGACCGGCTGATTGCATTGGATCAGTATATCCTGCAACGTGCGCATGAGGTTCAGCAGAGCATCCTTACTGCTTATGATGAAATGAACTTTCATGTCGTCTGTAGCTCACTAACCAATTTCTGTATTAATGATCTGGGCGGTTTTTATCTGGACATTATTAAAGACCGTCAGTACACCACCAAAACTGACTCTCAGGCACGTCGCTCTGCGCAGACTGCGTTATATCATATTGTACAGGCCTTTATCCGCTGGATGAGCCCAATCTTGAGCTTTACTGCACAAGAGGCTTGGCCACTGATTCCTGAGCAGTCAGAAAAATATGTATTTATGAGCGAGTGGTATCAGATTCCGGTGGCCTCAACAGCCAATCTGATTTCTGAAGAAAACTGGCAAACACTAATTACAGTAAAATCTGCAGTAAATAAACAGATTGAAGCTGCACGTAACGCTAAACTGGTCGGCTCTAACCTCTCTGCCAAGGTTGAACTCTGGGCCAAACCAGCGTTAAAAAGTATTTTGGACCAGCTGGGCAATGAGCTACGCTTTGTCCTGATCACCTCTCAGGTTATTGTTCATGACTTTGAGGAAGCAGGTGAAAGTACCGAGCTCGAAGGTCTGCGTGTCAAGGTTTCAGCGGCAGAAGGTGAAAAATGCGCTCGCTGCTGGCATGTACTGCCTGATGTTAATACACATGCAGGTCATCCAGGTATTTGCGGACGCTGCCTAATTAACCTTCCTTCTGGTCAGGGCGAAGAGAGAAAATATGCCTAATACACCGCAAAGAAAAGGCTGGTTCCAGTTCTATCCACATAATCTGGTGTGGATCGGGCTGGCAATTGTTGCCATTATTTTGGATCAATGGACCAAATGGATTGCAACAAACCATCTGAACTATGCCGATCCGGTAGCCGTACTGCCCTTTTTAAACTGGACGCTGCTACATAATTATGGTGCAGCATTCAGTTTTCTGTCTGATGCCGGTGGCTGGCAGCGTTATTTATTTACCGGACTGGCGGCTGGAGTTTCCTTGCTGTTTGTTTTCTGGCTAATGCGTATGCCAAAACATCTGGTCATTTTACCAATGGCTATTGCCCTGATTCTAGGGGGCGCCATCGGTAACCTGATAGACCGGGTCAGTCTGGGTTATGTAGTAGATTTTATTCATGTCTACTATCAGAACAGTCACTTTCCTGCATTTAATATTGCTGATAGTGCCATCACTCTTGGAACAATCCTGTTATTAATCGATACTTTCTTTCTGGAAAAACACCGGATTCAACGTGCAGAGGCAACAAAATGACAGAGTTACTCAACCCGAATGAAGATACCCGAATTGAAGAAGGTTCTCAGGTAGAGCTGCACTTTTCAGTTGCCATTGAAGATGGTGTTGAAATAGATAATACCCGCAGCCGTGAAGAGCCGGTGAGTCTGGTGATTGGTGACGGTAATTTACTGCCAGGCTTTGAACAGGCTCTTTTTGGTTTAAGGGCAGGTGACCGCCGTACTGTACATTTACCGGCAGAAGATGCCTTTGGACCGTGGAATCCGGAAAATATTCAACGCTTTGATACGGTCAAATTTGAACAACGCCCTGTGGTTGGCCAAATGATCGAGTTTGAAGACAAAGCTAAAAGCAGCCTGTACGGTGTGGTCAGATCAGTGAATGATGACATGACCGAGATAGACTTTAACCATCCGCTGGCAGGTAAAAATATCAGTTTTGAGGTTGAAATCTTCAAGGTTACACCAGCAGGTCAGCAAGGTATTAAACTCATCTAGACGCTGCCTAAAATCAATCATTCTAAAGCCGGTCTGTGTATGTCCGGCTTTTTTTATTATAAGTAAAATATAAACTAAATATTTAAATGTCTAGCCAGTTTACTGATCATTTAAATGATCAGCAGATGGTTTTTCTAAAGGTCTATATAATAAAAAGCGATGAATGCAGCTTCACGCTTGGCTATATATTAGGCTAGAATTCAATCAGCCATAAAGACTGGCAGATATCTAAAAATACACTTTATCCCAGTTTTAATTATAAAAATTATTACTCAGCTTAAGTGCTGTATGATTAAAAACAATGAGTTGTTATGCTGACACTAACTGTTTTATTACGTTGTCTTTCTAGCGCAATACGCGAAGCATTATTACAAACCCTGAATGAATGTGCCCAGCACCAGATTACCCAAGTCCAAGTATCTCATCTTTTTTTACAGCTCTTAAAGCAACCCGAACCAAATGAATTAATCTTTTTATTAGACCGTTATGATATTTCTGTCTTGGAGCTCAGGCGGCAGCTGAATATAGCTTTACTTTCAGCACATATTCAAAGCCACAGTACATTGGTGTTAAGTGAGGCTTTAATTATTTTATTGCAACAGGCCTGGCAGTTTTCCCAAACAGAGCAATGTCCGCAGATTAATATATTTCACCTTCTACAGGCATTAATGGATACAGATATTTTATTATGTCAAAAAGCTTGTTCTCCAGTCATAGATCTGGTCGAACGATCTGAAATATTGAATAGCCATCTAACGATTATACCTGCTTAAAAATTAAACTGGTTCATAACTTTTGATGTTTTAAAATAGAGATACAAATTCTGTCTAGGCGCTTTCCAAAAAAATAATTAGTTTAATAAAGATCATGCCCAACCGGAAAATATTATGAAAATCTATATTATTGTAGGCAGCATACGTGAAGGTCGTACTGCTATTAAGGTGGCCAAATGGGTTCTCGAGGCTATTGAGAGTTTTGACTATAACACCCTGGAAACTGAAATCGTTGATTTAAAAGAATGGGATTTGCCTGTTTTTGCCGGAAGCCATCCGCCCATTACAGGTATCTATGACCAGCCAAAACAACAGCAATGGGCAGAAAAAATTTCCGAAGGTGATGGCTTTATTTTTATTAGTCCTGAATATAATCATGGTTATAGTCCAGCCCTGAAAAATGCTCTAGATTACTTAGGTAAAGAATGGCAAGGCAAACCTGCTGCCTATGTGGGTTATGGGGCAACCAATGGTTCACGTTCAATTGACCAGTTACGCCAGGTCGGGACCTATCTGGGTTTAATCGACTCTAACGCTACTCTAGAAATTCGTGATATTTTCAAGCGTAATCAAACTGAGCAGTTTGAAGGTAATGAAGCCGAGATTAAGATCCTAAGATCAGTGATAGAAAAACTGATAAATCACGCTATTTAGCAATATATCCTATAGTTCAGATGATTCTGTCAAATAAAAGTGATAAAAAAGCAGGTCCAGAGACCTGCTTTTTTATTCATCTATTTAGTCAGTAAAGGTAACTTTAGCAATCGCCTTTTTGCCTGCCTGAATAATATAAGTTTTATTTTCTTTTACTGAAAAGTCTGCATCTACTACTTCCCAGTCAACTTTAACGGCGCCCCGCGCTACAGCATCCTTAGCCTGCGCTGCATTTTTAGTTAAACCCGCAGTACGCAAAATGGACGCAATAAAGATTTCACCACCAAATTCGGCACGAGAAATAGTTACTTCAGGTGTGCCTTCTGGCAATTCACCTTCAGTAATAATATTTCCTGCACCTTTATGCGCATTGGCCGCTGCTTCACTGCCATGGAAACGCTCAACCAGTTCCAGTGCCAGAATACGCTTGATTTCCTGCGGATTACGGCCTTCTACCATCTCTTTGAGCAGATCTTGAATTTCAGGCATCGATTTAAAGCTGAGCAGTTCAAAGTAACGTTCGATTAGGCTGTCTGGCATCGACAGTACCTTTTGGTACATTGCACCTGGTGCATCAAATACACCGATGTAATTGCCCAGAGACTTCGACATTTTCTGTACACCATCCAAGCCTTCTAGAATTGGTACGGTAATACAGACTTGAGGCTCTTGATGATAGCGGCCTTGCAAGGTACGGCCCATTAATAGATTAAATGTCTGGTCCGTACCACCAAGCTCAACATCCGCTTCCAGAGCAATTGAGTCATAACCCTGCACCAGCGGGTATAAAAATTCATGAATCGCAATCGGCTGCTGACTGCTATAGCGCTTGGTGAAATCATCACGTTCCAGCATACGTGCAACGGTCTGCTGGGAAGCCAGTTGAATCAGATCAGCCGCAGTCTTGCTGGCAAACCATTCTGAGTTGAACACTACCTTGGTTTTATTCGGGTCAAGAATTTTAAAGACCTGTTCCTGATAGGTTTTGGCATTTTCCAGAACCTGTTCACGCGATAATGGCGGACGTGTTGCACTCTTGCCAGTCGGATCACCGATCATGGCAGTATAGTCACCTATCAGGAAATATACATCGTGGCCTAAATCCTGAAATACTTTAAGCTTATTAATTAAAACCGTATGACCCAGATGCAGGTCAGGTGCAGTTGGATCAAAACCCGCTTTAACTTTAAGGGGACGGTTTTCTTTTAATTTCTTCAGAAGATCTTCTTCAGAGATAATTTCATGAGTGCCTCGTTGAATGAGGGCAAGTTGTTCTTCAGCCGGCAGGAAATTTGACATCACAAAACCCAAACACATCAGTTATACAATTTGTGAGATATACTAACACTTTTTCAGCACATTGCAGGCTTAAGAATCATCATGACAGCGATCTATATCGGGGTAATGACCGGCACCAGCATGGATGGTGTCGATATCGTTGCTGCTTCTTTTGATCCTCTCCGGCTCCACGCTACCCTGACATTACCATTCGATCCGGAATTACGTGACGAGCTGATGGCATTAACCCTGCCAGATGATAATGAAATTGACCGGATGGGAGCTGCTGATGTTGCTCTGGGCCAAATGATCGGTCATGGTATTAACCAGATGATTGAAAAAAATGCTCTGGACCGTAGCCAGATCAGGGCCATCGGTTCACATGGCCAAACTATTCGTCATCGTCCTGAACATCATTTTACCCTACAGATTGGTGACCCTCATATTATTGCCGAACTGACCGGTATTGCAGTGGTATCTGATTTTCGTCGTCGTGATATGGCAGCTGGTGGCCAAGGTGCACCACTCGTTCCGGCTTTTCATCAGGCCCTATTTCAGCATCCTGAAATTCATCGGGTGATTTTAAATCTGGGAGGTATTGCCAATGTCAGTCTGTTACCCGCTGGTCAGCCCGAGAAAGTCTATGGGTTTGATACCGGTCCGGCCAATATCCTGATGGATGGCTGGTGTCAGCGTTATACAGGTCATCCTTATGATGAAAATGGCAGTTGGGCTGCCTATGGCCAGCCAATTCGTGCTTTACTGGAACGCTTACAGGCGCATGAGTATTTCTCGAAAGAACCTCCAAAAAGTACCGGACGTGAAGACTTTAATCTGGACTGGCTGGATGAGCAGATACAGGACTGGCGTAATGACGATCTGGGGTATGATGAGCTGGAAGATACACCCGAAAATGTACAGGCTACTTTATTAAAGCTGACCACAAGGGCAATTAAAAAAGCCATTTACCGTTCAGGACTGGATACAGGTGAAGTATATGTATGTGGCGGCGGTGCTTACAATGCACATTTATTAGACCAGTTACGCTGGCGCCTGCGCAAGCATCAGTGGAGTGTGCAGACTACTGACAGTCTGGGCCTTAGTCCAACCTGGGTAGAAGCAACAGCATTTGCTTGGCTTGCTATGCGGTTTGTACAACAGCAAAGTGGTAACCTGCCTGCTGTTACCGGTGCACAAGGCTTTCGCATTTTAGGCAGTATGACTGCAGCCTGATTAGACGGGCTATAAGTGAGCTACAGCATACTTTCTGGTGAAGATACACCGCAGTAATTTTTACTAAAATATATGACTAAACAAAAATTCAAAGTAACAATAAGAGAAAAAAGATGATTGATTTAAGTAAACAGCGCCTTGAGCGTTATCATCGTGGTGAACTGAGCTTTGACCTGATCGATAGCGGTCCGCTAGAAGGTGAAGCTGTGGTACTACTCCATGGCTTTCCCGAAACGGCACAGTGCTGGGATCAGGTCCGGGTTCAGCTCAATGCAGCAGGTTTTCGTACCTTTGCACCGAACCAGCGTGGCTATAGCCTTGATGCACGCCCTGAAGGACGTCAGGCTTATCGGATGCAGGAGTTACTTCAAGATCTGGATCTGCTGATTGACCAGATTAACCAGCCAGTCCATTTGGTTGGCCATGACTGGGGAGCAATTGTGGCATGGGAATACGCTATGCATTACCCTAAAAAATTAAAAAATCTGGTGGTGTTATCTGTACCTCATCCGGGTGCTTTCCTGCGTGCCCTGCTTGCCTCGAACCAGCTATTTAAATCTTATTATATCGGGTTATTTCAGCTGCCTAAATTGCCAGAACTATTATTTGAAAAATTTCCAAAAATAGGACTGGGTTTACTTAAAAATTCAGGGATGACCAAGCAGCAACTGGAAATTTTCAAAACAGAAATGCTGGAACAGGGCCGTTTAAGTTATAGCCTGAACTGGTATCGGGCACTACCTTTCAATGCCCGTTTCCAGCGATTCGATCCGGTCACTGTCCCTACTCTGTTTATCGGCGGTACCCAGGATGTGGCTATTAGTGATGCTGGCGTTAAACTAAACCAGCGTTATGTACAGGCGCCGTACCGTGAAGTCATGTTAGAGGCCAACCACTGGCTTCCTGTGCAGCAAGCTGCTGTAGTCAGCCAGCTTATCCTGGAGCAGATTCAGGCTTAACTACAATGATAAAAAAACCCATCTCAGGATGGGTTTTTTAAACAGTTATCTTCTAGATTGAAAATGAAGATCCGCAACCGCAGGTCGTAGTAGCATTCGGATTCTCAACGATAAAACGTGATCCTTCCAGTCCCTGAATATAATCAACCACTGAACCTACCAAATACTGGTAACTTAGTGAATCTACCAGCATGGTCACATCGCCATTGGTAAATTCAGCATCATCTTCATTCATGCTTTCAGCAAAGTTAAAACCGTAAGAGAATCCTGAGCAGCCGCCTCCTGTTACATAGACACGTAACATTAAATCCTGATTCCCTTCGCTTTCACGGAGTTGGCGCACTTTATTTGCAGCATTATCTGACAACACAAGAGCTGGGGCATTCATACTGGGCGTTCCTCAACAAATTCATCTGCCTTAAAAGGCAAAGGCCATATATTTAAAGTATAACATACTCAATATATGGCCAGCGCCTGAACTTTAAAGTTTATCCTGAGTTATTTTATCAGGTTTATTTATAGTTCTCATCCTGTAGGCTGCATTCAAAATTACTGCGGTCTTCTTTACAGCGGAATTGCCATAACAGTTTCATCATGCGCCTGTCATAAACACCACGTCTGGTCAGGTCGATCCGTGATTCACGCATCAGTTTCTGGTAACCCGGCTTATCTGCCGCTGGTATATTCATCCAGTATTTCTGTGGAATATCCGCTTTCATTTTTCCAAGAATACCAAACGCACGTGGTAACTGGGTTTTAACCCATTCCCGCGATTTTTGTCCATAGCCTGCAGGGAACTTGTCTGGACGAATAATCAGGTTTCCTGTTACCTGCAGAATCGGATAATTAACAATAGCGCCTTTGGTACCGAGACCTTTATGTAATTCCAGCGGTTTAAACACGGCTGCCGGCGCACCGATAATATCGACCTGGCGGTTATTGAACTTGCTGCCAAAATTAGTTACATCGGCACTAACTGCCTGCGCCCCGATTTGCTGAACCATAATCTTCTGGGCTTCATCATAATCAAGAACTGCAATTTTTTTGCCAGCTGCTTTAGCAACTGTATTAATACTACGGTCATTTACCATCAAGAATGCATCGCCGACCGGAATCACTCCTGCAACTTCATATTTACTATTGGTCATATATTTGCCAAAAGTCGGGCTGGCTAAGCCCTGCATGACCTTAACAGCCAACTTAAGGTCCGGAATAGCTCCAATTGCATCCAGGGAACCGGTAAATTTATTAAACTGTCGGCCACGCATACCGGTGACACTAATACCGTCACATTTCCCGGCTTTAAAATCTTCAGCAATCACTGCCTCATTCTGGCCTACACGCAGTTCGATATCTGCTCCCCAGTTTTTAGCAGCAAGCTGATAGTCTTTCATCAAAGCATATACATCGCCATTTTTACCGACCAGATCAAAAACACAAAAAACCTGTTTTGCCTGAGCTGCTTCTGCTGCCATTAATATTCCTGCACCCAGCACAAGTGCTTTAGTCCATTGCATAATTTTATCCTTTTAATTTTATTTTTTCTTATTTTCTGTTTTCTATCCGGCAGCTGAGTACTGACCTTACATGCCTATAAAAATACAGACAAAAAAGCCCGGTTTATAGCCAGGCTTTTTAACTTCCATAATTTATTCGCCTGCCATAGAGCATTCGAAGTTGGCTTTATCGACTGCACAGCGAGCTTTCTTCAATACTGCCATCATATTTTTGTCATAAATACCCTGTCTGGTTAAATCCATACGGCCATCACGTAACATCTTCTGGTATTTAAGCTTGTCTTCAGCACTTAGATTCATTTTATATTTGCCCGGAATACCGGCTTCTAAACGCTGAATCATTGAAAAGCTTTTTGGCAGCTGTTTGGCAAACCAGGTACGTGATTGCTGACCAAAACCAGCCGGGAATTTATCGGCTCGCAAGACCAAGTCAGCGGTTACCTGTAATACCGGGAAATTCATCATTGCGCCACTACTGCCCAGACCTTTATAAATTTCCAAAGGTTTATAGGCATAAGCCGGCGCACCGACCATATCGACCTGGCCATTATTAAATTTGGCCACAAAGTTAGATACATCAGACAGGACTGCCTGTGCTCCAATACGCTGTACCATAATTTTCTGGGCATTGTCATAGCCCAGTACTGCAAACTTCTTACCTGCTGCTTTCTCAACGGAATTAATATTTTTATCACGTACAAAGATATAAGCTGAACCTAAAGGTGATACACCGGCAACTTCATATTTATTGCCACCCAGAGTTGTAGTCATTTTGCCGGCATTACGGGCATCCAGTACATAAGAGATTGCACGTTGGGCCACAGCATTACTTGGCACAGCACCCAAGGCATCAATAGAACCCACGAATTTGTTATACGGACGGGCGCGCATTGAAGTCATAAAAACTGCATCACATTTACCTGCCTTGAAATCACTGTCCGCTACAGCTTCATCCTGACGTGGAACCAGGTTAATATCTGCTTTCCAGGATTTTGCAGCCAATGCCCACTCTTCCATCATTTTGTAGGATTCACCAGATTTACCCAGTAAATCGAAGACACAAACATCTACTTTAGCCTGAGCAGTGCCTGCCAGACCTAAAAGTGCAGTGGTAACAGCAGTCAGTACTATTCTTTTCATTGTTTTCTTCCTTTTTTGAGATTTTATTCTCGAACTTCCCTTACATTGCAAGATATTACCCAGCTTTATTTAAAAAAAATAGAGTATTTGCTCCATTTTTTTAAATTCTGATCTATCTTTGCATTTTTTAAGTAATTAAAATTTTCTATCTACACTTATATTCAGGAAATCAATAGCTAGAAAACTGTCATTTTGTATTATTCGCCCGAAAGTGAACATTCAAAGTTAGTCCGTTCTACTGTGCAGCGCGCCCTTTTTAACACACGCATCATGGTTTCATCATAAATGCCCTGACGGGTCAAATCGATGCGGCCTTCACGTAATAAACGTTGATAAGCAGTACGGTCTTCACTGGACAGCTGAATTCGTAATTTTGCAGGAATGCCTGCTTCAAGGCGTTGTACCATAGCCATGCTGCGAGGCAACTGTTTTAAGAACCATTGACGTGACTTGGCAGCAAAGTCCTGTGGAAATTTATCTGGCCGGATAATTAGGTCTGCAGTAACATTGACTACCGGGAAATTGATCATGGCGCCATTTGGGCCCATACCTTTATAAATTTCCAGAGGCCGGTAAGCATACGCAGGCGCTGCAACAATATCCGCCTGTCCATTATTGAATTTACTGACAAAATTCGAAATTTCCGAGGCCACGGGCTTGGCATTAATACGCTGTACCATGATCCGTTGAGCAGCATCATGCCCAAGAACTGCAAATTTTTTCTTGGCGATTTTTTCAACTGTATTAATATTACGGTCTTTTACAAAAATATAAGCTGCGCCGAGCTGACCGATTCCAGCAACTTCATATACCTGTCCCTCCAGTCTGCCCACCAGACGTTTACTGTTACGCTGATCTAATGCATAGCTGATGGCCTTTTGGGCTATTGCATTACTAGGTACCCCACCTAGGGCATCAATTGAACCGGCAAATTTGTTGAAAGCACGAGCACGAATAGAAGTCATATACACACCATCACAATTTCCAGCTCGAAACTCACGCTCTGCCTGTGCCTCATCTGCTACAATTTTTAGTCCGACATCAGCATTCCAGTTCTTGGAAGCCAGCAGCCAGTCTTCCATCAATTTATAGGACTCGCCAGCTTTGCCCAGCAAATCAAAAATACAGATATCTACTTTGGCCTGGGCTGAATGAGCAAATAAAAAAAGTGAAGCAGCTAACAGAATTTTTCCCTTATTCATCTTATTCATCTTATTCATCCTGAGTCTTATTGTTTAAATGAGGGCTTTATCACTATAAACAGCTTAACTGTACAAAAATAGAGCATTCACTCTAATTTCCGATAAAGTGTTTTTGTGTGGAGTCAAATTATTGGATGAAATTCATATTCTTTTGCAGAGACAGGTGATTTTTTGTTTTTCTTGGCAGATATCCTTTAAAATGGCCTACCTCTGATAATAGATTTGCGTATTCATGATTCAGCTTGACCAACTTTCGATTCGCCGCGGTGGCCGTATACTCTTTAAAAAAGCGAGCATGCAACTGCATCCAGGCTGGAAGATTGGTCTAACCGGAGTTAACGGCGCCGGTAAATCTACTCTGTTTTCGGCATTGCTTGGCAATATGTCGGCCGATGAAGGTTCTCTAAGCCGTCCTGCGGTATGGACAGTTGCTCATATGGCACAGGAAGTCGAAGCACTGGATATGGCAGCACTGGATTTTGTATTATCAGGTGATGAAGAATATTGGGAAATTCAGGCAAAACTGGAACAGTCCGACCAGCTATCTGATCATGATATTGCCCATTTACATGGCCGCTTTGACGAGATTAATGGTTATTCGGCTCCTGCCAAGGCAGCACAGCTTATGGCAGGTCTGGGCTTTTTCGAATATCAGCTAAAACTGGCAGTATCCAGTTTTTCTGGAGGATGGCGTATGCGTCTGAATCTGGCCCGTACCCTGATGAGTCGCTCAGACCTGCTTTTGCTGGATGAACCGACTAACCACTTGGACCTTGATGCCATTTTATGGCTGGAAGACTGGTTAAATGCCTATGAAGGTACTTTGGTCCTAATCTCACACGACCGTGATTTTCTTGATGCTGTCACTGATCATATCCTGCATATTGAAAATCAGGAGCTTACTTTATATACCGGAAATTATTCCACTTTTGAACGGACCCGTAGTGAACGTCTGGCCCAGCAGCAACAGGCTTATGAAAAACAGCTGGAAACCCGCGCACACCTGCAAAAATATATTGACCGTTTTAAGGCACAGGCCACCAAAGCACGTCAGGCACAGAGTCGAATCAAGCAACTGGAGCGAATGCAGGAACTTTCGGCTGCCCATGTCGATACGCCCTTTACGTTCAGTTTTCGTGAACCTAGCAAAATGAGTTCACCCTTACTGACATTAGAACATGCGGATATTGGTTATGGGGAAAAACTGATTACCACTAATATCCAGATTCAGATTACGCCTTCAAGCCGTATTGGTCTGCTGGGAATGAACGGAGCAGGTAAATCTACTCTGATTAAATCACTCGTAGGTGATCTGCCCCTGCTTAAAGGTTTACGTCATCCTTCAGAACTGCTCAATATTGGCTATTTTGCCCAGCACCAGATGGATGCCCTAGATGGTCAGGCCAGCCCTATGCTGCAACTGGCACGAATTGCCGACAAGAAAATCAGTGAGGCCAGCCTGCGCTCTTTTTTAGGTAGCTTTGGTTTTAGTGGCGAACGTATGGATACACCCAGTGAAAGTTTTTCGGGTGGAGAACGGGCCCGCTTGGCTCTGGCCCTGATTGTCTGGCAGCGTCCAAATGTCCTGATCCTTGACGAACCAACCAACCATCTAGACCTGGATATGCGTCACGCATTAACTATGGCTTTACAGGACTTTCAGGGTGCGGTAGTTCTGGTATCACATGAGCGACAGCTGATTGCCAGTGTTTGTGACGAGTTATTACTGGTACATGACGGTCGTATGACCGAGTTTGAAGGAGACCTTCAGGATTATGCTAACTGGCTACGTCAGGCCCGTACACAAATCATGAAACAGGGCCAGCAGCCTGCTGCGCCAATCCAATCTGTAGTTGTTGATGTACCTGCCATTTCCAAAGTTGATAAAGAAGCACAGCGTAAAGAAGCTGCACGCCGTCGTGATATAACTCGCCCGGTCCGCAAGAAAATCGAACAATGCGAAGCCCGTATTGAAAAATTACAGCCGCGTCTTGAGACACTTGAAACCGAACTAGGTGATTCATCGCTCTATGATAATGACCGCAAGAATGACCTGCTTAAACTGATGAATGAACAGACAGAACTCAAGCTCGCCTTAGCCGAGGCAGAAGAACAGCTTCTGGAATTAATGATGGAGCTTGAAGAGCTGGAACAATCATTTCAGTAATCTAATTCTATATAACCTGATTTTAAATAAAATCAGGTTATATTCTTAAAAAATTAATTTTAAAATCATTTTTGCTACAGTTTTATAATAACTTTATATTTTATTAATAAACCTTACATAAGTATTACCTAAAAAGATTTCTTTATTATTTTTAATCCTCTAAATTATTTAAATTAATTATTCATATCTGAATAATACTAGAGATAGAGATTATTCATAAATGTTTTTTATTTTTGAATAATCTAAATGACTTAAACTATATAAGTAAAGGAGAAAGAAGCATGGCAACAGGTATCGATCTCAGTCAAATTACTCAACATGCAGAAGTTTTAGGTTCAGATAACGAACATGTAGGCCGTGTTGACCACCTAGAAGGTGAAGATCAACTAAAACTTATTAAGAATGATGAAGACAGTGATAGAAAACATCATTTAATTCCTCTAACTTGGGTACAGGAAGTCAGCAATAATCAGGTAATTTTAAACCTGACAGCCAATGAAGCAAAACAGCAATGGCAAGCTGTATAATATAATTTAACATTATATTAATAAAAGGATTACTCTATTTAAAGGTAATCCTTTTATTTTATTTAAAAATATTTTTTTAAAATAAAAATAATTAATTTTAAAATGTAAAGAATCATTTCGGTTAATTGCTACTTTAAATCAACATTATTTTACCTAAGCCTTGTATATGTACATTTTTTCAACAGGCTAAATTGTTTTTTTATACATAAGCTTACCTCATGACGCTGCATTATGAATGACAGGTCAGTTTTCTTACTCAACAAAATTTTTACATGATTCTGCTGACTCTAAAAATAAACCAGAGAGGAAATAAGAATGCGCGCTCTTACATATCATGGTGCTCGGGATGTCCGGGTAGAATCTGTTCCTGATCCGATCATTCAAGAACCGGATGACGTTATTTTGCGAGTTACTGCAACTGCAATTTGTGGTTCTGACCTGCATTTATATCGAGGTAAAATTCCGGCCACTAAAGATGGTGACATCTTTGGCCACGAATTTATGGGTGTAGTAGAGGAAGTTGGTCCGGCAGTCACTGAAGTAAAAAAAGGCGACCGGGTAATTATTCCTTTTGTGATTGCCTGTGGTAGCTGCTTCTTTTGTGAACATGATCTGACTGCGGCCTGTGAAAATACAAATACGGGTCGGGGTGCTATCTTAAATAAAAAGCAGATTCCGCCAGGTGCTGCGCTGTTCGGCTATAGCCATTTATATGGTGGAGTTCCAGGTGGGCAAGCTGAATATGTACGTATTCCTAAAGGAAACGTAGGGCCATTTAAAGTACCAGGTTCTTTATCTGATGAAAAAGTTTTATTTTTGACTGATATTTTGCCTACTGCCTGGCAAGCAGTCACCAATGCCAAAATTGGTAAGGGATCAAGTGTTGCAATTTATGGTGCAGGACCGGTAGGCCTGCTCTCGGCCGCCTGTGCACGTATGCTGGGTGCCGAACTTATCTTTATGGTAGACCACCATAATTACCGTCTACAATATGCAAGGGACACCTATGGTGCCATTCCGGTTAATTTTGATGAAGTCGATGCAGCTGAATTTATTATTAGCAATACGCCGGGCTACCGTGGTGTAGATGGGGTAATTGATGCTATCGGTTTTGAAGCCAAGGGCAGCATGCTAGAAACCGTCATGACCAACTTGAAGCTTGAAGGTTCGAGTGGCGCTGCATTACGTCAATGTATTGCAGCTGTACGTCGTGGCGGCGTAGTAAGCGTACCGGGTGTTTATGCAGGACCAATTCATGGCTTCCTGTTCGGTGATGCATTCGATAAAGGCTTAACCTTTAAGATGGGACAAACCCATGTACATAAGTTCCTGCCACAATTACTGGAATTTATTGAAAATGGTGACCTTTCCCCAGAAGTAATTATTACCCACCGTATGAACCTGTCTGAAGCCGCTGAAGGCTATCGTATATTTGATAAACGTGAAGAAGACTGTCGTAAGGTAATCCTTACTCCTTAATAATAAGATATAAAAAAGCGCCTTCTGGCGCTTTTTTATTGAGCAGTGATGAGATTAAGCATCAATATCGGCATTCAATGCATTTTCTTCAATAAATGCACGACGTGGCTCGACATCGTCTCCCATCAGGCAAGAGAACATACGGTCTGCTTCAATTGCATCATCAATAGTCACTTGCAGCATATTACGATTTTCCGGGTCCATCGTGGTTTCCCAGAGCTGCTCGGCATTCATCTCACCCAGACCTTTATAACGCTGAATCATCATGCCACGGCGTGAGTCCTGCAAGATGAACTGCCAGACCTGATGGAAATTACTGACCTGTACACGACGCTCACCTTTTTCAAGATAAGCACCCTCTTCAATCAGGCTGAACCAGCTTCTTGAATTCTTGAGCAGTCGGGCATATTCGGCAGAGCCCAGCAATCCGGCATCAAGCAGATAATGATGTGGCAAGTTATGCACATAAACAGTGATCCGTGGCCAGTAAAGCGCCGAGGACTGACCATCTGCATCAATACGTTCAAATTTTTCAAGACTCAATTCAGGACGTAAGCTAGACTGCATGTCTGCAATACGTGAACGTAACTGTTCACCCCATTGCTGGACATAACTTTCATCATGGTTCTGGTCCATTTTAAAAGCTTCTAGCGCCAAGAGACCATCAAGCAAGGTCGCAGGATAACGCAAGGTTAATCGGTGCAGACTCTTTTGTGAAACCTGGTAATCCTGAATCACCTGAGCCAATGCCTGTCCATTAATTGCTGGCGCATCGACACTGACATGCAGAGACAGATCATCAATTGCATTGGAAATCAGATAGGTTTCCAGAGCATCATTATCTTTAATATACTGTTCCTGCTTGCCTTTTTTCAGTTTATATAAAGGCGGCTGAGCAATATAAATATGACCCCGTTCTACCAGTTCAGGCATTTGACGGAAGAAGAATGTCAACAGTAACGTACGAATATGTGAACCGTCGACATCAGCATCTGTCATGATCACAATCTTATGATAACGCAGCTTGTCCGGATTATATTCCTCACGTCCAATACCACAGCCTAATGCCGTAATCAGTGTACCGACCTCAGCAGAAGAAATCATCCGGTCAAAACGGGCACGCTCTACATTTAGAATTTTACCCTTTAACGGTAAAATCGCCTGCATTTTACGGTTACGGCCCTGCTTGGCAGAACCGCCTGCCGAATCACCCTCGACTAGAAACAGCTCAGACAAGGCGGGATCTTTTTCCTGACAATCAGCCAGTTTTCCAGGTAAGCCGGCAATATCCAGTGCACTTTTACGGCGTGTCATTTCACGGGCTTTACGTGCTGCATCACGGGCACGTGCTGCATCAATAATTTTACCTGCAATAGACTTGGCTGCTGCCGGGTTCTCAAGCAAATATTCAGAGAACGCCTTATTCATCGCCTGTTCGACTGCCGGTTTAACTTCACTGGACACCAATTTTTCTTTGGTTTGCGAAGAAAACTTAGGATCTGGAACTTTAACTGACACAATAGCAGTCAGTCCCTCACGTGCATCATCCCCTGTTACTGCAACTTTTTCTTTCTTAAGAATATTCTCATTCTCAAGATAGCTGTTCAGGCCACGGGTTAGTGCTGCGCGGAAACCAGCCAGATGGGTACCACCATCTTTTTGCGGAATATTATTGGTAAAGCAGCGTACATTTTCCTGATAAGAATCATTCCACTGCAACGCCACTTCAACACCAATTCCATTTTCAGCCTGAGTGGTGAAATGGAAAATTTCATTCAGGTGATTTTTACCTTCATTGATATATTTAACAAATTCGGACAGACCACCTTCATAGTCAAATACATGTTCAAGGTTAATGCGTTCATCGCGCAGAACAATACGGACACCGGCATTTAGAAAGGACAGCTCACGCAGACGGCGTGCCAGAATATCGACATTAAAAATAGTCTGGCTAAAGGTTTCAGCACTCGGCCAGAAACGGACTTTAGTACCTGTACGTTCAGTTTGTCCCACGACACGTAACGGATACTGAGGTACACCGTGCTGGTATTCCTGCTCATGTATCTGTCCTGCACGCTGTACAGTCAGCTCAAGCTTGCTCGACAAAGCATTAACAACCGATACACCTACACCGTGCAGGCCACCAGAGACTTTATAACTGTTATCATCAAACTTGCCGCCCGCATGCAAAATTGTCAGGATTACCTCTGCAGCAGAGACACCCTCTTCCGGATGGATATCGGTTGGAATACCCCGGCCATTGTCAGATACGCTCACAGATTCATCTTCATGAATGGTCACCAGAATTTCATCACAGTGTCCAGCCAGTGCTTCATCAATCGAGTTATCGACCACCTCGAATACCATATGGTGCAGCCCTGTCCCATCGTCTGTATCACCAATATACATACCAGGACGTTTACGCACTGCGTCTAGGCCACGTAATACCTTGATACTAGAGGAATCATAAGCCTTTTCTTGGGTGTGTTCTGTTGGAGAGGCAGATTGAGATTCTGAACTCATGGTTTCTCCCTAGTGTAAAATGGATCAATCCAAAGATGGGTTAAATCGTTGCTGAACGACACTGACTTGACCGTGTTCAACATGGAATAATTGATAGGAAATAGACAGATCATGCAAATGCTGCTGTACCGATTTATGCTCTAGAGTGGTAATAAAAACTTGACTACCAAGTTGGCTCAATCGCTCAATTAAACGTTGTTGTGCGGTTAAATCTAATTCTGCCGTCAGATCATCTAATAATACCACAGTTTCCTTATTGCTCGCATGCAACATTGCAATCTGAGAGAGTTTTAAGGCCATAATTAATAGTTTTTTTTGTCCTCTTGAAAGAATGTTATCCGCATCTCCAAGTGGTGTTTTCAAGCGTAGGTCTGCCCGGTGTGGTCCATACTCGGTATAGCGTCTATCCAGGTCTTTCTGATGATATAACGTCAGGTCCTGATAAAGCCCCTGCTCACTATGAAAACCGGATACATAGTCTAGCTCAATCTCCAGATCAGGTAAAAGCTGGCTTAAATCCTGTTTAAAATAAATCTTCCATTGCTCCATCACCTGTGAACGTTGAGCATGGAGCAATTCACCATAACTGGCCAACATCTTGTTCCATGGATCAAGCTCATCCACACTTAGAGTTTGGCGGGATTTAAGCAGACTGTTACGCTGCTTGAGTGCGCGAGAATAATATTGCCATGTCTGATAAAATTCAGGTTCCACGTGGAACATCAGCCAGTCCAGTAACTGTCGCCGCGGTTTGGCTCCATGGTCAATGATATCCGTACTGAGTGGGTCGATATATTGTAATGCCAGCATTTTAGCAAGCTGACCCTGAGTTGCGACCGTATCGCCATTCACTTTAATTATCTGCTCACCCGAGAGCATTTTTTGCATGCCAATTTTCTCGGTAGCAGACTGTGCAAATACAATCGTGTCTGAAGCACCACTCTGAATGTAGTGTTTGGGAATATAAGTTCGAAAAGAGCGGCCTGTGGCCAGCAAATGAATCGCCTCAAGAATCGAGGTTTTGCCTGAACCATTGGCCCCGTAAAAAACATTAAACGGCTGCAACTCAGAGAGTGCAACCGCTGAAAGGTTCCGGACACGTTCGATATTTAAACGCGTAATATACATAAAATAGCTTTAAGTCTAGACACGCATTGGCATGACAACATAAGTCTGGTCCTGCTGGGCAGGGTCTTGCACCAGCACAGACTGATTGGCTTCAGTCATGGTCATAACAACATCATCGCCATCTAGTACGTTCAGCACTTCAAGCAGATATTGTGCATTAAAAGACATTTCTAGCGGAGAGTTATTATATTGAATAGCCAGATCCTCAATCGCTTCATCCTGCTCCGGGTTGTTGGCTCGAAGCTGTAATGAATCTGCATTAAAATTGAGGAATACACCACGCAATTTTTCATTACTAAGAATCGCCACCCGTTGCAATGACTGTTTAAATACGTCATGCGCGATCTGGACAGTTTTATCACCACCACGTGGAATAACGCGACGATAATCAGGGAATTTCCCGTCAATCAGTTTAGTCGTGAAACGTACTGTAATCTCGCCCTGTTCCTTGTCACGGCTTGGGGTTTGAATTGTAACATTTAACAGTTCACGGCCAATCAGTAACGTAAGCTGTTCATCTTCAATGCTGAGCAGGCGTTGCAGTTCTGCTACTGCCTTACGTGGAACAATTGCCTGTACTGACTGAGAAGCGGTAGAAGATGCCAAGGTTTCACACAATGCCAGACGGTGACCATCGGTAGTTACAGCACGCAATTGAGCTTCATCAATTTCCAGTAATGTGCCGGTTAGATAAAAACGGACATCCTGCACTGCCATTGCAAAAGCAGTTTTTTCAAACAGACGCTTGAGTTCACGCTGGGTAACTTGAACCTGAGTACCCTGACTATTGTCATGATTAAGTAAAGGATAATCTTCAGCAGGTAAGGTTCCCAGTACAAAACGGCTATTTCCAGACTTTAAAATGCAGCGCTGGTCTTCAGTGATTTGTAAATCGATTAAAGCAGCACTTGGTAGTGACTTACAGATATCCATGAGTTTACGTGCCGGCACAGTAGTTTCACCCGGCTGTAAACAGGCTCCCTCACTTAAGCCGGTACTGGCCACCAGCTCAACTTCCAGGTCAGACCCGGTGATTGTCAGAGCCTGCGGACTCGCCTGAATTTTAACGTTTGAAAGAATGTTCAGGGTATGACGACGTTCGACCGCCCCTACCACATGTGATAGAACATTGAGTAAGCTCTCTTTAGCGATTTTCAAACGCACGATTCATTCCTCTAACAACTGAAGACAGATAAAAAAATAATTTTTAGCAGTGTACTATGCGGCAGTTTCAAGCACTTTGCAAGAATCCGGATTGATCAACTCTGCAACAGGCGCAGCAGGTTTTTATAATCCTCATTAAAGATCGGATCTTCAGCACGGAGGCTCTGGACTTTTTCGCAGGCATGCATGACTGTACTATGATCTCGCCCGCCAAAAGCCATGCCAATTTCTGGAAAACTGTCACCAGTTAATTCACGCGCCAAACCCATTGCCAATTGACGAGGACGTGCATAAATTCGGGTTCTTTTAGGCCCGACCAGCTCTTTGAGGGGAATACGAAAATACTCACTCACCACACGCTGAATATTTTCTACACTAATAGTTCGGGCCCTAATCGCCAAAACATCTTTTAAGGATTCTCGTACCACGTCCAGATCAATTGCGGTTCCTTTAAACCGGGAAATAGCGACAACCTTGTTTAACGCGCCTTCAAGTTCACGAACATTGGCAACCACCTGCTGTGCAATAAATAAAGCACAGTTACGGGGCAAATCAATCTCATTGCTTTCAGCTTTTTTCAGCAGGATTTCTATCCGTGTTTCAATGTCTGGTGGCTCGACTCCAACAGATAAGCCCCAGGAAAAACGGGAAACCAAACGTGGATCCAGTTCAGTCAATTCTTTCGGATAGCGGTCTGAAGTTAAAATAATCTGCTTGGATTCATCCAATAAAGCATTAAAGGTATAGAAAAACTCGACCAGACTTGCTTCTTTACCCGCTAAAAGATGAATATCATCGACCAATAATAAATCCAAGGAACGACAATTTTTTTTGAATTCTTCAACCTTGCCACGCTGTAAAGAACTGACAAAATCCTGTACAAAACTTTCCGCAGTCATATACATGACACGTGCATTAGGTTTGGCCTGTAATAGCGCATTACCGACAGCCTGCATCAGATGTGTTTTACCCAAACCGGTAGGTCCATACAGAAATAAGGGATTATGCTGGGATGCACCAAGCTGTGTCAGTACTTTGCGGCACGTTTCTGCTGCCATCTGGTTAGAGCGCCCTTCTACAAAAAGTGCGAAAGTGAAAAGTGGATTTAAAAGACGCTTCTTATTCTGTTTGGCCGGTTCAGCTTCTTTTTCCTTTTTAGGACGCGATACCGGCATAGAAGCCGGGTGCTCTAATGCAGCCGTAGTAGTGGCTGGCTGCTCCGCTGCTGATAAAATAGCGCCGGGCCGGGAATCTACTAAAATCTCAACCTTACGTACACGGCCTTCCGACATTTGTTCAGCCAGAATTGTGATTAATTCTAGATGATGCTCTTGAATATATCTGGTCCAATAAGGATTAGGCGCATATAAACGTAAAGTATCCTCCAGTTCTTCAGCCACCAGAGGACGAATCCACATCGCAAAGATATTATCAGAGAGCTCTTGTCGCAAGCGAGTTAAGCAGTCCGTCCAAAGCAT